>CAKSIJ010000001.1 GCA_934462715.1 uncultured Clostridia bacterium
GCAGATAAACCTGTAAAAAAACTATTAACAGATATTACAGAGGTTCAATGTTTAGACGGCAAATTATATATTTCACCAATAATGGATTGCTATAACGGAGAAATACTTACCGTTGAAATGCGCGACAATATGAAAAAAGAATTATGTATAGATACGGTGTATCAGTTGAAACAAAGATGTGGCAATTTGCAAGGAGTAGTGTTACACAGTGACAGAGGAAGTCAATACACAAGCGAGGCATATCGGAAATTATTAAAAAACTGCGGAATAATACAGAGTTTAAGCGGCACAGGGCATTGTTATGATAATGCGAGAATGGAAAGTTTTTTTGCTACGCTTAAGAAGGAAAAACTATATCAAATTCCAACATATCGCATGAAAAGAGAAGAGGTCAAAACAATTGTATTCAGGTATATATTCATATACTATAACAGAATAAGGCTGTATACCGGAAATCCGGGATGCTTGCCGCCGAGTGAATACAGTATAAAGAACTGTGAAAAGGTCGTGGCATGAACTTTCTTCAACCGACGGCATAGATTATATTCAGAAACAAAAATCTGTCAAGGTTAATACAGAGCGCCTTGGCGACCTTGACAGATTTTCGTTTCTGAATGGATTATTGGTTATGCCGGTTGAAGAATTAAAGTAGTTTCAGAATTTTGGGTAAATCCGACTGCACATTTATTGACATTTCCACCGATAAAAAATATTCTTTCACCCAAATTGCTGTCATAAAAACATCGGTTGATGATTTTGAGAGCAAAAACATTGATATAAGTTTCAACGATGCAAAAGCAGCACATATTGACGCTTGGTAGAAAATATGGGATATGTCATACATAAAAACAGACAGCAATGGGGAAACGGAAAGGAATATAAATTATGCTATTTCCCATTCAACTGCATTACGTCAAGAAAGCGAGAATGAAAATACTTTCAGTACATAGGTAAAAAGTGCTGATTTTGAGTGTAAAGACTTAAAATGCTGTGACTAACTATAAAGTAAAATATTAACACAAGATGATTTTGGAGCAGAATTATGAAGAAAAGAAATTTATGCCCCGAATTTAATAGAAGTTTAAAAGGCTTGATTTCAGCGAAATGTTGAAATCAAGCTTTTTTGATTTTTGCCGCAAAATTGTATAAACCAATCGAAAAATGGTATATTGTATCAAATTAAAGAAAGAGGTGTCTATGATGGTAATTTCAGAAGATGAACAATTTTATAATGCTCAAAAACGAAATATAATCTGGTATGACTGTTCTTGATGTTGCATAAATAGTTCAGATATATGCACGGAGGGCAGCCGTGCATATGGAGTTGAACAGTGTGAAACAACGCATATTCTACATTTCACATCGTATGGGGCGTGCTAAATCGAAAAAGACCGCGCATAAATGCAGCAGCGATTCCTCAGACGATGGCGGGGCAAGACTAATCCCGTATTGCACAGCCAAAACCTTCACGGTTTTCGTGAAACGTTTTGACTGTTTTTCATTACGCAAAAACTACAAAATTTATTGTCGTTCGCCGACGTATTCATTTGAATTTTGTTAGAAAATTTCAAATGAAAGGAAATGGTTAAAATGAATGACAATACAAAAAAATATTTGAATAAATTTTTAGCATTTTTTTGCACTTTTAAATTTTTAATCGTTATATTAATGGGCAGAGTTAAATTTCATCCCTCCGCGGGGGTGAAAAAATGAATGCAGAATATAGTGCTTGCAACAGATTTGATGCTTATATAAAGAAATCCATTGCTAATTGTTTAAAGGACTACATACGTACAACAAAAAATTATCATACACACTACATCAGTTTTTCAGAGTTAAGCGAGTATGATCTTAATTCTGCAACATTATATAGAGATACATATCCGTCCGAAATGTTTTGCGAAAATATCAAGACGAGACTTTTTGATGCAACAATACACGATGAATTGTTGTATTCAGCCTTGATGCAGATCAGTCAAGATATCAGGGAAATTCTTTTGCTTAAGTTTTGGGGAGATCTTAGTGATAAAGAAGTCGGACAGGCTATGTGTATGAGTCGGCAAATGGTATGCTACAACAAAAATAAAGCATTGAAAATGCTGAAAAAAATTATTGAGGAGCTGAGAAAAAATGAATAATGCGTTGGACTATAAGCTAATACAAAAAGCTGTTTTAGGTGATGCGGAAGCCATTAACAGAATTGTATCAACATATTCGCCATATATAAATACACTGGCATCAATGACTTTATATGACAGCGACGGAAATGAATATATCGGTGTTAATGTTGATTTAAAGGATCACTTAACACAAAAGCTGATCCATTTAATACATACATATAAACTGGCATAAATGATATGAGGGGCTTTTCCGGGTACGTGGTTAAATTGAATACTTCATCCTTAATTATATTAGCCGACGGAGAAGCCCCTTTCCCCTAAATTGTTATCTTGTTGTTCTTTGGCAATTGAATAAAAGCATTTTCTGTACTAAATCAGTATATGAGCACGTTCAACGATACGCTTGCGATAAATATCGGTTGATAAAACAAAATCGGGCTTTTGTATGCGATGATATATATTGAGGATAATGATACTTGTGCATTCGTGTACTCCGTGCGTTGCAGGGAAGTGCGAAAATATTTTGCAAATGGCGATATTTTGGCATTATGACGGTATTCCAAAGCCGGCAGAAAATATAACATATCATTAATAGGGAAGAGGTGAATCGAATTGGAATCTGAATATCTAACCCGAAAAGAAGTTGCATCATATTTAAAGATCGGTTTATCATCGGCAGATAAAATAATTCATGAAAGAAATTTTAAAGGAAAAATTAAAATTGGACGAAGAATTTTAATAATAAAAAGCGAATTGGATAAATATATTAAGGAAAAATCGATAGACACAAGATTTTAATTAAAAACCGAATAAACATTGTTTTGACAATATGACTTTTTTATGCTACAATATATATGTTGAAATTTATAGTGTTTTATGTCGGCTTTGTAAAGGAGGATATATATTCAATGAGCCGAAGAACAAAAGGTGAAGGTACAATCAGAAAACGTAGCGATGGGCGTTGGGAAGGAAGATTTGTAAATTGCGTAGGAGAAACAAAATCCGTTTACGGCCGAAGTAAATCTGATGTAAAAAGAAAACTTCAAGATATTACATATAACAATGATACATCTGTTTACAGAGATATCCGAGGAGATATTGATCTTGATATTTGGTTTAACCACTATATTAAAATCAAGCAAAATATGATTAAAGAACGTTCAATATATCAAATTCAATTAGCGTATTCTACTCATATCGGTCCTGTTTTGGGAAATATATTAGTATGCCTAATTTCACCAAATGATATTATAAACTTGATAACCAGTTTAGAACGTAAAGAGCTTTCTCCTACACATATTGAAAATGTGTTGAGACATGCAAGAGCAATGTTTAGATTTGCTGCAGAAGAGGGCGTTATATCGAAAAATCCGTTTTTGTATGTAAAAAAAGAGCAAAAAACTAAAATCACAAGACGAAATCTGACAAAAACAGAAGTGAAGCATTTGTTGGAAGTGTCAAAATCTATGGACTATTCAATGTATTTAATGATATGCACTATGCTGTATACGGGCATGCGTCCAGGTGAATTATGCGCTTTAAGATGGAATGATTTTAGCTCAGATTTTAGTTCTGTAAAAGTAGATGAATCTTTAACAGATTCTAAATTCGAAACATCGACAAAAACACCTTCAAGTATAAGATGTTTGCCATTAATATCTTTTTTACAACATGAATATAAAGAATTATATTACTATAAATCGCCGGAAATAGATGAATATGTATTCATCAATCGTTGTAACAGACCATACACAACAAATAATATCGACCAAAGATTTCGTTATTTAAGACAGTGTATTTCAGAAATTTATCCTGAAGACAATTTTTCTGACATAACCCCACATTGTTTACGACACACATTTGCCACAAACGGAATTAATTCTGGTATCTCTGCTATTAATATGCAATCATTATTAGGACATGCCGACACCAGAACATTGCTTGATACTTATATGCATATTGGTTATGATGACAAAAAAGCTTCAATAGACAAGATTGAAGAAAAAGCTACGCCAACATATGTGTCCAATGAAGAAATAAATCTTCAACATAAGTGGTCAAATGTCAAACGCTATAAAGGTAAAGAAAACTACAGAAATGAATTAATTCATAGATTCGAATAATCCTAAATCATTTCATAAGTGGTCAATAAGTGGTCAAAATGCCTTTTTCGTCACAAGTAACAAATGCTCAAAACCGCATAGCAAAGTCATTTATAGGGAGTATATTTGGCAATATAAATCCAAGTCAGATAAATTACTCTTTATCTGACTTGGATTGTGTATTTAAAATAATAGCTTGTAAAACGGCTTGGTTAAGCCGTTTTACGTATTGTGCAAAATAGCTAACAACAATCATTTGACCACTTATGAAATTATTAAATATTTTCAAGTCTGTGTTGCAGTTAGTTTTTATAGTTATCTAAGCCCTTAAATCTTTTAACATTTACCACTTTTTAAACTGTGTTTCATCGTCAAATAATTCAACTGTATGCAACTTGATCACAGAATGTTCTTCAATCATATTGATAGAAACTTTTTGATCATTCTGCTCTATATGCATATATGTGTCCATTAGTGTACGTGTATTAGCGTGACCCAAAAGCGCTTGCATACTTTTAATTGGAACGCCTGAATTGATTCCGGCTGTCGCAAATGTATGCCGTAAACAATGCGGTGTAATATCAGAAAAATCATCATTCGGATATATCTCTGATATACATTTTTTTAGGTGTATGAATTTTTGATCGATATTATCCGTTTTATAAGATCTTTTACATCGATTCATGAACACATGTTCGTCAAACTGTGGAGCTTTATATTGGAATAACTCCTTATACTCATTTTAATGCTTTACTTCAATAATTGTTAAATTTCTACGCACTTTCTTTATTTGACGTTTCTTTTTTACATATAAGAACGGACTTCGTGCAATAACGCCTTCTTCAGCTGCAAACTTAAACATTGCTCTGGTGTGTGTTAAAATATTTTCTATATAGGTTTGTGATAA
Organism: uncultured Clostridia bacterium; assembly: GCA_934462715.1. GTDB lineage: Bacteria > Bacillota > Clostridia > UBA1381 > UBA1381 > RGIG1988. The sequence goes on from CAKSIJ010000001.1 coordinate 5,130, forward strand.
ATTCTTTGTCTCTAAAGTAGTAATTAGATTTATCACATCATTAGGAGAAATTAAACAAATTAATATATTTCCTAAAACAGGGCTAATATGTGTTTTATATATTAATTGGATTTGATTTACTGAACGTTCTTTTATCATACTTTTCTTTATTTTTATGTAGAGTTTAAACCAAATATCAAGTTCACGATTTACAATATGTTTATTATTATCAATGCCGCAAATGATAAAACAATGCCGTAAATCGCCTTAACCGTCAGCCGTTCACGGAACGCAACCGCAGACATAACAGACGAAAGAATAAGTCCTCCGCCCTGCGACAGCGGATATAGCTGTGCCGACGGCAAATATTTTGCCGCACAGGTTTTAAAATACGAGTTTAAAAATAAACACACCGACATTATGAACACATACTTCAGTATCGGCTTTATGTTTATAGCTTCATCATTGTCAGATTTTGCTTTGAAAAACGCAAAGCAAGCAATAAGTAATATTGCCGAAAAAAGATATGTATATAAATTAAAAACCGCAATAGGAACGTCTTTTGTAAGATTAACAAAAAGCTTTTGCGAAAAGTCCGAAAGTCCGTTTGAAATGCCGCAAAACAATAAAATTATGAAAGCCGAAATAGTTATTTTCTGCTTTATTGTATTATTATATGAACACATTATGCCAACAGCCGCAATCAAAATAACTATTCCGATAATCGCATTTACTCCTACCGGCTCCCCCAAAAAAACCGCACATCCGATAATCGGTATAAGCACACCAAGCATACAAAATACGTCAAGCATCATATATGAGCCTTTTTTAACCGATACGAGCCATAACACCACAAATGCGGAATTTGCAAATCCCGATAAAAGAGTAACAAGAAGCACGGTTATATTTGTATGAAGAAAATTTATTTTCCCCGTAGCCGCCAGCATAATGATGCCTATCAGAACGCATATTGCCATCCTGATAGAATTAAACAGCATTGCATCTTTATATTCATTAACATATCCGCTTGTTTTCTTGCCGCAATATCCCTTTGTTATTCCGGATATAAGCGCAGCAAACAAAAATACATAACCCATTTATTTTATCCCCTCAATCTCACACGTACCTCTGTTGCACAGAAACATAGGATAATCCGAATAAGGAACTACCAGTTGAGCACTTTCCATATCTGTAACTGAGTCGCCCGCCAATATAATTCTATCCGTATTTTCAAAAATCATCTTTATTCCTCCATATATAACTGTTATTCTACATTTAAACTATCTATTTATGAAAATAGCAACACAAACATTCCTAATTATAATTCACTCCCTGCACTTATTGTTACGTATCACAAATAACAGTCTGTATCGAATGAGGGCGAATTTTAATTCGCTGAGCCGTGCAATCGCCCGCACGCAGATTATATTCCCACTGATTGTCGCCCGTATTCATAACAACACAGACAATATTTCCGTCGGGATTTTTAAAGGCGCAGACTTCAATATCGGCACGCCATTTACTTGTTGCAATTCTCACAGCACCTGCCTTTATGAATTTTGAAAAATGACCGATATAATAATAAGACGAATGAAAAAAGATTTCATCTTTTTGCGTATCTGCCATAATCGGCGCGTCGCAGTAATTCTTCACATGGTTAGGACCGCCGACCTCGTTTAAAAGCATATTCCAGTCGCAGTATGCATTACAGTAATTGTTAAAGCAGCCGATAATATCGTGAGCATATTTTTCTCCGAGATACCATGTATCTATTTTGCCGAGGCTGTATTCCTGGCAGCACTCTGACATAATAATCTTCTTATCGGGATAAAGCTCATGAAAAATGCGCAGCATATCAAAGTGATCGCCGCTGTACCAATGCATTGCTATCCCGTCAACCAAATTCTTTGCGGTTTCGTCACCGAGCATTACTTTTGCCCTGTCATATATGCGTTCTCTGTTGTGATCCCAAAAGTACAGCTCTTTTCCGGCTTTTTTTATCTTTTTCCCAAGATAATTCTTAACAAAATCCCGTTCTTCCTCTGCCGTATATACGCACGAATCCCATGTTTGAGTTGCTTTCGGCTCATTTTGAACCGTAAGTGCAAAGATGTCGATTCCCTCGTCCTCATAGGCTTTTAGATACTTTATGTAATATTCCGACCATGCCTCAAAGTATTCCGGCATCAGTTTTCCGCCATGATTCATTTCGTTATTGGTTTTCATAAAGGCAGGCGGACTCCATGGTGAAGCGAACAGCTTAAAATCATTGTATTTCTTTGCTTCCTTTATCATGGGAATAAGATGTTTTTTATCCCTTGAAATATCAAAGGTTTTAAGCTCCTTGTCACCCTCCTCTATGTATGTGTAGTTTCCGAGCGCAAAATCACAGCTGTGAATATGCGTGCGGCAATAATTATACCCTATTCCCTCTTTTGGGTCAAAATATGCTTTTAAAACTTTCTTTTGATTTTCGGGACTGAGTTTATGCAATGTAACTGCCGCAGCTTCGGTAAATGCGCCGCCCATGCCGTCAATTCTCTGATATTCAACCTCCGGCACAAGATTTACAACATTCCATTCGGTATTGTTATCATTTACAAAATCACCGCTTGCACATTCCTTTATAAATTCATTTTCTCCCTTTGCCGTTTCATAAATTTTGTATTTCATAAATTAATTCTTTCTCCTTTTGAGTTTTGTTCTTATTCGCCCATGTATAAGCCGCTCTTATCCATGCGTATCTTGAAAGTGATGAATCGATATGCTCCGGGAAATCGTGTGCTATTTTATATTTTATCGATTTGTCCTCGCCGTCAAGCTGTTTTTGCTCATTCTTGACGCAATCGATTCCGCCGCCTCTGATGTAATCCGGTTCATAGCAGGCATACATTGTTCCGTCAGCCTTTGTTTTTGCAAAGTTGGTGACAAAACCGTTCCATGAATCAATTAAATATTCCTTTTTACCTGTCAGTATTCCGAGATAATACAAGGCTTCCGATCTCCAGATTGTCCAAGCATGACCGGCACAAATCGCCGGACCCTCGCAGTCGCCCTCCCATATGGTTTCCCACGTTCTGAAGGACGAGCCGTTCATTCTTGTATCGGGAGAATAGATTTTCCATGCGTTGTGAAGTCTTAGAATATCCTCGGCAAATTCAATATACCTTTCATCATTTTTTACCGTTCTGCACACATACAGAACCGACAGTGCCGTACATGAAATTGAGCCGTCCTCACGCTCTCTGTCGGTTTCCTCGCTCACAAAGCCCTCTGTCGGAAAATCAAAGCCTCTTTCAACTAAAAAATCGGCAACCTCAACCGCTTTTTTTTCAAAATACGAATAACGCACATCGCCGATTTCCTTTAAAATAACTGCCATATCACAAATCGGTATAACAGGCGCGCAGACTGTGGTATAATCGTTCCTTTCCCTTGTAATCATTCCGTTATTAAAATTGTTTTCCAAAAGCTCTGTAAGCGTGCTAACGGCAAATTCGAGATATTCGGCGTCTTTATACAATTTATACGCTTCAAGCAGAATTGAAACTCCGAAAAACTGCTCCTGAACCCTGTCGGATTTATATATGTGATACGGCGGATATTCTGTTTTATACGGCACTATGCTTTTTCTTTTCACAGGCTCTTTTTTGCGGCACATTACAATATCGAGTTCTTCTCTTGCTAACGCGTCAAACTCCCTGTTTTTGCAAATTCTCATGTTCAGAAGCCATGCCCACAGAAAACAACCGCCCTCACAGAGGTTATCATCGGGGTGATACGGCTTTTTTATTGCCCTGCAGCTTTTATAAAACATATCAAGCATATTTTTGCCGTTATAGACCGTTGTGCTCATACCTGCTCTGCCGTACTCATCATACGGAATAACGGTATGAATTCCATAGCTTGTCATGTTAATTTCTATAGGCTCGGACGTAACGAATATTTTTTCTTTATTGCCGTTTTCATCGGTAATTTCAAGGTTTTTCGCATTTCCTAAAATCCTGATTAAAGCCTTGCCGTCAAATCCGCCGTTTACAATGTTCACGCACATTGGGCATTGATATATTTTTTGCAGTCTTTCAAATGCTTCATCAATCGTATCGGCGGTAAAAAGCATGATTTTTATTGATTTTTTTCCGCTTCCGCCGTATACTCTGTCAAAGCTTGACAAAAGCTTAACCCTTTTGATTAAGTGTCCCCACATATAGTAATCGTTTTTCCAGCCGTCACATTCCGTAAGCATTGCGGCAACAAAAAAATCTCCGCACGGTCTTGTCATTATATAGTATTTGTACTTTCCGTCATGCGATGAATACGGTGATGTGGCAATTATCTGCTTTTGGTAGTCATATCCCTTCTTGCCTATAAAGTTCAAATCGAGGTTTATTCCGAACTGTGATATTTTCGGGTTTGTTGTGTGCGATTCGATTATAACGGCATCGTCCGCAAGATAACAGCTTGTATATATTTCATTTTTTGTGTCCTCTGCAATAATTTTGTTACCGTCACAGGTGCATTTATCATAATTTGAGGTTCTGTCGGTATAAGGAGTAAAATCGGGTTTATCCTTTTGTTTGGTTATATCCTCGTCCGAAAAAGTAAACGCAGCAGAACCAGTCATTGCTTTTTGGTCGGCATAGTTAAAGTCCCTTATTATCAGTCTTTTTATAACTCCGTTCTCGGCTTCGATACGGTATTTATCGTTTTCTAAAATATGCATAGCTTTCTCCTTTGGTATCAGTCGAAGACCTCAATCAGAATATTGCCTGTCAAATCGGCATTTTCTATAAAAATACAATCGTCTGCCGTCAGTTCATTTTTTACAGTCGGCTGTTTTTGTGAATTTACAAAATACTCCCTGTTCTCTGTTTTTTTATTCCTATACACAAGTTTTACCATTGCACTTTTGATTCTTATATCAATTGCTGCGCTTTCGGCAGGGATATAATGCGGAAATGCAACTAAAAGCCCGTCAAGGCTCGGCTGAATACCGAGGGCATATTTTACAATATCCCTCATAAGCACAGTACCGCTTCCGGTAAACCAATCTCCCATTGATTCGCCGTCAATGTTATATTCCTCATTATGACAATAGGAATTAGGCATAACAAAGGGTGTCAAGCTTACGTTTTCGTGTGTTATCGGAACGACCTTTTTTATCTGCTCCCACGCTTTTTCGGGTTCGCCCATTTTAAACAGTGCCGCAACCGCAAAAAGTGTTGCATGGACGTAGGTACAACCGTTTTCGTATGTTCCGGGTGTGAGAGTCGTTATTCTTCCCACTCCCTCCATATCCTTTGGAAAGTGCGGATAAAAGGTTTTCAGTCCGTATTTTGAATCGAGCATGGCATAGGCTGCAAGAATATCCGATTTAACCGTTTTGTCACGCAAAAGCATATCGGAAAGACACCAGAACGAATTTGAATTTATACTGTACCGGCAGGCACCGTCACTGTCGCAAATGCTCCCGACTTTATAACTCATCTCATCGCCCCAGCCGTGAATGATGTGTCTTTTTCCGTCCGAATCCGATTGCATTGCGTATTTTTCGAGTCCCTCCACAAGCTCTGTGCGTACTTTTTGGTATTTATTCAAGTATTCGTTGTATCTGTTTACATGATTTAAAATGTCTGACGCCTTATGCAACGAGTCATACATTTGCAGACTTGCCATAACGCTGACTCCGTTTCCGAATTCATGTCCCTTTTGCGATTTTCCCAAACCGTTCACTGCGTCATTCCAATCTCCGTAGAGAATTTTTAAACACTTTGTATCGGGGTCAATATTTGAAATCAGATAATTCATTATATTAATGACGTGTTCAAGCACCGAACCGGTTTTATCACTGTATTTATATATTCCCTTTTTCTCATCGACAATATCAAAATATGTACATTCCTCATCAAGGATTGAGTAATCTCCCGTAAAGCACAGATAAGAATATATTGCCGAAATTATCCACAGACCCTGATCTATAAATTGGCGCATATCGAATTTTGGTACTATACCCTTTTTCGGCGGAATCGAGAACTGTCTGGGTGAACGTCCGTTCGATATTATGAATCCAAGTGCGGTAAGAATTTTATCTCTTGCATCCTCCCGATTCCACATAAGTGCCGATTCAAGCTGCTGAAAAACGTCACGAATACCTATCATGTCACCGGCATAATTTTTTCCGAGCGCACAAAAATCAACTTGTTTTTGAACATTTTTCAAAAATCGGTTAAAAACATGATTATTAATATTTCCGGCTTTAAAATCCCCAAATTCTATATTCATTTGGGAAAGCTTCTTGCTTTCCATTTCCTCTTGTTTTAAAATGTCCCTTTCGATTACCTCCGAGTTTATGCTTTCTTCCGCTAATTTTTCCGCTTCGCTTTTGTCATGTGTAAAGCTTATCAGATATTCAAGCTCGGTGTATTCTTCAAGATCTGTTTTCATAATATCCGAAACAATCGGTAAATCGGTTGTGTTTACCGAATAAACCGTATTTTCAAAATGTGCCGTTTTCAGCACTTCGGCATTTGTTATATTTCTTCCCGAAATTCCTAAAAACTCACTTTTTGCGACGGTACTCTCACATTTTGACTGCGCCTTTACACTTACTGCGGCAAAATTTTCAACGTCTTGTGCTGTCGATATTATATAATTGCCGTTGTCAAAACGTTTTGCATATCGGGTCAGTATTCCCCAAAAATTTTCATTCTCCGAAAATCTCAAAAGCGGCTCAATAAAAGAGGTCAGATATATCGGCAGTTTTTCTTTTCCCTTATTTATTGCGCATATCTTAAAAGATATTTGCTTTTTTGACGTGACAAAGCACCTTACCGCAAAAACAATATCCTTTGTGTCGGTAATATAATAAGCGCATCTTTTTGAAAATACGGTATATCTCTTTATGCCGGAATCCTCAAAAAGCTGCCTTGACGGACCTAATATAGATATTGGGTAATACTCGCTTTCGTTTATTTTTATTCCGCCGAAAAAATCTATGCTCGTTTCTTCTTTTAATGAAGCGGTGCGAAAATATGTCAGCGTGCTTTCGCAGGCGTCAATGTATCCTGTCGAATGTGCCCATACGGTCATTCCGTCCATTTCATAAGGGTATCTTGATTCGCCGTGCTTTCTTTCGGTGCATAAAATGTCATTCTCATTCAGATAATACACACCGCCGGGAAGTACCTTGCTGCTGTTTTCCTCTTTGCGTAAATCGTTTATTTCGTTTAACAAATTCAAAATTTTATTTTTCATATCAATAGCCGCACTCTTTCGTATCCTAATCGATTTTTATTTTAAACCGGGTGGTTCCGCCTTTTAAAAATTCCAATTTTTCGTCTGTCTTTTTTCCGTTATAGATGATTTGCACATCGTACTCTCCGAAAAATCCCTTAAATCTTATCATACCGTCATCATCGCTTGTGTATTCACCCTCGGTGTGCCACTCTTTATTAAACAAATCGCAAATCACATCAAATGCGGGTTTAGGAGTCATATCGTGACGAATCAAACCGCCCCTCCATGAGTTTTCGCCCTCATTCATCATTCCGATTGTATCCTTTGTCGGCTTTCCCGTATAGCAATATCCGTCAACCAGATTCCAGTATATAATTCCGTTCATCGCCCTGTGAGAGAACCATATCGAATACAAATTCTTAATAATTTCCGCCTGAAGTTCTTCGTCCTCGGGCAAATCGGTATAGGCAGGAATTGTTGTTTCAGTTACCTGCAAATTAACACCGAGCTTTTCGTATTCGTCCATTACCGCATACAACATTCTCGGATTATAATAGGTTCTTGCGTGATTTATCAATTCCTCCGGTTTATAAAACATATGATACTGAATACCGGCGGTATCTATTTTTGCACCGTTTCTGATTGCTCTTTCTATAAGCATATAATAATGCGAGCGGTTGTATAGAAGGTCTTTCCATACACCGGACGCTTCGTTTATAATCAGTTCATTGCCCGGGAAATACTTTCTTGCCTCAAAAAAACTCCATTCTATCAAGTCGGGTGCTATGTCTATCGGTGCTTTGTCAAGCCAGCCTGCACCCCTTATTGTTTCGTTTACCACTTCCCATTTCGGGATTCTGTCCTTATAGCGTTCAGCAAGCTCCTTTATATGCTCGTCAATCTGGGATTTTGCCTTATGTAATTCCTTTTCTATCCAATCGGGATTGTGATATATATATACAAGGCAGTGACCCTTTGCCTCGATATTGTTCTGTTCGCAATACTCAAGGCACAAATCGGGTGCGGGACGTCTGTATATTTTCGGACTGTTCTTCGCATATCTCGGCTGTCCCTTTACAGGCTCCAAATCTCTCCAGAAAAACGGCAGTGTAGCCAAATTGAATGCCTTTTTGAATTGTTCCTTATATACCTGATTTTTTTCTTCGCTTTCAAATTCATCAAGCATAAACAAATTTGCTCCGTGCTTGAATTCGTGATTTTTCAAATTAATCTTAACCTTTGCGCCTTTGAGCGGATTCCCCTCACTGTCGCAAATCAAAACGCCGGCATATCCCTTTCTGTTTTGCTCTATTCCGCTCTTTATTCGCTCATCCATGAAATCCTTGTTTTCTCTGAAATACTTTAACAGCTCATCTTTATTTCCCATTTGTACTATCTCCTCTCATAAAACCACATTGATGCCGTCGGGCGCTTTATATTTTAATTTAATCCTCCCGTTTTTCTTTTCCCATTCGACATAAACCCCGCCGAAAGATGTCATTACCGTTCCCTTGGCTGAATTTCTTCCGTCAGTATACGGCTTGATTACTATTTTTCCGTCAATTTCTCTGACTCCCAAATCCATAGCGGTAAACTCATACAGAGCGACTGCGCTCCATGCATGACATTCGCTTCTCGGCATTTCCGGTGTTTCGGGAACGGTTGTGCAGTTATACTCTGTCAGACGTCTGAGCTTATCCAATGTATTTTCACGCAAGTGATAAAGTCCTGTTTTTTCAAGCGCACGAAACAGAAAATACGAAAAAGAAAAGCTTGACTGCGCATTCTTGAATTCAAAGGATTTTTGCATAATATTCCTTGCCCTGTCCCCTTCGGCAGTACCGGACAAAACCGCCCATACCTGCATATGCTGACAAAATGACGTCTTTTTTTCGGTCAGCGCATATGCGCCTTTTTCCTCGGAATAATACATTTCATTTGCGTAATTTCTTATATTATCCGCACGTTTTGCAAATTCTGCGGCAAAACCGCAATACTCCGTACCTTTCACGGCTTCTGCAAGTTCCGATAAAACCCGGCAAAGCATGAGATTTTCTATTCCGAGTGTTGCACCCTCATCATACGGCGGAACTCCGCCTTTAAAATCCTGTGCCCAGTCAATAAAATGCCAGTATTCGCTTTTTACAACCATACCGTCACAATTGCTGTGTTCCGCAAACCAATTTAATACCTGTAAAATTGTCGGCATATTACAGCAAAACAGCTTTTTATCTCTAAAACGCTTAAAATGCTCCAAAACCATCATGATGTAAAAGAGTGCAAATGCCGGTATAAACTGTTTTGAAGCGCCCGGAGTGCGTGACTGCACAAGTCCGTCTGCATTGACCGACAGTGCAAAATCTCTGATTGCCCGTCTTTGAAGTCTGTCATCGCCCGACAATTGGTAGGCAAAAATACTTTGCAGATATGTGTCCATTCCGTATTGAAGCTGTTCGTAATACGGGCAGTCCATGAATGTGTCCTGCATACAACGCTCAAGCGTCCTACGGCTTATTTCCCAAAGCTTATTGTCAGCTTTGTTCCCGAAATTGTAGTTGTCTTTAATTTCTATCGGATACCCCGTTTCATAAGCATATGAATCATTTATCTTAACATCGCCCTCTGTTTCGACTTTTATAAATCTGAAGCATCTGTACCAATACGACTCGTATACAAAATCTCCGTCTATATCCAAAATGTCAAAGTCGCCCTCAACAATACCGTCTTTGTCGGCTCTGTCCTCACTGCCTGCGGCTTTTCGTCTTTCGGCATATGTAAGTTTCAATCTGCCCTTGCCGCCGCATTTAATTTTAAGATATGCCGTTGTGATATATCCAAAGTCAAATACGCTGTCGGCACTCATGTTTATTTTCATTTCGGCAAGCCGCAATAGCGGAATAGGACTTTTTGTGTTATTCCAAATCCTTGACTCACCCCATGCATAGTACTTGCCGTTTTCTGCAATAGCCGCTTTATCCCACTTAAGTCTGCCCGATTTTTTTGCATTTACGCTTTCACACGCACCTGCAAGAAACGCATATACACCTCTTGAAAATTCAACGCTGTCATCAACAGCACACTCCCACGTATCATCGCTTTTAAACGCCGTACCGTTAAGCGTCCCACACAGTTCAAACGCACCTGTGCCGTTTCTTGTAAGTGACATTATAATCCACGGAGTTTTTACATCACCGAATGAGGATAGGTTGAGCACATATGCTTTTATTTCGTTCTCTCCGTCCTTTAAAAGCCTTCCCAAATCAACCGTATTATAGTAAAGTTCTTTATTGTTTCCTTTAGCCGGACCAACGTCTGCCAATATGCCGTTTACATACAATTTGTAACGAGCGTCTGCAAAAACGTTCACAACAAATTTGCCGTTTTTATTTGCATTAAAAAGCTTTCTGTACACTATAGTTTTGTTTTCGTACTGCCCGGCTTTCGGGCAAACTATTACATTACTGTATCTCATAATTGTAAATGCAGCTCCTTTTTTCTATTTAAAAATATCCGAATTGCACACTCTGCCGTTTTTGTCTGTCATTTTAAGATATGTGATTTTACCGTTTTTCCAGCTTGCGTCAACGTTATATCCTCCCCTTATCTTAAAACCTCTAAAACTTCCGTTTTTCCATTCCTCGGGCAAAGCCGGCAAAAACTCGGGTTTTCCGTCATGCGATTGAATCAGAGCCTCGCAAATCGCTGCACAAATTCCGAAATTGCCGTCAATCTGAAATGGAGGGTGAGCGTCGAGCATATTGGGATATATTGAGTTTTTGAACATATTCATAATGTATTTATACACATTTTCGCCGTCGCCGAGCCTTGCATAAAGACAGGCAATCCACGCATTTGACCAGCCGGTATGACCGCCGCCGTTTTTTATTCTGTAATCGAGCGATTTTAAAGCTGCCGCTTCTTCCCTGCTGTTACGCTCTATACATCTGCCGGGATATATTCCAAAGAGATGCGAAACGTGTCTGTGACCCTTTTCAATTTCTTCAAATTCCTCGTTCCATTCAAGCAATCTGCCGTCACTGCCTACAGAAAGCGGCTTTAAACGCATTTTTAACAAATCATACTTTTCGGTCGGCAATCCGAGAATTTTTGCAAGCTCCGCAGTATTCATAAGAAAATCACGAATTATCGATAAATCCATGGCACAGCCTATGCAATTGGTTACATTTTTTCCGTTATATCGGAACGTGTTTTCCGGAGATACCGACGGAGCGGTTACAAGATAACCGTCTTTATCTTCCGTCAGCCAATCGGAAATAAATTCAAACGCACCGTCTATTACAGGAAAATATTCCCTTAAAAACTCGGCATTTCCGGTAAACATATAATGCTCATATATATGTCTGCAAAGCCACAAGCCACCCATCTGCCAAAAAGCAAACGGAGATTTTCCGGGTTCTTCATTAAAGCACCAAATATCCGAATTATGCGCCAGCATCCAGCCGTTCATACCGTAACGGTTGCCTTTTTTTGACGCTTCCTTTATAAATCTCATCAGCACTTCGTGACATTCGGGCAGATTTACCTGCTCTGCACACCAATAATTCATTTGCAGATTTATATTTGTCGTATACCCCGAACCCCATGGCGGAGTAAGCTCCTTTGCCCATATTCCCTGCAAATTTGCAGGGGCATTACAATCATAAGATGAGGATAAAAGCAGATATTTTGCATAATCGAAAAGCATTGTCACAAGTCCGCAGTCAACAGTACCCGTCGCTGCGTTTTTTATCCTTTCATCGGTCGGAATATCCGAATAGTCCTCTCCGTCTATTATTAACTCGCTTCTTGAATACATTTTGCCATAACTTTCAATGTGCCTGCTTTTCAGTTCGTCATATGAAAACGACAGTGCCTTTTCAAGCTTATCTCTGCAATTCTTCTTGTAATCTCTGCCCTCTGACATCGGCATTTTATCTGCACCGTTAAAGCCTGTTGATACAGTCATTAAGATTATCATATCATTGGGGCCGGATACTTTTATACAATTTCCCTCATCGGTTGTGACATTATTGCTCCAAACGTGTATCATTGCGCAAAACGGTATGCTTTCCTTATCCTCGTCATATCGAATCTCCAAAGGCCATGCTGTACGCACCATTTTTGTCGGGCATCTTCCCTCAACCGTAATCGTGTTACCACTTACGCTGATATTGTTTTTCAGATTCGACTGAAAGCTTATGTATGCTTCAAACCATTTTGTATTCTTAAACCGATAAACAAGACAATTATCCCGAAAAGATACAAAGTATTCCTTTTCATAATCGACTCCGTCTATTGTATATACAGTATTCAAAACCGCCGTTTCCAAATTGAGAGTTCGCCTGTAGTTCTCAATGTCAGAGGAATTAATATCATTATGGTCTACAAAAAGGTTCCCCATGGAAACATATCCTTCGGATTGATTTCCGCTCATAAAATCCGATATTTCCGAATTTGCCTTATCATAATTTCCGGAAAACAGCTCTTGCCTTATTTCCGACAGCTTGCCAAGGTCGGCTTTTTTTGATTTATTATGAGGTGAACCCGTCCAGAGTGTTTCCTCGTTCACCTGTAATTTGTCGCAAAACGGGTTTGAGAATACCATTGCCCCGAGTTTACCGTTTCCTATCGGCAAGGCTTCATTCCATGAATCCGCCCAATGCTTATACCACAATTCCGACATAAAAATATTCCTCCGCTTTTTATTTCTTAATGACTATATAACAATTATTTTAACACAAAACTTTTTGTAAGTATCAAATGATCGGCGCAGCCTGTAGATATTTCAAATTCACCGCTTTCCGAAACGTACTCGTTATCCATGTTCCAAAATCTCAGCATTTTTTCATTTATTGTAAATTCTATTGTTTTTCTTTCGCCGGCTTCAAAAAATACCTTTTTGAAATCTATCATCTGCTGAACAGGTCTTGATACAGACGCAACAACATCATGCATAAACAGCAAAACCGTTTCCTTTCCGGGTACGGTGCTGTTGTTGTGAATTGTTACCGTCACTTTTATTTCATCGTCACTTGTCATTTCGCTGTTTGACAATTCAAGGCTTTCATACACAAAATCAGAGTATGACAAGCCGTGACCGAACGAATAAAGGGGAAGATTTCCGCAGTCCAAATAATTGGATGAAAAATAACGGAATTGATCATCGTCAAGATCCGCCGGCTTCGGTCTGCCGGTATTCATATGGTTATAGTAAATCGGGCACTGACCCACGGCTCTCGGGAAAGAAATTGACAGCTTTCCGCACGGATTTGCTTTGCCGAATAAAAGATTTGCGCAAGCGTTTCCTCCCTCTGTTCCGGGGAACCACATATGTAAAATGGCAGGCGCTGCTTTTTCCAATTTTGTCAAAACCAACGGTCTGCCGCTGACGGTGACAATTACGGCATTTTTATTAGCTTTTAAAACTTCAAGCGCAAGCTCCTCTTGAACCCCCGGCAGGGTTAAATCGGTTCTTGAACATGATTCTCCGGAATAGTCGGAATGTTCACCAAGACATATTATAACCGCATCGGCATTTTTTGCTACTGATACTGCCTTTTCAAATTCCTCCCTGTTTTCATCAAACAATTTATCCGAACAGCCTTGAACAACCGTCACACTGCAGTCGGGCAGTAACCGAACTATACCCTCCGAAATGCTTGTGGTTTCCTCTATTCTTCCGACTCCCGACCATGCACCCAAAAGCCCCTTGCTGTCCGCAAACGGTCCGATAACCGCTACCTTTTTAACCGTATCCGACAATGGCAGCACACCGTCGTTTTTCAACAAAACGGCACATTCTTCCGCCGCTTTTCTTACGGTTGCATAGTTTTCGGGAGTAAGAATTGTTTCGCTTTCTTTTGACTCGTAAACACCTCTGTAGGGGTCTTTAAAAAGTCCGAGCTTTTCTTTAAGCTTTAAAACACGCAGCACCGCTTTGTCAAGCTGCTTCTCGGTAACACTTCCGTCCTCAACCAATTCCTTAAGATGATGAACGTACGAACCCGAACACATATCTATATCGCACCCATTATCTATTGCAAGCCTTGCTGCGTCCCTTTTATCCTTTGCCACTCCATGCTTTACAAGCTCACCGACGGCGCCGTAATCACTTATAACAACACCGTCAAAATTCCATTCTTCTCTTAAAATTTTCTTCATAAGCCACGGATTTGCAGTACACGGCACACCGTTTAAAGTGTTAAAAGCCGGCATAACCATAGACGCACCTGCGTCTATGCACGCTTTATATGCCGGGAGATAATGTTCTCTTAAAGTATGCTCTGACAAATCGACAGAATTGTAATCACGTCCTGCCTCTGCTCCGCCGTATGCGGCAAAGTGCTTTACGCACACCGCTACATTGTCATTGTCCGAGAGGTCATCGCCCTGAAATGCTTTTACCTGTACCGCACCCAAAATGCCGTTCATCAAAGCGTCCTCGCCGAAGGTTTCAAGGACTCTGCCCCAGCGTGCGTCACGAACATAGTCCACCATCGGTGCAAACGTGACGTGTACTCCGGCAGAAGCAGCTTCCTTTGCAGCCATACGGGAGCAATCCCAAACAAGCTCCCTGTCAAAAGAACAGCCCAAAGCGAGCGGTATCGGATATACCGTTCTAAATCCGTGCACAACATCGAGCATAAATAAAAGAGGTATCTTGTTTGGGTCGTTTTCAAGGTGTTTCTTCTGTATTTCAAGCATTTTCCAACAGCCGATTACATTTCCGGTTCTGTTTAAATCGTCCTGAGTTAAACCCAATTTATATAAAGGACCCGTTACCTGATCCTGCGATTCGAGAAAAACATTTGTTCCGAGCTGTACAAGCTGACCGATTTTCTCTTCAAGCGTCATTTTCGATAATAGTTTGCGAATATCTGTCATAATAGTTCTCCCTCATATCTGATTGCATTTTGTTGTTTAGCTAAACTTTATACTGTTTATTGGTCAATGTCAAGCATTTTTCGCATTACGGGATATATTGCCTCTGCCATGCGGTAAAATCCCAAATCGTTTGGGTGTGTTCTGTCTACCGTATACAATCTGCAGTCTTTTTCACCAAAGTACTCTTCCGGTGGTATATAATACACATTTTTATCCCCGGCGGCAATTGCATTTTCATATGTTGCTTTTACTGTCTGTCTGCGTTCGTCCGAATCGTACCAGTTGTCGAATCCTGTTCGTGCAAGCATCAGTATCGGCATATCGGGATTTTTTTTGCGAATTCTTTTGAAAAATGCTTCATGAGTCTTTTTCAGATGTTCGGCTGTTGGTGCATTGTGGTCGTAGTCAAGTACAAATGCCGAAAAACCGACAGTGTTGATATAGTCGGCAACCTCCGGTTCTCCCAATGCACTGCCCGAAAATCCGAAATTGTAAAAATCCATATCGAGCCATCTGCTCAAAAGCGCTATGTAATTGTTTGTTACGCTCGAACAGCAGCCGCCCTCGGTGATTGATGAGCCGTAGAAAAGCACCGGACCGCATTTGTACGGCGTCGGTTCTTCCACCTTTGCATCATCCGGAAGAATTATCTCTATGCTTTCGATTTCTTCATTTCTCGGAAGCCAAACCGTTATTTCCTCCATTTCGGGATTTTTGGTAAAGCTTCTTTCAAAAACTTTTGTTTCGTAATTCGGAGGATTGACCAATCCGGCAAAAATCGGATTATCCCTTTTTCCGATCATAACCGTTGCCGACTGACACGCAAAAATTGACATTCCGATATCAGGTGACAAAGTTTTAAGCGCTATTTTTACCGTAAATTCCTCCGCATCGGTGCAAAAGCCGATTCTTGCGCCCGGACAGCGCTTGCCGACATATTTTAGCCTCGGTATTGCCTCACACAAATCATCGGGCAGTCTTTCAAAGATTTTCTTTTCATCAAAAAACGGTATGCCGAATACCCTAAAGGGCTTTTCGGTACAATTATATGTTTTCATGTTGCACTTCTCCTTTTTCTCATTAACCCGTCAGCTATCTGACTATGACCTTGCTCACACAGTCGGTTTCGGTTTGATTTTTAATATTTTCAAATTTGCAGTCACATATTACCGCCTTGCCGCAGGTCTGAACATTTACACCGGTTTTTGCATTTTTAAATGTGCAATTGGTGATAAATATGTTGTTATTTACATTTCCGTGAAATCCTGCCGATTTTATTCCGATACAGCCGTAAGAATCATATCTCGGGAAAAATCCGCAGTTGTCAAATTCACAGCTGTCGATAAATATATCCGTGCCGTGTACGCCCTCATTGTGTACCGTCAGCTCCGAGCCTATCAATATGCCCGGATTCATGGTATTGATATATCGGCAGTTTTTAATGTATGCACCGGAGGTTTTCACTATCTGCCCTGCACCGGCTATATTTTTAAAGGTGGAGTTTTTGCATATATAAACCTCGGGACGGTAGCACTGTGCGGTGACAAAGGTATTGGCGTCCGCAAAATCCGGTATCGATTCCGCAAATTTCAGTCTGTATAAATATCCTTTTTCCTGCCAGCCCATGTTTTCGGAATCGGTTATCTCAAGACACATTTTATCAGAACCGCGATAAAATTCCGCAATACTTCCCTTTTTGATTTCGCAGTAGGTGTGCAGACAAAAGAACACCGCTTCGTTTGGCGCAAGCTTTTCTGTCATGAAAAACCATGTGTTTTGAATATTCTGTCCGTCCATTCTCACACCCTCGATATACATACCGTTAATCTCAATTACTCCGCCGCACTTGAACAGCTTCCATGCGTCACGCGGACCTGTGAACAGTCTGTTGCCGTCCGGTTCAAATACCACTTTATCTGCCTTGATACCGTGACAGTCTTCAGCCATCATACAAAAACCGTTTGAATTGTAGGTTCGCAAATTTTCCAGTCTTAAATTATCACAGTGTCTGAAGCATACCTGAAAATCGGTTTGTGCGCCTTGATGCCACGAAAGAAGTTCGCCTACATTCAGCTGTTTTGCTATATATTCGCAGTCAAGCCGCAGTATGCGACCTCCCTCCGACTTGAATTTCACGTCAATCGGCTGACCGTAGGTTACGCTCTCTCCGACCAATTCCCGATTTTTTGTAAATCTGTTTGCACAGTATATATCCATACCGTCATAACACGGATTTCCCTCGAAAACCTCAATCCACGCAGAAGCTCCGCTTACCCCTATCACTTCTCCGGCAGAAGCAAATTCGGGGTATCTCGTAAACGCTATGTTTTTAATTGTGAGATTTGTGTTGTTTTCACACCACAAAACGGACGGTAAAAACACATTATCCAAAACAGGGTTATCACCGACAAGAATAGTTGAACTCTCACCGTTTTTGTCCGTTTGACCGATAAGGGATAGACCGTCAACATTCAACACGGGAATGTGACAATCCTTAAACAGCTCTCTTTCATGACAGCCTGCGTCATGCCGCATACCTTCAGTGGCTACCCTGATAAAGGATTTGAGCATATATCTGCCCTCATCAAAAACTACGGTTTTTATGCCGTGTGCAATTGCATATTCGATTGCATTGCGTATTCCGAGTGCCGAATCGGTATCACCCGGCGAGGTGTAATCCTTAACATATACTTTATCAGCTGTCATTTTTTCAGCCCTTCCATTTCTGAGAATACTTTTACATATTCGTTTGCAATAAGCTTATGTCCAAACATGGTCGGGTGCACTCCGTCCGCCGTCCAATATTCAAGCGGCGCTCTTTTTACCGCCTTATCAAAAAGCATCTGAGTGTCAATAAATGCCGTCTTATACTTTTTTGACATTTCCTTTGCTATTTCGGCTTTTTCAGTTACCCACAGTTTGAAATTTTTGTCCCACAAAACTGTTTTTTCGGTGTAGTACGGCGACATTAAAATGATTTTGGTTTCCGGCAGTGCTTCGGTAACAACCGACATCAGCTCGTCATACACTCTTTTAAACCTCGGTGTTTCCACACCGTTCGGGTCATCACCCAAATCGTGCCATACATCATTTATTCCTATCATAAGGCTTAAATAATCGGGTTTTAAGTTGATTATATCTCTTTTAACCCTTGCGTACACATCGACTATTCTGTTGCCCGAAACGGCTCTGTCAATGAATTTGTATTTTTGCGGATATTTTTCTCCCATATATGCCGCAACCATTGCCGGATAACCGTGTCCTATGTCGAGCGTACCCTCGGTAAATCTTCCTGAATCGGTTATCGAATCTCCCTGAAATAATACTGTTTTCATATATTTTCCCTTTCTGTGTGCTCGGTATTATTTTTCTATTTTAATTATTCCGTCCTTTGTGAGCGTATCTACAATGTAATCTGCAATAAGCTTGTCACCGTCTGCATTGGGGTGAAGCTTGTCGGCGGTATATTTGTCCCAGCCGAGAACATCAAAATCAAGTTCCGGTGCGTTATAAAGGTCTAAAACGGTAATTCCCAGGTTCTCTGCAATTTCCTTTTCCGCTTTTGCATATAAATGCAGTGTGTCTTTCGCCCAACCGTCACCACGTTTGGTCGGCGTCAGAACAACAAGCTTTGAATTCGGGAACTCTTTTTGTATACCTGTCAAAAGATTATAAAATCCGCCGCAAAAAGTCGAATCGTCGGTATCGGTAATTTCGCCGAGTTCTTTGTTTACCCATGACTGCGATGCAAATGCAGCGTCATTCGTTCCGCCCAAGACAAATATCATGTCTGCGTCCTTATCCATTTTCTTGTATCTTCCGACAAATCCGCTTCCGCTGAGTCCGCCGTTATCTATTACAACATTTCCGCACTGTCCGTAGTTGTTTATGCAATTTGCCTCATATTCGTTATTGTTGATACTGTGTTCCGCAAGCTCACTGCCGGATTTCCACTGAAAACTGTAGGTATAATACATATTTAGCCTGTCGGCTATATAGTACGGGTACGGCTTTTCGGTTTGGTCGCCGTAGGTTATCGAATCACCGAGAAAGTTTATTTTTATGTGGTGGTTTTTGTCGGGATTGTTGCCGAAAACTATCGGTTCCTCATATTTTCCGCTCTTTATAACCTTACATTCCGCAAGCGGCTTCATTTCATTGCCTTTCCATACAAAGCACTTCATATAATCAACCTCAGACGGGTCGCACTCTGCAGTATATTCGCTTTTTCCTATCTCATTAGCTGTCTGTACCGGCTCAAAGGATACCTCAGTCATTTTTCCTTTACTGTCATATCCGGCAAACATCAGACGGTAGCTGTAATCGTCCAAAAAGTATTTGTTGTCAACACTTATTTTTACCTCAGCTTTTCCGTCCTTGATTTCTATGTGCATTTCGGGTGTACTCTCTTTATATACATCGTTCACGCTCATAACCGCATCTTTGATTATTTTTCCGTTCTGATAAACGGTCAAATCACAGTTTTCGATGTCCTCTTTTAAAGAAAGCTCAAATCT
Source organism: uncultured Clostridia bacterium (assembly GCA_934462715.1). GTDB lineage: Bacteria > Bacillota > Clostridia > UBA1381 > UBA1381 > RGIG1988. The sequence continues at coordinate 24,746 of CAKSIJ010000001.1, forward strand.
TCCGTATTCATCGGGTACAAGCTGATTGAAATATAAAAGCTTTCCCGTGTCCTTTTCGGTCAGCTTTAAGGTTACATGGCTTTCATCTGGCATGATTGAGCCCGAAATGTAAACTGCTTTGGTTTCATCATAACGTGCCGCCTCCAAATATTGCGCACCGACATTCATCGACCCGAAAACGCTGAAAGCCAAAGCGTATGAAATTAGTTTTTTCATATAATATTCAAATCCTTTCAAAGTGTTTTTTTATCTTTTACTGTTATTTTAACATCGGTGCAAATCGGTGTCAATATAAATATATTGCACTGATTTGCGGTTTGCCGAACTATTGAATTATTTTACTATGTTTACCTGTTTTTTTATTTTTCTTGTATTTTCTGCTTGTTTGCAGGTTTGCGCGTCTGTTCCGCTTATCGACTCATCAGCCGCTGCCAAATACTGTGAATACAACACGCAGACTGCCGTTTTTTTTGGCAGTCTGCATATTTGTTAATGTATCAATCCTCACAAGGCCTCATTCTTATACCGCTGTTAGCTCCTGGGTTATTCATAAATCCGAAATAACCCGAACCCTCAACTGCGTCCTCCTTGCTTGTATAATCGATAATTGTCTTACCGTCAACCTTGAAAATGACGTGAGATTCACCGTCAATTGTTTCACACGAGCATTCAATTTCTACCCACGTGTTCGGTGCAATTATTTTGTTATCATTTGCCACAGATACTCTTATCTGTCCGACAATCTGGGGGCATCTCTGAAGCTCAATATAATCTTGCTTTACAACAATATAGTAACCTCCGCCTCCCTGTCCGCCCAGAATCATACCGCCTTTAGGCGAAATGGAATCAGGAGTTTTGCGAATAGCAAATGCTTCCCAACCATTCATATCTCCGAAATTAACCTGACATCTTACAGTTTCTCTCGGAGTCAGCGGGCGCATATCGAGAACATATTGCAGACCCGACATACTTCTGAATAAAAATTCATTATTTTCAACGCTCAGCTGTGTTTCTCCGCTTGCAAATACTGACCAGTCATTAGCGTCTAAGGAATTCTTATACGTTCTGACATACGGCAGTGAGTTATCGGAAAGCAATTGTGTTATCTCGCTGTTGAGCCGTTTTGCTTCACTGTCCAATTCACTTTGCAAACCGCAGTTTTGCGCTGTTTCTTTTGACTTTTCAATCGCAGTCCTAACTGAGTCCAGCGTACCGGGTTTATATGTACCGTAGCCGTATTTATCCTCATTATCGCTGCTTTCCTTGATATACTCCAACTGACCTTCCCACTTAGATACAATGCTGTCATAGTTTGAGTAATCCTTAACAGTCCTTTCAACAGCTTCTTCATACGTAAGTGTTTTGAATGATGATTCAACAACTATCGGCGTTGTGTCAATGCTTTGAGCATATGAATAAGCCGTCACCCTCCAATAATATACCGTTGACGGTTCAAAAGCACCGTCATATGTGTAGGTATTGGCTGTCACCTTTTGGTCTGCGATTATATCTTTATATTCAGCATCCTTAGCTATAACAATTTCATAATACGACGCGCCGGTCGGCTCTGTCCATTTAAACTCGATTCCGCCCGGGAATACCGGTCTTTGAGTATCATTCGGCGGATATATTGAATACATATTTCCCATTTTGAATATATCCTTCATCAAATCATCACGCACTATAACACCGATTTTGTTTGTGTCGGGAAGTTTTTCAAAATCAGGTATCTGCGAATAGATTACGGAGTCCTCCCTGAGATTATAGTTGCCGTTTTCGTAATCCTTGAAAATTGCGTCCCTTGCTGTAACCTTTTTTCCGTTATAATTCACAGTATCGTCTACTCCGTAATGAACATTATTTTCAAACAGAGCGTCTGTTTCTCCGTTGATATTTGTGTTAACGCCGTAAGCTTGATATACCGCATTATTTTTATATACACACTTCTGCGGAACAAGAGCTGCAATATCCTCCTCGTTTTTCTCATAATTAGGATCCTCACCGTATCCCGATCTGTAACGCATATCAATCATATCCTGCATCCATTTTGTCGTTGCCGGGAATTGTGACGCCCACGCAAGTGAATTGCTCTTGAAAAAATAAGAAAAATCAAAATCGGATCTGTATGCTCCTTTCATCAGATACTGCGTTCTGAAAATACCGTTAAACTTGCTTCCTCCCCAGTAATGATCACTGTTCATAACTGCAGATGTTTTAACATCTCCGAAAAGAAGATTGTTATAAATTGTGTTAAAAAATCCTCCGTGCAGATATATAATGCTATCCTTTAGTATGTTACCGTATGCATAACATCCGCTGGTCATGTCATCAAAATATATTCCGAACGGGTCTTGTCGATATTTGTTTGAATCATGGAAAAAATTGTATCTGACATGATTACCAACGCAGTCAACCGAGCCGTTCACATAAATAACACCGGTATCGGTTGTTGTCAGCGGAACTCCGGCAGCCTCGTTATATTCAAAAATACAATCCGACGCCTGGTTGATACCGAATGCGGAATTTGTGTTTATAACCGTATTGTGAGATACCACATCACCGCAGCCGCGGTTTACGCTTATGCTTCCGCCCACACTATAACAGTTTTGCACAAAGTTTCGGGTGGGTCTTAAATCTCCTTCGAAATTTACGGGTGACTGCGACCCTATATTTGAAGCAACGGTTACGCCGTTTGTTCTTACGAGTGTGGAACAGGTAACACCGCAGGCGGTAGAGTTGGCAATTCTTACACCCGAAGCTCCTAAATCAGAAAAATCACAATTCTGAATAACGTTGTTGTAGCCTTGAACAACAATCCCGTTCCCTTTACCGTTTTTAACGTTAATCCCGTTAATTACAACATCGTGTGTATTACTCTCAAAGGTTATCAAGTTCTCATCACTGGTTGCAATATCTATATCATTTCCCGAAAGCTCGGTCAGAGGGTATATGTATAGCATTCCGGTATTTCTATCCATATACCATTCCCCCGGCTCATCAAGCTCTTCAAAAACATTAAAATAATAAAATGAGCAGTGCGTACTGTAATTTGCACCCGGTCCGTACAAACTTACGGTTCTTATTGATGCCATATCATTTTTAAAACTTTTAATATCTTGTATCTGTGCCTGTCCCTTCAAGTATTCGACTCCGAATGAGCCGTACATCCATATATTTCCGTCATTGTGCCAGCTCAAAGGTCTGGAATCCTCCGGAACAAACTCAAAGCCGCCGCCCGTATCACCGGTTATCGCCTTGCCTCCGAGCATACTCGTTACCGGCCCCGGGTCTATAACTCCGTATTTATATTCGCTCTCATCAAGCTTTTTCATTTTGGTTGTTCCTGAATTCGGCCACCTTGCGAGATTATAAGATGTACCGTTTACCACAAGTGCCGGGGAGGCTGTTTTGCTTATTTGCGGATAGTCGTTATAGCCGAGTTCCTTCAGGTTTACCGAGTACACACGGCCGTAAGCTTCTTCCTTAAGATACTTTTTTGCAAATTCATCATCCGCAACCTTTGCATCTTGCCCTCTGACTGTTATTCCGCCCACTATACTTACCTGTTCGTCCTTATAGCTGCTTATCACAAGGGGATTGGTTTTCCCTCCGGAAACATATTTGGGTATCGTTATGCCTTTTGACGCATTATATATTCCCTCTCTCAAATATATTACCACACCGCCGGTTTTATCGTTTATTTGTCCGACGGCTGTAAAGGCTCTTTCAAGCGTTTTAAACGGTTTATCTATAGAACCGTCGCCGTCATCACTTCCGGTTACCGAAACAAATATTTCTATTTTTCCGTTAACATCATACGGTTTAAAAATAGGAATTTCGTTGGGATATTTTTCTCTTGTATCAAGAAATCTCATCCATGTTCCGTAGCTTGTATTATCCGTATCAAGTGATGTTACCGTAAAATATTGCTGCGGCAGTCCGAATGAAAAATCTCTCGCTGCCGGAACTGTATCAGCCAGTTCACTGCGTGTTGCCGCAAACGAAATGCTTTCAGTCACGGCAACTGCCGCAAGAGAAAAAGCTAAAATCAGACTTTTTTTATTCATGCGAATCTCCTTTCCTGTACTATTTTATTGTGTATATTACCTGTATTTTACTCAATCCGCCTATTGTAATCACTCTGCAATCTTCGCTTTTTGTCTGTTCGTATGAAACAAGCTGAGTTGCATCGCCAAGCTTAACCTTACCGTTTTCATATACCACATAGTCAGGTCTGCCGGTAGTTGCAATATACTTCTTGCTTCTCGGTAAATTCGTATTTACTATAGGAGACTCGGTAGCGAATTCAATATATTTACCATCAATTCTGTTTATCCATACCCGATTAATCAGGTCGTTTGCCTGAGGAGCAGATGACGGATTAAACGAAGGATTTGAATATATGATTTTGTTGCTGTCATATGAAGGACTGTACATTATTCTGATTTGCCCCTCCGGAATATCACCGTATTTATCGGTTCCGACTTTTACAACATCACCCGGTTCAACACTCTTGTAATAAATATTTCCCGAAGCGTCCAGCCCGCAGTATGCCCTATCGGCAACACCTTCGCACGTTGTATAGAAATCATAGTAATTTCTGTTATAATAAAGCTTTAAATGTGTTGATGGTTCGTCAAACCTATTAAGCTCCTCATTTACCTCACTTACAATATATGTATGCGATGCCGCAGCGGAGGAATATTCGCTCAAATCTGTTCCCACGCAATATCTGTTGTTAATCGTTATTACATCAGCTACAAGAGCGTTGTCTTTCATCGCATATGCTGTGACGCTGGAATTAATTATGCCCTCTTTGTCGTAGGTGATGTCGGTAGTGTGAGTTACAAAGCTGTCCTCTCTGTTATCGCCGAGTGGTATATAGAATACAAGCGTATCGGTTGACATCGCAAGCTCACCGTTGCCTATCATACCCGAATTTACACCGTAAACTTTGAATTTTTGCGGATCGCGGTAATTTTCAGGTGCTGTATAACCTGTGATTCCGTTTGCAATGTGAAGAGAGTCATTACCCTCACCGCTGTTGGGGTAACGATAGCTCTTTCCGGTAACATCGTCAATGTCATTATCTTCGGGGTTATATGCCATATCTATGAATTTGATTTCATTATCGGAATTATACTTTACCGCTATCATGCTGCTCTCGCCGTATTTATGGCGCTTTATTAAGTTGTATATGACATCTTTTTTGTTTTTCTTGTATCTGATTCCGTCAACTGTAACTGCATCGGCAAGCTTTACGGTTTTATATTCGTTGTCATGAGTGTACACTCTTGCCATTAAACACTCTTCACCGGTGCTTTCATCGTCACCTCTGATAATTTCATATAAGAATGCAAAAGATAAATCATTATCGCCCGGATTTAGCTTATGGAATACTATTTCATTCTCCGGTGAGAGATAATACACAGTTTCACGCACATCGGAAATGGGATTTGTCTTTATAAATTCTTTGTATTCTTCGGAAAATTTATAAATTTCTTCTCCCATAACTATCTCATCCGATGTCTTTTTATCATACTTTCCGGTGACGGTTTTATTTGATACAAGTATCTGTGCATAGCTCTTATCGTAGCTTATAGCAGCATAGATAATATTATCCGCCACAATACGCTCAATCGCCATTTCCCTTGACCTGTCGTTCGCATCAAAAATTGTTGCTTCATCAATTTTATCAATCTCTATTTTGTTTTCGGTATTATTCTTGTCATAGATTATTTTATTTACTCTGTCCACACCGCCGACGATTATAAGCTCATAATTTGTTACCAGCACAATATCGTACTTATTATCTCTGTTGTTATCTATAAACCGAACAGAACCGTGAAGAGGCTTGAGCATATTTATAAAATCCTTAGAAGAAATATCCTCCTCCGGGACATATGCAACACCATTGTAAATTATTTTATATGCTGCGTCAAGAAAGATTTTTTCGGTCTTTTCCTGATTTTCGTCTCGATACACTTCATAGGTATACTTTCCGTCATATGATATAATATCATCTGCGCCATACTCCTTAACGGAATTGGTTTTATTTTCATAATAGTATCTTATCTCATAATCACCGTCATTATCAACATAGTATGCTGTAATCTCAGTGCCGAGCGTCGGATTGGAATCGGCTTTGTTTATGTATACCGTATCGTCTATCATAACTGAGCTTTCGGCAATTGTTGTTTTTCCCGAATAGCTTGTTCTTCCGTCATTTGTAACAATACCCGTTACCGAATATATATGAAATCTGTCCTCAAGCAGAGTCATATTCTCCTTGGAATAGTACCATGAATTATAAATCATTGTACCGGTCAGGGCACGGTATATCATTTTAAATGCATTTTCTCTTGTAAGATACTTTGAATCAAATGTCATGCCTTTATAGAACTTCTGCTCTGCGGCAAGTCCCGCATACGTCTTTCCGAGCAGCTCCGGATTATCATAACCCATAATTTTCAGCAGTATGGTTGCCGCATGGAGATATTCAATTTTATCCTCCGGATTGAAGCTTGAATTTCCCGTTCCTTCTACATAACCGCAGTCATAAAGGCGCATAACGCTCTCATAGTACGGACTGTCGGGCGGAACATCGCGGAAAGGTTGGGTGGAGTTGTTTGTCACAACTCCGTTTCCCAGCAAAATTGCCGCCATATCCGCTAATTCTCCCCTTGTAACTTCTTCGGTTACGTCTTGTCCCCTCTGTGAAGCCGGAATAAGATTAAATGCTGTCAATAGTTCGGGTATTCTGTCTGCTTCCGTTTCTGCGGCATATACGCCCGTACCAAAGCATGAGATTATAAAGACAGCAGATATAATGATACTTAAAAGTCTTTTCTTCATAGCTTGTTTTCCTTTCTTTATTGCATAATTTCCAGAACATTATTAATCATAACGGCAGCTTCAGCTCTTGTTGCGTTTTTATGCGGTTCAAATCTGTTATCGCCGACGCCGTTTATTATTCCATCTGCCGCAAGTGCTTCAACAGCTGTTTTTGCGTAGTCGGAAATATCCGGGCTGTCCGCAAATTCCTTTTGCCCCTTATTGAAAGCGTAACCGTTGTTTACAAGTGCATTGTAAATCATAACTGCCATATCCTGGCGTGAAATATCATATCCCGCACCGAACAGGCTTTCGGAAATTCCGTTTACTATATTATACTTTCTTGCAGACGCAATGTACGGATAGAACCAATCACTCGTTGTAACGTCTTCAAAATTGCATTCAGCATTTAATTCTGTTTTTCCGAATGCAATAACAAGCATTTTCACAAATTGCTCCCGTTTGACATTTTGCGCAGGTGCAAATTCATTCTCGGCAACGCCGTTCACTATATTTTTTTCAACAAGCTTTGTTACCGCATATAATGCCCACTGATAATTCTCAAGGTCTTTAAATGACCTACTTGTTGCATAATCTGTTGTAGGATGTGCTGTAGGTGTTGAATTTGTGTTTGTTCCTCCGCTGCCTTTTGAGTTGTTGGTATTTTTGTCACTGCTTTGTGATTGACCTTTTTTCTCGGTAACAAGACTGTTAAAATAAGTTTTTACATCCTCTGCGTCTGTGAATGTCTTACCTATGATGTCTGCGCCGACTGCCGCTCTTTGGTCATCTGTAAGCTTTGTATCAAAGTCGTTAAAATCAATTTTGTTAATGTCCTTATAGCTTTTCAGCTTCGCAATCACCGCGCCGTAATAGTATGTATTCTCCAGCTCGGTGAGGAAGGTTATTTCTCTCAAAGCTGTCGAAAGCAGCGATTTATATTGCTTCAGGTAATCTATATCCGCTGTTGCGGTAATCTGCGACTTGTTCTTGATTACAAAATTATTTATTATGTTAATATCCCTTTGCTTTTTTACAGTATATCTGAAATCAACACCTATGATATCGGCATATTCCTTGGTGACGTCATATATCTTATCCGAAGCCACCATGCCCGTAACAATGCTTTTTATCATTGCGGCCGTATCAGTAAGCGTTTTATATGAAAAATTCTTTTTGTATGTGCCTTTATCCGTTATAACATATACCGTATAGTTGCCTGAAGACTTATCAAATTCAAACGAATAATTGAATTTGCTGTTTTCATCAGGCGTTGTGCTTCCTGCCGCCACTGTTTTTTCCGTCGCCTTTGCTATAGGCGTATCCGCACCATCGAGTACGATTATTGTTATAAGTCCGTCAGAGCTTAATTCACCGGCGTTGCCTGCAACTGAAATATAATTATTTTCTATGTCCGAAATCATTACAGAAAATTCGGGAAGAACAGCGGTTGTTACCGCGTCGGTTACAAGCTTTTCGTATTCCTGCAGAGCAACACATGAATGTACAAGCGTTCCCAGGCTTCCGTTATCATCGGTATTCCACAGATATACACGAATATTATCCGCATTCTTAATGTCATTTGCCTCAAACAGCACATTTCCGCCGCCTGATGGGATATTCACCGGAATATATTCAAAATGCAATAGTTTATCATTTTTTCCGTATATACCCATTCCGGCTATAGCCTTCTGCATTGAATCGGTTACGTTGTTGATTATCGTGAGATATGATATTTTATCGGATTCTGCAAGAGTAGCACCGTTATAAGAAAGCATTGCATTTTCGGAGTCGGTGTCAACATATATGCTCTTTGTTCTTCCAGTCTTAATCTCAAACTCCGTCGGGGTTATCGATATCGGTTGATTATATATATCCGATATATCCTCAGAAATTATGAATTTATATGTTGAATTAAGTTCAAGATTATCCTTATCTATTTCAACAACAGCATAATATCCGCTGTCATCAAGCGTTCTGTTTTTAATGAGATCGCTTACGTCCTCATCTCCTTTTTTAAGCACAAGCTTATTCAGTGTACTCTTATATATGGGAGTTGCAAATTCTATTGTGACTACACCTGAAATTTGATTATAGGTATAGGCTTCAATACCTGCTCTCCTCTTGACTGCATATGTTTCGATATTGTCTATGTATATCAGATTATCGGGTACGGCCGTCCTGAAAAACATCTGCATTCCGATTGCCCTGTTATTTGACGCAAGAGTTGCATTCGTTTTCTGATGAATCATAAATGGCAAATCATCAATGTATATACTCATTTTTTTGTTTTTTCCATCATAAATTTGAGTTATACTATGCCACTTGTTGTAATCTACAACAACATTACCGAGCGAATTTGCATTGTCAAACTCCTCAGGCTTCAGCTGCGCACTGTAAAATCTTGCGCTTGTATTGTTATTTTTTGCAAATCCCATATTCCAGTTAAGGCTGTAGTTGTCATGACCGCCCTCCCTTGTTATTTGGAAGGTCATAATATTTGACTTCTTAAATTCTTCGACCATTTTTTCATCAAAATATACATCAGCCTTCCAGACTACACAGTCATTGTTCATATCAATGCCGTAATCCGCATATGTCGGCTCCTGACTCCAGATTTTTTCCGACAATACAAGCGCGGTTAAATCATATTTCTTGTTATCAACCTCAGACACAACTGAGTTACCGCTTACCATCATCACTTTATTGTCGGAATTAATCGGATCTCTTACCGACTTTACCAGTGCCGTGTCAATGTTTCTGTATGGAGCATAAGTACCTTTGAAATTACTCAAATCGTCCGTTTCAAAATTGTTTTCATAGATTTTTACAATATCCGGGGCCTGCTTATCCGGGAAAAATTTTAAAGCCTCCGCAACCGTCTTGTTAAAGAAAGACACAAGCTCATCCTTGTCTTTGAAATCCTTATTCTTTAAAGCGTTGAGAACATAGTTCTTTTGGGTCAGAATCAAAGTGTTGTAATGACCGAGCTGTATACCGGTAATTCCCATACCGCTTACGAGCTTATTATATATTTCAGAATTGTCGGAAATCATCTCAAGCTCATGCAGATATGTAATTTCCATAACATAGTCGGAAATTACCTTATTCAAATTCTGTACCGTCCTTTCATCCGAGTCATCGGGATATGCGTCTTTGTTTTCATAAACTCTGCGGTTAAACAAATCCACGTCGTTATCATCCTTTACCGCCGGTTCAAAATCCGTTCCGATAAGACTTCCGTATTCAAGTGATTTTTTATAGCAATTTTCTTTTGCAATCGTTCCGTCCGAAATACTTCTGACAAATGCGGCAACATCGGCTATAGATTTATATGCAAAATTTTCCTTATAATAATTATCGTCTGTTATCATATAAACGGTATAATCTGACGATTCTCTTGACGATAATCCAAACGCATATTTTATGTTACCGTCTGAATCGATATTTGCCTCACCGAAGGTTATGAGTTTTTCTGATATTTCAGACAAAGGTGTATCCTTACCGCCCAATACCGCAACAAATATATTTTTATACTTGCCTGTTTCATCGCTTTTCAGCTTAGAAGTGACAGAAATGATATTTTTATCCTTGTTTGAAAGCAACACCGAAAATCCTCCGTCGGTAAGAAGCTTTGTCGGAATTGCATCTGTCCTCGGACGTGTGTCGGTAAGACAGTCTGCCTCGTGTGCCGGTCTTGCTTTTGTATAAGTGTTGTCGCATACATACATTCTTACATCCAATACAGCTTTATCTATATCATCAATCTCAAACGATACCTGAGCGCTTGAATCCCCATTTATTTCAAGCTCCTTGATTACATTTGCAATTATTTCATCATTCTCACCGTATACTGCAAATATACACAAAACATTTCTTTTGTTGGCTGCCGCATTTACAATATCAGCGGCATAACTTAAAGAATTGACATTCTCAAGATTTGTACCGTTATATAATTCGCCGTTTATTTTAAGCTTTGAAAGCTTTTTATCGGAATTATATATATCTGTTGTTCTACCAATTGTAAACGTAACCGCATCTTCAATACCGTTTTCCGACAGTTGGGTGTAAAACTTATCCTTAACATCTCCGGGAATTGTCAGAGAATAGTTTTTTTCTGGTACAATTTCTGTTTTGTTAAGCTGTATAAAAGCTGTTTTTCCGTCATCAGATAAGGAAATATTATCGATTATTTCACTCACGTCCTCTTGTTCGGAAAAAAGCTGCACTTTTTTAAGCTGTTCCAAATCCATAGTTGTGGCAAAGCTCAGTGTTATAAGGCAATCTCCCTGATTATAGTATCCGCCGAGGTACTCAGCCTTTTCACTCGTTCCGATAATGCTTGTGTCATCTATGAACAAAAGCCCTTCCGGCAAAAGCGTTTTTTCGGAATTTCCGGGATAAAACACCTTTAATCCGCCCTGCAGTATCGGTACATATGTGTTTCCGTTATATTTCTGTGTCATAACAAGAGTATCATTAACATAGTACTTTGCTGTATTTGTCTTAATGTCAAAGACATAAACAATGTCATGCCATGAATTGTAATCAAGATAGATCTGCTTATCCTTATCCATTATGTTTTGTGCAAAAATTATATTATCCTTGCCCTTTTTGATCGAAATTTCCCATTCGTTCGTCATTCCTCCGTATCTGTCCGTCGAGGATCTTGTGGTAGTCGGAAGAATATAGAACCCGTTTCGGAAGTAATTAAAAACTTCGGGCTTTGCCAAAAATTTTGTTCTCAGTACAATAATACCATCGTCTGATAATGACGAAAGCTTTGTAATGTTTTTTATATTGCTGTCATTATAAAGATAAACGGTTGTTTTGTATCTGCTTCCGGTTCTGACTCCCTGAATCATGCTGTTTCCGTCAGAATCTGCACTGTAGATGTTCATAACATAATTATCGCCGTCAGGGTTTATCGGATCTTTTACTTTTTGTATCCCGGCCGTTCTGGTTTCAAAACCGTCAACGTTATTATCCCAACAATCGTAAAAGCTGTATCCGTTTTCAAAGTCCCCTTGATAATCCTCGCTGTAATATGTAACCGTGCCGTTCCTGTCTTGTACACCAAACAATTCAACAGACTGATTTTCTGCCAAATTCAGATTTACTGTATCATTCTCTGATTCTTCCTCTGGGTTCAAATCAGTGTCTGTGTCTGTTTTGTTTTCATCATTAGCGTTGTCGGCTTCTTTTTCTGTTTGATTTTCAATTGGAGTTTCTTCCTCGAAGTCATCTTCCACAGTCTGTGAAGCTGCATCTTCCGATAAAATCTGATTTTCTTCTTTGTTTTTTTCTGCCGCAGCGATATCGCTTGTCAAATTGTTTATTGTATCATCGGCAAGAACTGTATTGACTCCCGATGATGTTATCAGCGCTCCGGCAATTAATAAACTTATAATTCTTTTAGTTTTCATAAATCCATTCCTTTCTTTGTTGTAAAAAATGTAATACCTGATTTATGTATTGATTTTTTCATCTTTTTGACGCTTAATTTTTAACCCTGCGCACGGCTTTAATATTTTTTATATTTATTGCGGAAACCGCGCCGCTGTCTTGTGAAAATGCCGCAAAATCAAGAAATGACAGATAATTTCCCGTATTCCATTTGTACAAAGTATCATCAGTTCTTGTATTCATATTTATTTGCGTGCTTTTTCCGTTGTCATAGGTGTATCCGATTAATCCGTCAGCCATATCGGCACTGATTTTAACATGATGCCATTTTCCGAAAAGCTCCTCAGATGTAACGGTTTCAAGCGGCACAAGCGTTATGTGGTCGTCAAGCGATATTATACCGTCCATTGCTCCTGCATAGATTGTATACATTCCGTCCGCATCTTTTTTTGCTGTCACAAATGCTGTTTCGGAATATTTTCCGGTTTCTTTATCAACCGCAAGCTTTGACACCGCAAAATTTGACATTGCAATATAATTGTTATCTGGGAAAGTTTCCTCTGATGGAAATCTGAAATCCGCTTCTATTTCCACATAGGTATCGGTATCTATCTCAGTATTTCCGTTCTCAACACTTCTGCCGAAACATACATAATCACTCCACGAATCACGCTTTTTGCTGTAATTGCTTCCGGTCAGATAAATATATGTGCCGTCACTTTCATTTTCATCGGTCAGCGAATAATTTATACTATCGTCCATATAAGTGAGATTTCTGAAAATATATCCTTCGCTGCCCATATCCACATAAGTACGGTAACGTGAGAAATTCATATCGGATTTTGTTGCATCAACAAGGGTTAGTTCTTCCTGTTTCTGACTGTATTTATCATATGCAGCACTTCCTGTTGCCGCAGCAATAACCGTATTTTCTCCGTTTTTAACAGAAATCGCTTCAAGCTTATAGTAATACACTATATTATCAAAACAGCTTTTTGAAATCTTTTTTCTTATGTAATTGCTGAATGTATATGATGTTGAATAAATACTGTTGAAATCCTCATCATAGGCAACTGTAAGCTTATAGTAATTTGCGCCCTTTACATTTCTCCAATACAGGTCAATATATTCTGAGGCATTCAGCTTGCCGTCAACGTTGTATATAATGTCGACCGCACTGTCAAATTCTTCACCTCGATTAAAACCGCATTTTGCAAATACTTCATTTTGCGATAAATCATAGCTTTCGGTTTGTGTATTATTGTACACCACATTATAGCTCTGACCGTTTTGCGTTGGGACTTCTCCCTCCGGAGATACCTCCGCAATATACGGATTATCAACTAGGATTTTATTACCGGAATACACTTGTCTGAACAGAATATCCTCATCGTTGTTTTTTCCTGCAAATATGTTATTCAGAATATAGTTTCCGGTTGAAGCTCTGAAAAACTTCATGTCTTCGCTGTCATCATAGCTTTCGTCAGATTTCCAATCGGCGAAAAGTCTCTCGGTATAGTTTACATATTCCTCAAACCTCGGATAACGTTTAGACCATACACTGCTTTTTAAGTTATCCGTATAGTACAGGAACATTCTGCCATCGGTTAATTTTTCTGTATTGCTTCTTTTCATTCCCATAAACGTGCCGTAACCGCCGTACATGGTGCTTATATCGTCTATACCGATTTTGCAGTTTATAAAAACATTATTTTCGCACATATTATTATCGCCGCAGTTATACGAAATGCCGATCTTTTGGTTTTGAAATATGTTACCGTAGATATACACTCCGTCCTCCATGTCATCGCACAAGACGGCAGGTCCCTTATCAAAATATGTGTTTAACGGTCTATTGTCATGTATATAATTATACCGTATATGGTTATACAGCGAATCAACATGACCGTTGATATAAACAACTCCACCCTCATTTCCGACAAGGCTTGCACTGCGAACCTCATTATACTCAAATATATTTTCGCTTCCGTGCCATATCGACAAAGCGCTGCCTGAGGTATTTTCTACAAGATTGTGTGAAATAATATTTCCCGACGCATTGTTTATTGTAACAAAGGCAGTACCAACCGAATGACAATTCTGAACAAAGTTTCTGCCGAAATCAAGATTTTCCCATTTCACGGTATCGGCACTTATGCTGACTGCGCTGTTTGAATTGTTAAAATCCGAATTAATAACTCCGCATTTATAGCAATTGTAAAGGCTCAAAGCTGTAGAGGTGATTGCGTTGAATGTGCAATTCTGAATAATTATATTCCGGCAGTTTTTCATTCCGATTGTATTTCTTCCCTGTTCAAAGGAAATTCCGTCTATGACAATATCAGAGGAGTTGTTAAAATCCAATATAGTTTCTATAGTATCATTAGAGAATGAAACGGTATCTCCAGATTTTAACATACCTTTAGGCGGATAGAAATACACTCTGCCGTCCTCATCATCACAACACCATTCACCCTCCATATCAATCGCTTCAAGAGCATTGAAAAAATACAGCTGTGACGGTGCGATACCGTAATTTGTCGGACTGGTTGCCACCGGATACAAAGTATTTCCAACCTGCACTACTGCGATTTTTGCCGGCCCGCTGACCGTACCGTTTTTTATGGTGACAACCCCCATTGAGCTGGTCCACGTTGCGCTCATCTGTGACCACATACAAATTTTTCCGGTATCGTTCCAGCTGAGAGGTGTTTTATCTAAAGGTATGATCTCAAATTTCTCTCCGATTTTATTGTTTACACTGTCTACACCGTTATCCAAAACCTTTTCAACATTGTCATTATATGTATTCGGATACCTTGCAAGCATCATATCCTCGCCGTTATAAATCATTGTCGGTAGTTTGAATCCGTCATTACTGAGCCCGGGGAAACCATTTATACCCAGCTCCGCATATGTGCAGTAATATAAATTTTCCTTTGCGGAATCAGATAACGAATTGATTTTTTTTGCTGAGATGTTATCGCTTGTCACCTTTTTGAATTTTGATCCGTCTATTGGCTTTGCTGATGTAACCGTTACCTTTTCGCCGTTATATGCAGCAATGTTAATTTTTTTGCCGCTTATTTCAATCATATCATTTACAGTATATACTCCCTCTCTAAGGTATATCGTTGTCCGATACTTTTGATAGGCAGGATTTCGCGCGCTGTAAGCGCTTATTGCTTTATGAATTGTTTTTAGCGGTTTTTCGATTGTGCCGTCATTCCTGTCATCGCCGTTGGGAGATACAAATATTTCATATGATTTTTCTATCGGCACGGGTTTTACAACCTCAAATTCATCCGGCAGTTCCGAAACTGCTTTTTTATAGGTTCTGTAATCATTCTCACCGTCAAGTGAACCGGAAGAGTAACCCAAGCGCTCCAACCTGTCATCAGCTTTGCCCAACGATGGCTTAATTTCACTTAAATCCAATTCAAAGCCCTCGGTTGTGACAGCATACGGAATCATCCTTTCAAATTTGCTCCAGATAAGCATTTTGTCGGCAGTACCGACAGTTTGAACCGCTTGTTCAAAAATGTACTTCCCGCCGCTTTCCTTTATACTTCCGTCATCAAAACGCGTACACTCAACAAGTCTGCCGTTTTCATCATATTCTGCAATTATGATATTTACCGAATGAACTCCTGTATACAACTCCGTAAGATCTGCATAATATACCGTATCATTTCCTTTTTTATACTTTTCGTACCTGACATCAGTAATGTCATCGCACATAATTGCAAAGGACGCATCTGTAACACGGATATTCTCATCGGCAGCCAAGACTTTTACAGTGATTTTATCGCTTATTCCGTTTGGAAAGCCAAGGTTGCATTTGTAGCTCCCGTCGCTGTTGATTCTTGCCTGTTCAAGTGCTGTCATTTTTCCGTTTTCAAACGCAAGGACAGAGACAAAAGGATTTTTCACGGTTCCGTTTTTGTCGGTCATTCCCGATATCACAAACTCATCGGATCGAGTGTTGTACTTCATTTCAAATCCGTCTGTACCGCCTATTATTTCCGAGCGGTTTTCGGCATAGGCAGTTGTTACCATAAATGACAGCGCAATTAGTAAAGAAATAATCTTTTTCATGGTCAACCTCTTATTGAATGTATTTTTATAATTACCGTTATCTGCATTTTTATCGCTGACATACGGTATTGCAATTTCTGCCTGCTCTCAAGCAACATAAAATGCACATTTCCGTATATTGATATGTGTATTTTACGTTGCTTGAATACAACCGGTGCAAATGAGCATTATTAATGCCCATTTGCATACTCCGATTACTTTAATGGCAGTTACTATCTTAAATAATCTTTCAAATCAATATCCGAATCGGCAATAAGATCGGCAAATACATCAGCATATATATCCGCTCCTCTTAAATTGATGTGACAATCATCTATCATACCGCTTTTCAGTCTGCCGTTTTGGTGTACACTGAGCTCCTCTGCCGTCAGACCCCATTCGTCCATATATGCGGGCGCAAGATGATATTTTTTTGTTGCATTTTGCTGTACTTGCACGTCTGTCAGTGTTCCGTCACCGACAATTTCAGTATCCTTTGACGCTCTTGAAACAGCCTCTTTTGCCAAGTCTACAATTGTAACTCTCGGATGTATTCTCTTAAGCGCTTCAAATATCGGCCTTTCAACGGTAGCTGTTCCGCACTCATACGGAACTCCGTAGCCGTTGACGCGTGTTGCATACATGCCGACAGCCGTGCCGAGTATTACTCTTGCACCCTTGCTTTCAGTTTCTCGTATCATCTTATCGAGATACTGCTGATACTTCTCTGCGCTGTAAGCGCCAAAATCATTTATTCCGACAGTTATTAAAACATAATCTCCGGGGTTGAGCGCTTTTGTTATATCAGCCCATACACCGGTATCGAAAAATGATTTAGCCGTCCAGCCTGATACAGCTTTATTTACTATGGTCAAATACTTTGTATTAAAGTAATCCGGAATAAACATTCCCACACCTGCCTGGGGATATGAATTGTTACCGTAATTACAATATGTTGAATCACCGACAATGTACAAGGTTTTGCTTTCAAGCTTATCTGTTTCGGTATTGTTGAACGGTATCATGGAATATCCGTTATACCATACATATGCTTTCACCGAAGCTGCGTCGGCAGGAATATTTGTAGTTGTTGTGATAACGGCTTCATTCTTAAAATCCGAATAATCGGCTTTTGCTTCTTTCATATCCTGAACAGAGATCATTTTGCCGTTTTCATCGTAATATGCAAGCATAACCGAATAATTGACATCATATCCGAACTTGTTGTTCAGGTATACCTTTACTCCGGCTGCGGTATTGTCCTCGTACGGAATCGTTGATGTATATGTGAGTCCCGGTTTTGTTACGGTACTGCCCACTTTAAATGAACCGTAATTATGTACCGGTTTTTCGGTATCGGTCAATTCAAGCGCCTTGCCGTTCTGATTGATAAGAACCGCTCTCGCATCCACCAGTGACGATACTCCGCCAACCCTTGCAACCTCAAGGGTATCATTAAGGTTTTGACCGTTATACATAATTTTTACGTCAAGATCGGTTGCGTCAGCATTTAAATTGAACTTTGTACTGTAACTTTTATCCGTTCCGACCGCAAGCTCATCAAAATATACCAATTTATCATTTGTGCTGTCATAAAGCTTCAATGTGACAGAATCAACACTGCCCTCGCCATATCCGGCAACATTTCCCTCAATATATACATTTCCGTTTGTATGCTGCGACATATCAGCACTTGCATATGCCGGAAGTGTTCCGACTCCAATTGCTGTGATCAATGCCGGTATTATTAATGTTTTTTTCAATTAAATTCACCTCTGATTTTTTTGATGCTTTGCCGCACGCCGGCGGCAAAGCAAGCTTGTTTTTCTTCTTTATTTTGATATAGGCACAATCTCAGCTCTCTGAAGCGGTACCATTGTATCTATACCGTCCCAAAGGAATATACCGTATCTCACAGCCTCCGCTGTATTTCCGTCAACAGTAATTGTTTCCTGCGTTTCTGTCGAAACGGTAATGTTTTTACTGCCGCTTGCGACCAATGCGTTGTATTTGTCGTAGAATCCAACAGCGAGCCATGCACCGGCATCAGGCACGTTTGTATTAAGAGTTAAGCTTACATCATTGCCGCTGCGGATTATTGAACCGTCAACAACATAAACCGACTTAGACTTTGCGGCAGTATATTTATAGGTTCCGTCCTCAACTTCAATTTTCTGACCGAACTTATCATACATTGTATAGAAACATATATCGTATGTATCACCCAATGTGAATACATCATTTAATGTAAATACTGCAGTATATCCGTCTTCCGACAATACTGCATTTGCAACTGCATTGTCAACCAATGCACCCTCGGAATCCTTAAAGAATATCTTTGCAAGTGACTCTTCATTCATCGGCGTGCCGAATTTTACTGTTATTGTTTGAGCAACATTGTTGCACGATATGTCTGCAACAGCTGCGTCCTTTGTTACCGCATAAACCTTTACGTCGTCAACATAAATCTGATTCTTCGGAATTAAGTGCTTTGCATCTGTGATTACAAGACCTACAGACTGTTTATTACCAAAATCATTAAAAGGCTGAACCTCGGCAAGTAATTGTCCGTTTACCCAATATGCACCGTAATTTGTGTTGTAATCAACAACATATCTTAAATCATTCCATGCATTTGTGTTCAGGTCCACCGTTGTTCCCTGCACACTTCTATATGCCAGCTTACCGTTAAGCTTTCCGATATTTGTATTCCATTGGAGATTATACGAAGATGACGCAGTTGAAACCCATTGCGGTTCAATGCTTATTCCGTTATTTCCGGCATTGCCTACCCAATTCAAAACATCCTCATCAAAATAAATCTTTGTTTCATAAACAACTACTGTGTCATTTCCTTGTTTTATAAATTTATTGAGGTCGGTGCTAAGTGTTTTCTTCGAAAGAGGAACTGATGATCCGTTCGGATAGCTTGTTGAAGTTTTGCCCTCGCCGTAAACATTCATAACCTTATTATTTTCATCAAGCGGGTCTGTTGCCTGAACATGATATCCCTTTGTACCGTCATTGTTGCCCCAGCCTTCCCAGTTGTCAAACTCGTTGGCGTTAAATTCACTGAAATCATCAAAATAGAAATCCTTTGTAAGTGCAAAATTGAAAGCGTTGTCTGCCGTAACAATTTTTGATGAATATTTGTCAGCACCGCCGTTTACTGCTATTGTGTACTCGTTGCCGAATATAACAGGAGCACCAAAGCCGACAGTTACTGTTTTTGCATCTGTTTCATCAATTACTGCCGAAATAACGGCATTTTCAACTATTGTTCCGTTTGAGTCCTTAACTATAAAGTCGCTCGCGGTAATCGACTGAATTTCGTTGTCAAAGGTGAGTGTCAATGTGTTAAGATTTGCGGTTACTGTTACAAGATTTGTTGCTGCCGGACGAAGTATGTTGTCACCGTTTATATTAACGGCCTGACCCATTGAATCGGTAACGTTCGAAAGCTCAACGGTAGTTGTCTTTGCACCTATATCGTTTGTTGCAACCGTAAAAGTTACATAATCTCCGTTTTCGGAAAGTACCACATCTGAAACTGCATTTTCAACTGCTGCTCCGTCCTTTTTGATTACTATGTTTTCAGAGCTTATTTCGGTAACTTTGGTTTTAAAGGTGATTTTTACAATTCCCTCAGCTGCTGAAAATTCAACATTGGCACCCGGCTCCGGCAGTGTGAGTTCATATGGAGCTGTTGAGACAACCTGATCATAGCAATCAGTTATTCCTGCAATAGCAAGTGTGTAATTTGCTTTTCCCAATTCACTTAGGTCTTTAAATGTAATTGTCAGTGTCTTTCCGTCCTCGGATAATACCGGTGCGTTAACCAATTCTGAAGCGTCTATACTTACACCGTTCTTAGTAACCAAAACATTTGAAATGTCGGCTGCCGTCATTGTCGTTTCGGTTGTAACTGTAAAGCTCTCTGCTGCTGCGCTGAAAGCAGTCTTTGCATTCACAGCCGGTGTGTATGAATAAATTTCCGTATCGTCAATATAGAGAATATCCTCAGGTAAAAGATTCTTTTCTTTGGCTGTCTTTGTATCGCCGGGATAGAAAATTTTAAGTCCGCACTCAAGAATAGGCTCTGTGTTGTGTACTATAGGAATAAGCGTTCCGTCAATGTAATACTGTGCGGCACCCGTTGAAACGTCATAAATATAGCATACCTCATGCCATTCATCATAAGCTATGGTAACGTTATTTACCACATTTCCCGCAACATTAATACAATTTCTTCCTTTTCTGAATCCGTAATTCCATTCAGTGTTTATTCCGGCATACCTGTCCATTGATGATCTTGTGTTTGCCGGCAAAATGTAGAAGCTTTTTGTAAAATAGTCAAAAATTGTGGATTTTGCCAGAAATCTTGTTTTCATAACGACAACCTTGCCGGGCGTAAGCTCTGACAGCTTTGTGCCTTTGGTTACATCCGCTCCGTTGTACAGATAAGCTGTTGTATTATATATACTGCCATCTCTGACGCCCTGAATCTGACTGTTTCCCGATGCGTCAACGCTGTAAAGATTCATAACATAGTTGTCACCGTTCGGATTGGTAGGGTCTTTTACCTTTTTTACCGCACCGGTTTTGGTTGTAAGACCGTTCACATCATGATCCCAGCAATCATAAAAGCTATAGTTCGTGACGAAATCTCCCTGATAATCCTCTTTGTAATAATAGGTTTTCTCAGGATCAGAGTCCGCCATTACCGTTGTTGCACCGATTGATGTCAGTGCAAGTGCCGCTGCAAGCAGCAGTGATAATTTTTTCTTCATAAGAATCTCTCCTTTAAAATTTTTTATTCGCAGAAATTGCAGTGATCTGATTCTGCAATCTCCTGCCTTTATCTAAAACCGCATAGCGATTTTATTTGCCTGCTTCGTATTCATCGAGCTGTTTTTGAATACCGTCAACCAATTTTTCGTAATCTGCCACTTTCAGTTTTTCCATATACTGACCGTACAGTGAATCAAAATCCTTTGAACCTTTTGCAAAGTAATACTGACCGGCAAATGAGGATATGCTCGACAGAATTGCTAAATATTCCTTTGTTTCGGGCAGAAAACCGAGATATTTATCTTTAACTGCGGTATCGTTTGCATTTTCTATATCCTGCCAAAGTGTATCACTTTCGTTCTCCTGCAAATAGGTATTGAAAATATTCCCGTACATCCACGCGGAATTTTTGCAATATCCGTCGCCGATCTTTTTGATTTTGTTATCGGATATTTTTTCATAGTGCGTACCCTCAATACCAAATGTCAGAAGATTTATAAGCTCGGAATCGGTATTTACCAGCTGCAATAAATCCATAGCTTTATCGGGGTTTTTGCTTGTTGCGCTGACAGCGGTCATGGAAGCCAAAACCTTGCTCTTTTGCATATGATAGTTTTCATCAAGCGGTATAGCTATAAGCTCATAACCCATACTCTTTTCCGCATTTTCAAGCTCGCCCGGTCTGAAGCCTGTCGTTGTTGTTGCCGCATACAGTCCGTTTTTAAAATCCTGACCTGTTCCGCCGGTTTCGATATCTTTTCTTATATAACCCTTGTTATACCACTCCCTTGCTTTTGCATATGCTGCTTTGTACTCATCTGTTGTGCTTTTATAAACTACCTTTCCGCTTTTTACATCATATCCCAAGCCGTCTACAGATACCTCCTCGAACTGATACGGGTCATCAAGAAACAGGCTTTCGTTACCCGGATTATATGGGTATACCCCATGTTCGTTTGCAAGGATTGTATCAAAGAACGGTTCAAGGTCGGTAAGCTTTTTGACTGTCGATGTGTCAAAATTGTACTTGTCAACCAAATCCTTTCTCAGATATACTGCGTCCACGGTAGCTGTTGCCTGATAGTTTGGCACGGCATATATGCCTCCGTCAACCGTTGCAGCCTCCCAGATGTAGTCGGGAATGACATTCTTTAAATCGGGACGCTTTTCGATGTAGTCGGATATATCCAAAAATCCACCTTTTCTTGCTCCGTCATAGTAGGGATTCGCCCAGCTGCAAGTAAATGCAAGGTCGAATTTCTCGTTGCTTGACATCATAAGCGACATCTTTTGAGAATAGTCGCCCGCCGCCAGGAAATTCATCTGCACTGTTGCGCCTATCTTCTCTTTTGTGATTTCATTCACCTTTTCCATTACCATGTCATAATCCTGCGGCTTTTCCCCCAGGACATACCATGTAAGCATTGTTTCACCGCTGTCTTTGCCGTTTGAGCAGCCTGCAAATGGTATGCACATTGCCGCCAACAGTGAAAGAGCAACAGTCTTTTTGAGTGTTTTCTTCATTTCTTTACTTCCTTTCTATTTTTGCTTATACCGGGTATTTCTACCTGTTATATAGATAATTGAAAAGCAAAAGCGTTTCAATTTACTATTCTTTTAAAATCTCCGAATGATTGTTTATCACTCCTTAACCGATCCCATGGTTACACCGTGAGTTAAATTCTTCTGGAAGAACGGGAATATAAACAGCACGGGAATTGCCACGATAACCGCCATAGCCATTTTAATTGTTTCTGCCGGGAAGTATTCACCGGTATTCCCCTGCTGCATCAAAAATTCCAGATTTCCGAGCGCTCTTTGCAAAATATATTGAATTGTATACAAATCGGTTCTGTTATTGATATATAGCATGGAGGTCATCCAATCGTTCCACTTGCTCATGAATGTTCCGAACGCAAGCATTACTATTACGGATTTTGTCATCGGAATCACAAGTGAGTAGAGTATTCTGAAATCGGAAGCTCCGTCAATTTTTGCGGCGTCCAAAAGACTTTCCGGGACGTCCTTGTAACAACCTTTTAAAAGAAATATATTCCATGCGTTGTTACACGATCCTATAATGTAAATCCATATCGTATCCTGCAAGTGCAGATAGCGTGTGTTCAATAGGTATGACGGAACGAGTCCTCCCCCGAACAGCATTGTGACAAGAAGCATTTTTAAAATAACATTCTTTGCGCCGAAGTTTCTCTTTATAAGCGGATACGCAAACATCGTCTGAATAAACATCGCCCATGCAGTTGCCGCAAGCGAGATTATCAATGTAATTTTATATCCCTGAAGTATTACCGACGGATTGTTGAACAAGTATTTATATGCCGCAAAATCAAACTTTCTCGGAAAAATTCCGTAGCCGTTTACAAGCAAATCCCTTTCTTCCGATACCGACGCACTCAAGACAACCAACATAGGTATCAGAACAAGCACCGATATTACAATGAACAATAAATTAAAAAATATCTTTTCAAATCGTGTAGTGTATTTCATGTCAATTCTCCTTTCCTGCCATCTTCTCAGAATAATGACTTATCAGGTTCGTATTTTCTGATTATCAGGTTAGTTACAACAACCAGAAAACACGCAATAACCGATTGCAATAAGCCTGCGGCGGACGACATTCCTATATCGTTGTTTCCCATCAGAAGTCTGTATATATATGTAGGAATAATATCGGTTGTCGGATAGAGTGCCGATGAGTTTTTCGTTACGTTATAGAACAATCCGAAATCTCCTCCGAATATACCGCCGACGCTCAGAGTCAGATTGAAAATCATAAGCGACAGAAGCGAGGGTACCATAACGTATCTGAAAATTTGGAACTTGTTCGCTCCGTCAAGCTTTGCTGCCTCAAAATAGGTTTCGTCCACATTCAGAAGCGTTGAATAGTAAAGAACTGAACCCATTCCCGTGCCATGCCATATACGGCAAATCAAAAGTATACACCACCACGGCTTCGGGTTTTGATACCAATCGACTGTTTCTATTCCGAGCTTTACCAATATGTTATTTAAGATTCCGCCTGTGGGGCTTAAAAAGCCGTAAACAAGAAACGAAACGATAACCCAGGAAAGATAACTCGGAAGTATTGATATTGTCTGATAGCATCTTACCGCAATTTTGCTTGTAAAGCCGTAAAGCAGTACAGCAAAAATAACAGACGCCGCCATGCTTACCACAATAGCTATCGCATTGAAGCCTACAGTATTTAAAACTATATGCTTTATGTCGCCGGACGCAAACAGAAATTTGAAATTCTCAAAACCCACCCACTTGCTGAACCATATTCCGGTGTTATACTTGTACTCCTTAAATGCAACTATGATTCCTGCCATAGGTATGTATTGAAACAGTATCACAAAGAACATCGGTATTCCAACCATTACCCACAACTGCCATTGATCGAGAAATTTTTTAAATCCCGTTCTTTTCGTCTTTTTTCTGATTTTTACCTCGCTGTTCAAAATAATTACCTCCTTGTTTTTTGCGTGTGTGTTTTATTGATTTCCTGTTCAAGTCTTTCGTTCACCCTTTGCCGTGTTTTCAATATTATATCGGATTTTGAAGCGCATTTATCAAAAACAACATTGCCGGCAACCGATTCGATTAATTTCAGTGTTTCATCATAGCCTATATATTCTTCAAGCAGCCGCATTGCCGCCAAATCCTGCAAGGCATGATAGAATACCGCAAGACGTATTGAAACAATCGGTCCGTCCTTACCGGGATATACCGAGAAAGGATCACCTGCCGGGAAATCACCGTCACCGTCGGTTTGAAACATTGGATTTATAGGTTTTATCGACAATGCGGAATAATAAAAATTGTATCCCCAATGCAGAAATCCTTTAAGCCGGTATTTATACATCTGCAACGAAATGTACCTGTTTCTCACCGACGGCATTGCTATCATTCTGTTCGACACACCGTTTACCTGTACACAGCAATAATATCCCCACAGATTCTTTACCTTTCCGACAAAGCTGTTCATATGGTCGATTGCAACTATCGGATTTTGGGTTATGCCCTGACGGTAAAATTCATATTCCGAAAGAGCGTCTATAATTTTTTCTTCCGGTATTATTCCGGTCACTATCTTTTTTGCATGAAGATAATATTCAAGGTGTTCCTTTTTAGGCTCATCGGAAATATGGAAATATGTGCTGTCATATACCTTTTCTTCCTTTAAAAAGCTAACAAAGCACGGCAGGAACTGCTCCAAAAAGTTTTCATAGCTTTTATCGTCCGAGCTTACGTCCCAACCGAATATACGCTTTTCCTCACCATTTTCCTCTGCGATGATTTTCGGAGTGAATCGTGATCCCCACTGAGTAAAAAGGTGTGATACTTCAAAATATTTTATTCCGCATTTTAAACACAGTTTTATCCACCGCTTTAAAAGCGTAAAATCAAAGGTGTAGCTGTTCGCCTCCTTTGTTACTCCGACTAGCTGTGTTGTCGGACGTTCCCCTCCGACCGCAGTATCAAGAGGAGGTGTAAATATCGGCGTCAGTATCATGTTAATTCCGTATCCGGTTGCGGTTTTAATATATTTTTCTATCAAGCACCAATGCTCCTCGCTCCACATTGGCACGTTATAATACACTGCCAAGCAGTCAACATGAAACCATTGAGTGTAAACTATGTCACTTTCGGGTAATGATATATCAATTATTTTGTACTCCATGCAGCAGACTCTTGTTTCGTTTTCTCTGCTCAATTCAACTGTAATGTTATGTAATCCGGGAGGTGCTTTTTTGTCCACCCTCACCCATAGGCTCTGATAACTGCCCGTTGCTTCGATTGCACAGTTTTCAACAGGATTCAGTATGTCGGGGTACATTCCCGGTTCCTTGCTGATGTAATTCGGGTCGTTCTCTGCCTCCTCAAAGGTTGCGAGCATTACCGGCACATTTCCTACCGAATACACGCTTACATACTCGCATATATCACCCTTTACCTCAATTTTGATTTTTGTTTTGTGCTTGTCTTTAAATGCAATTTGATACGCTCCGTCCTCACCGTGCAGAACCGTCATGTCCTTTATACATTCGGTATTTAAACAGCTTTTCGGCATCACCTTTTCGAGTGAGGATATTTGATATAATTCAGTCATTCAAGCTTTCTCTCCACATCTGTTTTATTTATGATTTTATTATAATACATACGTCATACTTTGTATATAGGAAGTTCTTGCGTATGATATTATCTTTGCAATATTTTACTATCCTATTTTTTCAAAACTCGCATAAATTCTGAGATTTGTGCCAAATATTTCCCTTGACAATAATTTCTTTTTCTGCTATAATCAATTTATGGAAAAACCTGTGCCGACTATGCGCGGAAAATTGTAAATGACATAAAATAACGGAGATTAATATGAAAAACGAACAGAATAAAAACAACCTTACAGATGAAAAATCCGATGTCCTGTGTCTTTGGCTTAAATCAAAGATGATGATAATGGACGAGAACGACAAAAACCTGCCGATTTATCTGATCGGCATAGGTGAGGATCTGGACGAAAACGTTTACAGAAAAAACGGATTTTTTCATGACCAGATACTTCTCGTGGAATCGGGCAGCGGAATTTTGGGGTACGGCAATAAAAAGCATATCGTAAAGGCAAAATCGGCAATCTTTATTCCAAAGGGTATTCCCCATTCTTATACCGTTCACACCTCGCCCTTTAAGGTACACTGGATTTGCTTTGACGGCTCGCATATGCCTCAGCTTTTGTCATATTTTAACCTCAAAGATATATGCTGCTTTGAAACATCTAATTTCAATAAGCTTCTTGCAACGCACAGCAAGCTTTCGCAGCTTACGGAATATCATTACAACGCAGCCATTTTTTCACGGTACACATATGATTTGTTTATAGATTTTGTACGTCAAAAAAATGCCGTTTCCGCCGACATTGAAAAAATTGCGCAGGTTTC
The DNA here is from genome assembly GCA_934462715.1 of uncultured Clostridia bacterium. GTDB lineage: Bacteria > Bacillota > Clostridia > UBA1381 > UBA1381 > RGIG1988. The sequence continues at coordinate 51,814 of CAKSIJ010000001.1, forward strand.
AACAATAAAGAAATATTTAGACCAGCATTTTAACGAGGATATTTCACTCGATTTTTTGGCTGATGAATTTAAGCTGTCTAAATATAAAATTTGCAGATATTTTTCAGAAACCTATGGCATCTCACTTCATGAGTATTTCGTTAAAACACGGCTTCAGTATGCTAAATTTCTGCTTACCACTACAAATATCACCATAACAGAAATCGCAGCAAAATGCGGATTTAACGATAATGTGTACTTCGGTAAGGTTTTTAAAAAATATGAAACATTCACACCGCAGGAATACAGAAAAAGATTTGAATGATAAAAAATGTTATCAAATATTTAATATAGAATTGTTAATTTTAACAATGAATAAGTGACTTTACTGCAAAAGAACTCACATCAATTAAAGCTCCCGTATGCGGGAAGAACCGAAAACATATCAGTTACCGTAAGCTAAATACAGTAATTGATATGTTTTTTAGTCTTCACATATACCGAGAATTTACGAAAGTTAATTATTATATTGCCGTAACTCCGTTATTTTCAGCACTTTTTAATCCCTTTGCCGATACAACTATTTTAATCTCACCCGGAAATTGACATTTAACAATTGCAACAGCCTTTCCGCCAAAAGTATGGCATTTGTTTGTTCCGTATTGATCGTCATTTGACGGGTTTCCGCTGAAAATTCCGAGTAGCTTTCCGCCAAACACCTTACATTCTATTTCATATTCGGCATCAGGTATAAGATTTCTGTTTTCGTCCTCAACAAAAATATCATAGTAGCATAAATCTCTGTTGTCGGCAATGATTTCGGTTCTCTCACAAGCGATGTCAAGTTTATAGGCTTTACATACAGTTTCAATTGCAAAACGTGTGGTTTCCTCTCCGTTTTTATATGCAACAGCCATCAGTATGCCTTTTTGGTAGGGAATTTCGGCACTTGCTATTCCGTTTAACGGAGTTGTTTTTGCAGTCTCTTTTCCGTTCAAAAAGAATATGATTTCATCTTCGGTTGAATACACCTCTGTCTTAACCGGCTTGCCTACGTATTCATCATCAAAGGTCCATGTTTCCGACACATCATACCAATGCCAGCCTGTTCCGCTGAAAATATCTCCGTTATGCTTTGGGTGAGTTGTAAATATGTGCGGAGATGTGTTGTTTTTCCAAATTGCCTCTCTGAAATAGGACTGAGGGCGTCTAAATCCGCACAGGTCAAAATCGCCTTGATAACAGCTTCTCCACGGGTATTCTCCCAAAGACATACCATTAATATAACCTTCCTCGCCCCACAAAAATCTTCCCGTCCCCGCTTCGCCGAGATTATCGTATGCCGTCCAAGTGAAATCACCGATTACATTTTTATGATTCATAACTTCATTCCATGAATGATAAAAATTTAAAACGTGAGTTTCCGACCCCCATATTACTCTTTTCGGATATTTTTTGCTGTCGCTGTCATATTGCTTGTAGAGGTAGTTGTAACCAACTATGTCAAGCGGTTCCATAAATTTTTCGGTGTTTTCCTGCCAATAGTCTGTGCCGTCGGGTTTTATGCGTTCCTTGTATTCCCCGGGTGCGTGAGGATTCGGGAAAATATTCCAAGCCATGCACACCCCGGAGGTCACAAGCTTTGTATTATCATATTTTCTTATTTCATCCGTCAGCTTTTTAGCCCACATATACCCGCCCGAGTTTCCACCTCTCTCCGGGATTTCATTTCCTATTGAATATGAAATAACGCTCGGGTGATTCCTGTCTCGCAAAACCATATAGCTTATATCCCTCTGCCACCAATCGGCAAACCACAGACTATAATCCATCTGATTTTTCGGAATGTTCCACATATCAAACGCTTCGTCCATGACAAGTAAACCCAGTCTGTCACATTCCTCCAAAAAGGTTAGTGACGGCGGATAATGTGCGGTTCTTACCGCATTATATCCGGCATATTTTAACAGTGACAGCTTGCGGTGTACCGCGGCAGGGTATTCGGCGCTCCCCAAAACGCCGTGGTCATGATGAATACAACCGCCCTTTAGCTTAATTTCCTTTCCGTTTAACATAAGTCCGGTATCGGAAGAAGCAAAAACTGTTCTTATTCCAAAGGTGATCTCCGATTCGTCCTCGGTTGTTCCGTTTACTATTATGCGTGCTTTAAGTGTGTACAGATTTGGATTATCGCAATCCCATAGCTTTGGATTATCAATCATGATAACCTCATTATTCTCATTTTTGCCCTTTGAAAGTTCGTATGTAAAGTTTTGGTGATTTACATGTTCATCGTTATCATAAATTTCAAATTCAATACTTGCGTTGCAGTCAAAATCAGCATTTACCGCAAATTTTACGGATATTACAGCATTCTTATCCTTTAACTCTTTCGTTGATACAAACAAATCCCACGGTTCTATTCTCACTCTGCCGCCCGTCCACAGATACACGTCACGGTACACTCCCGAACCCGAATACCATCTCGTTGACGGCTGAATGTTCAGAACAGACACCATTATTTTGTTGATTTTTCCCGGGCAGGCTTTGTCGGATAAATCAACCAGATACGGGGTGTAGCCATGCGGATGCATAGCTATTTGATCATCGTTGAAGCATATTCTTGCACACATATATGCTCCGTCTATGTCTAAAATCGTATGCGATGAACTATCAAATTTCATATACTTCGTGTATACACCACTGTTACCGTTAAAAAAACCGTTTGCAGCACCGCCGGGTGCGTTCGATGTTCTTGGGATAGTTATCATGTAATCGTGCGGTAAATCTACTCTTTCTTCTTTTCCTGCTCCCGAAAAAAACCAATCTCTTGAAATGCATACCTTTTTCATTATCAAGCTGCTCCTTTTGCATTACCTTTTTTTAATAAAGTATAGCACAACACCGGCTAAATTTCAATATGAATTTATTGCGCATCGCGTTATGCTGCAATATTTTCATATATTTTAAACATTATCTCAGATTCTATTTACGGTCTGATGTTATTTTCACAGTAATATGGTCTGCACAAGTCATTTGTGAATGAAAAATTAATATATTTATCTATTTTTCTTAAAATGTGGCCTTCCGGTACCAAATCCTCTATGTAGACAACTCCATTTTCCTTTTGCGTAAAATTTTCAGTCCGGTTCTACCAGCCTTGCGCACATTCCATCTAACACAAAACTATTGATGACTTTATCCTTTTCAGATATGTTAACATTTTGCGGTGAGTTTGTCAGATTAAACGCTGCAATGACTTTTTTACCATTTCGTCTGTTAAACACTTTTAAAACACCGTCATGTCCAAACAAACAATCCTCTGTCGGCAATGCAACATCACTGCACATTTTTAATTCTCCGTTTTCATCTAACAATGGCATAATGCTTTCAGCTTTTGTATCTCCCACCTTATCACTTATATAAACAGGTCCTCCGCTTATTATCCGTAAAATTGCGCTTATTTCAGCGGTTTCGTGATTCGTCCACCACATATCGAAGTCGCAAAAATACAAATTACTTTGAAATACTGCATTATAAACATTTTGCATTATGTGTGACTCAAAGCTATTCTCTTTATCAGGAAAGAAATCATCACTGCTTCTTGATAGTACGGTATAAGGTCTTGAGTGAGAATTCAGATTGCTCATACCCATACAATTTATCACGTTACCTCCGAAATGTTTCATGACAGATTTATCAGCTGCTTGCTGAATATCTATGCAGAGCTTAACGCAATTTTTAATCCCCTTTAAAAATTCAGCAGTATTTCCTTGGGTGTCTATTTTTACAAAATCAACTCCCTGTTCTTTAAGATAGCTATGCCATCTATCAAAGAAGTCATAATTCTTTGGTATTATTAGATCAGAATTTGTTGTCAACACATTGGATATACCTTCGTTATGCATAGTGCTTTCATTCTCAATACCATACCAGTATCCGGTCAGTGAATGCCACACCCCCACCTGTTCAATGCCATAGTCTCTTTTTAGTTTTTCAATACAACCCTTTAAGCCTGACGGAAATTTTTTTCTGTCTTCAAAAAAAGAAATAATTTTAAAGTTATCGCTTTCTGAAATTTCAGACCAGCCATCATCAATCATAATCCATTTGATAGGAATTTTCTTTTCTTGAAATTCTTTCATTTTATCAATTATGCCCTGTTCTGTCACATCATGATAGAAAGCATTCCAACTGCACCAACCCGGTTTTTTATATATTTCCGGTAATTGTTTTTCACTCCTCAGAGGTGCTTTAATATATCCGTTTTTCACTGCATAGGCATATGACTTATGTATGGCATCATATGGATTGTTGCTGTGAGCAATTATACAAAATACACCTTTTAAATTTCTTGCTCCGTCATAGTATTTTGACACATTGATTCTCAAGGTTTTTTTATCGTTGGAGGCACTCACACAAGCATCAAAATCTTCCGAACAGAGCGGAAGAACTGCTATGTATTTATTCCCCTGCTTTATCAGTACGTTTTGTATATTATCGGAAAGCTTTGATAAATCCTTTTCAAATGACGGTTTTGACCAAAATGGATTAAACTGTACCCTCGACAAGACACCATCAATATTGTTTTCCAAATGTACATCAACACATAGACTCGGCTCGGATGAAAGAACTCTTACATAATCATATGGCATGCCGGTACATACTATATCAGCTGATAATTCCAATATTTCATTGCTTTTTTTTAGTTCAACTCCACCGCTAAAATACTGTGTGTTGTTACTCAATCCGTAATGTCTAAAATTCAAATAATATGTTATATCCATACTTTTAACTCCTTGCAAGATTTTTTACGATTGTGATAATACTATAACACGTTCAGCACAATTTAGTCAAGTAATAAATTAAAAAAATATATTTTTTATAATGTTCATACAAATATTGTTTTTTTCCTGTCCTTCTTATTCTAATCGTTTGCTATAACTGAATTAATACCATCTTATTGATGAGGTCGAGAGCATATTTCAGTAACGCTTCAAGACAACCATTATCATTTTTCTTAATTAGATATTCTATATCTCGAGAAATTTTTTCAGCATATCCATCGATATTTTTAACATACGTTACATAATGATTTTACTTCTTAATTTCATATACCCTTGCAGCAATTTTCTTTTCTGTTGAAAATTTGAAAACTCCGTTTTTCAACTCTGCGAAGCTTTCGGCGTCGCTTTCCGGATACATTCTTTTTAATGTGCTTTTACCGTTTAAATACTTTGACAGATCAATTTCAAGACCATTCTCAGCATTGAATTTAAAAATGCCCAAACGTATTTTATCATCATTATGAAGTGACAGTACGCTGTAACCGTTGGAAAACAGCTTTTGCTGCGGATAAACAAACAGCGGAAATGCATTAAGCAGAAATTTCCTGTTTCTTTTATATACCTCTGTTCCCTCTTTGATTAACTGCTTATTGTACTCATCGCACATCTCAATATGTCCGGACAAATACATAACTCCGAACATTGCGCAAGCCATATTGAAAACCGTTTGTTCGCCGTCCGACATTTCTTTGTAATACTCATCATTATATGTTGCAAGACCGTCGGGAATGTTGCTGTATTCAAGCGGAAACGGGAATGACCATATCCCTGTTTTTTCGGGAAGCATACATCTTTGCATACCCCACACTATTGATGGGTTGTTATTAAACATTTCCTGATCGCTTGAGCTTTGCAGATAAAAATGTTTAAGAGTGCCGTTATCGCACCTCATAGCACCGCTGCCGCAGTTTTCGATAATTAAATCCGGGAATTTTTTTGTAATTTTATCAATAAAACTGTAAAATGCCTTTGTATTCTCAACCAAGCCGTATGCATAGCTGTGCCCGCTGTTATCACAGCCGATACCTGTTGTATGATTATAATCGTTCTTGATAAAGCGTATTCCCATTTTGTAGAAATGCTCTATTCTTCCGGTCAGATAATCGCATACTTTTTTGTTTTTGAAATTTAAAAAGCATCTTTCGTTTCCGACAGGCTTACCGTTACGCATCAAAACGCTGTCGGCGCACATTTCGAAAATTTTTGACTGCGGAACACAAGTTTCAAGCTCGAACCATATTCCCGGCTTCATCCCTTTCGATTTAATATATTCTATTATTCCCGAAAAACCGTATTCTCCGAATTTTGCGTCATTTTCAATCCAGTCACCGAAATTGAAGTCCTTTCCCTCATTTATGTACCAACCGTCATCTATGCAAAAAACCTCTGCGCCGACCTCTGCGGCACTGTCAATCAAAGGAATCAGCTTTTTATCATCCGGATTTCCCCACAGGCAATTCATATAATCGTTAAAGCAAACCGGGATTTCTTCGAAACGCTTATTATCGGTCAGCCGTTTGTATTTCATAAGCTCCGCAACCGCCTCGTCAATTCCTCCGTCAACAACTCCGTACACGACTTTTGATGTCGTATAGCTGTCATTCGGCTTCAGTGTGTATGTAAAGCCGCTTTGATTTTCATCAAGACTGTTTACTTCAACGCATATTCCCAATTCTTTTAGATTTCCGCTTCCTCCCATCTCTATCGCCCACGAAAATCCGCCCTCGTGTTCAAAATACCATGTTTTATTATCTGTCTTGTCCTCAATAAACAAAAGCGGATAATATCTGCACGTTGACCAGCTTCCGACCGATGAAATATTACGTCCCGTTCTGTTCCATGTATGTTCCGACACAGGATACAGACCAAGCTCATACGGTGTATAGCTCACCCACTGAGCCTCCCCCTCCCAACAACTGTTACAAAAGTGTATCAGGACGTCTTTTTTATAAAATCCCGGAGCAATGCCCTCAATATATGTTGAGCTGAACCTGTTAATTCTTATATCTTCATTTCCGGTATTTACAATTGTATTTCTCTGTGCAACCGCACCTGTTCCCGAAAATGCTTTCTCCTCTTGTATAACTTCAAAACCGTCATAAATATACCTGTTTCCTGCTTGTTCGTTTTCTTTGGGTACATATGCAGTTGTCACGTTAGGCGTGCTTGTACCGTCATTTAATATGTATTTGAACTTTGCCATTTTACCGTTCCTTTCATCATTATTCATAATTTACACATTCTTCTGCATAATAATTATAGATTATCACGCTTACAAATTCAACTCAACAGCTTTTTTTGTCCATATAGTGTAATTTTTCTTGATCCCAGAACAATTTGTTAACAAAGTACCGATGCAAATTAAAGGCGCGTTAACACCGGCTCTGTGTTAACGCACCTTTATCTGAATCTTTAAATTATGTTGATAAAGAACAATTGTTATTCTTTATCAAAAACCACCATCTGATGGCAGTCAACCTTTATACCTTTAACCTTTACATACCCGTTATCAACAGTAAAATCAACATCGGTATTTTGCGGTGCAAGGTACACTCGTTTAACGTTTTCCTTAACCTTAACGGCAAGCTCGACGTCGTTCACCGGGTAAATATCTTCGATAATTTCAATATTCTTACCTCTTTTCGTCGGTATGGCATAAAGCAGATGTGCAATATATCTGTCCTTTTGTTCAAGCAGAGTTGCCACTCCCATGCTGCCCAAATTTGTAACAAGAACTTTCTCATCACCCAAAAGCATATCAATGCATTGCATAACGGTTTTCTTTGCGATAAACTCACCCTTTTGTGCATAGTCCGAGAAGATATTCCATGCAATGTAAATTCCGTCCTTACCCGATACTATTCCCTCACCGTCAACTCTGCCCGATGACGGGGTATGCTGATGTGAGCAGAAATGCTCAGCTGTTCTGTTAAAGTACGGAACAACCGCTTCTGCGAGAACCTTACCGTCCGTAGCTTTTATTTTTTGGCAAGCGGTATACATTATGAAATCGCTTACATTTTTGTTATCTAGCCCCATCTGCCTGTGGGCAGACTTTCAAGCTCCAGATGTGTATTGGCATGAGCAAGATCTCTTCTTCCCTGTACTATGCAAAAAAAGAAAAACTCTGCCTGCGTGCAGCCTAAGCACACTTGCCGCAATCAACAATCCGAAAGTAATTTTATTCATATCTTTCAACCTCTCTCAATATTTTCCAGGCTTCAAAAGCAGAACGCAGAGCAATCTGATTTTTCAGATTCAGCTCTGCGTCTTTGCGTCCGGATCAATTTCATATTCAATTTTACGCTTGTGCGTTGAAATTACAAAGGTTTTCTTACACTTCGGGCAGAACAAAGGGAACCTTTACAAAACAGTATTCTACTTGATCTGCGTTCGGTTTTTTGTGACATTCGGTGCACAGAATCCAATGTGATTCACCGATACTCATCGTTTTTCACTCGACCCGGATTTTACAAACAGCATCATGGCACGAAATTCGGTAGACAACTCATCTGCATATACTTCTGACACGGAATACAGATCAATTACTGGCAAGTTATGCTTTTGGGCTATAGCACTCATCATTATCTAATGAATAATTTACTTATTAATCTATACAGAAGCATTTAATTGATTTCAGTTTAAAATCTCCGTTATGAGCGGTAATTTTCAAAACCAATTGATTGCCGAACAGCTGCGGAAAGGTGCAGATTCGCTTATGTCCGATATTTTTTCCGCTGAAAACCGAAAAATAAACGGGAGCTGCCTGCATTATTTCAAAGCCAAATTCAAAGCCCGTAACAGATTCGCCGTCTGTCAGATCTTCTTCAAGCACAACGCAGTTAACGTTCTGTTCCTTTTCAAATTCTATTCTGAAATTACCGTTATCTTCAGTGACATTACATTCGATTGGATTTTGGTAGCGTTCTTTCAGTTTTCTTCCGAAATCTATGAAATTTTGGCTGTCCTTTTCCGGAAGCAAGCCGTCAGTGTTCGGACCGATGTTCAAAAGCAGATTTCCGCCCCTGCCGACAGAATATTCATAGAGTGCGAGCATATCGTCGGTATCTCTCAGATATTTCTCGTCAGCTTCTTTATAAAACCAGCTCTTTCTTCTTATGCGGCAATCACATTCATACGGCAAAAATTTATCACTGTCAAGCCATGCCGCCTCCTGCCATTTCGAATCCGGAGATATTGTGTTGTAAATTTCAAAAGGCGCAATTCCTTCCTCGTTGCCTACCCATCTTGTATCGGGATCCCACATTGAAAAAATCAATATCTCCGGCTGTAAGCTGCGTATCGCTTCAACTATGCGCTTTCTGTCATATTCGTGATTTTCAGAACCGCAGCCGTCAAACCACAGATAATCGATTTTCCCGTAATCGGTAAGAAGTTCGGAAATCTGATTAATAAAGTAATCGTCATATTCTCTGCCCTGCATTTTTCTTGATCCGAACTGAGCCGGGCTGTAGTAAAGTCCGACCTTTATGCCAAATTCTCTGCAAGCGTCAACGTATTCTCTTACAACATCGCCCTGTCCATTTTTCCACGGCGTATTTTTAACCGAATACTCCGTATATTTTGACGGCCAGTTAGCAAATCCGTCATGGTGTTTGCAGGTAAGAACGGCATATTTTGCACCTGCCTCCTTTATGGTTTTTATCCATTGTCTGCAATCAAGCTTTTCGGGGTTGAAAACCGAAGCGTCCATCGGTTTTTCGTCCCAGTCAACATTATTCTGATAAAAGGTTCTTATTCCAAAATGGAAAAATACTCCCATTTCCCAATTGAGAAATTCCAGCTGATTTTTTGTTGGTTTTGCTTTGCTCATTTTAATCCTCCGTTTTTGCATTAAACAAATTATAATTTTTATTAAAATATCTTTATTTACAGCTTTATTACACCGGCAAAAAAAGATTTTTTTTATTGTATCACACGCTTTGTGCTTTGTCAACAATTTTCCAAAAATTGACCATGTACTATAATTCAAGGTAAAAAGTTTTAATTTCAAAATGCTTTATTTCCGTATTTATTACGTTATCCGATATCGGTACGTCCTTTATAATATCCTCTTTTAAGTCTGTTTCGGCAGCTGATTTTATGTAGTCCGGCAGTTTTATCACAAGCCTTGAATCATGACCTCTGTATTCAACCACCCTCATGATAATCCCCTTTTTGTTTTGTGCCGGAATGACAGCGGAAATTCTTGCGTTATCGGTTAACACGGCCGGCATTGTTTTAAGCTTAGGTTCTCCATAAAACGGAATCAACCGTGTATTAAATGCAATTCCGTCAGCGACAACTCTGTTATTTTCAAACGAACCGTCATAGGACTTTAGTGCATACTCAAAGTGATGTATGCCGACATCTCGCATACCGTCAAAATCGGTCATTGAATATTCAAGCGGCGAATGGAGATATGTACCCACAGACGGGCTTCTCAGAACCGAAAGATAGATATTCTGTTTCCCGAATTTGTCCGTATTAATCTGATATGACGGCGTACCATTGTTAAACAGCGCTATACTCGCCTTTCCCTCATCAATTCCCGCCCAGTTAATTGCCGGATAGTCGCCGGCGGCGCTTGCCCAGTTTGTGGAATTATTCTCATAAACAATAGTCGGCTCATACGGCTTTCTTTCAAGCATACCGTAAGGAATTTCATACATATGCTTTCCGTTAAATTCTGTCGGAAAAGCAATTCTGAATCTGTAATTCTGCGTATCCCAGTCAACATCGGCACTGAACAGTATTTTATCGCTGTTTTCTGCCAATGTGATACTGTAGGCAACCACTATACCCGATACCGAATACCCGTCAATAGGACCCGGGATAATTTTATAGGTGATTTTCTGATAATCGGGCGTTTTTTCGTGATATGCCATTTTTGTGTATTCAGACATAGGCTGACGTCTTAAATCGGGTGAAAGTGTCGCCCACGGCGACCCCTCATCATGCTCCAGAATCCATTCCCCGACTTTGTATTCGCTTTCCTTTGCAACAGCTCTGTTCAGCTTTTTATCAAATATTTCCGAAATGCCGTCATTCTCTGCAATTATTCTGTAATACTCGTTTTCAATAATGACCGTTTTTCCTACAGAATCCTTTTCCCTGAATCTCGAGCTTAAATTTGTAAGTATGCCCTCGCCCGATGATGTTTCCTTATGTGCCTTGAACAATACTTCTTTTTGATATTTTTCATTACATTTTATAATATTGTACTTTCTTGTTTCAAAAGCGTCAATATTATCAACAGCAAATCTGACCGCAATATTCTCTCCGTCCTCTTTAAACCCGGAAATGCTCACGTTGTCGACGGTAAATCCTTTTTTTAACTTAACCTCACAATCGGCGGTAAGCTTAATTCCCGCAGGGTTGAATACCGTGATTACAGAGTCGTTTTTCTCTGCCAAAAGCTCTGTTTTTTCTTTGATAATACCATCTGTTATTTCCTGTGCCTCCGATATTGCGTCAATAATTTCATCATATGCTGCGTCAATAATTGTTGACGGAAGTGCGTCATGAAACATAGAGAACAAAGCATTGTCCCATGCCTTTGCAAATTTTTCATGCGGATATTCGCCCCCTGCCGCTATTGATAAAATTTCAGCACCAAACAACGAATTTTCAAGCTTTCTTACTCCCTGTTTTATTTTTATTCTTGTTACAAACGTTCCTGTATTGTTCGGATTCAGCTCCGGACTTTCAAATATTTCCTCTTGCGGCGGATTATCAACCTTATCAAGATAATTCTTATAATATTTTTCATAATGACCGAACGGAACAAATTCAATATCATAATTATCCTTGTTTTCCTCCGCCCATTTTATTATATTGTCTGTCGGGAGAACCTCCTCGCCGCCGTAGTAGATATATCCCGGGATTTCGAGCGTTTCAACAGCGTTTTCATCAAGCTTCAGCGGAAATTTCAGCTTGCTCATATATTGCTCGTCAATTCTTCTGTCATTGCAAAAGTCACAATGCTTGCCGCGATATCCTCCGCATACCGGACAGGGTCTGTATTTTCTGTAGCCGCCCATATCTCCGATGCACGGTGGTTTCATGTCGAATACAACACTTCCGTCAAGACCTTTCCAGTATTGAGCCGTACACGGACTGTATACCAAATGGCTCACCCACTTTGACCCAAAACCGCGGACAATCTGCGGAAGCTGCGCCGAATTGCCGAAAGCATCATTTCTGTCTATACCGTTTGCTGTATAGTCAAATTTATTTTTCAGATAATAGTAACCGTACAAAAAGTTTCTTACAATGCTCTCTCCATTGGTCATGTTGGAATCCACGATATTCACACCTGAAAACGGAATGTAAATTTTCTTTTCCTTTATGTATTCGGCTACGGTTTTCTCATATCCGGGATTTCTCTCCAAAAACTTTTGCAGTACCGTTACACTTTCTATTTCAAAATTGTACCCGGGATATTTTTTGCACAACTCAATGTTATCCTTTATGTAATATTCCTGCAAATCGGCATATGAAACATAGTTTTGACCGTTAAACTCAAAATCCCGGTCAAAGCACCTTCTCCATACAATATCAAAATGCTCTTTTGAAATTACATATATTTTCTTCTTTTCCATAATTACCTCCATTTTATGTAAATAAATGACCCAATCTGCTTTAAAGCCGGATTGAGTCATTTATATGTTTATCTGCCCAAAGCGTTAATCTGTAATTAATGATATAATCTTCGCTGCTTCAGCTCTTGTTGCGGAGCCGTGCGGTTTAAAGCTTCCGTCGGGATAGCCGTTAATTACTTTAAGTGCAGAGAAATATCTGACTGCCGGTTTTGCATAATCGGCAATATCCTCATAATCTGTAAATCCGGTATTTTCAGCCACAACGGAAATTTTCATAGCTCTGTAAATCATAACCGCTATATCCTGTCTTGTGACAAATTCATTCGGGTTAAAATTACCGTTCTCATCGCCTGCCGCTACTCCGTTATCGGCAGCAGCCGATACAAAGCCTGCATACCAATCGTTTGGTGAAATGTCGGCAAAGGTCTTTTCACCTGTTGCTTTCAAGTCAAAAGCTTCAACTATTATTTTGATAATTTCCGCACGTGTAATTTTATCGTTCGGTACAAAGCGGTCATTTGTTTTGCCGTTTATTATACCCTTGCCGTACAGCTTCAGAATATAATCTCTTGCCCAGTCCGCCTCGTCAAGATCCTTGAACGGGTTTGTCTGCGTTTGAGTTGTGGTTGAAGTGTTTCCGCTTATAGCTGACGCAGGCGTACCGTAGCCGTTTCCGCTGCCCGAGCCGCCTCCTTTTCCGTTGCTCTTACCACTGTTCTGCGATGAGAGTGCAGAACTCACAAGGCTCTCAAACTTACTCTTTACCGCATTGTACGAATAAAGTCCCGTATTTACAATTCCTGCCCTTACGGTATCTTTGTTTTTCAGACTGTTATATGACGAAAGATCTATCGAAAAAGCGCTTGCATAGTCCGAAAGAAATCGGTCAACAGCCGAAACGTGAGCCGAATCGAGCGTACTGCACAAAATCATTTCGATAACCTTATTCTTTATATCGTCCATTGTTATTGCGTCATCAATGTTTTTGAGCTGAATGTGCGCTTTATTTGCTATAGTAGAATTATCATAATATTTCCACAAATCGCTTTCGCTGTATGCCGTTTCTGTATTGTCTGTTTTAAAACTGTATGCCGCCGCATATTTCTTTATCCATGCTTCAACCTGTGATTCGGTTGTGCTGTCATTGAATACACCGATAGCCGTATAGTAATTGTAATTTTTCAAAAAATTACTTATAGCGGTGCTGACCTTTTCGGTACAGTCGGGATCGTTTGCCGTTTCGGCAGACAAACCGCTTTTGACAGCCGACAGCTTCTCTGTAACCATATTTTTTGACTTATTGCCGAGATTTTTGAAAATCTCAACATCGGCACCCGTGCCGGCACATTCATTGATAATTGTCCGGGCATATTCATCACCCGAGCAGTTGTCTAATTTGAGCATCAGCGCAAGACCGTCCGACATATTTAAATATTCGTACTCTACGGTCTTGCTTCCGGCAAACGATGAAATTTCAAAGCTGTATTTTCCCGATTTTGTACTGCTGAAGAATACAATCGGTTCAAACATGAAAACCACACTTCCGTTTTTGTTTCTGTCTGCAACAGTAACCGCTGTTTGCACAAGCTTGCCGTTTTCATCAAAAACACGCAAGCCTACTGCAATATTACCTCTCTTTTCTTTGCCGAAGCCGCCTGTTATCGTATATGTGTTTGTCATAGGTTCATAATCAAAGCTTACTGTAATAACCTGCGTTGAATCGGGATAGATTTCATCACTGACAGAGCTGTTTGCATAATTATTCGTCACCGAATAGTTATCAACACTCTCAAAACCGCTGTTCTCTGCCGCCATAGCCGTTAAACCGCATGACGAAATAATCATAATCGCCGACAATGCCATACTAAAAATTTTCTTCATTCTCTTATCATTCTCCTTTCGCAGTACCGGGCAGCCTTATCATAGATAATCAAATCAGATTTTTTCCGATAAAGCTGCTCATATATTCTGTCAGATCTTCGTTTGATTATTTATAGAGTACAATCTGAGATACATTTCCGTAATTCAATATAACCACAGCCTCTGTTCCGTTTGTTAGTGCGCTTACGCCTGTTTTTTCTATAACTGTTTTTGAGTTTACGCGTTCGCATACAATTACAGGTATATCCGTTATTGGAATAAATTCATTTCTTACGGCATTATTCTTCTCGAATGAAATCCGCACGAAATTACCGTCCTTTTCTCCGATTTTGGCAAGCACCATTCTTGCTTCGCTGTTTACCGTGGTTTCGCTTTCGGGATTATCGGGCGATATAATTCCTGCCGAATGATCGGGCGCATATACAACTTTAATTGCGGTTATTTCCCCATATACATCAAAGTTGAGCTTAACAAGGCTTCCGGACGGAATACTTGAAACATCATAGGTTTTCAGGCATTTTGATGACACCGTATAATTCACCGACATACCGTAGTCACACAGTTCTATTACTTTTGTAACCTCCTCGTTTCTGTCCAGTATTTCGCCGGATACTTCTTTGAAAACGTACACATGATTATCAGTTTCCGCCGATACGTCTGTAAACTTAACCACTAGCGAAGCCAGACTGCTCTCATTCACAAAGGAGTAGAGTGCCACCTGCTGGTCTTTGTCGCTTCTTCCCAGTGAAGCAAGCGTATCCAATTTAAATTCGTCATATTCGTACGAATCTGACGATGGTGAAGATGAATACAAAACAGGTGCGTCCGCATTAACGGCAAATTTATTTCCGAGCATTTTGCTGCCGAATATTTTCGGATCGGGTCTGTATACAAGTCCCTCTCCGTCAACGGAAGCGGTCAGCATTTTCAGACAGTCATTTACTCCACCGCCGCAGGTTATCGGTGAGTCGATAAAGTTAACCTTATTCTCCTCGTTAAGTCTTATTTTCATAACATATCCCTGCTTCAGCGATTTAATGCCCATTTTGTTTTCATATAAGGGCGTTCCGTACATTGCCTGATATTGCGATTTAGTACGCTCCCCGTCAAACCTTACAGCATCCGCAAGAGAGTATTGAAGAACAGCACCGTCGGTTAAATCATATACCCTGAGATAAACGCTGTCATCATCTTCGTTCTGTGCGCCTTTTATAAAGCAGACAATTCTGTCATTTACATTATCGGTAAACGAAAAC
Organism: uncultured Clostridia bacterium; assembly: GCA_934462715.1. GTDB lineage: Bacteria > Bacillota > Clostridia > UBA1381 > UBA1381 > RGIG1988. Next base: position 67,381 of record CAKSIJ010000001.1, read on the forward strand.
CTTGTAATAACCCAAACAATTTCACCGTACGGAGTCAATACATAATCTCCCTCGTTTCCGATTTCGAGTTTTCCGGATTTTATAAATTCGGGTGCTATTTCATATTCCGCTGAATTAATTACTGCCTTGTTTTCTTTTCTTGACGTAATTTTTCCGCTGACGGAAGATGTCGAATAATATGCATTAACGGCCTTTATTCCGTTTACGTTTATACTCTCGTAAATCACGCCGCCCATATTTTCTTTTAAATCGCTTACTGACGAAACAACACCGTCTATAGTAACGATTCCGTAATTTTCCGAATCCGTAACGTTAATATACCTGCTTTTATCTGAAAGCTTATCTCTCAAAATATGACTGTGGCTGTCATATCCCGCATTTACAACGTTATCATAACAATTTACGTAAATAACGTCGGCTTCGTTGCTTCCCGTGTAGGAAACAGCTCTGATCTCGCCCTGAAAATCCTTTTTCTCAAGTCCGTTTGAAACCCACAAGCCGTTTTCATATTTCAGATTCTGCATATCGAGAAGCTGTGTGATGTCAGCGCTTTCATATGTCTTGGTATTATAGATAATCACGGTATTCTGCGACAGTTTAATTCTTTTTTCCTTACCGTCAATGTTTTCATAGTACAGAGTATTATTCTCGATATACGGATCGTCATCATGCGTGATTACCGTTTCGGTGCTTCTTTTTTCCTGTGCAATCGAAATGATTTCCGGGAAGTTTTGTTTTTTGTCCTGATAGACAAAAAATTCGCAATTTCTTCCGAGATACTTTTCCGATTTGCACTCGGGCGAATAGTACATTGTTTTATCTACGGTCACATAATCCTTATCGGTATTTTGTGAGGGATTATCAAGATATCCCAAACAGTTTCCGTCAACCACTCCGGTTTTCAGATAAATATTTCTTGTTACTTCAAGTATATTTTTTTCCTCATCCGCCGATTTATTATCAAAATCAACATACATATATTCACTCGTCAAAAATTTATATAGCATCTTCATTGCCGAGATTGTGTCAATCGGCTCTGCGGCATTTTTGATTCCGGCTGCCGAAATGAACTGCGCTTTTTTTGTTACGTAGCCGTTTTTCAAAAATTTATTATATCCGAGTGCGTTTGCGCATATTGTTGCGGCTTCTTCGCCGGTAATAAACGTGTCCGGTCTGAAAGTCAGATCTCCGTAGCCGTGAACAATATCGTGGTTTGAAAGGCGCGTGATTGCTTCGTAGCAAGCTTGCTCCTCATCTACGTCAATGAAGTATTTTCCTCCGTTATTGACGTAATTCATAACCCAATCGATGAATAAGGCAAAATCTCCTCTTTTAACAGGGAAATCGGAATCTATAACATCATTTCCGCCCTTAAAGCCCAGACCTCCGATTAACTCACAGTAAAATTTATCCTTTTCGTCTGTTGTATCAAGGTAATCTCCCGTGCCGTCATACTGTCCGACCGGTTCAAGCTCATATTCCTCCGGAATGAATTTAAAGGAATACAAACGAGCGTTTCCGCCCACCTGTACAAGCCATACGTCATGCACTCCGCTTACTTCTGCAAGAACTTCCGAACGCTGTTCGCTTCTGACCGACCAATCCGTACCTTTCAGATTAAATGTAGCAATTGTCGTACCCGAAGCCGAATCCAATCTCAAATCAACTCTTGAAGCGTGATTTTCAGGCAAGCCTGCATATAAAAGCGCCGTTTTGGGAGTTAGTGCTCCGAAATCGACATTTCTGTATACAACCGCACTGCCGGAGCCTAAATCTCCTATATATCCGTTAATATGCACAAAATCGGTTTTTCCGTTAGCGAGGCTGACTGCCGACTCATCGTATTCAAGCGCATATATTTCACCGTAAGGATCGAAAGTTTTTGCATATACTCCGGTAACCGCCGTGCTTAAAAGCACGGCTATTACCATCATTACTGTAAAAATTTTTTTCATTGCTGTACATCCTCTCAGTTGATTTTAATCGGTGTTGTTAATATCGGGCAGATTTTATTAAGTCCGTTCCATAAATACATTCTGACCTCGTAAGCGTCCGATACACCGCTCATTTCGCAAGAAACGGTCTTAGTGTTTCCTGTACTGACCGTCAGCTCCTTTGATACAATATTCAAAACTCTTCCCGCATCATCGTATGAAGTAAGAACAACAACAGCCTTTTCCTCACTTCCCGTATTGTTTGTTATTTCGGCAGCTGCCGCAACGTTTCCGCTTGCCGGGATTTTATCAATTGCACCGCCGCCATTTGTTTCGGAAATTGCTGCGCTGTTCAGCGTAAGTCCGATGCTTCCGCTTCTGAATGTAAACGGTGTTGTCATAAAAATTCTGTCTGCTGACTTTACACCGTTAAAATTAACTTTATATTCTTTATCCGGAGTAAGATAGTCCGGGAAAGATATAACAAACTTATTTTCAGCCGGCATATATATTCCGGTTGTGTTAACAAGCTCTCCTCCGCAGGTAACCGTAATATTGCTGTCGATTACCGTTTCCTGATTCATTTCATCGCTGAAATACAATTCCAGAATTTGTCCGTTCACCGGTAATGTGTTGTCTGTCAGATTTGTGCCGACAATTCCGGGTTCTGTTACATACTTTATTTTAATATCATCTATATCCGCCCAAGCTTCGCAGGACAGCGACTTGTTGTAAATATGCTGAAGCAGAATATTTGAAATTGATGTTATCTTTGTATTTTCCTTTACGGTTGTAATGTATTCACCGTTATAGTAGCCGTCCACTCTGTAAATTCCGTCCGTATCGGGGGTATATACAAGCTTGATGTCAAGCCATGTGCCCACACCCTGACCGGTCTGGACAAGTCTGCCGCTGCTATTTGAGCCTATACTTCCGTCCGATCTGTTACCGGTGAACACATTGGCAGTTATCGGTGCGTCAATTCTTCCGATTGTACCGGAAATACTGCTGTCGCCGTAGCTTCCGTCAGATGATGCCCAGCGCACCTTCATTTCCACGCTTAAGCTGTTTTTTCCGTCCAGATCTACCAAAACATTAGCTTTGTTATCCATAGCTTTTCCGTCCGGCGATTTATCGGAATAAACTCTCAAAAACTTATTGCTTCCCTCTGCCATAACGTACATATTCGATACGTCATTTGCGATGTTATTGCTTGTGTATAACAATCCCTCATCAGGATTCGGATGTGTTCCGCTGATATTTTTACTGCCGGCTGATTCCGCAACCGTGTAATTCTCAAAGTCAAGATCTACCATGTAATCCGATTTTGTGCGGAATGTAAATATCTTCTCTTTTGCCGCTTTGCCCGACATTGATTTAACGCTTTCCGGTACAGTTATAATATAGCGTGTTCCGGAATTAAGGAGCGAGAAAGTAAGAATACAGGTATTTCCTGAAGCTGTAACCGCAAGATTCGGAACAGCAGCTCCGCTGCCGTCTGTCATTGTGATGTTTGTTATTGTTGCGTCATCAACCTCTTCATTAAAGCTTACCGTTATTTTTCCGATTGCGGTGTCGACTCCGGCGGTTGATGAAAGGTCGGTTGCAAGGCACACAAACGGTGTTTCAATCTCTCCGCCTCCGGATTTTGAGGTTAATGAAACAGTCTTTGCCTGCATCGCCGCACGCTGCGCATTTTCATTTACCTTAACGCTTTTTTCTGAATATACGGTATTCGGCAAAGTCAGTGTGTACTGTGAATCTGCTGAAATTCCCTCGTATGAAACAGTCGCACATCTCGCCTGCGAATCGTAGGTTATTCCGCTCTTATAGTCAACATCATTGCTGTCTGTTAAAGTAATATCTGCCAGTGAGCTTTCAAGTACATCTGTCGAGAAGTAAATTTCAATTTTTCCGTTACCCGATGTGATTGTGTTATCCTCCGCCGAAGTTTTGAGAATCTTCGGCGATTTTATCTTTTCAATCTTCAGGTTGTCCACCGCAAATGCGCCGTCATTATTATCAGCGTTTGTGTCCATATATGCTAAAAGCACGCTGTCATAATCGGAAGCCTTGAATCCGCCCCAACCGCCTGATACTTTTGTTTTGTCAAACTTCATATCGAGTGCATAATCGCCTTTCTGATACAGCATATTCCATGTATGCCAGCCGTTGTCAAAGGTTTTGCCCTCAACAGAGTTTAACTCTCCGCTGCTGCCTACATTCAGCCAATTTTTGTCTGTTGATTTCGCACTGTTTGTAAGTCCTGTCAGACCCTCTTTATTGTCATGCAGCTGTGCTTTTGAAGCAAGGCCGCCCATACTTCTGAAACGAGCCTTTCCGGCGCTTGCTTCGTCCGATGTTCCGTACCATTTCCAGTCACCCGACACATAAAGAAGATCCTCATAATCTCCGCTCTGTCTTAAAAGACCCATATCGGAGGCGTAAAGTCTTGTTCTTGTGTTAGGTTTTGAAAGCTCGCTGCTCCAACCGCTTTCAACGGCAAGATATTTTCCGCTGTTTGAATTTTTCAGCGAAACAACAGGATTTCTGTCAGCATAGTTTTCTTTTAACATCATATAAAGACCGTCTTTGCCGTTTTCGCTTGTCAGCTTGGCAATATCTTCGTCCGTCCAATCGTCAAAGGTTTCATTTACTGCATATCCTTTTGCCGTAAAATTCAGCTCGTAGCTTCCGCATGAGAGCGTGTACTCAGTATTGTCCTCAAGGTCACCGAAAATAACATCTATACCGTTATCACCCTGTCTGACATAATATGTACCCTTTATTGCACTGCCGTCAGCTTTGGTAAGTTCAAGATGATTTATTGCATAGTCCAAATTAAAATCTGTCGACGTAAGCGTTATTATTCCTTTATCAAAGGGTACTGCCGAACCGTCCTTAATATCGGCTGTTGTACCTGTTTCCGGCTCTGTCGATTCTTTAACTCCGGTAAAGGCAAGAGCTTTTGCCTGCATTGCCGCACGCTGATCGTTTGCGTTGACTTTAACGCTTTTTTCGGAACAAACGGTACCCGGAAAATTCAGCGCATATTCCGTGCCGTCCGCAATATTTTCATATGAAAGAATCGCACATCTTGATTCTGAATCGTATGTAATTCCGGTTTTATAGTCTGTATTTTCGCTGTCTGTTAAGGTAATTCCCGACAGTGAGCTTTCAAGCACATCTGTAGAGAAGTATATTTCAAGCTGTCCGCTGCCCTCGGTAATTTTGTTGTTATTGTACACCGCCGATGTATACAGCACATTCGGTCCCTTTACCTTTTCGATTTTCAGATTGTCAACAGCAAATGCACCGTCGTTGTTATCGGCATTTGTATCCATGTATGCAAGAAGCACACTGTCATAATCGCAGGCATCAAAATTACCCCAACCTCCGGATACTCTTGTGGTATCAAACTTCATATCAAGTGCATAGTTGCTTTTTTGATAGAGCATATTCCATGTGTGCCAGCCATTATCAAAGGTTTTGCCCTCAACAGAGTTCAAATCGCCGTTACTGCCAACATTAAGCCAATTTTTGCTTGTTGATTCCGCACTGTTTGTAAGTCCGGTCAGGCCCTCTTTATTGTCATGCAGCTGTACTTTTGAAGCAAGACCGCCCATTCTTCTGAAACGTGCCTTTCCGACAGATTCATCATTTGATGTTCCGTACCATTTCCAGTCGCCCGACACATAAAGAAGATCCTCATAATCTCCGCTCTGTCTTAAAAGACCCATATCGGAGGCGTAAAGTCTTGTTCTTGTGTTAGGTTTTGAAAGCTCACTGCTCCAACCGCTTTCAACGGCAAGATATTTTCCGCCGTTTGAATCTTTCAGCGAAACAACAGGATTTCTGTCAGCATAGTTTTCTTTTAACATCATATAAAGACCGTCCTTGCCGTTTTCGCTTGACAGCTTGGCAATATCTGCGTCCGTCCAATTGTCAAAGGTTTCATTTATCAGATAACCGTTTGCCGTAAACATAATAACATCGTCCTTGTTGTAGTAAAGCGTATAGCTCTCTCCGTCCTCCAAAGCTCCGAATACAAGCTCATACTCGTAGGTTTCATCATTTTCAATTTGTCTTATGTACTGTCCGCCCTTTATGCTGCTTCCGTCACCTTTGACGAGCTTTAATCCTTTCTTCAGCTCATTCAATCCCAAAGCTGTATCAAGTCTGATAACACCTCTGTCAAACATGACGGCATCTCCGTCCGATACGTCGGTTACAAGAGGTGTGGCTGCGCTGACCGTCGGTATTCCCAGGGAAGCCGCATAAGCCAGGCACACAGCCATCGATAACATCTTTTTCTTTGTTTTCATTTTCATTCTTCCTTTCTTACTGATTTCCAAGCAACAGTAATGCTTTCGCTTTACCACCGCTTATTTTCAATCTATGAAAAACTCTATTTCATACACATTACTTGACGATGCATAAGATTCGCCGTCAAACACGGCATACACTTCATGCAAGCCCTCCGTGATTTCCGATTTTACGGGACATACAAGATCTATTCTTTCGTTCCAATCCTCGCCTGTCAGCTTAAATTCCGCAATCGGCTCGGAGTCCGGGCTGTCGAACATAATTTGAAGTATATTCCCGGAATTTTCCCCTTTTGTGGAATACTGAACGCGTATCTTGTTATAGCTTTTTCTCAGGTAACAGCCCTCAAAGCTCATCCATGTTCCTCTCCATGTGTGGTTAACTCCGTCCGCAAGCGCTTCAATCAGCCATGGAACCGAATACTTGCCTGTTTTCCCTCTCAAATCGTACTTTTCACATTCAAGCAAAAGCGATGTCTTATCATCATTTTCTTTTATTCCCTTATTTTTGTTTACAGGGGTAATACTTATATATTCAGCCGTATTCACATTTTCAAAGGTTGCGTAAACATCATGAATACCGCTGATTTCATTAATATCGATAATCACCGCATCCTTTTGCTTAGTGCTGCCTGCCCCGGATTTAAAGCTTTTTGACAGGAACAGCTTTCCGTCCGGCGAATCAAGCCTAAGCTGCAATTTATCTCTTTCGGCACTGTAATCGCCCGTAAAGCAAAGCTCGATCGCATTTGTACATTCACCAAAATTAACGGAAGAAAATTTTACCGTATCACCGTTTGCGGTCGGTTTAACACTGTTTTGTTTCACATTAACGCCGTTTGAACATTCGGCTGTGTTAAACATATATTTTATATTTGCGCCGTTTTTCGGAATTGTTCTTCCTCCGTCTGTCATATCCGAACCGCTTTCAAATACAAATCCGTTGGGATAATCGTCCGAGGTTAAAGCTGATTTTCCGCCCGGAATATACATTGCGGTTCCATTTCTCCAATCAAACAGCTTCACCTTATGCATTACCTGATGTACGCTGTCGATATTATAGCAGGCTATTTCAAAATCTGCATTTTCCTTTGTATAAAAAACCACATTTCCAAAAACCTCGCCGTCTGTCGTACCTGCGTCAAAATACATTCCGCAGTCAAATCCGTCATATGCGTAATAGTCCCAAAACAGATTATTATGTATCTTGGTTCTTATCGTATTGTCGCCCAATATTGTGCCGTAGGAATACATTATTCCACCATCTCTGCCGGACATAATTCCGCCTTCATAAAAATCGTTGTATGCAATATCCATTGCCGCAAATCTTGTCGGAATCTTTTTAAGCAGCCATGAATAACACGAATTGATTGCAAGCGCCGATCTTCCGCATTTTGAAACCGAGTTGCAGTATATCGAATGACCTCCGAAAACTCCCTGCTTTGTGTAATCGTCCTCATCGACCTGCCAAGGTTCAAAAGCAATATAGATCCCGGCGTTCATAATGCCGGCATATCCGCATTCAGACAGAACGTTATTGTATATATAGGAATATTTTCCTGCCAGAAACAAGCCTGCCCCGGCAGAGGTATCTATTCTGCAATTTTTCACAACATTGTCCGAACCGCCTATATATAACCCGACCTCGCCGCGGGTCTGAGCTCCGTTCTCCGATTCGTCCGTTCTGTCATCTATATACCCCTCACGTGAATCCGCAAACCATGTGAAATGAGATACATACTTAAAATTACAATCGGTAAGCATACAAAGCTCTGAATCCTTCATGCTGACGCTTCCTGCAAAACCGGTTATATTTTTTATAATAATATTGCTTTTTCCCGACAGATCAAAGAGCAGCTGCCGTGCTTTATATTCAACTGTTGAATTTTGAGGAGTTTTTCCCTCCGGCATAATAATGTAAAGTGTGTTTCCTTTTATTACCCATTCTCCCGGAACATCAACGGTGCTTACGTGGTCTGTTAAATATCCGTAATCCGTTGGTATTTCGTATTCCGAACCGCCCCAGTAGCCGAAAGACAAGCCGCCCGGTTCAATCTTATCGGAGATTTTAACGCTTCCCTCTCTGCTTGATGTTACAACAGATGCAGACGTTCTCCACCCCTCATGCAAAAGACCGTGCCAAACGGCATTTTTCCAATAGTTTTGTTTTACCTGATTAAGCAGTTCATCAGAGTGCATTATGTACGGTGTGGTTCTGTCCGTGACCGTTATATCACCCTCTGTAGGCCATAATCTGCCAAGCTCAACATAGTCGCTCATTACGATTCTGCCCTTGGTGTTCGGTGTATTCGGGTGACGTCCCTCGGCGTAAGCTTCACCGTTTATATACACTTGATTTTTGTACAGCATGGGATTTGGAATTTTTGCAAAATACTCGCCGTCTTTATATTTTACAAGCTTCTCCAAAACGTCAGCACCGCTCACCGTGACGTTTTCACCCTCGGCTCCCTCGACAATAATCGGGGAGCCGGGGATTCCGCTGTTTGCAAATTCTACGGTTTCTCTGTATGTTCCTGTATGAACAATGATTTTATCTCCGGCAGCCGCTTTGGCTGCTGCGGCATTTATTGTCTTGAACGGTAAGCTTTCGCTTCCCTCGTTTCCGTCATCTGCTTTCGGGTTATTCTGTGATACATGAAAAGTCCGTCCGCTTATTTCCGAAGTGTTTTCGACAATGCTCTTTGCGTAATCCAAAACACCGCTGTCCGCCTTTATTGCCGAAAGTCTTTCGGGTGTGTCAATTATTGTTATCGCTCCGTCTGAGTAAATGCTCATTCCGAACACTTCGCATATGCTTTCTAAAGGAATCAGCTTATGTTCATCGTCTGTCTTGATGAAATTAAGGCTATATACGGTATTTTCCATATCATCGTCCCTCAGCACAACGGTATTGTTTTCAGCACTTTCTTCAAAGCAGGCTCGAAACAGCTCTCTTGCAATATCCGTAGTTACATGCAGCTTACCGTTTATTCTTTGCGGCTTTAATCCGGTATGGTCGGGACACACATACCTTTTTGCATTTCTGATTAATGCAATTGGCGAATTTACGGAAAATACTCCTGCCGTCTGCAGCGCTTCCTCGTATTTTGTGTAGTTCATCGGCACAAAGCATGAATATTCGCCGTAATCGTCATAATATACATCTCTTGCGGCCTCCGCAGGCAAAGCGGCAAGCATGAGAGATAATGAGGTTATTATTGTTACAGTATTTTTTATCTTCATTTGAATTTAATACTCACCTCAAATTCAGTTTGATTTTTATTGTCTGTTATAGGTCATACTCTTTGTGATTGCCTCGGGTTCGTCTGCCGAATAGAAGAAGGTTACGTCATAAATATCGGCACAATTTCCGTCACCGTCAAATTTCAGGTAAATCTCATGTAAGCCAGTGGTGGATTGTCTGTCCTTGATTGCAACCGTCTTTGTTACATACTCGCTCCAGTTTGAACCCTCAAGAGTAAATACTGCGGCAGGCTCTTTATCCATGCTGTCTACGTAAACATAGCAGGTGCCGCCCGAATACGGCTGTTTTGTTCCGTAGGTAATGCTTACATGACTGTAGTTATCGTAGAGCTTAACACCCTCGAAGCCTACCCAGTAGCCGCCCCATGAACCTTGCAGACCCTGTGATTTCGGATTCGGAGGAAGCTCTCTCTTCTTCCATCCTGTACCCCATTCACCTTTCATTACAAATCCCTCGCAAGGAATCATCGTCTTGCTTCCGCTTCCTTCATCCACTTCCATGCTCTTCATGTATTCGGGTGTGATGCTTAAATAGCTTACCGATTTTATGTCCGGGAATGTAACGTACAAATCATGTACTCCGGATACGTCTGCAAGTTGAATGGTGTTAGTGTCTGTCTGACATATTCTCGGTGCTTTTGATGTAAGAGATTTTACTGCTATTATGTTACCGTCCGCACTGTCGAGCCTTATCTGAATCCTGTCTCTGTCGGAATAATAATTACCCTTAAAAGCAATTCTTAATGCGTCATACCCATCGCCGAAATCAACATTTTTGAATATTGCCATGTCCTCTGCCGATGACGGTCTTACAGCTCCGCTCTCATCAGTCTTTAAGCCCTCGGATAATTGCGCATCGGCAAAATAATATGCCTTTGCTCCCTCTTTGGACGGTGTGATTCTTCCGGTGTCGCAGAGCGTTGAACCCGACTGATACACAAATCCGTCCGGATAATCGCTTGCTTCAAGTCCCTGTTTACCCTCCGGGATATATAGAGTTGTTCCGTAATCCCAGTCAAAAGTGTTTACTTTATGCATTGTCTGACCCGGTCTGTCCTCATTATAGCTTGTAAGGAGGTAATTTCCGATTTTGTTTGTACAGAATGCAACATTGCAAAAGCCCTCCATTTCGGTAACGCCTGCGTCGTAATACATGGCACCCTCATAAGCGTCGTATACGTAATAATCCCAGAACAGATTTTTGTGCATTTTCGTTCTTATTATATTATCGCCCATCTGTGTACCGTGTCCGTAGAATAAGCCGCCGTCACGTCCGCACAATACTCCTCCCTCGTAAAAATCGTTATAGGCAATATCCATTGCAATAAATCTTGTTGCCTCCGGCGGATTTTTCATCCACACGTCCACGTTATTTGTAATAAGCGGTCCTCTTGCGGATTTGCGTACGGAATTATAATAAATTGCGTGTCCGCCCCTCGGATAATCTCTGCCTTTCCATTCCTCTGCGCCGATATAAAGAGAGCCTGTGCCGTTACCGGCATATGAACACTGGTCTATATAATTGTTATATACATACGAATATTTTCCTGCAAGGTACAAGCCTGTTACGGCCGATGAGTAGAGATAGCAATCTCTGATAACATTGTTTAAACCTCCGACATAAATACCTGCTTCACCCTTTGTCTGACCGTTGTTTTCGGTACGGTCGCTTGCGTTGGTTATATAACCGCTTCTGGTATCGGCGAACCATATCATGTGTGAGATGTATCTTAAATCACAGTCGGAAATAATACACATTTCCGAATCAAGCATTGTTATACTTCCGCCGAAGCCCTTTATATTTTGAATCTTGATATGATTTTTTCTTGTTAAATCCACAAGCAGGGTTCTTGCCTTGTATGTTATGACGTCATTATCAAAATCAAAATCCTCGGGAGGAATAATGTAAAGTATTTTTTTGTCGGAATCTATGTACCATTCTCCCGGAACGTCAACCGTGTTGATATGATTTGTGATAAATGCATAATCTCCCGGCAGCTCCATTTTTGTTCCGCCGAAATATCCGTAGGACAATCCTCTCGGCTCGCCCGATTTGCTTGAATGTCTTAACCAGCCGTAGCCGCTTTCTTCGATAATGCCTATTGTACTTCTCCAGCCCTCATGCTGAAGCATATGCACAACGCCGCCTTTCCAGTAATTCGGCTCCTCCTGATTGAGCGTCGTTTCCGAATCAAGGTGATAAACACCGCCGTTTTCGGGGCTTCTTGCGTGTATATCTCCTGCTGTGGGCCACAGCGGATTCAGGTCCAGATATTCGTGAACATTAGGTACATTGGGGTTGTTGTCCTGATTCGGATGTCTGCCCTCGGCATATACCTCTTTGTTTATCCAGAGCTGATTCATATTCCACGGCATTGTATACGGAACACTTCCGATATACATATTGTTCTTATATGCTTTCAGATCGGTTACCGTTTCGGTTGCGTCAATTGTAACATCTTCACCGTCCGCACCTTTCAATATAATCGGCGAACCCTGCACGCCGTCATTTTTAAATGTAACGGTTTCGCGGTAATTTCCCGAATGTACTATAACCGTATCGCCTGCGTCTGCAACCGCCGTTGCGGCATTGATTGTTTTGTACGGCATATCTTCGCTTCCGGGGTTTGAATCGCTTGCGTTTTTATGGTTCTGCGCAACATGGATTGTTCTGCCATTTTTCTCCGTTACTTCGATCGCCGATTTTGCATAGGTTATCACTTCAGGTCTGTCGGTTACTTCACAGATTCTTGTGACTTCATCTATGATTATAACTCCGTCCCTGTATTCAACAACCTTATCAAATGCTTCGCTTACAAATCTTATCGGCAAACAATAATGCTCTCCGAGCTTTATCAGCTTGTTTTCAACTCTTTTTTTTTCGAAAAAGTTCTTTACGGTACAGCCCATTTCGTCAAAGGTCAGCGAATAGTTTTCCTCGTTTTTGACAACTACGGTATTATTTTGCGTATCCTCCTCGATACATTCTCTCAGAATTTCTCTTATAATTTCTGTCGGAAGATATGTTACGCCGTCTATAACCGCCGGTCTTAAATCAAGATGGTCTGTGCAAAGATATCTTTTTGCATTTCTGATTAAAGCGATAGGCGAGCTTGTTGACAAAACCGTTGCCGTCTGTAAGGCTTTCTCGTTTTCTGAATACCGTACCTCAACAGCACCCGAGTTTGAACCGTAATCATGCTCTTTTGAATCGGCAACCAATTGAAATTCAAGAAATGTTATAGGTGCGCTTGCCGTAACTGTCATTGTTTTCCATTCACCCGGTTCGGTTACCGGGAATTTAACGGTCTTTGTACTCTTTCCTTTGCCGAAATGAGTATTCATAACCGAGCCGGTAGGTTCAAGCTTTATGCTGACGTCCGCGTCGTCCTCAGCATTATATGAAATTATCATGCTTTCTCCTACAAACGGGAAATAAATCCTTGCGGACGCTTTTCCGGAATTTATCCTGAGAATACCGTCCTCAAAAGCGCCGTTTTCACATTCCGCACTTATGATCTTCATTACCATCGGCAGCTGAGCTTCTTTGAGCGATTCCAATGCGTCCGCCGGTATGCTTGCGGTAATCGTAAACATACATAACAGAATCGCCATGAATCTTTTGAATGTATTTTTATTCATCTGCACTATCACCTCATTATCTTTCCTCGGGCTTCCAATTTTCAAGCGTTTCGATATAATCTGCATTAACCTCCTTGAACGCTTTGTTTACTTCGTCCATGGTTTCCGCTGTAAGACCGTTCTTCTCAAAAGCGTTAACCATATCTTTGTAATACTTTTCAAATTCCTCATCATTCTGCGATGTGAACACAAGCTTTACAGCTTCTTCAACAGAGGTTCTCGAATCCCAGAAGCCTTTTACTTTATCTACATACGGCGACCAGTTCCACAAATTAAAGTTAACCTTTAAATCGGGATAATTCTGCGGTGCTTCGACAGTTGAGTATCTCCATGCGTTTACATACTGATCTGCGCTTCTTTCTCCTCGTTTCATGTAAACAACCTTAGGATTGTATTTACTTGCAAATACTCTGAATTCATATGCTGCCGGCGGCCATGAATTAAAACCGTATTTAACAAGAGCGTCATTGCCGTTATCGTAAACAAGATTCTGTTCCAGTCCCTCATCGGTGTATTTCATTGTTCCGTCAGCTTCAACTGTATATAATCCCGCTTTTTCCGGACCCCAGTATGAGAATTTCTGTCCGGCTTCGGAATAGAAGAAATCTATATATCTCAGCACCTGCTCCAGATCCTGTTCGGTCTTTATATTGTTTGTTTTGAAAATCGTCCATCTTACACCGTCGAATACTCTGTTTGATGTGTTCGGCTTAATAAATCTGCTATGATCTATAGGAACATCTATAAGAACCTTTCTGTATGAAAAATTCTTTCCTGCAGCCTTTAAGGCTTCATCTGTCGGGGGTATATCGTTGCCGTAGAATACCGCATATTCACCATTATTCTTTTTCTGGTCGAATGCGGCTTTATTATCAACCAAAGCTTCCTTTGCGGCAAGTCCGTCATTGATAAGCTCATTGTAAAATTTCATTTGCTTTTTAAACCAATCCTGATCGATTGTACGAACCATTTTCTTTGTTTTTACATCATAATATGAGAAATAGTTTGCCATTCCAAGCGGCGCACCCTCGATTCCGTTAAACTGCGTTAAAAGATTCCAGTTGTCGCCGCCGTCATGCGTATAGAAAGGCCATACCTTTCTTCCGTTTTCGGTCAGTCCGAGAGCGTTTATTTTTTCAAGAAATTCTCTCAGCTCATCATATCCGCCGATTGTAACGTCGGTTAAATCTTCTTTTGAAAATTCGCCCTTATCTAAATACATCTGTTTTATCTCACTTTGAGATTTTGCGTTCGGATACAAGGTTTTCAAAATATCATCTCTGACCCAGATCCACGCTCTTGTTTCTTCGGGTGTGATAAGATTCTGATAATCGCTCTCGCTGTAGCTGTCATTCATATATTTTGCAGCACCGCCGGCAGCCTGCATCCAGTACCACATCTTACCGTCAACCTTCAAATCCTCATATGACTTTTTTGTATATTCGTCCGAATTTACAAGCTTCATATAATTATCCATATATTTCGGAATATACTCTGTCAAGTCCCAAATCTTGTCGTTGTTGCCGAGTCTTGTCATGATATTAATGTCAAGATTATATGCAACATCGGGCCATGTGTCGGTTGCGATTATCTTTGATATCTTGGCGTCGGTGCTTTCGCCGTTGTTGTCAAAGGACTTTTTTTCGTCCCATGAAATACCGGTAACACGGGTCAGCTCGTCACGAACAACGGTATTCTGGGCTTTCTTTCCGATGCTTACGTGGTCGCCGTTGCTGAACCAGTATACAAGATTCATCTTCTTGCCCTGCCAGTCCTCCATTTCATCAATCACGTTAACATTGTTTCCGTCAACGTTGATTTTTGACGAAAGACCCTCTCCTCCGTCCTCGGCTTTCTTTGTACAGCCGCCGATAGACGCTGTGCAAAGGCTTAATAAAAGCGCCGCTGCGATAATTCTTCTCTCTTTCATTGTTTTTTCTCCCTTCTTTTTTTGGCAAACACAGAACCTATGTTCCGAAATTGCCTGTATTTTTTTGTATTATCCTTTAACCGATCCCAAAGTTATACCTTTTACAAAGTACTTTTGCAGGAACGGATATACACATATTATCGGCAGTGTTACAACTATTATCTGTGCCGACTGTACCGATTCCGTTGTTACCGTCATGCTCTTCATAAGCTGTTCCACGTTTTGACCCGATTCGATTGCATTCTGCACAAGCGCAGTCATTCGCTCGGTTTCCTTTATCGTCTGCATAAGCTTGTATTGCAGAGTATAGAGAGTGCTGTCTGTTATGTAATACATCGTTGTCGTCCAGTCATTCCATGCGCCTACCGCCGTCCATAAGGCTATTGTTGCAAGAATGGGCATTGAAAGAGGAATTATGAATTGAAGCAGTATTCTTCCCTCGCCGCTGCCGTCTATTCTCGCCGCTTCTATTATTTCGTCCGATATACTCGAAGAAATATAGGAACGGATAAGCATTACGTTATAAAACGAGAATATAGCCGGGAGTACATAAACCCAAAAGTTATTGAGCAAATGTATTTTGGAAAAAAGCACGTATTGTGGAATAAGTCCTCCCGATACAAACATCGGTATAAGAAAATATACATTTACGGCTTTCATTCCCCACAGATTTTTTCTTGAAAGTGTGTAGGCTGTCATAAACTGCACCAGTATGCCCGATACAACAAGTATCAGGACCCGCATTATTGTTACAAATGCCGCCATATACATATCGCTGTCCTTTAAAAGCACCTTAAAATTCTCGGTTGTAAATATTCTCGGCACAATTGTAATTCCGCCTCTCAAGCTGTCCGTTCCGTCATTGAACGCTTTTGCAAGAACGTTAAGATACGGAACTAATGTTATCAGAATTATAAAAATCATAAAGATAAAGTTAAAAATCGAAAAAACCGTATAGCCTTTACCTTCGTTTCTCATGTGATTTGATTTCATTTTATACTTTGCCTCCTTATATCAGCGAAACATCATCGACACGCTTTGAAATATAGTTTGTTATCAGAACAAGAACAAGGCTTACAACGCCCTGAACAAATCCGAAAGCTGTCGATACCGAATAATTACCTCCTGTGATACCCTGTTTATATATAACCGTTGAAATAACTTCAAAATCTATGTACACATTCTGTAAGCCGTATATCAATTCAAAATCCGAGTTGAACAGCGAGCCGATTTTCAGAATAAACAGCATTATTATCGTGGTTGAAATTGACGGAATTGTTATATGTAGACATTGTCTGAATTTTCCTGCCCCATCAACGATTGCCGCCTCATAGAGCGATGAATCGACGCCGGATATTGCCGCAAGATATATTACCGAGCTCCAGCCCAGACCTTTCCAGTTTGACAAAATCAATATATTCGGAACAAACAAATTCTGTTTTGTAAGAAACAGCTCTCTTACGGTATTTTCTCCGAAAAGCCATATACGCAGATCGTTCAGTATTCCGTACTCGCTGTATATAGACACCGCCATACCGATAACGGCTATCGTTGACAAAAAATGCGGGAGATACGAAACTGTCTGTGTAAATTTTTTAAACTTGCCGTCATTGAGCTCATTCAGCATAAGCGCAAAGATTATCGGAAGAGGAAAGCCGATTATTATTCCCAACAGGCTCAGCCATACCGTGTTTAAAATCGCTTTTGAAAATTCGGGAATAGTGAATATCTTTATTATATTATCAAAGCCTACCCAGTCGCTTTTAAAACCTTTGAACATATCATAGTCCATAAATGACATGAGCAGCCCCGGGAGCGGACAGTATGCAAAAATAAATACAAGAATTATTCCCGGAACGAGAAAAAGATAAAGCATTTTATTTTTCTTAATGCACGTCAGCGCCGATTCGCGCTTTTCGCAATTATGTGTTTTTACTTTTCTTGGAGCAAACATAAAAATTGACCTTCTTTACTGATTATTGAGAACTTAACTGTTCTACTGTAATTGTAACAGAAGGTCAATTTAAAGTTAATGACTTTTTTATTAAAAATCTTGACGTTTTTATTCCACAGGCAGAAGAATCTCAATTTCGGTATATTCTCCGTATTTTGAATTAACCGATATACCGTATTCTTCCCCGCATATGAGTTTAATCCGTTCATTCACATTAGCCATTCCCACGCCGCTTTTTTCAGTATTATCGCTTAATATATTATCAGCAGTACCGGTATCCATGCCAACGCCGTTATCATAAACGGAAATTTTTAGATTATTGTTTTCTTTTATAATGGATATATCAATTCTCGGGTCAAAATCCGCATCACGCATTTTGGGCGCAACGCCGTGCATAACGGCGTTTTCAAGCAGTGGCTGAATAATCATTGACGGAATTAGTGCGTCCTCGATTTGTGCGTCTGCGTATATATTAAATTTGATTCTGCCGTTATATCTTAATAACAACAATCTTGCAAAACTGTCCAAAAGCTTCATTTCTTCTTTTATAACAATTTTACTTGAATTTGAAGAAAAAACGCTTTTTAAAATCCGATTAATATCAAGTATCGCCTGCGATACTTCGGTATCGTTGTGCTTCATTGCCACTATTCTGATTGAAGCAAGCGTATTGTGCAGAAAATGAGGATTAATCTGATAGTGCAGCGCACGTATATCCGATTCCTTTTTCTGCTGTTCCTTTTCCTTTACCTCATCGATCATATCGGATATTTTGTCAAGCATTCTGTTGTATCCGTTCATAATGTCGGCTATTTCATCGCTGCCGCGTGCCTGTACTTTTTTATCGAGATTACTCCATGACATATTTCTCATTCGCTCCGCCAAAACCGCTATCGGATTTGTTATTGTCTTTACAATTGTGACGTAAATAAACAGCGCAACAGCAGTGAGCGTCAATATGAGTATGACAATCATTCTGCGCATATCGTTTATCTTTTCGTAGAGAACATCATTATCGTAAATTTTCAGGTACCTGAAATTTGTAAGGCTTGAAGCGTAATGAGCAACAGAAACATTTTTCTTTGAGAGCATATCGGTTTTCATAACACCCTCATTTGCAGTGAACAGCGTTTCTATAAGCGACATATCCTCATTGAAAAGCTCAATATACTTTTCCTGCCCTATTCCCGAGAGCATCATTCCGTTGCTGTCGAACATAAGAAGCGAATCGCCTCCGACATCTCCGAATGCGTCGCTGAATATATTGTTTTTGACATAGATATAAATCTGAGCAAGCTGCTCATAACCGCTGTCGCTGTTCTTGCAGTTATATGTAGTGACCGCCATTATGATATTTTCGTCAAAACCCTGAGTTTTCAGAAATGAGTTTCCGAACCACGTAAACATACCGGGTCTTTCGTCAATATGCCCATAGATAATTTGCAGCCGAATAGCGTCAATTGAATTAATATTGACGTTATATGTATATGCATTGCCGGATTTTGTCACACAGGCTATGCCAAATATATCCTTATTATCAATCGTGCAGTTTTTTATCTGAGAAGAAAAAAGCTCATAATCGAGATTATCATCTATGAGGATTTTTTGAATATCGGTGTTTGCACATATACTTTCAATACTTTTTTTGATATTTCCGTACCGTTCATATATAGTCTGATCAATAATTTTCAGCTGACTTACAGACGTCTGATCTACGTTTTCAGTCATCTGTTCAAGTGCAACCGTACTGACGTACGATATGCTCACAACTATGGGAATGATCGATATGAAAATGAAAAGTATCAGAAATTTATTTTGCAGACTGCTCTTTGCTCTTATAAATTTTTTCAATTCCTCACCTCCTACGGTCTTTCTATTTCTTTTGGCCATTTTTTGAAGTATGCGTAAAATACACGGCTGAAGTTTTCGTAATTGGCATATCCGACCATTTCGGCAATCTCATACAGCATATATTCACTGCTTACAATCAGTCTCATCGCCTCGTTCATTCTTACCTCGATTATATACTTTTTAAGACCGACACCGGTTTTTCTTTTAAATTCGCGGCTTAATTTCTGATAACCGACGTTAAATTTTTCTGATATATATTCCAATGAAATCTTTTTATAGTAATTATCGTCAATATATTTTTTAACCCGAGGTATTAATGCCACATTTTCGTTTTCCACCTCAGAAAGCTTGTATAATTCCTGTTTAATCAGACTTTTCAGTTCATTAAGCGTTCCGACGCTCATTATCTTTTTGTATTTGCTTCTTATTGTGTTTTCAAACATCAGCTGTTTCTGCATTTTGTTAATTTCAAGACAGCACATATCGCAAAATTCAAGAAGCTCTCCAAGCTGTCCGGCAAATACATCGGCATTCATGCAGTCGTCGATAAGAGTAACCGCAGTATTAATATCGTATTTGTTAATCACTGATGAAAAAGACAGTATCAGCTCCTCCACATTTACTTTATTTGCGGTTTTATTCTTAATGTCATTATAATTTAACGGTTCACCGTGTCCGTAAACAAAGGTATAATCGACTGCACATTTTGCATTGTCATACAGCTTTTTCAGCTCCCGTCCGGAATCCTCAAAGCCGCACCAGCCGCTGCAGGCTGAAAACCCAAACACGTTCTCGATGTTTCTGCACATACTTTTTACAATTTCCCGTGTTCTTTTATCCGAGTTGCTTTCCTTTGCGTCCGATATAATAACAGCAAACTCATCTTCTTTCATTAATGTGACCTCTCCCGTATGCTCATTTTCCAGCAACTCCTCCATGACATTCAGCAATCCGTATTTTAAAAGCTCGTCCTCCATGTTCCAGTCGTCTTTTAATACCGTTGCATAGTCCAAAAGCTTTATCACGGCTACAGAAAGATTTTTTTCCTTAATTCTCAGGCTGATGTCACAGTCCGATATTTTTTCCGTACCGACAATAAAAGCCTTGATTCTATCCCTTTTGTACTTCATTCTTTTCGCTTCGTCCAAATTCTTTTTTTCAAAAGCTATACTGTTTATCAGCTTGACAAACACTCTGTTTATCGTTTCCTCATCAAGCTCGGCTTTTAAAATGTAGTCCGTTATTCCCAGCTTAAACGCTTCTTTCACTATATGAAATTCGCTGTAACTGCTTAAAATCACAATTTTGCAGTCAATGCCCTCGCTTATGATATTCTTTATCATTGTCAGCCCGTCCATTTTGGGCATTTTGATGTCGGTGATGACTATATCGGGGCAGAGCTCTCTGATTACGGCAAGCCCGTCTGCGCCGTTATCCGAAACGGCTTCGATCTTAATATTAATTTTGCTCCAGTCAATATAGTTGGTCAGATAATCTGCCATGTAAGGCTCGTCCTCAACGATTACTAATCTAATCAAAGTATCTCCTCCCGTAAGCTTGTTCTTTTATGAGTGCCTGCAATATATATGTACCGTATATTTATTATATCACAGCGATTTGCATTTATCAACAGCATTTATTTTCATTTTTATAACCATATCTTTCCGTGCCGTAAGGCACAAAACCGAAGTCTGAAAGAAAATCGTTCAGAGCACTGCTTTGCAGCGAGTGGTGCTGCATTATTATACCGCCCCGAGCAAAAAGTAGTTCTATGGGCGATTTAATTCAGTCTTTTACCGAATGTAAATTGTTCATAAAAACAGCGTCGTATGCCGACCCGCAGTTTTTTCGCAAACTTATTTTATATCATTTTATCAAAATTGCTTGCATTTGTGTATGACTTTTTTATCATTATTCTTGACCGTTTTCAAAAAAAACAGCTCCGAACCCCTGTCAACGCGGAATCTGAAGCAGCTTTGTATCTTTGTTAAAATATTTTTTTTGTTATAATTTATATTTTTTGAAATTTTTTTGTGTTTTTTGCTTGATATTTTTTTGTAAGTGTGATATAATTAAATAGTTGTTTTGAGATTAATTTATAGTCACTGTGTCCCAGTACCTCAGTTGGATAGAGGGTTCGCCTCCTAAGCGAAACGCCGTAGGTTCAAATCCTATCTGGGACGCCACAAATCGGCAAGCGTTTTTATGCTTGCTGATTTTTTAATATGCTTTAATCATTGCAGCATTGTTCCCGAATGTTGTTCCAAAAAGTAAGCCGAAGCACATTCCGAAACTAACTCCGTCCGCACCGCAGCTGCCGTCCTGCTTTTTTTCTTTCTTTTTAATTCTTGCGAAACGAACAATCAAAATCACCGCCGCCAAGCATATTGCCGTCCAACAGGGTGCGGCCGTGTGAAAATAATGTGAAATTATATTCGCTGCAACACGAATAAAGTTCAAAACAGCGTGCCTCATTTATGCTCACCTCAAATAAAATTAATTTTGCAGTTTATTTATTACAGTTTTATTCACCGTTATTTTTTCGGTATACCTCAAAAAATTGCCGAATCTGTTGTATTAAGCAGTTGATAATACCGACAAAAAAATTCATAACATTGGTATAGTTCTGCTTTGTTTGAACCTTAGCAAGACCCGGATTTCGGAACTGCTCAATTGTCAGCATTTTTCTGACCTTTGAAATCTGCGGTTCATGTATAATATAACGAATTTGTCCGATTATCATCTGTGTTAGTGTATCAATATTCAAATCTTTTTCATCATTAAAAGATGAGAAGATTTGCGATTTTTATATAAAATGACGAAGCCGTCGGGATATTATCCCAACGGCTTTAACGCATTTAACAGCATATTAAAGGTATCATAATACAATTTTCTTATTTAGTTACTTTTATCAGCTTAACTTCCGCAAAATTAATATTAACAATCAATTTTTTACCGCTAACCTTAATTTTACCTCCATCAAGCAAATCCTCCGCAAAAGAGTATTCACCGTCTAAAGTAATCTCACATTCTGAAATATTCTTATCAAACGAATTGATTATCAAAAGCAGAGAGTCGTCTTTTTTGTAATATGACAGATATGTGTCTCTGTTGTCTGCTGATACATCCTGTTTCTCCCAGTACGGCCGCCATTCGGCTGTGTCCGTTCCGAAATCATCGTAAATTTGCCAGAGCTGCGATATATAGTCCAGATCTTCAATATGCGTTGCCCTTGGGAAAACGTTATGAATAAGCGTATTTCCCGACAGCATACGCATTGTGTAGTTATCCTCGGTATACGATATAAACTGACAAGGGATTCCTATATTCAATCCCATAAATTCCGTACGGAAGGTGTCGGTTTTTAAATTACTGATGTCCTCTTTCAAAAAGCCCTGAATATTTTCACCGTCATAATAGCTGTCGGCAAAACCGAGAGTTGCCGTCATACAGCAGCTGCTCTGATGTGTGTCGATTCTGCCTCCCCTGCTGTGTACAATCTCATAAAGCTTTTTAACGTGATCTCTTACTGCATATATCGGATAAACGCAGTGCAATTCGCCTTTAGCGTCATGCCAACCGCAGCCGTGGGCTTCGTTTGCACATTCCCAAGGTATGTATGTTCCGTCAGTATATATTCCGTCCACACCGTAATTATCCATTGCATATTTTACTCTTTCAAGCATAACATCACTGTATTTTCCTGCATAGCATACCGTGTAATCCCTCTGCATAGGCTCACGTTGCCAGCCGCCGACAAAATTTCCGTTAACGTTTTTATTAAGGCTTTCATCACAAATGCTGTTAAAGTCATGATAAAGCGTTGAGATTTCATATCCGAAATAAACCATAACCTTTAGTCCGAGCTTGTGACATTTGTTCACAAACTCTTTAAAAGCGTTTTCATCATATGCAAGTCCATAATTTTGAATAACCGTCCAGTCCTCATGCAGAATCAGCCACTTTGCGCCCGAAGCCGCAATCCTTTTGATTAAGGTATCGTCATTTCCATAAACAGCGTCAAAAGCAGGTTTTTTAAGAATATCTGCTAAATGAAAGGCTCTCCATTCTTTAAGGCTGTTTTTGTCAAATTCCTTTACCGGTGTCGGCTGAAAGGCGAATGAATATGTAATAGGCTTAAGAGTATTTCCCCATATATCCGCTCTCTTGTGCCAATCCTCCGGAAGATAATCAAGCAGAGATATATTGATATTTGTGTACTCGCTGTTTCGGGTTATGGTTATACATTCGTCTTTATCATTCAGCTCAAAATTCTTATCGCTTTCACAGCATATTCCCAATCCGCCGTATTCCCAGCCGCTCCAGATATACGGCTTAAAGGGAAGCTTCATTTCACCCTCAGGAGTTTCGTGGCTGTTCAAAACTCTGCCGGACAGGCAAACTGCGCTCTCGCAGTTCGGCCAATAATGGCAAAGAGTAGAAAACTCATTTTTCAGCGGTACATCAATACTTAATTTTGTCAAGGTTGTTTTTAGCGGCTTATCAACAATCCATGCCGGATTCCAGAAAGGAATAATTCTGAAATCAATTCTTATAAAACCGTCAAATTCAATTGTTATATCGGCATTGACAATTATATCGTTTGCTGTCTGCGATACTGCATATACAGCTTTTTGATCTGTTTTTTCAAGTGAAATCACATTCTGCTTTTCCCATTCTCCTATTTTACCGTCAAAGTAAGCTTTAAGCTCTATCGGCGCATGAAGAATTTCATTTCCGTCAATTTTGACCGTTGACGGAAATATTGATTTTTTAAATTTTATGTCCCTGTTCCATACATGGGCGGTAATTTCATCTTTCGTATTTTCCGACTTCAGTTCTTCCCATTCATACAGCTTATCCATTTTAATCTCCATTCTGCCGCCGCACGGCGGCTGTGCAACACACAGCATAAAAAATCAAATTTTTCTGCTGTGTGTTTGTCGCATTTTTTATTTAGTATTTATTATACAGATTTTTTTCTGTTTGTCAAGCATTTTTAAATTAATTACAGTAAATAAAATACTCCGCTACAGCTGTCTGTCGTTTAAACTGAAAGATAAAACGACTTAATTTCAAAATGTTTTATTTCCGAATTTATTATATTACCGGTCACGGATATTTCTTTGATAATATCCTCATTCAGATCGGTTTCGGCAACCGATTTAATGTAATCGGGCAGCTTGATCTGAAGCTTTGAATCATGTCCTCTGTATTCAACGGTGCGGATAATATTTTATGCTGCACATGAACGGCTCGTCGTTTCTTCTGTCATTGCAGCAATCACAGTGCGAAAGCATCGTTCCTGTCAACGCCGTTTGATTTATAATCAAACTCAGACCGCTGAGAAAGGCAAAATCAGCGGTTTGGGCTTTATGCTTTAAAGCTCTTCCTTATTTCTGTTGCCAATTATGTCATATCGCATATATTCACTTTTCCTTAGTATTTGACTTCCCTGTTTTCACCCGAGCCGACTCTGACAACGCAAATTTTCCTCTTCTCTTTATCAACAGTCACCATGTCAAACAAAAGCTCTGTTTCATCTCCATTGCGACGCACACGATTTTTTTCGCCCTTGTCATACATAACTGCATTACCGGTTAAAATGAGCGGAATATCATCATAGTAAACAACATCATCATAATGATAATCGCCCACCAAAAATCCGATAATGTCGCCTCTTATATAGTCATTAAAAGGTGCGTCCACCTTGCGTTCAAAATCACCATCGCCAAAGTTTTCACTGTAGTTTTCGCCTTTTTTATATGCCAGAACAATTCGTCTTAAAAGTTCCATATTCTTTGATATTTCAGGCGGATTGTCTACCTCCTGCGGCAAGAGCAGCGAGTGTGTAATAAACATCACGCTCCAGCCCGGATCATCAAACTTGAGTGCTTTTGAACAAAGCCAATCAAGCTGCTTTTGCGACATTGCAAAAAGCCACTGAGCCTGATATTTAAGCTTTCCTTCATCATCCAAAATATACGGCACATCACAAGCGTCCAAAAATACATATCTCACCTTTTTCGCACAGTCGTTATACATATAGTAAAGCGAGTGATTGTCCTCGTCAAATTCAGCGCCTAACTTTGGAAGGTGATTGTAAAACAGCTTGTATAAATCTGTATGAGTCAAGTGATTTGTAGCCTTATCTGCGTGTATGTATGCCTTATCCCATATGCTTCCGTCATCATGATTACCGTTTACCGGGAAATACGGCTCACGGTCAATCAAGGCCCGAAGCTCGCGGAAACACTTTTTTTTGTACTCCTTGCACCCCTCGTTTGTATAGTCACCGCCCAAAATAAGCATATCGGGCGCAACACGTTTTGCAATTTCCTTATATGCACGCATAAGTCTTTTAAAACGAACCGTATGGTTATGATTCATGGCATAGTGAATGTCGGTCATAAAAGCAACCGTCGATGTTTTCTCATTCTGACACTTTTGAATTTCGTCAACACTCTTTAAAACTTCCGCTTCTATATAATCGGGGTATTCCTCTTCCGATAAAAGCGGCACCGGCATATAGCCTATATCCTCATATCCGCACTCACGGTAAAATTCTTTTGTTTTCATAGTTGATTCCGTATAATATAATTATCAT
The DNA here is from genome assembly GCA_934462715.1 of uncultured Clostridia bacterium. Lineage (GTDB taxonomy): Bacteria > Bacillota > Clostridia > UBA1381 > UBA1381 > RGIG1988. The sequence continues at coordinate 92,888 of CAKSIJ010000001.1, forward strand.
CAAAACTAAAGATAATTGTATCATTTTCCTTTCTATAATTGTTTTTTTGTTTTGCATATACCAAAGGTTAGCCGACTTTAGTATAATATATCATAGAAAACCTTTGATGTCAATATTTACAAAAAAAGTTTTACACTCCCGTTTAAACAAAATACGAGATTTCCCAGCTCAATATTATTTTGAAGCTTTTTTACAGTCCCTTTAACAGTTATTTCTTTATCGGCAAATCAATTCTCACATATGTAGTAGTCAACGACATTGTCTTCTATATTGTTCAATTCTTTTATATTGATAATTGTAAAACTATTCTTTTGTAATTATCCGATACACCTTATATTTTACACCATTTCTTTGAATTGGTAAAGGGTTTTTGAATACAATTTATTAATTGTTGAGGAGTTAAAGGAACAGCGGCGCTTTTGTTTTTTTTGTAATGAACAGTAAATATATTTCTTTCGAAATACAGAAAAACCCCTGCTTTGCGTTGAGCAAAGCAGAGGTTGCCTCCGTTTTTGCCTGCCACACTGAGCGCATAAACCTCATCAGTATCACACACATTCGGTTTGTGTACACATCTTTCACTACTCGACAAATGCGTTAAAAGCATAATAACGCTTTGATTATTTGTTATCTGCTATCGGTATTTCCGTAATTCTCAGTTCGGTGCAGCCGTACGGAACAAATTCAATTTTTTTCTTTTCGCTTATCGGAACATTGCTTTTCGGCATCGGGTCGCAGTGACCGCAGCCGAATCCCCATTCAATCTCAGCAACGTCGGCTTCAATTGTAACAGGCGGATTTTCCGTATCAAACGGCATTTGTGCAACAGATTTTTCTTTCACCGCAAAATCTGTTCCTGCAAGCGCATAATTCCATTTTGAAATCGGATAAATGAAATAGTCACAATACGGGAATTTTCGTTCAACGCCGTCACGCCAATACTCAACCTTTTCCTTTTGACCCTTTACCGGAATTGAATAAAACAGAGGTCCGCGTCTTAAGCATACCATATTGTTTGGTCTTTTTACGATTTCGGTATCAAACTCAAATTCAAGCTTTACTTCGGCAGCGTCCGCCCAGTTTCTCTTTATTTTAATCAATCCCTTTTCGTCCGTTTCTTTACCGTCAAGCTTTGCTTTTGCAGCAAAGTACGGAATCCTTACATAGAATGTAAATTCAGCCTCCTTTTCCGGCTTTACTATATATCTTACCGTATTTTTAAACGGATAATCAGTTATACATTCTAATGAAACTTTCACTCCGTTAATTTTGGTATTAACCGTTTCAGGAGCAATCGCACATGCGGCAATGCCGTCCTCAGCTTTCATGAAAACAGACATTGCAAATTTGGGGAATCCCTGTCCGAAATTTGCCGTACAGCAGCCGAAATGCGGTTCAAGCCCGAACAGGTGAGCGTCGTTATTGTTTGTTCTGAACGGCTGCTTTGACATCGGATAAGACGCAACCTGATTCACCATCTGTACATACTGGTGCGCCCACATATCGGCTGTCAGAGTTGCCGGCAGTGAATTATATGCAAGCAATTCCAGTCTGTCAAGCCACTTTGGATTCCCCGTTACTGCAAATATCACCTCATACGAGTACATAAGCTCAACAATGCTGCATAACTCCGCACCCTGAATCGGCAGCTTACCGGGAAGATTTTCGTCACCGTTAAAATGACCTATAGCACTGCCGTGATTCTTTGTCAGATACTCAAATGCCATATCTGCAAATTCTTCGCCGTCTGCGTTTTCGTCAAACAGTGACAGCAGTGCTTCCGATTTCATCATCATTGCAATGTTAACAACATGGGAAAACATCTCCCAGCCCTTTGTGCAATCGTCAAGCAAATTGCGTTCAAATATCTTTCTCCAGTCAAACCCCTCGACAGACATTTTTTTAGCCAAAGTCAAAAGCCATTTTTCACCGGTTATATCATATATCCGGTATATTGCAATCAACCCCTCAAACCAACGTGCCGCACCCCAGTTTCTCAGGGTATTGCAGCTCATATGCTGTTCAAAATGCTTTAAGCATTTTATCACCGATTCGAGAACCTTTTCATCGCCTGTGCAGTCATAGTAAAGGCACAGCACTTTCGTTATCAGCAAAACCGCCCATGTATCGTAATCGGCACGCTTATCGTAGCTGCACGGGCAAATCCAGCCGTCGCTCTGCTGCTGTGCAACTATTGCGTCAACATATTTTTTTGCCCTTGCGATTAAATTCTCATCTCTCATTAAAAATGCAAGTGGAATAAATCCGTCAAGCCAGTAAGGCACTCTCTCCCAGCCCTCTTTTGTACCGCCTATCCATGCGCTGTCACGCACGTCCGGCCAGATTTTGTCAAGGTTGCCGTTAAGACCGTCAGCTTGTATCTTCAGCTGCCTTTTGAGCCAACCCGATGTTTCTATTTCATTTGCCGGAAATGTTTCAAATTTCTTTCTTCTGAACATTTTAATCCTCCGTTCCGCCGCCGCGTGGCGGCAAAAATCTTAATGTAAAAAAGTAATCTTTTTCATATTTACAAATAAGTACCGCAGGCAGACCGCCCAAACAGTCTGCCTGCGGCATCATAACTTATTCCGTATAATCTGCCGGCGCAAGATATGTTCCTGTTGAACCGGAAGCGTCGAGGAATGAGAAATATCCGAGTTCATCGCAGATTAATTCCTCTGTATCGACATAATCGACAACGGTTTTGCCGTCGATTTTTACAATAATCCTCGGTCCCATAACCGTTGATAAAACACCTGTTTCAACGGTATACCAGACTCCCGAGGTACATATACTTTCTTCATTTGCAAAGGTTTTCGGAATTGAAACCAAAACAGTGCCGTTTGACTTTGCTCTTTTCTGAACCTCAAATGCGTCTCTCTTTATAACGATCGAATATCCGGTAGATGCCCAGAAATATGCTGTTTCATGCTCTTGGTTGAATCCCCAGCCCTCATAACCTGCCAAGTCAAATTTTGCTTTAAACTTCAAAAGCTGACCTCTTGACAGCTGCTGGCCGTTATATACGGCATTGTCATGACCTTTTCCGAGACAAAGCATACCGTTATTGAAATTATTCGGTCCGTTGATTTTCCAGTTGCTCTCGTCCTTAATCCAACCGCCCAAATCAACAGTATCGACATTCATTTTATCGTCAAAGGTTTTTATAGCAGCTTGAAGCTTTGCGGCAACGTTTTTGACCTCGTACATCTTTGAAGCTGAGTTGTAAAGGATAGTTTCTGCTTCGTCAACGGTTTCGGCAAGCTCGTCTATCGCGCCGTGCTCATACATACCGGCTCTTTTTCCCTCCGGCACTTTCTTCCAGCCGTTACCCAAATCGGATAAAAGCTTTGATAATGCCTTTGTGTCCTTAGCTTCGCTTTTTGCTGTTGTAAACTCAAAGCAATCACTGAACGCTCCGCCCTGCTCCGACTTGCTTGCTATTATCGGCTGAACTCTCCAATAAAAGGTCTTGTTATATTTCAGATTATCGAGCTGTACCTTTCTGCCTTTGATTATTTCATCATAAATCAAAGCTTCAAATTCCTTATCCATAGAAATCTGCAAACGGTACTTGTTAGCTCCGGCGCTGTCCTTCCAGCGGAGAACAACATTGTTTCCCTCAACATTGATTGCACCGTTCTTCGGCGCTAAAAGCTGTGCCTTGCCAAGCTCTTTTTCAGCCGTCATACCAATTTTTGAAAAATCAATATATTCAAAATCCGGTACCTGTGCAACCTTAGTATCGGACGGATAATTGAAATTAAAATTATCCGGATCTTCAAAGCTTATAACTTCTTCCGTTTCGGCAGCCTTATAATTGTTCGATATATCGAGCGCATTATTCTTTACGCTGTCGGCAAGCGAGAAATCGCCTGTTTTGATAATTAAGTTGTCGGTTACCGTTGCTTCATCGGGTGCATTCAGCTTTTCAACATTATTTGCCTTTGCATATTCATACAGCTTTGCAATATACGGAAATGTTGTATTCCACAGTACATTCGTATTTCCGATATCACTGCCGATTGTGGTTAAAATATTCTGACCGTCAATAGCCTTTTGCCAGCCCTCGCCTCGGCTGTCGTATGTCAAGCTGGCATTTGACTTATAGAATATATTGTTTTTAATTGTATTCCAGTCACCGCCGCCTATCAGCATACCAAACGCATTATTTGCAAAAATATTACCTACAGATGTTTGTCCGGCAATCTGGTCGTCCCAGTAAAGACCTACAACCGCACCGCCGGTTGCGTCCTCGGACAAGCGTATATCATGTATGTAATTGTTCTTGTATACATTTCCTACACCCCTTGCCTGAGCACCGCCCGAATAAATCGCACCTGCGTCATAGGTATCGTTTACGCAGTCATAGATTTCGTTGTTTTCGACTGTACATATTGTTCCTCTTTCCAAAACAATGCCCTCATGAGTTACGTCATGTATTCTGTTATTCCTTACAACCGTACCGGTTTCATAAGATATGCCTATTCCTCTGCCTGAAACTTGTGAAAGCCGTCCCACGCTGTAAATATCACAGTTTTCTATAACATTTCCGCTTGATACCAGATTTTTGTAATTTCCGCCGTCAGTCAGCTGAATTGCCGCAAGACCGATATCGTGTATTGTTGTAGAATTGATTTTAATATTTGAACTTGTATTAACCTTTATTCCCGAGCCGCTGATATTTTTCACCGTACAGTTTTTCAACGCACAGTTATCCGATTCATCAAAAACAATTCCGGTTTCGTTTCCGTTTTGGAACGTTATTCCGTCAAGTACAATATTTTTTGCTTTATCGAACTTAACAATCGGCTGCTTCATGCTCACCAGACGTGTTTCATGTGAAAAGGTTTCATCGGGAGGATAAAAATAGATTGCTTTGCTTGTAACATCTATATAATACTCGCCCGGCTGATCAAGAAATTCGGGTGCGTTTCTGAAAGATACTCTTGTACCTGTCGGTATCGTACCGCCGCCGGCTCTGTTTGTTGACCATGAGAATTTTTTTGTTGCCGCGTCATATCCCGTCACAGTACCGCCGACAAACAGATAACCGCTCGATTCAACAGCAAGAAAGCGTGTGTTTTCGTCAAACTTCCAGCTTGCGGCTTCGTTTATGTCTGTTGTAAAGCTTACAGCACTGCTTCCGCTGTTTACATTTTCTGCCGTTTTAACCGTACCTATATTGGGGTATCTTGCTTCGGTCATTACCTCACCGTCATAAACAAGCTCCACAAGACCGCCGTAGCCTGAAGCGTTGCTTGACGCCATATTCGGATAGCCTGCTACAATACTTCCCAAATCAATATTTGATGTTGACATATCTATTTTGAAAATATGATTTTTTGAGGAATTCGGGAATCTGCTGTATTGCTTATCCTTGTTGGTTATTTTTGTTCCGGACATTCTTTTTCCGGCTTCAAATATAACCTGCTTTCCGTCCTCCGCTTTAATAATCAGAGGATATTCGCTGCTGCCGCCGTTTGTAGATTTGAACGTTATTGTATCGTTCAGATCATATGTACCGCCGGCAACAGTTATAATAACCTGATTTTTGCTCTTGTCGATAGAATCCGCTGCGCTTATTGCGGCGCTCAGATTTGCATATGTGTTTGCTTCGCCCACCTTGCTGCGGTCTACATACAGATTAACTGCGTTTTCAGCCTCTGTATCTGATTTTTTGTCAGTTGCGCCGGTTTGATCTTCTTCCGCCGTTTGTGCATTTTCCTGCACCGTTTGAGTGATTTCCTGTGCCGTATCGGTTTCTGCGGAGTTATTCTCCGCAAAAACCGCACTGGTTGAATTTAAAATCAAAAGACACGAAATCAAAAAGCTTATTTTTTTCTTCATATATCAATCGCCTCCCGTCAATCAGTTGTAGTTTCTGACAATTACCAGTGTTTCGTCAAATGCCGAAACAACGTAATCGCCAACTCGTATATCCGAAAAAGCTCCCTCTGTTACCGGGTTTCTTGAAGCTTTTTTATCCAGAATAACAACCTTATCCTTTGTATAGGTATTGTTGCCGATTGTTAGCTTTCTGTAATACTCCGAACCGTCATTTACAAAGAATACACGGCTGTCTATGCTCTTTTCAACTATTCCCTTTGTAACACACATTTCCTGCCACTGGCTCGGTCCTGTTCTTTTGAGCATTTCCGTTGCCAAAGGCGACGGATTTACATATGTACAGCTCATTTCCGGTTTTCCGGTTTCGGGATTTATATCTCCCAGATTTCTTGCAAGCAGACAGAAGCCGTTAATCTTACCCGATTCCTTACTTTTTGAAACCAAGATTATATCTCCGGGCTTAAGCTCTTCAATCGGAATATTTGAGTATTGAGCCTGTGCCGATATTGTTTCGCTCGATGATTTGCTTATAGTGTAGCTCACAAGGTCAGAATTCTCAAATGTAAACTCTTGCTCTTTGCCTATTCTCCATGTTCTTGCTGCTTGTATATTGGCATAAAGCTTTATGCTGTATGTGATTTCATCTTTTACGGAATCGTAATGAAGCTCCGGCTCCTCCATTACAACAGCAGTGCCTGTTTCTTCTTTTTTACCGGAATTGCCGCCCTCATCGGTAACATATCTGATTAACAACCCTACCGTTCCGGTGCTGTTAACGTCATAAAACTCAATGTTGTTCCAAGTACCTCCCGGTAATGAGGTACTGTATATTCCCTCATAAGCCTTATACTGGTCATCATCAGCCGATGTATCGGACGGAATAATCAAATACACTCCGTTTATGTTATTGTTTGCAACATTGTACCAATATCCTACATTATAGCCGTAAATACCGCTGCCTCCGACATTTGAGAAATTCTTCATAAATATGCTCTTGTCTATAAAGAAATCCAGATCCTTTTCTATCTGATTGTACGCAGTTTTGGTATTTGAACCGTCAGCAATGTATAATTCATTTATTTTGTTGTCGGCATTTACAGTAAATTTAACCGGCTTTGCGTTGAATGATCCGCCGTCCATTACGGCAAGCTTTTCCTTTGTAAGCTTCTTAGCAAAGTATGTGCTTGTACTTAGCTTTCCTTCATTCCATTTTTTGTGAACGCTGACCTTGTCGGCAAGTCCGAGCTTTAACATTTCGTTTTCCTGTGTGAATATCTTTGCAAAATATTCGTCACTGTCCTCGTCCTGTATCAGCTTTACAATATAGCCGTACTTCAAGCCCTCTGCATATGTATTTACGGTAAAGCTTACTATCTTATTATACTTATCCAAAGACGCAGATACGTTTGAGCCTGTAGGCGGAAGCTTAAAGTCGACCATATCCGGGAACTTTTCATTAAGCTTTTTAAAGGTTTCGGAAAGCTCATATATTTCATCTCCGATTTTTATTCCCTCATTCCCCGACTTACTGCCGTTAACCTTTCCTGTCACACTGACGCTCATTATTTCTATTGAAATATAAGTTGAGTTATCGGTATCGGCATACATAACTCCGTCTTTAAACACAACTCTTGACGGCGCAACCATTAAAAGCATATCCTTTGAAAGGTCTGCATATGAGCTTTTTACACCGCCGTTTGTTATTGTAACGCTCTCATCATCAAGCTGAATGTTCGGCTGTATTGTAAATTCGTCAAAAAGCTTTGGATCGGTTGTGTTTATAACTCCTACCTTATAATAAACATAAGACTTTATGCTTACCACTTCATAACCGGACTTGCGGTCGTTGCTGATAAAGGTAATTTCTCCGCTGTCAGGTATAAGCAGCTGCTTTTTGATATGCTCGTAGTCAACCACAACGCCGTTGAAAACTATATTTGCCGTCTTTGGTATTTCAATATATTTTTCCTTGCTGCTTTCGTCCTCGGTATAGTAAAGTCTGTTTAAGCTGTCATCATATTTTTCAATATTTCCCGACAGCAGCGTAAACGTTTCGTTATAATCATCAAGCTCCATAATAGCTTTTGCATATACTGTATCGTCCTTATCGTAGAACACACGCACCTTTTTGCCCAAAAGAGCGTCCAGCTCAGATACTGTCATTATATCGCCGAATACGTAATTGTCGTCGCCGATTTTCAAATAACTCTCGGCAACCGCTCCGCTTTGCGAATATAATGAGGTTTTTGAGTTTGCGGTGACGATTCCGTCGCTGTAATCGAGGTTCATTTCGTTTAACATATAGCTTGTGGTGTCGTTAACCTCTCTGAAATCGGTCATTACAACGCTGTCTGCGTCAAGCATATTGTAAAGCAGTATAACTGCGTCCTCTCCGTTCACAACTGAGTTTCCGACAGCAGAAATACCTTTTAACAGTTTTTTCTCCGAAGCTTTGCTGATATAATAAGCTTCTCCCTTATCGTCATATTGGGTTTTTATAAAGTCATAACCCAGTATTCTTACCATTATTCCGCAAGCCCAGCCTACAGTTATGTCGGAGTCGGGAGAGAATATTCCTCCGCCCACTCCGATAACGGCGCCCTTATTTATAAGACTTGCAACCGCATGATAACATTCCATATCAGAGGTCACGTCATGGAATCTGTAGTGTCCCTCCTCCTCGGAATAATCGCCGCCGTAATTTATCAGGTTTGCCATGTATTCTGAAAACTTTGCTCTTGATACCGTGCCGAAATAGTCAAATTCACTGTCCTGAATAATTCCGAGCTGGTTTAAAACCTGCATTTTTGACTCTGTACCCTTTTTCAGAGTTTTTTCATCAGGTTTATCCTCCGGTTTGCTGTCATTTGCGTTATTTTCGCCGTTTTCGCCCTGATTGTCATTATCTTCCTTGTTTTTCTCGGCAATCTTCTTTAAAAGATCTTCATAAAATGACTGAGCTTCCTCTTCGGTACATTCATAATCGTCCTGCAAAGCGGTCAGTATTTCTATGTTCTTATCCTCTGCGTCCGCAACCGTACCGTAATCGTTTACACAGTTTTCAAGATAAGATGTAACTCCGCTTTCGTCATATGCCAAAGCGGTCAGCGGTGACAGGGTCATCGCCGCAAGAGTTATAGCTGCAATAATTCTTTTATTCACGTTAATTGTCCTCCCTCTTTTAATAGTTAAAATCAAGAATACCGGCAATCATCTTTGCTGCCTGCGCTCTTGTTACGTTATCCTTAGGTGCGAAACGTCCGCCGCCTACGCCGTTTATAATCATACATTCTCTCAATATCGACACATTCTTCTTTGCCCAGTCGGAAATTTCATCTTCATCGGCAAACGGGAATATCGTGAAGTAGTAGTCAAGAGATTTTCCTGCTGCTTCTGCCGCTCTAACAAGTATCGTTGCGATTTCTTCTCTCGTTACGGTTCTGCCTACACCGAAAGTATTATCTCCGATACCGTTTATAACCTCATTCTGATAGCACAGCTCCACATATTCGGTGTACCATTGCCCCTGTTCAACATCTGAAAAGCTTACCGCTCCGGCTTCATCATTTTTTTCAAGCTTGAAAGCTGCCGCAACGATTTTGCAGAGCTCTTCTCTTGTAATAGAAGCGTTCGGATCAAATATTTTTTCTCCCTTGCCCGATATTGCTCCGAGCTTGTAAAGCTTGTTTATGCTTTCCTCTGCCCATGCAACGTTATCGAGGTCGTCAAATATTTTCGATGATGACGAATTGTTGTTTTCTTCATACCAATCGGGTACGTTGTTTGATATTTCCGGATTTCCGACTGCCGTTCCGGGGATATAGCTGCTGCCGCCGGAGCCTCCTTTGTGTCCGCCGTTTCCGTTTCCGTCATTACCGCCGGTACTGTTATATTCGCTTTTTGCATAAGCTTCAAATGTGCTTTTCAGCTCCTTGATTGTTTTAACCGAAGCTATCTGCTTCTGGAGCTTTTCCGCAACCTTTATCTGCTTTGTTTCGGCAAGTCTGTTATATGTAGAATAATCTATATTTGTTATATCGTCATACTTTTTCAAAACCGTGCATACGGTTGAATACGAGCTTTGAGCCGAAATATCCTCTCTGATTACTTCAAGATAGAATATATCCGAAACATCTTTAAAGCATTTCGCATTTTTAAGCTTACCGACAATATTTTTGCGCTGTGAATCGGTGAAGCTTTCAAAGAATGTTGCGTATGCATTGTTTTCCCGAATGTTCCAGTATTCGTTGGCATGACTTGCCTTTATTTCATCAATACAGCTTTCGGCATCGCCCCAGATATATATGCTCATTTCAAGAGCGTTGTTGTATATGCTCTTAAAATACGAAACAACATTGTCGTTTCTGTCGGCATAGGTTTTGTTTTCCAGTATTGCGCCGAAAAGCAGATCTTTGTTTTCAAGACTTGTAAAGCTTGAGTCGAGAATACAAAGCGGATCCTTTTCAACGTTAAAGATGTCGGCAGCCTCAACAGCCGAAATGCTTGAAGCATTGTCAATCTGCTTTAAGAATGCCTTAACCTCGTCAAGATCCAGATAGTTAAATTCTCTCTCGTATGCCGTATCCTCAAAAGGCATTTCAATAACTGCCGTATATCTTCCCTTTTCGGTACCGTCTTTAAGTTTAAAGTTATAGTTAACCTCGCCGTTTTTGCCTGTCTTTACCGCTTCTGCTCTTATAAGCTTATCTATAGTGTTATCGTCGCCCTTTTTTCGGATTTTAACGATAACAGGAAGTCCCGATCGCTTTGTTTTGCTGTAACCGGTAACTTCGACAATTTCTTTTTCCGAATCGTATCCGACTGAAATTTTTGTTTCGTTTTTGGGTGTTATGTCTGTTGTTTTGGTTTCGCGGGCAAGCGGTTCGGTAATTGGGCTGTTCAGAAGCTTTCCTATGCTTCCGTCCGCATTTTTCTCATACACAGCAATTTCATAGCCGTCATATTCCGAAATTTTGCCGGTTCCTACGGCTAAAACAATGCTTTTACTTTCCTTTGCGCCGAGTGTTCCCTCCGTAAATGCCGTAACTTCGCATTTTTTATCCTTGTAAAGCGAAGCGGCATAATATACATTCAAGCTTTCGCCGGTATTGTTTTTATACAATGCCTTTATTTTGTTTGAAAGCACCTTTTCCACCTCGTACGAAACAGGGTAATTTTCTGTCGTAAAGCTGAATTTTGTGTCTTCACCGAGCTTTCCTGTAACGGCTGAGGGCTTTGGTATTGCAGAAAGTCCCTTACCGAGAGTTACGGTATATTTTTCTCCCTTTTCAAGCGGATATTCGGGGGTAATTTTAAGCCTTGTTCCGTCAGCTTCAACCGTTGCCGGTATTTCCTGCTCCGAATCGGATATTATTACGTTTCCGTCAACAGTTTCGGTATCAATCGGATTTGAAAATTCAAATTCAAAGCTCTGGTTGACGCTGATGTCGTTTCTTGTTTCAGGAGTTACGCTTTGTATTGTAAAATCGTTTCCGCACTTTACAACATAAGCTTCTTTTACAAGGTTATTATTTCCCGTGTGGAAATACAGACCGCCGCTCCAGGAGGAACAGTCAAAATCACCCGTGCCTATCAACTCACCGTTAACATACGATGCATATGACATATATCCCTCGCTCTTGCTATGCTCTGTCGGATTGTCTATAACAATATTTACCTGACGCCAGCCGGCAGTTCTGCCTCTGCTTACAAAGTTTGCGCTTTTCGGGGTCGGATACCAGCGCAAGCTGGTTGAATGCCAGCGATTCAAAACGCCGCCGTAAAAAATCCTATAGTTATAATTGCCATAGTATATATATGAATCGATATCCGTTGTTCCCGTATCGTAAATCATGAATGAAGCAATGTGCGGTGTTGTTACATCCATATCAATTTTGTTCAAAGCATATTGATCGTTATATTCCGGAAAACCGTAGTATGACATATATACATAATCTCTCATCCCGGTAAAGTCCTCAACTCTGCCCAGATAATTTGTAGGCTTGTCAAGCACAAAATTTCCCGATTCGTTTTTATCGCTGACAACCGTTAGTATAAACTGCAGTGAAGTCGAGCCTTTGGTTGCTGTCAGCACCGTAAAACCCGAAGAAACAGCCGTTATCATGCCGTTATCGTCAACCTCTGCAACCGCCGGTTCCGAGGATTTAAAGGTATATCCCTCAAGATTTGATTTGGTTCTTTTAATGCTGCCAACAGTATTCCCTTTCTGTCCGTCGCTTACCTCATATATCACAATCTGCTGTGTTTCTCCCGGCTGCATAAGAGTTGATGTTTCCGATATGTCGGCAGAGGCTGTGCTCATGTGCAGCTCCTTATCCTGTGCGTAACCTTTATACCAACCCTTGGTATCGGCATAGGGCTTTATCGTATCATGCTTTTCAAGCTTTACGTCATCAATATAATAAATATCATAATTAGCCTTATCATTCTGCTTTGATAAGCCGTCCGGGAACATAATTTCCAGATCTTCAAGCGCATGATTGTATATAAACGTAAGAGAAATATCCTGCCAGTCGCTTTCTATGCCGACTTTAGCAGATTGCGGTCTTGCTATCGGGTAATATCTGTCGGTGTTATCTTTTGACAGTATGTTTATGTAGCTTTTTGCTCCCGTCTTTATTCTCTCGCCCTTTATCTTACAGCTTACGGTGTAGCACTCTCCATATGCAATATCGGAATAAAACTCTTCAAGCGGAATTGCTATTTTAATTTTATTGTTTGATGGATGAGTTTTTGTATCGTATTCAAACTTAACGCTTCCTCCGCCGTTTCCGGTTGCGTCAACCGATGAATCAAAGCTTATCTTTCCGTCCGGATTTGTCCAGTCCGCAAGCTCAGATTCGTTATCAAAAGTATAGCTGCCGCCGCCCTTTACAAAGCTTGATTCAACAGGCGCGCTCATCAATACCGGATTATCCTCTGTTTCACTGCCCGATTCTGCCGACGGCTCGGATTCTTGCTCATTCTTATCGGCTTCCTCCGGTTTTGTTTCTTCGTTTTTGCCGCTATCTTCGCTATCCTCCTGTTCTCCGCCGTTTTCATCCGCAGTTTCATCATCGGATTCGGTTGAGTTCGTTTCTTCCGTTTTGGTATTTTCGGTATTCTCCGAATTTTCTGTGTTTTCGATTTCTTTCCCTTTTTCATTTTCGGAAATAATCTCGTCAACCGACATTACCTGTTCATTTTCCGCTTCCGCTCCGGCGATAACTCCGCCAACGCTTTGTGCTGCCAATGTGCAGACAATCAATAAGGTTACAATTTTTTTCATACAAATCTCCTTTCCGATTTTACTCGTTTGGGGCTGCTTTTCGGAGCAGCCCCGGTTGTCCTTTAAATTTTACTTGTTGTATGTTGCTTTCGCGCAATACGGAACCATGCTCTCAACGCCGTTCCAGAGATAGCACTCAAGAATATTTGCGTTCTCACATTCTCCGCTTATGGTGATTTTTCCGTCAACCGCAGCAGGAATATCGCCAATTACCGTATTGATAAGTTTTCCGTTTTTATCCTTTTCCGCAAGAATTGCTTTACCTGCCAATTGCGCCTTATCACTGTTGAAAATAAAGCTTACTGTTTTTTTAGCGTTAGCTTCTGATTCAATGTATTTGTCAAAGCTTACTCCCCCGGAAACGGTAAAGCTGTAAACATTGCTCTTTTGCTCTGCTTTATAATTCTTAGACAAATTCATTGCCGTAACGGTGTAGTAATAAGTTCCGCTTTCGGGAATCCATGCGGTGTCGGTGTTTGTGTCAAGCCTGTTCTTGTATACTATATCGCTCATATCGGCTGTTCTTGAAATTTCCACTCTGTATGCGCTTGCACCGGATATGCTGCTCCAGATAAGCTGTACTGTCTTATCCGTCGCATTTACCTTTGCCAATCTTTCAACAGGCATTTCAAGTTCGGTATCATAATCCGCCGCCGAATTTCCTATGCTTGCAAATTCAATTCTTTGGAACTGCGGCATATACTTAAACAACTCGGCTGTCTGTTCAAAGTTTCTGTTGTCGAAATCTTCGAACCATGACTTAAATACATCGGTGGATTCACCCTTATTATCAGCATAAATCTTCTGCAATTTGTCAATCTGATCGGTAGTCCATGACAGATTATCCGATTCAAAATCATCAAGCACATAGGATTGAGCCGTTTCGGGTATGAAATCCTTGCCGCTTTCGGGGATTGTCATGTAAACTTCCTTTATATATGTCGGAAGTCCGTTTACCGGCATTGAAGCTACAATACTGATTTTTTCGCCGTTGGTAACCGCTACGGTGCAGAGCTTAACTCCGTCATGATACCATGTAAGTTTTCCGCTGTCGTCAAGCATACCCGTTACCTGATGCCAGCCTGCGTATCTTTTTCTTCTGCCGCCGGTATTGGTTATTTCGTATTGTCCGGGTATCCATCTATCCGACATTGTGATAGCACGTCTGTCATTGCCAAATTGGAATCCTGCGCTCACGCTTCCGTTATTGTTGTTTGACAAAAGACCGCTGTCGAAATATTTGTAGCTGAATGTCATACCGGGCTGTGCCGTTATATCCGTCTGCTTTGACGATTCGGAATAAGGTCTTAAAACCTCGCCGTTATATATCGGATCATCATCCTTTACATAACCGTCCGTTCCGTTAAAGCCGTAAACACTTTCATTATCAGAAACAACCGTAACATACATACTTGCGGTATTTTCGTTTACATCGGTAACTGTAATTTTCGCATTACCCGAAGCGACCGCTTTGATCTTTCCGTCGACAATTTCAGCTGCTGCGGTATTATCCGATACTGCCGAACCGATTTGAACTGTCTGTGCATTGAATTTAAGTTCATCGCCGGAAATTATGCCGTCACCGTCATTATCTGTTGTTTCTGCCGTTATAACGCTTGCTTTGATTTCTGTTTCGTCACCTGTCTTTAATACAGACTTTGTTTCCGACAAATCAAGCTTTGCCGATTCGTACTTATATGTTGCAGCTGTGTAAATATCGTTAAGGCTCGGAGTAGGTAACATCTGTTCGGAATACATCACCTTTTCAGCCTTTACGTCATCTATATAGAATATATCACCGACAGAGCACTGCGGGAATGAGATGACAGCCGAATTATTGTTATCGTTCGATACCCAGTAGCAGTAGATCTGAACCCATTCGCCGGCAGGGATATTAACCTCGCCGTTGCCCTCGACAGTGAACGGGAAATCTCTGTAATGCGTAAGATTGGTCGGATTGTTGTCGGTTGAAATCTTAACCTTTGCGGCATCGGCAACCTTGTCTGCATAAATCCATGCGCTGATTTTATAAATCTCACCCGGCTTTGCGTTGCTTCCGAGCTGTTTTTTGATTGCTGTATTTGCAGACTGTTTAATTTCATACTTCATAGCCTTTTCGCCGTTATGTGCCTTTCCGCTGCTGACAGAAGCGTCCTGATACATACTTCCCATCACGGACACATTATTTTTATAGGTTGTATTATAACCGGCGGTTTTCGGATTCCACCACACGCCTACCGGGTTCATGTTAAAGCTCTTTTTATCTGCAATTGTGAGGTTGTTTGTTATTGTAACATTCCACGGCAGACCTGCGTCAAATTTAATTGATTCGTCATATGAAACACTGCCGTTTTCATCTGTTGTTTTTGAATTGAGATATGCCTTTTCCTTTGCAAGGTCTTTGAGTAAGCCGTCCCAGAACGGATAAGCAGCTTTCCATTTTTCAACGTCATATTTCGGATTTTTCATCAATCTCTTGAATGATGCCGTTTCGAAAGTATCATGACCTCTTATCCAGCCGCCGATAGTCATTCTTGTGTCGTATGCACCGACATTGCTGTCGATAAACAGGTTATTATTCCACGTATTGTCACGGCCGCCGCCTACAAGACCGGCAGACAAGCTGTCTGAAACAATATTATTTTCAACAGTGATTCCCGAGCTTCCGTTATCTGAATAGATTGCGTAAATTCCGCCCCAGTTCATGTATGACTTTGAAAGATCGTGAATATAGTTGTTTTTAATCTGTATACCTGTGTTTTCAAGGAAATTAATTCCGTATACCGCGCCAGCGTCAAACAGTCCTCTTACAACGTTATAGATTTCATTGTTTTCTATAAGCATACCGTTGCTGTTGCTCTTCATGAACACGCCCTGTGAGGTTGAATCGTGGATAACGTTGTGTTTTACGCTGTTACCCATACCGGCAAGAATAACTCCGCCCTCGTTGGTTGCTTCCTGTGAAAAATCATAGATATGGCAATTTTCAACGGTGTTGTTTCCGGGTGTAAGGCTCGGAATATCTCCGCCGCTCAAATATACACCGCCGTTATTTGTATCGAAGATTGTACTGTTTTTAACGGTACAATTTGCGGAATCGGTAATTGTAACGCCCCTTATGCCCAGATTGTGAAGCTTTACATTATCTATAACAATTCCGTCACTGTTCGTTGCGTTGATTCCCGTTCCGTTAGCTTTTCCGACTTTAATTCCCTTAACTGTTATGTTTTCGGAACCGGAAATGTTTATAATGTTGTAATCTCCCGTTGTCAGCTCAATGTTTGCAAGACCTCTTTCAGGATAATAATACAACATTTTTGTGTCGCTGTCAATGTACCATTCGCCGGGAACGGTCAATTCCTCCAAAATATTAACCGCCGCACAAAGCTTATTTTTCGGGCTCCACTGCTTAACGGTGAACGCACCGTCATTGAAGCTTGTTATTGCTCTTTTATAGATTGTATATGTATCGTTAAACAGAACAACGTAAGCGTCCTTTGTGTTCCATTCGGAAATTCTCTCGTTTTCCGGGAAAGTGAAAGTTCCTGTGCTTTCAACCTCTCTTGCGATTGAGTATTCGGCGTCCGGATAGCGTGCGAGCGTTTGTCTGTTTCCGTCGGCGTAGAGCTTATAGTAGCTGTCCTGGCTGTCAGCCGGTTTTTTGAGATCTCCGCTTATATAATTGCTTAAATCAAGGCTGTAAAGATTTCCCTTTGCCTTTTCTCCTACTCTTGAAAGTATGCTTTCATCTGTGGTTTTTTGGAAATCCTCTTTAGCAAGCTTTATTTTTCCGTTTACCGAAACGTTTCCGCCGGCATAGTTTTCTATGGTTATATTTTTCTTATTTTCAATTTCAACCGAATGACCGAAATTATAATTTCCGTCTTTTATATAAATGCGTGCACCGTCAAAGCCCTTGAAATTCTCCGCAAGCTCCAACGCTCTGTCAAGAGTCTTAACCGGGGATTCAAATCTTCCGTTATTGGTATCGTCACCGTCAGTTGATACATAGATACCGAAATCACGGTACAACGCTCCGACATTTGCCGCTATTTCTTTCTTACTTACCGCCAATACGCCGTCATCATAGTAAATGCTGTAATTTTCAAAATTTGTCAAGTCGACAACACCCGAAAGGTTTGTACCGAAAAGCTTGTTTACCTCCGACGCATTCAAATATGCTTTTCCGTTTTCAACATACGGCGCACTGTTCAATACCGCTCTTTCGCCGTACTTAATCACATTCAGATTATCTTTATACATTACAACGGCATTTTCAAACAGATTGCTGTAAATTATTGTCGAAAAGCTGTCGGAGCAGGTATCGCCCGTTATGCCGTTTGTAGCGTATACGTCAAAATTCTTTGCTATATCTGTAACACCGTCAAAATTCATTTCAAACTCATATGTGAATTTGCCGTTTCTGTCAGTTTCGGTCTGCGCTATGTTCTGAATATCCTCTTTAGTGATAGCAGAAAGCTCCGTACCCTTTTCAAGAACACGCAGAGTAACAGTTCTTGCTCCTACTCCCTCGTTTACCGTTCCCTCTACCCTTGCCGTTTTATCCGGCATATCAACCGTAATGCTGTCTATCGTTATCGGCTGTTCCTCCGCAAAGGCAACATAACCGGGCACGGCAGAAACAAGCATTACTGCGCTCAATATTGTACTGATTAATTTTTTCATACAAGCACCTCATCTGTGTGATTTTAATGGTTTCGTATAACCGCCTTTTGCACGGGCAGGCATTTAACCTGCCCATGCAATTATCGGTTAATTTCTTATAAATTTTTAAGGTAAAGCTTAGAACGGCTTATAAACCTCTGTGAGAGGAACTGCGCCGTCAAGGCTGTTCCATGCGAATACTCTGATTTCTGCTGTGCCTGTGCCCTTTGTGAAGCTTGTCAGATCAAGTAGTGCCGTAAACGGATCAGATGTTGCTCCCTTTGCTATTGTAGCCGCATCACTCGCTTCTAAAGCTAAAAGCTTGTTGGTATCTTTATTATAAGCCGCAACTATTATAACATAAGAAGTATCTTCAAGCTTGTTGTTTGTAAGCGTTGCAGTAACTTCAAATTCTTTTTCGTTGAGGTCTTCAGCTTTTGTAATTTCACCGTCAATATCTGCGATTGATGTTACCTTGATTTCCGCATCCGGTATCAGCTCCGGTGCTTCCTTTAATGCATATACGTTCAGATTCTTAAGATATGTGTCTTTGCTTGCATATACATCGCCGTAAGAACCTGTCAAGTTTCTTGCATATAAGGTAAAGTTTGACAGTGTCGTAACATTGGGATAACCCGAGAACAATGCCGAATATACCGATTTTTCAAATGCAATACCTTCGCCGTTTACGGTTACTGTTTGCAAAACGTCACCATACTTGTTGCTCTGCTTGAGATCATATACTATTTTAACATGAACATATCCGATATTATCTATATTGCTTGCAATTTTTTGTATATCTGTATTAACTGCATATGTTTCGCTTGTCGAACCGTTTTGTCTGTTTTCGTTAGCATCAAGTTTAAACTGCCCATACCAAAGTCCGAACGGATTACCCCATGTTCTGTTATAACCCAGTCTTGTCAAGCTTCCTGTATTTCCCGAAGCGTCTTTACCGTCGATCCACCAACCCTCTTGTTGATGATCTTTCGGGGCTGTCTTATCGGGATTTAAAACAGAATCAACCTTAGTGTCAAATTCAAGTATAATTCTGTCGGCTGAAATTTTATTTGTTTTAAACGAATCATCAAACGGTATTGATATTGAACGGTCATTATCTGTACCGGACGGCAAATGCAATGTTGAATCATCAGATTTATATGCATCGGTTGTTGTAGTTTGACCTCCTTTTATCGTGCTCATTTTAAAGCTTCCGTTTTCAATCACGTTAATCTGAGAACTCAAAAGCTTGTAACCCGAACCGATTACATCACTGACTCTAACACTGTTTGTCATAAATGTAAATTCGTTTGTGCCTGTTAGAGTTGCACCCAAAGCATCGGTGAATTTATCAGCCGCAAGTACTAATTTGTACTCTGTATTAGGTTTAAGTCCGCCCTGTGGAATTACAGAAAGCTTTTTATTGTCAGATGACATTACTTTAACCGTTTCAACGGCTGCATCTCCACAGTACAAAGTTGCACAATTGTCAACGTCTGAAACTGTTGTCAGTGTATTAAACTTTACATCAATATCATCAAGTGTTGAAAGTGTTTCTCCAACCGCAGGTGATGTACCGAGAACTTTAAACGGCTCGTCCATTGTGACAATTCTTACATCATCAACCAATGCCGTTTCTTTAAGAGCTGAAAAACTTATCTTCTTTGTAGGGTCAACTCTTATTTCTCTTACTGTCTGACTTTGCGTCTGCCATAAACCTGTTATTTCAACACCATTGACAAAGAATCTTATGCTCATATAATTGTCATTGTAAGATCCCACAGTCGGATAATCAGTAACAATGTCAATATTATTCCAACCGGCAGTAAGTGGCACATTTGTGCAAGGACTGTTTATTCCTTGTGTTGATGTTATTCCATCGGCATTTATCCAGCCGCCGTTCTCAGTATTTGTATTACGATACTCTACACCAATCATTTTGTCAACCCATGCACTGCAACCTACATAAGCGTTTATTATGGGCGAAGAAGAAAACTCCACTCCAGCTTTGCCGGATAATTTTGTTTTACTGATACCGTTATAATAATATCTGAATGAAGCTGTCATGGGCTTATTTGTAGGCACATCTGTACTGATAGTGCTATAGTTAACAACATTATAATCATTCGCACTAATATTTGACTTATCATAACCAATTCTTGCTGTACGATTTTTGTTTATAGGATCTGTAACTATTGGATAACTTGCGTTGTTTCTGTCCATTATGTATGAATTGTCATTGTTCGGGTGAACAGTAATCAAAAGTTTTTTTGTAAGCTTTGTTCCACCGTCTGTATATGTAAATGTAATAACAGTGTTACCGCAAGCTTTTGCAATAATTTCGCCGTTATTGTATTCTGCAATATCGCCGTTTTCGGATACTGCCGTAATTTTAGTTAAATCTGCTTCTTTTCTTGTTTTTTCAACAGCGGCTGCGGTCGTATCTTTGTTGCTGTCCTGTGTATATGCAACCAAAGCAGATCTTTCACCTACAGTTAAAACATCTTTTGTTTCGGAAATATCCAAAGCTGAAAAACCATATGCTATTGTTTGAGTTTTATCATATGTGTCCATCGGGCTTGAAGATATTGTGCTGTAATACTCATCTGCATTACTTTGTTTTTCAATCGTGACATCATCAACATACATTATGTTTCCTGTTGATGTTTTGGGGAATTGTATCCTAATTACAGGATCTTTCTTTTCCGTAGCAGCAAAACTTGCGCTGACTTCTGTCCAGTTTCCCTGAACTAAGTTAACTGTTGTCTGTGATGTGGTAAAAGCGTTATTAACCCTTAAAACAGCTGTATCTCCCTCATCAACATTTTCACCCTTGATATATGCCTTTACAGTGTATATTTCACCCGGTTTAAAATCGGTTGTGGTTAATTGTTTCTTTATCCACTGTCTGCTTGAATCATTCCAACCGTTGCGATATGATACCTTTAATGCACCGGTGTCATCTGTTGTGTGAGATACATTTTCATCATATTCTACCCAGACAAAATCATCTCTGACCCAACCGGAAGTGTTACCGGCAAACGTACCGCCCACGTTAACAAATTCCCCTGTCGGTTCCGCATACGAGAAATTAACAGTAGAAAGAGCCATAGCCAGTGACAAAGCGCCGGCAAAAATTTTCTTAAAGTTCATGTTTTTTCCTCCTTAAAAATATAAAATATATACTGTATAAAAAGGCTTCGGTTTAACTTGATTTATTTTATGATTTATTTTTTGATTATTATTTTGCAGATTTACACTCCAAAGCCTTTTTATTTACAGACGTTTATAATTACTTTTGTGTTTTTGCGTATTCGTCAAGCTGTCTTTGAATTTCGTTTTTAACGTTTTCGATTCCTGCCGCTTTAAGTCTTGACTTGTATTCGTCAAAGCACTCTCTCCAGTCAACCGAACCGTTGTTCATGTTCTTAAATTCCTGTGTTACGGTAGAAATCTGAGATAACTCTGTCTGAATCTTTGAGTTGTCAAAAACAAATGACAATATTCTGCTTTTTTCAGCCTCATCGTTAACTTTTTCTGTTTCTTCCCAGATGTTGTCGTCCTGTCCCTCCAAGAGGTACGAGTCAAACTGATTGCCGAATGCCCATGATGTATTTAAGTAGTAACCGCCGTTGTCAACAAGCTTTATGTGATTGTCGTCAATCCAATTGTAGTGCTTGCCCTCGATACCGTAGCAAAGCAGGTTATAAAGGTCCTTATTTGTGTTCAAAAGGCTGATAAGCTTGATTGATTTTTCCGGATATTTTGAATACGCACTGATAGCCCACATTGTAGAAGTCAGCGTTGCGCCGGTTACATATGCTCTGTCCTGAAGCTTGATTGCAATGTGTTCTCCGCCGAGCATCGCATTTTGCGTTGATTCAAAGCCGGGTTTCCAGCCTGTTCCGGTTACAACGTATTTTCCTGCAAGAAAATCGTTGTTATCATCAACAACGGAAGCAACATCCTCTCTGAAATAGCCCTTTAAGAACCAGCTTCTGATCATATCCATACCATCTTCCCAGCTGTCGGCTTCATACTCATAGATCGCTTTGAAATTGTCCTTATCTCTTAAATCCAAGCCTACGCCGCCTGCAATGGCTTCATAGTTTTTCAGCATCGGATTTCCGTACGGTCTTGTCGGATATACGTCCGGCTCATTGTCCTTAATCTGCTGCATGAACGGTTCAAGGTCTTTCCACGTTTTAATTGAATTTACGTCAAGCTTGTACTTGTCCGCCCACTTCTTGTCCATTGTCACTGCGCCTATTGTGCTTGCAATCTGCTGATTTGGTACGGCATAAATTTCTCCGTCACGCTTTGCAGCTTCAAACCAATAGTCCGGAATTACTTCTCTCAGCTCCGGCGCATTTTCGTCTATCAGCTTTGTGAGCGGATAATACGACTCGTTGTTGACGCCTTTGTTATACGGGTTCATCCAGCTTGATGTCCAGCATATGTCAAAATATTCCTTTGTTGCAAGCTTCATATTCATTTTTTCGGTATATGCTCCCGAATCAATTAACGTCATGTTGAGCTTAGCTCCGATTGCCGGCTCGATTATCTTGTTCGCTTCCTCCATTACAAGCGCAAGATCCTTTTGCTGCTTGCCGAACATATACATTTCAAGTGTTGGTATTTCCTCCTCTCCGCCTTTGGCATTTTTTTGTGAGTTACACCCTGCCATACCGCATAAAATAGCTGCAATTAAGGCAATTGATGTCAGTTTTTTCATAAACTTCTCCTCCTTTTTTATTTTAAGTGATCGCTCACTTAATTGCTTTGTGATTTTCTTATGTACCGCCATATTATAGTATAATAGCGGCAGTATTTGTATTTCAAGCTGTAAATATTGGTAATGCTTGAATACAGGTGAGATGTGCGCATTTTATTCCGCAGATTAACCTTTGACAGAACCGATTACCATTCCCTTTACGAAATACTTCTGGAAAAATGGGAATATTACCAACGCAGGGCCCGCAACTACGAACATCATTGCCATTCTCGAAGTTTCGCCCGGTATGTTCGTCATGTCAACCAGACCCGATGTATCCTGTTCCAGAAGCTTAACGTCAAGCATGATTCTCTGCAAGAGGTACTGCAAGCTGATGAGATCGTATCTGTCATTTATGTAGAGCATTGATGTCATCCAGTCGTTCCACTTGCCGAGGAACGTTGAAAGAGCAAGAGTTGCAAGCACAGGCTTTGAAAGCGGAATCATAAATGTAATAAGGATTCGCCACTCGCTCGCACCGTCCAAAACCGCCGATTCTATCATTTCCTCCGGTATCTGCTGGAATGAGGCTCTTATATAGAAGATATTCCACGCACTTACCAAGCCCGGGATAATGTATACCCAAATTGTGTCGGCAAGGTGGAGATACTGTGTGTATAATATATATGTAGGAACAAGTCCTCCGCCGAACAGACAGGTAAAGTAAAAATAGAAGTTTAAAAACTTTCTGAATCTGTAATCGTGTCTTGACAGCGGATATGCCATAAGCGAATTACAGAATATCATTCCCAATGTTCCGGCAACAGAGAATATTATTGTTATCTTGTATGCGTCAATAACGCTTTTCGGATTTGAGAATACATATTTGTAACCGGCTAAATCAAAATGCTTCGGTATCAGCTTGTAGCCCTCACGCAGTATGTCCTTTTCGTTTGAGAACGATACGCCCAAACATAAGAGCAAAGGATAGAGCGTTGTTATACACATTATTATAAGTATGATATTAAGCACAATCTGGCTTTTTTTAATTTTCTTCTTTTTATTCATAGCGCATTTCCTTTCATGAATTAGAACAAGCTAAGCTCTTCGTCATATTTTCTTACTATAAAGTTGGTCATGTAAACAAGTATAAATCCGACAACCGCTTTCAAAAGACCTACGGCACTCGAAAGCTTCATATCGCCTATAACTCTCATTGTACGGTAGAGGTATGTATCGATAACGTCGGTTGTCTGATACAATGCGCCCGAATCTCTTGTCAGCTGATAGAAAAGACCGAAATCCGAATTGAATATTCCGCCTATTGCCATAATCAACTGTAAAACTATAAGCCTTGACAGCATCGGCAGGGTTATGTATCTTATTTCCTGCCACTTTGTCGCGCCGTCTATTCTCGCCGCTTCAAAGAGCGTTGCGTCTATTCCCATGAGAGTTGCATAATATATGATACAACCCATTCCGACGCCTTTCCAGACATTTGCAAAATTCAGTATTCCCGGCCATACGGCAGGCTCGTTGTAAAACTGTATTCCCTCCAAGCCGAAGCTTCTCAAAAGATTGTTGATGATTCCGTACTGCGGCTGCAAAAACGCATAAACCACATATCCTATTGTAACCCATGAAATGAAGTTCGGTGTAATTAGTATTGTCTGATACGTTTTGAGTGCCTTGCGGCTTGTCAGCTCGTAGTATACCAATGCCAGCGCTATGCACGCTATCATGCTTGTGACTATGAACAGGGCATTTAGTGAAAGTGTGTTTTTTACCAACCTCAGACAGTCGTTTGACAAAACAAAGAATTTAAAGTTGTCAAACCCTACCCATTTACTGCCCCATATACCTCTGCTGTATTTGTAGTCCTTAAACGCAATCAGCAGTCCGTACAGCGTACAATAGCAAAAAATAAAGGTGTGAAGCACAGGCAAAACGCTCATTTGTATCCATTGCCATTCCCTGCCCCCTATTTTCTTCCTTTTCTTTTTTACTTTTGTTTGCGTTAATTGTTTTTCCGCTTTCATTGTAATCCTCCGTTCGTCATCACAAATAAAAGGCTTTATCAGCATTTTTTATCTGTTTATGTTCTGTTTATATTATTTATTATACAATTTTCACAAAAAAAAGCAATATTATATCTTTTGATGTTGTTATCGAATCTTTTGTTTTTTTATTATTGTCTTTACATTTTTACTTTTATTATGTATAATAATAAAAGATAAGCCGTAAAATTACTGCGGCGCAATCATCAAAAGATAATTCCGCTGTAAAAGGAGATTTTATTATGAACTCAATGATAATAATTGATGATGAAGCTTTTTTTCTTAATTCGATAAAAACACTGCTCGACTGGGAATTGTTTGACATATCCTTAAAGGGTGCGTTTACAAATCCTGTTGAAGCTATGGACTACATTAAGGAAAAACACGTTGATATAATCATGACCGACATAAAAATGCCGGTTGTTAACGGTATAGATATTGCCCGCTACTGTCACTATAATTCTCCCGACACAAAGGTAATCTTTTTAAGCGGATATGAGGATTTTGAGTACGCAAAGCAGGCTATAAACTACAGCGTTTACTCCTACCTCACCAAACCGGTTTCACGCTCCACTCTTACAAAGCTCTTTTCGGAGCTTAACAACGAGCTGGGCAAAAACAGAATAAAGAACCAGTTTTTAAGCGACGGAGCAAACGATATAATAAGAAAGCAGTTCATGAGAATAATGTCTGAGGAAAATGCCGACGTGCAGGAAATTGCCGATTCTCTCAACGAGTTCGGAATAGATTTTGACTATAACCAATCGCATTTTGCCGTAATTTCAATAAAAATAAGTGATCCGGATGATTACTATAAAACCAAGTGGCACCATAATGACGAACAGCTTATAAAGGCTCTTGAAAATATAGTAAACAGCCATCATTACTGCGGCTATTCCGGTCTGACATTTTTCTATAATTCGGGCTTTGACATATTCTTTATTTCAAAGCCGAATATAAATTTCGGAGAGGTGTCGCAGTTTATAGATAATCTGGTTGTACAGCTTCATGACTTGTTCCGCGAATGTCTGAGAATGAACACCGAAGCTCCTGATGTTTTTATAGCCAAAAACGCAGATGATCTGAAAGGCTACAACAATACCTTTCTTTCTCTGAAAAAAGAGAATATGACAAAGAATAAAAATCAGATAATGCTTGACGCTAAGGAATATATCGACAACCACTATTCTGAAAATATCACACTCGGAATGATTTCAAGCAAATTCGGCTTTAACCAGACCTATTTTTCCAATCAGTTTACAAAGAATTTCAACGTGAAATTTTCCGATTATCTCACAAAAATCAGAATGGAGGCTGCAAAGGAGCTTTTGGTAAATTCAGAAACAAAAATATCCTCAATTCCTCAGCTTGTCGGACTGTCAAGTCTCCCGACTTTCTCTTTATCCTTTAAAAAATATACCGGCTATTCACCGTCGGATTACAAAAACAAATTTGGAAAGATGTAAAGCTTTCATTCTTTACACAAATAAATCCCGAACAAATTACTGTCTTTACAGTTAAACCGAAAGGAGCCTACCGCATGAAACACTTTGAAAGCTTTTCAAAGCACATACTCTTTAAAAACAAACAAAGCAAGCTTACTCTGTATTATATTAAACATATCATCACAATTATCATTCTGCCGATATTCCTTTTCAATGCTGCATTTATAACTCTTTTTCTTAATTCTTACAATAACAATCTGAACGGTCAGGTGCGTTCGGTTGCCGAAAAAAATGCAAACATTCTCGATAACGTATTTCACAATGTGGATACATATTATAAAACAAGCATTTCTAACAACAGTATTTATTTGCTGTTAAATAATTCGTTTAACGTAAATAACCTATACGGTTCTCAGCCCCCTGTCACTATCGCATCTAATGCCGCTTACACTCTTAACAATTATCTTAACTGCATAGACTCCGTTTTTCTCTACAGCGAAAAATCAGATTACATATACGGTCTGTTGGGTCAAACCTCAAAGAAATTTGAAGACTTCGATGACAAAACATGGTATGATGAATACTTGAAAAACAACAGATCGGACTACATTTCTTCTGTGGAATACAACGGCATTCCTTATCTGACGTTTTGTTATAATCTGAACAACATCTCCTCCGAGAATCACGGTATACTTGTCATCAGAATTTCACAGGAGGAGCTTTTACAAAGAATGAAGCTTGTAAATGACAACACAAACACTCTTAAGCTTTGTGCTGACGATACCGGCAATGAGCTGATAAACTACAATCCCGAAAGCTCAAAAAGCGGTATAGAGTACACCGTACCGCTTGAAAATACAAACGCAACACTTACCTACTCCGCATTATATAAATCAACCCCCGGACAACTGTTCGGAAAGTTTACGCTTATTATCCTGTTTGCACTTATATCATTTATTCTGGCAATATTGCTTGCTTTGGCATTTTCTTCAAAGCAGTATAAATCCATAATATCGGTTATATCTGAAATTGAGGATCCATACATCAGCGATAAGATGGAAGCCAAAAAGCTTTACAGCCTTATAGAGCAAACCGACACTTCTCACACAATGAATAATTACGAAAATATGCTGCTAAACAAAATAACGCATTTGAAAAAAGCGCAGCTTGTCGCTCTGCAAACGCAGATCAATCCGCATTTTCTATACAATACTCTTTGCATGATTTCCGCTTCTATTATGGCAAATCACGAAGAGGACACCGACGCAGTTAACATGATCGAGCTTTTATCGGTTGTTCTGCGCTATACCCTAAAAACCGAGAAATATATCGTTCCGATCGACAGCGAAATCAAAGTGTTGAAATCCTACATTGAAATATTGAAGCTGCGGCTTAACAATGCTTTTGACGTTTCCTGGAACGTCAGCGAAAGCGTCACCTCAAGATGCACACTGAAATCCTTGCTTCAGCCGGTTATAGAAAACGCCGTAGAACACGGAATACAGCCTCTTTTCAGCTCTCGTCAGGGAGAAATAACCGTTAATATATATGAAGAAAACGATATACTCTATCTAAACGTAACCGACAACGGTGTCGGTATTGATGCTGAAAACCTTGAAAAAATAAACAACGATTTAAACTCTGATTCTATATTTACCAATAATAATATCGGTTTGAAAAATGTTGTAAGCAGAATTAAGCTTTTGTTCGGCGATATGGCAGGGTTCATTATCAAGTCGGAGGGGCTCGGGACAAGCGTTACGATATATCACCCTATTATCAGGGATTGATTTATAAAAAAACTTGCAATAAAATACTTTTTATGTTATAATTAGTTATACTGATATTGACACAAATTTTAACATGAAAAAAACAATAAGGAGTACAATTTTATGAACACTATCAAGCAAAAGGACAACTACGGCGGCGAATATTATCTGATTGAAATGCCGGATAAGAGCTTTAAATTCGACTTACCTGTCGAAAAAGTCGAAAACTTCAAGGCATTTTGCGCTTCTTACATGAAAGATCCGTTTTTCATGGGAGTAAAATCCGGCGGCATCGTTAATGAAATTCCTTATGAAACGCAGTGGCTCGCAATACTTCACACCGATAATACATATTCGCTTTATTACAGCCTTGCGTGCGATAAATTCAGAACCGCATTTCACGGAAACGATGACAGTCTGTGTATTTCCGCAACCACCGGCGACAGCAGTCTGACCGGCAATTCTTTTTGTGCCTTTTATAAAATTTCCGGTTCCGACTTTTACGCTCTAACAAAAACAGCCGCAAAAAGCATTTCTGAAAAATACTCATCGGTCGGTTTGAAATCTGAAAAGGACGATCCGGACTTTATTGATTATTTCGGTTGGTGTACATGGGATTCCTTTTATGATAAGGTATCTCAAAGCGAAATTAAAAGAGGTCTTGAGTCCTTCAAAAAAGGCGGATTTATTCCAAAGCTGCTGATTCTTGACGACGGCTGGCAAACAACAGCTGAATACAACGCAAGAGGTGAATGGAAGCTTTCTGCCTTTACACCGAATGAAAAGTTTAATCATAATCTGATTGAAACAACAAAAATGGCAAAGGACGAATACGGAATCAAAAAATTCTTCGTTTGGCACGCTATGCTCGGATATTGGGGCGGCGTTGATACCAATTCAGAAGCAATGAAAAAATATAAGCCTGTTTTAAGTAATGCCGTACATACGGACGGAATGAAAAACGTCAATCCGTTACGCTGGCAGAGCGAAAACTTTCCTTTCGGCATGATCGACCCGGACAAAGCATATGATTTTTACAATGATTATCATTCATATTTAAAAAGCGAGGGCGTCGACGGAGTAAAAGTTGACGTTCAAGGTTCAATTCCCGCACACGCAGAAAAAAGAGGAAGCCGCTGCGAGCTTGTTAAAAAGTTCAGAACAGCACTTGAACGCTCGGTAAATGAAAACTTTGGCGGAAACATAATTAACTGTATGTCAAGCAATAACGATACTGTCTATAACTTAAAAAGCACAAACATTATGCGCACCTCCGATGATTTCTTCCCTGCGAACCCCAAATCACATTCTGTTCACGTATTCACAAATGCTGTAAACAGCATTTGGCTCAGTGAATTTACAGGCTGCGACTGGGATATGTTCCAGACTAAGCACAAATTTGCAAGCTTTCACGCAGCCGCAAGAGCGATAAGCGGAGGACCTGTTTATGTTTCCGACAAGGTTGACGAGCATGATTACAACATAATCTCAAGGCTGACATCTCCGGACGGCAAGATTTTCAGAGCAAAAAACATAGCCCGACCGACGGTTGACTGCATATTCTCAAACCCGGCAGAAAACAAAGATTTATTCAAGATTTTCAACACAAACGAATATAACGGAGTTGTCGGAATATTCTCTTTTGATAACGACAGCGTAAAAAACACAGAAGTATTTCCGACAGATATTGACGGTTATACCGACGGAGAGTATGCGTGCTATAGCTTCAAGAATTGTAAAGCTGTTCACCTTAACAGTAAAGAATCCGTCAACGCAGCATTAAGAAAAACCGAATTTGATCTGCTGACCTTTGCAAAAATTTCAGATGGTTTTGCGGTAATCGGTCTGACAAACAAATACAACTGCGGCGGTACGTTTGATAAGCTTCAAAAAGCAGACGGCAGTTATTTGATGCACGTCAAGGATTCCGGGGTTCTGTTACTGTACTCGGTTAAAAAAATAAAATCTGTGATATCCTGTGATGGTGAATTGCCGTTTGTTTCCGAGAACAGCTTTGTAAAAATATTGGTAAAAAATGCCGGCGATATTGAAATTGCTTTAACATAATAAAAACAAAATTAAATACCGAAAAAGAGCATATCTCTAAACGCGAGATATGCTCTTTTGATTATTTCAATTCAACAATGGTAACTCCGTCCTCGCCCTCTCCGAATGTACCGAATCTGTAGGATTTCACATATTTATGCTTCTTAAGCATTTGCTGAATACCCTTTTTAAGCACTCCGGTTCCCTTGCCATGAATCACGGTAACGGGCGATATTGAAGCAAGATAGCAATCGTCCAGAAATTTTTCAACGTTCATTGTCGCTTCTTCGAGGTTTTGTCCTCTGACGTCTACCGAGGTTGTTGCCTCCATTGATTTTGCGGAAAAGGTATTTGAAGCTTTAACATATTTATCGGCCAGCTGTTTTGATGTTTTGTCCTCTGATTTCATCAGATTCGACACATGAACCTCAAGCTTTAATATTCCTGCCTGAACAAGCACCATACCGTTTTTATCGGGCGGTTTTATCACGCTTGCCTCCTGATTATCCATTGTAACGATTTTGACCGGATCTCCCGACTTTAAATCAGCCGGTATTTTTGTGTAAATCTTTCTCGGTTTTGCCGAGCGTGACATTGCCTTATCTATGCTGTCCTCTTTCTTTTTCAACTTCTCTCTTGACTCTGCAATTTTTTCCGAAGCATTTTTAAGGCTTCCCTTTTCCTTCATTTTCTCCAGTTCACGGATAACTGAATTTGCTTCGTCCCTTGCTTCCATGACTATGATTTTCGCTTCATGGCGTGCCTCGTCAAGTATTCTGGATTTATTCTCTTTTAATTTCTTTCTTTCATTTTCAAGCTCCGAGCGCAAGGATTTTATTTCTCTTTTTAATCTCTGCGCATACTCCATTTCAGAGCGCGCCTTTGCTCTCGATTCCTCCAAATCGGTTATTACGTCCTCAAATTTAACGTTTTCATCGGATAAAAGCTCGTTTGCCCTGTCAATAATACCCTCGTCAAGTCCCAATCGCCTTGAAATTGCGAAAGCGTTGGATTTTCCCGGAACTCCTATCATCAGACGATACGTAGGGTTCAGTGTTTCAATGTTAAACTCACACGACGCATTCTCGACGCGTTCGGTAGAAAGAGCATAAAGCTTCAGCTCACTGTAGTGGGTTGTCGCAACGGTTTTTGAGCCGTAAAGCTTCAGCCTTTCAAGCACGGATATTGCAAGTGCCGCACCTTCTGTCGGGTCTGTTCCCGCGCCAAGTTCATCAAACAGGGCAAGGGATTTATCGTTTGCTTTATTTACAATATCTACAATATTTACCATATGTGAAGAAAAGGTTGACAAGCTTTGCTCTATGCTTTGCTCATCTCCTATATCGGCATACACATTTTCAAAAACCGCCGCTCTGCTGTTGTCCGCAACCGGGAGATGAAGTCCACAGGCAGCCATCACCGAAAACAATCCTACCGTTTTTAACGTTACCGTTTTTCCGCCGGTATTCGGTCCGGTAATCACAAGCGTATCAAAATTTTCGCCCAGATATATGTCATTTGCAACTACCTTTTCTTTATCTATCAGCGGATGTCTTGCCCTCTTAAATTCAATTATTCCGTCACTGTTCAATATCGGTTCTCTGCCGTTACAATCAAGCGACAGCTTGCCCTTACAGAATATAAAATCAAGTTCTGTCAGTGTTTCATAATCTGCGAGTATCTCCGATGATCGTTCTCCGACCTCACCGGTCAGCTCTGCAAGAATTTTCTGTATCTCCTGCTCCTCCTGATTAATCAGCGAACGGATTTCGTTATTCGCCGCAACAACGCTCATAGGCTCGACAAAAAGTGTAGAACCGCTTGCCGAGGTATCATGAACAATTCCGTTAACCTCTCCCCTGTACTCCGACTTCACCGGAATTACATATCTGTCGGAACGCATTGTCACTATCGGATCCTGCAAAAATTTCTTGTAATGCTCCGAATGAATCATAGAATTTAAGGTATCTTTGATTTTTACATTTAAGTTTTTCTGCTTACGTCTGAGTGCCGAAAGTGTCGCCGATGCGTCATCGGCAATCTCCGTTTCGGATAATATAACAGAGCTTATTCTGTCCTCAAGACCTTTAAGCGAACAAAGCGCACTCTGCAAACCCGAAAGTATTTCAAGATCGCTGCCCGAATCGCCGATATATGTTTTCATTCTTCTTGCAACATATAATACTCTTGCCGCCGACATAAGCTCTGTCGGATTCAGAATTGCCCCTATCTGTGTTCTTTTCATTGCACCGCGGATATTCGGAACCGAAAGATTAACCGGCGGATTTCCTTGCCGAAGCATAGCCGCCACCGCCTCGGTAGTTTCCCTCTGCGCCTTTACCGCTTCCTTTTCCGGCAGCATTTTCATATTTTTTATTCTGTCGATTACCGGCTCTGAGCTTGTATATGATGACAGCTGTGCCAATATTTTGTCAAACTCCAGAACCTTATATGTCTTAATCATTTTACTTGTAACTCCTTTGATTGAATCTCCGATAACACAGCACACTTGCTTTTGATACCGCCACCGACAAATTATTCCGGCTTTTTCTCTCTTGTCATCAAATCCTTTACGGCAGTTACCGGATTTTTTCCGTTGAAAAGTATCTGATATGCTTCATTTACTATCGGCATAGATACATTATATTTTTTGCTTAATTCATACGCTGCTTTTGCGGTATGAACTCCCTCAACAACCATTTTAACCTCTTTCATAGCCTCATCAAGGCTCTTTCCCTGACCGAGCAGTATACCGCAGCGGCGGTTTCTGGAATGGATGCTTGTGCAGGTAACTATCAGATCACCTATACCGGAAAGCCCGGCAAAGGTTTCGGCTTTTGCGCCCATTGCTATTCCAAGTCTTTTTATCTCCGCTATTCCTCTTGTCATAAGCGCAGCTTTAGTGTTGTCGCCGTAACCCATTCCGTCCGATATTCCGGCACAAAGGGCAATGACATTTTTTAAAGCACCGCCAAGCTCGACTCCAACAACGTCATCGGAGTGATATACGCGGAAACATTCGCACATAAATGCGTCCTGAATAAAAGAAGTCAAGCTGTCATCATATGACGCAACAACATTTGTTGTCGGCAGTCCGATTCCGACCTCCTCCGCGTGTGACGGTCCGCTCATTACGGCAATTTGCGCCTGCGGTATTTCCTCAGAATAAACCTCGGACAGCCTTAAAAGGCTTCCGTTTTCCAGTCCCTTTGAAAGATTAACCATCGGCTGACCGTTCTTTATATGAGCCGATAAATCCTTTGCTGTCTGTCTTGTCGCAAAGCTCGGCACAACGGTTACAATCAGCTCTTTTTCTTCTGTAGCTTGCGCAAGCTCCGAGGTAAATTTGATTTTATCAGAAAGCTTAACGTTCGGAAGCAGCGGATTAACCTTTGTTTCGGATAATTCGTCGCTTTCTTCTTTTAAATAGCTCCACAATGTAATTTCGTGACCGTTTTTATCCAGTAGTGCGGCTATTGCCGTTCCGAAGCTTCCCGAGCCTATTACACCGATTTTCATTTATATCCTCCGTTTCCCTGCCATACAAAACTGCAAAATTCAAATCAAATTTATTTTATAAGGCAAATATACACTTAATTTAAACAAACCGCCAAATTCACGGTAAACCTTGCTTTTCAACATTTTTTGTTGTTTTATCTGTACAAAACAACATTTATTTCAAAAAAATTATATTTTTTCAAATAAAGTGTTGACATACGTCAATTTATGTGTTAGAATTATACTGTTAAAAAATTGGATTGCTTTTAGCGTTCATCGATAAAAATCTTACTGAATGACCTGTCGCAAGACAGGTCATTTTTCATCTTATTTATTCTTGCCTATGCTTAGCTTATTTTCCTCACCGCTTGCCAATCTGGCAATGTTTGCATGATGTTTAACTACAATCAGCAGTGCAATAATCACCGCACACAAAAGATACGGCAGGTTAAAAGCTTTAATTGCTGTCATATACACCAACACAGCGCAGACATAAATAACCGCACCCGAAATTGAACCAAGCGATACATACTTTGTTGTAATCATGATAATCAATGCGGCGAATAGCACTATAAGACCTATTTTCCAGTCAAGCACCGTAACCACTCCGATACTTGTTGCAACTCCTTTTCCGCCCTTGAATCCGAAATAGACAGGGAAATCGTGGCCGATAACCGAAAAAACCGCAGCTATATACTTCATTGAGCCTAAAAGATAACGGCTTTCAAAGGCACTGCCGGCTGCTTCGGGAGATATAACTCTGTCCAAAATAACGCCTATCGTTACGGCAAGAACACCCTTTAACACATCAACCAAAAGTGTAAATGCCGCTGCTTTTTTTCCGTGAACTCTTAACATATTCGTGGTTCCGGCATTTCCCGACCCCTCATTTCTTATATCATCGCCCCCCATACGGTGCGACAATATTATTGCGCCGGATATACTTCCTATAAGATAGGAAACAAGCGCAGTCAAAACAGCTGTAATATAAAGCATTTTTTCTCTCCGTTCCGCCGTCTATACGGCATGGTTTTTTACTGTTTTTTATCTCCCTTTTCTCTGACGATGAATTTTACCGGTGTACCCTCAAAGCCAAAGGTTTGTCTTAACTGATTTTCTATAAATCTCAGATAAGAATAGTGGAACAAATCGGCAGAATTTACGAAAAGGATAAAAGTCGGAGGTGCGACAGAGGCCTGCGTACCGTAATATATTTTAAGCCTTTTCCCTTTATCCGACGGCGGCTGCTGCTTAGACATTGCTTCATTGAGCATATCGTTGAGCATACCCGTTGTAATTCTCCTCTTATGCTGAATATTTATCCTTTTAATCTCATCCAAAAGCTTATCTATTCTCTGACCGGTTTTTGCTGAAATGAATACAATCGAGGCATAAGACATATAAGCAAATTCTTCTCTGAGTCTGTCTGTAAATTCTTTCACGGACTTGTCATTCTTGTTTTCCAGAATATCCCATTTGTTAACAGCAATTATACACGCTTTTCCCTGCTCGTGTGCATATCCGGCAATCTTTGTGTCCTGTTCGGTGATTCCCTCGTTTGCGTCAAGCATGATTATGCAAACATCGCTGCGGTCAACAGCCGCAAGTGAACGTATAACGCTGTAACGCTCCACATTCTCGTCTATTTTTCCCCTTTTCCTCATTCCGGCTGTGTCTATTATAAGATATTTGTCGCCGTTATGCTCAAATCTTGAATCTATAGCGTCGCGTGTTGTTCCTGCAATATTTGAAACAATCAGTCTATTTTCACCGAGAATCTTGTTTATCAGCGATGATTTTCCGGCATTGGGTCTGCCGATTACCGCAACCTTAATTTCGTCCTCGTCCTCGCTCGTGTCAGCACCCTCCGGAAATTGTGCACACACCTCATCCAAAAGATCGCCGACCCCCAGACCGTGCGTGGAGCTTATTGCAACAGGATCGCCAAGTCCCAAATTATAGAACTCGTAAAATTCAAACGGAGGATCTCCCAGATTATCTACCTTGTTAACCGCCAGAACAATCTTTTTTCTCGCCTTTTGCAGCATAGAGCATACGTCAGAATCGTTTGCGGTAAGTCCGTCACGCACGTTAACCAGGAAAATAACAACATCAGCCATTTCTATGGCAAGCTGTGCCTGTCTGCGCATCTGAGAAAGTATCTCGTCCTTGCTTGCAGGCTCAATTCCGCCTGTATCGATAAGCGTAAAATGCTTATCGAGCCACACTGCGTCAGCATAGATTCTGTCCCTTGTGACGCCGGGGGTATCCTCTACTATACTTATTCTTTGACCTGTTATTTTATTAAACAATGTTGACTTTCCCACATTAGGTCTGCCCACAATAGCAACTGTTGGTTTCATTCTTTTGTTTCCTTTCGTTTGTTTCCTTTAACATACTGTATCATATGTTACACAGCTGTTCAAAGCCGTTATATATCTTTAATATCAAATTCGATTTCCGAAGCTGTAATCTTTTCTATAAACTGATAGCCGTCATTATCTATCGGTGTTATCGTAACTCCAAGCTTATCTTCAAGCTGTTCGAGCGTCATATCGTCAAGAAATATATCCTCTCCGGCTCTGAGTGCCGAGCTTGATATAAAAAGTTCGTCCCCAAGCTTTTTACCCGATAACTGCTCATATATGTCTTTTCCGACAAGTAAGCCGGAGACATTTACCCCTCCGCCGAAAAAATTGTTTTTTACGGCATAACAATTAATTCTGAGTCCGGGACATTTTTTTTCCAGTCTGCGGCAAAGCTCCGATATAAAACCGTTAACCAGTTCCCCCGTCACAACAGAAACATTTCTTTCGCCTTTATAATTTTTCAGCAGTTCGATTCCGTAATCAAATTCTTCTTTGAGTGAAGCTGCGAGTCCGACTCCGTTTTCAAGCTGCGGAAATCCCTCGTATGATTCTGCCGGTGGAATCTCTCTGTCGGCATTAATGTAAAATTCATCGGAAAGATATACAAGCCGTGTACCGTAATTTTCCAAAAGCCGTTGCTGTATCGGCTCCACCGTATCAATTACTTCCTTTGAGCTTTTAGCATCGTACGGCTTTAATTTACATAGACCCTCACGGTATGCCGTCAGCCCAACAGGTACTATCGAAACGCTCTGAACATACGGGCAAAGCTTTTCCAAATCGTCTATAGTTCTCAGCAGCTCTTTTCCGTCATTATAATCGGGGCACAAAACAATCTGACAATTCATATACATATTGTTTTCATAAAACCGCTTCATTATTTCATATATCTTTCCGGCATTTTTGTTTTTCAGCATTTTAACTCTTAAATCCGGATTAGTGGTGTGAACGGAAATGTTTATCGGCGAAACGTGCATTGAAATCAGACGGCTGATGTCATCGTCTTTCAGATTGGTGAGAGTTACATAGTTTCCCTGCAAAAACGAAAGACGCGTATCGTCATCTTTAAAATACACAGTTTCCCTCATGCCTTTGGGAAGCTGATCTATAAAGCAGAATATGCACTTATTACGGCAGCTCTGCGCTGTATCAATCAATGCGTTTGCAAACTCGATTCCCAAATCCTCATAATCATTTTCGATAATTATATCCTCGATGTCACCGTTTTTCTTTTCAGCCTCAATTTCAATCTCATATTCCGAAATGAGGTATCTGTATTCAAGAATATCACGAAAATCGTGACCGTTTATCGAAATAATTCTGTCCCCCGGCTCCAAGCCTGCTTCCTCAGCAAGTGAACCCGGTTCAACATAACCTATCTCGGTGTTCGTATGATGCATATTTTTACCTCATAATTCTGCGCCGGATGCGCATATTTTACAATACATTATATTTTCCCACATTTGCGGCAAATAATCAAGTACTTTTTTGGATTTTCTATCTATTTGATAAAATATTTAACATTAATTATATGTATTTGTGTAATTATAGGAGCGTTTTTAAAGCCTTCACGTTAATTTGAACTCAACTCTGCTGTCATAAAAAGAAAATCCCCTCGGATTTAACGCACGCAAATTCCAAAGGGACTATTTTTATAACATACAAAAATCTAAAAATGCTTATTTAATGATTCAGAACCCAAAGGTATATCATTTCTTATTGCTTTTTTGTAAAAATCCGTAAGCGTTCCGAGACATTTTTCGTAATTTATTCCGTACCAGTATTTTTCACGTTCGCTCAAAGTGTTCATGATACACTCCTGCACAAAATCCTCGGCAAATGCAATAGCTTCCTCAAAAGACAGCCCGTCCAGGTACGAACCTATAAACGAGCTTGCAAAAACATCGCCCGTACCGTAGAACATTCCTTCGATTATCTTGCTTGATTTAACCGTTTTTGTATTCTTTCCGACTCCGAGCGTAAGTATGTTGTCACCCGAATGTATTCCCGTGACAATCAGCTTATCAGCAATACCGCAAAGTTTGGGTATTAATCTTTCGGCATTTTCCTTTGAAAAATCGCACGAGCATTTACCGTCAGCCAACAGCATGGCCTCGCTCATATTCGGTGAAATTATATCTGCCTGCGAACACAGCTCTCTTACCGACATGACATAATCCGAGTCAAGCCCGGAATACAGCTCTCCGTTATCCGCCATTGCCGGGTCGATATAGACAATAGTGTCATTATCGGCAAATTCATCTATCAGAGCGCAAACCTTGCGCACCTGCTCAACAGTCCCTATGTAACCGGCATAAATTGCGTCAAATTTCAGTCCGATTTTTCTCCAATGACATATTATTTTATCCATCTCATCGCCGAGCGAATGAAAAGTAAATCCGCTGAATTTTCCGCCGGTATGCGTAGACAATACGGCTGTCGGCAAAATGACAGTTTCTATCCCCAAAGCGGAAATTATCGGAAGTGCCGCCGTCTGTGAGCAGCGTCCGAAGCATGATATATCCTGTATGCTTAATAATCGCTTCATTTCTTTCTCTGAAAACTGCATGAGTTCAACTCTCTCATGCCTAACCTCCGTATCAGTTCTTTGGATTTAAAATATCACGCCATTCAAGGTCGCCGCGTTCCAAGCCATGGATAAGTACCTCGGCGGTGGCTATGTTCGTAGCAATCGGAATATTGTGCATATCACACAGCCTTAACAAATTCATTATATCCGGTTCATGAGCTTCTTTCGTATTGGGATCTCTGAAAAAGAACACAAGATCTATTTCGTTGTACGCAACCCTCGCTCCGATTTGCTGATCTCCGCCCTGATGTCCGGGAAGAAAACGATATACGCTCATACCGGTATTTTCTATTATCATCTTACCGGTAGTATCGGTTGCAAACAAGCTGTGCTTTTCAAGTATTCCTTTATAAGCGATGCAAAATTGCACCATTAATTCCTTTTTCATATCATGCGCAATAAACGCTATATTCATTCCAAAGCCCTCCTAATTCTGCGATATAACTTATTATACCAAAAAAAATCACATTTGTAAATAGTTTTTTGTGAATTTTATGGTAATAATTCTCCGATTACAGAATTATTTTTCAAATCGGTGCTTTTTTCAAAGTATTTATCGAAAATATCACGCGCAACATAAGCGGCGTTTGAACCCTTAGCACCATGCTCGATGACAACGGCAACCGCAATTTCTGGATTGTCAAACGGAGCAAACGCAACGAAAAGTGCGTGTTCGGAAACGTTTTTACCTACCTGTGCAGTACCGGTTTTACCTCCGATCGACACCTTGTAGTTTTCAAATATGGCACTTACCGAGCCTTCGTCCACAACTCCGAGCATACCGTTTTTAACCGCTGCAAGGTTTTCCGGTTTAATATCAACCTGTCCCAAAACCTGCACCTGAGGCTCGTAAACGGTTTTTCCGTCCACCGATGAACGCACGCTCTTTAAAATATGAGTTCTATATCTTGTTCCGCCGTTTGCGACTCCCGCGATATAATTTGCAAGCTGAATCGGCGTAAAATACGAATACGACTGTCCTATAGCTGTCTGAATCGTATCACCGGCATACCAGGTTTCATCGTGCTTTGTTTTTGCAATCTTCTTTTTGTATTCCCTGCTCGATACGTTACCCTCCGCTTCATCGTTAAACTCAATACCGGTTTTTTCTCCGAGTCCGAATTTATGTGCGTACAATGAAATATTATCTATTCCCAGTCTGCGGCCCATTTCATAAAAGAAATAGTTACACGAATGTTCAATAGCCTGAGTTATGTTTATTTTTCCGTGAGTTTTGTGATTATCCGCCCAGATCCAACACTTAGGCTGATAGTCCTCATAAAATTTATATACGCCCTCACACTCGATTATTTCATTAATACCTACCACACCGTCCTCCAGTGCCGCAAGCGCAATAAGCGGTTTAAAGGTCGAACCCGGCGTATATGTCCCCTTTAACGCTCTGTTCCACATCGGCTTATCAGAATTTTGAGAAAGGTTCGCAAAATCCTCGTTAAAGGTTGACGGATCAAAGGTCGGTGCGGAAGCAAAGGTCAGCACCTCACCGTTCTTTATATCGATAACAACCGCCGCCCCGGCATTAGCGTCGCCGCCCTTTCTCCTCGACGGCTCACCTCCGTTTTTGGATATTTCATTTATCCAATACGCAAGCGACTGCTCCGCAGTTCTCTGAAGCTCGGAATCAATCGTCAGCATTATATAATTTCCCGGTACTGCTTTGGTTTCGCCGCTGCTGCTTGTATTCTCACCGTCGGCGGCTGTTGCTGCGGTATCCGTGGAATTTTCATCTATACCGACCATTTTTTTGCCGTCGGTACCCCT
This sequence comes from uncultured Clostridia bacterium, assembly GCA_934462715.1. Lineage (GTDB taxonomy): Bacteria > Bacillota > Clostridia > UBA1381 > UBA1381 > RGIG1988. Next base: position 132,961 of record CAKSIJ010000001.1, read on the forward strand.
CAGAAAATCTTCAAATATCTGCTCTACTCCCCTTTTTCCTATCAAATCGTTGTAACCGTAGCCTTTTTGAGAATAAACCTCATATTCTTCCGGCGACATCTTGCCTATTCCGCCCAAAATATGAGCCGCTATGTCCTTTTCGTTATAGCTTCTGTAATATTCCTGTGTTACAAGCACTCCGGGGAATTCATTCTGACGTTCCTTTAACTCCGTTATCACATTCAGTTCAACGTCCTCCGCTATTTTAAACGGCTGAGATATTGAAAATCCGTTCATGTTTAAATCATACAAAATCCCGACCAGACGGCGCTTTTCATCGTCTGTATATTCGTCCGATATATTAAAAACATTCTTGCAGTAATATGCCATTATACTATCGGGAGTCATATCCGATGAAATTTTTTTTCTTTCCGAAAACCATTTTTCTTTTTCGTCCTCTGTACTGCCGTCGCCGTTATCGTCTGTAAAACCAAACTCATACGGCGCATACGAAATCGGAAAAGAGTCATTATAATCATAGCCGTACTTTGCAAGAACATTCAGTATACCCAAAAGCTTTTTGTTAAGCTCCGCATTGGTAGATATTGTTTTTTGCAGAAGTACAGAATATCCCTCTCTGTTCGACACAAGTACCTTGCCGTTTCGGTCCATAATTTCACCGCGCGGTGCTTTCTCCGTGACCGTTGCGGTAACTCTTTTTAACGATTGCTTTGTATATTCCTCTCCGTTGATTACCTGTAAATCAAAAAGCCGGGCAATCAGCACTGAAGCCGCAACAGCTATGACCGTTATTATAAAAACCATTCTTCCTCTGTATGCCGTCATCTCATTATCCCCGCTTTCTTCCTGCTCCGTCTTGCGGCAAAAAATGCGGCTGCGGTATAAACCGCAGTATTATAAACCGCCTCGGGAAGTATCACAAAAATCAGTGAATATCCGAACGAAGTACTTTTCAAAACGCTTATGTTCATAATATAAAACAACGAGCTACCCAGTATGCTTAACACAAAAACAACCGGAATATTTATCAATATTCCGTCCTTAAACAAGGTATCCTTAATCAGACAGGCAAGAACCGAAATTACAAGGTATACTGCCGTGTAAAGTCCGAATATTCTTCCGGTCAGACAGTCCATAACCGCACCTGCCGCTGCAGCGGTTATCATATTTCTGACCGGATTTTTTTCGTGAAGTGCGCTGTAGAGCGCAAAAACACAGAGCAAGCCCGGCATAACCGAACCTATTTTTATGTACGGGCAAAGCATAGACTGCAAAACAGCGGCAATAAAAATAATTGCTGCCGTACATATATTTTTCTTCATTAAAGCCGCCGCCTTTCTTTTGATTTATCCTACATTTTCTTCAGGTGTAGGCGTAGGTAAAGGATCCTCAGATGGGGTCGGTGTTTCCGCAGGAATATAGTCACCGGCGGAGCTGTCTGCCGACGGATCGTATGTATCAGAATCCAGCGTCCAGTCGGTTATTACGAGAACCTCATAAAGCTCGTCAAAGTTGACAAACGGTTCTACAACCGCATAGTCGAGTCTGCCGATATTATCCTTTGCTACCTCCGCAATTTTGCCAACCTTTAGTCCCGGAGGATATATTCCACCCAGACCGCTTGTTTCCAGTATATCTCCCGGCATTACCGAAGCATTGGCAACCAGATAACCAAGCTTGCATTTCTGCACCTTTGAAAGCGACGAATCACCCTCAACAATTCCGATTTCACCGTTTCTTACTATTCTTACTCCCGACGAGCTTTCGCTGTTTATAATGGTTGATACCTTTGCCCAGTTTTTCCCTGCGTCTGCTACCTGACCCAAAAGCCCGTCTGCGGTTATAACTGCGTCAGATATTTCAATTCCGCTTGCGGTGCCTCTGTTTATCGTTATATAAGTAAACCAGTTATCCGGCTCGTATGCAATCACCTTTGCCGCAACCGTTTCACTTTCGGTCATTTCCTCGGAAATTGATAAAAGCTTTTGCAGCCTGTCATTTTCGCGCTTATATTCCTCTATGCTTTTAACCTTGCTCTGAAGCTCGATATTTTCGGCTTTCAGCTCACTGTTTTGCTTTTTAATCTCCTTTGCCTCCTTTATGGAAACAAAATATTCCTTAATGGGATTAAACAATTTCGCTATCTGCGTTTCAACAGGTGTAAGCACGGCATTCACTGTTCTCGACACGGGATTGTTTCCCATATGCGACAAATATGCCGTAATTAAAGCAATTAATATTATAATTATAAATACACCAAAACCCTTTTTCTTAAAAACAGACAATTAATTCACACCCTAATCCTAACAGTCGATTTATCTGTAGCTTTTCAGCATCGACCGCTTCAATACCTTTTCATTTTCCAGTGCCATTCCCGTACCTATTGCAACACAGTCAAGCGGATTTTCACACACCCTTACCTCAATTCCTGTAAGCTGTGCTATCAGCTTGTCAAGATTTCTTATAAGTGCGCCGCCGCCGGTAAGATTAATTCCGCTTGCCATTATATCGGCAGCAAGCTCGGGAGGTGTTTCCTCGAGCGTTTCTCTGATAGCGTTTACAATTGCTGCAATACCGCTGTACATTGCTTCTCTCACCTGCGCAGATGTTATTCTTATATTCTTCGGAAGTCCCTGCGCCAGATCTCTGCCGGTAATATCCATATAGCTTTCATCATCATACTGCATTGCAGAGCCTAAGGTTAGCTTAATTTCCTCTGCCGTTTTTTCCCCGACCGACAATCCGAACTCATTTTTAAGATAGGTGACGATTGCCGAATCGAGTGCGTCACCGGCTATTCTTACCGACTTTGAAACGACAATTCCGCACAGCGAAATAATGGCAACCTCAGTTGTGCCGCCGCCTATATCGACAACCATACTGCCTACCGGCTTATCTACCGGCAAGCCTGCTCCGATCGCCGCCGCCATCGGTTCTTCAATAAGGCGCACCGCCTTTGCGCCCGACAGCATTACCGCTTCCTCAACCGCACGTCTTTCAACCTCCGTCACGCCTGCCGGTACACAGACAATAACTCTTGGCTTAACTATACTGACCTTTGAACCCACGGCTTTTTTTATCAGACTTCGTATCATGGCTCCTGTTATTTCAAAGTCGGCAATAACGCCGTCCTTTACCGGTCTGATTGCGGTTATATTCTCCGGTGTTCTTCCGAGCATTTCGTCAGCCTGGTTTCCCACAGCAAGCACTTTCCTGTCGCTTTTATCGATTGCGACAACAGACGGCTCTCTTACAACAATTCCCCTGCCGTTCATGTTGACAAGAGTATTTGCCGTTCCGAGATCTATACCGATATTCTTGGTCAATCCGAAATTAAATAAATTATTCAACATACTTATCTCCATTCCGCCGCAAGCGGCTTTGATACATCGGAAATACAGCGGACTTAACATCTCCTTTTATTCCGATATGTAATCCCCAAACTCAGAAATCAGCACATCATACAGTGCCGACAGCGGCAAACCCACCACGTTAAAATAATCGCCGCATATTTCTTCAACAAGCACAGCGCCTCTGCCCTGTATTCCGTATGCCCCTGCCTTATCCGCAGGTTCTCCTGTTTTAATATAAGCTTTAATCGTTTTATCGGTCAATTCCTTGAATTTAACCGTCGTTTTAATGCTTTTTGAGGTTGCGTATCCGTCGGTAAGACGCATTACGCATATTCCCGTATAAACCTCATGAGCTTTTCCGGACAGACTTTTTAAAATTCTGAAAGCGTCGTCGCTGTCCTTTGGCTTCCCAAGAATTTTTCCATCGCTGTAAACCACCGTATCGGCAGCAATAATGAGCGAATCCTTTCTTTTTGTTCCGGTAAGCTTTTTGGCAACATTGCACGCTTTCATAAGCGCAAGCTCGGAGGTATAATTCTCCGGCGAAAGCGATTTGTCAATCTCGTCCTCCGGCTCGTTTGAAACGACTATATCGAATTTTATCCCAATCTGCTCCAACAGTTCCCGCCGTCTCGGCGAAGCCGAAGCCAATACTATTTTTTCCATAATTACCACCGTCTATCCGTAAATAATTACACCTTTTTAAAATAATGTCCCCTTGTAAAGGTATTTTCTTTCATCCCTGCAGCTTTACCGCCGTTTAACGCATTTTGATAGTCAAGTATCACACTTTTACATTCTTCAGCCGATTCTATAGTAAATTCAAGCTTGTAAAAACTCACTCCGGTATCTTTGAGAGAATCGAGCTTGTCCGCCATATATATCGGCTTTGAATTGTACAAAACGGAAAAACACCCCTCGCTGCACAACAGAGGAAATACTTCCTTGTGTCTGTCGGTAAGATATTTACCATTCGGCGCACATACTCCCAAAGCCTTTGACGGGCAGTTCTCAAATGTCATAAGCGGAAGTCTGCCGTATACCGTTATTTCGGTATCGCACTGCTTTTTTATATCTGCCGTTTCCTTTACGGTTAGTTCCTGTGAAAGCTCGCATACTTTACACTTTGAAAACAGCTTCAGCGAATATGAATTTGCTATGTTAAGCCTGAATCCGGCATAGCAATCGCTTTTGCAGCAGCTTATCTGTCCGTACGATGATACCAGTCTTGCACCGTCATAATTTATTACAGGATTTTTGTTTTCTCTGTCAATCGGCGGCATTATTCGGATAAGCTCTGTATTATCCGGCAAGTCTATACCCTTTACATCTGTATTCCCCGGGAAATAAATTCTTTCAATTCCCGATTCTATACAAGCCTTAACCTGAGAATAATTTGCACATGAAGCGGTAAGAATCGGCTTTTTCGGTACAATTTCTTCAAACTCTGTATGCACATCAAGCTTTCTGCGCTTTTTTGCGGTACATCTTTTTTTTGTTATTTCCTCAACCGCTTTACGTCTTAAAAGGTTTATCTCGCTTATCGGAATAACTGCATTTCTGTCTATATCGCAATGACACTCCGTACAGACAAACGGCAGACCGCCGAGCTTTTTCAGCTGCAGCTCCGCCCTTTCTGCCGACAGCGGCACATTCAGCGCATATTCTGCCTTTCTTTCTCCGTACACAGTTGCTTTATTTCCCGAATCGTCCGAAACAGTCAGACGTGCCGGTGCTCCTATGTCAACGCTTAGTTCCATGCGGAGCGGAACTTTGACATTTTGCACATTCTCCGCACATCTTTCCTTTGCTTCATCGGTGTATATGTTTTCGGCAGCATTTGACGGATTTTCATAGGACATCATGCCCTTACCTGTCTTTTTTGTAAGGTATCCGTCCGTAAATCCGCTTCTGTTAAATGCATTAAGCAGCTCGCTGTATTCTTCTTTCGCTGCCGTTCTGCGCCCGTCAAGACATTTTCTGTACACTCCGCAAACAGCCGATACATACTCTGCCCTTTTCAGCCGTCCCTCTATTTTAAGAGAGGTAACGCCGGCTTTTTCCAATTCGGCAAGATGGTTTATAAGGCACATATCCTTAGGACTTAACAGGTAACCTTTTCCTATAGCTTTACCGTTATTTACAAAATTATACGGTAATCGGCACGGTTGTGCGCAGCTTCCTCTGTTTCCGCTTCTTGAACCGATCATCGAACTCATAAGGCATTGTCCAGAATAGCTCATACATATCGCACCGTGAACAAATACCTCGGTTTCCATAGATATACCGTGCGAGATTTTATCTATAGCTTCAATATCCAACTCCCTTGCCAGCACAGCTCTTGAAAACCCGAGCGATTCAAGATATTTTGCACTTTCAAGAGAAGCGCAGGTCATCTGCGTGCTTGCATGGAACGGCAAATCCGGGAATCTTTTAATACATTCTGCCGCCATTCCTATATCCTGAATAATTACAGCATCCGCACCTATATCATTCAAAAAGCCTATATAATCGATAAAGTCCGCACATTCCGATTCCTTTACAAGCGTGTTAGCCGCAACATGAACTGCCTTGCCTCTTAAATGGCAGTAATCAATGGCGGTTTTTAAGCTGTCATTATTAAAATTCTTGCAGGAGGAGCGTGCGGAAAATCTTGTTCCTCCCAGATATACCGCATCAGCTCCGCTCTGTATTGCCGCACGGAGCGCATACTCCGAGCCTGCCGGGGCAAGAAGCTCCATTTTTAACCCAATCCTTTCGTCAGCTGATTTATTTTTAAAGTATAATCCAAGCTCCCGTCATATCGGATTACGGTTTAACGTCCAATTCTTCGAGCTTATTCTCATAGTCTTTCAGCTTGTTTTCATATTCATGCAGCCTTGCGTCAAGCTTTTCAAGCTTTTGCTTATACTCTTTTTTAAGCTCTGACATACTCTTATGCAAAAGCTTGTTTTCTTTTGTGGCTTCTTCAAGCTCTTTTGAATAATCAATAACCTGTTTGCGCAAGCTGTCCTCATCGGAAATCAATAGTGATTTTTCGCTTTCGCTTATTTTTGAAAGCTCTGATTTTTTTGCGTCATCGCAGAATTTCAGCGCTGCAAGCACAGCGGCTTTTTCATATGTAAGCGTAGGATTTGAATATAAAAGCGAGGTTACGCTTTTGTCGACTCTTTCAGCCACGTCCGACAAGTATTCGGGCTTTTCATCAGATATGATTCTAAAGCTTTTTCCTCCAATATTTATTCTTATACTGTATCCCTTTGACACCGTGTTTCCTCCAATTCGTTTCTGTATATGCAATTGCAAAGCTATCGCTTTACAATTATAAAGCTTAAACAAAATGACAAGCAGATAATAAGTGTATTATCTTTCATTATATATTATACTACGCTTTTACCGATAAATCAATAGCAAATTTCCAATATACTCCAATAAACCTTTTTATTTTTCAAAATAATCAAAAATGATGTCAAATTCAATCGTTTAATTGTTAATTTAACTTGTGAATTTAAGGTAAAATGTATAATGCGCTCACACCGCAAGGCATAAGCGCATTAAATTTCGGATATTGATATAACTGTTAATGTTCGTAATTCCGCCGCAATCCGGCAAATATTACTTGACAACGCTTATTGCATCGGAAATTGTCTTTTCATACGCTTCACGTCCGTATGCGTCAACTCTTGCTTTATTTCTGTCGCCGTGAGTAAGACAGCCTGCACCGCCGATACAGCCGCCGACGCAAGCCATACCCTCTATAAAGTTTCCGTCAAGCATATTCTTTGACGCCTTCAACAGAGCAATTTTGCACGCCTCAATTCCGTCGCACGGAACGGCTTTAAGCTCAAAATTCTTGTCAAGCCCCTGTTCTTTCAGTCCCTGTGCCATCGCGTCAGAAAGTCCGCCGCTTCTTGCAAATATTCTTCCGAAATATGAAGCGTTATCGAGAATATCCTCCTCCATTTGAGTAATGTCGAGGTCACGGCTGTCGAACAGCGCCTGTAATTCCTCAAAGGTTATAACACAGTCGACATATTTTCTGACTTCCTCCTTTTGGAACTCGGATTTTTTTGCAATACACGGTCCTATAAATACAACCCTTGCGGTTTTATCAGTTTCTTTAATATACTTCGCTATCGTTGCCATAGGCGAAAGGTTATGAGAAACCTTATCGAGCATTGCAGGGAATTGCTTTTTTATATAATCAACGAATGCCGGGCAGCATGAGCTTGTCAAAAATCCTTTTTCTGCAAGCTCTCTTGCTTCAGCGGCGGCAACCATATCCGCACCGAGCGCAGCTTCGATTACCGTATAGAAGCCAAGTGCTTTTACGCCGGAGATAACCTGTCCGAGCTTAGCATAGGAAAACTGTGAGGCAATAGACGGAGCCGCCACGGCATACACCTTATACTCTGAATTATTTGCGCTCTTTTTTATCGTGTCTATAGCGTTGATAATAAAGGATTTATCCATAATCGCACCGAACGGACACTGATAAACGCAGGCACCGCAGGATATACACTTGTCATTGTTTATTCGTGCGGTTTTATCATCATTCATGGCAATCGCTTTTACCTTGCAGGCATTCTGGCAAGGTCTTTTTAGATTCGCTATTGCTGTATACGGGCAGACTCTCGAACAAGCTCCGCACTCTATACATTTTGTCTTGTCGATATGTGCTTTCTGATGCTCATCAAAAGTTATCGCACCCTTTTTGCAAACGTCCTCACATCTATGAGCAAGACAGCCGCGGCAGGCATTTGTGACCTCATATCCGCCCACGGGACATTCGTCACAGGCAATATCTATCACTTCAACCACGTTTTCATTTTCATGACTTCCGCCCATTGCCATTTTAACATACTTTGAAATTATCGCTCTGTCCTTATAAACACAGCAGCGCATTGTCGCTTCCTTGCCCGGAGCAATCATCTCGGGTATGTCGGATATTTTTTCAAACAGAGTATCATTCCACGCACAGCGTGCAACCTCTCTGAGTATTTTATACTTCAGGTGCTGTACCTTAGTATCAAATTTTCTCATTATTTCACCGTCCTCATATTGAATTATATCATTTTAAATTGATTAAAAGTATGAAACCTTTATCCGCTTCCCCATCTTTTTCAGACACTCGGAAAGCTCTTTTACCAGATTCATTTTTATATTAAAATTAATAGGCAAATCGGGATTCTGATGCGCAGGGTTCACCGCTTTACCGACAAAGAAATTAATATCGGTTGCGTCCTCAAACAACATTCTGGATATTTGCGCAGCACCGTCATGACCCATTTCCCATTTTTCGTAATTCTCGTTATCGCTTATAAAATCCTTTGCATATTCGACCACACGGTTGACGGTTATAACTCCCTCCGTAACCAGATCAACGCCCTCAATTTCCGCCGTGGGCGGCAGATCCGACTCAAAATTCAGCGACGGTTTTATTTCCTTGCCAAGATATTTCGCAGCAATCGTTGAGGTTGTACCGCCGCATATGATGTGTTTGCCCTCTTTCGAGAAAAACAGCGACATCATTCTGTCATTATCGTCACGGTCGGCAGGGGGGCCGAAAAGAAGATTCATCGGATTCCGCTTTCTTATCCTTATAACGCAAGCGGTAGCGTCATCTCCGGGTTCTCCGCCGTAGAGAGTGTAGCACTCGTCTATCAGCATTGTTGCAATTGTTTTTGCATTGTAGCCGCCGCAGAAAACCGTTTCAACGTAATCTGTAATATCCTCTCTTTTCCACCCGAAATTGTACGATATGCCTATTCCGGCATGAGGACAGCCGTCGCTCATAGCCACAATCAGATCGTTTTCTTTGAGCTTTATATCCGATTTATAAATTTTCTTTCCGTCTATGGTCATTTCGGTTTTCGGATAATCGAAATCGGAGCCGTCACGCAGGAATATTGCCTGCGGATTATCATACTGAATTATCTGTGCGGTATCATTGTTGATTATATTTATAACTGTAAATGTGGAATATGCCACGCCCCTCACCGAGCAGATAGGCAGGGTCTGCGCTATTGTTGACACACATTCCTCAAGAGGCAGTCCGGCGGCAAGCATGGTTGAAATTATCTTTGAGGTAAGCGTTGACAAAATGCTCGCCTTGACTCCGCTCCCCAAACCGTCCGCAAGAACTATTATCATGGAATTGTCATTCGGATTTACTATCTCAACATGATCGCCGCAAAGCTCCTCACCGTAATGGTTTATGCTTTTGCAGCCTATGTCGGCACACAGATCATTCATCGGTTATCGTCTCCTTCAGCTTTGTTAAAGCAATCTTTGTTTCGGCTGCCGTTTCTCCCAAAAGTGACGCAATATCCTGTACAATTCTCATCTGCTTGTCAACAACCTTGTCCGCTATCTCTACCGTTTTTGCGCTGATTTCCTCTTTTTTTCGTCTTTCGTCCTCTTCATCGGATATATCCTTCATCATTCCTATAATAACATTATAATCGGAATCGTAGATCACCGTCATTTCTACATACTTGTGATACTCCGCAAGATAAACCTTTTTGTCTGTAATATTTCTTCCGGTTTGCTTAACCGTCATAAAATCTGTCGGGTCAAGTATTCTCACCACAGGCTGACCCATAACGTCAGAGTTGCTTCTGATATTCATTATATTTCTTGCCGCACGGTTTATCTGCTGAACCTCCATTTCCTCGTTCAGCACAATTATACCGTTTGGCGTGTTATTTACAATGTTATCCGAAAAGCTCTCCGCTCTTTCCTTCAGATACGGCAGGCACATGGAAATTTCCGCTTTTCCTCTGAATACTGCCACCGCTTTTGCACGGCAGGTATCATATCCGCACGAACCGCAGTTAAGCTCGTCCTCCGGCTTTGTCTTGCCCATTTTACGCAAAACCTCTCTTATCTGCATTTCGGACGGCTTATCGTGTATCGCTTCTATCGGTTCAAACAGCTTTGTAAGTTTATCGGGCGACGGCTGCTCAACTTCAAAATCCGCATTTCCGGCATAATCGTTGATTGCCTTGTATCTTCGTATCGGCATATTTATGTTTTTATCCATCATCGGCCCGCCGATACAGCTGCCCTCGCATATTGACATTTCTATAAAGCATTTATGGATATTTCCGTTTTCAATATCCTTTAGTGCCGCAATACAGTTCTGTGCACCGTCAACAACCAGATAGGTGTACCCATCAACCGTCTTTCCCATCGTTCTGATTATTCCGCCCGAGGTCGGGAAAAGTCTTGCTTTGCTCGCTTCGTTATCGTCCAAATCACGCTCCGGTACAACGCTTTCGCTCTCCAGCCAATCCGAAAGCTCATCAAAGGTCAATACTGCGTCAACTATATTTTTATAATGCTCCGCTTCGTCTTTTTTTGCAACGCACGGGCCGATAAATACGGTTTTTGCACCTGGATTGCGTTCCTTGATATCAATTGAATGTGCCTGCATGGGCGAATACACGTCTGCAAGATAAGGCAGTAATGCCGGGAAATATTTTTGAATCAAAAGATTTGCCGAATGACAGCATGAGGATATTAAAACGTCCTTTTCGTTATTGCGAAGCATCCTGTTATATTCGTTTTTAACAACGGTAGCTCCTATGCTCGTTTCCTCGGCGTCAGCAAAACCAATCTTTTTCAAAGCTTCTCTCATTCCGTTAATTCCCACGCCGGAATAATTCGCCGCAAAGGACGGAGCAATACTTGCAATCACAGGCACTCCGCTTTGTATAAACACCTTTACCTTTTCGGTTTCGTCAACAACCTCTTTTGCGTTCTGCGGACAGACCACAACGCAATGTCCGCACAAAATACACTCGTCACCGACAATATGCGCCTGATTTCCGGAAAAACGTATAGATTTAACCGGGCAGTGACGTATACACTTATAGCAGTTTTTACAATTAGACTTTTTCAGTTTAAGACAATCAGCCACAGCATTTCCCTCCTTCGTACCGTAACATCGGGCTTTAATTAAGCCTTTGCAAGAATTTCGGTATTAAAAAATTCCTCAACCGTTTCGGGACTGACAGAGAAAAATACATCGTCAACCATTGTACAGACTCCTTCACGGCATTTTCCCATACAGAATGTTCCCGCAAGCTCAACCTTATCTTCAAGCTTATTATCGGCAATTAGCTTTTGCAGTGCTTCAACAACCTGTCTTGAACCTTTCAAATGACATGAGCTTCCAATACATACCGTAACCTTCATAATTCATCTACCCTTTCTTATCTTACAGGCAACCGGAAAATCAACGCTTTTCAATTACCCGCTATTTATTTAAAACACCGTAAATATTGAAAAAATACCTCCGGTGCATTTTTCATGTAGTAAGCACAGAACTTTCAGCCGCAAAAACAGTGTTTTTTTGCAGCTGAAAGCCGTTAAATCCATTTATTATTTTTTCTTCCGTTATACTCTTTTTTCAAGAGCTTTTATTCATAATCCACAACGTCAACCCATGACAAAAGGAACTCTCTTTCCTCGGGCTTGCCCTTAACCGACTGTGACGCCGCAACGATAGGCAGCCATTTTTCAACATACTGTCTTGCGGTATCGCTCTTTTTGCAGAAAAGCTCAAGATATTTTCTTGCCTTTTCTTCGTCATCCTCAAGACGGAACAAAAGATAGGTTCTTGCTGCGTCCGCCGAGGCATTTCCCTGAGTTGCGTGCGACCAGTCAAGTATGAACAATTCACCGCTGTCCGTAACTATTATATTGCTCGGATTAAAATCTCCGTGGCAAAGTTTGTTATGCTTCGGCATACTTGCAAGTCTTGTATGCAAATCATACCTCGTTGTTGCGTCAAGCTGAGCCTGTGTGATTTTTCTGTCCATTTTATCCTTCAGCTTATTTAAAAGAGGTGCTTTTTTGCTGTGCATTTCAAGCTGCAAATCGACAAACATTTCAAGATATTCGTCAAGCTTATCGGGATTTTCCTGCATAAGCGCTCCGAGATTCTTTCCCTCGATAAAATCCGAAACAATTGCCCAGTTGCCGTCTATAACCGTTACCTCTCTGATTTTCGGAATATTAAGACCGGTTTCCTCCGTTCTCGCCTGGTTCAGCGCTTCGTTGAGTACGTCAGCCTTTGAATAGTTTTTATCAAAAACCTTAACCGCAGCGTCACCCGAACGATACACTGTTTTATTTGTTCTTTCGGCTACAATCTTATCAAGCTTCATGCCATATCCCTCCTTACACTCTGTCATGCTTACCGTAATAAGCATTCAAATACATCTGTTTTATCTCGCTCATAAGCGGATATCTCGGGTTTGCTCCCGTACACTGATCATCAAATGCCTGTTCCGTCATATCGTCAAGCCTTGACAAAAAGTCATTTTCATCAATGCCGTAATCCTTAATCGTATTCTTTATTTCAACAGTCTTTTTAAGCTTGTCGATTTCGGATATCAGATTTTCAACGCTTTGTTCGTCTGTCTTTGCGCCGAAGCCCAGATACCTTGCTATCTCTGCATAACGTGCTATGGTGTGCGGATATCCGTACTGAGGGAACGTACCCATCTTCACGGGAGTTTCTGACGAATTAAAGCGGATAACCTCATCTATCATCAATGCATTTGCTATACCGTGCGGCAAATGATGAAACGCTCCGAGCTTATGCGCCATTGAGTGGCACACTCCCAAAAATGCATTTGCAAAAGCCATACCTGCCATAGTTGCGGCATTAGCCATTTTTTCTCTTGCCTCAACATCATTCCGGCCGTCCTTATATGCACGAGGCAGATAATCGAATATAGTCTTTAAAGCCTTTAGCGCCAAACCGTCGGTATAATCGGTCGCAAGCATAGAAGCATAAGCTTCAAGTGCGTGCGTTACCGCGTCTATACCTGAAGCCGCCGTAAGTCCTTTCGGTGCGCTCATGTGGAAATCGGTATCTATAATCGCCATATTCGGCATAAGCTGATAATCCGCAAGAGGATATTTAACTCCGGTCTTTTCATCGGTTATAACCGCAAACGGGGTAACCTCCGAGCCTGTTCCGGCAGAGGTCGGAATTGCTATAAAATATGCCTTTTCTCCCATTTTAGGGAAAGTATATACTCTTTTTCTTATATCTGAAAAGCGCATTGCCATATCCATAAAATCTGCATCGGGGTGTTCGTAAAGCACCCACATGATTTTTGCCGCGTCCATTGCGCTTCCGCCGCCGAGAGCGATTATGCAGTCGGGTTCAAACGCACTCATAAGCTTTGCGCCGTCCTTTGCGCACGCAAGGGTCGGATCGGGAGCAACATCAAAAAATACCGTGTGAGTTATTCCCATTTCGTCAAGCTTATCGGTTATCGGCTTGGTATATCCGTTATGATACAAAAAGCTGTCGGTTACTATAAAGGCTTTTTTCTTGCTCATAACATTTTTCAGCTCGTCAAGCGCAACCGGCAGACAGCCTTTCTTTATATAAACCTTTTCCGGACTTCTGAACCAAAGCATATTCTCTCTCCTTTCGGCAACCGTTTTTATATTAAGAAGATGCTTCACTCCGACATTTTCGGAAACGGAATTTCCGCCCCATGTACCGCAGCCCAGCGTCAGTGACGGAGCAAGCTTAAAGTTATACAAATCGCCTATACCGCCGTGTGATGACGGTGTGTTTACAAGAATACGGCAGGTTTTCATGCGCTCTGCAAATTTATCCAGCTTTTCCTGCTCGGACAGAACGTTCAGATATACCGACGAGGTATGTCCGTAGCCGCCGTCCGCTATCAGTCTTTCCGCCTTTGCAAGCGCTTCGTCAAAGCTTTCCGCCTTGTACATTGCAAGTACAGGCGACAGCTTTTCATGTGCAAATTCCTCAGATATATCAACGCTTGTCACCTCGCCTATCAATACCTTTGTACTTTCCGGAATCTCAACTCCCGCAAGCTGCGCTATTTTATACGGTTTCTGACCGACTATTTTGGCATTGAGAGAACCGTTGATTATTATTGTTTTTCTGACCTTATCTATTTCATCGGCTTTAAGGAAATAGCAGCCTCTGTCAGAAAATTCTTTCTTTACTTTCTTATATATATCCGACATAACGATAACCGACTGCTCCGATGCGCAAATCATACCGTTGTCAAAGGTTTTTGAGTGTATAATCGAATTGACGGCAAGGAGTATATCCGACGACGAATCGATAATTGCCGGCGTATTTCCGGCGCCTACGCCCAAAGCAGGCTTTCCGCTCGAATATGCAGCCTTTACCATACCCGGTCCTCCGGTTGCGAGGATAATATCCGCTTCTCTCATTACCGTATTTGTCAGCTCAAGGCTCGGTACGTCTATCCAATCGATAATTCCCTCCGGCGCACCTGCCGCAACGGCGGCTTCGAGCACAATTTTCGCAGCCTCAACCGTACTTTTCTTTGCTCTCGGATGCGGACTGATTATTATTGCGTTTCGTGTCTTTAACGCTATAAGCGTTTTGAATATTGCGGTGGAGGTCGGGTTTGTGGTTGGGATAACGGCGGCAATCACTCCGATAGGCTCTGCTATCTTTTTGATTCCGTATGCCTTATCCTCCTCTATCACACCGCAAGTTTTTGTATTTCTGTATGCGTTATAAATATATTCTGCGGCATAGTGATTTTTGATTACTTTATCTTCAACCACTCCCATGCCCGTTTCCTCAACCGCCATTTTGGCAAGAGGTATTCTGGCTTTGTTTGCAGCGATGGCAGCTGCCGCAAAAATTTTGTCTACCTGTTCCTGGGTATAATGCGAAAATTCGTTCTGTGCCTTTCTCAGCCTTTTTAAGGCTTTTTCCAGGGATTCAACACTGTCGATTGTTTCATAGATTTTTTCCATAATATCATTCTACTCCTTTTTAAAGATTTAAGCGGTTTTTATCTATCCGCTCAATAGAGTGATATGCCGCACCTCCGATATTCCTATTGAATATCCCGGCATAACAGAACAGTATTTCTTTATTTGTTAATATTTTAACAAACTTTTTGACCCATTGCAATATCAAAAAATTTATAACCTTATATAACCGGCTTATATCAAATTTTAATTATTAAATTTTTCGCTGTATTATCGGTTTTACCGCTATCCGTATAAAAATTATATGCTTGGTACCCCAAATTTTTTCATGGCGGTTTTAACTTCTTCTATAAAGTCAAGATCAAGCTTTGTAAGCTTGTAATTTTTTCTGTATATCAAAACATCTCTGTATATCTTGTTGTTGTCCTCAGAGCTTTTTTCAATAAGACCGAATTGGGTGAGCTTTTCCTCAGACATCGGTGTAATCCACATAAATGTGTCGGGTACGTTCTGGAGCAAATCAAACTGGCTCGCTCTTTCAAAAACGAATATTCTGTTGTCGACATACTCGCCCAGTTCCTCCCTTTTGAGCTCTGCAAGCGGCATTGACGGAACATACGGATCCGCATGAGATATTTCGGTATATTCTTTCAGATCGGAAAGTCTTATATTATCCTTATCCGCAAGCGGATGCTCCTCAGACATTACGAGCATATATGAAAACTCCGCAAGCTCCTCAAATGCAAGCCCTTTTTCTCTGAGCATGGTTTTAAAGTAAGAATCATAAGAGGTCTTGTATCTGATTATGCCGAGCTTGTAGTCCTCCTGCAAAATATTGTCAATCGCACGCTTAGAGTTGGTTTCCTTATAGAAAAACTCAATAGGCTTTTCTTTCGGCGCTTTTTTCGCAAACTGAGAAAAGGCATAAGATATATAGCTTGATCTCGGCACGGAAATCGAAAATTTCTGTTTCTGGCATCCGCCGTTCTTATACATATTTTCAACCTCATCAATCTGCGCAAGGATTTTCTTTGCGTAGCTCAAAAATTCCTCGCCCTGAACCGTTGTAGTCATTCCCTTTGAGGTTCTCTTGAATATTGAAATTCCGAGATCCTCCTCCAGCTCTTTGAGCGCACGGCTGAGATTTGGCTGACTCATATAAAGCGTTTCAGCCGCCTTGTTTATTGAATGATGTTTTTCTATCTCAAGTGCATATTTTAAGTGTAAGATATTCATACAGATTTCCTCTTTAATTTTAGTGTTTTTAGATAATTTTCTTTTTCTCCCGACAATATTTTTGCAGTATAATTCTGATATGATTATATCACAATGTGATTTAAAAATCAATTATTTTGAAAAAAAACCTCCGATAATCTTAACAATTTAGTAACCAAATACAATTTTTCCGCCAATCTTTATTGAATATGAGTAATTGCAGGGTATTTACGTTCAAATAATATACTTTTAATCGTTTTGACAAAATTCAACAATAACAAACAAAAAAATGCTGTTATGTCAACCTGATTATGCGTGGAAAAATAAACCAATTTTATTCACACCCTGTTGATAAGTATGTGGATTGTCTGAAAATACAGTGTTTGTCCTCATTAAAATCGTTGATAAACCTGTGGATAAGGTGAATAGTAATATTGCTGTAATCTTTCCGTAAACTAATTTATGTAAATCAAACAAATAAATTAACAATTGACATTTTGCAAAAAAAATGCTAAAATATTCGTAGTGATATATATTTAAATGCCGGCGGGCATAAGCTTTTGATTCCGCCGGCAAATGAACGGAGAAAAATATGCATACAATTACAAGCACGCAAAACGAAAAATACAAATTTTTCAAATCGCTTAAACAAAAAAAATACAGAACCAAAACAGGTTTGTACACTGTCGAGGGCATGAAGTCCGTACTGGACGCGGCTTCTTCCGGTGCGCAGACAGAAGCACTGATCGTTTCTGAATCGTTTTTTAACGCTCAAAAATCATCTATTCCCCGGCAGACGGAAATTTATTCGGTATTGGATTCAATCTTTGCTCCGCTGTCTGACACAGAAGCTCCACAGGGAATTATTGCGGTAATTAAAAAGGATTGCGAAAAAGAATTTCTTCCGGATTTGTCAAAAGCATATATTTACTGCGACAGACTGCAAGATCCGGGGAATCTCGGGACAATCATACGGACCGCAGATGCGGCAGGCTTTGGCGGCATACTGCTTTCAAACGACTGTGCCGACCTCTATTCCCCGAAAACGGTACGTTCAAGCATGGGTTCTTTCTTTCATATTCAAGCGTATGAAAACTGTTCGCTAGGCACTCTCTCCGAATTAAAAACACTTGGTTTTTCTGTTGTGTGCGGCGTTCTGTCCGACAAGACAATTGACTACACCGCAGCAGACTTTACAAAACCCGTCTTATTGGTTATCGGCAACGAAGCAAACGGTATCTGCGATGAGATTTTAAAAATATCCGATTGCGATGTTAAAATCCCGATCAGCGGGAAAGCGGAATCACTCAATGCCGCCGTTGCCGCAGGTATTTTAATGTATGAGGTTAACAGACAAAGAAATGCTTTTAAAAAGGTGAAATAAATGACTGAAACAGCAAACACATCAAATCTTGTTTCGAAGCTTGAAAAAAATCGTACTCTTTCCAATTCCGATTTTAAGAAGCTTCTGGAAACGGATATATATGATAACGATTTATTTAAAGCGGCAGACGAGGTCAGGCGCAGAAATTACGGAACAAAGGTCTACATCAGAGGTCTTATCGAATTTACAAATTACTGCCGTAACGACTGCTTCTACTGCGGAATACGGAAAAGCAACAAAAATGCCGAACGATACCGTCTTACGCAAGAAGAAATTCTTGATTGCTGCAAGGAGGGATATTCTCTCGGATTCCGCACCTTCGTTCTGCAAGGCGGTGAGGACGAATATTTTGACGATGATAAGCTCTGCTCGATCGTTTCCGCAATACGCGGAAATTATCCCGATTGTGCAATCACTCTGTCTGTTGGTGAAAAATCAAAAGAAAGCTATGAAAAGTATTTCAAAGCCGGTGCAAACCGTTATCTTCTGCGCCACGAAACAGCGGATAATCTGCATTATTCAAAACTTCACCCACATTCCATGAGTCTTTGTAACCGAAAAAAATGCCTGTTTGACTTAAAAGAAATCGGGTATCAGGTAGGATCGGGATTCATGGTAGGAAGTCCTTTTCAGACTTCCGAAAGCTTAATTTCGGATTTGAGATTTTTGCAGGAGCTGAAGCCGGACATGATAGGGATAGGACCGTTTATAACGCACTGCGACACACCGTTTGCAAAATACAAAAGCGGAACGCTTGCATTAACGCTTCGGCTTGTTGCGATTCTCAGACTTATGTTTCCGTATGCACTGATACCGTCAACAACCGCTCTCGGGACTATAGATCCGAACGGGCGTGAATTGGGATTGAAAGCCGGCGCCAATGTTGTTATGCCGAATCTTTCACCGGTCGCAACAAGAAAGCTTTATGAGCTTTATGACAATAAAATCTGCACAGGCGAGGAGGCCGCACAATGCAGAGGTTGTCTTGAAGCGCGCGTCAAATCAGCCGGATATGAGATCGTGACCGATATAGGCAATCCCTGCCGACATTCGGATTAAAACCGCAAAAAGCAGATTTTGCAAGCATAACCGACCGATAATATAAATTATCTTAAAACACATTAAGAATAAAATTTTGCACAGCCGTCAAGGGCGGCAAAAAGGAGAATATATTATGAGTAAAAAAGCAATAATCGCCATGAGCGGCGGCGTTGATTCGAGCGTTGCGGCTCTGCTTACAAAACAGATGGGGCTTGAATGTATAGGCGCAACCATGAAATTGTTTGACAACGGCGATGTCGGCAAAAAAAAGGAAAATTCCTGCTGTTCTCTCGAAGATGTAGAGGACGCAAGAAGCGTTGCAACATCACTGGGTATGCCTTACTATGTTTTCAATTTTTCCGACTGCTTCCGCGCGGAGGTAATCGACAGATTCATATATGCATACGAAAACGGAATAACTCCCAACCCCTGTATCGACTGCAACAGACATCTTAAATTTGACAAGCTCTACAGACGTGCAATGGAAATCGGCTACGATTACGTTGTAACCGGACACTATGCAAGAATCGAAAAGGATGGGAATACCGGACGTTTTCTCTTAAAAAAGGGTATTGACTCAACAAAAGACCAAAGCTACGTTCTTTACGCAATGACTCAGGAGCAGCTTGTGCACACGCTTTTCCCTCTCGGAGGCTATGAAAAGACTAAAATCAGAGAAATAGCCACAGAACACGGCTTTATCAACGCAAAGAAGCATGACAGCCAGGATATATGCTTTGTTCAGGACGGCTCGTACACAGATTTCATCTGTCAGTATACAAATAAAACCTATCCCAAAGGCTTTTATAAGGACATAGACGGAAATATCTTGGGAGAACATAAAGGAATAATTCACTATACGGTAGGTCAGCATAAGGGCTTGGGACTTTCCACTGAAATTCCGCTTTATGTAAAAAGCGTAAATCCGCAGGATAATACCGTAACCTTGTGCAAAAGCGAGGATTTGTTCACAAGAACCCTTACTGCCGATAACATAAATCTGATTTCCGTTGAAAGCATAGATAAGCCGATGAAAATCTCGGCAAAAATCCGTTACCGCCAAAGCGAACAGCCGGCAACCGCAATTCAGACCGGCGGCGATTCGATCAGAGTTGAATTTGACGAACCTCAAAGAGCCATAACAAAAGGGCAGGCGGTTGTACTGTATGACGGCGATACCGTTGTGGGCGGAGGAACCATAAAAGATTGCTGAATTAACCCTTCATACAAAAAACGAGCTTAGACAAGCCCGTTTTTTTGTATGCTTTATTCATATATGGTCGGTTTCAAACCGCTCGCCCGATTTCGAGATGTCTTTTGGGATCAGACTGTCGTCAAAGTGTATCATAACGTCCGCTTTTTCAAGTCTGTTTTGCAGCTCGGAAACATCTATATCATATATCGGCTTTCCGCTTTCAATCGACAAAACAGCCGCCTCACCTGCCGCCTGTCCGGTTATTATTGCAGGAGGAATTACACGGATAACGTCCCATGCATATCCGCTGCCGGCAACGCATCTGCCGGCGGTAATCAGATTGTCAAAGCCTTTCTTTATCATTGCACGATACGGTATTTCAAAAAGAAAATCCTTTCTGTCAAAATCGTTAATCGCACCGACAGAATCCTCAAAATGCCTGTAGGTATCGGTTTCCTGCACCGTATACTCGCCGTCAATATGCCTTGTTGTTCTGAACTGGCACATTGTGGGTATTTCCAGTATATCTCTTCCCTTTCTGTCATCATTTTCTATATTCTTCAAAAGCTCGTTATGGTTTTTTATTATGTAATCGGAAATATCCTCAACGTCCGTTCCGGTAAAATACTTCATTCCCTCCGGGTGATTTCTGCCGTATAAATCGGCAGGTCCGCCGAAATATGCTCTCGTCAGCTTTGACATATCCTTTGCTTCATATGCATTGCGGCAGGTTTCGGTGTTTGCGCCATAGGTATAAAACGTATAATAATTCTTTCCCTGAACCGTCGGCACTCCGGCTCTGTATAAAACGTCTGCGTCACCGCTTGCGTCTATTACCGTCTTTGCTCCGTAAAACTCACGTCCCGACTTATTTTCTACAATCAGCCCCTTGCAATGACCGTTTTCCATAACCGGTTTTGATATTACTGTGTCAAACAAAAGCTTCACACCGTTATCATTCATCAGCTTTGTAAGCTCAATTATAAAAATAGGGACAGAAAATCTTGTTAAGTATCTTGTCTTTGCACCCTCTCCCGGTTCACCGTTCTTCCATTCGTCGGGAATCGTGTCATATCCGTGTTTAATCGAGAGTCTTAAAAATTCCTCCGCCATTCCCTTTATTATCTGCTTTCCCCTGCCGTTGCACATCGGCACAAAAAGATTAACAAGTCCCGATGTTGCAAGACCGCCGAGACAGATTGTTTTCTCTATCAAAAGCACACTTTTCGATCTGCGTGCGCAGGCAAGTGCCGCAGCCACACCGGCAACTCCGCCGCCGGCAACTATTACGTCATATTCTCCCTTTACCGGTATCTGCTCCGTAATCTCAAAAGTCTTCATAAAATCCGCACCTCAAAAGTATTATTTTATTCTATTATACCATAAACAGATAAAAATGCAAGCACTTTTACCATAAATAACCGTAAATTTACAACACAAAAAAATTATACATATCACCTAAGCCGAAAATCTATCTATTGTCCTACTGTATCTATAAATAACCATTGCATATCTGTCCGATTAATGATATAATGGCTTATATACAATATTGTTGACAAAAAATCAAACAAAAAGCTTTTTGAGGTGCTGTTTATGAATCTGCGTATTTACCAAACAGAGGACGGAATATCTTCATATCCTCTGCACGCACACAATCAATATGAAATAATATACTATCTCCGCGGATGCGGAAATCTGAAAACCGAGACACGGGACTTTCCTTTTGAACCCGGAACCGTCATAATTGTTCCGCCCGGAATTTATCACGGCTCACATTCGGATTCGGTTTTCAAAAACATATCTGTCAGCGGTGATTTTGAAAGTCTGATTAAGCTGAAATAGGTTGCAGTTATCGGAAACGCAGGCGAGGAGGGAGATTTTTTCGCACGCCGTATTTATTCCGGCAGATACGAAAACAACGAATATCTGTATTCGCTGTGCAATACCTATGTGCTGTATCTTATCCGCTTTCTGAGCGAAAGAAATACTACAATGGAGCTTTGCGTAAACAGGATAATATCAGACATTTCCCACAATGCTTTTTCGGCGGATTTTTGTATTTCAAAGCAGCTTTATAAAAGCGGATATGCGGAGGATTATATACGTCAGCAGTTTAAAATACACACCGGCAAAACACCAACGGAATTTTTAAATGAAATAAGAATAAAAAGAGCCTGTTACCTTATCGAGGTTTACGGAAACGGTTATTCGTTCGGCGAAATTTCACAAAAAAGCGGATATTCCGACTATTCGTATTTTTTGAAATGCTTTAAAAAGCAAATCGGTATGCCGCCGAAAAAATATCTGGAATTTATAGATAAAACAAAACAGCAGAAAGGATAGTACTGCTATGCTGAAATTAAAAATAGGAGTTCTCGGTGAAAAAAACACAAAAACATTTTATAAATGTTTGCTCCTGTAAATTACATTTGACGACATTATGATTAAGAGATTATCGCAGTAATATTGTACTACCGATTTTAACTGCATTACCAAATCCCCATATACGGTAATTTGCGTCAAATGCACCTCTTGTGACCCATTCTTCCTTTACTCCCTCATTAACCATTATGAAATCCGGTTTGATTTTTTCAATCCGTTTGCGTGCTTCAAGCCAAAAATCAAGCGGAATATCATCGCCGACATCACATCTGTACCCGTATATATCAAACTTTTTAACCCAATATTCCATGTTGCTCCAAAGATACTCGCACATCTCAGGGCAATCAAAATTGAGCTTTGGAAAATGCCATTTTCCGTTATCGGGACTGCCGTCCGGAAGCCGTTTGATAAAGTTCTTGTTTTCGCCGATAAGCACCGCATTCGGTCCGCAGTGATAATATACAAGATCAAGCATTACCTTAAGGCCCAATCTGTGAGCGGTATCGACAAAGCTTTTTAAGTCCTTATCTGTTCCGTACTCCTCATCAATTTTAAAATAGTCTTTCATTCTGTACGGATTTTTCGGATTGCCCGTACCGCTCTGTCTTTGACGGTCGCTCCAAAATTCCTCTTTAGGATCATCATCCATTTCAAATATTGGACACAGATATGCTATATCCATTCCCAAAGACTTGATATGTGCAAGAAGCTTTTCTGCCGCTTTTAAAGTCCCGTCCTTAGTTGCACTGCGCAGAAATATCTGATAAATTATACTGTTGCCTTTCATAAATTTTCACCTCATCAATATTCTTATTAATAATATCATATTATTCGCAAGCAGTAAACACAAATAAGTATACAAAAGGTTTGATTTTTTATACTTTACATTTCAGGAATTTTATGTTACTATATAATCGAGGTGTATAAAATGTTTATCGATGAAAATCCGGTTTTTGAAATTTTGGAGGTCTTGAAAGAGAAACGGGAAAAGCGCTGTTTTAAGACGAAAAAAAGAAATGTTAACGTTATCAGCTGCCGTATCGAGGGAAGTGCTGTGTTTAACTGCAACAAAACCGATATCAAGGTCAATTCCGGGGATGTTTTGTACATTCCGCAAAAAATTGAATACTCGCAAGAAACAATCGGAGAAACGATTATTGCGGTGCATTTAAAAATATATTCCGGAACAACGGCGCAAATAGAACATATAAATGTCAAAAACAAAGAACATACAATATCTTGCTTTGAAGATATTTACAGCGAATGGTCTAAAAAACTGCCCGGATACAGACAGCATTGCACAGCATTACTGTACGGATTGCTTGGGGATATAAAAGCCGAGCAGACTTTCAGTAAAAATAACACATATTCAAAAATCGTCAATTCTGTCATCTATATGAAATCGCACTTCAACAAACAGGATATTTGCATTTCCGATATTGCCGCACAGTCAAATATAAGCGAAATTTATTTCAGAAAGCTGTGGCAGAGTTATTTCAAATTACCGCCTGCGCAGTATATCTCAAAATTGAGAATCAATTATGCAAAAGCACTGCTTATCGGAAGCGAGTATACAATTTCCGAGATAGCGGAAAATTCCGGTTTTTCTGATGTCAAATATTTCAGCACAAAATTCAGACTTTTGACCGGAACAACTCCGTCAGAATATAGAAAGAAATCAAATTTATAGTTTAACAGTAAAAAGCACACAAACAAGCTTTTCGTCTGTGTGCTTTTATAAATTCAAAAACTACCGCCGTTCAGAATTAAATCAAACATTTCTGAACTCACATTCCGCACGTTTGCACATACAGCACTTATTTACGGGACAATACTGAGCTTCACTCAACCCCATAAATGCAGTAACCGATTTTGTCGGCAGCATCATATAATTATCGGTCAGAGTTATACCGCAGTGCTTCGGCAAGACGAGAAGCTGTGATATTTCGCTCTGTACTTCTATTGAAAGGTCACCGTAACCCGGGCTGAACCTTGGTTTTGCGTATAGTCCCTCGTTATGCGCTATTTCCTCACAAAGAGAATCGCACCACGCTTCGATATATAATGCTCCTATTCTCTGGCAAATCCATGCCCTCGCCGGGCTTATGGCAGAATACTTTGCGATTATCCTGTCAATTGCCAAACCTACAGTCGCTCCGAAAAGAACTGCCCGTCCGCAGCCGTCAAGCACTTTTGCAAGTCCTCTTGATTTTACCCGAAGCAATCCGCCAAACTCAGTTTCTTCTTTTATGACTGTAATATCAGATATGATGTAACACGCTTTCGGTGCACAGGCTTTAAGACATTCAACACCGCACCGGTCAATCAATCGGCATAATTCGGTATCGTCTGCGGCTATTCTTTTTTTGAATAATTCAAGGTCAGGCGCAATTTCGCCAGGTTGCGCTGTCATTATACGCAAAACCGGTGATTGTTTCATTTTAATCTCCATTCTGCCGCCGTACAGCGACACAAATTCAAATATAGAAAATATGCAAGCAAATTGCTTTTTGAGAGGTGATGGCGTATGCTTATGCTCCTGACCTCGAAAAAAGGTAAGATGCGCAGCACATTTTTTACGTTACGCACCTTTCTTTAGTAAATCAGTCCTCTGAAGCGGCATAATCGATATTGACAAACTTTGTATATCTTCCCTGCCAGCCAAGCTTAAACGTTCCTGTCGAACCGCTTCTTTGCTTTGCAATAATAACCTCAGCTATATTCTTTTCGGGACTCTCCTTATTGTAGTAATCGTCACGGTATAAAAACATAACCATATCGGCGTCCTGCTCTATCGCTCCCGATTCTCTCAAATCGGACAACATAGGTCTTTTATCGCTTCTTGTTTCGCTTGTTCTTGAAAGCTGCGACAGTGCAATTACCGGAATATCAAGCTCCTTTGCAAGCACCTTTAAGGATCTCGATATATCGGATATTTCCTGCTGTCGGTTATCGTTTTTTCTTCCGCCGCTGCCCTGCATAAGCTGTAAATAGTCAATTACGACAAGTCCGAGATTCTTTGTCTGCTTCAGTCGGCGGCACTTTGCTCTTATTTCAGAAACCGTGACCGAAGATGTATCGTCTATATAAATCGGCGCAGCGGAAAGCTTGTCGATAACGGCGCATATCTGCTGCCAGTCCTCAGGCTGAAATTCTCCCTTTCTTACATTCTGGGAATCAACAAGTGCCTGCGAGCAGATTATACGGTTAACTATCATACTTTTTGACATTTCAAGGTTGAAAATCGCAACCGGAATGTTATCATTGATTGCTGCGTGTTCCGCAATATTAACGGCAAAACTCGACTTACCCATACCCGGTCTGCCGGCTATTATTATAAGCTCACCGCCATGCAATCCTCCGGTTGCGTTGTTTATGTAATTGAATCCCGTAGAAATTCCCGTTACACTGCCTTTGTTCAGCGAGTTCTGTACCATATCGTCATATGCGGTCATCATGATTTCGCTGATATGAACTATATCGGACTGTTCCTTTCCCGATGTGACGTCAAGTATCATCTGCTCGGAACGGTCTATTATTCTGTCGGTTGTATCTCCCTCGTCATATGCCATGGACAGTATGCTTTGCGTGGAGTAAATCAATCTGCGCAGAGCAGACTTGTCCTTTACTATTTTTGAATAATACTCAACATTATTCGTTGTAGGCACAGCAAGTACAAGTGAACTCAAATACGGTACTCCGCCGATTGCGTCAAGCTTGTCATGCTGATTAAGCCTGTCCGAAACAGTAACGATATCGACAGGCTTATTTTCGTTGAACAGCTCCATCATTACCGCATAAATTTCCTTGTTCTGTCCAAAGAAAAAATCATCGGCTTTGAGAATTTCGCACGCAACACCGACAGCATTGGAGCTTGAGAGCATACTGCCTAAAACCGATTGCTCGGCTTCCTTGCTGTGAGGCAGAGGACGCTCTGAAATATTTATGTTCTCCGGCATATTTCCTGAATACTCCTTTTAATAATAATATAAACAAATTCTCCATTCAAATTTCCGCAATGTATTTGGAAATACAAAAGTTCAAATCAAACAAACGCCGTAATAGCGTGTCCCACATATCCGTGTAGGACGCGCGGTATAAGCGAGTTCTTGCAATTGAACTTTTTTATTTGCGCCTTTTGGCAAATAAAAAGAGTTCATTTGCAAGGTGTCCGAAGCTATCCACACCAGGGGTGGTAAATCCGTTTAGGTGGCAATTCAAGTGAAGCGCTGCCTGTGGCAGATTAAGCGAGCTTGAATTGGTTCGGTTTCACAGAGCAATGCGACCTTTGGGAGCAGTGCGACAATGAAACCAGCGGGAACAACGTTGTAATTACCGTAGACTAAATAGGGCTCGGCGGCTTTTGGAGCTTTTCGCCGCCCGAAAAGCGGAGGGCGTACAAAAAGTAAAAGTTACCGAAAACTATAACGCCACAAACGTGAGGTTGTGGTTATAGTCTATATAAAGATAGTTACTTTCATATTTAATGCGGAAATTACTGCTTTTGCGTATTTGGAGCTATAGCTAACGGTTATTGTTACTTTTTCTACTCCTTCCGCTTTTCGGCGGCGAAAAGCTCCAAAAGCCGCCGATAGGCGGGAGAACCCGCCTAAACGGATTTACCACCCCGGTGTGGATAGCTTCGGACATCTTGCCAAGTTCGCTCCGCTTTGCTGCGCAAACTTGCAAGAACTCGCTTATACTCTTACCGCTACACAACTGTGTGGGACACCCTTTTGCAACGTTTATTAATTTTATTTGTTTGCTTTTTCCCGATGCAGACGGCAACCACAAAAAATAGTTAATGTTTATGAACAGCACAATTTTTAAAATATGCAATATTTTAAAGCTCTGTGACCTCTACTTTTAGTTTTGCCGTTACTCCTGCGTGTACCTTGATATCAACAACGGTAGTACCCAAAGTTTTAATACCATCGGGCATTACGAATTTTTTCTTATCAATCTTAATATGGTGCTGCATGGTAAGCGCTTCTGAAACGTCCTTTGATGTAACAGAGCCGAACAGCTTACCGTTATCCCCTGCCTTAGCCTTAATCGACACCTTTATTTCATCGATTTTCGCAGCGGTCTGTTTAGCTTCGTCAAGCTCCTTTTGCTGACGGTATTCCAAGCTTTCCTGCTGACCCTTCATAACGTTTATATTATCTTTGGTAGCCGGCTTTGCCAGATTTCTCGGCAGAAGAAAATTTCTTGCGTAGCCGTCCGAAACGTCTACCATCTGACCCTTTTTACCCTGTCCCTTTACATCTTGATTCAAAATAACCTTCATATTTAATCAAACCTTTCTGCTGTTATTAATTAATTATTATCTTCAATATATTCCTTGATAGCGTCTTTAAGGCGGTTTCTTGCCTCGTCAACGCTTATTCCCTTAATCTGACAGCCGGCAACCGTCATATGACCTCCGCCGCCGAGCTTTTCCATAATCAGCTGAACGTTAACATCGGGATATGACCTTGCGCTGAATGCCGAGCCGTTATCTGTCGGATAAATGACAAAGGCCGCCTTGATTCCAGAGATATTCAGCATTTCATCTGCCGCCTGCGAGGATATAACCCTCATATTCGTATAGCTTTCGGTGCAGACGGACACCGCCATATCGCTGTTCCATATTTCTGCGTGGCGGATAATCTCTGTACGGCGGACGTAATCATCAAATCTGAGATTAAACAGTCTTTTTACCTCCATAGTATTTACACCGTAACGTTTCAGATATGAAGCCGCTTCAAAGGTCCTTATGCCGGTTTTGGTAACAAAATTCTTTGAATCCATAAATATGCCGACATAAAGTGCCTTTGCTTCAAAATTGGAGAGCTGTTTTTTATCATCGATGTACTGCAAAATTTCCGTTACCATTTCACACGTTGATGACGCATACGGCTCTAAATATGAAAGCGACAGATTATCGATAAATTCGGTAGACCGCCTGTGGTGGTCTATCAGAACAATTTTGCTTGCCTTTTTCAGCAAATCCGGAGCCGGCAGCATTGACGGTCTGTGCGTGTCGAGTATAACCAGAAGCGTTTCCTTTTCGACAAGTTCAATTGCCCCGTTAGCATTGATTATCGTATCCTGATATTCCGGATGCTTCATCATTTCATCGTAAATCGGTTTTACGGCAGGTGAGTTATCAAGTACTATATACGGCTTTTTATTCATCAGTCTGACCGCTCTCGAAAGTCCGATTGCCGCACCGAAGCAGTCATAATCCGCAGAGGAATGTCCCATAAATATAACCTTATCGGATGCCTTGATCATTTCTCTGAGAGCCGTTGCAAACATTCTTGTCTTAACCCTTGTACTCTTCTCGTAATCCTTTGCCGCACCTCCGTACAGCTTGTACTGACCGTCCGAATACTTAACCGCAACCTGGTCGCCGCCTCTGCCCCATACCATTTCAACGGCATTTCTTGCATTTGCTTCATTTTCGGCAGGGTGACCTCCCACGCCGATACCTATACTTATGGTAACCGGCTCCTTTATCTCATCGCCGATTGCTCGAACCTTTTCCAGAATATCAAATTTCTTTTTTATATATCCGTCAAGATACTGATGCTCAAAGAATATCAGATAGCGGTCTGAACCGATTTTTTTCATAACACCGACGCTTTCGGATACCCATTTTGACACCGCACTGTTGATTTTCGCCATCGTTTCCTGGCTCTTGTTGTCGTCCATAACCTGGAACACGTCATCATAGTTATCAATTGCTATCAGTGCCACGTCAACCTTTTCCGATTCGCTTATTCTTTTCAGCTCGACGCTTTCGGTTATATCGTCAAAATATATTATAACGGAATACATATCCTTTCCGCCGTTTTCTTCTTTTCTGATTATTATGTTGCCATAGAGCGCATAATGCCGTCCGTCATAGTCAATCTTTCTTTCAAAGACGTCTGTAGTTTTAAGTATATCTGTCCATTTAAGCTCTGTTATCAGGCTCGGAAGAGATATATCATATAAATCGCTCAATGAAAACATCTCAAGAGCTTTATCATTGTACCAGACTATTTTACCATCAACATTCAATACCAGCATCGGTTTCGGAAAATGTGAAAGCACTTCATTTGTTATATTTCCGCTTCTTCCTGCAATAAGCGTCATAAATTCCGTCATTTCCGCCGCACGGATCTTAGCTTCGACCGCCATATACACAGCTATCGATATACCCATTATACCCTCAATAACAGCTATATAATTATTGCCTTTTACTATATTCAGCACGCCTGCTATAAACAGCAGCAATACGCTGAATGCCGGTCCGTACATATACCGCCGGTGATTCAAATTCTTTTTCATTCTTTTATTCCTTTCGGATAAATCAATAAATCCGTCTTTAACACACTTTCCAACGAATAATGTATGATATGAACCCGTTCCCGTTACTCTTTCCATATCATTCCGATTTTATTCTACCACATTTTCATCAATTAGTCAATATTTATTGTAAAAATAAAACTCCGCCAACCTTTTACGGCCGGCGGAATTATTTCAGTTAATTAATAAAGCACCGCATATTCAGGCTTCAGATATCCGTAAAGCTCGGAATACGGTATTGTAAATTCCACAAATCCTCTCGAATAATAAGACAGCTCATACGGCTTGTAGTAAAGAACCAATCCGCCATTGCTGAGGTAAAAGTTTTCATTCTGTGCCTCTCCGACTACCGGCTTTTCCCATATATCTGAATATTCATCGGTCAGACTGAGCTTTTCAAGCCTTGCGTTCAGCATATCCTTATATTCCTCATCGCAAAACAAATCACAAAGCTGAAGCTGTTTTTCTTCGGCGGCGTCTATAGTCACGGCATACCTTGACGATGCGCCGTTAAATCCCGATGTATACTCATACGCTTCTATAACAAATGACAAAAGATTTTTTTTGTTGTATTTAACCTCCGTGCTTATTTCAAGCTCCGCTTTACAGCTTCTGTCATTCTGCGTCTTTTGTGCCGTTTCTCTGAAGCTTTCGGTTTTAGACGTAATTATATCCGACATTTGCGCATTGATTTCATCGGTAAAGCTTTTTTTCATTCCTGTTATTACAGGCGTTTCGATTTTTACCTTTTCGGTATCATTTTCATTACCGTTTTTTTCAAGTTTTACCCTCACCGCATTTACCGAACAGCCGCTGACGAAAAACACAAGTAACAGTGCGGCGGCGGTATGCCTTATCCGTGCACCGCGCTCTATTAGCTTTCTTATAATATTATACAAATCAAACCTCCGCTGCCCTCATTGATTATTCTGGTTAACGTTTCTTTAAGCTTCATTCTTGATTCATCAGGCATTTTTGAAAGCTTTGTGTGTAATCCGTCATTAACAAGATCGTAGAGCGACTTTCCGAATATGTTAGATTCCCATATCTTCGACGGATCGTCCTCAAACTCGCTTGTCAGGTACTTCACAAGTTCCTCCGATTGCTTTTCTGTACCTACTATCGGACTTACCTCAGTTTCTATATCGGCACGGATCATATGTATACTTGGAGCCGAAGCCTTAAGCTTAACGCCAAACCTGCCTCCCTGTTTAACAATTTTAGGCTCCTGCAAGGTCATTTCATCGGCGGACGGCGACACGATACCGTAACCGGTTTCGTTGACCTGATGAAGAGCAAAGCTGATCTTATCATATTCTTTTTTCATTGCCGCCATATCGGAGATAACGTCCATCAGCTTACGTTCGTTACCGATTTCAAGTCCGGTAATTTCGCCGAGAACTCTGTACAGCAGATTATCGCACGGAACAATGCGTATATCCGCCGCTCCCTTACCCAAATCAATACCGTCAATATCCGCATTTTTTAAATACTCGCTCTCCCCCATTCTGATTGCAAAGGTGCGTACGTCCCTGACCTTATTCACGTCATCTACGGAATCGGCAATGCTTTTATAGACGCTTTCGCTGAGCCAGTGATTTTTGTCCAGAGTCTGCATCCAGCCGGGAAGCTTTATTTTCATTTCGCAAACAGGAAATTCAAACAGCACGGTTTCGATAACTCTTGATATATCCTTTGCGTCTATCTGTTCGCAGTTAACGCAAACAACAGGCACGCCGTGCTTTTCTTCAAGCTCGTTTTTCAGCCTTACTGTGCTGTCAGCTTCCGGATTCACCGAATTAAGCAGAATTATAAACGGCTTATCAAGCTCTTTCAGCTCGGATATTACCCTATTTTCGGCAGGCACATAGCTTTGTCTGTCAATGTCGCAGATACTTCCGTCCGTTGTTACAACCAGACCGATTGTCGAATGTTCCCGGATTACCTTTCTCGTTCCGATTTCGGCTGCCTCCGCAAACGGCATTGCTTCCTCCGACCACGGTGTTTTTACCATTCTCGGAGAATCCTCCTCGGCATAGCCGTTGCTGCCGTCCACTATATAACCCACACAGTCAATCATTCTTACTTTCAGCCTTGCATTATCGCCGAGGTTTACTTCTGCCGCTTCGTTCGGTATGAATTTCGGTTCTGTTGTCATAATTGTTCTTCCTGCCGCAGACTGCGGAAGCTCATCACGGGTTCTTTCCTGTGTATACGTATTAGCAATATTCGGTATCACCAGCAAATCCATAAATTTCTTTATAAATGTTGACTTACCGGTTCTCACAGGTCCCACGACCCCGATATATACGTCTCCGCCGCTCCTCTCGGCAATATCCTGATAAATATTATACTCCGCCATTTCCTTGTCCTCCTTTTTTCTTTCGGGTAATTGCTTTGTTTTTATTCATCAATTACCTGTTTATATAGACGTTTGCTATATTTATATTCGTATTCTTTTATTTTATTACTAAAATTAACCGCATGAATCCATATAATTTTATATGCACGAAAATCTGTCTGATTATGTTTTTATCCACGTCTTGGCAAAATTCAAATAAATTTTAAATTTTACTCAGACCACTGACTTTGCCTTTATCCTCAGATTACTGACAAACCCTATTTTTTGAAAACAGACTGTCAAAATAGACAATTATCAATTTAATCTCTGATTGAAAAAGCATAAAACAAGCGGATTTAAGCTCCCATTTTACCATTTTGCTTGATTTTAAATGCTTTTTACGGATTCCGGAGACGAGTTGTTTAAATTGACGAACAATGTTTTTGAAAGGGACTTTGTCAGCAGTCTGTCTCCCGGCAAAACCGGGGGTTTATTTTATATGTATCGGATATTAAAAGGCAATCCATAGCATTTACGGTGTCAGTTAACCCCAAAAATTCCGCCGAGCATACCGGCGCAGCTTCCGGCAATAAGCAAGGTTATCATTCTTGCCGCCGAAGCACGGCAGCCTGTTATTACAAAAGAAGCCGCATAAAGCACTATCAAATAGATAAGAGATGTCAGCAAGCCGTGTATAAGTCCGTTTCCACCGGCTTTTCTTGCCGCATACATTCCTCCGGCAAACGATGATACCGCACCTGCCGCAAACACAAGTATTCCGCAAATATTATCACCTATATCGGTAAAATAATATATCACCGATATAATCAAAACAAGTATAAGCGTCATTATTAATGAAATCAGTGCACCGATTCCGCTTGCCGCAAAGTTCATTTTTCTTTTTTCAGCCATAAAAAAAACCTCCGTAATATATACTTTAATAAATATATATTACAAAGGCTTTCCTTTTATTACCGCACTCTAATCCGGAGCGGTAAATCGGTTTTTGCTTTTATATCAGTCGTTTGAAGACTCAACGGTTTCGATTGCGCTCTTCTTAAACTTGATATAAGACTTATCATCCGGTGCGCCGGGCATACTTGATTCGATATAAACAAACTCGTCCTTAATCTTTGCAACCTTGCCGCAAACTCCGCCGATTGTTACAACCTTATCTCCCACCTTAAGAGCCGCTCTCATTTCAGCCTGCTTCTTCTGCTGCTTTTTCTGAGGTCTGATCATCATCCAGTAAAGCAACACAAAAATTAAAATCATCGGCAAAAGACTGATTATCATACCTGCAACTCCGCCCTGCTGTGCTGCTGTGTCCGCTGCCTGTGTTGCCGCCGGTTCTGCATATGCCGTTAAAATTCCAAACATAAATCTCATCCTTTCTTAATTTCCGGAATTTATACAATAACTAATTATACACTATTTTACCATATTTATCAAGTATTAATTATTTTATTTACAATCTGTTTATATTTTAATGCCGCCCGACCCAAAATAACTGCAAAAACAACAATATTTCCCATAATTACCGATACTTTATTTTTCCGGCGACTGCACAGATAATCAACACCGCAAGATTAACCGTTACAATGCAGGCACCCGTAGGCACTGCATATACGCACGAAATAAGCAAGCCTGTTGTAAAGCAGACAACCGAAATAACTGCGGTACTTACCGTAACGGATCTGAAGGTTTTAAACAGCCTCATTGCGCTCAGTGACGGAAAAATAATAAGCGCCGAAATCAGCATTGCTCCCATAAGGCGCATACCCACAACGACGGTCAAAGCTGTCAGCACCGCCATGAAGCAGTTCATCAGCTTTGTTTTAAGACCGGTAGCGCGCGCAAAGCTTTCGTCAAAGGTTACGGCAAAAACGTAATTATAAAAGGCTATATATATTATCAGAACGGCAGCCGACAATATCAGGCTTAAAACCGTATCGGCAGTATTCATTGCAAGCACCGAGCCGAAAAGATAGTTATTAAGATCGGTATTCATTCCCTTTGACAGAGATATTATCATCACTCCGACCGCAAGAGCACCCGATGAAATCACCGCAACAGCGGAATCTCCTTTTATTTTACCGTTTTCGGTTATCCTTAAAAGAAAGAAAGCCGCCGCCACAACAACAGGCACTGCAACCGCAAGCGGAGCGGTATTTACCGCTGCGGCAACCGCCAATGCTCCGAAGCCGACGTGTGATAAGCCATCGCCTATCATCGAGTATCTTCTGAGTACAAGGCTTACACCGAGCAATGCGGCACAAAGCGCAACCGGTATGCCGACAATAAAAGCTCGTACTATAAACGGGTACGATAATAAATCCTTAATAAACTCAGCCATTTTCCGCACCGTCCTTTTTTTCTCTGCCTTTATCCTCCGAAGCTTCAAAAAATCTTTTTCCGAATCTTCCCTTGATATATTCGTTTACACTTCCGAAAAACACTCCGTCATGTTCCAGATGAAGTATGTGTTTTGCGTTTGCAATTGCACCTGCAATATCGTGCGACACCATTATAACGCATATGCCGTATTCTTTATTAAGTTTTCGTATCAGCTCGTACAACTCCTTTGTGACAAGAGGATCAAGTCCGGCTGCCGGTTCGTCTAAAAGAATCAGCTTTTCCGCCGCACACAAGGCTCTTGCGAGAAGAACTCTCTGCTGCTGACCTCCCGAAAGCTCCTGGAAAGATCTTTTTTTAAGATTTTCTATCCCGAGAAGCCTCATATTCCTGTCAGCCTCTGCACGGGATTCATTTGTATAGAAAGGGAAAAATCCGCACTTGTTCAGCGTTCCCGAAAGCACAACCTCAAAACAGGAAGCCGGGAAATCTTTTTGTATATCTGTTTTCTGCGGCAAATATCCTATCTTTTTGGGTTCAAGTCCCTCTGAAAAGCTTATTTTTCCCGATGAGGGCTTGATAAGTCCCAGAATTCCCTTTACAAGCGTACTTTTTCCCGCACCGTTTTCACCGACTATACAAAGATAATCACCCTTTTCCACGAAAAAGGACAAATCCGATATAACGCTTTTTCCGTCATAGGAAAAACCGATTTTTTCACAATCAATCAAAGCCATCAATAGAGCGCCTCCTCAAGTGCCTTTGTATTTTCCTCCATTAAATCTATATATCCGATACCACTTTTAAATTGATCCGCAGTCACGTTGTGGCACGAATTTAAGCGCATAGGTTTTGCACCGCCCTCTGCAGCAATCGTATCGGCGAGCCTGTGGTCGGAAAATTCCGTATAGAACACAACCGGAATCTGTTCTGCACGAACCTTATCCACCAAAAACGCAACGGTTGAAATGCTTGCCTCGGTTTCCTCCGCACAGCCCGGGAATGCTGCATAATAATCAAGTCCGTATTCCTCGACAAAATAGCGGAACGGAAAACGGTCGCCGAAAACAAGAGTTTTTCTTTTTGCTCCCGAAACAATTTCACGGAATTTTGAATCAAGTGCCGAAAGCTTATCGGAATAAACACTAAAATTTTTCTCATATGCGTCTGTATTTGAACTGTCTATTTTTGCAAGCCTGTCTTTGATTTCACCACAAATCTTTAAGGCATTTACTGGCGAAGTCCATATGTGCTCGTCTTTTTCGTGTTCGTTTTCATGCTCCTCAGCCTGCATACCCTCGGAATACTCCTCATCAAGAGCGTCACAAACCTCCAAAAGTCTAATAATTTCCATATTGTCGTTTTTCATTGTTTTTAAAATCTCATCGACCCAGTTATCCGACTCTCCGCCGGTATAAATGAACAAATCGGAATGTTGAAGACTGATTATATCCTTCGGTGACGGCTCAAAAGTGTGGCTCTCACTCCCCGGCGGCAACAGCATTTTAACATTTGCCGAATCTCCGGCAATATTTTTTGCAAAATCATATTGAGGAAAGTTAACGCAGGTTATATTTATTCTGCCGTTGTCCTCCTGTTTCAGTACGCTTGAACAGCCTGTTATCAAAAGCATTGCCGCCGCAAGCATCGTAATTATTTTTTTCATATATTATCTACCCCGTCCGAAGCTTTATTTCTGCACTTTTCACACATTCCGTAAAACACCGTTCTTCTTGTGTCTATTTTAAAATTATGTTCTTCTTCAATATGTCTGCCTATCTTTTCAAGGTGACGGCAATCAAGATGTATCAGCTTTCCGCACTCAATGCATTTTAAATGAAAATGCTCTCTGCAATGCGTTCCCTCTCCCATATACTGATATACTGCGCTCTTGGAATCCTCTCCGTTCATTCTCAAAAGCTCTCCGTCCTCAACCATTTTGGCTATCTGGCGATAAATTGTGCTTTTTCCCGCCTCGCCGTTTCCCGATACTTCTTCTATAATATCGTTAATCGTAAGCTGTCTTGACATATTTTTTTTAAAATAATCCGTCAGCTTTTCCTTTTGCTTTGTGTTATACATATATTCTGACCTCCTTTATGCTTAAATATGTTGCAAATTGAGAATACTCTCATATTATAGCATTTTCATATTTTTCTGTCAATGCAAATTTGAGAATATTATCAATTTGCTTTATTATTTCTCTGTTAATGCTATGCATTTGTACACTTTTGAATACATACGCCCAAAAAATTTGTACAAAGTACCGTTATATTTTAAACTAATTGTAAAAGTTATAATAATTAATTTGTAAATCGGCACAATAGTATGGTATAATGTATAATCAGTTAATTGTAATTTTTAATTGCCTGTCTTATCATATGAAAGGAACGATTATTAAATGAAGAAGCTTTCTAAAATTCTGCTCGGAACCGCCGCTGCTGCTGTGGCTTTAAAGGGACTCGACAATCGTCTTGAAATAACGCATTACAATTTATCGTTCACCGGGCTTCCGCCGGAATTTGATAATTTTAAAATAGCACTTTTTTCAGACATTCACTGTGATTCCACAGCAGGTCTTGCAGAAGCCGTAAAGGGCGAAAATCCCGATATAATCTGCATACCCGGGGATATGACTCATGACGATGTACCTTATGAACCGTTTATACATCTTTTGGAAAAGCTTGTTAAAATCGCACCCGTTTATATGTGTTCGGGGAATCATGATGTCTGGAGAAGCGACTACGGTAAATTTTCGTCGGTCTGCCGTGACAGCGGAGCTTATCTTTTGTCAGACGAAAACGAATTTATCGAAAGGGACGGTGCAAAAATAAGAATCGCAGGTATCGAGGATCCCTCGGCAGGCCTTACAAAAACCGCCCTCGGAAGATGCGAAAAATCCTTTTCCCGTCTTGAAACCGGCGATTCATTCGGAATACTGCTTTTCCACAGAGCAAACTATTTTGATTACATCTGCGACAAGGGCTTTGATCTGGTTCTTGCCGGTCATATGCACGGCGGTCTTATGCGTATTCCCATACTCGGAGGGTTCGTATGCCCCAAAACCAACCTCATTTCGGAAACAGGCACATTTTTTCCGAAATATTTCGGCGGAGAATATGAAAAAAACGGTACAAAAATGATCGTTACAAGAGGAATCGGAAATACAAGCTTTATTCCGCGTTTTTACAACCGTCCGGAGCTTTGCACAATCACTTTAAAGGCTTCAGTCTCGGAAACATGAGCTTTGGCAATAAAAAGCCGTTTCTCTGCTCAAATTGCCGCCAATTCATTTGCTTTTTTGACAAAATGAACAAATATATATTAAATTTATGTAACGGGGTTGCAATAACCGAAATATAATGATATAATAGTGATATCTGTATTTAAAACATAAGAAAGCTGGTGTATCCAATGGCAAGAAAGGGACGTGAAACAAGCTCACTCGGAATGTACCATGTAATTCTGAGAGGAAGCAATGAGCTTTTCTTTGAAGAAAGCGATTATAATGAATTTTTGCTGCTGCTCAAAAAATATTTTACCGGCAAAAATCATGTTTACGCATACAGCCTTGACAGGGACAAAATTCATCTTGTGATCTTTACCGAAAATACTGTATCTGCCGTCTTGAAGCCATTATGCACAAGCTATGCAAGATATATAAACAGAACGCACAATAAAGCAGGCAAACTGTTTTACGATCGGTTTTTAAGCATTGCGATAGAAAGCTTATCCGAGCTTGCTCTTGCGGTAAGATATACCGCAAAAAAGCCGTCGCATCTGTCATCGCTTTCCGAATACAAAAAGAAAGCCGATATTTGCAGTGTTGACAGCCTTTCCGAAAAAATTGCGCTAAAGTCGGTTACAGCGCCGGGAATCGTTTATCCGTCCGACGATGACTATTCCTCCATGACAGACAGTGAAGTAAAACAGCTTATCTGCGCACTGTTTGCGTCAAAGCCTACAGACGGCGAGGCATTTTCAAATTATTTAGTCGAAGCCGTGAAAGTCAGCAATTTAAGCATGGCACGGTTGGCAAGAATTTTTAAAATCAAACCGATATACAAAAAAAGCGCTGCCGCTGATAAAACAGGCTCGGGCAAAAAAACGGTGAATCAAAGAAAAAAAACAGCTGTAAAAAAAGAGAAAAAATCACCCGAAAAGCAGTCTAAGGAAAACCGTGAACCGGTAAGCGAAGAAAAGCCGCGTCAAAAGCAGGAATTGAGCGTATGGCTTTTGTAATAAGAATTAAAATACATAATTTACGAAAAGAGAACAGTTATGAAAAAATTTCCTATAAAACAATCATTAACACTGCTTAAATCACACGCAGTCACCTCCGGATTTACTTTCATTTTCGGAATACTGATTTTTGCCGGGATAATAACTCACAACATCGGCTCTGTGATTTTCTCTGCGGTTACGACAATAATTTACTTTTTCAGCATATACGGCTCTGCATATGAAATAGCCATGCGCGATAAAAAAAGCTATACTCCCGAACAACCTTATCCTTTAAAGGGACTTGTTCTGGCAGCGAGCATTTTTATCGTAAGTATTCTGATATACGCTCTTTATTTTACCGCATGGAAATTTATGACAATCAACGATACTCTATTTTCCGTTACCGGCTGGATTGATAATTTTCTTTTCATAATATGGAGCTTTCCTTTTTCGGCATTTATAAAGCTTTCCGAAGGAATAATGAGTCCTTTCGGATATGTGCTTGTTGCGGTTCTGCCCTTTTTGGCTTCCTTTGCCGGATATTTCGCCGGCTACAAGGATTTCGATCTGCAAAGCAAGCTTTTGGGTGCGGTATATGAGAAAAAGAATAACAGAAAAGCAAAATAACATTAATTTAAGGCTTACGCCCAAGCGTTTGCCGAAAGGAGCAAAAATATTCAATGGATTCAGCATATGAGGACATAAAACAAGCGTCAAGAATAGTTGTCAAAGTCGGTACTTCAACGCTTACATACGATACAGGCAAGTCCAACATAAAAAGGATAGATACTCTTGCGAGAACTCTTTCGGACTTACATAATTTAGGCAAAGAAATTATACTCGTAAGCTCAGGCGCTATCGGCATAGCGGTAGGCAAGCTCGGGCTTTCCGAAAAACCCGACGATATTAACAAGCGTCAGGCACTCGCCGCAGTGGGTCAGTGCGAGCTTATGTTTCTTTATGACAAGATGTTTTCGGAATACAGCTGCACAATCGCTCAGATTCTTTTGACAAAGGACGATCTTGCAATTCCGAGAAGAAAAAGAAATACTCAAAACACATTTAACGAACTGCTTGCAATGGGAATTATTCCTATCGTCAACGAGAACGATACCGTTGCCACCGATGAGGTGGGCATAGGCGATAACGATAACCTTTCGGCACTTGTTGCGGAATTTGTCCATGCCGATCTGCTCATTCTGCTTTCGGATATAGACGGTCTTTATGACGGTGATCCCCGTAATGACCCCGAAGCGAAGGTTATTCCGGTAGTTACCGATATTCCCTCCGTACGCAAACTTGCAAACGGAGCCGGTTCATCAAGAGGAACGGGCGGTATGATTACAAAGCTTGACGCCGCCGAGAGAGCAACCTCCGCCGGTATTAACATGGTTATTTCAAACGGAAATAACATTAACGCAATTTACGATATAATGGACGGTAAACCGATCGGAACTCTATTTACCTCAAAAGCTTACTCTTTTGAAGAATAACCGACAGGTATATTATTAAAATTAATCAAAAGGCTGTGCGCAAGATGTGAATTTCAAACCGCATGGCACAAGTATAACAGCAAGGTGGTAAAATTAATGCAAAATGAATTGTTAATAAAGGGTACTCTTGCAAAAAACGCTTCCTATAAGCTTTCGGTAACGGACGCCGAAATAAAAGACAAGGCATTGCTCGCAATCGCCGACGCTTTGGAGGCAAATTGCGAAAGAATACTCACGGCAAACCAAGCGGATTTGGACAATGCCGAAAAAAACGGCATGACAAAAGCCATGCTCGACAGACTAAGGCTCACAAAGGAAAGAATATCTTCAATGGCTGAGGGCGTCAGACAGGTTGCCGCTCTTCCCGACCCTGTCGGCGAGATTATTGACGAGTGGGAACGCCCGAATGGCTTGAAGATTGCCAAAAAAAGAGTTCCTATGGGAGTTATCGCAATCATATATGAAGCACGGCCGAACGTTACGGTTGACGCAGGCGCACTGTGCCTTAAAACCTCAAATGCAGTGGTACTGAGAGGAGGGAGCGAGGCTATACGCTCCAATGTAGAAATAATGAAAATCATGCAGGAGGCTGCATATGCAAACGGAATATGCGAGGGCAGTCTGAATATCATAGAGGACACATCAAGAGAAACCGCAACGGGTCTTATGCAGCTTAACGGATATATAGATATGCTGATACCCAGAGGTGGGCAGGGCTTGATTCGTGCGGTTGTTCAAAACGCAACCGTTCCGGTTGTGGAAACCGCAGCCGGAAACTGTCACATATACGTTGATGAAAAATGTGATTTTGATATGGCGGAGAAAATCATTTTAAACGCAAAGGTCAGCAGACCGTCGGTTTGCAATGCCTGTGAGACTCTTCTTATTCACGAAAAAATTGCAAAGGATTTTCTGCCGGTAATCGCAAAGGCATTAAAAGAACACAATGTTGAAATCAGAGCGTGTGAAAAATGTATCGAACTGCTCCCCGAGCTTGGCAAAGCAACCGAGGATGATTGGTACAAGGAATACAACGATTATATTATTGCTGTCAGAATTGTTAAAGACCTTGACGAAGCCATTGCACATATAAACAAATACAACACCGGTCATTCCGACGCAATAATTACCGATGACGCTGCCCATGCCGAAAAATTCCTTAACGAAATAGACGCAGCCGCAGTATATGTCAACGCTTCCACACGCTTTACCGATGGTTTTGAGTTCGGATTCGGTGCAGAAATCGGAATAAGCACACAAAAAATGCACGCAAGAGGTCCTATGGGGCTTAACGAGCTTACCTCGGTCAAATATGTTATCCACGGAAACGGTCAGATCCGCTGACCGTGGTTAATCTTACAGTCACGTCCGCATTTCCGCTGATCGGACGGTTTGATAATTTTCAGCGGCAGAAAGGTTACGGAATACATAATGAAACGCACTTTAGTTATTTTATTGACGGCTGTAATTGCTCTTTCTGGTTGCTCAAAAACAAAAAATGAGCAGGCAAAAGAGAGTCCGTCACCCTCCCCCACTTTTGAGGAGGTTCAAAAGATTGAAATGGAGGTAAAGGACTACGAAGCGCCGTCTGCAACCCCGGCTCAAGCCACAGCTCCCACGGCAAGCCCTGATTCGCAGACTTCCGGCTCGCCGTCAGCTTCGCCGGGCAATACATCAGCGGCTTCTGCTGCTCCGTCATCGGAAAAACCTGCCGGTAACAGCGATTCCTCCGCAAATACGGCGAACGATACCTCCGGCAATAATACTTCTGCCGCAGCACAGCCGGAAACGGTTGATCTGACAGGAAAAATCATCTGCATAGACCCCGGTCACGGCAGCTTTACGGAAAGTAAAACCGAAAAAATCGCACCGAACAGCAGTACAAAAAAAGCAGCATACAAGGCAGGTACAAAGGGAAGAAATTCTGTTGAGGATACAGTCAATCTCGCTGTCGGACAGCTTTTAAAGGATAAACTGACAGCTCTCGGCGCTACAGTTATAATGACCCGTACTGATGAAAATTCAACTATGTCAAACATAGAAAGAGCGCAGTTTGCCAATACAAACAAAGCGGACATATCGGTTAAGCTTCATGCAGACGGAACACAAGAGGGCGGCTCGGGCATGACAATGCTTGTTCCCGGTTCGGGATATATCAAGGACAAGCAAATGCTTGCAGACAGCAAAAGACTCGGAAAAGCAATCTTAAAAAATGCAGTCGCTCAGACCGGAGCAAGAAACAGAGGTACATATACCAACTCCGGAATGACAGGCTTTAACTGGTCAGAGGTTCCCGTTGTTCTTTTTGAAATGGGCTTTATGACAAACCGCAAGGACGAAGAAAAGCTCAATAACCCGGAATATCAAAACAAAATTGCTGAGGGTATCAAGCTTGGAATAATCGAATATTTTAAATAATCTTACAGTTAAAAAATAACCGCACAGGCGGTTATTTTTAAATTAACCGAAACTCCGGTTAACTAAATCTTCAGTCAAGAAAAGAGGTACATCCTTGAAAGGCACTTCACAATTTAACAGCATAGCAAAACCCAATCACATAACAATAGCAAAGCTTTTAACCGTTCTTGAAAATCCCGATAACGGTCAGCATTTTATTCATGTTGCAGGAACAAACGGAAAAGGCTCCGTATGCGCTTATCTGCAGTCTATTCTGACATCAGCCGGTTTAAAAACCGGGAAATTCACCTCCCCCCACATGATTTGCGAAAGGGAAAGAATTTCCGTTGACGGGCAAATGATTCCTCAATCCGACTTTGACAGAATAATGGGAGCAATCAACAAAAAAGAACAGCAGCTTTTCACCCCCGGTTCCATGCCTACACGCTTTGAGGAATGGCTTACCTGCGCATTAGTATGGTTTAAGGAATGTCAATGCGATTATTCAATTCTCGAAACAGGCTTGGGAGGAACGCAGGACGCAACAAACGTTATAAAAAATCCCGTCATGACTGTTATTACCCAAATAGCCTTAGACCACACAGAGCTGCTCGGTGACACAATCGAAAAAATCGCCGGAGAAAAAGCAGGTATCATAAAACGGATTGACAACGGCAGAGGAATAACTGTTTCAGCGAAGCAAAACAATGCAGCTCTTGATGTCTTAAAAAAATCGGCAGAAAATGCAGACAATCTGTTTATTGCCGCAGAATCCCCGAACGATTCCCGTCTTAAAAACAATGTTCTCAGTTTTTGTTATAAAGGTATTAAGCTCAAAAGCCGCATGATTGGCAAATATCAGGCAGAAAATGCGTCTGTTGCCGCAGAAT
This sequence comes from uncultured Clostridia bacterium, assembly GCA_934462715.1. Classification (GTDB taxonomy): domain Bacteria; phylum Bacillota; class Clostridia; order UBA1381; family UBA1381; genus RGIG1988. Next base: position 176,332 of record CAKSIJ010000001.1, read on the forward strand.
GTGCTTTGATTCTCGGAACAGATGAAAAACACATTATAAGCGGTATATACAACGCGCAAAATCCGGGCAGATTTGAAATTTTGTCAAAAAAACCTCTTATCATCTTTGACGGCGCACACAATCCAAACGGAATAAAAGCCCTAACAGATACGGTTAATTCATATTTTAAAGGTAAAAAACTCAATATAATCATGGCTTTTATGAAAGAAAAGGACTCGAGAGCTTCTCTTGATATTCTCGCACAGCAGTTATCGGGGTACGATATAAGGCTTTATGCAGTCAGGGTCACGGGAAACAAAAGAAGTAAGCCGTCAGATGAGGTTTTGAAAGAAATGCTTTCTAAAGGCTTTAATGCCGTTGACTGTCAGTCTCTGAATAATGCGTTTAAAACGGCAGAATTAATGGACAGGCTTACAATTATTTGCGGCTCTTTGTATTTATATCAGGAATTTTTTGATACCGTGAAAAACAAATTATAATAACATATCCGAACAGCCGGCACATTGCAGGCTGTTTTTTTTTCGTATAAAGCTTTCTCAAAAAACAATCCGTCAAAGCTTATATTTCCTCCAAGCTGTTTTTGGTTTAAAATGACAGTTTTACGATTACATATTAAAATATGAGTAAATTTTTTCCGACCTGCATAATATAATAGTAACAGACAAAAAACATGGAGGTATTTAATGAAAGGCGAACAGTATTTTTATTGTCCGATAATCGGAAAAAGAGTTAAAATCAGCGGAGAACAAGGCAATCCCGAAACACAAAGCTTTTGTTTCAGCGAAAAGGAGGGATTTTGCAAGGCTTGCTGCGGAAAGTGCGGCGGAAGCTGTATAGGCTGCGGAATAATGTAATTTCCGCGCTCATACATAAGATTTATAAAAAAATCCTATTGATTTATAAATGAAAGGAATGTGATTTTATGAACAATGATCCTCAAAAAAAGCTTGAGAGCATAATTTCTTCTCTCGATAAAAGCAAATTGAATGAAGTTAAGCAAAAGCTTAACGCAATGCTGAACACTCCCGACGGAAGAAAGCTTGCCGGAGAACTCAGCGGAATAGACAAAAGCAAGCTTATGAACACATTTATGTCCATGAACACACAGGATATGAAAAACAAGCTCGGCAACGCAGATTTATCCAAGCTTTCATCAAAAGACATTGACAGAATTTTAAAAAATCTGAAATAATGATTTAAAAGGTGGTGATATAAATGCCTGACAATGATTTATTAAATTCACTCAAGGGTATGCTCGGCGACAATGCCGACGAAAAAATAAACGCTGTTATGAATATGCTTAAAAGCGGAGGAGATAAACCGCAGCAGGAGGTAATAAAACCCGATGACGATATCATTATAACCGACAATAAAAATTCATCTCCGTCAGCCGGCAATCAGTCCTTGCCGCTCACTGCCGAGGGTATAGAATATCTCGGTAAAATCAAGCATATCGTAGACGAACTCGGCTCGGCGAACGATCAGCGCTCCAATCTTCTCATGTCCCTGCGGCCGTACATGAGAGATGAAAGAAAAAGGAGCATCGACAATGCCGTTAAAATTCTGAACCTGAGCAGACTTTCCGGTCTGTTTAAAATCTGATAATGTACAGAAAAAATTACAGCGTAAACGATATGCCGCAGATCAGAAACGCTGCTCCTCCGCCGCCGGAGAAAAAACCTGTTCCGGTACATAGCGATAATGTTGAAGAAAAAATCGGTTTTCTTCAAAACGGCAAGGTTCTTGGCAGATTTGAAACCGATGATATTATCCTTATCGTTATCGCAATAATTCTGCTTGCCGACGATTGCGATGATAAGCTTTTGATTCTCGCTCTCGGTTTTGTTTTTCTCTCCGGAATTATTTAGGCATGAGAGAGTTGAACTCATGCCTAACCCTGCTTTCTTTTAAGAACCCTCAAAATCATCGGTTATCGGCTTGATTTTTGCGGGTTCTGTTTTTTTCTTGTTACCTGTTTTTTACATTTTATGGAAAATATTTATAATGTTTGAAAAATCAAGCATAATAAAAGTTGACAATTTGCATAATTCATGGTAAAATTAAATATGACTTGAATAATTAAGGCTTTGCACCGCTCTGCCTTGAAAGGGTGAAATTTTTGGATAAAAAAGAGATAAATATATCCGTCATAAAGGATAAGGCAAAGGATATTTTTAATAAAGCAAAAAAACTTGCGATAAAAAAGCAGTTTTACATTCCGGCGGCAGCCGTAATCGTATTGATTGCAGCCGCAATCGGAATTTTGAGCATAGATTCCGTGAGATATTCCATGAGAGATTGGGTAAACCTGCATTTCCCGGACAAGCTTCCCTACTATATTTACTATGAAAACAACGTACCTCACTATAACATAGATGAGGTTGATTTTGATAAAAACGATGTGCGAGAGGTTCAGGTCGGAAACAACCGAAAATATCTGATTAACCATTCGAGAGGATTTGCTCTCGGCTTTAAGCGTGACGCTGAATTTGATTTTTCAGCTGCTCAGGAATACATTTCGGTAAAATGCTCCGACATGGATATTGTCGTTTCAAAGGAATACTCCACATATGCAACCGCACAGGAAACAAAAGCGTTTATAAAAGACTATCTGCACAAGTATCTGCTTAACGAAAAGTATATGCAACACAACAAAATCACACTTCACAAGGATGCCGTGGAAAAAATCGGGAATTTCTGGGTACAGATGGTTGCTATCTCAAGAACACCCGCACCGGACAGCAATGTAAAATACAACACTTATGTGTACTGCTATATCTACACCGACAGCACAATGTTCTACAGAATCATGTTCAAGGCTGCCGATTACAATGATGAGCTTCTCGAAGAAGTCTACAGAACGCTTTATTCTTTCAGTACCGATGTCAAGGTACGGGGTGTATCGGGAACATTTACCGACTTTAAGCCGGTCATTCCGAAAAACTGGTCTGATGAAACAAAGAAATTTTATAATGACTTGGTTAATTCGGATTTCTGCAAATGGGGCGTCTATGTTCCCCATGCTGTTGTCAACAATGATTTTACAGAAATAAACAAGCTTGAAAACGAGCTCGGCGAAACCTTTGACGGTCTTATCGAATACCGCTATTATTTTGAAGATATGCCGGTTGAGGGAATGAAAAAAGCGTACGAAAAAGGAAAAACGTTAGAGCTTACTATACAAACCTCAACCGTTATGAACGGAGATCTAGACAGCTACAATCCGGTATTCGATATACTTGACGGCAGATATGACTGGCGGTTCAGAGTAATGGCACATCAGATAAAAGAAGTCGGACACCCGGTTTTGTTAAGACTCAACAACGAAATGAATTCCGACTGGACAAGCTACGGATCAAGCGCCTGCCTTGATGATCCGTCAATCTACGTTGAACTCTGGAGAAAAATATATGATATATTCACAGAGGTCGGAGTTGACAACGCAATCTGGATATTCAATCCGAACGATGAAAGCTTCCCTCCCTGCGGCTACAATTCCTCTATGGCATTCTACCCCGGTGACGAATATGTGCAGGTATTCGGTGTTACCGGCTACAACACAGGCACATACTATGATGAGCTTAACGGCGAAAAGTGGAAAACCTTCTCCGAAATATATGATAACATTATGACCAAGCACCACCATGTTTATGACAATTTCCCGTGGATAATAACCGAATTTGCGTCAAGCTCCATAGGCGGTGACAAAGTTCAGTGGATCAATGATATGTTCGGGGATTTGAAAAAATACAAGAACATAAAAATGGCATTCTGGTTTAACAGCGCTGACCTTGACGAACGACCCGAATTTGCCGGAGCTGTTGCAAGACCGTATTGGCTTGACGAAACACCCGAAACGGCAAAAGCGTTCTCAGACGGGCTCAGACAGTCAAAAAAAGGTGATTAAATGCAAGCATTAACCTATCTGATTATTCTTTGGAACGTTATCGTCTTTGCAATATACGGTGCAGATAAACTTGCGGCAATCAAAGGACTTCGCAGAATAAGTGAAAAAAGTCTGATATGCTTTGCTTTTCTGTTCGGCGGAATAGGCGCATTGCTCGGTATGCGGTTCTTTCATCACAAAACAAAACACACAAAATTTAAAATTTCAGTGCCGGCGGCTTTTGTTATTACAGCCGCCGCATTGGTTTATTCGGCATACTTTACCGTACGGTAACAAACCATAAACGGCAAAACAAAAAAAACGGAGGCAGAATCTATGTCTGAAATAAATATCATAACCGGAGGTATCAGCTCCGGAAAAACCACAAAATGCTTTGATATTATCGGCAAAATAAAGTCGGATAATCCGGAGTCGCAGATAATCATAATTGTGCCGGAACAACATTCCTATGCCGCAGAAAAGATGACAGCCGACCGTTTCGGCGGAACTGGGCTTAACGGCATAGAGGTTCTGACATTTTCACGTATGGCAAAAAGATATCTGCCCCGTGCGGTAAAAAACTACCTCACGCCCTCCGGCAAAGCGGTTTTAATAACAAAAGCCGCCGAAAATGCCTGCAGTGAAAACAGTATTTATAAAGATTCCGCAAAAAAGCCGGGATTTGCCGGAAATATTATGAGCATGATTTCCGAGCTGAAACGGTTTATGATAACTCCCGATATGATAAAATACAGCGCAAATCATCTTGACGACAGCATTTTAAAGCAAAAACTAACGGCAATTTCCGAAATATACACAGAATACGAACAGCTCAACAATAACCGTTTTCTTGACTCTGACGATGATTTAATGCGTTTTGCCGAAAAGATAATGACAGATAATCTTTTTAAGGGATACAGCATTTTTATCGATGAGTTTTCGGACTTTTTACCTCAGCATTATAAAATCATAGAGGCTTTATCGCAAAAGTCAGAAAAAATGTATGTAACTCTCCCCTTGTCAGACACGTTTCCGACAGTCTTATCTGAAATACCGGCCGACACATACAACAAAATAAAAAGACTTTCTGAAAAGCTTAACATATCTTTCTCCGAAACAAAGCTTTCAAAAGAGGGTCTGGGCTTTAAATCCGAAGAAATCAGCTTTTTATATAACAGCTACAGCCGCGCTTATAAAAAAGACTTTTCTCCCTACCCCGAAAAAACTAAAGATATAACCGTTTTTTCCGGCAGGGATGCATATTCCGAAACCGAATATGCCGCACGAAAAATCAATGCGCTTGTATGTGAGAAGAACTATAATTTTTCAGATATTACAATAGTCTGCGGCGGACTTGAAAATTACTCGGAGCTTATCGAAGCGGTTTTCAGCGAATATAAAATTCCATATTTCACCGACAGCAAGCTGTCCGTTGTCAATCACCCGATACTGATTACCGTACTCGGTGTTTTTGATATTCTTACATCAAACTGGAGCTTTGATTCCGTATTTTCATATCTGAAATCCGGATTTGTATATCAAAAAGAAAACGATAACACAGTGCCTGTCAATGCAGATGACATTGACTATCTTTCCTCTTATGTTTTAAAATACGGAATCAGAGGAAAAAGCAAGTGGCTGTCCGAAACCGATTGGCAGATACGCTCTTCGGGTCTTTCCGAAAACGTAAGCTCAGACCGTATAAAAAGCGACCCCGAAGCCGAGGAACGGCTTAACCGTATAAGAAAAGCCGTCACTTCCCCGATTGCTGAATTTGCGGAAAACATCAAAGGCAGAAATACAGTACGTCATTTTGCGTCCGCACTCTATGACTTTTTGTGCGATATTCATTTATATGATGGACTTGAATCTGAAATCGAAAAGCTTAACTGCTCGGGTATGAGAAATGAAGCGGAACAAATATCGCAGGTCTGGAATATACTCATCAACGCAATAAACCAAACCGCAGTTACGCTCGGAGATGAAAAATGCCTAAAAGACGATTACAGAAATTATCTTCTGGCTGCTCTCGGCGAATGTAACATATCTATAATACCATCATCGCTTAACAGCGTTACCGTCACAGGTGCGGATTCAACCGTGCAGGGAAGCTCAAGAGCCGTGTTTATACTCGGTGCTGTCCGCGGCGAAATACCGCACGAGCTGTCGGGAAGCGAATTTTTATCCGAAGCGGAAAGAGAACGCTTTTCACTTTTATTGAAAGACGAAAACCTTGATATTTCATTCTCGGCAAGCCGGAAATCGACAGAAGAATACCGCTTTTTGCGTCTGCTTTTCAATGCGCATGAAAAAATTTCAATAAGCTATCCCGTTAACAGCTTTGAGGGCGAAGTCTTAATACCGTCACAGTTGATACAGGATCTGGAAAAGCTGTTTCCGAAGCTTACCGCCTCAAACGATCTACTCGGCGAAGTAATTACCGCAGAGGAAATCCTCTCGCCCAAATATGCGTTTGACTACCTTATGCAGAACAGGCGCAATATAAAAGACAATACCGCCGCCCGGATATACAGTCTTTTTTCGGAGAATCCGGAGCTTAGGGATAAGCTTAAAATTATCGAAACTGCCGATAATTACAAAAGAACCGCCGCAAAAATCACACCCGAAAACGCTGCGGAGCTTTACCGGCAAAGAGCCGCCTACAGCGTAAGCCGTTTAAACGAGTTTTCCGGCTGTCCTTTTAAATACTATGCAAAGTACGGTCTGAAAGCCAAAGACGAGGAAATTTGGCAGATTCAAAAATTTGACTTAGGCTCGCTCATGCACTATGCGGTGTGGAGGTTCTGTCATGCCGTTGAGGGTGCTTCCGACAGTTTTGATGCTCTGAAAGCAAACTGGCAGAGCATGACCGATGAAAACTGTGACGAGCTTATAGAGCAAATCATGGCAGAAATAAAGGACAAAATATCGGCATTTCTTGAAAGAGATCAAAATAAAATGAACTATCTGCTGGCAAGAATGACCAAAACCTTAAAAAGAGCCGCAAATACCATCAAAAAAAGCATATCCCTCGGCGGATATGCCCCGGTCGGATATGAAAAGCAATTTCTTTTTCAGCCCGAACCCGATATTTGTGATTTATTGCTCAAAGGAACAATTGACAGAGTGGACGCTTGCTTTGACTCCGCAAGCAAAATTGCGGATTTAAGAATAATAGACTATAAATCCGGCTCAAAGGAATTTTCGATAGCGTCTATATGCAATATGATCGATATTCAACTTATTGTATACGCAATGGCGGCTGTCAGCCTTTACAATAAGGGTGAGCTTGAATATTCCAAAGAGGATTTTTCAGCCGAAATTTCCGGAATCCTTTACAATAAGCTGCGTGATGACAGAGCTAAAATCACCTCTGACAGCAATACCGATTCAGTAAATGCGGCGGTAAACGATACGATGAAGCTGAACGGTGCCGTAATTTTGGACGAAACCGACGGAAAATCCAATATTGAAGCACTGCTTGGCATGGACAGCACACTAAAAACCCAAACACAAAGCGAACTTCTCAATATCAAACTGTTAAAAAACGGCAATCCTTCAAAAACCTCGGATTATCTCACAAGGGAGCAATTTAACAAGCTTATTGCCTACGCAAAAAAAGGAATAAAAAGCTACCACAAAAGAATTCTCGGCGGTGATATTAAAATCATGCCTGGTAAAAATAAAAACGAGCTGAATTGCAGATGGTGCGAAATGTCTGAAATATGTCTTTTCGACAGTGAACACGATCCGGTAAGAAAGCTTTGCACAAACAATGAAAAGGCATGGGAAATTATTGATGAAGAAATTTCCAAAAGATAAGGAGCTGCGCTAATGAATAAACAGGAAATATATAAGTTTTTAAACGACAACGATATTTGGCACGAGATAACAGAGCATCAGCCCATATTCAATATGGAGGAAGCCGCACAGATAACTCTCCCCTATCCCGAAGCCGATGCAAAAAATCTTTTTGTGCGTGACGATAAAAAGCGTAATTATTACTTAATAACAGTAAATGGTGATAAGAAAGTAAACCTTAAAGCATTTAAAGAAAAATACCAAACACGTTCCCTTAGCTTTGCTTCTGCCGAAAGTCTTTTGGAAATACTCGGTCTGACCCCGGGTTCGGTAAGTCCGTTCGGTCTGCTAAATGACACCGAATGCAAGGTACATTTTTACATTGATGAGGACTTTACACATTCTCCCGGTCTTATAGGCATACACCCTGACGAAAACACCGCAACGGTTTTTCTTAAAACTTGTGACCTAATCGAAATAATCAAAAATCACGGCAACAGCGTAAGCTTTTGCAGGCTTTAAACTTTATAAATAAAAAAATTTGAATTTTTTTCAAAAAAACACTTGACAAACCGAATTATTAGTGGTAATATATAACCTATAAAACAGGTAGGTAAAGTAGGGATTTGGAGGTCGTTATTATGATAATCGAATTATACAAACGATGTTGACGCTTACATTTATTACATAAAAGAATATTTTACTGTTACAATGAAAAGTTATTAAATGAAAGGACTTGTATTATTATGAAAATTTATGAAAAAATCACAGACCTTATAGGTTCAACACCGCTTATGGAGCTTAAAAATTTTGAAAAAGAAAACAATCTTGATGCTAAAGTTGTTGCAAAGCTTGAATATTTCAACCCTGCCGGCAGCGTAAAAGACAGAATTGCTCTTGCAATGCTTGACGATGCGGAGGAAAAAGGCTTGTTAAAGCCAAGCTCGGTTATAATCGAACCGACAAGCGGAAACACAGGTATAGGCTTAGCCGCAGTAGCAGCTTCAAGAGGTTACAGAATCATTCTTACAATGCCCGAAACAATGAGCGTTGAGCGCAGAAACCTTTTAAAGGCATACGGCGCCGAAATCGTTTTAACCGACGGAGCAAAAGGAATGAAGGGCGCAATCGCAAAGGCTGACGAGCTTGCAAAGGATATTCCCGAAAGTTTTATTCCCGGTCAGTTTGTCAACATGGCAAACCCAAAAGCACATATGAAAACAACAGGTCCGGAAATCTGGAAGGACACCGACGGCAAGGTTGACATATTTGTTGCCGGTGTAGGTACCGGCGGCACTGTTTCCGGCGTCGGCGGATACCTTAAATCACAGAATCCGAACGTTAAGGTTGTTGCGGTTGAACCTGCCGGATCTCCTGTTCTTTCGAAAGGTACTCCCGGACCTCACAAGATCCAGGGTATCGGCGCAGGCTTTGTTCCCGACACTCTCAACACAAAGATTTATGATGAAATCATAGCAGTAGAAAACGAGGACGCTTTTGCAACCGGCAAAGCACTTGCCAGAAAAGAGGGACTTCTTGTAGGTATTTCCTCGGGTGCTGCGGTTTATGCCGCTTCGGTGCTTGCAAAACGCCCGGAAAATAAAGGCAAACTTATTGTTGTACTCCTCCCCGATACCGGCGACAGATATTTGTCTACGCCGATGTTTTCGGAATAATTGTTTTTTTCATACAGCTGTCGATTATCGGCAGCTGTTTTTTTGATCAAAAACCTTAATACTTTTGTTGGTTTTTCCTCTTTTATAACAAAAATCTGCTTATCAGAGTATTTTTATTGCAAATCCTCTTGACAAAACATGGCAAACATGAGATAATAAATTATTAATGCAAATTGTGAGGTGCTTTAAATGCTGTTAAAATATGCTATTGTGATTATTCTTGCAATAATAACTCTGATTATCAATTTCGGCAGTAAAAAAATTGCGGTAAAATTATTTTCAAAGGACGAACCCTCAGCAAATGATATTTTCAAAATAAAATTTGCCGCACTGATACTGTGCATTTTCACATTTGCACTCGCATTATTGTTATTTTAAGACAAAAGTCTTTTAAATCATAAAGTTATACTTTGAAAGGATTGATAAAACAATGGAAGACAGCAAAAATATTGCAAAGCAATATGATCCTTCCTCATTTGAGGACAGGCTGTACAAGTTTTGGATGGATAAAGGATATTTTCATGCCGAGCCTGACCCCGACAAGGAGCCGTTTACAATCGTAATACCGCCCCCGAACGTTACCGGTCAGCTCCACATGGGTCATGCCCTTGACGAAACCTTGCAGGATATTCTTATCCGTTATAAAAGAATGCAGGGCTACTGCGCCCTGTGGGTTCCCGGAACAGACCATGCCGGAATCGCAACTCAGATAAAGGTTGAGGAGAACCTCAGAGTAAACGAGGGACTTACAAGATATGACCTCGGCAGAGATAAGTTTTTGGAGCGTGTTTGGGACTGGAAGAAAAAATTCGGCGACAGAATTATTAATCAGCTGAAAAAAATCGGTTCTTCATGCGACTGGGACAGAGAACGTTTCACAATGGACGAGGGCTGTTCAAAAGCCGTAAGAGAGGTTTTTGTAAACCTTTACAATAAAGGCTTGATATATCAGGGCTCAAGAATTATCAACTGGTGTCCGCACTGTATAACCGCGCTCTCGGACGCTGAGGTTGAGCACGTTGAACAGGCAGGTCATTTCTGGCATATCAAATACCCGATTAAGGACAGTGACGATTACGTAATAATTGCAACAACACGTCCCGAAACGCTTTTGGGCGATACTGCGGTTGCCGTTAATCCCGAAGACGAAAGATATAAGGACTTAGTAGGCAAAACCCTTATTCTTCCGCTGGTAAACAGAGAAATTCCTGTCATTGCAGACGAATATGTTGACAAAGAGTTTGGAACAGGCTGCGTTAAGATTACGCCTGCACACGATCCTAACGACTTTGAGGTAGGCAAACGTCATAACCTTGAAATGATTAAGGTTTTGAACGATGACGCAACCATCAACAGCGTCGGCGGCAAATATGAGGGTATGGACAGATACGAAGCAAGAAAAGCAATTGTTGAGGATCTTGACAAGCTTGGTCTTTTGGTTAAGATTGAGGATCATACCCACAATGTAGGTCAGTGCTACAGATGTTCTACCACCGTTGAGCCTATCATCTCAAAACAGTGGTTTGTTAAGATGAAGCCTTTGGCAGAGCCGGCAATCGAAGCGGTTAAATCGGGAGAAACCGAATTTGTTCCGGACAGATTCTCAAAAACCTACATGAACTGGATGGAAAACGTATTTGACTGGTGTATTTCAAGACAGCTCTGGTGGGGACACAGAATCCCGGCTTTCTACTGTGATAAATGCGGCAAAACCACCGTTTCAAAAGAAGATATAACCGTATGCCCCGAATGTGGCGGCAAGGTTCATCAGGACGAGGACGTATTGGATACATGGTTCTCCTCCGCACTCTGGCCTTTCTCGACTCTCGGCTGGCCGGAAAAGACAAAAGAGCTTGACTACTTCTACCCGACAAGCGTACTTGTAACCGGATATGACATCATATTCTTCTGGGTTGCAAGAATGATTTTCTCCGGTATGGAGCATATGGGAAAAGCACCGTTTAAGCACGTGTTTATCCACGGTCTTGTAAGAGATTCACAGGGCAGAAAGATGTCAAAATCTCTCGGAAACGGTATAGATCCTTTGGAAATCGTTGAAAAATACGGTGCCGACGCTTTGAGATTTACCCTTGCGACAGGAAATGCTCCCGGAAACGATATGCGTTTCTATATCGAAAGAGTGGAAGCAAGCAGAAACTTTGCAAACAAGATCTGGAACGCTTCCAGATTCACACTCATGAACCTTGACATCACGGAAAACAAGCTGCCCGATGCAAGCGAATTGCAGCTTGAAGATAAATGGATTATATCAAAATACAACAGCCTTGTAAAGGAAGTTACCGACAATCTTGATAAATTTGAATTAGGAATTGCGGTTCAGAAGCTTTACGATTTCCTTTGGGACAGCTTCTGCGACTGGTACATCGAGCTTGTTAAGCCAAGACTGTTTGACAAAGAAAATCCGACAGGCAAAACCGCTCAGTACGTTCTGACCTATGTGCTTTCAAATTCAATGAAGCTTCTGCACCCGTTCATGCCGTTTATTACTGAGGAAATCTGGCAGCATCTGCCTCATGACGGTGAAAGCATTATGATTTCGGAATACCCGAAATTTGATGAATCGCTTTGCTTTGAAGCTGAAGAAAAACAGGCTGAAATGATTATGTCGGCGGTTGCGGCAATCAGAAACAGACGCTCGGAAATGAACGTTCCGCCGTCAAAAAAAGCACAGGTAATTATTGTTACCGACAAATGCGATATTTTCAAAAAAGGTACGGCTTACTTTGAAAAGTTAGCGTCGGCACAAAGCGTAACTGTTCAGTCGGACAAGGACGGAATCAATGCAAACTCGGTTAACATAGTTGTCGACGGTGCGGAAATATTTCTCCCTCTCGGCGAATTGGTTGACAAGGACAAAGAGCTTGACAGATTAAACAAAGAAAAAACAAAGCTTGAGGGCGAAATTAAGCGTGTTGAGGGCAAGCTTAATAATCAGGGCTTTGTTGCAAAAGCACCTCAAAAGGTTATAGATGAGGAAAAGGAAAAGGGCGTTAAGTATAAAGAAATGCTCGATAAGGTTATTAAGAGCATTGAAGAAATGCAGAACCTTTAATCCAACCCTTAAAGAATAATAAAAGATTCCCCGTAAAATGCTGTCCGCATTTTACGGGGAGTAATTTATATTACAAAAACAATGCTTTTTCGTTGTATAAAGATGAATTTTAAGTTTTTAACATTTGTTTATTGAAAAGGGAAAAGTGAAGAAGTAAAAAGACAAGCTTCTTTCAAAGCTTGTCTTTTTTTGGAGCGGAAGACGAGATTCGAACTCGCGACGTTCACCTTGGCAAGGTGACGCTCTACCACTGAGCCACTCCCGCATAACGTAAATTATTATAGCACAAACAATCCTGTTTGTCAATAGTTTTTACGAAAAAATCTCAAAAAAATATTGAGGAGGGAATTAACTAATGAATAACGATATTGTGCTGTCGGAAATGTTCAACGGCATACAGAAAAAACAAGAAACAGAAAGCATATTGGCGTGCAATGATGATACAAAGGAATACGGTCTTTTTCTGAGCGAAAAGCAGGCTTTAGCGTTAGCCGATACAAGAGAAAAAGCTCTTAACAAGACAAACCGTGTAGAATTCGGAAGCGGAATAACAGTTAAGCTTATAAAAGCATTTTCAAATTCACCGTATATCTCGCAATCCAACTATGAATCGGTTCTGCACGAGCTGACCGAGAGCTTTTATCACTTCAAAAACGAAACTCACGATACATTGAGTGATGACGAGCTTATACAATTCATGAAAAATGAATTTAACGGTGTCTGTGCCGGGTCTTTAGAGTTGTTGAACAGCCGTTCTCTTACAGAACTGTCACAGCAGATTAACAGCGGCAATTACAGCTTCGGCAAATAATATTACAAGTAAAATCAAGGCGGAGGTAACTGATTATGAACAATATTGTAGCAATACATCTGATAGACGAAAATCGTTTGGATCAAAGACATTATTTTAAATCACTGACCGAATATGCATACTTTTGCGGTATTCTTACCCAAAATAACATTGCTCGGCTGCAATCGGAATTATTATCGCTGTTAGCCGAACAGACAGAAAGGTTGGCAAACGGCAAAAGCAGCTCTATTCCGAAAGAAAAAGCACAGGAGCTTTTATCATCGGCAATATTTACGATAGGTCTGTTTCTAAAATCCTGTGACAGCGCCGATAAAGCCGCAGAAGCACTGCGTACCGCTTCAGTACGTTATATGTTTGACGAGGGACTTGAAATTGTCAGAAACAAAATGGTAATATCCCACAGAATCCAAAAGAAAATTGCTGCAAATCTTTTAAAGACTCCGAACGTTTATTACCGTTCAACAATCATTGACGGAATTAACGGCTTTTTCAAGCTTTATACACCGCAGTTTTCAGCACACGAAATACATATAACCGCAGACTACCCCACCCTTGCCGCACGCCCGGAGCTTGACGGTATCGAATTTATCGAAAAATATCTGCGTTATATCGAAGCGGAAAATTTGTTCTGCAAGATTTTTGATGAAAATGATATTGACCGTCTGATGCGAAAGGTATCGCCGGATTACGAAAACTGCCCGATAAATATTTTTGAGTCGGTATTGCTCTGCTCCCTCGGGCTGATTATCTCGGGGAAATATCCTAAATTTCTTGACTTATCCGAAGCCGATATTAAAAAGCTATCGTCCGGATTTAATGAAAAAAGAAGAAATGACATATCCGAAACACTTAAAAATGCCGTAAACTTATTGTTAAAAGCCGAAAAAGTACCGCAAAAGTGCGTCGGATATATTATGCAGTGTATTCTGAAGTTGACTCAAATGGTATGTAATGCGGCAAATATCAATGCCATTGACAAAGTTTTTATCACAACTGACAAACAAAACAATCTATAACTTCCGTAATTATCTGCATATTCAACAAATTAATACAAAATTTAAAATTTATATTGACAAATGCAATTCATGGTGGTATAATCAAATCAATAAAATATTAAAGGCTATGACGAAGACGGTTGAATAATTAAGCCTGGAGAGAGTTGACGGTTGCTGCGAGTCAATGGTACGATTACTCAATAACCCATCACTTCCGAGCCGAAAGTCCGAAAGCATTTTGCAAGTAGGCGCTTTCCGTGAATTGCAACGTTAAGGCAAAGGACTTGTTTGAGTCTGCAGAGTGGCGTAAGTTTTACGCAATTTGAGTGGTACCGCGGGATATGTATTCCGTCTCAAGAGTTTTCTTGGGGCGGATTTTTTGTTTTATGAAATACCGAGGCAAAAAATTAGTCATCCGAAATATTTTATGTAAAAAATCTGCTTTGCTTGGCAGTTTAAAAATTTTTTTTAACGGAGGTAATCTGATATGCAGGGAGAATCATTAAACGAACAAATGAAAGAGGTTGCTCAGAGAATTAAAAACATGAGAGAAATTCTCGGAATCTCTGAGGAAAGCATGGCAAAAAACGTTGAAGTGTCGGTCAAGGATTATCGCGAATACGAAAGCGGCACAAGAGATTTCAGCTTTACATTTATTTATAAGTGTGCAAGATTCTTTAAGGTTGACCCTACGGATCTTTTGCAAGGCTCCAGTCCTACGCTAACAAGCTATGAGGTTACAAGAAAAGGCGGCGGACTTCCGATAACCAGGAAAAAAGGCTTTACATATAAAAACCTTGCTCCGCTTTTCAAGAATAAGGTTGCCGAACCGTTCAGAGTTACGATTCCTTATTCAAAGGAGGAGGAAGAAGGTCCCGTTAAATGTTCAAGTCACTCGGGACAGGAATTTGATATTGTAATTAAGGGTAAGTTGAAAGCAGTAATCGGCTCAAACGAAGAAATTCTCTTCCCCGGAGATACTATTTATTATAACAGCCGTATGCCACACGGTCTTGTCGCTCTCGACGGTGAAGATGTTGAAATATATGCGCTTGTTTTCGGTGCCGGCAAGGATAATGGAATAACCTTTGACGAAAACGATTCAACAAGAGAAACTGTCCGTGCCGACCAGCCTATGACGGCAGTATACAAGAAATTTATAGAAACAACTAAAAATGAAAGAAAAGAGCTTGTTGACATAAAGTTCAAGCACGAGAACGAATTTAACTTTGCTTTTGATGTTGTTGACGCACTTGCAAAGAAATGTCCAGACAAAATGGCTATGCTCTATGTTTCCAACAAAAAAGAGGAACGCCGCTTCACTTTTGCGGACATCAGCAAATATTCCTCAATGACCGCAAATTACTTTGAATCGCTCGGAATCAAAAAAGGTGACAGAGTAATGCTTGTATTGAAACGTCACTATCAGTTCTGGTTCTCGATTATAGCACTGCACAAAATCGGTGCAATAGTAATCCCGGCAACAAACCTGTTGGTTGAGCACGACTTTGATTACCGTTTCAAGGCTGCCGGTGTTTCTGCAATCGTATGTACCTCCGACGGCGACGTTGCTCACCAGGTAGACTTGGGTGCTGCAAATTACGGTGAGCCTATCACCAAAATACTTGTCGGCGGCAAGCGTGACGGCTGGCATGATTTCAATGCCGAAATGGCTCTTTGCTCCGATAAATATGACAGAAAGCCCGATTCAGCCTGCGGCGATGACATCATGCTTATGTTCTTCACCTCCGGCACAACAGGATACCCGAAAATTGCGGCACATACGCACAAATATCCGCTAGGTCATTTCATCACCGCAAAATACTGGCACAATGTAAATCCGGACGGAATCCACTTCACAATTTCCGATACCGGCTGGGGAAAAGCTCTCTGGGGCAAGCTCTACGGTCAGTGGCTCTGCGAAGCGGCTGTATTTGTCTATGACTTTGACAAGTTCAATGCAGATGATATTCTGCCGATGTTCAAGAAATATAACATCACAACCTTCTGTGCGCCTCCGACCATGTACAGATTCTTTATCAAAGAAGATTTATCAAAATATGATCTTTCAACAATCGAATATGCAACAGTTGCCGGAGAAGCGCTCAATCCCGAGGTTTACGAGCAGTGGAAAAAAGCAACCGGCTTGAAGCTTATGGAGGGCTTCGGTCAGACCGAAACAACCCTTTCAATTGCAAACTTAAGAGGTATGACGCCGAAGCCCGGTTCGATGGGCAAGCCGAGTCCTCTTTACGATGTTGACATTCTCCTCCCGGACGGAACAAGTGCCGGTGTTGGAGAAACAGGCGAGATCTGTATCAGAACAGACAAGGGCGTTCCCTGCGGACTGTTTGCAGGCTACTACAGAGATGAAGAAAAGACTAAAGAAGTATACTATGACGGCATCTATCACACAGGCGATACCGCTTGGAAAGACGAGGACGGATACTTCTGGTATGTCGGAAGAATTGACGATGTTATCAAATCCTCCGGCTACAGAATCGGACCGTTTGAAATCGAAAGCGTTATCATGGAGCTTCCTTACGTTCTCGAATGTGCGGTTACTCCCGTTCCCGATCCGATAAGAGGTCAGATCGTAAAAGCAACTATTGTGCTGACAAAAGGTACAACACCGTCTGAGGAGCTTAAAAAGGAGATTCAGACCTATGTAAAGGTTCACACAGCTCCATATAAATACCCGAGAGTGGTTGAATTTGTTGATGATCTCCCAAAAACAATCAGCGGCAAAATCAGACGTGCCGAAATCAGAGCCAACGATCATAAAAACGGTTAATTAAAACCCGTTTTCAGCAGTGAAAAACGCAAAAAGGTTGAACCCTTGGGGTTCAGCCTTTTGACAACAGGAGATGAAAACAAATGAAAATAATTGACGCTCATGCACATATTTTTCCGTCAAAAATAGCTGACAAAGCTGTACATTCAATATCGGACTTCTATGAAATACCGATGAATCACAACGGTTCGTGTGAAGAATTATTAAAATCCGGTAAAACTATCGGTGTTGATAAATACCTCGTTTTTTCTACCGCAACCACGGCTCACCAGGTTGAAAGTATTAACAGCTTTATGATTGAGCAAAAAAACAGGCACAGTGAATTTATCGCTTTGGGTACAATGTTTATCGACTATGAGCATTATGCTGATGAGCTGAAAAGGCTAAAAGACAACGGTATAAACGGAATAAAGCTTCACCCCGATTTCCAGAAATTCAACATAGACGATAAAAAACTCTATCCGGTATACGATACGTTAAAGGAACTGAATATGTTTGTTCTTACCCATGCCGGCGATTACCGATACGGTTATTCGCACCCCGAGCGAATCGCAAAAGTGGCAAATGATTTTCCAAAGCTTAACATTATAGCGGCTCATTTCGGCGGCTGGAGCCAGTGGGACATTGCCACGGATTATCTGGTACTCCCGAACGTTTATTACGATACAAGCAGCACCTACGGCTTCACAGGAACAGAGCCGATCAAAAAAGCTTTTGAAAAGTATGATAACACTCACATTTTCTTCGGCACGGACTTCCCTATGTGGGATCATGCCAAGGAATTTGAAAGCGTCAAAAAATTTGGTCTGAGCGACGATTTGTTTGAGAGGGTAATGGCAGGTAATTTTGTTGAGTTTTATAAAAAATATGACAGCAGTTTTACTCTGTAACTACTTATTCAATATATTATTGATCAAATCAACCGCAAAAAATCTTATGTTATAGCCCCGGCTGTCCGCATGAATCAGCTTATATGCCTCATCGGACAGCCTTTCTTTCAGCTTCTCCTCCCCATTTGCGCTTAAATTTCCCGTTACCGCTTCGGTAAAGCATAAAGGCGGATATGCAATACACCACCAGTTTTCTCCCTCTCCGTTACCGAGAGTTGCTTTAATACAGTCATATTTTCCCGACGGCATTTTTATGTTATCATACTTCTTTGCCGGGAAATATGAAACGGTTTTTATAAGCCGGCATTGATAATCAATGCCATTATCCGATAAAAAGACGTTGATTTTTTCCGTAAGCGGATTCAGTTCATAATAAACCCCTGTTTTATCTGACAGGTTTTTGTTTTCAATATACTCGTTTATCATATCACGCACTGCAAATTTCACGGCTATATCCTTAGGCGATGAGCTGTTGGCAATAACATGAAGCCTCAGCAAATTATCGGACAACTCATGATTTATTGAAATCGAGTACGCCGCTGCGCAAAGCAGTATATCACAAATAATAACCGACACTAAAAGTAATTTCTTCACTTTAATCCTCCATTCCGCCGCCGTGCGGCGGCTGTGATTGATTGCAGAAAATCAATGGCGGTATGCCGCCTTACCGATATAATGAATTTTTGTCAGTTATTTTAATTTTTATACTCTATTGCTGTCAAAATAAAGAAATCAGAATGAAGCAAATTTCATTCCGATGTAGAATACCTATATAATAGTATAAGTCTCTTTATCAAATTCAAACTCGCTTTTGCGAGTTTGCACCATACTTATTCACTTTTCACTATTACTTATTACTTCCAAAAATCGGCAAATCCTTTTGAGTGAATAGTGAAAAGTGAATAGTGTAAAAGTAAAATCGACAAGCACTTTCGTACTTGTCGATTTTTGGAGCTGATGACGAGAGTCGAACTCGTGACCTCTACACTACCAATGTAGTGCTCTGCCAACTGAGCTACATCAGCACAACAATAATATTATACACCATAATCAGCGATTTGTCAACTGTTTTTTTCTAAAATTTGATATTTTTTGTGATTTTCTTTAGTTAACAGCTGATTAAAATTTTACTGTTAAAGATATAAAACTGTGAGCCTGCGGCAACACAGTTTTTATCATTAACAATCATTTTTATTGATTCATAAACCTTGACAAAAATTCCTTTGTTTCGATTCTTTTCGGGTCGGTGAATATTTCCTGTGGAGTTCCCTCCTCGCAGATGACGCCTTGATTCATAAACACCACATGATTTGAAACATCTCTTGCGAAAGCCATTTCATGAGTTACAATAATCATTGTAAGTCCTTCCTTGGCAATGTTCTTTATAACGTCGAGAACCTCTCCGACCATTTGGGGATCAAGCGCAGATGTCGGCTCATCAAACAGAATAACGTCCGGCTTCATAGCCAGCGCTCTTGCAATTGCAACTCTCTGCTTCTGACCCCCCGACAGCTGTCTTGGCTTTGCGTTGATATACGGCGCCATGCCAACCTTTTCAAGATAATGCATAGCCTGTTTTTCAGCTGTGTCCTTGTCAAGACCCAAAACCTTTCTCTGACCTATCATACAGTTTTTCAAAACCGTCATATTATCAAAAAGGTTAAAACTCTGGAAAACCATTTCAACCTTAGAACGATATGCAGGAATATTTTTTGTTTCCAGAATATTTTGTCCCTTGTAAATAATCTCACCGCCGGTCGGTTCTTCCAAAAGATTTATACATCTTAAAAGAGTTGACTTACCCGAACCCGATGCTCCGATTATACAGGTAACATCTCCGGTATTAACCGAGAAATTAATTCCTTTGAGTATTTCATTTTCGCCAAAGGATTTTTTTAAGTTATTTACAGAAATTACAGAAGACATCAGTTACCCTCCTTTGCAACAAATTCCTCGTCCGGCATTGTGGACGAATGATGTATCACATAGGACGAAGGTCCGTCGATTTTATGTTCAATGAACTTCAGCAAGCGTGTAATCGAGAATGTAAGTATAAAATAGATTACGCACGCAACCACATAGGTTTCAAATATTGCCCATGTCATTTTTGAGATTTTTGCCGTAAAGAAATACAGCTCCGTTACGCCGATAACGTTCAAAACAGAAGTATCCTTTATATTAATAACAAACTCATTGCTTATAGCCGGCAGAATGTTTCTCATGGTCTGCGGAACAATGACGTTTATCATCGTCTGCCAGTGGTTCATACCTATCGAATATGCGCCCTCAAACTGACCTTTGTCTATTGATATGATACCGCCTCTTACGATTTCCGCCATATATGCGCCGGTATTTATCGAAACAATGAATATACCCGCAGGTATCAGCGGCAGAGTTTTACCGCCGTTCATAAAAGCATACCCCCAGAAGATAACCATTGACTGAACCATCATAGGAGTTCCTCTGAAAATTTCAACGTAAATGCTTATCATAGCATTTACAATTTTAAGCAAAAACTTTATAAACGGATTTTTTGATTTCGGTATTGTTCTTACAATTCCTGTTATCAAACCGATTATAAGACCTATTATCGTACCTGTCAGCGCTATCAGCATTGTATATCCGATACCCTGCAGGAAATATCCCTTGTATTTTACCAAAATATCTAAAACTTCATTTAAAAATGCAGTCATAAATTTATTTCCTTCCTGCTCTCGTTATTTTGGACTGCAGCTTCAATGCGGCAGTCCAAACACGGTTAACTGTTATTTTAAATCTGCTTATTATTCCTCTGTCGGAGCAATCTTAACCATTTCCGACATCAAGGTCTTTTGTGCGTCAGCGTCAAGATCTGCAAGAGCGCTGTTGATCTTTGCTGTAAGGTCTGAACCCTTTTTAACTCCAACTGCAACACTTGTATCCCCTTCATCTGCCTTAAAACCTGTATCGTTGTTTACAAGAGGAATATAATCATACTGCGGATCCTCGCAAACCGACATTGCTGTAGGTTCCTCCGCAATATAACCGTCAATCGTTCCTGCGCTCAGAGCGATAAGCATTGTCGAGAAGTCTGCAAGCTCGTTTACCTGTGCTTCTGTCTGCTCTGTCAAAGCGTTCAAGTGGAAAGTACCTGACTGTGCGGCAATTTTCTTATCCTTTAAATCTGCAATTGTCTTTACGTCTGAAAGATTTCCTTTCTTTGTGATAACAACAAGGTTTGAAGTATAGTAGTTATTCGAGAAATCAATCTTTTCTCTTCTCTCTGCCGTAGGGCTCATACCAGCAATAATCATATCAAGCTTACCCGATTGAACGCCCGGAATAAGACTGTCCCATTCGTATGAATAGATTTCAAGCTTCTTGCCCATTGAATCGGCAATTTTCTTAGCCACCTGAACATCGTAGCCGTTTGTAAACATATTGTCAACGTTTGCAATTGCAATAGCATCGTTTGAATTGTCAGCCTGTGACCAGTTGTATGGTGCATAGTTACATTCCATACCTACACGGAGCACATCGCTCTCAGTCTGAGTGTTTTGTGCGTCATTTGTGTTTGTTTCTGTCTTTGAACCGCAGGCAGCCATGCTCATCATTAATGCGGAAGCCAGTAAAACCGATAAAATCTTTTTCATAAAAAAATACCACCTTTTTAAATTTTCGTATCAAGCAAAAAAATAAGACCATGTACGCTTCATAGTCAAAACGTACACGGTCGAAAAAATCCAAATACCAAATACTTATAACTACGGATAGCGCTTCACAAATGTGACAGTTTACAGCATATTCTGCTGCACCCCAATATAAAACCTACAGGCAGTAAGTAAAATATTTCGGCGGTATTTCCTTTCGTACGGCTCGGACTGCCTGTCCTTTTGAACCGTCTTAATAATAAGTACCGCACCTCTACCATTAGTTGCTTAATAACAAATATATTTTTATTATTTAACAGATCCAATCTGTTATGTATGCATTATCTCACATATGTTTAATATTGTCAAGAGAAATTATAAATTTCGTCATATATCAACAAATTTTTTTCAAGTATTCGGAAAAACTTGTGTTATTTTATAAGCCCGATGTCGATAAGCCATTTTTCAAGCAGCTTTGACCACTCGGCAACATGAGGTCTGTCGGCTGCAAGTCCCAGTCCGTGAGGACCGTCCGGGAAAATGTGCATTTCAAATTGCTTGTTGAGCGTTCTGAGCTTTTCTCCGTATTTTAAGCTGTTGGATACATTCACCCCACCGTCGTTTGACGTGTGCCAGATAAACGCTTCCGGTGTTTTTTCGTCCGCAATCAGAATCGGGTCAAGCTCCGCCGCCGAATAAATCTTTTCTTCTCCCAAAAGACTTATCACAGAGCCTACATGGCAAATACTCAAATCAGAGAAATTGATTACCGGATAACAAAGTATCTGATAGTTCGGAATGTAATCCTCCCTGTCGATTTCATCGGTATTTTCAAATTCTATCGGTTGTCTGTAGGTTGAAACCAACGCCGCAAGATGTCCTCCGGCAGACGAACCCATAACCGCAATTTTATCCTTATCTATTCCGAATTTTTCGGCATTGTGCCTTACCCACCGAACGCTTCTGCGTGCGTCCGCAAGCGGCAACGGAAAATACTTCGGTCTGACTCTGTACTGCATAACAAATGCGTCAAGTCCGATTGAGTTTAAAAATTCCGCATAACCCTTTCCCTCATGCTCGGCTCTTGCGCAATATCCGCCTCCCGGGAATATTACAACCGCTCCTCTTCCCTTTTTGTTTTCAGCCTTATAATATTCAATATCAGGCTCTTCGGTGTAATCTCCGGGAATAACGTCCCACAATTTAAATTTTTCCATAATAATTTTCCTTTCAGCCGCAGCAGCGGCATTAAAATACAGTTTTTATCTTATAAAATATTTTTAAACGCTTCCTCGCTATCGGATAAAAACGCTTTGCAAAGCTTCAGCGCAGAATCTATATCGTCAAGTGACGCAAGAGAAGCCGGAGAGTGAATATATCTGCAAGGCACCGATATTGAAGCGCACTTTACTCCCTCTCGCGATAAATGTATCACACCTGCGTCATTTCCTCCCGAAGCCATCTTTTTATGCTGAACATTAATGTTATTCTTTTCGGCAAGCTTAAAGAGATAATCACAGAATTTTTTATCAACAATAGTTGTTCTGTCCATAAAGCTTATTGCCGCACCCTCGCCCATGGCGGTAACATAGTCATGTTCCTCCGCTCCCGGTACGTCACAGCAGGTTGTACCCTCTATCACAAGCGCTAAATCGGGTTTTATTCTGTCGGCTGCAATCCTTGCACCCCTCAATCCGACTTCTTCCTGAGTTACAAAGCAGAACCATGTATCATATTCCGGCTGCTGCTTTACCAGTTCACAAAGAATATAACAGCCTACTCTGTCATCAATTGCCTTTGCCTTAATCGTATGCTTTCCGAAAAGCTCCGCTTCAGTATCAAACGCAACATAATCTCCGAGCTTTACATACTTTTTTGCGTCCTCCTCGTTCTTTGCGCCTATATCGATATAAAGGCTGCTCTTTTTCGGAACGCTTTCTCTTTCCTTTCTCGTTGTAAGGTGAACCGCCTTTAAGCCGATAATTCCTTTAAGCTTATCACGTCCAACTCTCACTTTTTTGGAAATTATCACTCTCGTATCGATTCCGCCGACCGCCTTGAATTTCAAGTAGCCCTCTTTTGTGAATCCGCTCACAATCAGACCCACCTCGTCCATATGAGCCGACAGCATCAAGGTTTTCCCATGTTTTTTTCCGTTTCTCTTTACAAGCAGATTGCCCATGCTGTCAATTTTAATTTCATCGGCAAATTGCTCCGTTTCGTTTTTAATCAGTTCTCTGACTTCTTTTTCACAGCCGCTTACTCCATCTGCATTACATAATTTTTCTAAAAGCATAACCAGTCCTCCGAATAATCGTCCGATTCCTTCAAAAATCTTTCAAGCAATATTACGGTCGCTTCAAGATCTCTTAAATCCACCGTTTCTACACTTGTATGCATATATTTAAGCGGTATCGACAAAAGTCCCGTAGGTATTCCGCTTCTTACTACCTGCATTGCCCAAGCGTCTGTTCCGGTATCGTCCGGCTCTACCATAGTATTGGTTTTTATATCATATTTTTTTGCAATTTCAAACAGCTTGTCCGAAACCTTAGGGTGTATATTCAGTCCTATCGAAATTACCGTTCCGCTTCCGGCTTCAACAGCGTCCTCGGAATTATCGGGAGTTATGGCATGACACACGTCAATCGCCACGGCGCAATCGGGATATATTCCGAAAGCCGCAACCTTAGCGCCCCTCAGTCCGACCTCCTCCTGAACCGAAATTGATGCGTATAAATCGGCATTAATATTGTTGACCCTTTTAAAGATTTCAATAATTGCCGCAACACCGCCTCTGTCGTCTATCGTTTTTGTACTGTAGTTATCATTCAAAAGCTTGCCGACAGACTGTGGGAGCGTTACAGAATCTCCTATAGATACTATCCTTTTTACTTCCTCCGCACTCAGTCCGGTATCAATTGACATATCCTTTATTTTTATACTCTTATCGGCTTCTCCCGGTGCAAGAACATGGGGAGGCTTTGCTCCGATTACCCCTTTAATGTCCTTTTTGCCGTGAACCGTAACCTCGCATGACGGCAGTGTTCTCTGATCCACTCCGCCGATATTTACAAAGCTTATAAATCCTCTTTCGTCTATGTTTGAAACCATAAGTCCGATTTCATCACAGTGCGCTTCAATCAAAAAGCTTCTGTCGGATTTTTTGCCTTTTTTCAGTGCGATAACATTTCCGAGCGCATCAATTCTTACTTCATCACAATACGGCTCTATCATAGCCTTGATTTTTTCGTTGATTCTGTATTCAAACCCCGAAATACCTCTCAAATCACTAAGCTCTCTGAGCAGTTTTTCCATTTTTTATCCCTCCAGACCACAAATTCGTCTTGTACGTAAATAAGGCTGTTCAAAAAAACAGCCTTTCTACATTATGCTTTGTTTCTTGCTTTCGCTCTCAAATCGGTTTTTAATATTCTCTTTCTCATTCTTAAATGATTCGGAGTAACCTCCAAAAGCTCATCGTCTGCAATAAACTCAAGACACTGTTCAAGGCTCATGTCCTTTGGCGGAACAAGCTTCAGCGCGTCGTCCGAGCCTGACGCTCTTGTGTTTGTTGCGTGCTTTTTCTTGCAGACGTTTACAACAATATCCTCTTGTCTTGCGTTCTCACCGACAATCATGCCCTCATATACCTTAACTCCCGGACCGATAAACAGAGTTCCTCTCTCCTGTGCGTTAAACAAGCCGTAGGTAATTGATTCGCCGTTTTCCCACGCAATCAGAGTACCTCTTGTTCTTGTCTGAAGATCACCCTTAAACGGTTCATAATCCTCTAAAATGCTGTTGAGTATACCTGTTCCCTTTGTTGCGGTCAGCATTTCGCTTCTGTAACCGATAAGTCCTCTTGACGGTATCAAAAATTCAAGACGTGTATAATTCTGGGCGGTAGGACTCATGTTTACAAGCTCACCCATTCTCTTTATAACGCCATCCATAATCGTTCCTGTAAATTCGTCGGGAACATCAACGGTAAGTCTTTCGATAGGCTCACATTTTACTCCGTCAATTTCCTTGAAAATTACAACAGGGTTTGATACCTGAAATTCATAACCCTCACGGCGCATATTTTCTATCAGAACGGACAAATGAAGCTCTCCTCTGCCCGATACGGTAAATGCTTCGGTTGAATCTGTTTCTTCCACTCTCAGGGCAATGTTTGAATCCAATTCTCTGAAAAGTCTGTCCCTCAAATGTCTTGAAGTTACAAACTTTCCGTCCTGTCCTGCAAACGGACTGTCGTTTACGCTGAAGGTCATAGACAAAACGGGATCGTCAATCTTAACGAACGGCAAAGCCTCGGGATCCTCGGGATCGCAAAGTGTTTCACCGATGTTTATATCGGTTATACCCGATATTGCAACAACGTCGCCTGCACCTGCCTCATCAACAACTTCCTTTGAAAGTCCCTCAAACATATAAAGCTTTGTTGCCTTTCCTCTTTCGATTTTTCCGTCAGCCTTGCAAACTGCAACCGGCATATTGGTTTTAATACTTCCTCTTTGAATTTTTCCTACCGCAATTCTTCCGGTATAATCGTCATAGTCTATGTTTGAAACGAGCATCTGGAAAGGTGCGTCCTCCTCACAATCCGGGCAGGGGATTTCATTCACTATCAGTTCAAAAAGCGCCTTTAAGTCCTTGTTAGGCTGTTCAGGATTGTATTCTGCCGTTGCCCAGCCATCTCTTCCCGACGCATATATTACCGGTGTGTCAAGCTGTTCCTCGGTAGCTCCCAAATCTATGAAAAGATCAAGCACCTCGTCAACAACCTCATAGGGTCTTGCGTTCGGTCTGTCAACCTTATTTACCACAATAATTGGCTTAAGATTGAGTGCAAATGCCTTTGACAAAACAAATCTTGTCTGCGGCATACAACCCTCGAATGCGTCAACCAGCAGTAAAACGCCGTCAACCATTTCAAGTCCTCTTTCGACCTCGCCGCCGAAATCTGCGTGTCCCGGTGTGTCTATTATGTTTATTTTAACACCGTTATACATTAATGATGTATTTTTTGCAAGTATTGTTATACCTCTTTCTCTTTCGAGGTCGTTTGAATCCATTGCACGTTCGTCTACCTGTTCGTTCTCACGGAATATGCCGCTCTGCTTCAGCATAGCGTCAACCAGTGTTGTTTTACCGTGGTCAACGTGGGCAATTATTGCTATGTTTCTTATGTTTTTACGGTCTGTCATTAAATTACACTCCAAACAAAATATATTATCTTAATATTATATCACAAAATCCGACAAATAAAAAGATATTTTTCCAATAAAATTAAATATTAATAAGTCCGCTGTTTTGCATATTTTGTACAGACATTAGTATTCCGAAGCGTGCGGATTCGTATGTCAGTCCACCCTGCATATATACCATGTACGGCTCTTTAACAGGTCCATCGGCACTGAATTCTATAGAAGCACCCTGAACAAACGCACCTGCCGCCATAATCACTTGGCACTGATACCCCGGCATATCCCATGGCTCCGGAGTTACAAAGGAATCGACCGGTGCGCCCTTTTGAATACCTGCGCAAAAGGCTTTCATTCCGTCCTCGCTTTTCAGCTTAACCGCCTGAATTATATCGTTTCTCATTTCCTCCGGCTGAGGGTTTACCTCAAAGCCGAGCATTTTGTAAACCGCAGAGCATAACACAGCCGCCTTGATTGCCTGTGCCACAACGTGCGGCGCAAGGAACAGTCCCTGGTACATATCCCTGTTAAATCCAAGACTCGCCCCACATTCCTTGCCTATTCCCACAGACGTCAGCCGATATGAGCAAAGCTCCACAAGCTCTTTTTTTCCTGCAATGTAACCGCCTGTTTTGGCAAGTCCGCCGCCCGGATTTTTTATCAGTGAGCCGGCAATCAGATCTGCTCCGCAGGCTGTCGGCTCATGTGTGTTTACAAATTCGCCGTAGCAGTTATCGACTATTACAACCGTATCGGGTGAAATACTCTTTACGAATGAAGCAATTTTGCCGACTTCATCGGCGCTGTAGGACGGTCTGTCGCCGTATCCCTTTGACCTCTGTATCAATGCCGCCTTTACCTTGCTGCTTTCAAGTATCGCTTTTATCGAATCAAAATCAGCCGTGCCGTCCGCAAGCAAATCTATCTGCTTATAGTCAACTCCGTAGTCCTTGAGTGAACCGTTCCCCGGAGTTCCGGCAATTCCGATTACCTCCTCTAATGTATCATAAGGCTTTCCTGTTGCCGAAATAAGCAAATCACCCGGGCGGAGTACTCCGAAAAGTGCTGTTGAAATCGTATGCGTACCCGATATGAAATTAAACCTTACCAGTGCGTCCTCCGCTCCGAACACTTCGGCATAAACCTTGTCGAGAGTATCTCTGCCGAAATCATCATAGCCGTAACCCGTGGTGGCGCCGAAATGTGCTTCGCTGACACGGTTATCCGAAAACGCTTTCATTACCCTTATCTGATTGATACGGCATATCTCATCTATTCTCTTAAACTGCTCCTCAACGCTCTTTTCCGCCTTGTCAATAATTGACAGAACCGAATCGGAAACCTTAAACTCTTTTTTTAAATATTCATTCATTTCCATTTGCTTCACCATATTGTCCGTAATAATTATTCAACGCCGTTGTTGATTGTCGTTCCGATTTTTCCCTTTGTTATAAAGTAAGTCACAAGATTATACTTCACGCTTCCGTTGACAATCGCAACCTCGTTTACTCCGTTTTCTATCGAATGTATACAGCTTTTCAGCTTTGGCAGCATACCGCCGGCAATAAATCCGTTTTCCATAAGCTCCTTTGCTTTTGTGTGTGAAATTGTGTTTATCACCGTACCGGAATTGCTTACGTCAAGAAGTATGCCGTCAACATCGGTTAAAAACATCAGCGTATCAACCTGTAGTGCCTCCGCAACCGAAAATGCTGCGTCATCGGCGTTAACGTTGAGCGTTTCACCCTTTGCCGAGGACGAAATCGGAGAAATTACCGGCACATAATCATTTTCAAGCAAAAGCTTTAAAAGCTGCGGATTTACATTTGTTATATTTCCTACAAATCCTATGTCGCCCTCCGGAATTTCTTTTTTCACAGCTGTTATAAGGGACGCGTCCTTGCCGGAAATACCGCACGCATTAAGCCCCTCATTTTTGAGTCCCTGCACTATATCCTTATTAACTCCGCCCGAGAGAACCTCTTCAACAAGCTTTATACTTTTTTCATCGGTCACTCTGTAGCCGCCCTTGAAAACGGTTTTTATGTTGTTCTTTTCAAGCGTCTTTGAAATGCTCTTACCGCCGCCGTGTACAATAACAACTCTTGCGCCGACCATTTTCAAAAGCGATATGTCGTCATAGATGTATTTGAGTGCGGCATTGTTTTCCATGATACTTCCGCCCAGCTTTATCAGAACGGTTTTTCCGTAAAGCTTTTTAAATGCCGGCAGTATGCTCTGAAAGCTGCTTATCTTCTCCGATGCGTCTATTTTTTTTGATACGTCATATTCCTTTAAATACTTCTTTGTATATTCGACATCGGTAGGACACGGTACATATTCCGTTCCCCTCTTTTGTCTTGTTTCGTTTCCCTTTCCTGTAATAAGAATTACCGAATCACGGTCTGAGGAAAATATTGCTTTTTTTATTGCTTCTCCCCTGTCGGGTTCAATTTCATATGCGCACCCTTGCGCTTTTACATATTCGGCTATTTCATCACAAATTTTCATCAGCGGTTCTTCGCCTGCGTCCTCCTCGGTTATATAAACAAAATCCGAATGTTTTCCCGAAAGCTCGCCGAGGTCTTTTCTTCTCTGCAATGCCTTTTTCCCCGGGCAGCCGAAAACCGTCACAATTCTTCTTGACGGGAACTCTTTTTTTACAGAATCGTAGAGGCTTTGGAAACTCAGCTTGTTGTGGGCATAGTCAACAATTGCCACAACTCTGTTATCCGAATTTGCGTAAATTTCCATTCTTCCCGAGGAACGCGCTTTCATCAAGCCCACATATATGTAGTGCTTGGGAATATTCAGCGAATAACATACCGCAATGGCTGCAAGTGCGTTCTGCACATTGAACAATCCCGGTATTGTCAGTGTTATTTCCTCTGTATAGTCGGGAGTTCTCACCTTGAATACGGTATCATTGCCGGATTTTTTGACGTCATAGCCATATATATCAGCTTTTTCGTCCAAGCTTGAAAATGTTATTACCCTCTCGCACCCGGCACAAGCCGCCAAAACCTCATCGGTTCTTATTCCGTCAAGACATATGCAAGCAGTTTTGCATTGATGAAACAGCTTTAGCTTAGAGTGAAAATAATCTTCAAAATCCGGGTGTTCTATATTGCTGATATGATCCTCGCCGATATTAAGGTATACCCCGATATTGAAATCAATACCATAAACTCTGTCATACTTTAATGCCTGTGACGAAACCTCCATTGTAAGGTAGTCTATTCCCGATTTTACCGCATTTGAAAAATGCTTGTAAAGCTCACCGGCTTCCGGTGTTGTAAGGTGCGATTCAAAGCTTTCAACACCGTCATAGGTATCTATTGAAGAAATAAATGCACTTCTCGGCTTTGATTTCTCTTTCAAATATTCATCTAAAATATACTTTACAAAATAGGTGGTTGTCGATTTACCCTTTGTTCCGGTTATGCCTATAAGCGTAAGCTTTTTGTATATGCTCTCATAGTACATATCGAATAGAACCGCCATAGCACGGCGAATATCGCTGACTATAAGGCAGTCACATTCAACAGCATATTTTTTCTCCGACACATAGCATACCGCACCGTTCTTTACGGAATCAATCAGATAATCCTCTTTAAAGTGTGCGCCCTTGCAAATAAAAAGTGTGCCCGAAGACACCTCCTTTGAATTGTAGGTCACAAAAGTAATCTCCGGGTTGCTTTTAACGTTATTTTCAACAATAAGCCGTTTTTCCTCCATCAGCTTTATATATGAGTTTAAATCATAAATCACAGTAAATACCTCTTTATTTCTATAATCACTCAGACAACCGATTTCTCCGACAGTCTGTTTATCCAAAACCGCATAATTAACACGGTTATTTTTTCTTCAGCTTTCCGCCGCACTTTGTTATTGCTTCTTCGCACAATACCTCCATAGCGTCGGTATAAAAGCTGTCAAGCGCATGAAATTCTCTGAAGCACGATAATTCCGTGCAGGCAAGTATCGCCGCCTCACAGCCGGCTTTTTTCAGGTATGAATCAATCTTCATGAAATCCTCCATACTGCCCTTTTCTCCGATTTTAATCTGATTGTAAATTATATCCATTACAATTTTTTGTATATCCTCCTCCGGAGCAACGCACTCGATACCGAGCTTTTCACATTCCTTGTTGTAAATACCGGTATATACGGTTCCGTCGGTAGCCAAAAGTCCCACTTTTTTAATACTCGGGTTTTCCTTTTTAATTCTTTCAACGGTACATCTTACCATATTTATTATCGGAACTTCAATCTCAGCCTGTAACGGCTTCCAGAAAAAATGCGAAGTATTGCACGGAATTGCAATTGCGTCAACTCCGTTATTCTCAAGCATTTTAGCGTCCGCAAGCAGATTTGCAAAAACCTCGTGAGTATTTCCGCTCTTGATTGCGGCTGTTCTGTCCGGCATACTTGCATGACTTAATATTATCATATCTATATGCTCCTGGTCGCATTTTACGTCTGTTCTTTCTATTATTTCCTTATACAATACCTGAGTTGCCATCGGTCCCATACCGCCGATTACTCCAAGCTTACCCAAATTACAGCACCCCTTTTTCATAGAATATATGATTATTTATTTTTACCCAAATACTTTCTGAACTTAACAAAGTGTCCCAGCTGAGAACGAATAAGTCTGTAAATTCTTTCAATATCGTTGTCCGGCTTGAACCACAGCGGATTTACATACTTGCCCGCCTTAATCAGACGCTTCATTCTAACCTTATATTCCGGCGCATAATCGTATGCGACCTTTTTCGGCACAACCATCCACAAATACTCGTTTTTGGTTATATCCTCCTCCAACGGATTGTTGTAGAGCAAGTCCTCAACCAAAAGACGGGCGATATTGTGCCCCGAGCCTGTCACATAAAAATTGCTTCTTCCCTGTCTTGTGTTGATTTCAAATGCTTTATATTTGTTATCTCTCGTATCGTATTTTATATCAAAATTGGAAAATCCGGTAAAGTGAATATCTTCAAGAAATGCCTTGAAGCGATTCATCAGTTCTTCTTCGTATTCGGTTATGATAACGGCATGATTTCCTATACCGTACGGTGTGTGTTCTTCAAGCAGAACGTGACCCAGACACATCATTTTTACTTTTCCGTGCTTATCCGAATAGCTTGTCAGAACCCTCATATAGGTATCGTCGCCCGGCAGAAAATCCTGTACAATCATATTGTCGGTATAGCCAGCCTCATAGACCTGTTTAATTGTTCTTTCAAGCTCCTTTCTTGAATTAAGCTTGAAAACCTTTTTTTGTCCCTCAAATTTGTGCTTATAATACTCAACCTGGTTTGCCGGTTTTAAAATGTACGGAGGGTCAAACAAAACCCTGACGTTTTCATAATCTCTTACAGTGCAGATATATGTTTTCGGATAATCTATTCCGTGCTTTTCGCACAGGTTATAGAATTTTTCCTTGTCCATAAGCTCTTCAAGAAAAGCGTAATCGGCATAAGGAACAACAATGTTGGATTTGAAATTATCCCTGTTTGTCGCAAGACATTTTACATAGTTGTCGCCGCAGCCTATGGCAAGTATCTTTTTTGAGGTATTCTCCATTGCAAAGTCATTGAGCAATTCAAGCATAACCTCCGGGTTGTCCAGATCCTTGATTTCCGTAAAATCAACAAGCTTGCTTTTGTAGCAGGTACCCATAAGTGCTTTGCCGAACACCTTAGACTGCACGCCGTATTCCTCATAGAACGCTCTTGCAACACTGTATACATTAATATCATTTCCGAATAATACCGGAATAAACTCTTTTTTTACAAATTCCATAGTAATTCTCCAATCTGCCGCCGTACGGCGGCACAAAACAGACGCTAATAACAGCCTGTTAAGAAAATGTATTTTAACGGTATTTTTTTCCCAATCAGTTTATTATATCACCAAACTAAAAAAAAAGCAAGTGCTGACAGACCACTGTAACATATACTTAACAAAAAATTTGCATTTTGTCAGCATCTTACGGCAAGCTTTTCGATCACTTCATTGTCAAAGGTTTTAATTTCAAAAATTCCGTTTTCGTAAACCGCATAGCTTTTCGGATTGTTTTCTTTCGGAAGTGCGGCGGAACCGGGGTTTATATGATAAAAATCATCAATTTTCAAAGCCTTTAAAACATGGGTGTGACCCGAAATCAAAATATCGTTTTTGCTTAATTTCATAGGCTTTTCGGGGCTGTATACATGACCGTGAGTAATGTACATTCTTATTTTGTCGGCGTAAATAAGCGAATAATCCGCTCCGATCGGAAAATCCAGAACCATTTGGTCAACCTCTCCGTCGCAATTTCCCCTTACGGCTATAATCTTATCCGACAAACTGTTTAATATTTCAATCACCTTTTTTGGCGCGTAGTCCACCGGCAGATCGTTTCTCGGGCCGTGATAGAGCAAATCGCCGCAGAGAATCAGCTTATCCGCCTTTTCTTCCGCAAATACCCTTGAAATGTTTTCTGCCGCCGACAGGCTGCCGTGTATATCCGAACCGAATATAAGCTTCATTAATAATAACCTCCATACCGCCCTGCGGCGGCTCAAATTTCAACGTGAATAAAAAATGCGCGCAAATTGCCCTTTTCACGGTAAAATACGCGCATTTATTATAAATGATTATCTGTAAATAATATCCTCTCTGTTAGGGCCGTTTGATACTATCTTAATTGGGAAACCTATTTCCTTTTCGATAAACTCAACATACTTTCGGCAGTTTTCGGGTAAATCCTCGTATTTTCTGATTCCTCTTATATCCTGCTTCCATCCGGGCAATACCTTTAATATCGGCTTTGCTCTGTTAAGCTTGTCGGTTGTCGGAAATTCCTTTGTCTGCTTTCCGTCAACCTCATACGCTACGCAAACCGGGATTTCGTCAAGATAGCCGAGTGCGTCAAGTACGGTAAAGGCAACTTGAGTTGTACCCTGAACCATGCAGCCGTAACGTGAAGCAACGCAGTCATACCATCCCATTCTTCTCGGTCTGCCGGTTGTTGCACCGTACTCGCCGCCATCACCGCCGTTATTTCTGAGGTTGTCCGCTTCCTCTCCGAAAATTTCCGAAACAAACGCACCTGCTCCGACAGCTGATGAATATGCCTTGCTGACGGTGATTATTTCCTTGATTTCATAAGGCGGGATACCTGCTCCGATTGCACCGAAGCCTGCAAGCGTCGGTGACGATGTGGTAAACGGATAGATACCGAAATCCGGGTCCTTCAAAGAGCCTAGCTGACCCTCTAAAAGTATATTCTTGCCCTCTTTGATTGCATTATGAATATATTCAACGGAATTTACAACGAAAGGTCTTACAATCTTGCCGTATTCCTTTAAGGTTTTAAACAGTTCATCGGCAGACAGCAAAGGCTTATGATAAACGTGTTCAAGAATAAGATTCTTTACTTCAAGCACGTTCTTTATTTTTTCCATCAATGCGTCATCGTCCTGCAAAAGCTCCCAGACCTGGAAGCCGATTTTTGCGTACTTATCCGAGAAGAACGGCGCAATACCCGATTTTGTCGAACCGAATTGTCTGTCAGAA
Organism: uncultured Clostridia bacterium; assembly: GCA_934462715.1. Lineage (GTDB taxonomy): Bacteria > Bacillota > Clostridia > UBA1381 > UBA1381 > RGIG1988. Next base: position 210,663 of record CAKSIJ010000001.1, read on the forward strand.
AGTCTTTCTTCTTCATATGTATCGAACAATCTGTGATAAGGCATTAATACCTGTGTTCTCTCCGAAATCAAAAGCTTTGGTGCAGGCACTCCCTTTTCAACTATATCATTAAGCTCCTTAAAAAGCTCAGGAATATCTAAAGCAACACCGTTGCCTATCATATTTACAACGTTTTTGTTAAATGATCCCGATGGCAACAGATGCAATGCAAATTTTCCGTATTCGTTGATTATCGTATGACCTGCGTTTGCACCTCCCTGGAATCTTATGACCATATCGGCGTCTGATGCAAGCATATCGGTAATTTTACCCTTGCCCTCGTCGCCCCAGTTTGCTCCAACAACTGCCTTAACCATGTAAAACACAACCTTTCACCCGGATTTTATCCGGAAATATTTATTTATATGCGCCGTCCGTTATACGGCTTCTCAAATCGGCTTATTTATACCGATTATACATTAATTTCAACCTTTATACCCAAGCTGTCTTTATATTTATCAAGTATCGGCGCAACGTCCTCGCCCAGAAATTCGTCAACCTGTTCCGGTGCTCTGCCGACAAAGTTTTCCGGTTTTAATATAGCGCTGATTTCCTCTGCTGAAAGTCCGAATGCCTTGTCATTTGCAATAAGCTCGCAAAGATTGTTTTCTTCTCCGAGCTCTTTTATGTGTCTTGCCGCCTCCATTGAATAAACTCTTATTTTTTCATGAAGCTCCTGACGGTCGCCGCCCTTTTTAACCGCGTCCATCATAATGTTTTCTGTAGCCATGAAAGGAATCTCTTTCATAAACTGCTGATTGATAACCTTAGGATAAACCACAAGACCGTCAACCACATTAATATACAGATTGAGAATTGCGTCAACCGCCAAAAATGCCTCGGGTACGCTTATTCTCTTATTTGCCGAATCGTCAAGCGTTCTTTCAAACCACTGTGTAGCGGCTGTTATCGCCGGGTTTATGCTGTCGGCTATAACATACCTTGCCAGTGAACCGATTCTTTCGCTTCTCATCGGATTTCTCTTGTAAGCCATTGCTGACGAGCCTATCTGATTTTTTTCAAAAGGTTCTTCAATCTGCTTTAAATGCTGCAAAAGTCTTATATCGTTTGAAAACTTATACGCACTCTGCGCTATAGAAGAAAGTATGGAAAGAATCTGATAGTCAAGCTTTCTCGGATATGTCTGTCCGCTTACCGAAAAGCATGACTCATACCCCATTTTTTCAGCTATTTTTCTGTCAAGCTCTCTGCATTTTTCGTGTTCTCCGTCAAACAGCTCCAAAAAGCTTGCCTGAGTACCGGTTGTTCCTTTGCAGCCGAGAAGCTTTGCTTTTGAAAGCTGATATTCCAGATCCTCCAGATCCATGAGCAAGTCCTGAAGCCACAAGCAGGCTCTTTTTCCGACAGTTGTCGGCTGTGCCGGCTGAAAATGCGTAAATGCCAAAGTTGGGAGTGACTTGTTTGCCGCCGCAAATTTTGAAAGCTCGCATATGGTGTTGACAAGCTTTTTTCTGACAAGCTCCATAGCCTCTGTCATTATAATAATATCGGTATTATCTCCGACATAACAGCTTGTTGCTCCCAGATGAATAATCGGTTTTGCTTTCGGGCACTGAACTCCGAACGCATATACATGACTCATTACATCATGTCTTACAGCCTTTTCTCTTTCCTTTGCAGTATCGTAATTGATGTCATAAATATGTGCTTTCATCTCTTTGATCTGCTCGTCCGTAATGTTAAGTCCAAGCTCTTTTTCGCTTTCGGCAAGTGCAATCCAAAGCTTTCTCCATGTTGAGAATTTTTTATCCGGAGAAAAAATGTATTGCATTTCCTTTGAAGCATACCTGGAATTTAACGGACTTTCATAAGTATCTGTAGCCATAGCATTATTCCTTTCCATGCTTTATTTGCCGCAGATAAACCCGGAAGCTTTTTCTTCCGTTATCCGCATTAATTGTCAGTTAAATGTCAATTTAAGAAATAAACATAACTTGACAATATATATTATAATACAAATTATTATTGAAATCAATAGCAAAAATGATATTTTTTTCTTAAGCTTCGGCGAATTTTACGGCAAATTGCCGAAAAGATACCTGAACAGATTTATCTATCGCCTCTCTGCACTTTTCTTCAATCAATTTCGTACCAAACCCCATCTTAATCATACCTAAAACCATTGACTTTTATAAATCAAGTCTGTATAATGTACTTAATTTCAAATAAATAATTGCTTAAAAATTTTTGCGCAAATGCAAAAGGAGAATCAACAATGAGTAATCTTATCAAACAAAAACCGGCAACCGAGCCGAACGAGTTTCAATTGAAACAAATGAAACGCAAATTCGGAATGTTCATACATTTCGGCGTAAACACCTTCGGGAACACCGAGTGGTCGGATGGAATGATAAGGGCTAAATCATATCAGCCCGAAACAATCGACGCAGACTCCTGGGCAAAAACAGCCTATGAGGCCGGAATGAACTTTATAATACTTATCACAAAGCACCATGACGGCTTTTGCCTGTGGGACACAAAATACACCGACTACTGCGTAAGAAATTCCGGAAACACCACAGACGTTGTTGCGGAGCTTTCAAAGGCGTGCAAAAAATACGGCTTAAAGCTCGGACTTTATTATTCCCTCTGGGACAGAAAAATACCGTGCTACACCGAGAACTTCAAATCCGGCTATCTTCCGTATATGCGTAATCAGCTCACGGAGCTAATGGACGGAAGATACGGCGACATATGCGAATTGTGGCTCGACGGACCGTGGGACAAATCAAGGCGAGAATGGGAGCTTGACAAACTTTATGATCTTGTCAAACGACTTCAGCCTGAATGTCAGATAGGTGTAAATCACACAATCGGCGATAATGACGGCGCAGAATTTCCCGAAGAAAGATGGCACCCGGAAAATTATCAGCCCAACGATCCGATAAGAATGTTCCCAAGTGATTTCAGACTCTGGGACGGCTGCATGGTAAGACCGGACGATCCGAAAATCTATACGTTCCAGAACAACAAATACTATCTGCCATGCGAGGTGACCTTCTGCTCACGCGAGGGCTTTAACTGGTTCTATTCAAACGTATATGAATCCGAGCCGCTTATGGACGCTCAAAAAATGTGTAATGACGCAAAAATTGTTTTTGATTCGGATAATATTCTCGTTATCAACCTGCCGGTAAACACCAAAGGCAAGCTTGTTGACGGTGACGTCGAGAATTTGAATAAGGTTTCAAAAATGCTCGGTCTTAACAGAAAATGGGAAGATAAATGAGCTTCATAACAAAAAACCTCTTGCAATTTTTCTGCTGCAAGAGGTTTTTTTATCGGAATCTTTAAACTCGGAAATACTCTCGGTTCCACCGAGGTCAAATTACTGACAAAACCAAAAACGCAAAAATGCATTGATAAATTACATCGCCGAATTTACGCACAAAAATGAATACTTTTTCAAGATACCATAACGTCACAGAAGCACAAAACAGGCAGCATTGTATCATGGTCTATAATCACGCTGTTCGGATTTTTTCCGTACTGTGCTTTTACGCTCGTCCGTTTCCCTATTTTTCTTTCGGTTGTAACGGTAATAGTGTTTTTCCTGATTTCATAATCAGTTATCCTGTTTTCGCCCGATTCGTCAATCACAGCTATCGGCAGATTTTGTGCCGATACTTCAAACGCATACAAGACGCCCTTAACATTATCAAACGTCAGCATAAGCCTGTTGTCACCGATTGCCGCAATGTCTGCAATATCGGGAGCTTTATCTGATTTCTGAATATGATATATCACATCAAGCGCAAGCTCTGCGGCACGCATGCCCACTGAAATATTTGACTGAATCCCGTTATGTATTGCGTCAGACATAGTTTCAAGGTCTATGGTAGGAATTACATATAAATTATCAAGCTTGTATTTCATGCTGCGCTGAATTTCGCGTATTCTGTCATACCCCTCGTCATGCAGTGCGGGATCTCTGTCATTTCGAAAACGGTTAAGCTGAAATGTTATAATCGGCAGGTTTTTATCCTTAAATATTTTTCTTGCATTTAAGGCAAAATCCATAAAGTATTCACCGTAATTCTTGGTATCGTTTTCAAGAGCCTCATTACATCCCTGATACCACAAAACACCCTTTATTTTACCGATTTTTTCATTCTTTATCCGCACAAAATTTTCACCCGTTGAAATCCATGATGTGACCGAAGAAGCACCGACCGCACGGGGTATCAGTCCTATGGGGTATCCGAGCTTTTTGCTGAGCTTCTTTGCAAATGAGATAAACGGCGAAAATCCTCCGCCGCCGAGCGGCTGAGCGGCAACGTCCCATTTTCCGAAGCCGTTCAGCTCACGCACATTCAGATCGAGCGGCTCGTCGTATCTGCCGCGCGCCCAGCCGGCGGCATTGCTCTGACCTGCAATAAGATACACATCTCCGACCGTAACATGGCTTATACTCTCCTTTAGCCGCCGTCTTACAATTGTTTCTCCCTCGCCGGATATTCCGTCAATATCAATTTTATAGTTTTTTCCGCAGTAAAGCGTATTAAGCTGTATTCTCCATCTGCCGCAGATACTCCCGGTTTCCGTCCACGGCATAACGATTTCGCCGCTTTCTTCGTCGGTAATCTGTATTGCGATTGTATGAATATTAAGCTCATTACTTTCACATTCGCCCAAAAGTACAGGCTTTGCTTTTCCGTTTTTCTGCTGCAGCACCTGCCGGTCACTCACACCGTATATCTTCATATTTTTCCCAGCTTTCCGCTTATTATATCCGCTTTTTCTATCTCTCCGTAAACCTCATAAAGCTTTCCGCCGTTCATGACGTAATCGTACATTTTCTGCATAAATCCGTTTCTGATTTTGTATGTATGCAGATTCTCCCTCGTTGCGCTCCAGCCGAACGTAAAACGCAGCGCAGCGTCCGATTCCTTTTTTTCGGATCGTTTGAAAAGACGGGCAAATTTCAGTATGTTGGAATCCTTACCGAGGAAATTTTCCAGAGTATCATCAAGAAGCCATGAACCTGTGTAATAGGTTTCATAGTTAAAATCAGGATAATATTTGCCGAAAAAATCCACCGATTTCTCGAACGAGCGCAGACATTCCTCCGGCTTCATCGGTTCACCGGCAGGAATATGAACCTCCATTTTTCCTGCCGACGGCATAAATTCAAGCCTGCCGAGCTTGTGCAGATAAAGATTGTGAGCAAGAGTTGTCCAGCCGTATTCATAAAGTCCTATATCATTGTGTTCACGCCAATATGCTCTTGTCCATGTCGGTATGTCGGATAAGGTTTCAAGCAAAACCTCAAGCGGCAGACCTTGTATTTTTGCCTTTTCCGCCGTCGCTTCGCAAAAATACAGGCTCATAAGCAAATCCTTTTTGTAATCCTTTGTGCTTTTATATTCTTCAACCGTGGAGTGAGTAAGCTCCGCTTCGGATAACAGCTTTTCAAATGCACCGTCATACTCATTCGGGAAATTCAGCGTATCATACCATTTTTTAATTATTTCTTTCATAAACCAACCTCCGTTTTTTTATTAACCGTTTTTCAAGCTTTCCTCCGATTATATCTTCTTTTTTTATCTCACCGTACACGCGGTAAAGCTTTCCGCCGTTCATAACGTAATCATACAATTTTTGCATAAAACTGTTTTTTATTTCATATTCCGAAAGATTTTCTCTCGCAGCATCGGAGCCGAAAACAAAATGAATAGCGTCGTCCGACTCTGTTTTTTTTGATTTTTCAAACAGACGTGCAAAGTTCAATATATTTGAATCCTTATTCAAAAACTGCGCAAGCGTATCGTCCAAAAGCCATGAATCGGTATAGTAGGTATCGTATTTAAAATCCGGATAATATTTTCCGAAAAATTCAACCGAGCTTTTAAATGACTCTATGCAAGTCTCGGGCGGAAACGGTTCGCCGCGCGGGATATGCACCTCCATTTTACCTGCTGAGGGCATAAATTCAAGTCTGCCGAGCTTATGGAGATACAGCCTGTGTGCAAGAGTTGTCCATCCGTATCCGGACAGCCCTATAGTATTATGCTCCCTGTAATATGTCTTTGTCAATGTAACTATATCGGACAACGAATTGAGAAGTACATCAAAGGGTAAACCCTGCTTTTCAGCCTTTTTTGCCGTTGCTTCGCAAAAATACAGACTCATTAACAAGTCGGTTTTATAATCGTTCATACTTTTGTATTTGTCAACCGTGGAGGGTGTAAGCCTTGTTTCCAGCAAAAGCTTTTCAAACGCACTGTCATACTCCTTCGGAAATTTTAAAATATCATACCATTTTTTTATTATTTCTTTCATTGTATAAATCCTTAGCTTTGTCAAGGGCGGCATCACCCACTCTTAATGAACAACTCGTTTTAATATTCGTTTTTAAACGTCAATTAACCAACATTGCATAGCAGCAATCCTTTTTTGTTTCAAATTCAATATATTCGCCGTCAAATACTTTTGCTTCGCCGTCCGGAAATTCCACAGTGACAGCTTTGCCGAAGTTGTTTTTAATATTGCACTTCTTACCGCATTTTGAATAAACCTCGACAGTTCTTACCTTGCCGTCCTTAATTTCACAGCAGACATCAAAGCCGCCGCGCGCGGAAAGCATAAATTTCGCGTCATATTTCATATTCCAAGCCGGGGCAATATATATAACATTCTCCGATTTATTGTCCCTTTTCGGGCAGCAGCCCAACAGACACTCCATGATTGCTTCTTCATAAACCCAATACTGCAAATCGAATATGTTCTTATACTTTAAAAGTCTGTCGGCATTTTCAATATCTTTAAAATCAAATAGGCTGTCAAATTCATTTCTTTCAATACCCATTATTTGCTCATATTGAAGCGGAAGCCTTAAAAATGCCAGATCCGCACGTCCGAGCCTTGCGCAGTTTGTACCGAATCTATCCAATGCCCAGCCTTTCAGATATCCTTTTTTTATCATTTCCGGATTAATACAGCTTTCAAGGGTATTCATACAAAGTTCTTTTTCTTTAGCATCCCCCGATTCGAGTGTAACCAAATCAAAATCTATAACGGGTCTGATATGCTCGTCCTGTGCCGGGAACCAGCCATCCGGGTACTCCGATATATCGAAGAATGGTTTCTTTGCCATTGCAAAACCTGCTTTTCCGTCGGGTGTTCTGAACGGACTGAGTGCTCCCTCATCATCGGCAGTCACAAAATCGCAGCAATTTTCAGCCATTTCTCTCCACAGCGGTACAAGCTCCGAATCAACCCCAAGCTTTTCAGCCAAATCTGCAGCTGTCGGCAAAAGACTTTTTATCATCGAAACATCATCGATTACATCGGTCGCACCCCAAAGGGATTCTGCATAATTTGTCGGGAAAATATGATATTTTCCGTCCCCTTTCTTTTGTACGATTTTGTTGTTTCTGTAAAATTCCGCTGCGTCACGCACTACCGGATATGCTGTATTTCTCAAATACTCCTCATCACAATTATAGAGATATTTCATTCTGAAGATTTCAGCTATATTTCCGGTATCGTAGCAGAATCTCATAGTGTAATCTCCTGCTTTCAGTCCGGACCAGTTTTGTAAGCCTTTTGCATTTTTGCAGCCGCGTCTTTTATCTATATCGTTGATTTCCTTGCCGGGAACTTCTCCGTACAAATACCAGCGCTGTAATTCCCCTTCAAGATGCTCGGGCATAATTTCCACACCGTCGGTCGAATGTCCCTCGGGAATAAATATACCCTTGCTTCCCCATCTCTGCTCGGCGGCTTTTTGATACTTGTGATAATTTCTTTTTGTCATCTTGAACAGCGGTTCATTCATTTCTGCATGATTTATGATGTTCATTGCATATTCATATCTTGCATTGTTGAACCATACTATTCCGCTGCCCCAGACATTGCATTTATTCACTCCGTACAAAATATCGGTCATGTGCATTACGGGATATTCGCCGAATTTGGTAAGTCCCATATTGTAGAGCATTTTTATCCAAAATATTGTGGTTGCGTCGAGCCAATTGCTCTTTTCGTCAAGCATAATAAAGGATTTTGACCAGAAATCCGCCCACCAGTTTTTTGTTTTTTCAGCTATTTCAGACACGTCAGTATATTTTCCGTAATAGAGAATATCATTTACCGTCCGTACTGTATCGTCAGATCTGTCATGGCTTGCCGCACCTGCGATGAAAATATCTATCTCATCGGCAAGCGATTCGGGATTCTGATATGTATTTATCTCTTGGCTGACTGTAAGCTTTACCGTCTGCTCGCTCATCTTTTCAAACTCAACGCAATGCCATTTTGTCGGCTTCATTTCAACATTTATTCCGACCGTTCCGCGGCAGTAAATATCGTTTTCGCTTATTCCGGTATCGCATTTTTCGCTTGCTGTTGTATCTAAAATTACGTTTTCATCCTTTTTGAAAAGCGCAGTTTTTGACGTATGATTTGCATTTAATTCAAGCGGCATATGTGCGGATTTTAAGCATATGTCAAAGCTTTTTCTTACCTTTCTTTTGTCCTTAATCTTAACCGCAAGCAAATCTCTTTCCCTGTCAGCAATAAAGCTTACTTCAATGTTATCCGATCTGTAGCCGCAGCATCCCTCATAAAAATCCACAAACTGTACTCCGTTTTCAAGCACATTCTCGCAAAAGTCTATAGTCAGATATGCAAGACCACAGGCATATCTTGCCTCCACGTCAACAGTCCCTGCCGTACTTGCCGCACCGAAAGGATAGTAGTCGCCGTGCGCTATCTGCATTTTGATCGAACGTCCGTCTGTTGAAACGGGAGTTCCGAACCTGCCGTTTGCAAACGGCAGCTCTCCTCCTGCCTTGCTCTCGTCGATTATACAGGTTGCATTGGTGTATTTAACATCTCTCTTAAACTCGTCAATCGGTATATTCTGATTTGCCTTTCTGACTATGCCCTCAATGTCATAATTAATGTACTTTGTTTTAAAGCTCATGTTTTCAGTCTCCTTTTTTATTTCACGGAAGCTCAACCGCATGATATGAATATTCCGTGTTGTTTTGCGCAAGCTTTTTTATGCTTATTTCTTTCTCATACCTACAATTATACATTACCCGTGAAAAAAAACAATATTACATCTTTTGATGTTGTTATCGGATCTTTTGTTTTTTGCGGCAGAATCGCAACAAACCGTATAAAATGCAGACTACCGTGTGATTATAACATTCCGTAATTTATACGTCAAGCAATATTGAAAAATATCTTACCAAAACGCAGTATGTTCTTACCAAAAAACACATTATAAAAGTGTTCTGTAAATTTCAGATGAATATTTTTTCATTTTAGTTTAGTATGCCGTACATATGAGTTGACGCTGTTGCAGACATTGATTCGCAAAGTGAGAATATTTTAAAGCCGTATTCATTCTTTATCGTTACCGGATTCACCTCAATTTCAAAGGCATATGTACCGTCAACAACTATTTCCGCCTGCGAGTAAGGGATAAAGAAGGTAGAAGCCGTTATGTTGTCCGAAGTATCGGAATCCACCGTAATATCCACGTTTGTGTCGCTCTCCTTTATTATTGTCACCCTGTTTCCGTCCTCCAATGTCGCTATATCCTTGTTTAGTATTCTCTTTGCGGAAACACCGTTTGTATTGCAGGAAATGCATATAATTCTGTTGTACTCGGGGGCATTATTTAGAGTCCACTCTATTTCGCTGTGATTTCTCATTATCGGTTCTGTCTTTGCTCCCGATTTAAAATAAATCATAGGCACTGCTCTGCCCTCAGCCGTTTCGATTGAATTGAAATATGCGTCACCGTCCTTATATTGCGGTCTTTTTGTTGTATAGAATTTGATTTCGGGCACTCCGTTATCCGGGTCTTTATTGAGAATTTTTGTATAGAGCAATATTCCTCCGGGAGTTTTACCCATTGCTATCGAGGCAATAAAATTACCGTGCATATCACATATTTCGTACGGCTTAATATTTTTCACATTTTCGTAATCTGTGTCCTTTAAAACGAATTCAAGCTCTATAACCTTCCTGTCGGGGATCACTATGCTGTCGTTTGATTCCGATGCAATCAGATATTTGCCCGGTCTTAGCGCAACATCATATGTTTTAGTCACTTCACCGTTTGCCGGCACCATGATTTTTTCCATTTTGTATTTGTCATATCTGTGTGTAGTGTCGGGACTGATGTCGAGCCTTATATATGTCGATATATCCTCCGGCATATCATTTTTTGCTGTTATTTCAACTTTTCCGTAATAATATCCGTCATCTTTCAACTTAAAATCCTTTTGCGACACCGTTGTCTTTATCACATCTCTCTTTTTGCCGTCATATATAAAATTAACGTTTTTTGCAAATTTTCGTACATCTATACGGCAATCCTCCAGTGATGTCATTTGTCTGCCGTAGACAAAAATATTTTCAAAGGTAACACCGTCAACAAAGCTTTCCTCGGATGCTCCGGCAATTACCGAATCCTGCGGAAGATACATTCTGTTATCCTCGCCGTTATAGTAAATTCCGTCAAAGTGTATGTTTTTCAGACTGCCGACTTTTTTGTCACTCGCCCACATATTCGGCTTCATACGAATATCGAAAAGGTGCGCATTGCGCACGTCCTCGGCACGTATGTTTCTTACGTATACATTTGAAATTTCGGCACGGTTTCCCTCTAAAACGGCAAATATCGGATAGCCTGCAAGGTCATGGATTATATCCATGTTCTCAAATATCAGATTTTCCGCCTTATCGGCTCTTATTCCTCCGACACGCATCGGGTTTGCATAGTTGTTCCACAAAATGCAGTCATGGAAGTGTATATTTCTTACGTCACCGGTGTTGAATGCCTTTACCGTTAAGCAGTCGTCTGTTGTTCTGATAAAGCAGTTCTTAACCTCAACGTCACGGCTTCCGCAAACGTCTACACCGTCATTATTGCCTCTGTAGCCGATGATTTTAACATCTGATATTTTCATGCGGTCACAGCCGCTTATTCTCATGTTCCAATCAGAGGATTGAATGAGCGTTACATCGCTTATTTCACAGTCGGAGCAACCCTCGCATTGCACAAGAAAATCATACTTTCTCTCACGCTCCTCCTTAATTAGTTCACCGCTGATAATTCCGTTTCCGCAGATTTTGATATTCTTTCCCTTGAGCATCATTTTCGATCTTACATATGCGCCCTTTGCAAGATATACAACATCGTTATCCTTTAACTCTGTATATTCGGGCGAGTGAAATCCTCTTTCAAAGAAAACAGTTGTATTCTTCGGTTTTTCAACCGGTTCATTAATAAAAATTCCGATTGATGATGTTATTCTTCCGTTAATTTCTACCGAAAGCTTTGATTTTGACATTGCATTAAAAGTGATTTTATGCCCGTCAAATTCATATTTGATTCCTGCGCTTTTCGGTCTTATGCATACCGATTCTATTTTTTCGGTTGAATATATTTCCACTCTTGCCGTATCGGCTGCTTCGGCAATAACAAACGGCATATGCCCAAAGTTCATCAAGCACTCGTTTCTGGTTCTTGTAGCGTAAACGATTTCCTTTTTTCCGTTCACAAAAACTTTATAATTATTAAGCATTTTAATCTCCATTCCGCCGCCGTACGGCGGCACAAATCTAAACGGGAAAAAGATGCAAGCAGGTTGCCTTTTTGAGAGGTGACGGCGTATGTTTATACTCCTAACCTAGAAAAAGGGTAAGATGCGCAGCATATTTTTCACGTTAATTTCTCCCTGTCAATTTCAGGAGCTGCAAGGCAATTGCTTTGCAGCTCCCTTTGTTATGGTTTATTTTATTCTGTATAATCGCTGCCAGCTATATAAAGTCCGGTTGTTCTCGACGAATCGAGGAATGAGAAATAACCGATTTCATCTGCCGGAGTATCTGAAGTATCGACATAATCAACCGCAGTCTTGCCGTCAATCCTTACAATAATTCTCGGTCCGAGAACGGTTGAAAGCACACCTGTTTCAATGGTGTACCAAACGTCTGAGGTACAGATACTTTCTTCGTTTGAAAATGTCTTGATTATCGACGTATCCACTCTGCCGTCATGCTTATATCTCTTTTGAACCTCGAAAGCATTTCTTTTTATAACTATTGAATATCCGGTCGAATTCCAGAACGGCTGATCGAGATCCTCCTGATTGAAGCCCCAGCCCTGGTAATTCGTCAAGTCAAATTTTGCCTTGAATTTCAAAAGCTGACCTCGTGAAAGCTGCTGTCCGGAATATACTCCGTTTTCATTTCCGTTGCCAAGGTGCATTGTTTTTCCATCAAATTCCGCAGCGCCGGAAATTGTCCAGTTCTTTTCATCCTTTATCCAACTGCCAGCTTCAATCGTATCTACATTCATTTTATCACCGAATACACTTATTGCGTTTTTAAGCTTTGCGGTAACGTTTTTAACGTCATACATTTTTGAAGCGGTATTGTATAAAACTGTTTCCGCTTCATCTACTACCACACCAAGCTCATCGATCGCACCCTGCTGATATGTTCCTGCACGCGTTCCCTCGGGAACTTTTTTCCATTTATTTCCGAGCTTTGTGATCAGACTGTCAAGCTCCTTTGTATTTTTGATTTCACTTCTTGCCGTAGTGAATGAGAAGCAAACGCTGAACTCTCCGTCCTTTTCCGACTTGCTGACGGCAATCGGCTGAACTCGCCAGTAAAAGGTTTTGTTATATTTCAGATTATTCAGCTGAAGCTTTCTCCCCTTTACCGCATTATCGTAAATCAGCGTTCTGAAATCCTTATCCATTGCAATCTGCAAGCGGTATTTGTCCGCACCGTTACAGTCTTTCCATTTGAGTAGAACATTGTTGCCCTCAATATTTTCCGCCCCGTTTTTCGGTGCTAACAGCTGCGGCTTTGAAAAAGCCTTTTCTTCCGTCAATCCCATTTTTGAAAAATCAATATATTCAAAATCGGGTATTTCGGATATTTTTGCGTCCTGCGGATAGGTGAAATCAAAATTATTTGCATCTGCAAACGGCAGTGCCGTATCGTTTTCCGGTGTTTTGTAATTATTTGCAATTTCAAGCGCATTATCCGTTACGCTTTTTGCCAGTGACAGTCCGCCGGTATTTATGATAAGATTATTCTTAATCACATTCTCGTCCGGAGCGTTTAATTTTACCAGATTATTCGATTTTGCATAATCATATACTTTCTTTGTGTACGGATATGTTTTATCCCAAAGTGTGTTTCCCGCACCAAGCTCGCTGTCATGTCTTAACGTCATCGCACCGCCGTCAATCGCTTTCTGCCAGCCCTCACCTCTGTTATCGAAGGTCATACTTGCGTTTGACTTATAGAAAATATTGTTCTTTACCGTGTTCCAGTCACCGCCGCCGACCAACATTCCGAACGCATTATCCGCAAATATGTTGCCGTCTGCGGTCTGTCCCGAAATCTGGTCGTCCCAATAAAGTCCGACAACGGCACCGCCTGCTGCATCCTCTGAAAGTCTGATATTGTGAATATAGTTGTTTTTATATATATTTCCTACTCCCTTGAACCTCGAACCGCCGGCATATATAGCGCCTGCATCATAGGTATCGTTTACAGCATTGTATACCTCGTTGTTTTCAATACGGCACGCTGTCGAATTGTCAAGGAAAATACCCTCGTGCGTAACGTCATGTGTTCTGTTGTTTGCAATAACCGTTCCTGTTTCGTTAGAAAGATTTATACACTTTCCGGCAACCTGTGACAGTCTGCCGACAGAATATACATCGCAGTTTTTAACTACATTTCCACTTGATGTAAGAGTTCTGTAGTTTCCGCCGTTAGCAAGGTGAATGCCGACAAGTCCGACATCATGAACGGTTGAATTTTCAACAGTAATACCCGATGATGAAAGAATCTTAACGGCAGAACCGCTCACATTTTTTACCGTACAGTTCTTTATTGTGCAATTGCGTGATTCCGACACAACTATGCCGCTTTCCCCCGCATTCTGAACGGTAATTCCGTCAAACACAATATTGTTTGCCTTTTCGATACTGATTACCGGGGTGCGCAGACTCATTATTCTAACATCATGGGTAAAGGCTTCGTCCGGCGGATAGAAGTATATTGCTTTTCCCTCCAGATCGATGAAATACTCTCCTGCCTGGTCAAGAAATTCCGGAGCGTTTCTGAAGCTCAGTCTTGATCCGACCGACACGCTTGTTTGCACCTCGGTAGTACCTATGGCGTGCATCGAAAGCGCAAATTTCTTTGTTGACGGATTGTATCCGCTCAGAATACCGCCGAAAAACATATATCCGTTTGGGTTCATTGCCACAAAGCGCACATTATCGTCAAATACCCACTTCCCCGCGTCTATGTTTTCATCGGTAAGCAGAACCTGTGCGTCCGAGCTGTTTGCCGCAACCTTTACCGTTCCTATATTCGGGTAGCGTGCGTCATTCATCATCTCTCCGTCATAGGATATGTCAAGCCAATTGCCGAACGAGGACGCGTCATATGCCGCCATATTCGGATACTGCATAAGACGCGAACCCAGGATAACATTCTTCATAGACGACAAATCAATCTTGAAAATCCTTTCCTTAACGCTCGTTGGAAATCTTGAGTAAAACTTATTTTTACCGTTGATTTTTGTTCCCTGTACACTCTTTCCCGCCTCAAGAATTGCATTTTGTCCCTTTTCCGATTTTATGATAAGAGGATATTTCTCACTTCCGCTGATTTTTGAATCAAGTGTAATTGTTTTATCAACCTCATGCGTGCCGCCCAAAAGTGTGATTATAACCTGTTTTTTCTGCCTGTCTATTTTTGCGGCTGCGTCAAGTGCAGACACCAAATCTCTGTATGTATCGGGTTCATCGCTTTTTTTTGCGGCAACATATAGGTTTACTGTGTTTTCGTCATCTTTAATTGCTGCTTCGTTTTCGGTGTTTGTGCCATCTTCGGTAGCGGCTTCGTTTTCGGTGTTTGCTCCGTTTTCAGCTGTCACTTCCGCTGTTTCCTGTATTACCTGTCCCGTACCCGTACCTGTTTCTTCAGCAAACACCACCGTACTCATAACATTTGCACTCATAAGCACCGCAAGCAATAAGCATAATTTTCTTTTCATAGCTATCCTCCTGTCATTTAATCATAGTTTCTTACAATTATCAGTGTTTCGTCAAATGCTGAAATAACATAATCTCCGACTCTGATATCGGACGGTGTTGCCTCCGTTACCGGATTCTTTCTTGCACTCTTATCATAGATAACAACCTTATCTCTCGAATATGTATTATCTCCGATAGTAAGCTTTCTGTAATACCGGCTTCCGTCATTTACATAGAACGTAGACGCTCCCACGCATTTTTCCACAAATGCTTTGGTTACATGAGTTGTCTGCCATACAGAATATGACGTACTGTTCTCGATTTTGGTATTTGAAACAGATATTTCGGGACGCAGACAGCCGACCTCAGGTTTACCGGTATTCGGGTCTATTTCTCCTACATCTGTTGCAAGCACACAGAATCCGCTGATTTTACCGCTTTCGGAATCTGTTGATATTCTCAGCAGATCGCCCGGCTTCAGCGATGTAATCGGTACGTTTGAAAGCTTTTTAAAATTCTCCGAGCTGACAGTATAGCTTACCGTTTCGGGATCTGCAAAGGTATAGGTCTGAAATTCGCCCTGAGTCCATATTCTGCTTTTCCTTTTTGTTGCGTACAGCTTAATGCTGTAGGTGATTTCATCACGCTTTTCATCATATACTGCTTCGGGTTCTTCCGCCACAACAACCGTGGTTTCATTTTCAAGCTTACCTGTTTTTCCACCCTTTGCAACATATCTGATAACCAGCCCTACTACGCCCGTCTGATCCACATCATAAAATTCCATATTGCTCCAATAGCCGTTCGGAAGATTCGTTATCGTGGTCTTATATGCCTTGTATTCATCGTCTGTTGCGGACGAATCTGTCGGAATTACAAAATATGTGCCGTTATTGTTGCCTTCGCTTACTCTGTACCAGTAAATCAAGTCCCAGTAATTTGCACCTTTGCCGTTTACATTTGAAAAGTCCTTTTCAAATATATCCTTATCGCCGACATAAAAATCAAGATCCTTTCCCACATCCCCCGCAGAAGTTTTGGTATATGTCGTATCTGCAAGATATATCTCGTTTATTTCATTAGTACCGCTAATTGAATATTTTACCGCCTGCGGATTAAACGTACCCGCGTCTATTTTGGCAACCTTATCCGCAGTTATTTTTTTAGCGTAATATGTGCTTTCGTTCAAAGGTCCGTCATCCCATTTTTTGTGTACCTTAACCTTGTCCTTTAAAACCGCCTGCACCATCTGACCGTCCTGCGTGAACAGCTTAACGTTATATTTATCGTTATCCTCGTCATGAGTCAGCCTTACAATATATCCGTACTGCACGCCGTCATTATATGAGCCTACGGTAAAAGAAATAACTGCGCTGTACTTATCAAGCTCTGCCGTCACGGTTGAACCGCTCAACGGAATTTTGAAGCTTTTATTGTCTGTTCCGGCTTTATTCAATTTCTGCAAAGTCTTTGAAAGCGTATATTTTTCACCGTCAATTGTTATATTATCGGTTCCGATGCCGCTTACCTTGCCCGACACCTCATTGCCGATAATTTCAAGTCTTATGTGCGCCGCATTTTCGGTGTCCGGATACATAATTCCGTCTTTGCAAACAACCCTTGACGGCGCAGCCATAATTATTGAACCTGTCGGAATTGATGAGGCTTCGATTATTTCACCGTCTTTAAATGCCGTAACAACCGCATCGTCAAGCTTAATATCCGGCTGAAGCTTTAAATTGTCATAAAGCACAGGATTTGAAGTATTGATTTTTGCACTTTCATAGTACACATACGAATCAATGAATATTACGTTCCACTCAGAACCCTTTGAATTTTTCAAAAATGTGATTTCACCCGAATCCGGCTCAAACATCAGCTTTTTGTCATGCGCATAGTCTACGGCAGACCCGTTAAAAATCAGCTTTGCCTCCATAGGAATATCTATGTGCCGTACCTTGCCGTCATCCGAATAATACAATCTGTTTTCCGCGGTATTGTAGTTTTCAATATCCTCCGCTCTGATATTCAGATATTCGTTGTAATCGTCAAGTGCCGCAACAGCCTTTCCCATGTCCGGCTCATCAATATCATAATAAACGCTTACCCTCTTTCCGAGCAGTGAATCAAGCTCTGTTACCGTCTTTAAATCCACGAAATTATATAGATTTTCATTAATGTTAAGATACCCCTTGCTTACCGCACCGTCGGGTGAATATAGCGACGTTACGGAGTTTGACGTCACAACCCCCTGTGCCGTTTCAAGATTCAGATATTCTTCCATAAAGCCTTTGCCGAAAGAATACTTGTCACTGCCGAAGCAGTTAACGCATTTTGCGTCAAGCATATTATAAAGCAGAATAACGGCGTCCTCATAGGAAATGCAATCGTTTCCTCCGATTGTGATTCCCTTTGTTATGTTGTATTTTACCGCCTTGCCGTAAAAATACGTTTCGTTATTCACTTCCGAACCCTCGGGTGCTTCGTAACCGAGAATACGCATAAGAATACTTGCCGCCTGCGAAAGCGTTATATCACTGTCCGGCGCATATATTCCCTCTCCCAAGCCGGTTACGGCTTCTTTGTTGATAAGACTTGCAACCGCACGGTAGCAGTCATTTTCCGATGTAACGTCCTTAAAGCTGTAATATCCCTTTTCCTTTGAAAAGTCCCCGCCGTAGTTTACAAGCTTTGCCGTGTAAACCGCAAATTCTCCTCGTGTGACGTTTGCGAAATAATTGATTCCGTCACCATCAAAAATACCCAGCTGACTTAAAATATCGGTTTTTATCTGTGTGTTCTTTTTCAGTACTTTTTCATCGGTTTTTCCGCCGTTATTACCGTCATTTTTTACATCGTCTGTTTTATTGCCGTTTTCGGCATCACCGGTATTGTCCTCTTTGCTCTCTTTTTCCTTTATCTTCTCCGCAAGACTGTTATAAAGCTCCTCTGCTTCACTGCTTTCACATTCGTAATTATCCTGCAGCTGAGTAAGAATATCTGTGCTGTCCTCCTCAAGCTCCTTTACCGTCGAATACTTGCGTGCGCAGTTTTCAAGATATTGCATTGCGCCGTTCTCGTCATATGCAGATACCGGAATTACCGACGCTGTCATCGCTGAAATAATTATTGCCGCAGCAACTTTTTTTATCATCATAACCCTCCATTCCGCCGCCGTACGGCGGCATAAATCAAAACGTGAAAAAGATACCGTATATGCTGACTTTTTTAAGAGGTTTGGCTTATATTTATACTCCGAACCCCGAAAACAGATAAAATGCGCAGCATATTTTTCACGTTATATATTCTCCTTTTGCCAAAAGCCGCTTAATAGTTAAAGTCCAGCAGACCTGCAATCATTTTTGCCGCCTGCGCTCTTGTTACATTATCCTTTGGCGCAAAACGTCCGTCCTCCAGACCGATTACTATCAGACATTCGTGCAGAATCGAAACACTCTGCTTCGCCCATTCGGAAATTTCGTCAGCGTCCGGAAACGGGAAGATTGTGAAGTAATAGTCGAGTGATTTTCCCGATGCTTCAGCCGCTCTTACAAGTATCGTTGAGATTTCCTCTCTCGTTACCGTTCTGCCGACTCCGAACAGATTATCTCCTATACCGTTTATAACTCTGTTCTGATAGCAGATTTCAATGTATTCGGTGTACCATTTGCCCTGTTCAACATCCGAAAACGTCATTTGTTCGGCATTTTCTTTTGCAGTAAGCTTAAATGCAGACGCTATGATACGGCACAGTTCCTCACGCTTGATTTCATCGTTCGGCGCAAATATTCTTTCCGCCTTACCCGATATTGCTCCGAGATTGTAGAGCTTATTGATACTGTATTCCGCCCATTTGGCATTATCCAGATCATCGAAAATTTTCATATCGGCGGCTTTTGAATCGTCCTCGTACCAATCGGGAACCTTGCCTGTGTTGTTTCCGTTTTTGAATATAATATCCGAACCCGTGCTTTTGTTTCCTCCGGTACTTCCTCCCGTGCTGCCGTCGTTATTTCCGCCGTTTCCTCCGTTTGATTTCTTTGCTTCGTCCGAAGCGCATTTTTCAAAAGTTTCTTTCAGCTCTGCAATTGTCAGAGAATTTTCTGCTGATTTTACCGCTTTATAAAAGCTCTCAGACGCTGCAAGCTTTTTGCTTTCGGTCAGACCGTTATATACCGAATAGCTTATATTGTGAATATCATTATATTGGTTAAGTACAGAATATATTGTTGAATATGACGTCTGCGACAGTATATCCTCAGCGATAACCGCAGCATTGAAAATATCGCCGATATTCTTGTAGCCCTGTGATGATTTCAGCTTTTTAATAACGGCTGTCTGCTGTGTTTCTCCGAAGCTCTGCACAAAGGTCTTGTATGCGTTGTTGTCCGCAATCCCCCAGAAGCCGTCTGCATGATTTTCCTTAATCTCGTTCACGCAATCCGCAGTTTCACCCTCCAGTGCAAGACCGATTTCAAGTGCGTGTCTGTATACGCTCTTAAAATAGCTGACGGCATTTTCCGCACCCGAAGCATACGGCTTATTCTGCAAAATCGAATTATATATAAAATCCTTGTTTGCAAACTTTTCAAAATTCTCATCAAGAATCCTGAACGGATCAAGTCCGCTGTTAAATATATCCGTTGAAGATACTCCCTTTGCGGTTGTTTGCTTGTCTATCTGTGCAAGATAAGCTTTTGCGTCGTCAATATCAATATAGTTGATTTCTCTTTCGCAGTCAGAGTCCTCAAAAGGTATTGTCAACACAATTTTGTATGCACATTTTTCAGCATTTTCGTGCATTGCAAAGCTGTAATTGATTTCTCCGTTTTTGCCGGTACGGATAACCTCCGCTCTTTTATATGCTTCAGTGCTGCCGTCTGAATCTTTTTTGTACATTTTCAAAATTATGGGCAGCTGCATACGCTTGGATTTGCTTTGTCCGGTAATTTCAACAAGCTCCTTTTCGGGATCGTATCCTGCCGTTATGCTTGTTTCGTTCTTCGGTGCAATGTCGGTTTCTGTGCTTATGCCGGAGAAAGTATTTGACAAAACATTGTTCAAAAGCTCGCCCGGTTTGCCGTTTTCTCTTGCAAAAACACATATTTCGTAGCCGTCGCACTCTGAAATTTTATCAACCGCAGTTGTCGCCGTAATTGTGCTTGTTCCCTTTGCGGATATGCTTCCCTCGCTGACTGTAACGCTCTGCGCCGCTTTGTTCTTATACACGGTGATAACATAATACACATCTCTGTCAGTATTTGAATTATTCGTAAAGGTTACTCTTATTTTATTTGAAAGAACTCTGTCAACCTTGTAGGTCACCGGGTATTCATCGGTTGAAAATCTGTATTTTCTGTCGGTATCGAGGTTTCCCGGAACGCTTGCGCCTTTTGCAATTGCCGCCATATCCTTTTTAAGAGTAAGAGTATATTCTTTTTCTGTGTCTAACGGATATTCCGGCGTTATTGTCAGCTTTTTGCCGTCCGCATCATATGCAAACGGTATATTCTGAACATCGTCTGCCAATGATATGTTGCCGACAATCGTTTCAGGGTTAATGTTATTTGAAAATTCAAAGACAATGCTTGAATTGACATCGGATAGTTTTCCGCCTGAAATATTCGGTGTTATGCTCTTTATGTTAAAATCCGTTCCGCACGGCACAACATATGCTTCCTTAACCAGCTGATTTTTGCTGAACCAGAAAGACAGCTTTCCCGAATATGAGCTGCAATCAAAGTCACCCGAGCCTATTTTGTTTCCGTCAACGTATATTGTTTTTGACATATATCCGTCGGCTGCGCTGTGTTCTGTCGGGTAATCTATAATAACGCTTACGCTGTGCCAGCCTTCGTTTCTTCCCTGTGTTACATACGCTCCGCCTCCCGGTACCTGAAGCCATCTGTATTCAGTCTCGTACCAACTGTTGCTTCCGCCGCCCTCAAACATCCTGTTTGCACTTTCTCCGTACTTAATATCCATGTCTATATCGGCTGTTCCGGTATCGTACAGAGTAAATGTGGCAATATGAGGGGTTTTAACATCAACCGATACGTCGGGGTATGAATTTTCATCATTTATCCCTTGACAAAATGTCATATAAACGTAGTCCCTCATACCGGTAAAATCTTCGACACGTCCGACATAATTATTCGGCTCGTCGATTATGTAATTTGCCTTATCGTCAATGTTATCCACAACGGTGAGCAGCAGCTTTGCTGTCTTTTGGTTTGCTCCCGCACCTGTTGTTGCGGTAATTACGGTATATCCTCCGCTTAAAGCCGTAATTGTTCCGTTTTCGTCAACCTCGGCAATTTCTGGGTATTCCGACGTAAAAGTATAATTATCAAGGGATACCTTTGTTCTTGTTATTTCAGAGGTTGTATCGCCCATTTCTCCGCTTGCTTCATACAAAACTATATCCTGTGTATCTCCCGTCTGCATAAGCGAGGAGGTTTCGGATATGTCCAGCTTTTTCGGACTTACAATGAGAATTCCGCTGCCGTCATATGGCTTAAACCAGTCTTCCTTTTCGGCATACGGAGCTATTGTGTCATTCTTTACGATTCTGATGTCATCTATATAATAAATATCATAATTTTCAGAATCCTTTTGCTTGGAAAGTCCGTTCGGGAAAACTATTTCAATATTTCCCGTTGTCGGATTATGTACATAATCCAAAGTAACCGTTTTCCATGCGTTCTTTGATATAGTATACTTTTCCGATACCGCACTTGCTATCGGATAGTATGTATTATTATAAATATCTGTTGTAGTTATGTTGATATATGTATTTGCTCCGCTTTGCGCACGTTCTGCGTACACCTTAAATTGCAGAGTATAACATTCGCCGTCTTTCAGATCACCGCAGAATTTTCTTGACGGAATTGTCATTTTGATGTTGTCGCCCGAACCGCCGGATTTAATGTCATATTCAAATTTCAGACTTCCGCCGTCGTTTTCACTTGCGTCAACCGTGCTGTCCCAGCTTATTTTTGCATATGTGCTTGTCCAGTCGCTCACCTCTGCAGCGTTGTCAAAGCTGTAGCTTCCCGTACCTGCTGCCGAGTTTACGGCAGGTGCGGCAAAAACAGCCGCTGTTGTTTTCGTGCTGTATGTGATTTCTTCATTTTCTTCGGTCGGAGCTTCCGTCGGCTTCGGTTCTTCGGGTGATTCCGTTTCTTCTGCTTCATTGGACTGTGTATCGCCGTCTGGCTCCTTTGAGTCCTCACCCTCCGTTGTATCGTCGGACGGTTTCTCGTTGTTTTGTTCCTCTGCTTCTTCGGTATTTTCCGTCTGCTCCGTATTATCGGCATTATCATCAATACCCGGTTCTGCTGTCGCTACGGTTTCTTCAAAAACTTTCTCCGCAGCCCGGTCGCTGCTGTCGGTGCGGATTTCATCTGAGGCAAGTATACCGGCTGTCCCCTGCACCGTCATGGCACATACAATTGCCAAGGCTATAATCTTTTTCATATAAAACTCCTTTCTTTTTCACATTATGGAGATTTGGGTCTGCCGCAGCAGACCCTCTCCGTTATTTAATTGCTTTCCTTTGAACAATAAGGCTTCATACCGTTGATTCCGTTCCACAGGTAACATTCCAATGTGTTGCCGTCATCGCAATAACCGCTTATTGTTATCTGTCCGTCAACAGGCTTCGGAATATCCGAAACGGCTGTGCTTATCAGTTTTCCGCTACTGTCCTTTTGTGCAAGAATCACTTTGCCGGCGAGCGCACCGTCACAATCATATATAAAGCTTACATATCTCTTTGCGTCACCGGGAACAATTTCCGTGCGGTTGAATTTTACGCTGCCGTCAATACTCAGACAATATTTTTCACTGACCGTTTCACATCTGTAATTCTTTGACAGATTCACAGCTGTTACAGTGCAGTAATACTCTCCTGTTTCGGGCAGCCATACCTTATCGGTGTTGGTATCGAGCGTGTTTTTATACACAATTTGACTCATGTCCTCTGTTTTGGAAATAACCAGCCTGTATGAGCTTGCGCCCGATACGTTATTCCAGATGAAAGTTACCGTCTTGTCATCGCCTATATCCGCCAATCTGATTATCGGTGCTTCCTGTTCGCGTCTGTTAACCTTTACGGTATTTCCCATATTCGCAAAATTAATCGGCTTGAACTGGGGCATAATCGTAAAGAGCGATGAATTTTCTTTCATTGTCAGATCTCTGTTATCAAAATCTTCAAACCAAGACGAAATCTCATCTGTTACTTTACGGTCATTTCCTTCATAGACCCCATCGAGCAAATCGACAGATACCGTTGTCCATGAAATCTCTCCGTTTTCAAAATCGTCGAGAATAAAGCTCTCTGCCGATGTGATTTCGCTGTCAGACGAAATATTTCCCGAAACGGTAAACACGTTCTTAATGCAGACCGGAAGCGTTGATTTATTAGCGCTTGCATAAATTGAAACCGCACTTCCCGTATCTATTCCGGTATTATCGGTATAAACCGGCACGCCGTCACAATACCACTGTAATTTAAGCTTATTATTTCCCTTGTCGGTAAGCTTGCATATAAGTCTGTGCCAGCCTGCGCTTCTGCTCCAGCGGTAACCGGAGGCAAAAATCTCGGCAAGTCCCGGAATCCATCTGTCCTCCATTAACAGTGTTTTCGTCTCATCGTTAAACATAAATCCGATGTTCACACTTCCCATGGCGTCTGTTTTTGAAAGTCCCGAATCGTAGTATGTGAATCCGAGTATCATACCGTCCGCCGCCGTAATTCCGGTATCGGCTGACCTTGTTGAATATGGTCTGTAGGCTTCTCCCACATATACCGGGTCGCTGTCCGAAACATAACCGCCGTTTCCGTCAAAGCGGTATATGCCATCGTTTTCACTCTTGCAGACAACGCTTATACTTGCGGTGTTTCCGTTAGTATCGGTCACGGTAAGCTTTGCAATTCCTCCGGATACCGCGGTGATTGTTCCGTCTCTTACGCTAATCACATCGTTGTCCGAAGCAGCAGAAGCAATAACCGCTTTTTCCGCTCTGAGCTTCAGCTCGCTGCCGTCAACAATTCCGTTTCCGTCCGAATCGTTTTCCTCCGCAAATATATTATACGCTTCTATTGGTGTGCTTTCACCAACGTTAAGCACCGCCTTTGTTTCGGACAAATCAAGTGCCTTAGGCTTATACTTATATTCCGTTTCGGAATATATATCGTTAAGTCCCGGCAGGGGCAGAGCTTGTTCGGAGTAAAGAACACGGTCAACCGTCACATCGTCAATATAGAATATATCGCCTACCGAACACTCGGTGAAAGAAATCACCGCCGAATTTTTGTTGCTGTTCGATACCCAGTAGCAGTATACCTGAGTCCAGCTTCCCTCGGGAAGATTTACCTCTCCGCTTCCCTCTATATTATACGGGAAATCCACAACACTTGCAATATTCGCAGGGTTTTTGTCTGTGGAAATTTTTGCCTTTGCAGAATTTTTAACCGTATCCGCATAAATCCATGCGCTTATTTTATAAATTTCACCCGGCTTGGCTTTCTCGCCTATCAGCTTCTTTATTGCGGTATTCGAGCCTTGAATAATCTCATATTTCATAGCCTTGCTTCCGCCATGAACCGTTTCGCCGCTCAGCTCGGCTTTCTGACGCATACTTCCCATTACACTGAGGTTGCCCTCATATGTCAGATTATACTTTTCATTTTTGAAATCCCACCAAATATCAACGGGATTCATTCCGAATACCTTTTTCTGCGCTATCGTGAGGTTATTTTTAATTACCCCGTTCCACGGCGAGCCTGCGTCAAAATATTTGTCCTCGTCATATGTACCGTCTGCTTTTTTGGAATCGAGATATGCCTTTTCCTTTGCGCTGTCATCGAGCAGACCCTGCCAGAAGTCATATGTATTTTTCCATTTTTCTTCATCGTAGCCGTCCGCATTTACAACCTCGGGCGCCCAGTTTTTATAGCCTCTCAGCCACCCTCCGAGCTTCACTCTCGTATCGAATTTTTCAAACGAGCAGTCAATGAACATATTGTTTGTTATCTTGTTGTCACGGCCGCCGCTGATCAGACCGGCGGAAAGGCTGTCGGAAACAATGTTGTTTGACACGGTAAATCCGGAGGTACCGTTATCGAGGTAAATTCCGTGAACACCTCCCCAATTTTTATATGATTTTGTCAAATCGTGAACATAGTTGTTCAAAATCTTTGTTCCGGTGTATTCCTTTACGTTTATTCCGTAAATCGCACCTGCGTCCGACAGTCCGCGGACTACGTTATATATCTCGTTATTTTCAATCAGCATACCGTTGCTTTTCGGTTCGAGATATACGCCCTGGCTTGCGGAATCGTGAATTACGTTATTCTTAACCGTATTTCCCATACCCTCCAGAGAAACGCCCGCAGTGTTTGTGCTTTCTGGTGCGTATTCATAAATATGGCAGTTTTCAACGCTGTTGTTTCCGGGGGTCAGTGACGGAATATCACCGCCGCTTACGAAAACTCCGCACGCTGCAACGTCATGAATTTCACTGTTTTTAACCGCACAGTTTTTCGACTTTGTGACAGACACACCTCTGCCGCCGGCTGAGAGTATCTCCGTATTATCCAAAACAACTCCGTCGCAATCGGTAATTTTAACTGCCGTAGTGTTGTTTTTGCCGATTTGGATATTCTTTATCGTTATATTTTGGGAATTTGTTATATCGAAGATGCTGTAACCTCCCGTTGTCAGCTCGACATTTGAAATTCCTCCGTCGGGGCAGTAGTAGAGCCGTTTTGACGGCACATCGATATACCACTCGCCCGGCATTGTCAGCTCATCGAGAATATTTACCGCTGCTCCGTAGCTTCCGCTCATATTTATCTTATCTATAGACACAGTACCGTCCGTACAGGTGAACTGTCTTCTCCAGATTGTATATACATTGTTAAACCAGACAAGATATGCGCTGTCGGCGTTCCAGTTTGCCGATCTTTCATTGTTATGGAACTTAATCTCAGAAGCTCCGCTGACATTGGTAAAATCGTCATAGCCCACATCGGGGTAGCGTGCAAGCTGCTGCTTTCTGCCATCTGCATACAGCTTATAATAGCTGTTCAATCCGAGTGCTTTGGCTGTTTTGACCTCGCTCATATAATCTCCCAGATCAAGATACATAAGCTTTGCTCTTGCAGCCTTTCCTACTCTTGACAGAATTTCATCGCTTACAACCTTATGGAAATCATCGCCCGAAAACTTAATCGAAGCGTTAACCGTTACGGCTTCATCAGCATAGGAATCGATTATAATATTTTTCTTCTCATTTATTGCAACGCTTTCTCCGAAATTATAATCTCCGCCCTTTATATAAATACGGCAGCCGTCAAAGCCGCGGAAGCTTTCCGACAATTCAAGCGCTCTTGCAAGCGTTTTTACCGGTGATTCAACCCTGCCGTCAGCTTCATCGTTTCCGTTCTTTGACACATATATGCCGAAATCCTTTTCAAATAAGCCGACATTTGCCGTTACCTCTTTTTCACTTATTAAAATTATATTGTTATCCGTATATACGTGCTTTCCGCCAAGCGTTTTCAAATCAACCTCACCCGAAAGCTCCGTATTGAATATTTTATTGAGAACTCCGGCATTTACATATATACCTCCGTCTTTTGCATACGGTTCGGAATTGAGAATCGTACGTTCGCCGTAAACGATTGCATTTTTATTGCCAATGTTCATTATTACGCTGTCTTTCATAATAGAATCGTAGCTGTTTACTACCGAAAATTCCGTTTTGTATGTATCGCCGGTATTGGCATATGTTGCATAAAGGTCGAACATTTCAGTACCGGCTGAAACTCTTTGAGTATTCAGCTCAAAGCTGTAATTAAAATTACCCAGAATATCTGTTTGTATTTCCGCTATGTTTTGTATTGCATTAACTGCCGGTGCGGTGAAATCCGTGCCTTTTTCCGCCGCACGGATAGTGACGGTTCTGTAACCCATACCGTCAGATACCTTTCCGGTAACATTTACCGTTTTATTCTGCATATCAACATTAACGGCGCTGATCGTTACGATATTGTCCTGTGCCGATACCGGTATGCACGGCAAAGCCGATATGCCGAGAATTACGCTCAAAAGTGTGCTTAATATTTTTTTCATACAAACTCCTCATTCTCCGTTGAATCCGGTTAAATTATAATTTGCCTCAGGCGGCATTTGCAGGCATAAGCCTGCAAATACCTTTACCCTTGTACCTTTAAAACTGATGAGTGTATGCGTCAACGAGAGGTATTGCACCGTCAAGGCTGTTCCATGCGAATACCTTGATTACCGCAGTTCCCGATGTGTGTCCCGTTAAATCCAAAGCTGTACTTTCTTTGCTCTCAAAATAAACCGTTTCACCGATTGTAACTGTACCGCTCTGATACTTCATATCGATCAGCTTGTTTGTGTCCTTGTCATATGCCGCAACAATAATTGCGTAGCTCTGATTTCCGACAAGCTTGTTGTTTGTCAGCGAAGCTTTGAAATATACTTTCTTGCCGTTAAGTCCCTCTGCTGTGGTAATATCCGCAAGGTCATCGCCGGTAAGATCGCTCAGGGTTATTTCCGCATTCGGTACTGAATCCGGATCCAGTTTGACTGCGTACATATTTACGTTCTTTAAATATGCAGTTCTGTCAACTGTAACCTGATTCATTGATAACATTATACCTGTAATGTTTGTTATACCAATATATCCGGTGTCAATTGTTGTTGTAGCTTTTGCATCCTCGTATATATATTCCTTGCCGCCGCACGTCAAATAAATTGTCTGAGCAACATCACCTTTTTCATCTTTTTGTTTTAAATCATAGACGATTTTTACATGAGCATAACCCTTGTTGTCAAGCTTGAAGTCTTTATCTACAAGAAATATACTGTTTTCATCGCCGTTTTCGTTTTGAGGATATGTAGCTTTTTTATCGCCTGTTTCGGTATTGTTGGTAAGATAATTCCATATAACACCAAACGCACGGTTAGCGCTGTAACGACCTCTGCCGAGTTTGGTTAATGTTCCGCCTTGATTATCTGCATTTTTGCCGTTTATTGACCAAATTGCATATTCAAGATTATTAGGATTATCCGCAGTTGTTTCAACCTTAGTATCAAATTCAACAATAATTCTGTCTGCATCCTTTGTTGCAAGGAAACTGTCCTCTGCGCTGACAGATACTGAGTTATCCTTGTTGTCCTCCGGTTCGTTCGGCAGGCGAAGTACAAGACTTCCGTCCTTTTCTGTAACCATTTCTCCCTTATTGTTTACCTTGTAGCTTCCGTTTCTTATCATATCATACTGTGAATTTAAAAGCGTATATCCGTTTCCGATAACGTCCGAAACCTTAACGGAATCGGTTGTGAATGCAAGCACGGTATCTCCCGAAAGCTCTTCGCCTGTGTTTGTCTTAATCAATTCCTTGTTAAGCTTGAGAGTGTATTTTAAGTTCGGCCTAAGTCCGTTTGCAGGTCTTACCGAAAGTGTATTCTTTGCGGCATAGAATGTGTTAACCGTTTCGATTTTTTCTTCGCCGTAATAAAGCTCTGCCGAATTTGCAAGGTCTGAAATGCTCGGTGTCTGGTTAAATTCTACGTCTATATCGTCAAGCGTTGAAAGCTTTTTGCCGTTTGCCGGGTTTGTTGACTTAACGCTTAACGGTTCTTTAATAGATACAACGGTAAGATCATCTATAATTGATGAACCGCAGTAATCGCTGTAGAATAAAAGATTGCTGTTCGGGTTTGAAAACTTTAATTCTTGTGAATTGCTCATGTTACCGTTAACATATAGTGACACTTTCATGTAACCGTCATCAAAGCTGTTTTCTGTCGGATATTCGGTTACAAAATCAATGTTATTCCAGCCTGAATTTATCGGAAGCCCTCTTTTTCCTCCGTTAGGATAATAATTATCACCGATTCTGAAATGTGACATTCTTTCAGTACCATCTTCATAACGTTCGCCGTGAACATCGGCAGATTCTGTTGTTTTTCCGCTGAATAAAATTGCTGTTCTGCCGAGACAATTAACATCTGAACCAATAGCGTTTCTGCCGTTAAAATATATGCGGTATGATACTACAGCAGGTACATTACCGGCAACACCCAAATCAACCTTTGTGTCGTGTACCGCCGTTTTTACCATCTCTGTTGAATCAACCGGGTTTGTTACTGAAGCATATTTTGTATCTACAAGATTTGCCGTATTTGATGAAACGGTAACAAGCTGTTTAGCGGTGGCAGTTGTTGTTCCGTCATTGTAGGTGTATGTAATAACGGCGTTTCCGCTTCCGTTTGCGGTGATTGCCCCGTCAGCATACGCAGCAACCGTTTCATCGGATGATACGGCTGTGATGTGTGCTGTATCGGCTGCCGTTCTTGTAACGTTGCCCGACATCGTACCCTTTGCACCGTCCTGTAAATATGCTATAACCCCTGTTGTTTCTCCGGGCATAAGCACATTTTTTGTCTTTGTGATATCAAGCGCACCAAATGCATATTTCAGCTCTGTGCTGTCAAATTTTGAGAATTTATTTTTTTTGCCGGCGGTGTTTTCAAAGAATACATTTGCGCCGGACACCTTTTCCACCGTTATATCATCAACGTAGAATATATCACAGGTATTGTCCTCGGCAGTACCCGCTGTTGCGTCGGTAAATTCAAGGTTTATTTTCTTGTTCCAAATTGAATAATATTGTGTCGTTTTTGCGCCCGCAACAAAATACATACTTATCTCCTGCCATTCGCCGGCAGATATGCTCACCGGCTGCGGGTTATAAAATTTATCCTCGCCTAATATACCGTCATATTCATATGATATACTTAAATTTGTTGTTCCGTTTTTTATACGTCCTCCGCACACATATGCCTTATAAAGATATGTTTCGCCCTCTTCAAGACCGTTTCCGGCTGCATTGTAAACGTAATGCAGTACCTTAGACGACGCGCCCGTTATGTTAACCTTCAATGCACCCGTGCCGTCATCGCTGCGAGATACCGTTTGGTCAAGCGCTACGACTGCGTTATTTCCCCAAAGAAAACCGTCGTTATATGTACTGAATCTTTCGTTTATAACAGGCTCGTTTCCGCCGTTGGTGCCGGCAGCATATGTAAAGCTGAATGTCGAAAATGCCGTGGTAACAGCAGCAAATACAGATAAAACCTTTTTAAATTTCATAATAACATCTTCCTTTCCGCCGCTTTTGCGGCACAAAATTCTTCAATAAGTTACTTGTTTTCCTTTGCATACTCATCAAGCTGTCTTTGAACCTCTTTTAAAACATTTTCCGCACCGGCATTCATCATTCTTGTTTTGTATTCATCAAAGGTGTCACGCCAGTTAACCGAGCCGTTATCATAGTTTGCATATTCGCCTGCAACGGTTGCCATCTGCGAAAGCTCTGTCTGTACGTTTGACGTATCGAAAACAAAGCCTATAATCTTACTCTTTTCAGCCTCATCATTAAGCTTTTTGGTTTCCTCCCAAATGTTGTCGTCCTGACCCTCCAAAAGATATGCGTTAAACTGATTGCCGAACTTCCATGCGGCATTTAAATAGTAGCCGCTGTTTTTGTCAAGCCTGATATGATTGTCGTCAACCCTTGTGTAATGCTTACCCTCGATTCCGTAGGAAAGAATGTTGTACGCTTCAATGTTTGTGTTCATAAGCTCGATAAACTTGATAGCCTGTTCGGGATGCTTTGAATATGTGTTGATAGCATACATGGTAGCTGTCACTCCGGAGCTTATAACGTACGGCTTATCGATTTTTACCACCACGTGATCTCCGCCGAGAGTCGTGTTAAGGTATGATTCATAGCCCGGCTTCCAGCCGCAGCCCAGAACAACGTATTTCCCCGCCAAATAGTCGTTGCTGTCGTCCATCACGGACGCTATATCGCTTCTGAAATAACCGTTTTCAAACCACTCATGCAGCTTATCCAAGCCGTGCTGATACCCGTCTGCGTCCCATTCGTAAATTGCCTTTAAGCCGTCCTCTCTCAAATCAAGGCCTACACCCGTGGTTATTCTTTCATAATTTTTTACCCAATAGTTGCCCCACGGCTTTGTCGGATAATGTTTCGGCTCGTTTTCCTTTACTTTCTTCATAAACGGCTCAAAATCGTCCCATGTTTTGATTGAAGAAATGTCAAGTCCGTACTTGTCAATCCATTTTTTGTCAAGCTCCATTGACGGTACGGTTGACGCTATCTGCTGATTCGGAACAGCATATATCTCGCCGTCGCGGCGAACGCCGTCCCACCAAAATTCCGGAATTTTGTCCCAAAGCTTTGGAGCGTATTTGTCAATCAGCTCTGTCAGCGGATAATATGAATCATTCTTTACTCCATTGTCGTACGGATTCAAATACCCCGTAAAGCAGACGTCAAAATCCTCCTTTGTCGCAAGCTTCATGTTCATTTTCTCGGTGAAAGCTCCGCTGTCGATAAACGACAGCTCCACCCTTGCTCCGATTTCCTTTTCGGCAATTTTGTTAAATGCCTCCATCACCGTTTGCAAATCCGATTGCTGTTCTGCCGGCATATACACTCTCAGTGTTACCGGTTCGTTGCCGTCGGTGTTTTTGGTTTTTTCCTTTCCGCAGCCTGCCGTACCGATAAGCATAGTACCTGCAAGCATTGCTGCCATTAGTTTTTTCATATTTTACCTCCTTTTTATATTAACCGGAAATCCGGTTACTGACAGCCACGAGCACATTGCGGGATATGCGCATGACTGTAAGTTACTTATTTTATATTTCCTTTATCCCTTAACCGAGCCTACAACCATACCCTTTACAAAATACTTTTGGAAGAACGGGAAGATTACAAGTGCCGGTCCGGCAACAACGAACATCATTGCCATTCTTGCGGTTTCCGCCGGCATTTCGGAAATATCTATCATGTTGGATACATTTGTGTCCTGCTGCAAAAGCTTCATATTAAGCATTATTCTCTGAAGCAGATATTGCAAGCTTATCAATTCGTATTTGTCGTTTATGTAAAGCATCGATGTCATCCAGTCGTTCCACTTTCCGAGGAAGAAAGACAGCGCCATTGTTGCAAGCACCGGCTTTGACAGCGGTATCATAAAGGTAAATAGTATTCTCCATTCGCTCGCACCGTCCAGAACCGCCGACTCAACTATTTCCTCCGGGATAGCCTGGAAGGACGCTCTTATATAAAATATTGTCCATGCGCTTACCAAGCTCGGTATTATGTATACCCATATCGTATCGGCAAGACGCAGATACTGTGTGTAGAGTATATATGTAGGAACAAGTCCGCCGCCGAAAAGACAGGTAAAGTAAAAGTAAAAGTTCAAGCCGTTTCTGAATCTGTAATTTTTTCTCGAAAGCGGATATGCCATAAGCGAATTGCATATTAACATTCCTAATGTGGCAACTACCGAGAATATAATCGTTACCTTGTATGCGTCAACAACCGTTTTCGGGTTGGTGAACACGTATTTGTAGCCCGACAGGTCAAAGTGCTTCGGTATCAGGCTGTAGCCGTACTGCAAAACGTCCTGCTCGTTTGAAAAAGATACTCCCAAGCACAAAAGTAAAGGATACAAGGTTGCAATACACATTATTATCAGTATCAGATTTAAAACAATCTGACTTTTCTTTATTTTTTTCTTCTTCATACTCATGACCGGTAATTCCTTTCTTAAAACAAGCTTAAATCGTCATCAATTTTTCTGATAACAAAGTTGGTGATATATACAAGCACAAAACCGACAACGGCTTTTAAAAATCCTACCGCACTCGAAAGCTTCATATCGCCGATTACCCTCATGGTTCTGTAAAGGTATGTATCGATAACGTCGGTTGTTGAATAAAGCGCTCCGGAATCTCTTGTCAGCTGATAGAAAAGACCGAAGTCGGAGGAGAATATTCCGCCGATTGCCATTATCAACTGTAAAACTATAAGCCTTGTCAGCATGGGAAGCGTTACATACTTTATTTCCTGCCACTTTGAAGCTCCATCTATTCTCGCCGCTTCGTAAAGGCTTGCGTCTATTCCCATCAGCGTTGCGTAATATATGATACAGCCCATTCCGACATTCTTCCAGACGTTTGCAAAATTCAGAATCCCCGGCCACACGGCAGGTGTGTTGTAAAACTGTATGCCCTGCATACCCAGCGACTTCAAAAGGTTGTTTATTATACCATACTGAGGCTGCAAAAATGCGTATACCACATATCCTATCGTAACCCATGAAATAAAATTCGGCGTGATGAGAATTGTCTGATACGTCTTTAAAGCTTTTCTGCTTGTCAGCTCATAGAATACTATCGCAAGTGCAATCTCGGCTATCATCAGCGTTGCTATGAACAGCAAATTCAGCGACAGAGTGTTTCTCACCAGTCTTGCACAGTCGTTCGACAGTACAAAAAATTTAAAGTTGTCAAATCCGACCCACTTACTGCCCCATATTCCTCTGCTGTATTTGTAATCCTTGAATGCAATAAGCAATCCGTACAGCGTACAGTAGCTGAATATAAAAGTGTGCAGCACAGGAAGAATACTCATCTGTACCCACTGCCACTCGCGTCCTCCCATTTTCTTTTTCTTCTTTGCCGAATCGGTAACAACACCGCTGCTCCTAAGCTTTTTTGCCGAATCCATTACGATACCTCTTTCCATTAGTTTAGTTAACCGAACATTTTATTTACGGTTTCTTTACTTAAATGTTACACTAATTTCACAATAAATTCAATGGTTAGATTTTGGAAGTTGTTGGTTTTTTTTTCAAATATCTTTACAAAGACAAAAAAATGCTGTATAATTTTTGTAATAAATCATGATAGGCAGGTGCAGGCATTGTTTACGTTAATAATAGTTGATGACGAATTGTATATGTTGGATATTCTGAAAAAAATGCTTAATTGGGAGGAATACGGATTTACTCTGTCCGCAGTATTTTCCAACCCCGAAGAAGCTATGGAATATATTGATAAAAATAAGGTTGACGTTGTGCTGACCGACATATCCATGCCCGGCATAAACGGAATAGATATCGCAAAGTACTGCTTTTACCACCATACCGGAACAACCGTTGTTTTCCTCAGTGCCTTTACAGATTTTGAATACGCAAGAAAGGGTATTCAATACAAAATCTTTTCATATCTTACAAAGCCTGTCAGCCAGTCGGCGCTGATACAGGTATTTTCCGAGCTTTACACCAAGCTTAATGCCGGAAAATTCAAGACGCAGTTTGCTGATAAATCCGCAAATTCCGTTATGAGAGAGTGCTTTATAAGAATGATTTCAGAGGATTTTGATTTGAAAAATATTTCCGATACGCTTAACGAGGTCGGAATAAATGTTGATCTGAATACGGCGATGTTTGCAACTATTTCCTTTAAAATCGAAAATTCAGCGGAATATTTTGCTCAGACCTGGAAGCACGGACGTGTGCGCTTTACCGAAGCGCTCGAACAGATTGTAAACAATGAAATCTTCTGCGGATATTCGGGGCTTACATATTTTTACGATACGGGCTTTGACGTCTTTTTAATTTCACGACTGCACACCGATGAAAACAACTTCCGAAGCTTTGTATCGGACTACGGAGAAAATCTTGAATCAACCCTTTCAGACTGTCTGCACATAGACGTTGTTTCCTCCGATATAAGCATTTTCCCCAATTCTGCTGTACTGAAAAAGTACAGCAGTACGCATCAGGGTAAAAAGCATAACAGTCAGTCGGACAAGGAATTAATGTTTTCACAGGTTGCGGAATATGTCGGAAAGCATTTCAATGAAAATATCAGCCTGAACGACGCCGCCGCACAGGTAGGCTTTAACCCGGCTTACTTTTCAAGCCTTTTCAAGCAATATTACGGAATGAATTTTGTTGAATATATGACAAATATAAGAATAAAAGCCGCAAAGGAACTGCTTGTCGGCTCAAACACAAAAATTTCCACCATACCCGGACTTATCGGTCTTTCCGACCTTTCGCATTTTTCAAAAAGCTTTAAGGCGGCAACCGGATATTCCCCGTCCGAATACAGAAAAAAATACGGAAAGCTGTGATTATTATGGAACATATAAATAATTTTTCAAAAAGACTGCTGTCCTGTCACAAGTCAAAAAAATTACTTTTCACCTACATTAAGCACATTTTGACAATTGTTACCATACCGCTGCTTATAGCAAATATTATTCTTGCGCTTTTGTTTATAAATCTGCACAGAAATGAAGCCGCGTCAAGCGTACGCTCAACTGCGGAAAGGTATGCAAACAACATAGACAATCTCTTTGCTCAGACAGATACATACTATAAAACCTGCATTTCGGATAACAGCATTACTACGCTCATCAATAATCCGCTCACAATTAACAGAATTGCCGGCACAACCACACCGTATGCCTCAGCCTGTGCAAAAGCCACGCTGCTGAACGAATACACAAACTGTATAGATTCCGTTTACCTGTACAGCAACCGCTCAAATTATGTTTACACTCTGTACGGAACAAAATCCGAAACAATTGACAATATGCTCGAAACGCATAAATTTGTGCTTAATTCATCACCCGATATGACTGCTCATTCCATGAGATTTACCGTCCCAGATTCAGACAAGCTTTCGTTCGGATATATAATCGGCAACACTCAGAACAGCTACGGCATACTTCTGATCTGTATCGACCCTCAGACAATTATCGGAAAATTCAATCTCATTAACGATAATACAACCGAATTGAGTCTGATCTCGGACATTACCGGTGATAATCTTATATCCCGGAAAATCTGCGACAAAAAGGGATTTAGCTATGATATTCCCCTCCAAAACGTGTTTGCCACCTTCCACTACTCCGAACAGCGCGAATCGGCTTTCTTTTTCTCAAGGACAAACAGTATAATTTACATAGTATTTTTTGTGCTGTCAATAGGTCTTACGGTACTGTTGGCGCTTGTCTTTTCAAGAAAGCAGTATAATTCCGTCATTTCGGTAATTTCGGCAATAGAAACGCCGTATTTCACGGTTTCCGGTCAGGATAAGCTATATAACATCATAAAGGAAACATCACCTCCCGCCCGTGCCGATGACGATTTTGAAAACGATTTGTTAAACAAGATAACTAATCTGAAAAAATCACAGGTAATAGCTCTGCAAACACAGATTAATCCGCATTTTCTGTTTAATACCTTATGTATGATTTCAGGCTCGATTATCGCCAATAACGAAAAGGACACAGAAGCTGTTTCCATGATTATGCTTCTGTCGGATATATTGAGATATTCGCTCAAAACAGAGGACTGCATAGTTTCGATGCACGATGAAATTAACTCACTGACCTCATACATATCAATACTTGAGCTGCGCCATCAACATTCCTTTGAAATCGAATGGGATATTTCCGATGACGCATATACCTCATATACGCTCAAATCGATAATTCAGCCGATTATAGAAAATTCAATTAAGCACGGCATACAAAAGCTTTACGGAAAAAGAAAGGGCAAGATTATTATAAAAATATATATCCAAAATAACCGACTGTATTTTTCCGTCACCGATAACGGCGTCGGCATACCTCCCCGGGAGCTTGCGGCTTTGAAGAAAAATCTTGACTCGGATAATATTTTTCAAAGTAAAAATATCGGTCTTAACAATGTTGTGTGCCGAATCAAACTTCTTTTCGGAGATAATGCCGGGTATTATATTTCCTCCGACGACCGGCATACAAACGTTACCGTATACCACCCCGTTATTCACTGATTTTTGCTGTGATAAATACTAAAACCCTCCTCAGCAAATGCAACAGCCCGATATTATTAAGTGTTAAAAAACCGTTCGCAGCACCGCCGGGCACATTCGGTGTTTTTGGGATTGTCATCTTGTAATCATGTGGCGAATCTATTCTTTTAATGATACGGATTCAACATATATAACTCCGATTATTGATGAAAACGGTGATACTTTTATGCGATAAATCCACCAAACGCTCAAGCCGGTACAGCTTTAATTGATATAAACATTTTATGAAATCTTTAACGGCGGCAGTCCATTTGATGCTGAAAGCACCTCTGCCGCCACACACAGATTAAAATTTTCATGCACCGTTATTATTAATTTTTGCCCGAAGAAGCATAAAACATTTATAATTTCACTGTTTATCAAATCGTTCACCCTTTCTCCTTATATGAAAACCTACAATAAAAGATACTGCAACAGACAACTGTGTAAGACACTCGTTAATAACAGTCGGAATTGAATTGTAATGCAATCCGTAAATCAGCATACCGAGTGACGCTATTGAGGCAAAAATCCTTGTTACGGTCATATTTTTACTTCCGAATGCCACTGTGGTTAATATTGTACCTACAGCCGGAATTATGCTGAATATATCTTTCCATGTAAAAACCGCCGCAAGCACGAAAGCAAGCGAAAAAGCAACGCTCCACCATTTACTTTTTGCCCACTTTTTTTCATAATTGTAAAATACAAGCTCACGAAATATAGCAATTGACGTTGTGACCGCCGCAGTGTAGCTGAATATCAGCAGATGATGCAGAGTCCAGAGAACATCTGTGGTAAGCTTTAATATAAGAGTGTTTTTCCTTCTTCTCTGTAAGTAAATCAGTATTGATACCGCCATAGCGGCAAAACCTATTATTTGTCCTATATTCTCCATTTTAAATGCATTTTTTCTCCGTATTTTCCTTGCCTGTATCTGCATTTTCCACAACCAGTACAGTTGTTTCCTCGCTGACCGTTATATGATGCCACGTACCTTTTGGGATATTGTAAAGCGTGCATTTTTTCATTGTGCAGCTTTCACTTTCGGTATATAACACAGCATTTCCGTCAAGCAGTACAAATACCTCGTCTGTTTCAAGATGTCTTTCAAGCTGATTAAATGTCAAAAAACGCTCACTGTATCTTAAAAACCCTATTTTCCAGCCGCCCGACTGAAGCATTACCTTAAAATCCTCGTCCGTAAAAGTATATTTTTTTATCATCTGTCAAGCCTCCATGCCTTTTTTGTTCGGAGCGGTTTTTTTAAACGATTTTCCATGCAGCCGCCCTTCTTTTCCAATATTGATACGCAGGCTCTTATGCAGCCGCCGCATTTTGCCATATTATACCCGACCCAGCTCGGAAAATATTTTTGCAATGCGGTATAAACCTTCATTATTTCATGTTCATTAGCAACGTCGGTTACACCCTCCATTAAGTCAAGCGCACCGTTCTCATTTTTATCCCATACCTCTTTGGGGACGAACGGATTATAATATCGTCCGGCATGAGTATAAAACGCATAGCAGCGCCACATATCAATATCGCCCCATTCAAGAATTTTTCCGTCAAGGTTCACCGTTACCGTCTTGCCGGAATTAATCGCCGGGATACATCCGCCCGGGCACTCACGCACACAGGCTCCGCACCGTCTGCAAAGCGGTTTTCCCGAATACATTTCATCATATTCAAGTTCCGCATCGGTGAAGATGAATGCAACTCTCTGCAACGGTCCGAACTCCGGCGTTAAAAGCATTTTGCTCCAGCCGATTTCACCCAAACCGCACGCAACCGCTGCAATTCTGAACTGGAACTGCAAATCCGGAGCAACGGAACCTTCTCGCGTCGGTCTTGTAAACTGCACACTCCTGTGATGTGCGGTAGAGGTTTTTGCATTTTCATTTATCTCGATCTGTTCCTCCGGTGAAAGAGTGTTTCCGGGAGAGCCGTCCATATCGGACACAACGCCTCTTGCGCCCGTGTTTCTGTAATCTACCGTATCGCCTATTTTATTGAATAAGTGCCGTGAAAGACTGTCCTTTCCATAACAGTTACCGTTAAACAGAAGATTAAATGAAATTCCGTTTTCATTGAGGTTTTTAAGATCACTTATTTGTTTTTTCGTTGCCTCCCACGGTGTAACCGTTTGCTGCGTCTGCAAATTCCGTCCGTTCGGAAAATCGCCCCAAGAAAAATACACTTCTTCTATGTAGTCTTTACAATTTATTATTTCATCAATAAACATATTGTCCCGAAGTATTTGATACCCAACGGAATATTTCAACGAATATCACCTTACTTTTTTTATTTTTGTCTTGATTTTATCATAAAAAACATATATAATAAATGTGTAAAACAAACAAAAAAATATAAAAAACAAACACGGAGGTTTTTTTATGCTGCTGTCATCTGTAAATCCATTTATACGCTTTGCTCAGACTGTTACGGTCGATGTAATAAACACGCTGACAATTTCATATGACTCACGTCTTTTTTATGTTTGCAGCGGCTTTGGAACACTGTCCATTTCAGATAAAGAATATCCTTTAAAGCCCGGAACTCTTTTAATCTGGCGAAGTGCCGCACCGTACAGATTTATCATTAACGACAGCATTAAGCTTATATCCGTCAACTTTGATTTTACCCAAAAAAATACGCAAAAAAAAGATAGTATATGTCCCGTTCCGCAAAAAGACTTTGATCCGAACAAGCTTTTGGAGAAGATATATTTTTCCGATTTTAAAGTTTTAAATGAACCGATTATTCTGTACAATATGCAGCATACAAAAGCAAAATTGGATATACTGACAGATGAATTTTCAAAAAAGAAACTGGGATACGATGCATTTTGTTCGGCGGTATTAAAAGAGATTATAATTGAAGCCGCACGCACAGCATTGGTAAACGTTCCGGAAAACTCATATAAAATTGAAAAAGCCGTGCAATATATAGAACAGAATTTTGACAAAGATATTTCAAACTCGGATTTGGCTGCCGCTGCCGGGTATCACCCATATCATCTTAACAGACTGATGAAAAGCGCCTGCGGCATGACGCTTCATCAATACATACTGAATACACGACTTGAAAAATCAAAGTATTTACTGCTCAACACCAATATGTCCGTTGCCGAAATATCCGAAAAATGCGGTTTTAAAAATTCATACCACTTTTCCAATACCTTTAAAAGCAAAACAGGCTTAACACCGACGCGCTTTCGCAGCACCAAAACAGGAATACTTTAATCCAACAAAACGATCGATTAACCTGCAAGATATATTTGTCCGTTACAATATCGGCTCAACATCTTGACTGCATAAAAATAGCGCAGCAGTCATAAAACCACTACGCTATATAAAGTCTGACTTTTTTGGGGGCACATCATTTTACTTAACGGTCTTATTATATGAATTTTTTTACGGATTTAAAAGCATTTCCGCTTGTTTGCAAAGAGGTATCATATTTTCAAGGCTTTTCTACAGCGTTGCACGAACTGAGTCAGCATTTTGCGTGTTTAAATTCAATTCGTCAAGCGTTATTCTGTGTTGCCTAAAATATCTTTCATGTTCACATTAGCCATTTTCCCGCCGCTGCAGCTTGCCAAAATCAGAACACAAGGCTTTTCAACCGTTCTGCCTATTGTTATAATTATATTATAAACCATATGACAGCGGCGGTGTCAATACTTTTTGTCGATTTTTGTATAATTTGACGGCAACATTTTAATTTCTGCCCAGAACATTTACCACTTTCACGCCCTTTCTGTCGGCATAGTCAATGGTGTTTTTTGTTCCGGAAGCTGTGCCGTTCCACATTGCTATAACAAGGCTTGAACGGTCAACCATATATTCGTTTCTCACCTGATAACAGTCGCTGAAATAGCCGTCATTTACGATTTTTACATAGTCAGCATTTTGAATTATGTTTTTGTATCTTTTTACTTCGTATTCGCTTCTGTTCCTTTCAAAACCCGGGTGCGGAACGGCGCAGATAAGACGGATTGCGTCGCTGTGCTTTTTCTTTTCAATTATAATTTCCGCAGCCCATATATCTACCCCGAGTGCCATTCCCGTTATAAAGGTGACATATCCGTTTTTTATCGCTTCGTCAATCGCTCTTTCCAACAGGTATTTTGCTTCTTGCTCCGTGCAGTTCAGCTTGTACGGTCTGTGACCTGTAAAACAGCAGCGGTGTAATTTCTTTTCCGAATAATTCATTTTTGCACTCCTCTTTTTTAATGTTTTTTGCTAAAATATGTTGTATTCATATTAATAAACATATATACAAATATCATAACATATACAATATGTTGTTTAAACACATATAACTTATATATTTTGATTATTTTCTTTGACATATGGTTTATAATGATTAATGAGGTGTATATAATATGTATGAAGATTTTGTACGTAACAGAATAACTCAATTAAGATTGGAGAAAGGCGTATCCGAGTATCAAATGAGCTATGATTTAGGTCACAGCAGAAGCTATGTTTTTAATATTTCGTCTGGAAAATCCTTGCCGCCGCTTAAAGAATTTTTCGCTATTTGCGATTACTTTAATATCACTCCGTGCGAGTTTTTTGATGATAAGCTTAA
The DNA here is from genome assembly GCA_934462715.1 of uncultured Clostridia bacterium. Classification (GTDB taxonomy): domain Bacteria; phylum Bacillota; class Clostridia; order UBA1381; family UBA1381; genus RGIG1988. Next base: position 252,143 of record CAKSIJ010000001.1, read on the forward strand.
ATATCCGGAATTAATTCAAAAAGCAGTTGATGGACTTAAAACGCTCGATGACAGTGACCTACTGATGATTTTGAATCACATCAATCGATTAATGAGAAAATAAAGATACTGATAATTAACACATAAAAAAGCTACTCATTTCATAGCCTTAACAATTTTTTCAATAAATACTACCTTTTCAGCCGGAAGTCCCTCAATTTCCTGCGCTATACCTTGTATAATCAGAGGTTCTGAAACCGTTATGCTGTCTTTCAACAATTCGTCAGCCGAAACTTCTAAGGCATTTGCTATATCAACAAATTTTGTCATGCTCGGTTTTTTACCGCCTCGTTCAATTTCACGCAGAAAGCTTACAGAGATTTCTGTCTTTTCTGCCAGAGCTTCCGCAGTTATGTGCCTTGCTTTTCTTGCCTGTTTAATGCGATTTCCTAATTTTATTGTGTCTAACATAACTGCTCAACCTCCTTTTTGGCTTAGTATGTTTATTATAACCTAAATTTTCCATATCCAAAATAAACAATCAGAAGTTTACAACGCTGTGAGTAGTAAAATACTGATTTTTTTACTACAAATTGTTGTCTTGACAGCTAATAGTGGTAAAATCTACTTGATATATATTATACTATATGTTAATTGAAAATATTGTCCGCAATATTGGTCAATTTTAAAAAAATAAAAAAACAAAACAGCCTTGCTCTCCCCAATTCAAGGAAAAGCAAGGCTGTTTCGCCGTAATTATATAAAAACCAATTTTGTTACAAATGCTTTTTTCTGTAGGCGGACGGTGAATCTCCGAAGCATTTCATAAATCTTCTTGAAAAGTAAAACTGATCACAAAAGCCTGTCATATCGCTGATCTGGCTTATAGAGTATCTTTCCTCTACAATCATTTTTTCCGCCCAATACAAAACCAGATCCTCAATATAGCTGTGCAGAGTAACTCCGGTTTCTTTTTTAAACTGTCTGCAAAGAGTGCTGCGTGAAACGGAAAAATGCTCCGCTATGTCCTCCGCTCTCAATTTCATCGACAGGTGAATATTTATATACTTTATAACCTCACTCACAAGCGGAGATCGGTGCGGAATGATACTATCCGTTTTTTCATCTTCCATACACATATCTACGCATTTGTACAAAAGCTCTTTAAGCTTGATAATATCTGAATAATTATCTGCTGACATAATAAAGCGTTCAGCCTTATTTATCATTTCACTGCCTGCATATACCTCCTTAATTCCGTTTAAACAGCGCAGAAAATCACCGCCTGTGCCTTTATGCATATTAATGTGAAAGTATATTTGAGTCATTTTATCATCGCAGCTGTATGAAAATTTCAAGCCGATCGGAATCAGATACATATATCCCGGTCTTAATTTTATTTCCTTATCCTTATATTGGAGCAGTCCCTCTCCGTCCTTTATAAAATACAGCCTTGAAAAGGCAGAGGTTATGTCATTGCTACACCATTGACTGTCAAGCTCAGCATATCCGCCCCATGAAATTGTCATTTCCATGTTGCTGAAGCCGTCCGATACCTCCTGCTTTAATAAAATGATGTTCACTTTAAGCACGTCCCCTTATCATTACTCGATTACAAAGTCGCAGAACATATGCGCCGTTTCTGACGGAAGAGTTGATCTGAAAAGCGTGTACGGCATATTCTTGCCCGTGTGCTTTTTAAGCTCCGCTTCAATCCAGATATGCTTTGCGTCCTTATCTATTCCCATGCTTGCGGCAGGCACTCTCATAACACCGTTCATGTTCTTTGTAAAGGTTGTTTTATATATTTTCTCAACCTTAGGCTGATTTAAGAACACATATGTTATTTCCCAGTGATTTCCGATTTCTGGAGCAGGCATATATTTGTTGTTCTTCCATTTTACCGACGGTGCTTCGCCGAAATACGATTCCTCTGCCGAGAAAAGTATCTGGTTGTCGAAAAGCTCCGACGGCTTTGCAGAATACACAACTATATCATAATCCTTTAAAAGCTCGGAATTAACCTCAAACCAACCGTTTTTAAGCGCAAACTTAACACCTCCCGCATTGTCGCCATAGCAGTCGGTGAAATCAACAATCATTGCACTTTCGGCATTTTGTGTGAGCGGATATGCAAGCTCAAAATAGAATACGCTCGCCTTTAATTCAATTTTGTCCGAATAACTCTCGATTGCATATTTTCCGGGGCCTGTTACGATTTCGTATTCTTTTTCCGCTGTCATTCCGGGTTCAAGCGAATAGCAAAGCTTATCCCTGTTAAACTCTGCGGTATTTTTCGGAAATACATTGATTCCCGAAACTCCGCTCACTGTGGATTTTGTACCGTTATTGATTACAAGCTTAACCTTTCCATGATACTTTCCGTCATTCATCATTTCAAATTCTTTTGACAGAACAATCTGAGATGTAAGTATTTCATTTTTTACTTCATCGGCAAATGTGATGTTTTTGCAATGTCCGATTACGTCCAGTCCCAATTCCCCGGCAGATTTTACCTTTTTGCCGAATGCAACTATATTACCGATAGTTACACCGTCAATGTCAGCCTCCTCGCTGAAGCCGTCTATTCTTGCGCTCAGATTCCTGAAATCCTTGCCCTCCTCGCCGACAAGATAGATGTCGTTTACAGTTACGTTTTTAATTCTGCCTTTCTTTGAGTCCTCATTCCAAACAGAATCGGTAATACGGAAATCAAAAAGCTGTGCGCCCGGTGCGTGTTCGATTCTGATATTCTCAAAGTGTATATCGGAAAGATTTGCACGGTCGCCGTGGTGGATTCCGAACATCGGATAACAGGTCAGCGAGTGTATTATATCTATATTTCTGTAGGTTATGTTTTTAACCTGTTCGCATCTCAATTCAACGCCGACCTCAATCGGACGCGCCATATCGTTCCAAAGCGTGCATTTTTCAAACAGTATGTTTTCAACGTCGCCGGTATCAAATGCCTTTAAAACAAGACAATCGTCATAAGTTCTGATAAAACAGTCATGCACATAAACGTTTCTGCTTCCGCAGACATCGCAGCCGTCGGAATTTCCGCGGCAGCCTATTACCTTTATATTGTTAACCTCAACATCATCGCAGCCGTTGAGTCTGAAGCTCCAATTGCACGAATCAAATATGCAGATGTCCTCAACAGTAACGTTTTTACAGCCGAGTATGTCAAGGCATCTCGTCATGTCCTCCGGAAGTCCTCTTGTATACTTAGCCATTGAGAGTATGCCCGAACCGCAGATTTTGAGATTATTTACATTCTTTGCAACGATTCTTCCGTTAACTACGGTATCGTGCGCTATGTATACAACGGTATTGTCCTTGTCTATTGCGAGCTCGTCAATATCGTATTCCGGCTTATCGAATACTATTACATTGTCATATTCCGAAAAATCATATTCTTTCTTTTCCGACACAAACACCAAAACTGTTTCGTCAAGCTCCTCGTTGATTTCAACCGACACCTTCATGCCCTTGTCAAGTGTAAAGCTTACCTTGTTACCCGAAAAGTCAGCCTTGATTCCGAGCGACAGCGGTCTTACCTTTACACTTTGAACCCGGCAGTCATATTCAAATTCAAAGTCTGTTTTTCCGTCCGCTTCAATGCGGCAGATACGGCAGTTTTTAAATCCGTGGTACGGCGGCGGCAATACAGCCGTTCCGTTTAATTTAACCTCTCTTTTGTTTGCAAAACACTTCATAATCGTATCTCCTTTTAGATTGCTTATTTTTTTATTTCAATTTTTTCCGTAATTTCTTCGTCCGAATCGGTGAATGTAACCGTAACGGAATCGTTCCCGAATTCAACTCCGCATCCGCCGTAATAATTATTCTCTCTGTCCAATACGGATGAAACAACAACGGGTGACGGGTGTCCGAGATGATCGTGTTCATCGTTCGGGCTGCTTACATATCTTTCATGCATATGTCCGCAAAGCATTGCGTGCGGCTTGACATTTTCTTTCAAAAGGCTTGCCCATTCCCTATAAATATCTTCTTCAATATTGAACGGATCTCCGATTTTTTCCGTGAACGGATTGTGTGCTATAACAATCTTTGTATTAACGTCCGGGTGATTGTATTCGCCGTCGGCATTCTTGATTACGCTTTTAATAAACTCAATCTGTCTTTCTCTGAACCCGTGACAGCAAACCAAATGACCGTATTCTTTATATGAATCGTCCTTATCCTCGCCGCTGTCAAGAACCATTCCCCAAATTGAGCCGAGTCTGAACGTGTAATATGTATTTCCGTTGTCTGTCGGTGTGTAATCGGGAAACAATTCCGCACAAGCTCCTCTCATATCATGATTTCCTCTTGAAAATACAACCGGCTTTTCTCCGTTTGTCAGTCCCGCTATTTCAAATATTGTATTGAAATTTTCAAGCTTGCTGCTGTCGTCCTGAATGTCACCGTTTAATACCAAAAAATCAATATCTCCGTAAGCCTTTGCAGCTTTTACCGGCTCATCGGCATTGCCGTGAGTATCAGCAACAAGATATGCCCTTGCACTTTCGCTTTTTACCGGATAAAATTTATAGGTATGCGAGCTTTCCTCGCTTACCTTTGGAAAATACGGTGGTCTGTCGATTACAGCTCTTTCATATACGGTGTATTCGCCCGCCTTATCAAGCTCGCTCATCGGAACGCTTATTTTATGCACAGGCTTTGCAGATCTCATTATGCCGTTTACTTCGTCATAATAACACTTATCACCTATCTTTACCCACATAATCGACGGTTCCGCCACCAATACCGTGATTTCGTATCTGTTTTTGATCGCAAACACGCATGGTTTTGTTTTTAACATCGTTAATCTTCCTTTCCGATTTTTGTAAACCAATCCGTTTCACTGCTTCTACAATAAAATAATCGTTGCATATTATAACACAAAATCAATAACAAATCAAGCGTTTATAAAAAATTCTTGCCGACATTGATACTTTAGCACATAAATGCAGCATTTTTGAATCATTTTCAATTTTTTTCCAATCTAATTAATGATACAATTTACATAAAACTACTTTTTTTGCAAACACTAACCTTGTAAAATTAAAGAAAGGGAGATATTAAATATATGAAAGCAACAGGAATTGTCAGACGTATAGATGATTTGGGCAGAGTGGTTATACCGAAAGAAATAAGAAGAACGATGCGTATAAGAGAGGGAGATCCGCTTGAAATCTTCACCGAAAAGGACGGAGAGGTTATTTTCAAAAAGTATTCGCCCATAGGCGAGCTCGGCGATTTTGCCGTTACCTATGCCGATACTCTTTCAAAAACCGCCGGAAAGGGTATTCTTATTACCGACAGAGATAACATTATTGCGGTTTCCGGGCTTCCGAAAAAGGAGCTTATGGAAAAAAGGGTCAGCAGAGATATCGAAAATGTCATGAGCGAAAAATCGCCGTATAAATCGCAGGGCAGCAATCGGGGGCTTTCAATTGCGGACGGCGTTGACAAATATAATGCCGGCGTGGTTGTACCTATCGTTTCGGAGGGTGACACAATCGGCTCTGTTATATTTGTCATGAATGACGGCGAGCAGGTTGGCGAGGTGGAAACAAAGCTTGCCGAGTCAGCCGCCGGTTTTCTCGGCAGACACATGGAGGGTTAATCGGTTTGCCCGGCATGTATACAACCGATACGTGAGCTGTTTTATTTATATTTCACTGCGTTTTCCGCTGTCGGAAATCTGCATACGGATATAAATAACAGCTTGCGTATTTTTTTATTTCTTTCATACATCTTTCATGGCTCTTGACATCGGCGGAAATTTATGATATTATTATTGTATAATAAAATCGTGATTTTTTCGGTAAATATTCACAACGGCACTTTTCTGCCGTACTTAATTTGAAAGGAATGTTTTATATGAAAAAAACAATTGCATTACTTATGGCTTCAATACTTACATTCGGCGGCGTTTCCGCTTATGCTGCAAAGGACGTTACCGTTATGCTTGACGGTGAAAAAATGGAATTTGACGTAAACCCGTTTATAGAGGACGACAGAACTCTTGTTCCCATGAGAGCGATTTTTGAAGCAGTCGGCGCACAGATAACCTGGGAGGAAGGCGAAAGAACCGTAATTGCCTTGCAGAAAAAAGATTCTTCCTTCAATTCCATAGCAATTCAGATAGATACCGAATATGCCTTTGTCAACAGCGAAAGAAAGGATCTTGACGTACCGGCAAGAATAGTAAATGACAGAACCTTTGTGCCCCTGCGCTTTGTTATGGAAGAACTGGGAGCTGATGTAACATGGGATTCCGACAGCTACACGGTATATATAAAAACAAAGTAGTATTCCCGATCTGTTAACAGACTATGAAAATTATATTCAAGCAGAAAAAAATATATTTTGCCGCTGCACTTCTGCTGTTGATATGCTTTGTAATCGCACTTGCACATTCGGGCGGAAGCTGTACGGTAACAGTAACCGACGCTTTGGACACAGTATCGGACATAACCGTTTACGGCGGATTGAACTCCCGAAAAACCGCCGAGGGCTGTGCGGACATTATAAGAAAATATGACAGTCTGCTATCGGTAAGCCGACCTGAGAGTGAAATCTGCCGTTTTAACAGCAGTGATTCGGGTTTTCGCTTTTCCGATGAAGTTTACGGAATGATAAAAAGCTGCAACGATTTATACCTTGACACAAACGGCAGCTTTGATATAACCGTAGGTGCTGTTTCCAAACTGTGGGCAGCCGCATTTTTATCGCAAAAGCTGCCGGACAGTGATAAGCTTGTAAAAGCTTCCGCCTTAACGGATTATTCTTCACTCGTCTTTGATGATGACAGCAATACGGTAACAAAAACCGTACCCGGGCAGGAAATCAGCGCAGGCGCTGTGGCAAAGGGGTTTATTTCGGACAAAATCGCAGATTATCTGAAAACCGAAAATGTACGTGGCGCATTAATTGATCTCGGCGGCAACATATATGTGTGCGGAAATAACGGCAAAAAAAATTCATGGAACATAGGCATACAGAATCCGAATGATTCTTCCGCACTTGTCGGTCTTTTGACCTTGGACAGCGGCTTCGTTATCACCTCCGGCGATTATCAGAGATTTATGATTTCTGACGGTGTACGGTATCACCACATTCTCGACGCAAAAACAGGATACCCTGCAAGAAGCGGTATCAGAAGCGTTACGATAGTATCCGACAACGGATTTGCCGGCGACTCATTAAGTACCGCCTGCTTTATTTCGGAGCTTGAAAAAGGAATTGAGCTTGTGAAAAAAAACAGTGTTTATGCAGTATTTGTAACAGAAAACAACGATGTTTTTTATTCAAAGGAACTGGAAGAAATCTTCACAAAATCGGACGGCAGTTTTTCTTACATAGCATTTTAGGCTTCAAACGGCAATTTGCGAGCCTTAATGCAGCAAACGATACAATCGGACATTCGGCATGAACTTATATGTTATTGACATAAATGAACGGAAATTCAATGTGCCGTACATAAACGGCAGCAAAAGAACGGAGGATTCACATGGCAAATATCAAAGAATTTTGCGGATACAGATACAACCCCAATAAAAATATAAATCTGGGAAACGTTATGGCTCCGCCGTATGACACCGTCACAGACTCTGAAATTGATGAGCTTTACAAGTCAAATGAATATAATGTAATCCGTCTTTCAAAGGGCAAGGCTTTTGAAAACGACACGGACGCTGACAACTGCTACACCAGAGCCGCCGCTTATCTGAATCAATGGATCAAAGACGGTATTCTTGTAAAAGAAGAAAAGCCGGTTCTGTATCTTTACGAGCAAAGGGTAAAATACAACGAAACGACATTTATAAACCACGGAATTGCCGCACTTCTCGAGCTTTCCGAGCTTTCGGAACGCGAGGTTATCACCTGCGAGCTTCCTTCGATAAGCGCAACACGTGACCGTTTTAAGCTTTTATCCGAAATGAAAGCCGATGTTGATATGATTAACTGTATGTACATCGATCCCGAAAAAAGTCTTTCTTCTCTGGAAAATGCTTATTCCGAGCGAGAACCGGATATTTCATTCACAACCGAGGAGAACGTAATAGATACAATGACGGAGCACCGTATCTGGATAATCGATAACCCCGATACTATTGAATACGTTAAGGATATTATACGAAGCAAAACCTTCTTTATCACTGACGGTCACAACAGATATGCAACCGCACTGGAATACCGCAATTACTGTAAGGAAAACGATCCCGATTATAACGAAAATTCCGGTTGTAACTACATCATGGCTTTCTGCGCCAACGCTTACGGCAACAGAATGGTACAGCTCCCTGTTCACAGAATGTTGTCGGCTTCAAAAAAATTCACCGAGGAATATTTTGTTGCCTGTGCGCAGGATAACTTTAAGGTTGAAAAGATAATTGTCGACACGGCGGTTGACAATCTTAACGATATTATGAAAAAGCAAATTGCAACAGTGAGAATGGAAACCAAATTTGCGGTTTACTGCGGAGGAGAATACTTCTACCGTCTTACTCTTACGAATAAAAACTTAGTCAAGGCTCTGCACCCGGATAAATCCTCCGCATACTGTGCTCTTGACGTTACCGTTTTCAACAAGCTTATTCTTGAAGATATTTTCAATATATCGGAAGAAAAATATGATGATTATGTACAGTACACCAAAAGAAGTTCAAAAGGCGTTAATGCCGTTAAAAATCATGAAGCTTCATGCCTGTTTGTGATGAATCCGGTAAAGGCGGAACAAATAAGAGAGGTGGCACTCTCCGGTGAGGTTATGCCCGACCGCTCGATTTATATCTTCCCCAAACCGGCAACCGGCGTAATCATCAATGTACTTGATGGCTAAATACTCTGATTAAAGCAGAAAGGAATAAACACAGCAATGGACGTTACGCTTTCACCCTGCAAATTAAAGGGACATATAAATGCAATATCTTCAAAATCCTTTGCACACAGAATGATCATTTCTGCGGCGCTTTGCAGCGAACCTACACATATAATCCTCAATACATTTTCGGAGGACATCAACGCAACCTTAAAATGCATTGAAGCCTTAGGTGCCGGAGTAAAACACGTCAATGACGGAATAATCATCACTCCCGTAAACCGTACCTCACCGCCCGAAAACCCGGTTCTTAACTGCTGTGAAAGCGGCTCGACCGCACGTTTTATTATTCCTGTCGCCTCAACATTCTGCCCGGAATTTACAGCAACCGGCAGCGGCAGACTGCCCGAAAGACCTTTTTCGCCGCTTATATATCAGATGAATCTGCACGGTGTAACTGCCGACAGCGATAAGTTGCCGATACACTGCCGCGGTATACTTGAACCCGGAAAATATGAGCTTGCCGGTGACATCAGCTCTCAATACATAACCGGTCTTATGCTGGCACTGCCCCAATGCAGAGGTAACAGCGAAATTGTACTCACCTCCCCCCTTGAATCTTCGGCGTATGTTGACATAACTGCGGAGGTGCTGTCAACATTCGGAATAACTGTTGAAAAAAATAAATCCGGATATGCAATCACATCATCGGACTATATTTCACCCAAAGAAACAGCGGTAGAGGGTGACTGGTCAAATGCCGCTTTCTGGCTTGCGGCCGATATGCTTTGCGGCGGAGTTACGGTTGACGGATTGAATCCCGACAGCGTTCAAGGAGATAAAGCCTTTTCGGACGTTGCCGGCAGTGACATTATCGACGCACGCGAAATCCCCGATCTTGTTCCGATTCTTGCAGTTGTTGCCTGCGCAAGGCACGGCAGAACACAGATTATTAACGCTCAAAGACTTCGCTTAAAGGAAAGCGACAGAATTAAAACAGTCTGCTCGGTGCTCTCCTCTCTCGGAGCGGATATTTCGGAAACTGAGGACGGTCTTGTTATTGTCGGTCACGGCAGTCTGAAAGGAGGTATTTGCAACGGCTTTAACGATCACAGAATTGTTATGTCCTGCGCAATAGCTTCTCTTATATGCGAAAACAGCGTGACTGTTCACGGTGCTGAGGCTGTCAATAAATCCTATCCGAATTTTTTTCACGATTTTGAATCGCTTAAAATTAATTGAAAATATACCCATACAGCGGCTTGTAATTTCAAGCCGCTTCTTTATTGCAAAATTTTCATATCAAATTGCAGAATATTACAAGAATTTACGTTGAAACAATGATATTATAAGTATAATAATGCATATTGAAATATAAATAATTCCAGCAGAGAAACAACATTCTCATTTTTTATTAAAAAATAAACTAAATAAACACTTACCCGTATGCAGGAAGACCAAAAAAAGTTGCGATTACCATACACTAAAAGTAGTGGTCCGTACGCTAATGTAGAATGTAAGGCAAAAGCGAGTTCTTGCAAGTTTGCGAAACGAAGTGCAGCGAACTTGGCAAGGTGTCCGAAGCTACCCTCCCGTAGGGGGTAAATCCGTTTAGGGGTACACCCCTATCGGCGGCTTTTGGAGCTTTTCGCCGCTCGAAAAGCGGAAGGAGTAGCAAAAGTAACAATAACCGTAGACTATAGCTCCAAATAAGCAAAAGTAGTAATTGTCGTTTAGAATCTTAAAAGTAACTTTATTTATATTTAATAGCTATAATCGCAACCTCACGTTTGTGGCGTTATAGCTTACAGTAACTTTTACTTTTTGTACGCCTTCCGCTTTTCGGCGGCGAAAAGCTCCAAAAGCCGCCGATAGGCGGGAGAACCCGCCTAAACGGATTTACCACCCCGGTGTGGATAGCTTCGGACATCTTGCCAAGTTCGCTTCGCAAACTTGCAAGAACTCGCTTCGGGACTTCGTACTACATGAGCGTGCGGACCACTACTTTTAGGATATGGTAATTGTAACGTTTTTTTGGTCTTCCTGCAAATCGGTGTATTGCAATTATAAATGAGAAATGATATTAAAATGTTGCTAAAGCAACAGAATGGAGGAACATTATGTTAAACAACAAAACCATCAATGCAGACCTTTGCGTAATTGGCGGAGGTCTGTCGGGAATCTGTGCGGCAATCGCTGCGGCAAGAGAGGGCGCAAAGGTTGTGCTCGTTCATGAACGTCCCGTACTCGGCGGAAACGCTTCTTCTGAAATCAGAATGTGGGTCTGCGGCGCCGTTGTTCAGGGCGGAGATAACAGAGAAACCGGTATTATCGAAGAAATAATGCTTGAAAATCTCTACCGCAATCCGACAAAAAATTTCTACATCTGGGACAGCGTTCTCTACGATTTCGTAAAGCGTGAAAAAAATATCACAATGCTTTTAAACTGTACCTGCATGGACGCTGAAACTGAGCAGGGCGAATATGCTTTCGGCAGAAGCATACATATCAAAAGCATAAAGGCATACCAGATGACAACTCAGACATTCTTCACCGTAAACGCAAAATATTACTCCGACTGCTCCGGCGACAGTATTTTAGCTCCGCTTACAGGTGCTGAATACCGTCTCGGCAGAGAGGGCAGAGACGAATTTAACGAGGACTCCCACGTTGAAAAATCCGACAAAATGGTTATGGGAATGAGCTGTCTTATTCAGGGCAGAGAAACCACAAAAGAGGTTAAATTCACACCGCCGGAATGGAGCACAAAATTAACCGATGAGGACGTTAAAAACCGTCCTATGAGCATTAACGGAATCGGCGAGAACTACTGGTATCTGGAGCTTGGCGGCAACAGAGATACCATACACGAAACAGAGGAAATAAAAGATGAATTGATTCCGCTTGCAATCGGCACATGGGACTATCTAAAAAACAGCAAAAAGTATGACGCAGACAACTGGGAGCTTGAATTTTTGGGATTTTTGCCCGGAAAGAGAGAATCGAGAAGAATGGTCGGCGAATATATTGTCACACAAAAGGACGTTTGCGCAGATACGGTATATGACGATACGGTAGCCTTCGGCGGCTGGCCGATTGATGATCACTTCCCCGGAGGATATTATCACAAGGGTTCTCCTAACACTAACATACTGCCCCCTGTGCCATATTGCCTGCCCTATCGTGCGCTTTATTCAAAGAATGTGGATAACCTGTTCTTTGCCGGCAGAAACATCAGCGTAACTCATTATGCACTGAGCAGTACAAGAGTTATGGCTACCTGTGCGCTGCTCGGTCAGGCTGTAGGAACTGCGGCGGCTATTGCGGCAAAATACGATATTGCACCGCACGGTGTGTACACAGAGCATTTGCAGGAGTTAAAGGATACTCTTATGAACAATGACAGCTTTCTTCCCCACTTTAGCCGTGAAATATCGCCGCTGTGTAAAAAAATCGGAATTAAAGAACTTACGGACGGTATTGACCGAGTTAACAATATCTACTCAAACGAAACCTGCGGCATAAAACAGAAAAACAATACTCCGATTGAATACCGCTTTGACACCCCCGAAAAAATCAATGCGGTGCATATAGTATTTGACAGTGACCTAAACAGACATACTCTTCCCGGAGTTGCGTGCGAAAAACAATACGGAACAAGGTGCAACATTGCGCTCGACAGTCCTCAAACTCATATTCCTACTACGCTGTGCAGGGAATTTGTACTTGAAGCAGACATTAATGGAAACACGGAGCGTTTGCTCTGCACCGACAAAAACCGTAAGCGTTCATACCACATAGAACTCGGAAAGCCTGTCACCGCTTTAAGACTTATACCGATTTCAAACTGGGGAAATGATGAATATACCAACATATTCTCTTTCGATTTCTGTTAACTTTGCGATTTAACATATACAATTGCCAAAAACTTATTGACAAAAGCCAAATAAAAGGTATAATATAGTAAGAGGCAGTTTTGTTAAACTATAAATAATAATACTAAAACTGCAGAGCTTTCTGCAGTTTTATTTTTAAAAATCATCTGTCGTCAATCAGCGGTTAACTGCCAAACAGTTTTGCAAGTAACTGTTGATAATTATGTTCAAGGAGGCTATTTATGTCAATTACGGAAATATTCGGAGAAAACGTGTTCAGCCTGTCGGTTATGAGAAAACGTCTGCCGAAAGAAACCTTTAAATCGGTACAGCATACAATCGAGGAGGGTACAGCGCTTGATTCCGGGGTTGCGGAAATCGTTGCCGCAGCCATGAAAGATTGGGCAGTCGAAAAAGGCGCTACTCACTATACTCACTGGTTCCAGCCTATGACAGGCGTTACTGCGGAAAAGCATGATTCATTCATCGCTCCGGCAGAAAACGGAAATATTATACTTGAATTTTCGGGTAAAAACCTTGTCCGCGGCGAACCGGACGCTTCAAGCTTTCCGTCCGGCGGTTTGAGAGCAACCTTTGAAGCAAGAGGCTACACCGCCTGGGATCCTACCTCCTATGCGTTCATCAAGGACGGTTCGCTTTGTATTCCGACCGCCTTTTATTCCTACACAGGAGAAGCGCTCGACAAAAAAACTCCCCTGCTCCGTTCAATGGAGGCTGTCAACAAACAGGCTTTGAGAGTATTGAAGCACTTCGGTTCGGACGCTGCAAGAGTTATTTCATACGTAGGTCCTGAGCAGGAATACTTTATAGTTGACGAAAAGCTGTATCATCAAAGAAAAGACCTGATGATGACCGGCAGAACACTTTTTGGCGCACCTCCGGCTAAGGGTCAGGAAATGGACGATCATTATTTCGGACAAATTAAAACCAGAATTTCTACATACATGAAAGATCTCGACCGTGAGCTCTGGAAGCTTGGTGTTATGGCAACCACAAAGCATAACGAGGTTGCCCCGGCACAGCATGAGCTAGCTCCCATATTCTCGACTATGAATATTGCCTGCGACCATAATCAGCTTACTATGGAGGTAATGAAAAAACTTGCACGCAAGCACGGTCTTGTCTGCCTGCTCCACGAAAAGCCGTACGAGGGCGTTAACGGCTCGGGTAAGCATAATAACTGGTCTATCGGAACAAACACCGGCGAGAACCTTTTCAATCCCGGCAAAAAACCGATTGAAAACAAGCGTTTTCTTCTTTTTCTTGCCGCTGTTATCAAGGCTGTTGACGATTACGCTTCAATGCTGCGTGTTGCGGTAGCTTCTGCCGGTAACGATCACCGCCTGGGAGCAAACGAAGCTCCTCCGGCTATCGTTTCAATCTTCCTCGGGAAACAGCTCGACGATGTTATTGCTGCCGTTAAAGAGGGTAAAACCTCGGTTGACGAGAGCAGAAGCAAAATATCCGCAGGTGTTGATGCAGTTCCTCTGATTAAAAAGGATTCTACCGACAGAAACAGAACCTCGCCTTTTGCCTTTACAGGCAACCGTTTTGAGTTCAGAATGCCCGGCTCGGCTCAGTCTATCGCAGGAGTTAACACCGCTATCAACACAGCGGTTTCGGCAACTTTGTGTGAAATTGCGGATCAGCTCGACAGCGGCAGAGATGTTATGGATATTATCGTTGAGATATTCAACAAGCATGACAGAGTTATATTCAATGGTAACGGATATTCTCAGGAATGGGTTGAAGAAGCGGAAAGACGCGGTCTTCCCCACCTCAAATCCACAGTTGACGCTATTCCTATGCTTCTTGATGAGAAAAACGTTAAGGCATATTCAAGCATGAACGTGCTTTCGCCCGTTGAGCTTGAATCAAGATATGAAATTCTGCTTGAAGAATATTCAAAAACCATTAACATTGAAATGCTTACCTCACTTGAAATGGCAAAACAGGAAATTCTTCCGGCTTGCATTAAATACGTGAACAGTCTTGCACAAGGTATTGCAGTTAAGGAATCTATCGGTATCCATACTCCCAACGAGAAAAAATCCGCTCAGGATATGGCAAAGCTTACCGAAGAGCTTTCCGAAAAGATTACCGCTCTCGACAGCGTTAAAAACAGTATTCCGTCAGATGACGATGTTCATCATCACGCTAAATATTATCAGGATACCGTCATTCCTACAATGCAGGAAATGCGTAATGCCGCAGATAAGCTTGAAGCGGTTGTGTCAAAGGAATTTTGGCCGTTCCCGACCTATGAGGACTTAATGTACAGAGTGTGATAGATTATAATACAAAATACGCACCGTTCCGATATTATATGGAACGGTGCGCTTGATTTTTATTGTTCAACAATAAAACTTTTATTATTCTATAAAAGATGTCTTACCAATCCGATTGCCACTCCGAGTACAGCACCGGCAAATACCTCTTTCGGTGTATGTCCGAGCAACTCCTTTAATTTCTTTTCGGTTTCGGAATATTTTTCTTTCCCCCACATTTCAACCAATCTGTTCAGTATCTTAGCCTGCTGTCCTGCGGCTCTCCTTACGCCGGCTGCGTCATACATAACCACAAGAGAGAATACCACACAAACGGCAAACAGACCGCTTGACACGCCCTCTGTACAGCCGATTGCGGTAGTCAGCGAGCAGACGAGCGCAGAGTGCGAGCTTGGCATACCGCCCGAACCTATAAATCTTCCGAAATCCAGCCTTTTACTTGAAATAAGCACCAAAATCACTTTCAGCACCTGTGCCGCAAACCACGATATTATCGCAGTCGCAAGCGGAGAATATATCCAGAACATTGCTGCATTACTCATTAGTATAACTCCTTTTTATCTGCCAAACATTTTTTTATTTTATTTCTTAAAAGCTCCTGTTAACCAACAAATATGCGAGAGCTTTTAATTGTTGTGCCTTGCTTCCGAACACGTCCAGCGCACTGCAGGCTTTTTCTGTGTAGCTGTCAACGGCTTTTTTCGATTCTTCTATTCCGTAAAGCGTTACAAATGTTGTCTTTTCGTTTGCGCTGTCGCTTCCGGTTGCCTTGCCTAAAATTTCCTCATTTCCGAGAATATCAAGCAAATCGTCCTGAATCTGAAACGCTATGCCGAAATTTTTGCAATATTCGTCTACCGCTTTAATCTCATCATCGCCGGCACCTGCCATTATCGCACCGATAACTCCAGAGGAGCGTATTATAGCCCCCGTTTTAAGCGAGTGAAGATATAAAAGCTCATCAGGCGAAATTTTCTTTCCCTCAGATTCAATATCCACAGTCTGACCGCCTATCATACCCTCCGTTCCCGATGATTTTGAAAGGACGGACATTGCCTTTATCGCACGGCTGCTGTCTTTATAAACAGCAGAGGTCACTGTTTCAAAAGCCTTATTCAAAAGTGCGTCACCTGCAAGAATTGCAATCGCTTCACCGTATTTTTTGTGATTGGTAAGCTTTCCTCTGCGGTAATCATCATTATCCATTGCAGGCAAATCGTCATGTATAAGCGAATAGGTATGAATCATTTCCATTGCACAAGCAAAAGGCATTACTTCATTTTCATCGCCTGAGAGCATATCGCACACAAGGAGCATTATCACAGGTCTTATTCTTTTTCCACCGGCAAATAACGAATAATTCATTGCTTCATATATCAGCGACTGAGGATTATTTTCGTGCTCTGTATATCCTCTCAACGCTTTATTTATAATATCTGCCTTTTCGGTTATAATCTCTTTAATATCCATTTATTTCACTTCCTGTTCCAACGATGTGTCAAACGGTACTTCCTGCATTTCGCCGTTTTCGTCCGCTGTAAGCACAGACACCTTTTTCTGAGCATTTTCAAGCATTTTCTGACAGCTTTTTGTAAGCTTCATGCCGTTCTCGAACAGCTTAATCGATTCGTCAAGCGTTGCTTCTCCGCTTTCAAGCTTATCTACTATTTCTTCAAGCTCATTTAATGATTCTTCAAAACTTTTAGCCATTTTCTGTTCCTTTCTTCCTGCGGTCTGCAATCTGTACCGACAACATTTACAATTGCTCCGGTTATTTTATGACCGTACATTTTCTGCTTCCGTCATGCAGCTTCAATACAAAATCTTTCTCTTTGTCCAGTTTTTTCACGCTCTTAATCACTTCTCCGTTATCTGTTACCGGCAGTGCAAAGCCTCTCATCATTACCTTTAACGGACTCAGCGCGTCAAGCCTTGCGGCAACGGTTGAAAGCTGCGAACGTTTTAATTCCGCAATACGCTTTGTATTGACAAGCATATCCTTTACCGCCATATCAAGCCTTTGCGAGCAGTTATTTATATAATCCTGCGGCGTTATCAGCTTCAGCATTTTTAATCTGTTTGCTTTGCGTTCAAAATCTGCCGCAACAAGCGTTTTGATTGTATATCTGTAATCCTCAAGCCGTGTATACAATTCCTTTGCCGACGGTGCGGCAAGCTCTGCCGCAGCCGACGGAGTCGGTGCTCTCAAATCGGCAACAAAATCGGCAATGGTAAAATCAACCTCATGCCCTACTGCCGATATTACGGGTATTTCCGAATTGTATATCGCATATGCGACTTTTTCTTCATTAAATGCCCATAAATCCTCTATAGAACCTCCGCCCCTGCCTACAATCATAACATCACATTTTTTTGCGGAGTTAAAATACTCAATTCCCATACACACGCTGTCCGCCGCTCCCGATCCCTGCACCTTTGCAGGAAATAAAATCAGCTTTGCAAGCGGAAAACGTCTTGTTGCAACGTTAATTATATCACGCACCGCAGCACCTGTCGGCGCAGTTACTATGCCTATTCGTTCGGGGTATTTCGGAATCGGCTTTTTATGCTCCTCCTCAAAAAGACCCTCATCGGACAGCTTTATTTTCAGCTTTTCATAGGCTAAATACAGCTCGCCTGCACCGTCCGGAAGCATTTCTGTTATATACAGCTGATATACACCGCCCGGTTCATATACAGACACTCGTCCCCTCGCAATAACTTTCATTCCGTCTGACGGCTCAAACGTCAGCGAATAGGTATTTGATTTGAATATTACGGCTTTTAAAACACCGCCCTCGTCCTTGAGCGTCAAATAAATATGACCCGAAAAGTGTTTTTTATAGTTTGATATTTCGCCCTTAATCCATATATCCGAAAAAACCGGATTTGCTTCAAAGGTCTTTTTTATAAATCCGTTAAGCTGCGAAACCGTAGCTATTATCTGTTTCATCTTATTTCTCCATTCCGCCGTAATTATGGCGCAAAATTGAGTATGATAGTTTATTATTTACAGTGATTTTCGTAAGCATATTTTGTAAGTGCCGCAATTCCGCAGGCATTGTCGGTCGAATATTCGGGAAGTGCAAAATATGAATTTGAGTCGGCATTTTCCGTTATATACTTTTTTATGATACTGCTCGACATAACACCGCCGACAAAAAGCACATCGCTGATATGACATCTGCGGCAACAATGATTGACCGCCTTTACAACCGCTTCGCCGACTCCGTTAAATACTCCAAGAGCCATCTCTGCATTATCTATCTTGCCTATAAGAGAAAGTGACTTTGTTTCGATTCCCGAAAAATTGATATATCCGTCACTCGAATTTACCGGGAGCTTACTTCCCTTTTCCGCTTTCATGGCAAGCTTTTCAAGCTCCGCACCTGCCGGGAATTTCATTCCGAGCGCAACCCCAACCCTGTCTATCAGCTGTCCGGCACTTATATCCTTTGTTCCGCCGGCAATCTCAACCTCAAAGCCGCGTACGCTGTATTCGGTACGCAGAATCTCGCACGTTCCGCCCGACAAGTGTACCGACAGGAAAGGCTTGGTAAGCAAAAAATCCGCTTTGGCAGAAATAATTCCTGCCATAATATGCCCATCCTGATGTGAAAATTCATAAAGAGGTACACTGAGCGAGGCGGCACATACCCTTGCATATCCTTCTCCCGCAAGAAACACCGGCATATATGATCCCTCAACGCTTCTCGGTCTGCGGCTCACGCCCGCTGCCGCTGTTTTGCTCACATCTGTCTGACTGCATAATTCTTCAAACAACTGCGGCAGCCTCTTCACGTGCTGAAACAAAGCATCGCTTTGTCTTAATCCTCTGTTGCCCTGCTTTACTTCAAGTATCTTTCTTATGTTTACCTCATTGTCGCCGCAGCACGCAACTGACGTTGTATAATTACTTGTATCAAATCCAAGATAAATCATAATTTTTTGATTATTCCGCCCAATATGCCGTTGACAAATGCAGAGTTGTCGGGTTCATCATACTTTTTATCTATTTCCACAGCTTCGTTTATCGCAACCTTTTCCGGTACGTCCTCAATGTACAGTATCTCAAACACAGCCATGCGCAGCACCGCAAGAGCAACCTTTGATATTCTTTCCAGCTTCCAGCCGAAAGTCATGCTGTCCTCTATCATTTTGTCGATTTCGTCTTTCTTTGCAAGTACTCCCAGATACACCGTCTTTATGTAATCAACGTTACTTTCGCTTTCCGGATGTTCTTCAAGCATTACTTCTATAAGATACTCCGGTGACTCGCTGTTTACCTCGGATTCAAAAATCAGCTTGAACGCTTCCACCCTTGCTTCGCTTCTCGTTTGCTTTTTCTTCATTATTATCTCCATTCCGCCGCAGCAGCAGCATATATACTCTGAATCTTATCCAATTTTGTATATGCATTATTCATCATTATATATTATATATTATTTTTTATCAAAAGGCAAGTGTTTGCTTGCATATTTTTGTAAATTCGATATTTTTATCCGATTCCCTTTTGCCGCTGTGATCGCTTTTGTTTATTTTGCGGTGTTATCCGTACTTTTTTTGCGCCTATTTGACTTATTTGTAAAATTTGTTTTTTTCCGTCTTTTACCCTTGACTTTTTTTCCTCTTTTTGCTATAATATATTTTAGAAATGTGCAAAATGCATGATTTTCAGTTTAAAAAGCGTTAGGAAAGTTGTTTTAAAGTTTTCACGCTGCGATAAGAAACATCTTTCTTAGTGATAACAGCAGCAATTGCAATCGATAAAAGCGATATATGAGCAATTGTATTAAGATTTTTAACCGAATTACCACTGCGTACAAAAACTATTTCGCAGCCTGCCTGCTTAAAGTGAGAATTGTATCTTTTGGCTTCTGTTCTGAGAGCATAAACGGATTTAAAGGCTATTGAGCTTCTGTCAATAGAAAGCCTGTAATCATCCGGAATAGTACAGTCGACAAGAATATGATTGTTGTAGCCCCAATAAAATTCATACTTCTTTTCGTCATGCTGATTTGAAGCGGTTTGAACACCAAGCCTGCAATCCTTATCAGTCTTTGGAGGTGAGGCTTTAGAAAACTTATCCTTTTTAAAGGACTTAGGATTGTTGTTAGAAACATTAGCTTTAACGGGAGTAGCATCCAAAGCAATAAAAGATAAATCGGCAGCTTTCAATACTTGCGATTGCATAACGGTTTGAAGTATATCGTTATCAAATTCACGGATAAATCGGGTCAATTTTGCATAAGAAGGTAATTTGCGAGATATGACAAAACCGCAGTAATGAGCGATAACCAGATTGTTTTACAGATAGTCGTGCAAGTCTGAAATTTGGGAAACTCCCTCGTAATTCATAACAATAAAGGCACAAATCATAGCGTGATTGCTGTAACCTGTACGACCGATTTTGGAGTTGTGCACTGGGATGCAGCTCAAATCCAAATTGATGAACAGTTCATCGTAAAATTTAGCTTTTGGTTGCGAAATAAAAAGACTGACGTCTTTAAAAATTTTTTGACGATAGATAAAAACAACTCTCCTTTGTGGGATTTTGTTTATAACTATAAATTTAATACATGCGCCTGTGGCGGAATTGGCAGACGCGCCAGACTTAGGATCTGGTGTCCCCGACGTGAAGGTTCAAGTCCTTTCAGGCGCACCATACCGAGTGTTCTTACAGAACTTGAAAGGTTTTGTATGACACTCGGTTTTTTTATTGCCTTTTTAACATGCGCAAGCGGCAAAATGAACATCTACGCCCTGTCTTGTGTGTACCGAAACATTGT
>CAKSIJ010000002.1 GCA_934462715.1 uncultured Clostridia bacterium
AGTGAATGACATCACGGGAAAAGATAATATGCAGAGCTTTATAAATGCGCAAGTCGATAAAGGTAATTTTGTTTATGCAAATGAAAAGAGCCAATCATGGTTTTCGACTTTCGGGCTCCGATTGCCCTCAGTGGTTCAAACCTACATTGACTCTAATAAGATAGTACCACAAACTGACCCTAATGTCAATACGGATACGCAAAAAAATTCTGACGGCGATTTATATGACGTTATTTCAGAGAGCAACAGGCTGAATGTGGAAAACCAAGAGCTTAAAGGAATGCTTGAATATTACAAGTCGGAAATGCACAGGACAAGGACGGGAGAAGTTCCGAACTACGAAGCTTTCAGAAAGCTTGCCAACAGGATTGCAAAGGGGTACACGGGCGATACCGATTTAAAGGTTGCAATCTCGGAAGCGTGGAGCATGGCGGCAAAGAGTACAAAATACAAAAACAACACCGAGGAAAGAAACAGGCTTTGGGACAGATACACCGAAATGGCACAGGATATTTCGTGGGATATTGCAATGAACACGCTTGTCAAGAATGATGAAAATGCAAAGCTTTTTAAGGATATAAAAGCCACTCTGAGGGACAAAAGGATATTTATACCCGAAAGATACAGAAACGACCTTGCCGGCGGATATAACAAGTTTAGGAAGAGGAATTTCGGGAGGTTCAAGCTGACGGCGAACGGCGGCGTGCCGATTGACGTTGTATATGCCGAACTGAACGGCACTTTCGGTGAGATATTCCCGAGCGACATAACCGATCCTATCGAGCAGATTAACTGTATCTGTGAGGTTTTGGAGGATTCATCTATAATATATGAGAATCCATATTCCAATGACCTTGCGGAGGCGGCAAAGTGTATTGAAGATCAATTAACGATAGAGATTTTGCGGTTAGGCACTCATCTTACAAAGGCTGATAAATACTATGACTCGGCGCAAAGAATGATTGCACATCAGAGAGAAGCGTTTGAGAAAAAGATTAAGAAGATTAACAGGGAAAGATACAACAAGATTAATCAGCTTAAATGGGAAATGGCGCAAAAGAGCAAGAAGAGAGCTGCCGAAAAACAGGAAACTGTCGACCGCAACAATCTTTTAAGGCTTGCAAGACGTGTTGAAACCATGCTTAAAAACGGAGTTAAGCAAAGTCCGGCAAAGATTGACGAGCTTTTGGAAAAGCTTAACACGGATCTTGAAAATGCCGCAAAGAAAGCTGAGGAGGAAGCAAGGAAAGCCAAAGAAGCGGAGGAAGCCGAAAAAGCGGAGAAAGCCAAAGAGGGAAATGCTCTGCCCGACGGAGCGGAATCAACCGAACTTGCAACGCCCGAACGGATAGCCGAAACGGCAGAGGAACAAAATAGCACTGCGGAGGAAACAGCCAAAGAAGCCGAAAAGGAAGAAAAGCCGGAGGAAAAGAAAAAAGAGCCGGTAAGGCTAAAGCATTTGAGCGATTTGGATTTGGCAGGTATTTCAATCCGTGATGAAACGGTACAAAAGCTTTTAAATCTTCGGGATTATTACGACAAGGTTAAAGAGAATGAAAACTTTGTACCGAATGAGAGAATTGAGGAGGACTTGGACAGGCTCGGCAAAACTCATATTAAGGATATGGACATCGATTATGTTCACAGGCTTACAGAGGTTTTGATGAATTTTGTTACAGAGGTTCAAAACAGGAATTACGAAATCGGAAAGGAAAAGGAAGCGGATATTTACGAAAAGGGTACCCGGATAATAGAAAATGTCAGCAATGCAAAGGGCATGGGACTGAGCGGTATCGGAGAAAAGGTTGCAGATTACGAAAGAGGATTTTTAAGTCCCGTAAAATTTATGCACAGGGTTACGGGATATAACGACAACGACCCTTTGTACCGCACAACATTGGAAATACAAAAGGGCGAGCTTCATGACATGATGTACCACATGAAAGCGAACAAGCTTTTTTCAAAATTCATCAACGATAAAAAGTTTATGAAAGGTCTGGACGAGTTTTGCGGCTTTGAGGTTACGGAGTACGGTAAGGACGGAAAGGAAACGGGCAAGAAGAACATACGGCTTTCAAGGGGTATGATGATTTCTTTGTATTTGCACAACAAGAATGTCGCAAACCAAAAACACATGGTAGACGGCGGCGTTATAGTACCCGATGAAAAGTTATATAAAAAGGGCAGTTATGCAAACGCTTTTAATGCAGGTCAAAAGGTCTTGTTTGCTCCGGGAGAGATTGCAAAGATTACTCAAAATCTCACCGAACAAGAAAGAATGTATGCAAATGCGGTACATGAGTATTTTAATTCATTCTCAAAGGAGCGGCTTAACGAGGTATCAAGACAGCTTACCGGAATAGACGTTGCAAGGGTTGAAAACTACTTCCCGATTAACTGTAATTCCAATTTCACAAAGTCAACGTTCGGCGCACTGGGCGGCGGTGAGATTGAAAACAGCGGTTCATTTAAGGAAAGACAAAAGAACGCAAACAATCCGATTGATTTGAGAGATGTTACGGACGTGGTGAACCAATATATCGATATTCATGCAAAGTATGTGGCATTTGCAATACCTGTCAAGAATTTTGAAAGACTGTATAATGTTACGCTTTCATCCGCAGATACCGTGACTGTTACGGAACGTGACAAGTACGGCAATGAAAAGGTTGATTCCGTAACAGGTAAGCCTATTACAAAGGACGTAAGGCAGAATACATATGACGATTCGGTTCAGAGTGCTATAGCAAGGAATTTCGGGGCAGGAGCTAAACAATATATTAATGATTTCCTTGATGATATAAAGGGCGTTAGAAGTGATAAGTCGGGCGGTGCTAAAAAATTCAATTGGATATACAACAATTACGCATTTGCCGTTTTAACCTGTTCGTGGAGTATTGCACTCAATCAAGCTGCTTCCATACCGTCTGCAATTCCGGAAATAGGCTGTAAGGCAATATTAAAGTCACTCGGGAATTTAGAAAAGGTTGACCTTGAACTTATTTCAAAATACACTGCTGCACAATGGAACAGAACGCAGGGCGCATATGATGAAACGGTTGCAAGCTTAAAGGAAGACGGAAAGTGGCTTCCGGTAATATTAGACCTCATGACGCATACAGACGCTATCATGACAAGAAAGCTTTGGAAAGCTACCGAATACTACATAAGAGATAAAAGAAAAGATTTAAAGGTAGGAAGTGACGAGTATTACAGAGCGGTTGCGGAAAAATACGAAAGTCTTATGATGAACACACAGCCTAATACAACGGTAATGGAAAGACCGGGATATTTAAGAGCGGACAGCTTCACAAGAATGTTACTGCCGTTTATGGGCGAACCGCTGAAAAATGTCAACATCATGTATGACGGCGTTATGGATATGCTCACTCACAGAAAGTATTACTTAGCTTCAAAGGCAGGAACGGCAGAAGAAATAAAGCTCAGCAAAGAGGCATACAAGGAATCAAAGAAAAGAGCTGTTGCCGCAATTGGTTCACAGGTACTGGGACAAATTGTATATGCGGTTGTTGTATCTGTAGGTAAAATGATTGGCGGCGGTATAGCCGGCTGGAAAAGATACGAAGACGAGGAGGGGAAAATAACTGTTGCAAGCTGGCTGAAGAAAATGGGCGAGGACGCGGTATCTTCATTCTTTACGCAATTTCCGTTCGTGGACGCGGTATACAACATCATAAGCGCAATTGCAAAACAAGAAGTATATTTCGGTGACGAGATTATTACAACACAAATGATTAACGAAGTCGGCGAAACGTTGGTCAAGAGCGTACCGTTTTGGAAAGCGGCATTTCAGGGAAAAAAGACTTGGCAGGAATCGGTAAAACAAGCGTATGCTACTGCGGAGGTTTTCAGCAGACTGTTCGGAATACCTTTGAAAAACTTTGTTAATTTCGGCGAATCGATTGCAGGGGGAGTTTTCAATGTTGCATTTATGGGAAACAGCAATATAGGGGACTACATGAAAGAAAGATTTATGTCGGCGGCGGTTGCAAAATCGGAAAATGACAAGGGCGAGGAAAAATACACGCCGTCCGAAAGAGTGTATAACATTTTGTACCGTGCGTTCAAAACGGGCGATGTTGAAGCGTACGACAAAATATTTAAGGATCTGACCGATTCGAGGGTTAGCCCCTCTGACATCGAGGCGGCAATGAAAAGAAAGGCTGCTAAAGATGAGAACTTTAACTATGACAATTCTCTCGGCTTCTATTCGGGCATGGAACAGGAAATCGATTATGAGGAATACGAAAAGTATTACAAAACCGCAGAAAAGCTTGATATAACCGATGAGAATCTGCGCAAGGGCGTTGATATTGTCAACAGCGACAAGCCATATAAGGAAATGTTTGCCGACATGAAAGACTTCATTAAGGGCATGGACGATAAGCAAAAGGAATTTTTCACAAAGCTTGCACAGGCGAAATACTCGGCAGAGGAACTTTCGGACGATAAATACAAAGAATTTTCGCAAAACAGAAACGCTATTCAGCAGGAGTTGCTCTCAAAGGTCAGAACAGACGGCTTAAACAATGCCGGTAAATCCGATGTTCAGAAAAAAATTAATACATACGCCGAAGCAATTGCTTTGAGGGACGCTTCAAACGGCGATTATAACCTTGACACCGAATGGATTCTTGAAGCGGAAAAATCAAAAGAATCTATCGGCTGTGATACGGCTGAATTTATCAGACTTTATAATGATTACGGCAAGTCGGTTTATTCAAAACAGAATGTTTTTGCAACGAGTCACGGCTATAATGTGGAGGTTTATTTAAAATACTGCAAGGCAAAAGCAAAATACGGTATCGATACCGAAAAGGACGAAAAGGGCAACATTATTAAGGGCAAGTCCAAACAGGATAAGGTTATTAATATTATTTCGAATCTTGACGTTTCCAATGAGGAAAAGGCTATGCTTTTCGGTATGGAGTATAAGAGCAACGACCATAACCCGTGGGCGAAGTATCAAAAGGCTAATTATCAGAAGTTTGAGGCAGACAAGAAGAAAAAGAATAAAAAATGAAAGGATAGGTTATTATGACAACGGAAGAAAAGAGAAATTTGATTGTGAGGTCCGCACTTTCGAGGGAGCGGAAAAATAAGTATTCGCAATCAGCGGATAAAAGGACGAGGATTGAGAGCGGCTTTGGGGACTGCTCGGGGACTGTTTGGTATTGGTATTATAAATTACTGGGCATGAATATCGGCGGAAATACCGAAGCACAGATTAACAAGGGGCGCAGGGTTGATGTTGCGATTAACAACGGCGTTCCCGATGAAAAAAATATGAGAAAGGGGGATTTATTGTTTTTCAGAGGGCAGGATAACAGCAGAACAGACGGCGTCGGTCACGTTGAGATGTATATCGGTGACGGGAAGATTTTCGGTCATGGCTCGGGGGTCGGCGGCACCGTTAAGGTTATGAGCGAGTATTGCAAGATGAGGCAAGGACAGAAAAGCACAGAGAAGCTGAAAAACAAAGGGCTGATTTGCGTTAAGAGGTATATTGAAGATGATGAGCTGACCGAGGTTAATGACATTGTTTGGGAATTGGCTCACAGGGGGATTGTTTCTGATTCGGATTTGTGGGTTAAAAAACTGGGTGATGATGTTAATGCTTATTGGCTGGCGAGAAAAACGGTGCAGTTTTTGAGAGAACATGACGTGTAAGGCTGACAACTTTTTGACAACTTGGTGTGGCTTTTTTTAGCCTTTTTGAGCGGAGTTTGACAGGGTGTGAAAATGAAGAAAAACCGCATAAACACTTGATTTGTAGGTGTTTATGCGGTTTTTGATTTGGCGGAGAAGGAGGGATTTGAACCCTCGCGCCGGTTGCCCGACCTACACCCTTAGCAGGGGCGCCTCTTCGGCCTCTTGAGTACTTCTCCAGACGGGTTTGTCTGCTGCCGGCTGCCGAAGCCGGGTACGAAACAAACAGTACAAATATCATAAAATAAAAATGGAGGAGAGAGTGGGATTCGAACCCACGGACGCTCGCACGTCACCGGTTTTCAAGACCGGCTCTTTCGACCGCTCAGACATCTCTCCATGCCGTCAACAGATAATATTATAACAGAAATATACAGGTTTGTCAACACTTTTTTTGAATTTTTTTTAATTTATAAATGCAATATATAAATTTCACAAATCGCAAGCAATACTAAGCACTGTTTTTAACACATTTGAGAATAACCGCTATACATTTTCTCAGACAATAGTTTGTCCGGCAATCTATAACTCAGTTATTTCACAAGAAAACGCTGCATGACCTCACCGGATACAATCAAGCAAGGTCATGCAATTTTCTCATTTCTTCATGAAACAAACAATATTATTTGTATTCCTTCCCCACCAGTCTGTATCCGACTTCAATAATATCTCCTGCGCCCATTATAAAGACAATATCACCTGGCTGAACCTCATTTTTCAGAGCATTGCATATATCATCAAAATTCTCAATATATTCGGTATCTATTCCGCTGTTATTTATCTGTTCTGCCAGAACCGACGCTTTTGTATAGCCGTCAAAATTTTCTCTTGCGGCATAAATATGAGTCATTATAAGTTTATCCACACCCTTAAAGCATTTCAAAAAGCTCTGCCACAGCGTTTTTGTTCTTGTATATGTGTGTGGCTGAAACACACACCAAATTTTGTTATGTTCAAAATCCCCGGCAGCCTTTATCGTTGCCTCTATTTCTGTCGGGTGATGAGCATAATCGGCAATGACTGCGGCGCCGTTTAATTCACCGAGCTTTTCAAATCTTCTGTGAATACCGTGAAAGCTCTCTATTCCCTCTGCATAAACCTCAGGTTCAATACCGAGCAAATCACATACGGCACATACTGCGAGAGAGTTTAACACATTATGCTCCCCCGGCACGTTCAATTTGATTCTGCAAAGCTTTTCGCCTTTTCTTATAACATCAAACTCCGGATAACCACACATAATTTTCAGATTATCATACCAATAATCGGTATTACCGTTTTTACCGTAATATATCACATTAAGCCTATCGCCTCTCAGCGCATACCTTACATTCTCATCGTCACCGTTTGCCACTACAAATCCGCCGTTCTCGGTCAGCAAAGCAAATTTTCTGAAGCTGTCACATATTTCATCAAGATTTTCAAAAAAATCGAGATGATCTTCTTCAACGTTTGTAACCACGGCGATATACGGAAAGAATTTCAAAAAGCTGTTCGTATATTCGCACGCTTCGGTTATGAAATAATCGGATTTTCCTGCACGAATATTTCCGTCAATTGCGTCAAGCTCACCTCCTATGCTGACGGTCGGATCTTTTTTTGCATAAAGAAGCGCATGAGTGAGCATTGCCGTTGTTGTGGTTTTTCCGTGAGTACCCGATATACCGACAGCTTTTTTATAAAGCTTCATAATAGCACCAAGACACTCTGCACGGTCAATACAACGGATATTGTTATCCTTTGCGGCAACCATTTCGGGATTGTCATTATGCACTGCGGCGGTATACACCACAAGCTCCGCACCCTTTACATTTTCTGCCTTATGACCCTCATAGATCACCGCTCCGAGCTTTTCGAGCTTATCTGTTATATGCGATTTCTGTCTGTCAGAGCCGGACACTCTGTATCCCTTCTGCAACAAAATAACCGCCAGTCCGCTCATGCTTATACCGCCGATTCCTATGAAATGTATATGTGCGCCGTCCTTTAAATCTGACAATTCAAATCTTTCCATAAATATGTCATTTCCTTTCAGTTTTTTGACTGCAATCTAAAATTGCAGCCGATGTTATACTATATCCGAACAATATCTGCGCATGAAATTGCCAAAACATACGCAGCCGCAAGCTTTTCAAAGTAAATACTGACAATATAATTGAAAAACAACAGCTTTACAATTACATACACTATTATTATACCACATTTTCCCGAAAAATCAACATCAAAAACACAATTATATAAAAAAAACAAGCATAAACAAATGACTCAACATCAAAATTGAGTCATTTGTTTATATGCCTAAGCGTTTGACCGCTTCTATGCCTTTTTCTTTTTGTTTTTTCTGCGTTTTATCAGAATAAATCCGCCTGCTGTAACAAGTAACAAGACAACGGCAATAAGAATTACCCACAGAACAATTGATTTACTCTTTGTAAATTGCATACAAACCGTATTCTGAGTTCCGGTCACGTCAAGAAGCACATATCTGCCCCTTTTTGAAACCGGCACTTTCTGCCAGCTTCCATCCTTTAAAACCCAAGCGTTTACATGACTTTTATCCTCATTTAGAAGTCTGATTCTTACATTGTCGCTGTCGGCTATATCGGTATTATCTATCGAAACATCATAAACAACCATATTTCCGATTGCCTTATCGGGAGGCGTCTCCGTACTCGGAGTCACGTGCATTTTTGCCTTTTCGTCAAATTCACCCTCTGCAAGTCCCAACGCAAGCTTACCTACATTATTTTTTTCCTCGCTTGAAAGTATTGTTATATTCTGATGATATTCGCAGTTTAATTCTATATCCTGCGTAACCGTTTCAAGCGGTGTTTTCTCCCACACACCGTAATAACCTTTTTTCTCCGGCGGCTCGGGATATTTTATTCTGTCGGTGGATTCTCCGTATTTAAGCTCCTGAACCGACACCACCTCATCGTCCGCCATAAAATAAACCGAAAAGCTTATAAACTTCGCCGGCACACCCGAAACAGCCGTCATCTGCTCGTATGTCACAGGCTCGGCTCTGCCGCTGTAGCTTATCGAATCCACAGCACCGATTCCGTTATCAACGTACAGATTATATTTAAAGCTGTCCAGATTTTCATTTGTTCCGCAAACCGCTCCGATATTTTCGTCACCGCGTACTGCCGAAATCGAGCAGCTTGATGTAAGTCCGCTTGCCTTTCCGGCTATACCTCCGACATATCTTTTTCCGGCAACCTCAGATTTTGAATAGCTTTTTCTTATATTGCTTCCGCTTTTTCCGGCTATACCTCCGACATAATTACCCGAGGTACTCTCTGTATTACCGTAGTTTTCACAGCAGTACACCGTTCCGATTTCTGCAAGCCCCACAACTCCGCCTACGCTGTCCTTCTTGCCCGTAATCTTGCCCTCGTTTACGCAAGACTGAAGCACTGCCTTAAGCTGATAGGTAAAATTTAGTGTATCCGGTTTGGAGATTTCGTCCTCGGGATCTGCGGTATATTCTATCGCCATAGAACCGGCAATACCTCCGCAGTTACGGTCTGCTTCGATTTTTCCGTAATTTCTGCTGTCGCTGATTTTTCCCTGCTTTGTTTTCGTGATATTTTCATCAGACACATCAAGGAATATATCGGACAGGCTCTTTCCCGAATTATTAATATCGTCAACCGAATCCGCCATCAGATTCATGACCGTTTCAAGCTGGTCGCTTATGTCGGTCAGATCGTTTGACACAGAATCGGTTTTATCGTCAATACTGTTTCTCAGTTTCTTTATTTCATCGGATATTCCCGAAACAGAATCAAAAAGACCGTCGCTTGCATTTCTGAAATCGTCGCTTATTTCGGTAAATTTCGGTGTTTCCTCATTCGACAGATCATCAACAATCTGACGTAAATCCTTGAATGAGTCATTTATATCGTCAACCGCATACGATAAAAATTTCAAAGAATCGCTTAATTCGTTCTTCGCCTCTTTCAGCTGTCCTGAGGTATCATCGGCAAAATCGGCAAGCTTATCCGCCAAATCGACAGCCGCACTTCCCAGATTTCCCATACCCTCTGCAAGATAATACAATGCGTCATTCAAATATTCAATCGCGCGCTTAATATTGGTTGCGGCAGATTTAAACTCCGAAAAATCTATCTCGGCATTGTTTTTCAGCCAGCTTACGCTTTCGGCTATTGTTTTTAAAGCTGTAATCCGCTTATTAAGGCTTTCCTTGATTATTTGCAGCTGATCGAGAATTTTTTGCGTATCTCCCCCGGTGCTGTCGAACAGCTCCTTTTTGTTTAACAGAATATTTTCTATTTCTTCAACTGCCTTGTTTGCGTCCTGCTTTGCGGAGATCAGCTCATATATTGCATTTTCAAGATTACTGATTGCATTTTCTTTGCCGTTGTAGTCTTTAAATCTTATTGCGTCATCAAGATCATCAAGTGCCTTGTCAACCCTCTTCCCTGCTGCCGACGCTCTGTTTGCTGCCTTTGAAAGCTCATCGACCGCATCGGAAATTCTGTCAAGCTCATCGTCAATCTCAGGAATGTTAATATCTATTTTATCAAGTGCGTCAACCGCTTTTCCCAGAGCGTCCGAAGCGTCATCGCAGCCGTCGCTCAGTTTTTTGAGAGGATCGGACATCTTATCTATCGTATTTGAGAGTATGGCTGCCTGTGCGTTTATTTCCTTGATATTATCGTCTATAAAGTCCGAGCCTGTATCAATCATGGTTTTTGCGCTATCCTTGGCGTCGGAGGTGTAATCGGATATATTGTCGAGATACCGTCTGCTGCTGTCGCTGATTTTTCCGTTTCTGACAAAATCGTTCACCATGCTGTGCAGCTTATCAAGCTCATCTCTTATATCATCAAGCCTGTTTTCAGACGTTTTGAGAATTGTGTACGGCTCTGCCTGACCGACTATTCCTCCTACGTCCTTTCTTCCCTGAATAAAGCCGTAGTTCTCGCACCCGAGCATATATCCCGACTGTCTGCCGGCAATTCCGCCGATATTGTAACCGATATGCTGATACCCCACATTTCCTTTGTTGACACAGCCCTTTACCGTTCCGGTTGTGTATCCGGTTATTCCTCCGGTATCGCTGTTTCCGAGAACGCTCTCGTCCTTATTTTCTTCTGTTGCGTTTTTATAGGTTTCAATAATCGCACCCGCGTCTGCACTCAATTCGGATATATCGTTTTTCTTTTCAACATATTCGGTGTTTACGTTTGCGTTGTTTTCACAGTTTGTAATCAAACCGTCATTTTTACCGGCTATGCCTCCGGTAGTGTTTTCTCCGCTTATATATCCGTAGGAAAAACAGGAATTTATTTCACCGCCGGAGGTGTTGTTTCCGGCAATTCCTCCGACAACATTTTCTCCCTTTACCGTTCCCGAAAAGCTTGAAAGCTCAATAATACCGGAATTTTCTCCGACAATTCCTCCGAGATAGCTTTTGGAGCCCGATGGAGTAATTCCGCCCTTAACGTTAAGATTTGTAATTTTACCTCCGCTTTGCAGATAGCGGAACAAGCCGTAATAAGAGCCGTTTTTGCTCATGGTGAATCCCGAAATTGTATAACCGTTTCCGTTAAAGGTTCCGCCGAACGTCGGGACAGGATTATAATCGGCGTCCGAAAGTGCTATGTCGCAGGTAAGATTTACCGTTTTGCCCTGCGACCACGAATCAAGAGTACATTTTTTTGAAAATTCAATAAAATCCTCCTTGCTTGAAATCGTAATCACGTTTTCCTCGGCATATGCCGGCGGAAGCAGAGTTAAAAGCATCACAATCGCCGCAATTGCGGACAGTATTCTATTCTTCATTTTCCGCACCTCCGTTTTTGATATGCTCCCTTAAATCCTTTCTGATGTCTTTAATGTTAAATGAAGTTTTTTCAATTATGAAATCACCCAGAACAAGCAGCTGCGGCAGAATACCCA
This sequence comes from uncultured Clostridia bacterium, assembly GCA_934462715.1. Taxonomy (GTDB): domain Bacteria; phylum Bacillota; class Clostridia; order UBA1381; family UBA1381; genus RGIG1988. Next base: position 11,662 of record CAKSIJ010000002.1, read on the forward strand.
TAACAAGAAGTATCGAGATAAGCGTTCCTCTGCCCAGGCAGATACCGATTGAGGAGATGGCTGCGTCCGAGGATAGCAGACCTATCGCAAAGCCTGCGGCGGCAAGTATCGAACCCGATGTGAATATAGTTGGGAATGCAAGATTAAGCGACTGCTTGATTGCGTCATACTTATTCATTTCACGCCGCAGCTCGGTATATCTGTTTGTTATAACTATCGCATAGTCGATATTCGCGCCCATCTGTATTGAGCTTACAACGAGATAACTCATAAAGAACAGAGGTTTATTCTGTATTGTCGGGAACGAGAAGTTTATCCATACGCTGCCCTGTATTACAAGAATAAGTATAAGCGGTATTCCTGCCGACTGGAATGTGAAGAACAGGACAATCAGCACGAACAGTATTGAAAGTATGCTTATCATCAGATTATCTGTTCCGAACGTTGACGACAGATCATAGTCGCTCGTTGAATTTCCGGCAAGCAGTACGTCATCGCCGTAGTATTTTTTTGCCGTATCTCTTACAACCGACAAAAATTCAAAGGTTTCCTCGCTTTCCTCCGGAATATTCAGATTCAAAACAAGTCTTGTATGATTATCGCTTTTAAGCTGTTTTTTACCGTCTGTCAGCTCATCGTGAAGCTCGTCGAGCTTATCCCTCAATTCGCCGTCAAGGTTGACGTATCCGTCCTCCGACATATCATATACGAAATCAAAAAGGTCGATAAGCGCAATCTTGTAATCGTCTATTCCTCCAATTATTTTTCCGTAATCCTCATGATCTGCGGCATATGCGGCATATATCACCCTCACAAGCTCGATGTCTATATCTGTAAGCTCCGAGAACTGCCGTGCGGTTATCATATCTCCGACAGAATAACCGTCGGTTGCCTCGACAGAAGCAAGAGCGGTAACGGTGTCTATTTCCGGCATAGCCGTCAGTTCGTCTTTGAGCTGCTGCTCCTTTTCATAATTGCCCGACGGCACCATAACCGCCAGAACATTATCCGTACTAAAGGTATTTTTTATCATGTCCTGTGCAATCTGAGATTCGTTTTTCGTAATTGTCGTAAGATTTGTGTAGCTGTACGCATAGGGACAATGATTTGAAAAATAAAATCCGGCTAATGTAAGCGCTGCAAAAATCCATGGAGTAATATATCTGACCTTAACAACCGCATTGCTCCATGCGTCGATTTTGGGCACAAAGCTTTTGTGATGCGTTTTGTCTATAAGGCTCGAAAAAGACATCAGAAGCCCCGGCATCAGAGTAAACACCGTAAGAATACTGATTATTATCGCCTTGATAAGGACAATCGCCATATCAAAGCCTATTTTAAACTGCATAAAGCCCATAGCCGCAAGACCCGAGAGTGTTGTAAGACAGCTTCCCGATATTTCCGGAATCGCCTTGCACAAGGCTTCGATAACGGATTCTCTTGCATCCTTTGTCTGTCTTTCCTCCGTATATCTGTGGCAAAGAATAATCGCATAGTCGATAGCAAGCGCAAGCTGAAGCACTATCGCTATGGAGTTTGAAATAAAGGAAATTGTACCGAACATATAATTCGTGCCTTTATTCAGAATCGCTGCCGCACCAAACGTCATGATAAGTACGGGGACTTCCATATAGGTTCTCGATGACAACAGCAGAACAGACAGAATTATCACGCAGGCAATCAGCATTACTATATTCATTTCCTTTGCAATTCTGTCCGCCTTTGAGTTTCCGAGTTCTGCCGAAACGTATAGATCGTAATCGCCCAGCCGCTCCTCTATCGCATTGAGAGTTTTTTCACTGATTTCATCATCGGCTGTTCCGTCAAAAGTAACTGAATAAAGTGCCGAAGCATTTACATAATGCTTTGTCGTATCGTCAAATTCAACGCTTTTGACGCCGTCCATACCCTCGATTTCTTCACACATTCTTTCTGCGTCGGCATAGGATATATTGTCCACCATAACCTGTGCCGTAGCATAGGTTATGAACTCATCGTTCATCAGTGTCAGACCTTTTCTTGTTTCGGTTTCCTCCGAAAGATAATCGGTAATATCGTTGTTTACCGATACCCAGCCTGCCGAAAAAATGCTGAATATTATAAGCAGTATGTATATAAGATAAAAGCCCTTGCGCTTATCTACAATAAATCCCGCAACTCTCTTTAACGGAGAATTCTTTTTATGATGCTCCATTGCATTACCATTCCTTTCCGCAAAATATAATATGCAAGCAAACAAAAAATAATGTTTGTTAATTGTCAAAGTCACAAACAGCAGTACTGTTACTCAACTTATGTTGATTATATTATATCAACTTTTCGTTTATATTGCAATAATCAAAGAAATACTAATTGAGCATTATTAGACATTTGTGCGCAAAATGTTGAAAATTATTTATTTTTTACGTTTTGTATAAAAACAATAGGTAATCCGAAGCCTTTTTGCACTCAAATTACCTATTGTTATATCTCATATATTTATAATCTGCGTCAAAAATTTATTTTTTGACGCCCATTCTTGAATATCTCATTGTCATAATCCCGATTCTCTCAGACAGCTCATCGCTCATCTGTTCGGCTGTCATTCTCCATTTCCAGTTATTTCCGATTGTGGACGGTGTATTTATCCTTGCTTCATCTCCCAATCCGAGCCAATCCTGCATCGGTATTATACAGGTATCGGCAGGACTTTGAAGCGCAAGGGCGATAAGCGAATCGGGAATTTTATCGTCCGGTGTATAATAGTCATACAGATAATTTCTGACAGCAAGCTTTTCATCACCCGGCAATTCGGCAAACCAGCTTTTAAGCGTTTGGTTATCGTGCGTGCCTGTGTATACCACGCAGTTATTAGGATAGTTGTGCGGAAGATAATCGTTTGCCGAGCCGGTATCTCTCGAATCAAAAGCAAATTCAAGCACCTTTATACCGCAGAAGCCGCTGTTGCGCACAAGCTTTCTTACACTGTCGGTTATATAACCCAGATCCTCGGCAATTACGTTTTTCTTTCCGAGAACTCTTTCCGCGGCTCTGAACAATTCTATTCCGGGACCTTTTCTCCATTCTCCCTCAACCGCATTTTTACTTCCGTATTTTACCGAATAATACTCGTCAAAGCCGCGGAAATGGTCTATTCTCAGAACATCGTACATAGAAAAACTGTGTTCAAGCCTTTTTATCCACCAATTAAAGCGTTCGGCTTGATTTTTTGTCCAGTCATAAAGCGGATTTCCCCAAAGCTGACCTTCCTCGGAAAATCCGTCGGGCGGACAGCCGGCAACAAACAGCGGACGTTTATCCTTGTCAAGCTGAAACAGCTCCGGATTCGCCCAGACATCTGCACTGTCGGCGGCGGTATATATTGGTATATCCCCTATTATCCTCACGCCGTTTTCATTTGCATATTCTTTAAGCTTATTCCATTGCTCAAAGAATTTATACTGAATAAACTTACAGAAACCGATTTCGTCCTTTAAATCCCTTTTCGCACTTTCCACAGCCTGCTTTTCTCCAAGCTTATACTCTCTCTGCCATTCGGAAAAGGGTTTTTGACCGAAGCTTTCTTTTAATGCTGTGTAAAGCGAATAATCTTCAAGCCAGTAAACATTTTTACGGCAAAAAATTTTAAAATCGTCATTATAGTTTATATTGCTTCTCTCATATGCCATTCTCAACAGAGGGTATCTGTTTTTATACTGTTTTTCGTAATCGACATATTCGGTATCGTTGTCAAGCTCCGACGCTTCACATTCACCATAAGTTAAAAGACCCTCTTTCACAAACTCCTCAAGACTTACAAAATAAGGATTTCCGGCAAAGCTTGAAAACGACTGATAGGGCGAATCGCCGTATCCTGTCTGACCCAAAGGCAGAACCTGCCAGAAGCCTTGCTTTGCCTCCCTCAAAAAATCAATAAATCTGTATGCACTCTCCGAAAAACAACCGATTCCGTATTTTGACGGAAGCGAGGTTATCGGCAGAAGTATTCCGGCAGCTCTCATTCCTGTTCCCCTTTCAGATTTTATTCAAATCATGCAATTGTTTTCCTTTAATGTCACCAAATTCAAAACGTTATTATTATTCCGTTATGGTCGGAGATTTTCGGATAGTTCTTTCCGTCAAAGATCACAAACGAGCTTTCAATTTCGTTTTTTTCGCTTGTGAAGATATAGTCTATCCTGATTTTGTTTTCCTCCTCGCCGTGCCAGCCGTCTATTTTGGTTGTCGCTGTAAAGCCGTTATCCTTGTTAGCCGCAAGAAGATAGGTATCGTACCAGCCGTCATTTATGACAGTTGTATACCCCTCATTCTTTTTGTCCGCAGGATTGTTAAAGTCACCCATAAGCCACGTTTTCCCAAAGCTCTTTACTTCATTTAAAATATTCCATTGCCTGACAAAAGGTTCTTCATCGTCCTCCCACCAACCGGTATGAACGCTGTAGAACCACTGCGATTTTGTCTTTATTCCGACAGCGGTTCTTTTTTTCCATTCGTTTTTAAGCACTCCGTCCGTAAGAGAAATTTCCTTTATGGCTTCAATTGGAGAAAGCGACATAACCGCCGCTCCCTCCTCATAGCCGGGGTATCCGTTTTTTATGCCGCACCAGACAGCATAATAACAAAGTCCGTTTTCCTTTAAACGGAGCATAACATTCAATAAATGGTTATCTTTTTTTAAAGGTATATTACCGAGTGTTTCAATATCTCCCAGATCGCCGCAAGGCTCCGATTCAATACTCTGATTAACCTCCTGCAAGGCGATTATATCGGGTTTTATTTCGCATACCGCTTTTACAAATTCCGAAAGCTTTTTTTCATAATCGGGTTCAAGATGACTGTGCGTGTTCAATGTTAAAATTTTCATAATATATCGTTAATATCGGACTTTAAAATATCCGCTTTAGTTCCGTAAACCGCCTGTATTCCCTTTCCTTTTTTCATAAGGCTCATTGCTCCCTCTTTCTTCCATTTATCCTCGGAGGCTACCTTTACCGGGTCTTTAACCGTCACTCTAAGTCTTGTCATACAGGCGTCAACAAGCTCTATATTATCTCTGCCGCCGAGAAGTCCTATAATTCTTTCCGCCTGTGAATCCTTTCTCGGTACGTTCGGTCCTCCGCCGTCCTCTCCGACAAGCGAATCGCTGTAGTTGCCGAGCCGTCCCGGTGTTGCATATTTAAATCTTCCTATCATAAAATACGCAACCGCATAGCCTATGATAAAGAACAGCACGACGCAGATTACAAAATTAATTATATCACCTGTCAGACCTGCCTTTACTGACATCGGCAGTCTTGTTATAAGCTCCAGATTTCCGAAAGAATGAAGTCTTAAATTAACCACTCCGGCGGAAGCAAACGCAAGTCCCTGCAATATCGAATAAACAATATAAAGCGGTATTGCCGTGAACATGAACATAAATTCAAGCGGTTCGGTTACACCGGTCAAAAATACCGCAATTGCTGTTGACAAAAACATTGAACGGTAGTCCTTTCTTTTGTCCTTGTCAACCCTTTTGTACATCGCAAGTGCAACTCCGAGCAAAAGTCCTGTTGCCCCTATCATCTGTCCGACCTTGAAGCGTGCCGGCGTTACCGTTGTCATAAGATTGTTATAAGCGTCAATGTTCCCGGCATTTCTAAAGTTTATGAGATCGTTAACCCACGCAAGCCACAGCGGATCCTGTCCGAACACCTGTGAGCCGGCATTTATACCCGTCTGAATGGTGTACGTTCCTCCGAACGAGGTGTAATTCATCGGTATTGTCAGCATATGATGAAGTCCGAACGGAAGCAAAAGTCTTTCAAGCGTTCCGTAAACAAAGGGCGCAAGAATCGGAGAGGTCTGCGAGGAATTTGCTATCCACACGCCGAACGAATTGATACCAAGCTGTATAACAGGCCATACAACCGCAAAAATCATTGCGATAACTGCGGACCAGACTATAACCATAAGCGGCACAAATCTTTTTCCGTTAAAGAATGACAAAACATCGGGCAGCTTTCTGTAGTTATAATATTTATTGTAAACAATTCCCCCGACAAAGCCCGAAATTATTCCGACAAATACTCCGGCATTTAGCGCAGGCGCACCGAGTACGGAAGTAAAATATCCGTTAACAAGAATCTCCTGTCCGAAAAGGGTGTGAGTTACCGCATTGGGATCGGCAAGCATTTCTTCGGTTACCCCGAACACATTACCGGTTATGTTGTTAATCAGTATAAACGCAATCAGAGCAGCAAATGCTCCTCCCGATTTTTCCTTTGCCCACGAGCCGCCGATTGCAACCGCAAACAGAATGTTCAGATTATTTATAATCGCCCAGCCGATATTCTCTATGATACCGCTGACGGTTGTAACGGCAGCGGAATCTCCGCCTATCATCGCTATCAGCTTGCCGATACTTATCATTATACCGGCGGCAGGCATTACCGCTATTACCACCATTAAAACCTTTCCGAGCTTTTGCAGAAAGTCAAATGCAGCGCCGCCTTTTTTGCTCTCCGCAGCCGGTACGCTTCCGACGTCTTGGCTGAACAGCACGTCTATTACGTCAAACGCCACGCTCTTTCCGGCAACCGCCTTGCCTTTACAGCAGTTAAGCTTTGCATTGTCGGGCATATCGCACAAAATCACCGAAGTAATCGGGTTGATTCCTTTTTTCTTTAACAGCTGTAAATCCACCTCGGCAAGAACATCTCCGGCTCTCACCTTATCGCCGCTTTTAACCTTTTGCGTAAATCCCTCGCCCTTTAACGCTACGGTTTCCAAACCGATGTGCACCATTATCTGCAAGCCGTTGTCCGATTCGATATTATATGCGTGCTTGGAATCTGCCACCGAAGAAACGGTACCGTTTACCGGCGAAACAATTCTGCCGTTCTCGGGTATTATGGCAACTCCGTCACCCAATATTTTTTCCGAAAATACCTTGTCGGGTACCTCCTCAATAGGGACAATTTTTCCGTCTGCCGGAGCAAATATCGGAAAGCTTGTTCCCTTTACAGTTTTGTTTTTCATTTAATTAATTCTCCTTTCCAACTATAGCTTCCAAATTTCTCTGTTGTACTCTTTTATCGTTCTGTCCGATGAAAAATATCCGGCATTTGAAATGTTTACAAGCATTTTCCGCCCCCATGCGTCCCTGTTTTCATAGTCTGAAAAAGCTTTTTCCTTTGTTTTTGCATACGCTTCAAAATCAGGAAAGGTCATAAACCAATCCTTTGTTATCAGCTCGTCTTTAAGCCTTTCAAGAGATTCTTTATCGCCTGCCGCAAGCATTTGCTTTCCGGTAATGAAATTAACCGCTTCACATATTTTCTCGTCATTTTCGTAATATTCGGACGGTTTGTAGCTTTTCTTTTCATAACGCTCTATAACCGTTTCACTTTTATCTCCGAAAATATAGATATTATCATCGCCGACAAGCCTGTGGATTTCAACGTTTGCGCCGTCCTCCGTGCCTATCGTCACCGAGCCGTTTAACATAAACTTCATGTTTCCCGTTCCGCTCGCCTCCTTTGAAGCAAGCGATATCTGCTCGGACAAATCGCACGCAGGAACAAGCTTTTCTGCCATGGTAACATTATAATTTTCCGGCATTATAATTTGCAGATATTTATTCACATCATTGTCGTTTCTCACAACCTCGCCAAGACAAAGTATCATGTGAATAATATCTTTTGCAATCGTGTATGCCGGTGCTGCCTTTCCGGCAAATATTGCGGTTATCGGACGCTTCGGCACATTCCCTTTCTTTATATCGAGATATTTTCCGATATAATATAAAGCATTCATCTGCTGTCTTTTGTACTCGTGAAATCTCTTAGCCTGAATATCGAATACCGCCCCCTCGTTTACGGAAAAGCCGCAGCTGTTCTTTAAATAATCGCACAATTCTTTCTTTTTTTCCTCCTTGACAGCTTCAATTGCACAGATTACATCACCGTCCTCCGCATACTTCATAAGCTCTGTAAGCTTTTCGGAATCCTCTTTGTAGTCAGTTCCTATAAGCTTATCTATGAGTGCTGTAAGCTGCGGATTTGATTTATACAGCCATCTTCTGAAGGTTATTCCGTTTGTTTTGTTGTTAAACTTTTCGGGATATATGCGGTAAAAATTGTTCAGCTCGCTGTTTTTTAGAATGTCGGTATGAAGCTCCGCAACCCCATTCACACTTTTCCCGTAATGTATATCAATATTTGCCATATGCACAAGCTGTTTATCGTCTATAATATAAACCGATTTATCGGGAAATTTCTTTCTGACCTTGTTGTCGAGAATCTCTATAATCGGGACAAGCTGAGGTACGGTGCTTTTTAAATCCTCCAGCGGCCATGTTTCAAGAGCCTCGGCAAGAATTGTATGATTGGTGTACGCACAGCTTTTCTTTACGGCTTCAACAGCGGCGTCGGCTGTCAGCCCCCTCGCAATCATCAGTCTTATCAGCTCGGGTATTATCATTGTCGGGTGAGTATCGTTTATCTGTATCACTGCATAATCGCATAAATCGTAAAGGCTTGACCCGGACGATACACATTCGTCAAGAATCAGCTGCGCCGCATTACTTACCATGAAATATTCCTGGTATATCCTAAGCTTTTTCCCCTCCGGCGTACTGTCGTCCGGATAAAGAAACAAAGTTAGATTTTTTTCTATATCCGTCTTATCGTATTCCGTTCCGTCCTTTACTATACCCTCATCCGTTTCCTCCGAGTCAAACAAATGAAGCGTATTGGAATATCCGTCCTTTCCGATAATATCTATATCGTACATTACGCTTTTTACCTTATGCCCCAAATATCCAACTTCATAAGATACCTCTGTTTTTCTCAAAAAGCCGTCCGCCTTAATCCACGGATTTGGCTCCTCCTCCTGTTTGTTTCCTTTGAAAAACTGTCTGAACAAGCCGAAATGATAGTTAAGACCCACTCCGTCAGCATTTAAGCCAAGCTCCGCCGCAGAATCCATAAAGCAAGCCGCCAGTCTGCCCAAGCCTCCGTTGCCCAGGGACGGCTCCGGCTCTATACACTCAATTTTATCAATATTCTTTCCGTTTTCTTCAAGAACCTTTTTTACCTCATCGTATATCCCCAGCTTCATCATATTATCTATAAGCAGTCTGCCTATCAGAAATTCAGCCGAAATATAATAAAGCTTCTTTTTGGAACTGTTCTTCTTTATCGGATAATCGTTTACAAGCTTTACAAGCGCCGCATAGATTTCTTCATCTGACGCGTCGGAAATTTTCTTTCCCAACGTCAGAGTAAGACTTTCGTTTATATTCATTACTCTTCCTCCCGAATAGATTTCTGTTTTTATACTTTCTATTATTATCATATTTGTATTTTTAATACAAAAAAGCTGTTTTTGACACATATCATAACTTTTTTGCAAATAAAACGGTTAATTCATTAATTATGCATATTGCATTTTTAAAATTTAAGTGTTAAAATGTTAAAAAAACATATTGGAGTGATACTAATGATAAGAAAAGCAGTAACCGGCGACATTAAGGCAATCGCAGACATCTATGACAAAATAATTGACGCCGAAAGCGGCAAGGGTTCTTCCACCGGATGGATAAAAGGAGTATATCCGACAGAAGCAACCGCCCGTGAAGCTCTTGACAGGGGCGATTTGTTTATCCTTGAAGATAACGGCACGGTCTGCGGTGCGGCGATAATCAACCAAACCCAGGTTCCGGTATATGCGCAGGCGGAATGGAATAATGCCGACGCACCCGACTACAAGGTTATGGTTATGCATACGCTTGTTATCGACCCAGATTGCTCCGGCAAGGGCTTCGGCACTCAATTCGTGCATTTCTATGAGGACTATGCAAAAGAAAACGGCTGTCCCTATCTTCGCATGGACACAAACGAAAAGAATCTTGCCGCAAGAAAGCTCTACTCCCATTTGGGCTACCGTGAAGCAGGTATCGTTCCCTGTGAATTTAACGGCATAAAGGGTGTTAATCTTGTTTGCCTCGAAAAAACTCTTGACGATTAAAGCGTTGCAGGTAATTATAAAACAGCAGTTTTTAATTACCTGCGTTTTTTATACGAAAAATTCCTTTTCGCCGTCATCTCTTTTAAATGCCGAAAGAGAATCCTTTGTAAAATCATAGCCTGCATAAAACACATCGGTAATGTGAGAAATTCCGCTGTTTTTCAGCTGACCCTCGACCCATTGAATATCCTTGCCCGACTTTTTGAGATTGTCTTGAAGAAGCTCCCCGTCCTCTATCAGAGTTATCATAGGGTGCGACGGCTCGGGGTTTAAGTTCATATCGTCCGGCACAAGCGGACGGTACTGCGCTTTAGGCATTACCGAAAGCTTTCCGTTAGCTTCGAGTATAATTGAATCTATTTCATTTACGTCAAAAAATCCGTTTACTCTGCACTGAGTCAGAATTTCATTAATATCAAGCTTTGCCGCTTTCAGGCTTTTTCTGATAAATTTTTCGTTTTTAAAAAGCACCACCGCTCTCCCCTCAATAACATTTCTTGCCTTTATCGATTTAGACGCCCAAACCGAAATAAGCGCCGTTGCCGCTCCGTAAACCGCCATAGCGATTGCCGGCGCAATTACGTCCTCATCAATTGCCGTTGCCATCTCCGCCGCTATCGAGCCTATCGTTATGCCGTTAATATAGTCAAACATATTAAGCTCCGACATCTGTCTGTTACCTATCAGCTTTGTTAAAAGAAACAATTCAATAATTGAAAAAATGCTCATTAAAAATACTTTTATATAATCCATCAAAATTCCTCCGTTATGCTTTTATACCCATGTAAAGGTAAAGCTTGTACTTTGCCGTTACTCAGGTTTATAAATTTTCAAATTTAACCATGTTAGTGTATGTAAATAAAAAAAAATTATTAATTTTAAAAAAAGTATTGACAAAATATCAATAATAGTGTATTATTGTATTAAGTGATTAATACAATAATACACCAAATAAATTCAAGGAGGGATAAATATGGACTATGACTGGCACTTTTCAAACGATAAGCCGATTTATTCGCAGATAATCGAGCAAATCAAGCAATTGATAGTATCGGGCGGATTCAGTCCCGGTGACAAGCTTCCCTCGGTGCGGGAGCTTGCACAGACGGCATGCGTCAATCCGAACACCATGCAAAAAGCAATGTCCGAGCTTGAAAAGGATGGTCTGCTTTATACATTGCGTTCATCCGGGAGATTCATTACCGATGATGAAGCACTGATCAAAAAAATCAAAAATGAGCTTGCCGAAGCTGAAATTGAAAATTTCATGCAAGGTATGTCAAAGCTCGGATTTTCCGTTGAGGAAACAATTAATCTGATTTCAGAAAAACAAGGAGGAGATAACTCATGAGCGAATATATTCTGCAATGCAATGAGCTGACAAAAAAATTCGGAGCCTCTGCCGCTCTGAACAACATTAATCTGAACATCGGCAAGGGCAAACTGATAGGTCTGCTCGGGCCAAACGGAAGCGGAAAAACCACGCTTATCAAAATCGCAAACGGTCTTTTAACACCGACAAGCGGAAACATACTTATCAAAAACACCATACCGGGATATGAAACAAAGAAAATAGTTTCCTATCTTCCGGATAAGAACTGTCTTATAGATTCAATGACAGTAAAAGAACTGGTTGAAATGTTTACGGATTTTTATGATGATTTTCAGCCGCAAAAGGCTTACGCTATGATCGAAAATCTGCATATTGATCCCAATCAGAAGTTGAAAACGCTTTCAAAGGGAAACAAGGAAAAGGTTCAGCTGATACTTGTAATGAGCAGAAAAGCAGAGCTGTATCTGCTTGATGAACCGATCGGAGGAGTTGACCCTGCGACAAGAGATTATATTCTCGACAGTATAATCAAAAATTATTCGGAGGACGCAACCGTCATCATTTCAACACATCTCATTGCAGATATAGAAAAGGTGCTTGACGAGGTTATTTTTATAAAAAGCGGAAGCATCATTCTTCACGAGGACGTAGACAGCCTGCGTGAACGCGAGGGTAAAAGTGTAGATGAAATTTTCAGGGAGGTTTTCAAATGTTAGGAAAATTGATTAAATACGAATTCAAAGCTACTTATAAATTCATGCTTATGCTGTACGGCATATTGCTTGCTTTATCGTTAATGCTTTCAGTCGGGCTGCGGTTAAATGTTCAGGACGTTATCAACAGCTTTACAAACAGGTTCAATATCGGCGGACTGATAATGATGATTATAGCGGTTATGTTTATGATATTGTTTGCCATAATAAGTGCGTCCGTGCTTTGCGGTATGTTTTTCTATTCCATTGTCAGATTCAAAAACAATCTGCTCGGAAACGAGGGCTATCTCATGCACACGCTTCCGGCAAAGGAAAGCGACCATATTTTTGCAAAGCTGATCGTTTCGGTTATCTGGACAATTGCCGGTGTTTTCGCACTGATGATTTCTTACGGTTTAATCGTTCTTGTTATATCGAGCAGCAAAGCAATTGCTGAGTTGTTCTCACAATTGCCTTCACTTATAAAAATGTGGTATATTCATTATCGCAATATGATTCCGGAATTTGTATTGTATGTTGTTGAAATAATCATATGCTGTATTGTAAATCTTGTTTGTATGTATCTTCATATTTATGCAAGTATGGCTGTCGGCTATTCCTTCAATTCGCATAAAGCGCTTATTTCTGTAGGTACATATATCGGCATAGCTGCCGTATTCAACATTATCAAGGGAATTGCAATAATTCCGTTCCAAACACTTGGAATATTTAATTTCGCAGATTTCGGTCATTTTCCGCTGATTTTTGCTATCGTAACAACTGCAATTGCATCGGTTGCTTTGTTTGTTACAGCAAATTATTTCATGAACAAAAAGCTGAATTTGCAGTAAAAAAATATTTCCCGGGGAATCTAATCCGGTATGCGCCGCCGAAATCATTACGCTTTTGCGGCGCATATCATTTTAAACCGGGAAATTTTGATTATACAACCGAGTATTTATTTTTAAACTCTTTATACATTCTGTTAAATTCGGGATTTACTTCTTCTATGTTTCTCAGTGATTCATGAACATTCATGTTGTTTTCTTTAGCGTCAATAACGCAAACCGCAACATTAGAGCAGTGATCCGCAACTCTTTCAAGATTCGTCAGCAGGTCTGCCCACACGAAGCCTGCCTCTATCGAGCAATCGCCCTTTTTAAGTCTTGCGATGTGATTGTTTCTAAGCTTCTTTTTCAGACCGTCGATAACCTGTTCAAGCGGTTCTACGGTTTTTGCCGTTTCAACCGAATTGTTCATAAAAGCATTGTAAGATATGGTAAGAATTTCAGAAACCGCACTGCACATAACTTCAATTTCCGAGCGTGCCGTTTCTGAAAAAGCTATCTGCTTCTGATTGATTTCCTCAGCCGATTCCACAATATTCACGCTGTGATCGGAGATTCTTTCAAAATCACCTATAGCCTTTAATAGCTTTGATACCGTACAGCTGTCGCTGTCACTTATCTGATGACCGCTCAGCTTAACAAGGTATGTACCCAGAATATCCTCATAATGATCGGCTTTATCCTCATTTTCTCGTATTTCATCCGCAGTATGCGAATCATATCCGAAAAGCATATTCATGCTTTCTTTAAGCGATGTCACCGATAGCTCCGCCATCTTTTTTACAAGCACGCCGCAACGTTCGAGAGCAATAGGCGGAGTTGCAAGCAGACGTTCATCAAGCTCTGATATTTTCACCTCGCTGCCCGAATCCGGAACAAGCTTCATTGCAAGCTTTTCAAGCAGAGAGGACGCAGGCAGTAAAAGTGCCGTACACGCAATATTGAAAAGCGAATGTGTAACGGCAATTCCGGGGAGAGTTGCCGGCATATTCAAAAGCGCCGGTTTAAATACCGCCGAAACGATTCCGAATACGGTAAGCCATATAACCGTTCCGATAACGTTAAAGGATAAATGCACAACTGCCGCTCTTTTTGCATTTTTGGTAGTTCCGACAGAGGATAACATAGCGGTCACACAGGTTCCGATATTCTGTCCCATGATAATCGGGATTGCCGCACCGTAGGAAACCTGTCCCGTAACTGCAAGCGCCTGCAATATTCCGACCGAAGCCGAGCTTGACTGAATTATCGCCGTTAAAACAGTTCCTGCCAGTACTCCGAGTATGGGATTTCGGAATATTAAAAACATATTTTTAAATTCCTCGATTTCCGCAAGTCCCGATACAGAGCCTGACATCGTTTCCATTCCGAACATCAGAGTGGCAAAACCGAGAAGAATTGTTCCTGTGTCCTTTTTCTTTCCGCTTTTTGAAAACATCAGCAAAATCGTGCCGATAAGAGCAAGAACAGGCGTAAATGAGCTTGGCTTCAGCAGCTTTATAAACAAGCTGTCGCCAGAAATCCCTCCCAGGCTCAGAATCCATGCCGTTACGGTTGTACCGATATTTGCACCCATAATTACGCTGATAGATTGCTTAAGAGTCATTATTCCGGAATTTACAAATCCGACAACCATTACCGTTGTTGCCGATGAGCTTTGAATTACTCCCGTTACCCCAAGACCGGTAAGAAATCCGGTCAGCTTGTTTTTTGTCAGCTTTGCAAGAATTTTGTTAAGGCTTCCGCCGGCTCTCCTCTCCAATGCGTCGCCCATTACATTCATTCCGAACAGAAACAGGCATAAGCCGCCGATAAGCGTTAATACATCAAATGCAGTCATAAACACACCTCATAAAATAATTATTTTTTTGATTCTAAGGGCATATCCGATACAAAAATTATATATCCTCGTCCTCCATACACATTCTGTATCCTACTCCCAATTCATTTACTATGTAATTTTTCTCACCCGGTTTTGCACCGAATTTTTTTCTTATATTAACCATATTCACCTGGAGCTTCTTAATACTGTTTATATCGTTGTACCCCCAGATTTCCTTAATTATCATCGAATAGGTCAAAACCTTTCCGGGATGCTCTGAAAGCAGGGCGATTATATTGTATTCCGTCTGTGTAAGCTTAATTTCATTTTTATTAATGAAAACCTGTCTTGAATCATAGTCAATAACCAGACCGCAGCAGCTGAATTTTCCTCCGGGAAGCTTGCCGGAATCCATTCTGTGAGTTGTCACTCTTAGTACAGACCGGACTCTTGCCAGAAGCTCGTTTGAACCGAACGGTTTTGTTATGTAATCGTTTGCTCCCATATCGAGTGCTTTAACTTTTTCACGCTCGTCAGTCCGTGCGGACAGCACTATAACGGGAGTTATTGATTTGGTTCTTACTTTTTCCAAAAACACCATACCGTCAAGATCCGGAAGTCCCAGATCGAGTATAACCAAATCCGGTCTGTGAGATATGTACAGCATTTGCCCTCCGGCACAGGTATCGGCGGAAAGCACCTGGTATCCGTTTACATTCAGCAATGTAGTCAGCAGGCTGTTAATACTTGCGTCATCTTCTATAACGAGTATTTTATATTTATTTTGCGTCATATGAATCCTCCTCCGTTTTCAAATTAAATTTAAATATAGCTCCGCCGTCCTTTGCGTTATATGCGTTTATCGTTCCGCCGTGCGCCTTAATTATCGTAGAACATACCGACAGTCCTATTCCGGCATTGCTGCGCTTGCAGTCGGACGGCATTTCATGGTCGGTATAAATGCCTTTAAAAATGTTTTTGAGCACATTATCCGGGATTCCTGCTCCGTTGTCCCTGATTTCAAAAACGGCATTGTCCGCCTTAACGGAAACATTTAGAGAAAGCTTCGTCATGCCGACAGCGTGCTGAACCGCATTTTCAAGTATATTTATTATAACCTGTTCTATAAGTATTGCGTCCATCTGAATAGTCACGCAGTCATCGGGAATATCTATGTCAACCTTTTGCTGAGGATAACGCTTACGGAATTTCAGAAGCACCGAATCGACAAGCTCGTCCAACACAATAGGCGTTTTTATTATTTTTACGTTTCCAGCGTCAATCCTCGTTATCGACAAAAGATTTTCAACCATTCTGAAAAGCCACTGAGAATCCTGACGTATGTTCTCAAGCATTTTTGTTTTTTCTTCCTCAGTCAGATCGTTTTTTATTTCAAGCAGAGCCGAGCTTGCTCCGTAAATAGTTGTAAGCGGAGTTCTCAGATCATGCGAAACCGCTCTGAACAAATCAGTTCTGAGCTTTTCCTTTTCGCTTTCCGCTTTGATTGCCTCCTGCTCCTTCAGCTTTACCGTCAGTCCGCTTGTTATTAATGTAACCGAAATCATTATTATTGCGGAAATAAGATTTTCCGGCATATTAAAATTCAGCTTGAAAAACGGAAAGGTAAATGCATAATTCACAGCCAGCACGCTAATTACAGACGCTGCAATTCCGAAAACATAACCCTTTGTTATAACCGATGTCAAAAATGTCGCAAGTATGAATATTCCCGTTGTAAGCGAGGTTATTTTCATAACGTTCTGAAGCCACAGACAAATAATAAAGCTTGCTATCTGTATCAGCACCGTATGCAGAATATCCCTCACAAGATTGTTTTTCATTAAAATTGTATTCCTCCCATCAGATATGCGGCGATACACAATTCGCTGCACATTTATCAGCATAACAATTATATCATATATCAGGTTAAGATACAGATAAAAAAACTATTTTTTCCTTTTTTTCTACATTATTATATAATTTTACCGTTTTATTGTCAATATTTGTCGAAATTTTTACATAAAATATATAATTATGCATAAACAAACCGACCTGCGGTAATGGAATTTTTCCAATGCCGTCAGATCGGTTTATTTGTCGTATTTAACCGTTAAATCAATAGTTTTCCGCTTTTTCACTGAAAAATGCCTGCGGCTTTTTACATACGGGGCAAAGCTTCGGCGCTTCCTTTCCCATATACACATGACCGCAGTTTGCGCAGATCCAGATTGTATCGGTATCCTTTGAAAAGACAGTGTTGTCATTAACGTTTTTCAGAAGCTTTCTGTAACGCTCCTCGTGCTGCTTTTCAATCTCGCCGACAAGTCTGAAAAGACCGGCTATCTGAGAAAATCCCTCTTTCTCTGCCGTTTGCGCAAAGCGAGCATACATATCCGTCCATTCGTAGTTTTCATTATCCGCGGCGTTGGCCAAATTTGCCTGTGTTCCCGAAATATCTCCGCCGTTCAGTATTATATACCAAAGCTCTGCGTGCGCTCTTTCGTTATCCGCCGTTTCGGTAAAAATCCGCGCTATTTGCTCATAGCCGTCCTTTTGCGCCTTTTTGGCATAAAAGGTATACTTGTTTCTTGCCTGCGACTCACCGTTGAAAGCCGCCATTAAATTTTGTTCCGTTTTGCTTCCTTTTAAATCCGGCATTATAATTCCTCCGTTCCGCCGCCGGTATGCGGCATTGATTTGTAAAATATGTTTATCGGCACCGCTTTTTTTGTGCCTTATACATATTATTGACAGAATAACCTGTTTTTAACATAATAATTTGATTATTTGAAAATTTTATTATCAGCCGGTTTATATTCTACTTAATGTTATTTATATCGTCGTACTCTGCCAACTCCACTCCGGTATAGTAGGTTTTTAAAATATCCTCAAAGTTTTTACCGTGGTTTGCCAGATAATTTGCGCCGTACTGGCTCATGCCTACGCCGTGTCCGAAGCCCTTTACTTTCATTTTCACATTATCTCCGTCAACCTCAATATCTATATTGGTCGATCTCAAATCATACATAAATCTGAAATCAGTTCCCTTAACCACCGCACCTCCTAATGTAATTGTCTTGATTCCGCCCGCTTCGCTCCTCACAATTTCTCCGATTATGCCTTTTTCCCAGTTTAACCCGGCAATCTTTTCCTCCGCAATTTTTTTAAACTCGTCAAGCGTCATTTCTTTTTTGGAATTATATTTCGGCGATTGTGTATCCCCATCGCTTTTAACACTTACAAGATATGCCGCATTTCCTCCCCATACGTCCTTTGCATTTTCCGTATAACCCGACGATGTGGAGTGAAACACTGCGCTTATCGGTTCATCATTGTATGTAAGAATCAGCTTTCCCGTAGAGTCAACTGCGTCTGATATTTTTTTCCAGTTTGCCTCAGCCTTTTCCTTTCCCCATATTTCCTTTCTTTTTTCTTCGCTTATCCATGCCTTGCAGTGCTTCGGATCGGTACACATATATGCGCCCTTATGCTCCTCGGGCGTCTGCGATTGCTGATATGCTCTCATTCTGTTAATAAGATATGTTCTTGCCGCAATTGCCTGTGCTCTCAAAGCCTCGGTATGAAAGTCCGCCGGCATTTCCGCCGACACTACCTCTTTTAAATACTGATTCACATTCATGTCGCAAACCTTGTCCTCCGCCTTGATATAAACCGATACCGTATCCGGAAATTTATCCGTTTTTCTGCTTTCTCTTTTATATCCGCTGAAATTTATAACTATCAGAAAGGGTATTACCGTAACCGCAAGAAATATTATTGCCACAGATATTAAAATTTTCTTCATCGTATTCTCCACCTGCCGTAATTTTTTATTTTAATCTCCATTCCGCCGCCGTACGGCGGCACAAATCTAAACGGGAAAAAGATGCAAGCAGGTTGCCTTTTTGAGAGGTGACGGCGTATGTTTATACTCCTAACCTCGAAAAAGGGTAAGATGCGCAGCATATTTTTCACGTTAAGCCTTCTACCAGCATTTTGCGCATACCATATTTTTATTTTTTTCTTTGACAAAGCCGTGATATTTGAATATATGAACTTAATTTAAAAAATATTCTATAATATCATTTATTTGAATAAAGAACGAATCGGTCACAAATAATATATTTAAATATTTATGATGCAGATTGAGGTGTGAGCATGGTAAAAATCGGAATATACGCACGAAAAAACACTCCTGAAATTACCGAAGCACTAATACTTTTATTGAAAAAATCGGATAACAGAGTCGCACTGAAAACCGATTTTGCAGGCGGTTCTTTTGAAAGCACAAGCTATGATAACATAGATTACCTCATAATACCTCTTGAATCGGTAAAACGATGCCCGACTGCTCTTGACATTATCATCTTTGACTGTCCGAATATTTTTGCCGTAAAGCTGTGCAAAATTCTGAGCAACATGAACAGCAACGCTATTTTAATCTATAATTCGGACAGAGGAAGCATACCCGAATTTCAGAAATACAACTGCGTGGATTACGGTTTTTCAAAGGATTGCGTAGTGAGTATTTCGTCAGTCGGCAGCGAATACGGCAGTGAGAAAACCTTTACGGTCTCGGTTCAAGAGGGATTTAAGCGGCTCAGCGGAACAACCTATCCGATATGCGACGTTATGGTTGACTGCTTCTCGGATATTAAGCTTGAAAACAGGATTCCGGCAGTCATTTGCGGTCTTATTATAGGAGATACGGAAAAAAATCAGATTAAAATATAGTATCGGGTAAATTATGCGATTGTAAAACGCCGATTTTGCAATTACCTTAAAAATATAGCATAAAAAGCCTTTCCGCCGAATAAATATGACTTATAACCAAATCAAAATATCCGCTTTTCATATGCGGATTATTACTGATTTTCCGGCACAGAGAAGCAAAGGCAAGGGCGGCGCAATACAGCGCCTTGCTCGTTTTGACAAAATTGTTTCTCACAGCGTTAAAGAAAACATTTTAGGAGGTATGATTATGGATAACAGCAGCGGAAACAATGTTGCATCCGTTTGCGGTATTGTTGAAGATGAAGCGGAATTTAACCACGAAATTTACGGAGAAAGCTTTTACACTTTCACGCTGAGAATACCAAGACTTTCGGGTGCATATGACAGAATCAAGGTAATGGTATCCGACAGACTTATGGCGGATTATTCCCCTCAGACGGGAGATTTTGCGGAAATAACCGGTCAGTTCCGTTCCTATAACAGCTATGAAAACGGAGATAACCGTTTGATACTTACGGTTTTTGCCAAAGAAATCGTTCCGGGAGATGAAGCACTCTGTAAAAACCCCAACTCTATTTATCTGAACGGATACATCTGCAAGGAACCCGTTTACAGAACCACACCGTTCGGCAGAGAAATCACGGATGTTCTGCTGGCGGTTAACCGCTCATATAACAAATCGGATTACATACCGGTTATTGCATGGGGCAGAAATGCAAGGTATTGTAAAAATTTCAAGGTCGGAGATAATATCAAAATCTGGGGACGTATTCAATCGAGAGAATACAAGAAAAAGCTTTCCGATGAAGAATCGGTTACCAAAACAGCGTATGAGGTTTCTGTAAGCAAGCTTGAATACGCAGAAAAGGAAACGGATTTTACCGAAGAAGAATAATAAGAAAAATATGCGTTTAACGCTCCGCCGAGTCTCGGCTGAGCAGTGCTTAAAAAGACTGACGGACACCTTACCCGTCAGTCTTTTTTATGCCGCTTATGATTGTAAAGGCATTATAACCGTTCCTTTATTTAACGGTTCAATTAAATGTGTATTTGTGCATTGTCAATGTCAAAAAAACGTATTACTGCGCCCCTTTCGGGCAAAAAATGCCGAAGCGCAGAAAGAACAGCCCGGTTCACCGTAACATCACCGGGCTGTTTTTTTATTTCTTCATTTTCATAAAATCAATTTACACCGTTTTTTATCTGCATGGAATAATTATTTTTTGTCCGGGCTGAAGCACCTCATTTTCCATATTGTTAAGCTCCATAATATCCCCCGGTCTTACCGAATATCTTTTTGCCGTATTCCACAGAGTATCGCCGTCATGAACGAAGAAAATCACAATATCGCCGTCATCGTCAAGCTCTGCCGTGTCAACATCATTTATAAAGTTAACCTTTTTACAGCGTGTTACGGTAATATCCTGCTTCAAAACACATCTGAAATCTATTCCTCCCGATGAATTGAGCATAGCGGAGGCATTTTCCGCTCTGAAGCTAGCCTCGGTACACATACTCTCCTCCGCCTTTTCGCAATCGTACGAATAGCAAAACGGTATATCCTTTTTAAAGCTGTACACAGGGCATTTTGAATTATCTGTAATATACAGAATGTACACCTTTATATGCCCCTCTGCGTCAACTCTTCCGTTTGAGGTCTTTATGCCTGTCACCTCCGGCTCGGCAACCGTACGGTATATTTTAACAATTTTCGGAAGCTTATCATCGGGCGCAATTATTTCTTTTATCGCGCTTTGCGCCGTTATTCTTCCGATGTATTCGTTTACTGCCGTTTCATTGGCTGTGATTTTTGTTTTCTTTCCCGGGCAGAAGCAATCGCTTATGTATTCGGTTTTGACCTGTCTGCTTGCGCACAGCGATACATTCATAACACACTCAACAGTAACCGCTCTCATATCTCCGTCACTGTCCGGATTAAGCTCAACGCTCACATCTCCTATCGGCAAGTCAAGCGTACAGCAATCGCTTTCTTCAAGCTCGTATACGTCGAAAACCTCGGTAAAAGGAATTTCAGAATCAAAATAGTCCGTTTTTCCGTCATCGGTACGGTAAAGTATGCAAACCGCCGCAGTACCCTTTAAAATCAGCTTGCCCTGCATAACTTTAATATCTCTTTCCGCAATTCTCACATCGGTTTTTAATATCTCGTCAACCGCCTTTTTACCCGATGGTATCTCGCAGTCATCTCTCACGGTAAACTCACAAGCTTCAACCGCAGAAATTCTTTGCGTTTCCACACAGCCGTTAATACATTCAAAATCCTTTTCATCTGAAGCGGTCGAAACCTGCGTTTCTCTCATTCCGAAAACCTCATAGCACACGTTGACGCAGGCTCTTACCGACAGCTTTCTTGAATTGATTGCCGCAAAGTCCGCTTTTGTAACATCACAGCCCGCCTTAAGCCGCATATCCTGAGTCACAGACGGATTATCAAGCTTGGACTTAAAATCAAAGCAGGAATTTACGGAGCATATTCCGTTTTCATCGGAATCCGGGATATACAAGATATTTACATAAAGCTTGCCCTTTGCGTACATTCCTCCGTTTGTCAGTCCGCTTTCCGTGATATACGCTCTCGCGTCCGCCTGAATAACTTTAAGAACATCGGGCTTTACGTCCGGCACGATTATATCCTCGTCAACCGACACCTTTTCACTGTCCTTTAAAATTCTTTCAATATACTGTTCGTTTTTCTTAATCAGCTCCATAAGCTTATTACCTCCGTATGTTTATTCTTATTATAGGAATTTGCAAACAACGAATTTACAATTGCCTATTTTTTCTACTTAAAGAATATGCATCGGAGTCACTGTTTATTCTTTGTTTTTATTCTTCTTTGCACTTCGGTAAAAGCTCGGCGGCATTCCGGTCTTTTTTGAAAAAAGCTTTGAAAACGCAAGACCGTCGTCATATCCGAGAGAACCGGCTATTTCGCTCACCGACAAAGCCGTTTCCTCCAGAAGCTGTCTTGCAAGCTTTATTTTGTAATCAATTATGTATTCACACGGGGACATTCCTGCCTCTTGTCTGAATAATCTGTAAAGATACGAATGTTCCAATCCGATATAATCGCACAGCATTTTCATTGTTATTCTTTTATATGAGTTAATTCCGATATAATTTTTGCAAAGCTCTACATATTCTTTTATAGAACGATGCTCGTGCGCTTCTCTTTTTTCGCTGTAGCGTATCATATTCCCCATAAGGGTATGAAACGCTCCCGAAACAATAAAGCTGTTTTCGTTTTGATTTTCGGCAAGCTCTTTAAAGCATTTTTCCACCTCATCGGGATTTACCGTTTTATACACCGGCTCGGCACGCGACAGAGATATACTCTTTAAAAACCTTTTTGCCATATCTCCCGATATATTTATCCACATATAATGCCACGGTTCTTCATCGTCCGCACGGTAATATCCCGCCTTTTCCCCTGTTATCAGAAATGCGTTGCCTCTTGACAGATGATATTCTTTTCCGTCGCACACAAATATTCCCTTGCCGCTGAATATGTAGTGTATAAGATACCTGTCGGTATAATCAACCGAC
Source organism: uncultured Clostridia bacterium (assembly GCA_934462715.1). Classification (GTDB taxonomy): domain Bacteria; phylum Bacillota; class Clostridia; order UBA1381; family UBA1381; genus RGIG1988. Next base: position 34,669 of record CAKSIJ010000002.1, read on the forward strand.
CACCTGTGACCCGGTGCGCACTGCTGGCTTCCTATTTCATACACAGAGAACGTTTCGCACACAAAACAGCTGTTCATTACCTTATCAAAAAAATTGTCTTTCATTTATTTTCTGCCTTTCATATAGAATCATTTTCTATTTGAATATATTATACAACATTTTGACATATAAATGCAATATTTTTACATTTACTTTTCAAAAATTTTTTTATATAATTTAGCCACAACAATAAATCCACAAATGCGGAATAAACGGAGGAGAAAATTATGATAGCAAAAAAACCGCCGCTCGGCTGGAACACCTGGAACACGTTCGGAGAAAATATAAACGAAGCGCTGATTCTCGAAACTGCCGACAAAATGATTGAATACGGCTACAAGGACGCAGGCTACGAATACGTTGTAATAGATGACTGCTGGGCTTTGAAAAAAAGAGGAGTAGACGGAAGGCTTGTTCCCGATCCCGAAAAATTTCCTCACGGAATGAAATACATAGCCGATTATCTGCATGAAAGAGGATTAAAATTCGGTATGTATTCATGCGCCGGAACTCTTACCTGCGCCGGCTATCCGTCAAGCTACGGTCACGAATACGTTGACGCAAAGACCTTTGCCGAATGGGAGGTTGACTACTTAAAATATGACTTCTGCAATTTCCCTCTTTCGGGCAACTGTAAAAACGCTTATCTGACAATGAGCATGGCTCTGCGCAGCTGCGGCAGAGATATTTTATTTGCCGCCTGCAACTGGGGAATGGAAAATCCGTGGGAATGGATGCGTTCGATAGGCGCGCATATGTACCGCTCGACCGGTGATATTCTTGACAGCTTTACTTCATTTAAGGATATTCTCCTGTCACAGGAAAAGAACTTTTCCATGTCAACACCCGGCTGTTATAACGATATAGATATGCTGACAGTCGGAATGTACGGAAAAGGCAATACGGGTATAAAGAACGGCTGCACCGATGAGGAATACAAGCTGCAATTTGCACTCTGGTGTATGTTCTCCGCACCTCTGATGATGGGCGGCGACATAAGAAACATGAACGATTTCTGCAAAAACTTAATGCAGAACAAGGAGCTGCTTGCAATTGATCAAGATGAAGAGGGCAGACCTCCGTATGCATTAGCAATTTGGGGAAATGAAAATATTAAAATGTACTTTAAATTTATGTCAGACAATCAATTTGCCGTGATGTTTGTAAACTTTGAGGACGAAAAAAGAACAGTACATTTATCCTTGCCCGACATAGGACTCCCGGCAGACTGCGGAAAACAGCTTGAACTGCATGATGTATTCACCGGCGAATATGCGGGAATACTCCACGAATCACTTCGTTTTGACGTTGAACCTCATTCATGCGTCCTCTATAAAGGAAAGATGATAAATGCCTGATTGCTTCAAATGCGGTAAAGAGCTTTCGCCGGACGAGGTCGGTCTTTACAAAAAGCTCGTTAACAGAGGGAGCGTAAAATTCATGTGCATTTCCTGTACTGCCGACTACTTCAAGGTTTCGGTTTCCGACCTTGAAGAAAAAATCATTCAGTACAAAAAAATGGGCTGTACACTGTTTTTGTCAGCTTCCGTTACCAAGTAAATACATCAAAAAAAGCTCAGAGCCGATATGCTTTATTATCCACGCATAACGGCTCTGATTTTTTCGGCATGAATTATACATTAATTAATGAACCGTCAAAAAACATAGTATTTTCACCAAAATTTTCATCTTTTCAAAAGTTCGTATTGACTTTTATCGGATTTGATGTTATAATAGTATAGTAAAAGATTACACTTTAAAGGAGGATACATCATGAGCAGAATTAAGACAATTGAAACAAGAGATATTGAAAAGTCTGTTAAAAACGGCGGCTGCGGCGAATGTCAGACATCATGCCAGTCAGCCTGCAAAACTTCCTGCGGCGTTGCAAATCAGCAGTGTGAAAATGCAAATAAATAAACCGCAAAACGCTGCCCCGAAAGGGCAGCGTTTTAAATTAGAAATCAAATACTGTCCGAAATTATTATTCGGACTTCAAAAGGAGTACATATGGTTCATCAATATAAATTAAACGGATATAACATTGTAATGGATACGGCAAGCGGCTCGGTTCACCTTGTTGACGAAGTTGCATACGACATAATCGAAATGTACGAAAATCACACGAAAGATGAAATCATTTCCGGAATACTCAAAAAATATGCCGCACAGCCCGATGTAACCGAAAGCGAAATTGAAGAATGTCTTGACGATATATCCGTGCTTATAAAACAAAACAAGCTTTTCTCCGAGGATAAATACGAAAAGCTTGCTTATGAATTTAAAAACAACAGCAATGTAATAAAGGCACTGTGTCTGCACGTTGCGCATACCTGCAATCTGAACTGCTCCTATTGCTTTGCAAGTCAGGGAAAATACAAGGGCGACAGAGCCTTAATGAGCTTTGAAACAGGAAAGCGTGCTTTTGATTTTCTTATAGAAAATTCCGGCACAAGGCACAATCTTGAGGTTGACTTTTTCGGCGGAGAACCGCTTATGAACTGGGACGTTGTTGTAAAGCTGGTTGAATATGCGAGAAGTATCGAAAAGCAGCACAACAAAAATTTCAGATTCACACTTACCACAAACGGCGTCCTGCTTGATGATGAAAAAATCGATTTCTTAAACGAAAACATGAGCAATGTTGTATTAAGCCTTGACGGCAGACCCGAAATTCATGACCATTTCAGAAAGGACTACAGCGGCAAGGGCAGCTATGACGCTATCGTTCCGAAGTTCAAGAGGCTTGTGGAAAAGCGCGGCGGTAAGAATTATTATATGCGCGGAACCTTCACGCACAACAATGTTGACTTTACCAACGATATTTTCCACATGGCGGATTTAGGCTTTAAGGAGCTTAGTATGGAGCCTGTCGTTTGTCCCCCGGGCGACCCATATGCGCTCACAAAGGAGGATTTGCCTAAGCTTTTCGAGCAATACGAAATACTTGCAAAGGAAATGCTCAAAAGAAAAAAAGAGGGCAACGGCTTTACCTTTTACCACTATATGCTTGACCTCAAAAACGGTCCGTGCATTTATAAAAGAATCACCGGATGCGGTTCGGGTACAGAATACATGGCGGTAACTCCGTGGGGAGAGCTGTTTCCCTGCCACCAGTTTGTCGGCGATGAAAAATACAGCTTGGGAAATATATGGGACGGCGTTAAAAACACCGCTGTTCAAGACGAATTCCGCAAATGCAACGCATATGCACGTCCCGAGTGCAAGGACTGCTGGGCAAGACTTTATTGCTCCGGCGGCTGTGCGGCTAACGCATATCATGCAACCGGCAGCATAAGCGGAACATATGAATACGGCTGCGAGCTTTTCAAAAAAAGAATCGAATGTGCCGTAATGATGCAGGCTGCCGAAGCCAACAGAAACTGTCAGTAACATTATATTTAAGCAAGAGCCGAACTTACAGGTTCGGCTTTCTTATAATTTTATCACCGTTTTTGCGAAAGGGCAAATAAATAATGAAAACTCCGATATACGATTTTGTGAAAAGCTATTCAGAAAGCAATACGGTAAGAGCGCATATGCCCGGTCATAAGGGCAGGCTTTTTTTAGGGTGCGAAAATATTGATATAACAGAAATCAAAGGGGCTGATGAGCTGTACTGCCCGGACGGAATAATTTCCGAAAGTGAAAATAATGCGTCCGCACTGTTTAAAACCGCACATTCCTTTTATTCGACAGGCGGATCAACTCTTGCAATCTATGCAATGGTGTCGCTTGTATGCCGATCGCAAAAGAATCCGGCAATACTTGCCGCCAGAAATGTGCATAAAGCCTTTATTCATGCCTGTGCGCTTGTCGGCTGTGATATTGAATGGATATATCCTAAGCAATTCACACACATTTGCGAATGTATTGTTTCTGCCGAAAGCATAGAAAACTCATTAAAATACGCCGATAAACCGATAACTGCCGTTTATCTTACCTCTCCCGATTATCTCGGCAACATTCAGGATATAAAATCAATATCCGAAGTATGCAAAAAATACAAGCTTCCGCTGATGGTCGATAATGCGCACGGAGCATATCTCGGTTTCTTAAAAAAATCAATGCACCCCATAGCTCTGGGTGCGGATATGTGCTGCGATTCCGCACACAAAACTCTGCCTGCACTGACAGGTGCGGCATATCTTCATATATCAAAAAATGCGCCGTCGGAATTTGTTAAAAACTCGCGCACAGAGCTGTCGGTTTTTTCCTCCACAAGCCCGTCATATCTGATATTGCAGTCGCTTGACCTTTTGAATAAATACTTATCCGAAAGCTTTTCGGAGGAGATTGAAAGCTGTACGGAAAAAGTCAGAATGTTAAAAAAACGTTTATCGGAAAAAGGATATGACATTTTGAATAACGAACCTTTAAAAATAACGGTAAATGCGTCCTCCGTAGGAATGACCGGCTTTGAGCTTGCAGAGCTTATCCGTTCCTCCAAAATCGAACCGGAATATTCGGACAGAGAATATCTTGTGCTTATGCTTACTCCGCAAAACTTAAAAAGCGATTTTATGCGGATTGAAAACAGTTTTCCTGCTTTGCAAAAATCATCATCTCCCATCCACCGACTTGACATCAGAAATTATCCGATTCCGAAAAAGGCAATTGGCATAAGAGAAGCGGTGTTTTCCGAATTTGAAACAATCCGCACGTCGGACTCCCTCGGAAGAATATGCGCTGCTCCGACCGTTTCATGCCCTCCGGCGGTAACTCCAATTGTCAGCGGAGAGGTAATAAACAGTGAAATAATAAAAATTCTTGAATTTTACGGTATTGATAAAATAAAAGTCCTTACTCAAAACAACAATTTTTAATATTTAAAAAGTCCGCATTCATTTGTGCGGACTTTTGCTTGTTATCTGTTATACTTGAACACATCGGCAACCTCTGTGATTGTTATGTATGCCAGTTTATCATATTCTCTTACAATATTTTTCATCTTTGAAATCTGAAATCTGTTAACAACAAAATACAGTACCGATTTAGGCATATTGGAATATCCGCCCGTTGCTTCCATTTTTGTTATTCCGCTGCCGAACTCCTCGGTCAGCGCCGCGCATATTTCATCGGGCTTTACGGTTATAATCATAGCCGCCTTTGAACGGTCGATACCCTCAACTATGAAATCGACGGTTTTAAGCGCCGCCGCATACGCAACTATTGAATAAAGCGGCAAAATCCAGCTGTCCATAACAAAGCCGCACACAACATATAAAATAACATTATATGCCATTACAAACGTCCCTACCGTAATGCCGAGCCTTTTTGCAAATATTACGGCGAGTACTTCAATTCCGTCCATCGCCCCTCCGAAGCGTATCGCCATACCGCTGCCCAAGCCCGATATTAAACCTCCGAATATGGCGCAAAGGAGAAAATCGGTTCCGGCAAGCGGTGACGCCATGCTCACGTCAACCGGCAAAACATCCGTTATCAGCCACGCACTCAGCGAGTACACAGAAACCGTATACACCGCATATACCGTAAAGGCTATTCCCTGCTTTTTTGTCCCGTATATAAGCAGAGGTACATTTAATATGATAAGGAAAAACGACAATGTCATCCATGGAACGTTTATATGCGACAAAAGCATTGACGTTCCGGAAATTCCGCTGTCATATAAGTTAACAGGCATTAAAAATACCGTGACTCCGAATGCGTTGATAATGCCTGCAATTGTCAGCATTATAATATTTGTTATTTGCAGACTTGTTAAAGCTTTTTTCATATAAGAATCATTCCTCTCTTTTTAATGTATTTAATCGGGTGATTAAATTTAATTTTCATCAATCCCCGTATTAAGCTTTTTTACCGGTACATTCCATTTGTAATGTGCCGAAAAGCATCTTATTAAAATCACAGCCGCCATGCCTGCCGATACCGCAATGTTTTTATCGGCAACGTGCCATAAAAGTGCGCAAACCAATGCTCCGGCAATTGAAGCAAGCGCATAAATATGCTTTACAAAAATATACGGTATATCTCCCGAGAATATATCTCTCAGCACTCCGCCGCCCACTCCGGTTATCACGCCGACAAACACTATCAGAAGCATATTGTAATTTCCCGAATCTATTACAGTGCCTACTCCCGTAACAGTAAATGCTCCCAGTCCCATCGTATCTAGAATAAACAATATTCTGTCATATGTAACGCTGTTTTCGCTTATCTTTTTTCTTATGTGCGTAATCAAAACAATTCCGGAAAATATTGCTGCCACGGTTGTGAATATCGGCGAAACAAATGCGGTCGGCGGTGTTTTTCCGATAACTATATCGCGTATCACGCCGCCTCCGATTGCTGTTGTAACTCCCAATACAACAGTACCGAACATATCCATTTCCTTTTTTACCGCCTTAAGAGCCCCCAAAACTGCGTAAGCCGCTGTGCTTATCAGCTCAAGAATGAACATAAACTGATCCAATCTCAACACCCCCGACAATTTTTAATTTATATTATTTTAATATATGTATTTTCCCCTGTCAAGGTTAATACTGTATTTTTAATTTTATCTTCAAAAAAAATTCCGAACTGAATAAAAAAGCAATACACGGCAATAATATTTATTGACATAAATAACATATTTTAAATAATGCGCCGGCACTTTTTACACCGACAATCCTACATAACAGTGTAAGGAGGACATTTTTATGATAAATAAGGTTGAAATATGCGGCGTAAATACGGCAAAGCTGCCGGTAATTCCCAAAGAAAGAAAAAAAGAACTATTTTTGCGAATCAAAGCGGGCGATAAAGAAGCACGCGAGGAATTTGTACAAGGGAATCTCAGACTTGTTTTAAGCGTGATACAGCGCTTCGGCAACAGGGGCGAAAACAGTGACGATTTGTTTCAGGTCGGCTGTATCGGCTTGATTAAGGCTATCGATAATTTCGACTTAAATCAGAACGTGCAGTTTTCCACATATGCAGTACCTATGATCATAGGAGAGATACGCAGGTATTTACGCGATAACAACACAATCCGTGTGAGCAGATCACTGAAGGATATTGCATACAAGGCTTTATACATCAAGGAAAAGCTGATTAATGCCAATTCAAAGGAGCCGACTGTAGAGGAAATTGCCAAGGAAATGGATGTGCCTAAGGAGGATGTTGTTTTTGCACTTGACGCAATATGCGAGCCTGTCAGTCTTTACGAGCCGATTTATCATGACGGCGGCGAAGCGATTTATGTAATGGATCAGGTCAAGGACACGAAAAATACCGATGAAAACTGGATTGAAAGTATAGCAGTGAGCGAAGCGATGAAGCATTTGAGCAGCCGAGAAAAGCTCATTTTATCGCTTAGATTTTTCAATGGAAAAACTCAGATGGAGGTTGCCGATGAAATCGGCATTTCCCAGGCACAGGTTTCACGTCTGGAAAAATCAGCCTTAAAGCATATGAGAAAATATGTTTAATTTATCGGAATTAAGTTTAATTGGCATACAAAAAAATAAAAAAACAGCAGGCTAATAGTGTACACATTTTAACACAACGTGAAAAAGATGCAAGCAGGTTACCCTTTTGAGAGGTGACGGCGTATGTTTATACTCCTAACCTTGAAAAGGGGTAAGATGCGCAGCATATTTTTCACGTTATCCTGCTGTTTTTCTTGTTTATTATTGCTCCATTATCTTACAGACAATTGCTTCTTCGATCCTGTGTTCCTTTACCTTTGTAACCTTAATCTGCAATCCGTAAATTTCAAGTTCTGCCGTTGCGCCGTCATCAGGGACTGCGCCGAGCTCTGCAAGAATCATGCCGGCAAAGGTGTTGTAGTCCTCTATCGGAAGATCAACTCCGAGCGTCTCGGAAACAAGCTCAATATCAACCGAGCCTTTTATCCTCCACGTATTTGCGTCAAGCTGTACAATATCCGCTTCCTCATCATCTTCACTGTCATTGTCAAGATCCCCGACAATTTCTTCAAGCAGATCGGAAATTGTAATTATACCGGCAAGTCCGCCGTACTCGTCAAGCACAACCGCAAAATGACTTTTATTCTGCTGCATCTGACGGAACAGCTCGTCTGCCTTGATCGATTCGGGAACAAGAAATGCATTCATTATTATTCCGTCAATACCGCCGCCGGCATTATTTTCATTATTTCTTAAATATCTGTAAAAATCAGCCGCCTTTACCGTTCCGACAATATCGTCAACAGTTTCTCCGCATACGGGATATATTGTATGCTCGTTTTCCGAAACGGTTTTTTCCCATTCGCCGACGCTTTCTTCCTTCCATAAAAAGATAACGTCAGTTCTGTGCGTCATAATATCCTTAACCGGTGTATCGTTAAGCTCGAAAATGTTGTGAATCATTTCCTTTTCGTCCTGTTCTATCGCTCCCGATTCGCTTCCGGCGTCAACCATGTACCTTATTTCTTCCTCGGTAATATCATCGTCGGAATCCTCCTCCGTTTCCACTCCGAGCGGCTTTAACAATACGTTCACAACAGCCGACAAAGCTCTCTCGAACGGAAAGCATACATAATACATGATATTAATAAGCCACATCAATGAAAACATCATTTTTTCCGCCCTGTCCGAAGCCAGCCTTTGAGGGACTATTATCCCGGCAACCCATATAACAAGCGACAGTGCGGCAAGAACAACCGGCAAAATCCAGCCTCCTCCGTTCCCCAACACATCAAAAATCAGCTGTACCGCCATTGCAGCCGTCAGCATTTCGGCAAACACCGTCACCATTCTCAGACTGTTGCTCACTCTCCCTGCTTTTTCAATCAGCCTGAGTGCGTCAGCCGCCTTTTTGTTTCCCTCACCGCTTAGCTTTGAAAGCTTAGCCTCACTTACATCATCAACCGCCGCCAAAGCAAATTTAAGCAACACGGTTAAAATCATCACAGCCGCTATCCGAACGGAATGCGTAGGGACAGAATCCACGAAAATCATCATCCTTTCAAAAATAAATTTATTTAAGCAATTGCAAAATTATCCGCAATTATCTTTTAAATTTTTCCAAAACAATATTTTTTGCCGCTTCGGCAAAGATTTTTAATTCATCACAGCGAAGTATAACAAGTGCCAGCACATAAACTCCGCCCGACAAAATAACGCATAAACAGGTTTTAAGCAGGGGATTCAATCCGATCCTTTGTACAAGCAATGCCGCACAAAGCGCACATACCGACGCCGCAGCGGTTTTTATCAGAAGCTTATATATCGACAAAAATCTGAATTCCGGTATATACTTTTTAGCGGTCTTGTTCAGCACTGCAACAGAAAATAAAACCGAAACGCTTGTTGCAAGCGAAATCCCGAAAATCCCCATGTATTTTGCAAGAATCAGACTTAATCCTCCGTTTATTGCTACTGCACCCATATTCGCAAGCATGGGAGTTTTTGTGTCCTGATAGGCAAAATGAAGTCTTACATACATTTCCCTTATCGCAACAGGAATAAATCCGATACAAAAGCCTATCAGAGCCAGCGAAGTATATTTTGCCGCTTCTGTGTCAAACTGTCCTCTCATGTATACAACCGACACAATTTCATATGACATAACGCACGCAATTATTGTTATGGGTGCAAGCAGCAGTATCAGTCCTCCGAGCGAATCCTTAAAGGTTTTTATAACCATTTCGGTATTTCCGTTTGCCGCATACGACGCATATTTTGAAAGCAGTATTATACTCAGACTTATTGTAATCGTTGCGGTTACAAACTGCTCGAGCGTATATGCATACGAATAATTTGAAGCTATTCCCTCGCCCAGAACCGAGCATATCGCCTTATCAACAATGCCGTTAAGCTGTGTAAACACATTGCCTGCAAGAAGCGGAAGCGAAAGTATTATCAAATGCTTTATTGCTTTATCCCGAAGCTCCAGCGATGGTCTGAATCTGAAAACCTTTCCGCATATGGCTCTCAGCAAAAGCGTCTGTCCAATATTTCCGAGGATAAACGCAATAACGAGCGACCATGTTCCTATTGCAGAGCCGAATACAAGCACAAAAATAATCGCTATGGGATTATATACTATTCCGTAAAGCTTTCCCGGTACAAAGGAATCGTTTGCATTTAAAACAGCCGCATATATCGACTGAAACGCAGTAAAGATAAACACCACCGAAAAGAACCGTAGGTATTTTACCAAAACCGCAGAATCCTCCGCACTGTATGCCGGCGCAATCATTCCTGCAATATACGGTGCAAAAAGATTTATCAGTATGATAAACGCTCCGCTTGCAATCAGAAAAATCGTAAGCATCTTTGAAGCGATTTTATTTGCTTCTTCCCTGTTCTTTTTTACCGCAGTATCAATATAAATCGTCACGAGCGCAGAAGTGAGCGAGGCAAGCAGCGCCCCAGACAAGCCGAGCATAAATTCGCTTGACACAAAGAATATATCTGTGCTCACTGTAGAGCCGAACTGCGAAGCTATTACCATTTGTCTTACAAAGCCCAGAAGCTTTGACGACAGCGATACTATCATCACCAGAGCGGCAGAGCCGATTACGGTATTGCTTTCTTTCATAAAATCATGTATCTCCATTCTGTTTCCGCCGTGTATAAGAAATTACGCACTTCCAATACCGGAAGAACAATAACATATCCGAATATATTTCAACACTTATTCCGACAGTTATATTTTACTTCAAAACCAAATTTTTACAATTATCAGATAGTTTATTTACTTATTTTATCATAGTTTTGTCTCTTTGTCAAATATTACGCTCAAATGTTAATATTTTTGTTGTTAATTTGTAAATTTATTCCTTTTTACTTGCAGCAAAGAATATTTTGTGATACAATAATCACAGAATAATACTATACTGAACAAAAAATATATCAGTGCATAACAGATATTAGAAGATTGAATTTAAATCAAATCTTCACTTTACAAGAAAGGCAGGTAATTATTATGGCAGACGCAATCAATGTATTCAAATCGCGCCGTTCATGCAAAAACTACACCCGGAAGCAGGTAAGCGATGAGGTTCTTGAAGCAATACTTGAAGCCGGGAAGCACGCTCCCTCCGGAATGAACAGGCAGTCGGCAATAATGCTTGTTGCACGCGACAAGGAGCTTGTCAAAAAGCTTTCGCATATGAACGCACAGGTAATGGGTGCGGACACAGATCCGTTTTACGGTGCTTCAACAGTTGTTATCGTTCTTGCCGACAAGAATATTCCAACGTATATTTATGACGGTTCTCTCGTTATGGGCAATCTGCTAAACGCAGCCGAGGCTGTCGGCGTACAGGGCTGCTGGATTCACAGAGCAAAGCAAATGTTTGAAACGGACGAGGGCAAAGAAATTCTGAAAAAAGCCGGCATAAGCGGCAATTATGAGGGTATTGGCTGCTGTATTCTCGGCTACGGTGAAAAACAGCCCGAAAAACCCCGCAAGGATAATTATGTATATTATCTGTAATTGCGATAGTCCGTCAATCGTGTAAACATAAAAAAACAAACAATGCGGCTGACCGTTCGGGATATGCCGCATTGTTTTTAGCTGCAAAATATTTTTAGATATTCCGGAACTGAACTCATGCCTAAAAATATGCTCTGCTCCCTCTCGCTCTTGTTTTCACTGATTTCCATAAAACAAGCTTATGTTTTACACCGTAAATCCTCTATGTTTGCAGAAATTCCATAAAATCGACACAAAAATCAAGTATTTAATTGACTTTTTTAAGTTAATATGATAAAATAACTGCGTGTATCGGATTTTTTATTCCGTCAGAAACAGGAAAGGAATACAGATGTATTATTATATTAAAGGAAAATATATTACAAAAAGCGATTCATTCGCCGTAATAGAAGCCGGCGGAGTGGGATATAAAATATATACCTCCGCTTTGAATCTCGAAAAAATGCCGCAACCCGGCAGTGAGCTTACAATGTATACTCACCTTCATGTCAGAGAGGATATAATGGATTTATACGGATTCAGCACGAACGAAGAAATTTCTTTGTTTTTGCAGCTTATGAGTGTATCGGGCATAGGTCCTAAAGCGGCTTTATCGATAATGTCTACGCTGACCTGCGAGCAGTTTGCTTTGGCGGTAATAACCGATGACGCAAAGGCTATAACAAAGGCACAGGGCGTAGGCCCCAAGGCAGCGCAAAGAATTATACTTGAATTAAAGGACAAGCTCAAAACCGCTGACGCACTTCCCGAAAATGCCCGATCCATAGTTACGGAGAATGAAAATCATCAGTCGGAGGCGGTTACGGCTCTTGTAGTGTTAGGCTACACCGCAGGCGAAGCCAAGCGTGCCGTAAGCGGAATCGACCCGGAGCTTCCGGTTGAGCTTATGATTAAGGAAGCTTTAAAAATACTTATGAAGCAGGTGTAAGCTATTGATATTTGACGATAATGAAAGAATTGTTACCGGAGACTGCATTGAAGAAGATACCGAGATAGAAAGCAGCTTAAGACCGCGCCGTTTAAATGACTACATTGGCCAGGAAAAGGTAAAGGGCAATCTTGATATATATATTAAAGCTGCTTTGGAAAGAAAGGAAGCTCTTGACCACGTTCTTTTATACGGCCCTCCCGGACTCGGAAAAACCACGCTTGCCGGAGTAATTGCAAATGAAATGGGCGTTAATCTCAGAATCACAAGCGGTCCGGCAATTGAAAAGGCAGGAGATCTTGCCGCAATCCTCACAAATCTGTCGCAGCACGATATACTTTTTATTGATGAAATTCACAGAATGAGCCGTATGGTAGAAGAAATACTCTATCCGGCAATGGAGGATTATGCGCTTGACATAATAATCGGAAAAGGTCCGTCGGCAAAGTCCATAAGACTCGATTTGCCGAAATTTACGCTTATCGGCGCAACCACAAGAGCCGGAAATCTTTCCGCCCCCCTGCGCGACAGATTCGGCGTTCTCGCAAGACTTGAACTGTATACAACCGATGAGCTTGTTAAAATAATAAAGCGTTCGGCAGGCTTGCTGAATGTTGAAATTGATGATAAAGGAGCTGCCGCAATCGCTTCCCGTTCAAGAGGAACTCCGAGAATCGCAAACAGATTTTTAAAACGCGTGCGTGATTTTGCAGAGATTAAATATAACGGAAAAATCACAGAGGAATCCGCCGCTGCGGCTCTTTCTCAAATGGAGGTCGATTCTCTCGGTCTTGATATGACCGACTCGAAAATGCTTCTCACAATGATTAATTCATTCGCAGGAGGCCCTGTCGGGCTTGACACCATTGCAGCCTGCATCGGAGAGGATTCAACCACAATTGAAGATGTGTATGAACCGTATCTTATGCAGCTCGGCTTTATATCAAGAACTCCCCGGGGACGTATCGTTATGCCCGCAGCTTACGAGCATTTTAACATTCCGTACGGCAAATCCGAAAATTAAAATACAGTTTTGCCGCTTTACACTTAAACAACCGAAAGGATATGATTACATTGAAAAAATTATTTACTGCTCTGCTATTCTTTGTGCTGAGCTTTACCTGTACCTTTGCAAGCGCCGCAAGCTATACTCTGTACTATAACGGTGCACAGCATGAATATAACGGCAATTCCTATCAGCTTTATATTGACGGAAACAGAATCTATCCGTCCGTAGAGCCTCTTATATTCAACGATTATACTCTCGTTCCGATAAGAGATGTGTTTGAAGAAATAGGTGCGCATGTAAACTACATAAACATTACACAGCAAATTTATATAAACTATAATTCAAACAATATAAGACTTCAGATAGGAAATAATACCGCTCTTATAAATTCCAAAGAAATTGCCATTCCCGGAGGAATAACTCCGATGCTTATTTCGGTTAACGGCAGCAACGCAAAAACCATGGTGCCTTTAAGATTCATATCAGAGCAGCTCGGCTTTACTGTCACCTTCAATGCCGATGCAGGCGCAATCGGAATTTCAACTGCACAGTCGGCAAAAAAAGCCACGCTCAACGACTACAAGTTTTACGCATACAATGATCTGATTACCACAATAGAAGTATATTCGGACTCTCCTCTGCAATCCATGACAGACCCGATACTTACGGAATCAAATGTCCTTTACTTTGATATTCCGAACTGTGGCTATCAGCTTCCCAATTCAACCGACATAGGTATCGGTGCGGCACGCTTTATCCGTTTCGGCTCTGCCGACAACAGAACCCGTATTGCCGTAGACGTAAGCAATTTACAGCGTTACAGCGTTACATTATCGGACGATAAAAAAGTAATCCTCATGTCGCTTACCGCCAATCCTCCCGAGCAGGAGAACACGCCGCAGACTCCCGTTCCGACCGGCGGCAAGACAGTTGTTATCGACGCAGGTCACGGCGGAACAGACCCCGGTGCAAGCGGTTCGACAGGCGGTAAAACATACCAGGAAAAAGCAATCAATCTTTCGGTTGCAAGAAAGGTCAGGGATATTCTTGTTGAAAACGGCGTCAATGTAATCATGACCCGCGAGGGCGATACATACCCCACTCTGACGGAACGCTCGGATATAGCTAATCTGCACAGTGCGGTTATTTTTACCAGCATACACTCCAATTCGGCAAATTCAAGCTCCGCAACAGGCTTTGAAGTATATTACAGCAATCAGAACAATTCAAATGCAACCGGCTTGTCAAGCAGCGAGCTTGCTTCCTCGGTTTCAAGGTCTATCGCACAAAACATCAATCTGAGGAACAGAGGTGTGAAAACAGCGGATCATGTTGTCACCAGAACCTGCATAATGCCTGCCATACTTGTTGAAATAGGCTTTGTATCAACTCCCGATGAGCTTTCATTAATGATTACAGATGATTTCCAGAACAGCTTTGCAAAGGGTGTTGCGGACGGAATACTGAACGTGATAGGCAGAGCCAACATACCCGGATAATAAAATTACGGTATAAAAAAGCGGCCGCAGCCGATGCGCCGCTTTTTGTTACTTATTGAATTTTTATAGAATTATGGCTATGAATACTAAAATTATTTCTGAAAGGACTTGTAATAATGAAAAAGTCAGATTTTTATTTTGATTTGCCGGAGGAACTTATAGCACAGGAGCCCCTTGATGACAGAAGCTCTTCACGGCTTATGTGCCTTGACAAAAACACGGGAGAAATCAAGCATAAACATTTTTACGATATTGCAGATTTACTCAACCCCGGCGACTGCCTTATATTAAATGACACAAAGGTTATCCCGGCAAGGCTCTACGGTGTTAAAGAGGGTACGGGCGGCGCTATAGAGTTTCTGCTTCTGCACAAAAAATCTCTTGACGTATGGGAGGTAATACTGAAGCCCGGCAGGAGAGCAAAGCCGGGCGCGGTTTTCAGCTTCGGTGACGGACGTCTTAAGGCGGAAATACTGGAGGTTGTAAATGACGGTAACAGACTTGTGAGATTTATCTATGACGGCATATTTGAAAATATACTCGATGAACTCGGAGAAATGCCGCTTCCCCATTACATTACAAAAAAGCTTGAAAACAAGGACAGGTATCAGACAGTTTACGCAAAACACTCCGGCTCTGCCGCAGCTCCTACCGCAGGACTACACTTTACCGATGAGCTTTTGAAAAAAATAAAGGATAAAGGCGTAAAAATCGGGTTTGTAACTCTCCATGTCGGACTCGGCACTTTCAGACCGGTTAAAGCCGATGATATACTTGAACACAAAATGCACTCCGAATTTTATATACTGCCCCAAGAAACAGCAGACCTTGTTAACGAAACAAAGAAAAACGGCGGAAAAGTTATATCGGTGGGTACAACAGCCACAAGAACTCTTGAAACGGCAGGACTTAACGGACTTCCCTTAAAGCAGCAGTCCGGTTGGACCGATATATTCATCTACCCCGGAAAAAGCTTTAACGTAATTGACGCACTTATTACAAATTTCCACCTGCCGGAATCCACACTGATTATGCTTGTCAGCGCACTGGCAGGCAGAGATAATATTTTAAATGCGTATAATACCGCCGTAAAGGAAAAGTACCGCTTTTTCAGCTTTGGTGACGCTATGTTTATTCATTAAAATTTCAAACATACCATGCACATAAAATGTTGACTTTTTAATTAATCATAAAAAACAGGACATTCTCATGCCAACGCATGGAATGTCCTGTTTTCGCTTAATATAAATCAAATTTAAATCAATCTTTCTTTTTACCCGAGAAAGCTGCTATATCATACTCAGATAAATCAGATGAACATCTCTCATATTCCATCTTTAATAATGTGTGAATTACATGTCTGCCTTTATCGTCAAGCTTGTTGTAAATGTCAATCATTTTCAAGGCATTGTCATCAACATGAAGCGGGAACTGATAATTTACCATCTGAATATCAAGCTTTTTGCATATTTTTACAATTGTTTCATATGCAGTTCCGCTTACCCCGTTCTTAAGGGTACTTGCAAGAGTAGTCTGCGGAATATTAATCACCTGAGAAAATTTCCGTACACTCTTGTACTGTCTTTTGATTTCCGTTGCAATCATGTTTGTTAAAACATCCATACTTTAACCATTCCTTTCCATGCCACAGGCATTTTCCGGTTTCCAAAAAGCTTTGAACTGTGCGGAAAATTAATCGCATTACACTTTTGATCAACAATCAACGCAAGGTCTGTGCTTTCTGACAAAACCGATTCTAAAGATTTATATATATACCGTCAACCTATCCCACAGCGCAAGCTCTAATATTTACTGTAACACAGATAATTATAACACATTATAAATTTTGTGTCAACAAATTTTCGCAAAATTTTGCAAAATTTTAACTAATTTTCTTTTATTTTTGTGTTGTGCTTCCAAAACCGCCGTTTCTTATACTGTCGGCGTCATCATCATAGGTTATGCCGTATTCGACAAATATACCCTGAGCGAAGCCCTCGCCTTTTTTTACCGACAGTTCTTTTCCGTCTTTTGAGTCATTTGTTATTTTAATAAACATATGTCCCTCATTGTCGGAACAGTAATAATCGCTGTCGATTATACCTACGGTGTTGCAAAGCTGCAATCTGTATTTGAATCCCAGACCGCTTCTCGGGTAAATTTTCAAAACCCACCCGTCCTCTATAAACACTCTTATGCCTGTCGGAATTTTAATACTCTCCCCCGGCTTCAGCGTAAAGTCAAGCGTAGAATAAAAGTCATATCCGGCAGAGCCTTTTGTGGCTCTTTGGGGCAGCTTTATTTCGTCATATACGTTTTCTTCTTCATCAAAACAATCCCTCCATGAATCCCTGAATTGTTTTTCCGATACCTTTTCAAACCGTGCAATTCTTTTCATTTGTTTCATCGACTCCTTTCGGCAGCCCGTCAGCAGGCATAATTTTATGTCTGCTGCAGCTCACGCTTCGTTTCTGCCGTTTCTTTTTTATTATCGGGGTTAATATTGTTACCGTTATCTTTTTTACCGATGCCGTTTTTTTCAAGATTCTCAAAAGCAATCGCCATCATCAGCTTGATTCTGTTGAGCTGATTAACCTCGCTCGCACCCGGGTCATAATCTATCGCCACAATATTTGCAAGCGGATGCTGCCGTCTTATTTCCTTTATCATGCCCTTTCCGGTAACATGATTCGGCAGACACGCAAACGGCTGTACGCAGATAATATTCGGCACTCCGGATTCTATCAGCTCTATCATTTCACCGGTCAAAAACCAGCCCTCGCCGCAGCAGTGTCCCAATTGCAGTACATCTCCGGCACCGTCCGCAATTTTCTTTATCGGCTTCGGCGCACGGTCGGCAAATCTCTTTGAATTGAGCATTGCATATGTCATATGCTTTCTCATATGTTCAAGATATGCAATTCCGAGATTGCACAAAAACTGCGAAGTTGCTTTTGCACCGAGGTTCTTATGCTTAAAGTTTGAGTTGTAGAAGCAATAAAGCATAAAGTCAAGCAATCCCGGCATTACCGCTTCTCCGCCCTCGTCAACGATTACCTGCATAACATTATTGTTTGCGTCGGGGTGGAATTTAACCAATATTTCGCCGACAACGCCAACCTTTGGCTTAACCGCTTCTATAATCGGTATTCTTTCAAAATCGGCTATTATTTTGTCAATAACCTTATTAAATTTAAGCTCGTCTTTTCTTTTATTGATAATTGCGGTATACAGTCTTGCCAGCCAATCTCTGTATACTCTCCTTGTCTGCCCCTTGTTTGCTTCATATGGCAAAACCTTATTATAGCACGTTAACAGCAGATCGCCCCATATACAGCTTCGTACCAGATCATACAACAGTGACGGCGTAAGCTTGAATCCGGGATTTCCCTCAAGTCCCGACATATTAAGACTGATAACCGGAACATACGGATAGCCTGCGTCCTTTAACGCTTTTCTGATAAACGCTATATAGTTTGTGGCTCTGCATCCCCCTCCTGTCTGTGTAATCATGACAGAAGTATTCTTCGGATCGCATTTTCCCGATACGAACGCATTCAACAGCTGACCCGTAACAAGAATAGAAGGATAACAAGCGTCGTTATTAACGCTTTTCAAGCCTGCTTCAATATCCTGCGGCGCAGCCTTGTCAAGAAGAATCGCATTATAGCCGTGAGTGTTCAGAACAGCCTCAAACAGCTTGAAATGCACGGGACTCATCTGCGGAAAGATAACCGTATGACGTTTCCTTTCCGCTTTTGTGAACGGTACTCTCGACAGGGTATAATCATATACCTCATGCGGTTCAAAGCTGTTTGCGGTTCTTTCGTTAACCGCCGCCTTAAGAGAACGCACTCTGATCTTTGCCGTTCCGAGATTTGACACTTCATCTATTTTAAGCGTGGTATAGATTCTCTCATGTGACTGCAATATTTCCTGAACCTGATCGGTTGTAACGGCGTCAAGTCCGCAGCCGAACGAATTTAGCTGTATAAGCTCCAGACGGTTGTTCTTGATTACCTCAGAAGCCGCTTCGTACAGTCTTGTATGATATGCCCATTGGTCTACAACTCTTATGTCACGCTTCAAATGACCGAGATGCGCTATGCTGTCCTCCGTAAACACGGCAAAGCCGAGCGAGTTAATCATTTCGGGAATACCGTGGTTTATCTCGGGGTCGATATGATAAGGTCTGCCGGCAAGCACGATTCCTCTTTCGTCATGCTCATTAAGCCACTTCAGTGTTTCTTCCCCTTTATTTCTTATATCGTTTTTAAATTTTGCCAATTCTTCAAAAGCCTTGTCGCACGCCTTGTTTATTTCGGCATTTGAAATGCTGAAATTCTTCAGCGCCTTGCAAAGCTGTTTTTTGACGGACGGTACATCGTTTAGGTTTAAAAATGGGTAAATAAAGCTTACATCACTTTTTCTCACGCTGTCCATATTGTTATAGATGACTTCCGGGTATGAAGTAACCATAGGGCAGTTGAAATGATTGCCTGCGTCCTTATATTCTATCTGCTCATACGAAACACACGGATAGAATATCGTCTTAACACCGTCATCGAGCAGCGACTGAATATGTCCGTGCACAAGCTTTGCCGGATAGCACGCAGATTCCGACGGAATCGACTCTATTCCCTTTTCATAAACCGAATGTGAGCTTCTCGGAGAAAGCTTAACCGAAAATCCCAGTTCGGTAAAGAACGTGAACCAAAGCGGATAGTTTTCATACATATTCAAAACTCTCGGCAAGCCCATAACACCCCTCGGCGCATCTTTTTCGCTCAAAGGATTATAGTCAAACAGTCTGTTATACTTGTATTCATACAAATTGGGCAGATTTTTTTCATTCTTGATTTTCCCCGCGCCCTTTTCGCATCTGTTTCCCGATATAAACTTGCTTCCGTCCGAAAATTTTGTAACGGTAAGTCTGCACGAATTGGAGCAGCCCTTACATCTCACGGTGCTGTTTTCAAATGAGAACGAATCAAGTTCATCAGCTTTCGGCAGCATAAGCTCTCCGCCGTTATATCTCTCTTTTGCTATGAGCGCACAGCCGAATGCCCCCATAAGACCTGCAATATCAGGTCTTATGACCTCTCTGTTCAATATCTGCTCAAACGCTCTTAATATTGCGTCATTTAAAAACGTTCCACCCTGAACAACAATTTTTTCGCCAAGAAGCGACGGATCTCTTAATTTGATAACCTTATACAATGCGTTTCGAACAACAGAGTATGAAAGTCCGGCGCTTATATCCCCCACCGTTGCGCCCTCTTTCTGAGCCTGTTTTACTCTGGAATTCATAAACACCGTACAGCGTGTTCCGAGGTCAACCGGATTTTCAGCCGCAAGCGCTTCCTTTGCAAAATCCTCTGTCGAATATCCCAGTGATTCGGCAAATGTCTGAATAAACGAGCCGCAGCCGGAGGAACAGGCTTCATTGAGCATGATAGAATCTATTACTCCGTTCTTAATCTTCATGCACTTCATATCCTGACCGCCTATGTCGATTATAAAATCAACGCCCGGTCTGAAAAATTCTGCGGCTTTATAGTGCGCTATAGTTTCGATTTCTCCTATAGGAATGTGAAACGCCGCCATTAACAGCTGCTCTCCGTACCCTGTAACCGCCGCATTTGCAATATGAGCGCTTGCCGGCAGTTTTGAATATATATCTTTAAGTATTGTAACGGCGCTGTTTACTGGGCTTCCCTGGTTTTTTGCGTAATAAGTATAGAGCAGATTTTTATCGTCATCTATGATAACCGCCTTAATTGTAGTCGAGCCTACGTCAAGTCCGAGATAAAGCTTACCCCACGCTTCGGATAAATCCCCTCTTTTCACCTTTGCCTGTGCATGGCGGTTGTCAAACCGTTCCTTTTCCTCCGCATTTTTAAACAGCGGCGGCATTCTGGTGACTTCTGTTTCAACGCTCGGAGCGGTTTTGAGCTTTTCTATAAGCTCCTCCGCCGTAACCTCAGCACCGTCCGCAAACAACGAAGCGCCCTTTGCCACAAACAACTGTGCGTTCTCCGGCATTGAAAAGCTCTCAGCCTTGTCCTTTAATGTAATCTCGAACTGTTTTCTGAGTTCCGGAAGAAAATACAGAGGACCTCCCAGAAATACTACATTTCCTCTTATCGGACGTCCCTGCGCAAGACCGCTTATCGTCTGCGTTACAACCGCCTGAAAAATCGACGCCGCAACGTCCTCCTTGCTGATACCGTCATTCAAAAGCGGCTGAACGTCGGATTTTGCAAACACTCCGCATCTTGCCGCAATCGGATATATTGCCTTATGATTTTCGGCAAGCTTATTAAGCCCCAAGGCGTCGGTTTTCAGAAGCACCGCCATCTGATCGATAAACGATCCCGTTCCGCCGGCGCACGTTCCGTTCATTCTCTGCTCCGACCCTCCGGTAAGGTAGAGAATTTTTGCGTCCTCTCCCCCAAGCTCTATTACAACGTCAGCCTCCGGCATAAACGCTTCAACCGCCTTTTTTGTTGCAACAACCTCCTGTACAAAAGGAAGCGACAGCATTTTTGACAGCAAAAGTCCGCCCGAACCGGTAATCGCAACTCTCATTTCGCACGCTCCGCACGAATCCTTTATATGCTTTAAAAGCGTCATCACCGTGCTTTTTATATCCGAATAATGTCTTAAATATTCCGAAAATATAATCTCCCCATCAATATTCGTAAGAATTGCCTTAACGGTAGTTGAACCCACATCTATTCCAAGATTTGCAGCTTCTGCCAATTAAAACACCTCCGATTATAAGTATTGCACTTTTTTAAATAAAATCAGAATAAAACAAGCGTATAATATCCATACTATTATTATATTGCTTTTTTCCGAAATAGTCAAGCGCAAAATTCGATATATTTTTCGTGCTGAAACGGCTTCTTTTGCGCAAAAGGCAGATTTTTTTTGAATAATCTGTTAATAATCGCCGTCATATCAGGCATAATTTAAACATTATTTGAAATCTGACGTAAATCGTCACATTATTGTCAGACGGGCAGTATTTTCTCTAAAGCAAAAAACACCGCCGCAGAAAGCGCATTTTTATGTGCTCCCGTCTGCGGCGGTATTTTAATGAGTTTTATAATTATTCGTTAATGAGAATATAGATATTCTGCGGCGACCATTTCATGATATGAGTCGCAATCAGCTTTGAACAATTATTACCGTTCTGTGCGTATGTTTTAATATCGCTTATGCTTCCCATTTCAACAGTAACCTTGCTGCCCTTGTACTTAACAAGTCTTACTCCCCATACTGTTGACGGATCAAAGGTTTCGTAATAGTAGTTAGCCTTGTCCAACTCACCCGAAAAGCCGTTTTTCAGGTTTTGTGTGGTAATTGTAAGGTACTTATCGTCCTCAAAGGAATATGCAAAGCCGTACACAAAGAAGTTATGCATATGCAGTGAGCCGTAATATTTGGGATAACCGCTCAGAGCGTCATTTGTATATCCGAAAGGATTGGTATTGCTGTATTTGCTGTTATGGAAGCCTGTCGAACCGGCGAATGTTCCGGTTATATCGGTGTAATCCTCGTTTCCCGCCGGAACCTCTGTTGTTCTGTCGGCAGGATCTGCGCCGTACCATGCAGGATTTTTTCCGTCAGCGTCATACACAAGCTGAATATTTGTTGTAAGTCCGCCGTCCTCAACGAATCTTACCAAATCTCCGACTTCGATTTTATATCCCTGTTCTCCGTTTCCGAGCGAAGCATAGGCATTTTTTACATGATCGAAATCAACGTAGTCGGTGTTCGGGATAAGAGTACGCTCATCATCTCCTATAGACACCTTTAAAGCCTTAACTATCTTATCGTTTTCCTCATCGTACGCTTCATTGATCTCGGTTACCGCATACAAGCCCGCATTGCCCGGAATGACAAACTGCGTTTCGCCGTCGTCCGTCAGAACCATAGCCTGAGCAACTGTTGACTTCTCATCAAAATTGTAAAGCGTTCCGGCAAAATATCCCTCCCAAAGACCTGTTCCGGCAAAAACATTATACTTTTCGGTAAGGTCAAGATCGGACGGAACAGTCATAACGGCTGCAGTTGCACTCAATCTTATTGAACGGCAGGTATCAAACACTCCGTCAGTTGTATGAGTGTATGCAAATGTTCTGTGAACTTTTGTAAAATTCCAGTTTTTCATATAATTTACATCGTCCACATCAGAGGTCATTTTTAACATTTGTCTGAGTCTTAAATCGGAACATTTTACATTCTCGTTAAGCGGCAGCATAATCTTTCTGATTACATCGCTTGTGTTTTTCTCATATGCGAATATCCCCTTGTAATCGCCCAAAAAGCTTATAAGACCCTCGTTTGTAACCTTTCTTGTGTTGTTGTATTCATCGGAAAAGGTTACGTTGTTTTTTATCGCCATGCGCTTCATTTCATTTGTTGCCAGATCAAAGAATCTTGCCTCTAACTCGTCGGTGTCCTCGTTTATATAGATTTTGTTCAAAAAGCCTATATCCGACTGCAATTCGGCAGAAATCGTCACCCATGTGATTTCGCCATAGGTATCGAGATAACAGGTTACGTTTATACCGTCAGCCAGCTTTGCCATTTCGGCGGTGTTTTCAAAAACATACGAAACGGGATATTCCACATCGTCAAGCTTTATGTACTGCTCGTCATATTTTTTAACGATACCCTTTATTTCTCCCGTCGCCTTTGCGGACGAACAGTACATTTTAATATATCCGTCATTCACATAGTAGTTGACAGCACCCTTTGTTATATCCTTAAATTCCATAGGATTTCCGTCATCATCGTAAATGTAATATCTGCAATCCTGATTGCGGTCGCTGAAATCTATCTCGGAGCCTGCCTTTCCCTCTTTCAGCTTATCTATAACTGTCATTGCGTTGACATTTATCGTTGAAAGGTAGCCCGATTCAAAGCTTTCTGCAATTACGGTATCTCCGTTCTTATTTTCAACTACGGTTATCGTACCCTTTTTAATATTGTTAAACAAATCTTCATCGTAAGAGGTACACAGCTTTCCGTTATAAATAAGCGTAAAGCCGCTGCTTACCTTTACTTTTACCGTTTTGTTGCTGTCCTCTGTCTTGTAATAGTTAAAGGTGTTTGATGAGTAACCGTCAAGCAGCTCCGCGTCGATTACCGTAACGGTAACTTTTCCGGTGTCCTCATAACACATCAGAATATATTCGCCGTCATCATCATACAGGAACACTCTTATATCTCTGCCTATCATGTCACGTATACCGGCAGTCTTGTCGGTGAAAGTAAACTCTACTCCGTTCAC
This sequence comes from uncultured Clostridia bacterium, assembly GCA_934462715.1. GTDB lineage: Bacteria > Bacillota > Clostridia > UBA1381 > UBA1381 > RGIG1988. Next base: position 58,863 of record CAKSIJ010000002.1, read on the forward strand.
GCTTGCTTTCTGCTGCGAATACGGTTCTTCACCGTCTATTGAGGTTATGTCGGTTCTTTCAAGCTTTCCCGTGAAAGCGTACACGTTCATGGTATCGTTCATAAAGGTATCGTCAAGAATTTCGATTTTAGCCTTTGTGCCGTCAAGCTTTAATGCTCTTACCGGCAGATTAAAGCTGTTGTATAAAATTCTTGCAACGTCCATTCTCGACAAAATGCTGCTGCCGGTTCCCGAAACGCCTTTATTCATTCCGTTTTCCGAAGCGATTTTTGCATATCCGGACGGATATCCGCCGTAATATTCCGCTTCTGTTTTATAGCCGTTCATGTACAAAATGGTTTTTACAAGCTCGTTATATGTGACGTTATCGTCCGGTCTGAACGATTTGTTTCCGTCGCCGTTCATTATTCCCATCTGATTCACATAATTTATAGCCTGATATGCCCAGTAGTTTGTTGCAACATCGCTCCATATGCTTCTTTCCGATTCCGCATATAAAAGCTCAGTGTCCTTATCCGAATTTCCGAGATAGGTTGAATCCCAGTTTATAACCGGTTCTCCGTCAATATATTCGGTTTTTAAGGCATTGCATATTATTGTTGCAACCTCGCTTCGTGTAACCGGCGCTGTCGGGTTAAACGTTCCGTCCTCATATCCGTTCATAAGTCCCGTCCCGGTTACTATGTTCAAAACTCTTTCCTCTATGGAATCCTCCGGTATATCGGTAAAAAGAGGTGCCGCCGCAACATTCATTCCCAATATCATTGATGCCGATAAAACTGCTGCTGAAATCTTTTTTATCATCTCTGTTATCATTCCTTTCCCGTGCCAAAGCACATATATTATCGGTAGATTCAGCTCGGATTAATTTTCCTCCGCTTTGAACATACCTCTTATATTGTTTATCATAACCGCCGCTTCGGCTCTTGTACAGTTTGCGCCCGGACGGTACATTCCCTCCGAGCCGTGCAGTATTCCTGCTTTTGTAAGCGCTTCAACCGCACTCTTTGCATATTCCGAAATCTCCGCTTCATCATCAAAGCTTATTGCTTCACCGTCTGACGGAAGCTTCTTTTCGAGATATTCGACCGCTCTTAACATAAGCACTGCCGCGTCCTGTCTTGTAATATTTTCCTTTGCGCCGAAATATGAATCGCTCATACCCTTTAACGATTCCCGAGTTGTAAGCGGCAGCGACAAATTTATAATACCAATCGTCAGCCGATACGTCCTCAAAGCTGCAATCGCCGTCATCTGCGCTTATTTTCAGTGCGCCCATCAGAATTTTCAAAAATTCCGCACGCGTAACCTTGTCACCGGGAGCAAATAAACCGTCCGCCTTACCGTCAACGATTCCGTCATCGTAAAGCTGCTCGATTGCGTTCTTTGCCCATGAGTATGCGCTTGTAACATCGGAGAATACCGTGCTTGCTTCATTGTCTTTATTATCGTCCGGCTTGCTTATAACCGGAGTGTATGTTGTTCCTCCGCCTACGCTCGGTACTTTATTGTTGCCCGAGCTGCCTCCCGAATCCTTTCCCGAATTATTTTTTGAATCGTCAGCTGCTTTGGTGTTTAATATGCTCTGCATTTCCGCCTTTGTGGAATAAGCCGATTCAAGCAATTTTGTATCAATTGTATTTCCCTTTACCGACTTATAATTGCTTAAATCAAGCTTGTTAACCGCATTGTTAGCCTCAAGTATGCCTGAAATATGTCCCGTACCGGCTGACTTGTTGTTTTTTACAGCCTGCAAGGTGCTTTCAAACACAAACGCTTCCTTAAACGTTTTTATATCCTTGAAGTTCTTCTTGCACAATGCGGTTATAACATTATTCTTTCCTGTCGGCTTGGTTGCCGTATTGTACAGCGAATATGCGCTTACTCCGTAATCGCCGTCAAGCTTATCCATGCCGAGCGCTTCTTCTGCGATAAACACAGCTTCGTCAAAAACAAGCTCCTTGTTATTTTCGTTCAGCGCTTCAATATTCGCATACAGTATTACCGCATTTTTCAGCGTTTGTGCGTCCGTTACCGTAACATCACCGTTTTTTATGCCGTTAAAGAGCATTTCTGCGGCAACCGCTTTGTCCGAAAGCTTTGCATATACAGTATCGTTAAGATTCAGCGCCTCGGCATTGGCTTCGATTTCCGCCGCAAATTCGGCGGCGGTTGTTTTTGCCGTAACCGCACTGTAGATATTTTCCGAATCCGCACTGTAGATAAGCTTGCTTACCCTTTCCGTGTTTTCAGCCTTTATATAGGCGATGTAAGTATTTTTATCGCCGGGAGTGTTCAGCTCAAAGCTGTAATCAAATCCGCCGTTTTCAATTTTAATAAACTCTTCCTTTTCAACGTCTGCCGCCGTCATATCCCCGAGCGTTTTATCGCCCTTAAGCACGATAAGCGAAGCATATTTTCCGTTATAAGCGTCAAGGTTTATTCCTTTAAAATTGACAACATTTGTTCCGAGCTTTATATCAGCATTGCCGAGATATGCCGCCTGTGCCGCAGGTGCCGCCGCACCCAGGGCAATCAGTCCGCAGATAACTGCATTTTGTAATAATTTCATATTTTACCTATTCCTTTCTGTCATAATCTGTTAGAGAATTTTTATTATCCGCAAATCCCCCAACGGCTTATTTTCCGATTAATCCTTTGCCGCACGTATCTCCGCATAACATTCGGGCATCGAGCCGCTCGGATTGGTGAATGAAAATTTAATACCCTCGGGATTCCAAACAGGAGCTTCCGTATCGAGGAATGAAGCAATTGTCATTCCGTCCGCCTTTAAGTATACATACGTTCCGATACCCACGCGCAGTGCGCCCATTTCAAGGTCAACCCACTTATCATCGGAAATGTAGAAGTTCAGAATCTGCGACCTTATGCTCGTTCCGGTATATCCCGTTGTACATCTCTGAATTTCTATTTGGTTACTCTTTATGATAAGATCGTAGCCGTTACCGTTTCCAAGGAAGCCTGTCGGTTTTTCCTGCAAGCCCATGATACAGTAGTTCGAGCTTACGTTTACCTTATAACCGAACTTCACGGCGGTTGCACCGCCCAGATCCTTATCATAACCGCAAACCGAGTAGTGATTCAGTCTGCCGTTTTCGCCCGTGAGCGATAAGCTGCCGTCCTTGTTCCATGTCCAGTATTCGCCGTTTTTATTGTTATCTCCTCCGTACAGCCAATTTTCCTTATCTTTGAGAAGCTCGCCCATATTAACAACCTCATAATTGAAGTTTTCGGGTATTTCGGCAACTATGCCGCTGATTTTGCTGCTTGCGTTATCCATGTCAAGCTGTATTGATGACGCGGAATTGTACACTGCCCTTGCATTATCGAGAACCTCTTTGACTTTTGCCTTAAAGCCCGTCTTGTATGTTCCCTTTTCCGTTCCCTCTGTAATGCAGTCATAAAGCCTTTGACACAAATCCAAATCCGATTCAAGTTTTGTTTTGTCTACTATCTCATACTGATAACTGATTAACATTCTCGGCGAGCCTATCTGCTTATAGCTGTTTTTCAGCTGTTCGGAAATATTAATTCCCTCAACCGTCCACCAGAACACCTTTTTACCTGTCGGAATGTTTCGGATTATCGCCCAGTTGTCGGGGGTTTCCTGAACTATAATCGGGTTATCCATTTGCGGATTATCTGCAATTCTTACAATGTATTTATCAGATCCGTCATGCTTATCCCACTTGAAAGTGTAGCCCTGATTATCGATATTCTTCTGACCGTTGCCCGGAGAAATAAGTCTGAAGCCTGCTGTGAGAGCCTTTTCGTTTTCCTCTTTAACCCTTTCGGCGCTCAATCCGATTTTGCTCATGTCAATCTCCGCAAGTCCCGGACTTTTTCTCAAAATCCTTGCGTTAGGCTTCAGATTGTAGTTGTCGTTTGCATAATCGACAAAGCCCGGATCCTCGGTAACGGTTTCGTTGTCCTTAACCGTACTGTAGGTGTACATTTCCGAAGCAATCATGTTAACCTTGTAGTTGTACATCAGATTGTTCTGAATTGAGTTGTTGTACGGAAGTCCTACAAAGCCATGGTCGAGAATACTTGCCAGCTCAGGATATTTCGCTGCCCAAACCTTTGATTTGTAGTCGACCCAGCTGAGTGTTCCATAAGTCTGACCTCCGGGAAGCGCATGGTATCTTGCCCAGCCTACTCCTCTTGCGTCCATGAACATTGCATTTTCACAGTCGGTTATAATATTATTGTCAAACTTGTTGTCACGTCCGCCGCCAATCATAACAGCAAGATTACATCTGCTGAACACGTTATGATGAACGTTTGCACTTGAAAACATATCGTCAAGATAAACCCCTGCGACATATATTGAACCCGACTTATCGGCAGAGGTGTCAATATCGTGGAAATAGTTATAGGCTATCTCATGGCCTCTCGATATGTATGTTCTTACCGCATATATAGCGCCTGCGTCCGATGCGTCCTTTACAAGGTTATAAAATTCATTGTAAAGAATTTTGTGGTCATTACCTCTGAATGTAATACCCTGTGACGATGATTCATGGAAAATGTTATGCTGTACCGTGTTTCCCACACCGTCAAGACTGATTGCCGGATTATATGCCCTCCATGTTGTCGCATAATCAAAGAAATGATTATTCTCAATCACATTTTGAGAAGATTCAAGCGTTGTGAAATCTCCGCCGTTATTTACGCTTAAAACACCTGCGCCTATGTGCATGAAATCACAGTCCGCAATTCTCAGCTTATCCGCCCTTCCAAAGTTTCCAACCATTCTTCCGATGTTTTGTGCGCTGCACCCCTCGATTGTCAGTCCCACGCTTTTATCTATAACAATCGCATGATCTCTCGTTGATTTAAGACCGATTCCCTTTATTGTTACATAATTTACTTCATTACTGCTTATCATCGGCTCTGCAAGAGTTGGTATTTCAATATTCGCTCCGGTCATTGTGTACGGAGGATAGAAATACAGTTTCTTATTATCGCAGTCTATAAAATATTCTCCCGGAGAATCAAGCTCTTCTATCAGATTTTTGATGAAATATCTGTCCTTTTCCGATGAACCGTAAGTAGTGCTTGTCAAAAGTCCTACCCAGCCACCCTCTTCAAACCAGCCGACCTGTTCTTCTTCATAAGCATAGGTCACGCCGAACCAGCCGCACGCAATCGCTTCCTTTGCGTTTATCCACCTTTTTGTAATTTCCGGTTCTATAACAAATCCGTATTTTCCGCCCTTTTGGTATACGGTTTTATAACCAGTGTCGGGATACCTTGCAAGCGTTTGCTCTCTATCGTTTAATACTATTGAGTAATATGCTTTCTGCGAACCGCTGTAACCGTTCATAACCTTGTATTTGGTCATCTTATCGGGGAACAGCTCGGATAAATCATATTCGCCGATATGCTGTCTTGCCTTTTCGGAGATTTTCTTCAAAACAGCTTCATCCTTGCACTGCTTGAAATCCATGGGGTTTATCCTTTTGCTTCCTCTGAGGTTAACCTTTTCGTTATCGTAGTTTTGAATAACAAACGGATTATCCTCCGTACCCGAAAGTGCGGTATCAAGCTTTATTCCCGAATCGAGGTAATAATCTCCGCCCCTGATATTTACGGAAAGCTTCGCCCCGGGGTTTCCGGTTTTAACCTTTACCGCATAATCGAGTGCCGCCTGCACGGTGGCAAAAGGAGAGTCAATCGTTCCTCTGTTTGCGTCATTTCCGTCTGTTGCCACAAATATTTCGGTTACGTCCGAATTGACATTTGCGGCTGTTTCATTCTCTGCCATTGCCGGCACCGCAGCAGCCGTCAAGGCTGCCGCAAGTATTGCCGAAACAATTTTTTTATGCACTGTCAATCACTCCCTATTAACTTAGTTTTTTGTGCTACAGGAATCATTTTGTTAATTCCGTCCCAAAGCATTAAGCTCATTGTCCAGTCGCTTTTTGCCTTCTCCGGGATTTTAACGCTGATGTCCAAATCCTGTCCGCCGTAGAGATATACCTTGTCAAAGGTCTGTACTCCGGTAAGCGTTCCGTTTCCGTCATATATTGCCGCAACTGCCATGAATTTGTTGCCCGGATTTACGTCCGTTTCGCTGAGCTCATCTTCCGTCCATGACGGAACATATTCCGTTTCCGGCTTCAATCCCATGTCGCTTGTTGTTCTTGTAACATTGTCATTGAAATATGAGCCGTCAAGAGTAAACTCGTAGTTGTTCACGTCAAGCACACTCGCCGGCGCTCTCTTGCATCTCGGATTTTCGTCCATATCGCAGTCAACTCTGTACTGCGTTTCGGGATATGTGAAATATCGATGAATATCATATCCCTTTGCATCGTAGTAATCAAAGTATTTTCCGATTAACAGATTATCCTTTATAATGCCGTTCTGAACATATCCCATAATCCTTGAATTTGCCAGTATTGAGTTTTCCTGTTTTTTTGTCAGCTGCGACTCGCCCTGATAACCCATATATTTTCTGAGTGCGTCATAGCTTTCAAAATCAAGCAGGAACTTGCAGTCCTCATTTGCATGGAAGGTATTCCACTTACCCTCAACATTCTTCCATGTCGGATAATGCTCCTCCCATTGTGCCTGTGAATACTCCGGATTTTTAAACAGCTCAAACAGTTCTCTGTACACCTGCGCCTGATACACATATGTCGGATTGATGTGCTGATTTCTGTTGCCTGCGCCGAAATTATCGTATATAAGCGCCCGACGGCACTCGATAATCGCATTGTTTTCAACTGTATTGTCAGAGCCGCCGCCTATCTGTATACCTCTTTCAAGATTGTACATAATATTTCCGTAAACCGTTATACCGCTCTGCAAATCGTCGATGTATATGCCCTGATTATCCGACAGCGAGCCAAAATACTCATTATCCGGTGCGGTAACAAAATCACGCACTTCTGTAGTATTGTAGATGTAGTTGTTTCTGATAACGGTACCTCTGCCGACCCAGCTTCGCATAGCGTATATTGCGCCGGAATCCCACGTGTTTTTCATTGTGTTCCAAACACGGTTATTCTCGATAACGTGATCGTTTCCGGAAAAGGTTATGCCCAGATGCGATGAGTTGTATATTTCGTTGTCCTTAACGGTAACGCCGACTCCGCCCAATTCCAGACCCGGATTTCCGGTTTCGTTTATCTGCGCATAATCATGAATACTTATGGTTCTTATCTCGTTATATGACGGCTCTAACATTACCTGATTTCCGCCGCTGATACGAACTCCCTTACCCTTCATGTTGTATATCTCAGAGCCGCAAATCAAAAGCTTTGTCGTGTTATCGGCACATATACCGTACGATGCATAGCCTGTTATATTTGAATTGTACACAACAATATCGTTACAGTTATCAATATCAAGACCCATATCACTGCCACAGAAGAAATCAATATTTTCAAATCTTAAATGCTCTGTACCGTTCATTGTGACAGTCGGCTTGGGAACGGTGTTTGCCGTTCTGCCCGATGCAAAATACAAATCGCTTATTTCTCCGTTCGGATAATAAAACAGCTTTTTGTTTACTGCGTCTATGGCATATTCGCCCGGCATATCTATTTCCGAAACGGCATTGTAAATAATTCCGCTCCGTGATGTGTTGCCTGCCGCGCTAATGCGGTCACTGCCCGGAATAACGCTTGCAATTCCCATCGTGTATGCGCCGGTATAATGACTGAACAGCATACCGTTTTCATCTGTCCATATGCCGTATTTATCCTCGGGTATGTTGAGCCAGCTGTCGGTAACGGTATCACCGTCCTTTGTTTCGCCCCTTGTGTAATACACTCTGCCCTCGTTCGGGTAGCGTGAAATTTGCAGATGCTCGCCGTCAATGCATACGGTGTCCTTAACCCCTCCGGCAACGTTTAAATCCGCAAGGCTTATTTCATATACCTTTCCGGACACTCCGCTTGTCAGCCTGTTGTCGGCAGAAGGCGTAAAAGCAGCTTTATCAAGCTTTTTTGCCGTTGTAAATTTAACGTGCTGTCCGTATGACGGGCGGTAGATTACCGGCATATCCTCTGACGCTCCGCTGTCCTCCGAGGTGAATTTCAGAGTTGAATCAAGACAATATGTGCCTCCGTCAAGGATTACCTCCACCTTTTTACCCTCTTTTACACGCTCACGGGCTATCTCCTTCGCTCTTTCCACAGTCTTGACCGCCTGATTAAGATTGCTTCCGTCATTTTCATCATTGCCGTATGCCGGCTTAACGTAAACCTTTAACGAAGCTGTATCGGCATAGCTCACAACCGAAAAATTTGTCGCTAATGCAGCGGCGCATAAAATACCGCTAATTATTTTTCCGCTTCTTTTCATTTAGTTAATTCCTTTCTGCAAGAAATGCGTTTACCTGTTTCTGAACTTCCTCCAAAACCTTATCCTCCCCGGCTGTTTTAAGTCTTGCGTTCATATCGTCCCAATATTCGCTCTTATCTCTTGTGCCGTTGTTCATTGCAGTGTATTCTCCCGAAACGCCGCTGATTGCCATATTTTCGGATTTAACCGGATCGGGGTCAAAGTCAAAGCCTCTTAATTTTGATTCCTTGGATTTCGCATTAAGCTCATTTGTCTGCTCCCAGACATCATCGTCCTGGTTATACGCAACCAAAGCATTGAACTGATTGCCTATAACCCAGCCCGAAATACCGTATCCGCTGTCGTCTATCGGCTTATACTTTCCGTTTTCATCAAGAGTATAGTGTTTACCCTCAATTCCGAGTGACATCAGGTTATATAAATTCTTGTTTGTGTTGATAAGCGAAATAAGCTTTATAGCCTTTTCCTTGTTCTTGCTCAGACGGTTGATACCGTTCATTGTTGAAAGTGACGCACCGTTGGCAATTCTCGGTGTTCCGATTTTTACATACATATAATCGGGATACAAGGTTTCCTGACCCGGTTTCCATGTTGAATTGTATACTGCGTAACGAAGCTGGTTAAAGTCTGTGTTGTCATCGGAAACAGAAGCTGCGTCCTTTCTGATATATCCTTTCAAAAACCAATCTCTGAGCGTATCTATTCCTCTTTGATATTCTTCAGTGTTTCTTATAAATACAACCTCGTCCGAAGCAGTATCTTCATTGATTGCAACACCTCCGGCGATTGCAGTGTAGTTGGTTAACCACATATTCAAGCCGTAATTCGGTCTGTACGGATATATTGACGGCTCGTTTTCCTTTATCTGCTTTAAGAAAGGTTCAAGTTCCTCGGGAGATGAAATTTCAGTCTTTGTCCATCCGTATTTTTCCGCAAGCTTTTTCTGTATTCCGAAAGAATACTGTGTTGCCATTATCTGCGCATTCGGTACGGCATATATTTCATCGTTATCGCATACCGCGTCCTTCCACACATAACTCGGAATGGCATCCTTAAGCTCCGGTGCGTTCTTGTCGATAAGCTTGCTCAAGGGCTCCAATGCTCCGTTATCAACGGCGGTATGATAATTGTTGAGGTAACCCACAAAAAGAATATCGTAGGTATCGTCGCCCGAAGCCATCTTCATTCTCATTTTTTCCGTATATGTACCGAAATCGTATTCCTGTATGTTTACCTTTGCTCCGATTTCGGGAACGGTTATTTTGTTGATTTCTTCAACAACTGCATCCTTGTCCCTCAAATCGTTTGCAGGCAAGCACCATGTGAGAGTCGCAATCTCATCTTCCTTTTTCTGTCCGCATGATGATACCGTCATCACGCTTGCAATTGCCAGCAGCATTGCTGTTATTTTTTGAAATTTGTTCATTTTGTCATTTCCTTTCCTTTTTTATAATCCTTTTTCAATTTAAGATTCTGTAAATTTGCGCAGTTGTACGTTTGTACTTCAAGCTATCAAAAAACGGTGAGATGCGCAAATTTTTCTTTTCCGCTGCCTGCGGCTGTAAATTTGTGCAGATTGCCGTTTTGAGCAGTGCAGTCATACGTTTTGTACTTCAAGCTGTGAAAAATGGTGAGATGCGCAAATTTTTCTCTTCCTCCGCCTGCGGCTGTAAATTTGTGCAGATTGCCGTTTTGAGCAGCGCAGTCGTACGTTTTGTACTTCAAGCTGTGAAAAATGGTGAGATGCGCAAATTTTCAGCCGCAGATTATCCTTTTACACTGCCAAGCACCATACCTTTGGTAAAATATTTTTGAAAAAACGGGAAGATAAATAGTACCGGTCCGGCAACAACAACCGCCATTGCCCTTCTTACCGTTTCGGCCGGGATTTTCATATCATCGGCGAACTGTGCGGCGCTTTCGTTATTCTGAAGCAGGGTAATATTTTGTATAATTCTCTGAAGCATATATTGCAGACTGTAGAGTTTACTGTCATCAATATAGAGCATTGAAGTATTCCAGTCGTTCCATTTTCCGAGGAATCCGCCGAGAGCCATTGTGGCAAGCACCGGGGTTGAGAGCGGATATACAATCTGAAAAAGGATTTTAAACTCGCTCGCACCGTCCATATAGGCGGATTCTATAATTTCACCGGGAATACCCATAAAAAACGTTCGCATTACAAATGCGCTCCACACGCTGAACGCTCCTGGTATAATATAGACCCAGATAGTATTGTCCAAATGCAGATATTGAGTAATCAATATATACATAGGCACAAGACCGCCGCCGAACATCGTTGTAAAATAGATAAACATTGAAAGCTTGTTTCTTATTTTAAATATACTTCTCGAAAGCGGATACGCAAAGAGTGATACCATTACAACCGAGAGAATTGTTCCGGCTGTCGAGAATATTGCGGTAACCTTATATGCATTCAGAATTGTTGCCGGGTGCTTAAATACGTACTGATATGCCGAAAGATCAAAATTTTTCGGAATCAGTCTGTAGCCGTAATAGGATATATCCGCTTCGCTCGAAAAGGAAACGCTTACAAGTATCCAGAAAGGAATAAAAATTCCCAGACACAGCAGGGTAAGAACTACGGTTAAAATTCCCTGTCCCAATGCGTTGCTTTTTTTCATACCTAATTTCATTTATAAACATCTCCTTTCATCAGAATAAGCTTCTTTCGGGATCTATCTTTTTAACGATTGCATTGGTTATAAGCGTAAGCGCCAAACCGATAATACCCATTAAAAGCCCCATTGCCGAGGATATACCCATTTCGCCGTTCACACGCATCATTCTGAAAATATAAGTCTGAATAACGTCCGTGGTTGAATAAAGCGCTCCGACGTTTCTCGGAATCTGATAAAACAGTCCAAAATCAGCATTGAACAATCCGCCTACAGAAAAAATTAACTTAATACATAGAATCGGTACAAGCGCAGGCAGCATGATATGTCTTACCTTGTGCCAGCGTCCTCCGCCGTCTATTTCAAGCGCTTCAAAAAGACCGGGATCTATCGCAACCAATGCCGCATAATAAAGTATGCAACCCATACCGAACTCTTTCCAGACCTTTGAAATCATCAGAATTATAGGCCACGGCTTCGGCTTTGAGTACCAGTCGACCGCTTCGCCGCCGAAATGCTCTATAATCTTATTGAGCGTTCCGTTTGTCGGGCTTAAAAATGCGAATACCATGTATGCGACCAAAACCCACGATATAAAGTTCGGTGTCATCAGCACCGTCTGAAATACCTTAACCTTTTTATTGCTCTTGACATTGTAAAGCAGTATTGCAATTATAATGGAAGCCGCCATTACCATTACAATCTGAAATGCATTCTGCCATACCGTATTGAACGTAAGACGTACAAGCTCTCCCGATTTTATGAAAACCTTAAAGTTATCCAGTCCGCACCATTTACTTCCGAATATTCCGAGGTTGTACTTGTAGTTTTTAAAAGCTATCTGTATTCCGTAAAGCGGAACATAACAGAAAATCACAATATATACAAGCGGAAGAAAGCACATCAGCCAGAGCTGCTTTACATTGCCGTCCATCTTTTTTCTTCTCTTTTTTTGTTTTGTGTTTGTTTCTTTAATTACTTTTGCCATGTCAATCTCCATTCTGCCGCCCCGGGCGGTATAAACCCAATCTGAAGTCCGATCGGATTATTTATGCTTTATTGCGGTAACACAACAGGCGCCGAAAGAATATTTCTTGTTTCAGTTCCGTCCATAAGATAATAATTAACCTTATATGTATCAGTAACATCAGCCGGAATCGGAATCGACGCTTTTATAATTGTTTCGGCATCGCCCTTTGCAACCTCGCCTTTTGCCATATCAAAGAACAGCTGTCTGCCTGTAGATCTGTCCGTAAGTGCAATGCCGACAAAGTAGGTTTCGCTGTCTTTTCCGGCATAGTTTCTCATATTTACGGTAGCGGTAACGCTTTGTCCCGCGTATGCTTTCAGATCGGTAACCTTGTTTCCCGAAACATCGGTCAGCTCTGCGTCTGCCGCTACAGTCAGCGGAACGGTTTTAAATTTCAGAGAATAATCCTTATCTATATAGTATTTTCCATCGGTCATGCTTCTGTCAAAATCAAGTGTATAGCTTGTGTTATAATCAAGCTTCTTTAAAAATCTCAGCTGACCTACGGTTTTGCCGTCCTTTTTCATTGAAGCAAAGGAATAGTCGGTTTCGGGGATTGTGTTTCCCTTATCGTCCGTTATCGTGATGCAGCCTGTTCCGAGAGTTTCTCTATCCATTGTTGTTGAGAAATATACATCTATTTCGGGATTTACCGAAACGTCCGCAGCACCGTCCTCAATCGAATAACCGTTGATTGACGGAAGCTTATAGGATCTGATATAAACATCGTCAAGCCAGATTTCATTTTCCTTAAGCCAGTCACGCTTATCATACAATCTTGCATTATACCAATGTATTCTTCCGTTCCAGCTCTTTGCCTTGCTTGTGATTGCTATTTCCTTTGTCTGTCCCTCGTGAAGCTTGCCGTATTCGTCATAGTACGAATAGTATGTAACCTTTGTACCTTTCTTGGCATTTACGACCTGTCTTATGTCGATAAATCCGTCAACGTCCGGCAGCTTTTGATCATAATCGGCATCAATCGTTATTCCGTCAAGCATATATCTTCTGATCTGAGTCTGGTGCTGCATTGCCGTCAGATCGACATTATTGCTTTGATCGTATATATCGAGATTCAAAACCTTTGACAATCTTATCATTGACTTGTTAAATGCAAGCTTATATCCTATCTCATATACAACGTTCGGGTCAAGGTCAAGTCCCTCAACGGTATTGTCTATAAACGAACTGTAGGTGTCGGCTACTCCTATATCGGGATTTCTGTAATAGCGCATATAGCTGTTTGTTCCGTCATTTACTATTTCGCTCTGCCAGTATCCGCTTGCAACGTCCTTGCCTCTTGCCTGGAAGCCGTGAGGAAGTCCGTCCTCAAAGTCCACAAGATAGAATGGATCGGATTCGCCCTCAATCCATTTTGCGTAAACGGTCATATCGCCTGTAATGCCTGTTCCGTCAAACGGCTCTGTCAGCTCCTCATAAAGATACCAGCCGTCAAATTTAAAGTAGGTTTTTGAAGAAATCGGAAGCTTTTTGATATCATCTAAGGTATAAATCGGATCTATCGCCTTACCGCCGTTTGTTTCAAAGCTTACTATGTATTTCTTGGTCCATGCGGCATATACCTTTATATCCCCGGTAACGTTGTGACCGTCAAACGGGACTTTAAGCTCCTCATCGCTGAACCAACCGTCAAATCTGTAGCCGAATTTTTCGGCTTCGGGAAGCTCTTCGTCCTCGGGCAAGCCCTTTACCGTATAAATCGGAGCAACGGCATTTCCGCCGTTAGACTCAAAGGAAATTTCATAAGCTTCAACCCATTTTGCATATACCGTCAGATCGTCCGTTATGTTCTTTTCGTCAAACGGAACTGTACATTCGGAGTCTGTGTACCAGCCGTCAAATTCGTGTCTTACCTTTGTCGGAGCTTTCGGAAGCTCTATAAAGGTTTCTGTTGTCTTTATAGGACTTACCGCAGTACCGCCCTGTGAATCAAAGGTTATTGTGTACTGTCTTGTCCATTTTGCTTTAATCAGCATATTATCGGTTATTCCTGTCGGAACAAATTCGTTTCCGTCCTCATCAAACCAACCGTCAAAAATATATCCGGTTCTTTTCGGCTTTTCCGAAATCATGGTTATTGTGCCAGTGGTTGTTTTAACCTTCTTTTGAGTTGAGCCGTCATTAAACGCACCGCCGTTGGTATCAAAGGTTACAGTGCAGGCCTTTGCCCACTTTGCATAAATTGTGCAGTCCTTGAAAAAGGTTTTTTTATTGTCGGATACTTTAACCTTTTGGGTCATTTCTTCATCCTCGTACCAACCCATAAACTCGTAGCCGTCCTCCGACGGAGTCGGAACGCTTAAGGTCATGTTGTATTCCGAGGTTTCCGAGTAGCTTTCACCGCCGTGCCCGTTCATTTCAAAATAAACAGTCGGGTTTTTATTTATTTTTTTAACATATACATCGTCAATGAAAACGCCTCTGCCGCCCTCATAGCTGTCTATTCCGCTTTCAACCGATTCGCTTGCTATCTTTTTCGCTCCTCCCAGTCTGATGAATACCTTTTCGGGCTGTCCTCCGAGAGTTCTTCCCCAGCACGCATAATTGTTTGTTGGATTTGGTGAGCAATATGACGTTCCGTTTCTGTCTGTAAAATACTGAACGGTACGTCCCTTATCATCGGTAATCATTCTTATTTTCATGGTTGCCCATTTTGTATCTCTTGCATAGGTATCAAGCTCAAACCACTGATCATTTCCGTTCCATCTGCCCTTTGTAGAGCCCGGATACGTATAAACGAATGCGGTTGCGCTTGAATTCAATTCCTTTCCGGCCGATGTTTTTATCGGCATGGAAATGCGCAGATTGTCAAAGGTAGTGTTATATTTAAACTTAAAGCCCAGCTCATAGCAAGTGTCGGGTTCAAGCTTTATTCCGAGATCGGCATCTATAAAATTCTTGCCGTCGCCTGCGTCGCTTGCGTCGGAGTAGTTATATTTCATATAACCGTTATTTTCCTCCATTACTCTTGCACCCTGCCACGAAGCGCTTGACGCAGTATCAAAAATCGAATCGTAGCTGTCGTTATCGAAGGTTTCGCGGTAGATATACTCGTCCGCTTCCTCCTCTGCCATAACCGCTGTCGGTATAACCGAAGCAAGCATGATTGCGCCCATAGTGCCTGCCATAATTTTTTTCAATTTCATTATGCATATTCCTCCTCTTTCTGCAAATAAATTATAGCTTTTATTCTCCGCACGGACGGATTTTCACCGTCCGCACGGAAAGAATAATTTACATTGTTACTTAACAATATCGGTCTTAACCGTAAGCGGTTTTAGAGTTGATAAATCGTCAAGCATAATCATATCGAGAGCGGTTGCTCCCTCGGGGACGGTCAATGTTGCCGAAACGCCGGTTTCTTCCTCATTTTCCGCTGTCGCACCGGTTTGAGCCTGTGCGTTCTTTAATGCATTCCCGTTTCTGAAGCTGTAAACAGATGTAAAAGGCACCGAAACGGTTGTGCCGTTGTGGTTAACCTTAAACGATACCGTAACCTCCTTGCCCGAAACGCTGCTCAAATCAGTTACCGCATTTCCCTCGCTGTCCTTAACGCTTGCGTCCGTTACCGTAAGCTTTAAGCCTGCGGTTGTAAATGCCGAGGTTGTGTCCTTAGCAAGAGATGAATAAAGATTTGCAATCGCACTCTTAACGGTAACGGTATAATTTCTGTTAAATTCAAGATTTTTTTTGAAAGTAATTTTTGCAACAGTGTGTCTGTTACCGTCAAGAATTACTTCAACCGTGTAATCGTTCTTATCAATGTCGAACGATCCGTTGTTTATCACAAAGTTATCCTTTGTTACCGTATCTTTTTTCATTTCCGAATCAAAGCTTACAAGGATTTCGGATCTTACGCTCACGTTTGCAGAACCGTTATCGGGTGTAATTGATACAACGTGCGGCTCGCTCTGCCATCTTGCATAGATTGTGGTATCCTTTGAAATGTAGTTGTTGTCAAACGGAACTGTCAAAGCTTCGTTTGTGAACCAGCCTGCAAATGTATAATTTTCTTTAATCGGATCTGCCGGGATTGCGCTTTCGTCTATAAGACCGCTTGCATTTGTTTCAACCGTTTTGGGTTCTGTTGTCATATCCTCGAATATACCGCCGTTCGGATTAAAGGTTGCCTTGCTTCTTACGATAGGTCTTAAATAAACATCGTCAATGTAAAATTCCGTTCCGACAATCGCTGTACCGCCGGTTGCTCCGAGAGAACTGCCTATTTCAAAGTAAGTTACACCCGTATAATCGTATGTGGCTTCATCAATTTTTGCAGATGTTCCCTCATAAGTAATCTGCTGATGATTTCCCTCTTTATCGTCATAGTCGATATATACGGTATAAGTCATTGTTTCATCGTCTGAATTCAATACAAAACGAACGTCCGCAAGACCGTTAATATCGGTGTAATTAATTCCCGGGATTAAATTTCCCCACATCTTTATATTTTTCTGTCCCGGATTTAAGAACATATGCAGCAATGTTTTATTTGCATTTGTTTGAGTTCCCTTAATTCTTGCTTCTGTAATAAGCTTAAAGTTCAGCACCGTATCTATTTTTGCAGGGTCAAGCTTAAATCCGAATTCATATGCGTTACTGTCTGCTTTAAACTTCAAGCCGCTGAACGCATGATTAACAATAGTTTCGCCGAAATCGTTATCCTTTTCGGTCGAATATTTCATAACCCAATTTCCGTCATCTTTCTGAACTCTTTGTGAAACAAAACCTCCGGTAGTTGTTGTCTTGTTGAAGTCCTCTGCATAGCTTTCGCTTTCAAAGTCCTCATAGCCTGTATAAACCGCCCATTTGGCATAAACGGTAATATCTGATGTAATGTTCTTTCCGTCAAACTTGTTTGTAAGCTCGGAGTCAGTAAACCAGCCGAGGAACGGGAAGCCGTTCTTGACCGGAGTCGGAAGCGTGATTTCTCCTGTGTAGGTATCTATCGGAGAAACAGCCTCTCCGCCGTTTGTTTCAAAGGTTACTGTATAAATCTTTGTCCATTTAGCGCTGACCTCGCAAGCTGCCGAAACATTTCTCGGATTGAACTGCGAACCGTCGGCATTGAACCAACCTTCAAAATGATAGCCGCTTCTTGTCGGTTCTTCGGGAAGCTCTACAACTCCCGATTTTGAATCTATTACCTTTGTTGCTTCGCCGTCCGAGAATGTTCCGTCATTTGCGTTGAAGGTTACCTTTACATCGGAAGCAAGCTTTTGGAAATAGATGTTGTCAATAGCAAATTTTGATTCAGTACGGCTTGAAGCATTTGCAAAGTTTACTGCCGTAAATGTGTAATCGGTTGATGCTGCAAGTGCTGTCAGATTTGCATCGGAAATTGATATTGGATTTTCAAGCTCTTCGTGATAGCTAACACCGTCTTTAACCCAATCAAAGCCCATTGTCAAATTAACTTTCTTATTAGTTTTGTCAATTGAGAAAATTCCGCTGACATCAACAAAATCCCCTACATTGATAATATTTACATTAGGCACATATACATTTCCTTTTTCAATTCTTACGGTACCACCCGGAAGCATATTGAACTTTGCCAGAATCTGATTTTTATTTTTAAAAGCAAATTCAATATGCGATGTCATTTTATCAACCTTGAGTCTGAGTCCGAATTTGTATTCGCTTCCATTTTCAAGATCAAGCGCCGGTGCTGTTATATTCTTCAGATATATGTTGCCGTTTATATTCTGAAATATATCCGGGTTTACATACTGCATTGCACTGTTTCCGCCGGAAGTGACAACCTCGTTTGTCCAGCCTTTTCCTTTTGCCCATGTTGTTGCGTCAAAATCGCCTGTTGCCTGATACTCAAAATCTTCGTAATAGTAATATGAAGTATCAAACTTTGCATACAAGTCCGTAGTTTCTTTGGTTGCGCTTGTAAAGCGGTTGGTAAGGCTTTCGTCGGTATACCAACCCATAAATGCACCGGCATTTTCAACCTCTTTTTTCGGCAGCCTTGTTTCGCCCTTTACAACCTTTATATCCTCGGTTGTATCGCCGTAGTGCAATTTTATTATCACGTTGTCCGCATCTGCGCTCCATTTAGCGTAGAGGGTCATATTGCTTGTAACTTTTGTGTCCCTGTTAAATACTGTTGTAAACTCAGGGTCTGTGTACCAGTCAACAAACAGGTGTCCCTCTTTTGTCGGGTTCTCCGGCATAACAACCTTGCTGCCCTCATCAACCGTCTGATCCGCTATATTATCTCCGCCGTCTGTGTTAAATGTGATTTTGTAGTTCTTTATCCATTTAGCATAGAAGGTCGAATCTTCAAAACAGCTGACGTTTGTCTCGGCTTTTGTCTTTAATGATTCATTATAGTACCAACCCAAGAATGAATAGCCGTCCGCTGTCGGTGTTGGAAGTGTTAATACCGTATTGAACTCCGGACTAACCGTATAATTATCGCCATGTCCGTTAAGATTCAAGGTTATTGTCGGTGCTGTGT
Source organism: uncultured Clostridia bacterium (assembly GCA_934462715.1). Lineage (GTDB taxonomy): Bacteria > Bacillota > Clostridia > UBA1381 > UBA1381 > RGIG1988. Next base: position 77,362 of record CAKSIJ010000002.1, read on the forward strand.
TTATCTCTTTAACATAAATTTCGTCAATTAAAATACCTCTGCCGCCGGTATAACCAGTAGCTGCGGCTTCAGTGTCAGCATTTGCAACAGCACCTGCTCCTCCTAATTTAATTCCTACATTTGTTGCCGTAAACCCAAGCTTTTTTGACTGTCCGACAGGATACGTCCATGTACATTTGTTGCTTGTCGGATTCGGAAGACAACCGTATGATCCGTCATCAAATACAAAGTATTGGGCAATATTGCCTTGTGAGTCAGTATAAAACCTCTCTCTCAAAGAAGTCCATTTACCGTTTCTTGCCCACGAACTTGTTTTAAACCATTGATCCCATGCCCCTGCATATCCCTGAGTTCCATTTACATTTTTAACATATAATTTTTCGTCCGATTTACTGTCATTTTTAACCGGCATGGATATTTTAAGGCCTTTCAAGGTTGTATTGTACTGTACCTTAAAACCAATCTCATACCACTTATTCGCTTCAAGCGTTATACCCAAATCCTTATCAATAAAATACTCGCCGATATTTTCAGCCGAAGCGTCTGTATAGTTATATTTCATATATCCGTTTTCTCTTGTTGCAGTCCATGCAGAGCCCTCCGCCGTATCAAAAATCTTATCATATGTATCGCCGTCAAATGTTTCATGATACAAATACTTATCCTCTGCCGTTCCCTCGGCAAGCACGCTTACCGGCATAACCGATACAAGCATTGCTGCGCTCAAAAATCCTGGAAAAAATCTTTTTTTATTCATTTATCATTTCCTCCTTACTTTTGTTTTTTCAAAAGAAATTCATTAATTTGTTTTTCAAACTCACGTTTGATTTTTTCCGCCCCTGCGGCTCTTAATTCCTCGTCAAGCTTATCCCAATACTTGTTGGGATTTTCTGTCCCCGAATAGATAACAACGTATCTGTCGAGAACCTCCCAGCACTTTGCAAATTCTCCCGTCAGCATAGATGTGTCGGGCGCAAATCCCGTGATAGGAGATTTAATTGCTGTATCGTTGATTTTCTTTGTCTGCTCCCACACGTCCACGCTTTCGCCGCTGTCCGTGCAGACTATAAACTGATTTCCAAACAGCCATGTCGGGCATGAAAATATGTTATTGCTTCTCTCGGCAACGTTATCCGATATTTTTTTGTAGTTCTTGTTTTCTATACCGTATGTAATAAGATTCAAAATATCGGGCTCGGTATTGACAAGCTCCAAAAGCTTAATCGCTTCAACAGGGTGCTTTGACGTACTGCAAATGCCTGTCATCGCTCCTTGAACGCTCAAAGACGACATATACGGCTTTGAAATCGGAACGGCATATACATCATTTCCCGTCAGCAGCTTACGCTGATTTTCGATTCCGGGCTTATAGGTTTCAAACCACATTGCATATCTTCCGTCCGCCAGCTCGCCTTCGGTATCGTTGGCTATGGCAATATCCTTTCGGATATATCCCTTTGAATACCATTCATAAATTTTCTGCGCCGCAGCCTTTCGCTGTTCGTCCTCGGTTGCGATTTTAACCTTTATCTCTCCGTCAACATTTTTAACGTATACTCCGGCATATGACATCTCCCGAAATTCGTTTGAATCAACCGAAGTCATTCCGTCGGGTCCCCAGTTTATTCTCACCGGGTAAACGTCCGGTTCGTTTTGCTTCAGCTTTTCCAAAAGAGGCTCAACATCGCCAACCGACCTTACCTTGCTTACATCGAAATTGTACTTATCCGCTAAATCCTTTAATATTACAAGCGCTGTTGACGCTGCTTCAATCTGCTGATTTGGGACTGCATAAATTTTGCCGTTAACCCTTGCTCCGTCCCATAAATAGTCGGGCAGGCTTTCCCGAAGCCCGGGAGTATAATCCAACAGTTCTCCCAATTCAAGCAGTCCGCCGTCATTAACCCTTGCACGGTAATCGTCCATGTACCCGGTAAAGCATAAATCTGGTGCGTTCCCGGCTTCAATCAGTGCGTTCACTCTTTTCGTATAATCATTGCTGTTTAAAAATTCTACATTAACCTTAACGCCCAGACGTTTTGTTGTTATATCGTTTATTCTGTTTTCAACCTCATCAAACCCTGCAATTTCATCATACGGAACAACCCATGTAAGCTCGGTTGTTTATTCGTTTTTCGCACAGCAGCTGTATATGCTGACAGCCAAAGCCGCCGAAAGTATTGATAAAAGAAGCTTTTTTGCCGTTTTCTTCTTCCCTCCTTTCTCAAAAAATGATTCATTTTTCATAGTCACCACTCCTTTAAAAATTAATCTGTATTTCAGGATTCTATCCGAAATAAGCAACATGATACTATTTAACCGTCACCCTTGTATTAAGCTTCAGCTCCGTTTTCTCCTCGGATATGAGCATTAATCTCATTACCTTGTTTTTCGCATAATCGCAGCTGTACGGCTCATACCTTATTTCCTCCGGCGACCAGTTTACAGGCTCTGCTTTAATATGCTCATCATCATACATATTGAGTATAAACGCCGCCTTTTGCGGCTTTGTAAATTCAAATTCATCGGTTATCTCATATACATAGGGTTCTCTTGATGTTATCGTTCTTACGTTTCTTTTAACGTCCGATTTATCCCAGACGTTATTGTTATCGCAAATCCATTCCAGAACGCCGTTTTCATAGCTGCATTTTTTCATCACGCTGCCAAAGCCGTGCTGCGAGTTCTGACACAGCAAATATCCGTCCTTTATCGGCACTGCCGTGTTGTGTGCATCGCTTGCCGATATAATATCTGCCTCTCCATCCGAATAGCCGCACATTCCCCGGTCAATCAGAATCGGCTTTCCGTCAAGGTCTATGGTAAAGCTGCCCTTGTCGGGGTGACAGTGCGAAAAGGATTTTCCGGATATTGCGAAAAATTCCTCTCTCCTGCGTCTTAAATAGGTGTAGCCTGTATCCGGGAAGCTTACAAAACGCTCTGCCTCCTCCTTTTCGGAGCAGTCATATTCAAACGCTTCTCCGAAAATCAGTCCGGCAAGATACCAGCCGCCCATCACCTGTCCCTCGGGATTTTGTTTTGCTTTCATTTCATAATACTTTTTCCACAGCTCATTGTGCGTCGAATGATACATGAAGCTTGAAATGTGCTTGCCGAAGCCGTATCTTCCGGTATCTCCCACGGTACGGAAAATATTCTTTTCTCCCGACATTATTAATGCAAAATCGCTTGTTTTGTCAAGTCTGCCGTTTATGTACTCAAATATGCTTTTTCCTCTGTATTTTGCCAGTGCGTATGCCGTAAGGCAATAGGATTCTATCGTGTACCCCCAGTACCCCAAGCCCTCAAACATTCCGCCGTCGGGATTTATGCAGTTTCTGAGCATTTCGTCAACATCCGCTTCTATTTCGTCTATCCTCTTTTTGTATCTCGGGAATCTCTCCGTCATCGTTATCAGTGCATACACATACCCCGGCGAAAATGCCAGACCCTGATTCATGTGATATATGTATTCCATCATATTAAAATCTGCGTCAAGCCTTGCGATACCCTTTCTTGCAAGCGCTTCATAAAGATAGTTTCTTCCGTGCCAGGTCAAAATACTGCCGCCGAACTCCATAAATATGCTGATTCCGTAGCTTGCAAATGCCGCCTGAAAGACTCTACCGTTCCATGTAACGCCCTCGGCAAGCTCCTTATCCTCCTGATACCATGTCTCGCAGGCAGCCATTGACAGCGTATATCTTGCCGCCGTTTTCAGCATTTCAAGATCCTTTTCTATATATCCTACAAAAGCTAAGGTTGAAGCTCCTATATAAAGACACCTGCTGCCGACGTCAAGCGTGCGCGAAATCATTTTCTCGGGTACAGTATTCATATACCCCATGCAGTCCGCCTTTGTTTTTTCATAGTCGGCTTTGAAAAAATCACTCTGCATTTTTCTTCTTAAAGCGTCGCCGCTGTCGGCAAAAAAGTGCGTAAACAGTTCGATTTTGGGATTTTCTTCAAAACAACCCTCCCAGTCGGACGCAGTGTTTTCACCGTAAATATCGGCTTGACTTATATATTTAGTGTCCCTTAATCCGATATGTGAAACAAGCGCATATTCAAGTCCGCTGCCATTGTTCCGAAACTCAAAAGCTATCGTTTTGAAATCACCGGAGACTATCGCTCCGCTGTATTCGGCAGTGTTTCCTTTTCCCCTCTCATCTATGACCTTTTCGCCGTTTATATAGACGCACACGTTTACATCTGCCGGAATTTTTCCGCTTATGTAAATTTCATCGAACCTCCCGGCATTAAAATCACATTCTCTCACCGCCGTTGTAACACTTCGTGGCAGGATTTTGAATTTTGCTTCACACCATGTCTGCTCTGCGGAATTTTGAGGATTTGTTTCATAGTTTCCGAGAGTCATGTACTTGTGATAATCTCTGTAAGCTTCTCCGCCGTCATAGAACGGCTCAAGGATTCCCTCCGCTCCGTTTTTCAGTAATCTTAAATACATAACGCTTGCTGCTCCTTCCATAGTTTTTTAATCGGATAACCGCAAAGCTTTAATCATCTGCGGGTATATCTATAACCACCGTTGTTCCGTTTACATCGGAGGTGATCTTCAAACCATACTCTTTTCCGTAAAACAGCTTGATTCTCTGATTTATGTTTCTCATTCCTATACACCGTGAATAATCCTCAAACGGAGCTTTTAAAAGCCTTTCAACCTCTCTGAGCTTTTCGCTCGTCATGCCCTTGCCGTTATCCGCAACCGAAAATTCAATAAATTCTCTGTTTTTATGAACCTTTACAACGATTTTACCGTCCCTTTCTCTTGCACGCTTGATTCCGTGCATAACGGCATTTTCTATTATCGGCTGCAAGAACAGCTTTAAACAGCTGTGCTGCAGCAGACTGCCGTCCACATCAAAAACCGTTTCAAAATCAATACCGGTTTTAAGTCTTTCAATCTCTACATATTTTTCGGCAATTTCAAGCTCCTGTTCGATTGTAGCCGTATATTTCGGTTCGTCCATAGCATAATCGAGAATGTCGCAAAGAAGAACTATAATTCTCATTGCGTCATTGTTGCACTTGGTTATTTCAAAAATCACCGAATTTGCATAATTCAAAACGTTAAATACAAAGTGAGGATTTATCTGCATTTGCAGTGCCGAAAGCTGTGCCTGCTGAAGTGCGTTCAGCCCCTCCGCAAGCTTTTCCTCAATATTTTCGGTTGTGCTTACGTTTGCCAGAACATTCACGTTCATGCTCTTAACATTGCTCTGTCCCTCACATTCCTTGTCAACAAGCTCCACCTTTGCAAGTATGTTAGACAAGCTTTCATACAGATACACCGAGCATAAAAATGACAGCAGATACACGACAAAAGCACCTGCGGCAAGATATAACAGAGCGTATAATATAACCGTTTTGTTAACCTCCTCCATATTGCTTCTTCCCTCTGCAAAGGTCATTTTAAGAGTTTCGTTTCTTAGCTTGTATATCCTGTCGGATTTGTAGATGTCATCTGTGCTTCCGTACTTAAAAATACTGATTCCGTCTATATTTTCAAGCACTATGCCTATATCTATTCTGTAACTGTCAAGCCTCAGCGCCGTTTTGAGCAGCTCCTTGTCAATTTCAAAAACCGCAAGTCCTACCGGATTTTTTTCAATGCTTATACCGTGGCAGACGTATATACTGTTACCGCTTGTATATACAACCTCTCGTCTGCCGTTTTGCCTGTAATACTTGTACCATTCCGGTGACACATCGTCTATATATCCGCTTTCCATGCTTGATATAAGATAGCTGTTAAACTCGCTGTAGATTCCTATGCTTTTAAGGCACGAAATTGATCTTGCAGCTTCATCGATGCTCGCATTTGCATTGCTTCCTATGTACGGCGCTTCTATTCCTCCCAGACTGTCAATATCCGAGGTCAGTATTCTTTGTATATACTGATCGTCTGAAAGCTTATCGTGCGCATCATTTATCCTTCCGAAAATTTCTTCAATCCTCATAGAGGTTTGCATAAAGGCGCTGTCTGCGTTGTTTTTGATTTCATTTCTGATTTTCCCCTTATACACTCCTGCAAGAATAACGGTAAAAACAACTACCGGTATCATGAAAAAAACTATAATTGTTTTTCTGAATTTTGCAAAAATGCCGCTCCATACCGCATTTTTGGTCAGATTAATCATTGTCTTGATGTTCATGTTAATCCTCCGTTCCGCCGCCGTACAGCGGCAAATTCAATCATAACCGTACATTATCTGTTTTGATAATTTTTCATCAGCAGTACCTCTTTTTTATATTCCAAAGGCGTTTTGCCGGTGTAGTATTTGAATATCTTGTAAAAATGGGTCTTGCTTTTATATCCGACGCTTTTATAAAGATCTATAACATTGCAGCCGTTATCCTTAATTATCATTTCCTTAGCCTTTTCAACCTTTACACGGTTCACATAATCTATGAACTTCTCGTCAAAATTTTCTTTGAAAAATCTGCTGAAAGCCGTGATGTTCATATGCATTTGCTCCGCAACCTCATCTCTTGAAAGATCGCGCATACAGTTTTGTTCAATGTATGTCTTTATTTTCGCCTTGTAGCTTTCAATATCATAATCGTTCATTTTGCTTGCAATCATGTGATTTATTGTTGTAAGATATTCGGTTTTGTTATCGTGAATTGCTTTCCTCATATCCTGAACCGACTTTGTTATCTCATATCCGTTAACCGAAACAGCCACCGAAAACATATCGTATATTTTAGTTTTTATTTCACCTATGCACGCATTAAGATTTGCATTGCCGTTCTTTGAAATTATGCAGACGGTTATATCCCCCTCCGCTATATTGAACGGAATACATATAACATCATCGTCCTCATTGCACACAATTCTTTCGATTGCTTCGTAAAAAGACCTTTTAATCGGATATTGTAAAGGTTACTACGGCACATTTCATGTACAGACTTCTGTACGGCACGTTTACGCCGTCAAACAGCTTTATTGTTACAGTTTCATGAGTTTCTCTGCCCCGTAAAAATTCAACGATAAAATTTATTCTTTTTTTCACAAGCGTATCGTTCATAAAATTTGCAGAGTATTTCTTTTTGAGAATTTTCTCCAGCTTGTCAAGATTTTTATACAGCGTATCAACCGAAATAGGCTTCGGAATATAACCGATAACTCCGTAATCGAGAGCTTCGGTTGCATACTTGAAGCTTTTGAATGCGCTGAAAAACATAACCTTAATATTCGGGTTGTTTTCATACACATACCTTGCCACCTCAACGCCGTTAACCTCGGGCATTGCAATATCCGTGATTATACCGTCCACGGAATTTTTCTTTATATATTCTATAATCTGCGCACCGTCATCAAATCTTCCCACTATTTCCATATCGTACTTTTCCCAGTCCGTGGCTCTTTCAAACTGCTTCAAAAAATTTGTGTCATCGTCAGCTATAACAATTTTATACATATGCATCCTCCTGTTTCTTTGTACTCACCAAGCAAGTCAGCGTCAGCAAATCACTCCGGTTTATTTCCCGTATGTAAATATTATTTTCTGCCGGTTATATTTAAACAATTTGTTTATTATCTGTAAAATATTACAAAATCATGATACCATATTGCCAAAATTAAAGCCATATTTTTAGTCAATCGGGCAACAAATGAGTACTCTGTATCGATAAAAAGAACAAATTGTGAACAACATATGAACAGATATTTTTCTCTCTGCGCTGTTTGCCGCATTTATTGTTTACACTTTATATTTTGGTGTTTTTGACCGGATTTAAACAAAAAAATAAGAAGATCTTTACATAAATTTCTCCCCCCGGACAATAAATTTCTTTATATCTTTCTCCTCCGCAAAATAATGTTATTATATCGCAATTTTATGGATTGACTATTTAACCGGCTTGTTATATCATAGGATTAAATACTGAAAGTATGCTGCCGTAATTTACGGCGCATAAAAAAAATCGGGTAATTGTAAAAATTAAATTTTACAACTACCCGAAGTAAAAAAGACAAAGGAGTGTTTTAAATGTATAAATTTCCTATCGGAATTATGATCGATTCGCTTCACAACTATGAAACAAACGAAGCTATCGAAAAGGCTGCTCAATTGGGTGCAAAGGGAATACAGATGTATTCGACAAGCGGCGTCAACGCACCCGAAAATCTTTCAAAGGAAAGAAGAAAGGATTTGTTAAAGCGCGTTAAGGACAACGGACTTGTATTTTCGGCAATCTGCGGTGACCTCGGAAAGGGCTTCACAAATCCGGAGCTAAATCCTCAGCTTATAGAAAAATCAAAAATCATCATGGAGCTTGCAAAGGAGCTTGAGTGTGATGTCGTAACAACTCATATCGGCTGTGTACCGTCAGATCCGTCGCACCCGAGATTCAAGATCATGCAGGACGCCTGCGGAGAGCTATGCCGTTATGCCGACAGCATGGGTTCACACTTTGCAATCGAAACAGGCCCTGAAACCTCGCTTGTTCTTAAGAACTTTCTTGACACGCTCGGTTCAAAAGGCGTTGCGGTAAACCTTGACCCGGCTAACCTTGCAATGGTAACCGGCGACGACCCCGTAGGTGCTGTTTACAATCTTAAAGATTACATAGTACATACTCATGCAAAAGACGGAATAAAGCTCAGAGAATCAAATCCCGAGTTTATTTATCAGACCGTCCATCCGATTCCCGAAAACTACTTCGGCGTTAAGTATTTTGAAGAAGTTCCTCTCGGTACCGGAAGCGTTGATTTCAAAAAGTATCTCGCAGCGCTTGACGATATAGGCTTTAAGGGCTTCCTCACAATCGAGCGTGAAGTAGGAGATAATCCCGAAGCTGATATTAAAACGGCTGTTGATTTCCTCAACGGCTTAATCGGCTGATAAACTTTAATTGCGTATCTGTGCGCACCGACGGCTTTTTTGCCGACGGTGCGCATTTTAAAATTTTGATAACGTGTGCTTTTTATACAAAAAAGCCGAGGCTTCTGCAATATAATCATGCAGAAGCTATCGGCTTTTATAAGCATTTCGGCTCAGAACTTCATTTCTTACTACAGGAACATATTCTGTATCAATCATTATTCAATGTTCTGCACCTGTTCTCTCAGCTTTTCGATTTCGCCCTTCAGCTCAACAACCAACTTTGATATTTCAATATCGTTGCACTTAGAACCCGTGGTATTTACCTCTCGGTTAATTTCCTGAATCAGAAAATCAAGCTTTCTTCCTGCCGGCTCATTTTTTGAGATGATTTCGTAAAACTCCTTAAAATGGCTTTCAAGTCTGACGGTTTCCTCATTAACGGCAACTCTATCCGCAAAAATCGCAACCTCTGTAAGCACTCTCGCCTCGTCGATTGTTCTGTCGCCCAGAACCTCTTTAATTTTTTGATACAGCTTATCCTTGTATTCGTTAACCGTTTCGGGAGATCTTTCTTCGATTTTTGCGGCAAGAGTTCTCATGTATTCCACCCTTGCGCACAAATCCTTTTCTATCCGCTCGCCCTCGCGTTCACGCATCGAAACAAACTGCTTCACCATAGGCTCCATAACCGTCAAAACCATATTCCAAAGCTCTTCCTCGTCCTCTTCAAGCTTTTCCGCTTTGAAGATTTCGGAGTACCGTGCAACGCTTGATACCGATATATCGTCCTTTAATCCAAACTTATTGCAAAGCTCACGCAGTGCATTTATATAGCTGCCCGCAAGACCTGCGTTCAGTCTGATTTCCTTATCCGCTTCATCATAGGATTCAACCGCAACATATACGTCCACCTTGCCGCGTGAAATATATCCTGAAATATATGTTCTTACACGATCCTCCATAAATCCGTAATATCTCGGCACTCTCACTGAATAGTCCGAATATCTGTGATTTACGGATTTAATTTCACACGTTATCTTTTTTCCGTTTATTACGGCTTCGTTTCTGCCGTAACCGGTCATACTTTTTAACACAATTCCACCGCCTGTTTTTTTATAATATAACTGCCATAGATGCCTGAAAAATTCGCAATCAAATATAATTATATCACACTTTATTGCATTTGAACATACCTTTACCCAAATTTTAACAAAATTTTTATTTTTTGATTCCTCTCGGCAGCGTAAACACATTTTGATTATCTACTCCGTACAGTACCGGCAGCGGATATGCAAGCTTTTCCGAATAAACCCATACAGGCTCACCCTCGCCGCTTCCCATCCAGCCGAGCAAACCGCCATCTGAAACCGGGGCAATATAAAAATCCGCTTTTAAAAGATTATCGGCAGACTGCGCATTTCCGCTCACGGCGTCATCGGCTCTGTTGCCGGAAACGAATATTTTCTCCAAATAATAATTATTATCCACATATCCGCCCTCCGACGCTGCGCAAACCTCGCCCAAATATCCGTCGGTTATAATATAAGGACTTATGACAACCGCTCCCGAAATATTTCCGTCGGTATTTTTTCCTGCTATGCCGCCGGCAAAAATCAGATCGTTTTGACTGTAATCCACTGCTTTTTGGCTTATTTCACCGAGAGTATACACGTTTTGAACGCTTGCGCCCTCTCCGTATCCCACAATTCCGCCGATATAGCTTTTCTGCGATTTTGCCGATTGAGAATACTGGCTCAAAGAGTTCATAATAAGACCGCCGTTTGCCGTGCCGCATATTCCGCCGGCATACACTCCCGAATTGACTGCATTTTCCGGTGCTGTTGTCATATTTCCGTAAGACGAGCATTTATATATTTCTCCGCCGTTCAGTATTCCGGCAATTCCTCCGGCATAGGTAACCGCAGCGGTTGAGCTTATCGTTCTTCCGCCGAACGAATTATATATCATACCCGAATAGTTTATTCCGCATATTCCTCCCAGAACCGCATTTGAATTTTCTCTGTCTGTTATTGCGCTGAGCCTTGAATCATAGCTGCATCCGTTTATGAATCCCTCATTCTGAGCGGTTATACCTCCTGCCGTTGCCGATAATGCATTGATTGTAATATCGGCGGTGCATTTTGAACTGTATATATTGGTATAATTCATGGCGCAGATTCCGCCTGCAAGCGTTTCTCTGTCATACTGATATGCTTTAATCGTTCCCGAGGCGGTACATGAGGTTATTGTTCCGTAATTCGCACCGGCAAGAATGCCTACATAGCTGTGACCCTCTATGTATGCGTTTTCAACTCTCAAATTTCTCACCGAGGCACCGTAAAGCGTTCCGAACAGACCGTACTGTGAAACAGAAGCGCTGTATTCTATTTTCATATTTCTGACAGTATGTCCTTTTCCGTCAAGAGTTCCTCTGAAGCCGTTTTCGTAGTCGGCACTGCCGCTTGTCAGTCCTATCGGATTCCAGCTGTTTGAAGCCGTCAGCGTTATATCGTTTTTCAGATAATAATGTCCGCTTAAATTGTTTTGTATGCTTATAAGTTCTTGTTCGTTTGATATTGCTTTTGGAGCATATACCGTAATACCCTCCTGTATTTTTGGTTTTCCGGCAGCTTTCGGTATCGGCAGAGCAAAACATTCATCAAAAACCCATGTTCTTCCAAAGCTCCACTTGAGAGTTTTCTCATAAAACCCGTACGAGGTCATATCCTCCCACGATATTTCATCTCCGTCCTGACCGTTTTTATCTCTGTAAATCTCGCTTCCCGACAGCATTTCATCATACACATAATTATTTTCGCAAATACCTCCGTCACGGTTAGTCGATATTCTTCCGCTGTTTTTTGTAAGTGTGTCCTCCGCTTCTATCGAAGCTCCGACGCAGTTTTTTATTGTTCCGCCGATATTGATTCCCGAAACGGACGAAGAATACAAATCGGAATATACTGAGGTCACTGCCGAAATACAATCGCTGACAGTTCCCGAATTGTAGCCGGATATACCGCCCGAATATGCCGTTGATGTCACCGCATATGCGGCGGACAGACAATTTTTAATTACTCCGTCATTTTTGCCTGCTATTCCCCCGGCAATATTTTTATCTGCGGAAACAATTCCTGTCACAGTGCAGTTTTCTATAGTTCCGCCCTTTGATTCTCCTGCAATGATTCCGGCATAGCTCTCACTGCTTACATTAGCCGATACCGACAGATTTTTAACCGAACCGCCGTTCAAAGCCGCAAATATTCCGCCGTATTCGCCGCCGTTTACTGTTATTCCCGTTATGCTGTGACCGCCGCCGTCAAAAACTCCCGAAAACATATCGTCCTGTTCAAGTGAAATGCCTATCGGCGTCCATACTCCGTTGTATTCAATATTATCGCACAGCAAAAAGCACTTATCCGTATAATTCCTTATATGTTCAAGCTGATATTTTGTATAAATTCTGTACGGATCGCCGGGCGTTCCGCTCCCATCCGAAAACGGCAGCGGCGCTGCGTTCATTATAGAATGTACTCTGCTGACCGCACCTTTTTCGTCAACGGCATACAAATATATATTATACTCTTTCTTCTCGCCTACCGGTATTTCAACGGTTATTTCTTCATTTGCGCTCTTTATCTCCGTCAAAAGGTCTGTAAGCTCCGTTCTCTCAGGAATATATGCGCTGTTGGTCTTTTCCGACAGCATAGCTTTCGCATATATTCTGCACGGCTTATTTGTTTTAATCTTAACACTTACGGAGGATTCTCTGCCCGTTTCCGACAGCTTCGGATAACCATACACAAAGCTTATATTTTCATCGCCCTTGCCTGCTTTTTTCTCATATTCCGAAACAAGCTTTATTGCCTGTTCCGCTTTTATCGGTGCTTTCGGCGATATAGCGGCTCCGTTTTCCTCAGGGTACAGTCCGTTTGCAACCGCATATTTAATATAATCAATTGAGTAATCCGGACATTCGTCCGATAATATTTCTCCCATATTATGCTCCGTGCCGAAATATGAGTTGACCTTGTACGCCCTTGAAACAAACGTTATTGCCTCGCTTACTGTCAGCATTGCGCCCGGCATAAATCCCCCCTCGGGGTTTCCCAAAGCGATTTGCCTGTGTTCAGCATTTGCTATATATGTATAATTCCAGTCTGCGTCGCGTATATCGTAAAAGGAGCAAATATATATATCCCTGGTGTAACCGAGCTTTTTCATCAATAACGATACAAATTCGCTTCTTGTTATATAGAGATTTGTCCCGGTTTTGTTTTCCTCAGCCAAAACCTCGGCATAAAAATCCTCCGCAGATTTTCCGTCCTGTGCCAAAGTATTCATTGGCAAAAGCATTATCATAAGACAAATAGTAATTATTCTTTTAACGCTCATGTGTTACACCTCCTTTTACAAAGCTTACGAGTTTATCTTATCACATTTTTTTTAAAATTTAAAGTGTTTTTTACTATTGTTTTTTATTTGTTAATATAATCGGCATTAATTATCAATATTGCCTCAAAGTTAAATACAAACGCAAAAAAACACGGACGCAGCCGTTCTGCCGAATCTGGCGGCATACAACCGTATCCGTATTTTAATTGTTCACATTTATATTGTTTCAACCTTAATCATGTTGGTGTTTCCGGATTTTCCGTTAATCATTCCGCCGGTAATAACAACCGTATCTCCCTTTTTAAGGTCGAAGTTTTCCTTTGCCGCCCTTGCCGCATGATAGAAAAGTACATCGGTAGAATTAAATTCCTCGCTTAAAACAGGCTTCACTCCCCATGAAAGCGCAAGCTTGTACCATACTCTCTTGTTTGTCGCCATACCTAAAATGTCGGTAGGCGCACGGAATCTCGATACCATTCTGACCGTCATGCCCGACATTGACGTAACCACTATTGCCTTTGCTCCTATATCTATCGCCATACCGCAGGTTGCATGAGAAATTGCGTCAACCTGATTTTTGATTTTAAAGTCATAAGTTCTGAAGCGTGTTTCATAGTGTATATGCGATTCCGTTTCCTTTACTATCTCGGACATTATTCTTACAGTAGTAACGGGATATTTTCCTGCGGCGGATTCGCCCGACAGCATTACTGCGCTCGTTCCGTCATATACCGCATTTGCAACGTCGGAAATTTCCGCTCTTGTCGGACGCGGATTGTGAATCATGGATTCAAGCATTTCGGTTGCCGTAATGACGCGTTTTCCCAAAAGTCTGCATTTGGTTATCAGATATTTCTGTATTGCCGGGAGCTCCGCAAACGGCACCTCCACTCCGAGGTCGCCTCTTGCAATCATTATTCCCTCACATTCCTTGCAGATTTCTTCAATGTTGTCTATCCCTGCACGGTTTTCGATTTTTGCTATAACGTCAATATCGTTTCCGCCGTTATCCGCAAGAAATTTCTTTATCGAAAGCAAGTCCTCCTTTGATGAAACAAAGGAAGCCGCAATATAATCAACCCCGTGCTCTATTCCGAAAAATATATCCTTTTTATCGTCCTCGCTCAGATATATCTTGTGCATATGCTTGTTTGGAAAGCTCATGCTTTTTCTGTTTGAAAGCTCTCCGCCTATAAGCACCTTGCATACCACATCTTTTCCCTTTATTTCCGTAACCTCAAAGCTGACCAGTCCGTTGTTGACAAGCACCTTGTCACCGACCGACAGATCCTTTGCAAGACCGTCGTAATTTACCGATACTCTCGTTTTATCTCCCTCAATATCCTCGGTTGTAAAGGTAAATTCATCTCCGTCAGCAACCGTAACGGAATTATTGCGAAAGGTCTTGATACGGTATTCCGGGCCCTTTGTGTCAAGCATCATGGCAATCGGAAGTCCGAGCTTCTCTCTCACCTTTTTTATAATTTCGATTGTTCTTCTATGCTCCTCGTGCGTCCCGTGTGAAAAATTCAGTCTTGCAACATTCAAGCCTGCCTTGCACATTGCTTCAAAGGTTTCCTCATTATTGCTTGACGGTCCTATTGTACATACTATTTTGGTTTTTCTCATCATTATAACCGTATCTCCCTTCAGACAAGCGATAAAAAAAATTCTACCGCAATTATATAATAATTATATATTCAAAAAGAGGTAAAGTCAATGATTTTTACCGTTTCTTAACCGCTTTTTTACTTATATTTTACAGTATACACAAAGTTAATACAAAATACAAATAAATTTGTTATGTTTTTTATGATTAAATTAGTTTGCAGGCAAAAAGCATATTGTAAATCATCTGCGCTATTTCTTCTCTTGTGATTTCCTCATACGGCTTTATTTCCTGTTCCCCGCAATCCAAAATTTTATATTTTACGCACATAGCCGCCGGAAGCTGCGCCCATTCCGGCAATTCGGCATAATCGTAATAAACCGCCAGTAAATCTCTTGCTTCGCTTACCGATTCGGGAAATTCGAGTCCGCACAGCCTTGCGGCTCTTGCAAGCATTGTTAGTGCTTCGGTGCGTGTAATCGTACCCTGCGGATTAAATTCCGTTTCGGTTACTCCGTTTACAATTCCTAAGTCAAAAGCCGCTCCGATATAACCGCAGAACCAATCAGAGCGCAAGACGTCTCGGAAGCAATCCTTTTCCGACTGACCGATTCCGAGCGCACGCACCGATATTGCCGCAAATTCCGCTCTTGTCATTTTATCGGACGGGTTAAATTCGTTTTCGGTTTTTCCCGATATGATACCTCTTTCGGCAAGCGCTTCGATTGCCCGTTTGCTCTTTGATCCGGAAATATCATCAAAGGTCTTGCCTTCAAAAATAACTACCCTCTTTTTTACGCTGCTGTCGGATATATTATCTTCGGACTTTCCGGGAATAAGACTTGTGCCGATTCTGTCGGTCATATTGTAAATCGGATTTTTTCCGTTCAAAAATCTGTAATATGAATCAAGAGCACACAAAGCCTGCTCAGTTGACATCTGATTAACCTCGTTATCCTCTCTTGTGTGCTTAAATCCCCCGTCCGCATAAAACGACATCAATGCGTCGTATGCGCTGTTTCCGTTTTTTGCAAAGCGTTCGTCCCCGGCGGAAATGCCGAGTGTTGAAAGTGCGATAAGCACCTGAGCCGTGCTTTCGCAGTTTTCCTTTCCTCCGCTTATAAATCCGCCGTTCTCACTCTGCATAAAAGACAAAGCCGCAAGACCCTTTTCTATATTCTCCGATATATTCTTTACCTCCTTGTACGGTGCAAGAGCGGTCAGCGACATAGCTGTCACGTCCGGATCGGATTCTCCGTTTTCCGTCAGAGAAAAACCGCCGTCCGGATTTTGCATATCGAGTATTTTGTCGATTAGCATCTCACGAGTTGTTTTTACCGCCCCTGTATGATTGTCGGGAATATCGTAATTTCTTGAATCAAATGCAATAAGAGCCCATATTGCGCCGTTCACACCCTGCCAAACGGTTTTTTCGTAATCGGCAAGAGGAAGCAGTAAATTATACCCCCCGGCATTTGACGGATCTCCGCCAATCGCCGCAACCGCAAGCGCAGTTCTGGAATACTCCGTATATTTTTTTTCATGCAGAATTCCTCCGCACTCCTCTAACTTATCCATAAGCCTTTTGAAGTATCCGTCAAAGTATTCTCCCGGAATACTTTCTGCGCTCCTCTCCAAGCCTATCACCGCCCATTCTCCGCCTATACTTCCGTTTTGCGGCTCGCTCACGTTTTCATATACATATTTTGCTGTTGCTTGCAGTGCCGTCAATACGTCAATATCCGATTTATCCGCCAAAACCGTCACATATGACAGAGCATAAACCGCCGCTATCACGCAGGCAACTGCCTTTTTAAAGCTTTTCGTTATCATAACATTCTCTCCCTTAGCGCAATTTTTACCTAAATATTATAACATCCGCAAAAGCTTTTGTCAACTGCTTGCCACTCTTACAAAATACATCCTCATCGGCATTTCCATTGCCGATTTCAACAAACCGTGCGAAAAAACCGCTGTCATTTTTAATATATATGTAAAATTTCCGCTGTTTCAATAAAACCTATTGCCATACGGCTAAATTCATGTTAAAATATTAACGTATAACATTTGTAAAGGAAAGATTATAAATGCTGAAAATGACCAGACAGATGTCGGAAAGCTATCTGCTCGGAGGTTTACTGACTCTCATCGGAGGTTTTCTCGACGCTTACACATACCTTTCAAGAGGCAAGGTATTCGCAAATGCCCAAACCGGAAATGTTGTCCTGTTGGGACTTCATATAGCCGACGGAGATTTCAAAGGCGCTTTGTTTTATCTCATGCCTGTGCTGACCTTTGCCGTAGGTGTACTAATTTCTTCATTCATAAAGGACAAATTCAAAGGAAAATCAAAATTGCACTGGCGGCAGATTGTTGTTGCGATAGAAGCGGCGGCTCTTTTGGCAGTTACCTTTTTAAAATCAAATATGGCGGCAAATATACTTGTTTCGTTTGTCTGTGCGCTTCAGGCGCAAACCTTCAGAAAAGTACACGGTCACGCACTTGCTACAACCATGTGTACCGGCAATCTCAGAATCGCAACCGAAACGCTCTACAGCGCAGCAAAAACAAAAAGCAGAAAGCTTGTATCAAAATGCAGGCAATACTATTTTATAATTGTTACTTTTCTTGCCGGTGCGGCAATCGGCACTCTTATAACCAACCGATATATGCAAAAAAGCTGCATTTTCGCTTTCGGCGGTCTGGTTCTTGCATTTTTGTTTATGTTTATCGATACCGAAAAGGATAAAATCAAAGCGGAAATCAAAAATGAAATTGAAAAGGCTGTTGAAAAAGAAGTTGAAAAGGAAATTGAAAAAGAACTGAAAAAGGAAGCTGAAAAGCAATGATAAACGCTTTTTTGCAGCTATATATTTTAATATCAAATTCGGTAAAAAGGCGGTTTTATACCGCCTTTTAGCGTAAAAGCTCCGACGGTGCGCAACCGCATATTCTGTGAAATGCTTTATAAAATCCGCTTGACGAATTAAAACCGCACGAAAACGCAGCGTCCGTTATATTCTTTTCGCCGTTGCAAAAGGTTGATAAAAACAGCTTTATTCTGCTTCGCGCAATGTAATCCGACGGCGATACAGACGCATATTTTAAAAATATTTTTGAGGAGAAGCAGCTGCTCGGGCAAGCGGTATTCGGAGGCTGGATTGCAGCAGTCAAAATAGCAAAATACGCTTATGACTGTTTATGTGACGCAGCCAAAAAGGTTAACTGGGAGGAATGTGGCTATAATATTGTTTTTGCACTTGAAGCAGCAATTCATTGCTGTAATGATAAATCCTGCTAAACGCAAACGAATAAAACCCGTCGCCTATGACGGGTTTTATTCGTTTATATAATATTCCGTGCAATTATTCAACCGTAACGGACTTTGCCAGATTTCTCGGCTTATCTATATCGCAGCCCTTTTGCAGCGCCGCATAATATGCCAGATACTGCGCCGGTACCACCGTAACAAGCGGTGAAAGCAGCTCATGAACATCGTTTAAGATAATCTGATCCTTTTGTGCGCTTTGAGCCTTTGTCGAAATAGTGAGAACGTGCGCTCCCCTTGATTTAACCTCCTTGATATTGCTTCTGGTATTAAGGTTGATATTTTCCTGTGAAATTACCGCAATTACCGGAGTGTTATTTTCAATAAGGGCAATCGTACCATGCTTAAGCTCGCCTGCCGCAAATCCCTCTGTCTGAATATAGGATATTTCCTTAAGCTTTAAGGAAGCCTCAAGACACACAAAATAGTCCATACCTCTGCCGATATAAAAGCAGCTTCGCTGATCCTTCAGATAATCCTCGGCAAGAAGTGCAAGCTTATCTCTTTCATCACAGATAGCCTCCATTGCATTTGAAACCTTTGATAATTCATAATTCAGATTAATATCAATCGAATTATTGAGTTGTGCCGCAAGAATTGCCAGAACCGCAACCTGCGCAGTATATGCCTTTGTGGAAGCAACCGCAATTTCCGGGCCTGCGTAAAGGTGAAGCGTATGATCCGATTCACGTGAAAGCGTTGACCCCGGTACGTTTGTTATCGTCAAACTTTTAAAGCCCATTTCCTTTACCTTAACAAGCACCGCACGGCAGTCTGCCGTTTCTCCGCTCTGTGAGATAAATATAAACATAGGCTTCTTTGTGAGCAGCGGTGTATTATAGACAAATTCGCTTGCAATGCACGCTTCTGTCGGGATACCTGCGATTTTTTCAAGAAATTGCTTTCCCACAATACCGGCATGATAGCTTGTTCCGCAGGCAATAATATAAATTTTGTCGCATGATCTGACGTCGGAAAGAATTTTGGAATCAATACGAAGCTCCCCGTCCTTATTTGAATATTCTTTCAGGATACGTCTGATAACGGCAGGCTGTTCCTCGATTTCCTTTAACATATAATGCGGATATGCACCCTTTTCGGTATCCGACGCGTCAAGCTCAACGGTATATGGAGCACGTTCGATTTTTTTGCCGTAGCCTGTGTATATTTCTATTGAATTTCTTGTAAGTACAGCATATTCCTTATCGTTTATCACACAGCACTGCTTTGTTTCACCGATCATTGACATTGCGTCGCTGCCGATCATGTTAAACCCTTTTCCGATTCCGACAAGAAGCGGAGATTTATTTTTCACCGCATAAAGAACCTCAGGATTTTCCTTATCAATTATTGCAAGAGCATACGAACCCTCCAGCTCCGAAATAAGGTGCTGAATCGCAACCGGAGCAGTTTCTCCGTTTTCCGTGAATTTTTGAAGCAGATGTGCAATGACCTCCGTATCGGTATCGCTGTAAAAGCTTACGTTTTTAAGATACAGCTTTCTTAAAGCTTCCTCATTTTCAATAATTCCGTTATGAACTATAACAAAACGCTTGCTGTAATGAGGGTGTGCGTTTATCTCGGTTGCCTTGCCGTGCGTTGCCCATCTTGTATGACCTATACCCAAGGTGCCGGCAAGCTTTTTCCCGCCGTCTACCTTTTTTGAAAGATTTTCCAGCTTACCGACCGCCTTTGCAATCGAAACCTCTCCGTTATCCTGCACTGCAATTCCTGCGGAATCATATCCTCTGTATTCAAGCCTTGCAAGTCCTGCAAGCAATATCGGAGCTGCTTGTTTTGCTCCTATATATCCCACTATACCACACATAAAAATTAACCTCCTGTTATTTTCAACCAAAATATATTGTCATTTTTTAAAACTATATTGCTTAACTCATTTTACATTATATCAGAGGATTTTGCAAGCGGATAATGAAAAATATTTGCAATTTAACCAAAATAAATAAATTTTGGATTCAAATTGCCGTATTACTTGTTATATTTTATTTCATTATTTATGACTTTATTCAAAAATACCGTATTTAAGCTTGATACGTTTAAGCTTTTCAGTCATTTCCCCAGCACCAAACCAAAGAAAAAAGGCCGTCGATACCGCATGAATCAAATCAAACGGCAGTCCCAAAAGACAATAGTAAAAAAACAGCTTTAGGCTCGTTTCCTCAGTTCCCGTCATGAGATAGGACAAATTCAGCAAAGGGCCGTAAATCAACAAAACCAGAAGAAATCCGAAAACGGTCACAGCCTTTTTTGAATACGGTATTATATTAAACCGTGAAGCTGTTCCGGCAATCAGTCCTATCGCACCAAAGCCAAACATCTGCCACGGAGTCCATACTCCCTGCCCGAATATGAAATTTGAAACAAATGCCGTAACCGCTCCGATGAGAAATCCCGTTTCTCCCCCCAGACACATTCCCGAAACGATTACAAGCGCCGCAACGGGCTTAAACTGCGGTGTTGCCGCAAAAGCGGCGCGACCGGCAACTCCGAATGCACACAAAGCGCTGATTACAACCACCTCGGCAATCCTCGGCTTCTTTTTTTCAAAAGAAAGAAAAAATGCCGCCATTGCTTCAAGTATAATCAGCAAGCTTATAAAATAGTATTTTTTGTTGTGCAGATAAACAGAGCCGAAATATACGGTAAAGCCTATAGCCGTTACCGCTGCCGCAATCAATCCGATACTGTAGACTCTTATTCCGCCTCGTCCTTTTTTTTCGGTCTTTATAATACTTTCATTGTTCTTTTTCGGTATAATCAGGCGCAGACCGCACGCCGCAGCCGCTACGGTTGCCAGCTGATAAGCTATATCACCGTATCCCGCAAATTTTCCTTTAAATAAAAACACCGAAGCAACCGAAAGCAAAAACAGGCATACGCCGATTGAAATTTTAAAAAAAGATGATTTTGTTTTTGATATTTGTTTGCTTTCCGTTTCATCATCATGAAGTCCTCTGCTCTCCGTTTTCTGTGATTCGGCAAAGCCCGAAGTATCGCTGTCCGATAAATCCTCACATACCTTGGGGACGGTTCCTCCCAGAGCCTTTATTATATCCTCCGTCAGCAGCACATTATCTATAAAGCCCTTTGCCATTACTGCTGCGGAAGTTGTATAATATGTGTATCCTTTAAAAAAGCTTCTCGGAGCGTCACAGCTTATTACTTCTCCGTTAAACAGCATTGCGCATCTGTCGGCAAACTCCGCACAAAATTCTATATCGTGCGAAACTGCAACAACAGTTATACCGTCTGTATTGAGCCGTTTTATTATTTTTGACAGCTTGATTTTAAAATGTGCGTCAATTCCCTTTGTAGGCTCGTCAAGAAGTATTATTTTCGGTCTGCTCAAAAGCACAAGCGCAAGTGCCGCACGCTGCTGTTCTCCCCCCGACAGATCATACGGGTGACGCATAAGAAGCTTACCCAAACCGCACACCGATGTAATTTCATCAATCAAGCCGACACTTCCGCTTTTCTCCGCCGCATATTTCAAATCTTCAAGCACCGTACTTTTTACAAAAAGGCTTTGCGGATTTTGGGGCATTAAGGAAATTCCCGAATCCTGCGTATCTTTCATTTCTTTACCGTTTATTTTAATTTTTCCCGAGTTTGGTTTTAAAATGCCCGATATGAGCGACAAAGCGGTTGTCTTACCTGCTCCGTTAGCGCCGACAAGTGCAAAAAATTCTCCCTCATATACCTTAAAAGATAAATTTTTTATTATATCATCTGATTTTTTTTCATATCTGAAACAAACCTCTTTCAGCTCGATTGCCGTTTTACCGCACGCTTTTTCCGATATTGCGGGGACATATTCGACCTTTTTGTCAAGCATTTCCGACAGATATTCTCTGCCCTCTTTTACCGTCACCGGGCAGCTTTCCCCATGTGAAAAGCTCGCCGCCACACGCACTGCCGTCGGCATAGCGCAAAGCATTTGCGAATGAATTATTCTGTTCGTGCAAATCCCGTTCGGTGCGCCGTCATAAATGATTCTGCCCGAATCCATCACAACCGCTCTGTCCGAAAGTGCAAAAGCATTCTCAAGTCTGTGTTCGGAAAGTATTACCGTTATCCCAAAATCCTTGTTAAGCTCCGACAGCGTGTTCAAAAACCTTTGTGCCGCAATCGGATCAAGTCGGCTTGTCGGCTCGTCCAATATTATCACCTCGGGGTTCATAACCATAACAGAAGCCAAACTTAAAAGCTGCTTCTGCCCTCCCGAAAGCTCTGAGGTTTTCTTTTCAAACCAAGTGTTGATTCCGAAATATGAAGCAATTTCAGCGGTTTTGTTTCTGATTTCGGAGGCAGGCGCACCGAGCGACTCTAAACCGAAAGCAAGCTCGTGCCATACCTTATCGCAGGCAATCTGATTATCGGGATCCTGGAAAACAAAGCCTGTTTTTTCGCTTTGAAAGCGTTCGTCAATTTCTTCGAAAGGCTTTGAAAAAAGTATGATTTCACCGTTCCTTTTACCGTTGGGCGTCAGCGACGGCTTTAGCATTTTCAAAAGCGTGGATTTTCCGCACCCGGATTTTCCGCACACCGTAACAAACTCACCCGATGAAATGCTTAGGCTTATGCCGTCAAGTGCCTTTTTTTGCTCGTTCGGGTAGGTAAAGCTTAAATTTTTCAGTGCGATAATTTCCATCTGATTTCCTCCTTAATGTCCGTAAAGCACGGAAAAATAAATAAAACAAACGACAACAAAAGTGCGGATAATTCTTTCCAATCTCTATTTGAGCTTGATATAACCGGGAAATAAGTAAAACTCAAAGCTCCGTTTGCCGTCAGAACCGAGATACTAACAATGCAGACTGAAAAGAAAATCAGTGCGGCAATGTCTTTAGACGTAAAGCGGTATAATGAAAAATATGTTCTTTTCCCTGTTGCGAATCCTCTGCTTTTCATGCTCTGCGCAGTTTCGGCCGAATGTTCAATTGAACGTGTAACGGAGGAGGATATAACGGTTGCCAACATTTTTATTTTGCCTGTAATGCTGTTTTTTCTGTTGTTACCGAGCGTTTGCTGCGCCGACAGCGCTTCTTTCACATATCCGGTAAACTGTGGTATAAATCTCAGAGTAAGCGAAAAAACCAATGCAAGATATGGCGCTGCATTTCCGATGAGATAAGAAATTTTATCGTCCGTCATTATTTCGTTAAGGCTTAAAAATATATTCATGACTGCCGCAAGCATTGTTCCCGAATATAATCCGTAAATAACCGATTCAAGCGTCAGCGGATTTCCGTTTTTGAAATATACAAGAACTGTCGCACCCTCATGATTTATCAGAGGATTCAAAACCGCCGTCACCAAAAAAACAGGCAGAACGAACCTGAGATTAAAAATCACGGCTCTTTTGCCTGTGGTGATTACGGCAAACGAAAATGCGCTCACAAGCGCAATACCGACAGCCGCCGGGTGACGGTATACAACCGTAAAAATAATAAAATACAAATAGTACACCGCACCTGCCAAGGGATGGCAGCTTTTAAAGGATTTCATTTGTTTTTACGCTCCTTTTTTTAAGACGAAGCCTTTTAAAGAATGAACTAAGCAAATCCGCACATTCTTTTTCCATGTTTCCGCCGATCACGTTTACATCATAATTGAAAAGACCTTTTTCAAAAAGATTTGCCCTGCTTCCTGCGCAGCCCGATTTTTTATCATACGCTCCGAAATACAGATTATCTATTCTTGCGGCAATAACTGCACCCGAACACATCGGGCATGGTTCAAGAGTTACATATAAATCGCACTCCGGCAGCCGCCAGCCGCCGAGCTTTTTGCAAGCCTTATTTATTGCGTCAAGCTCCGCATGGCACAGGCAGTTTTTGTTTGTTTCCCTTTTGTTTCTCCCGCGGGCTATGATTTTTCCGTCATGCACGATAACCGCACCCACAGGGGTTTCGCCGCACTCCGCCGCCTTTTCTGCCTGTCTGACAGCTTCTTTCATAAATTTATCGTTATAGTCCATATTTCACTTTCCCGATTTATTTGTCAGCCGCCTTATGTTCTTCAAAATCCTTTGAAAATACGTGGCTGCCGTCATTTTTTGTTGAATCCGTTCTGTAATAGAAATAATCGTGCTTTTCCGGATTCAAAGCTGCTTCAATCGATTTTAGCCCCGGGCTTGCTATAGGACCCACGGGCAATCCGTTATACTTGTATGTATTGTACGGCGAATCGACTTCAAGATCCTTATAGTAAACCCTGTTTACGTCATACATACCGTCCGATATGGCATACACAACGGTTGCGTCGATTTGCAGCTTCATGCCGGTATTTAATCTGTTTTCGATAACTCCGGCAATTTTCGGTCTGTCCTCATCTGTTTTCGATTCACGCTCTATCATCGACGCTTTTGTTATTACTTCAAATAGCTTATCATATGAAGCGCTGAGCGTCTTATATTGCTTTTCAAACTCCGAAAGCATTTTATCTATTATATCATGCGGTTTTGAATCCTTGTAAAATTCATAGGTTGACGGAAACAAAAAGCCCTGGAGCTTGTATTTGCACTCTTTCGGAGGATTTATATTTTTTAAAAAATCATAATCGTACGAATCGTTCATCGCATTTTTGAAATCCTCTGCGCTGCCCAGACCCTTTTGTGAAAGCAGCGCAATGATTTTTTCCGCCGAATACCCCTCCGGGACGGTAACCGAAACGCTGTCCCTCTTTGCTCCTCCCGTTGCCAGCTTTTGAATAACGCTGTCATATCCGTCATCGGGAGAAAATTCAAAGCTTCCGTACTTCAGCTGACCCTTGTACTTGGAAAGATTGACCTTCAAAAGAAAGAACAGCTTGCTTGAAATAACCTTTTCATCCTTCAGCACATCCGCTATCGACCCGGTTGAAAGACCCTGTTCAATGCTTACGGTTTTCGTTTCTTTAAGCCCGTTCGGGCGGCTTATAACCGCTATGCACAAAATTCCGACAATCACAATCAATGCCGAGATGCAAAGTCTTACTATACTTTTTTTATTCTTTGGTAATTTACTCATTTTAGTGCCCATTAACCCTTTCTGCAAAATCAAAGCTTAAAAATCAGTTCCAACGTTTATACACTGCCTGTGCGGCTGTCTTTTATAGCATCGGCTTACCACACAAAATCAAATTCCAGATCGCCGATTCTGACGGTTTCGCCCTCTTTGATTCCCATATCTATCAGTGCGTCTATTACGCCGTGATTTTTAAGCGAACGCTGGAAGAACTGTAAGCTTTCCTCATCGGAAAAGTTAACGCTTCCTCCGACCGCCTCGATCCATGAGCCGGATATGACGTATACTCCGTTGTCCATTGTGATTTCAAAGCCCTGAGTTGTAGTATCGGTTTCAAATCCGTCGTCAATATCCATTTCCGGCTCAAATATTTTAACCGGCGGAAGCTTCATAAGCTCGGTGTAAGCATACTTCATAAGCTCGGTCACACCCTTGCCGGTTGCCGCAGATATTTCAAACAGCGGATACCCTCTTTTTTTGATTTCCCTGCAAAAATCCTCATAAACCTCTGCGTCTTGTATAATATCCGTCTTGTTAGCCGCCACAATCTGCGGTCTTTCTTCAAGCTCCATATTATATTTTGAAAGCTCGGAATTTATTGTGTCAAAATCTTCAATAGGATTTCTTCCCTCTATCGACGAAACATCTACAACGTGTATTAAAAGTCTTGTTCTTTCAATGTGCCTTAAAAAGTCATGACCGAGTCCGACTCCCTCGCTTGCTCCCTCAATTATACCGGGAATATCCGCAAGCACAAAGCCCATATGCTCCGCAAGCTCCACAACTCCGAGATTGGGTTCAAGCGTTGTGAAGTGGTAATTTGCTATTTTGGGATCGGCTTTTGTGGTTTTTGAAAGAATTGTGGATTTACCGACATTCGGGAATCCCACCAGTCCCACGTCCGCAAGCAGCTTTAACTCGAGAACTATTTCTCTTTCATTGCCTTTTTGCCCGTTCTTTGCAAAATTCGGCGTCTGTCTTGTCGGAGTTGCAAAATGCGCATTTCCCCAGCCGCCGTTCCCTCCCTTTGCAAGGATAACGTCGGTATCAAGCTCGGATAAATCCGCAAGAATCCTGTTCGATTCTGCGTCACGCACTATTGTTCCCTGCGGAACGGAGATAATTATATCGTTTCCGTTTTTGCCGTTGCAGCGTTTTCCCGATCCGTCGGTACCGTTTTCGGCACAATATTTGCGCTTGTATCTGAAATCCATAAGCGTTGACATTCCCGGATCTACTCTGAATACAACGTTTCCGCCCTTTCCGCCGTCACCGCCGTCCGGACCTCCTGCCGCCACATATTTTTCCCTGTGAAATGCAATTGCGCCGTTTCCGCCGTTTCCTGCCTTTATATAGATTTTCGCTTTATCTGTAAACATTTATTATACCTCGTTTTTCAAAATCTCTTTGTTATAGGTTGTCCGGATAATTGCAGCCGTAAATCCATCAAATTTGTTTTTATCCGGCATACATATTCACATTATAACACATAATACGGTTATTTACAACAATTATTGGAAAATAAAAACCCAAAAATTGATAAATATACAAAAAAAATAAAAAAGACTAAGAAATTTTGATATATTTCAGAGATTATTTGTACAAAATATTGACAAAACCAAATAAGTATAGTACAATATATGAACAGGTATTCAATTGTTAGTTGAATCTGTCAGCACGCGGTTGTACGGCTTTTGTTTTACAATTGCCTGCTGAGTTTATCATACAGGGAGATGATTTGATGAATAAGTCGGTTTACATGGATAATAATGCGACAACCTACATGAAAAAAGAAGTTCTTGACGCCATGCTTCCGTATTACACTGAGCATTTCGGAAATGCCTCTTCAAAATTTTATCAAATAGGCAGGGACGCCGAAGCGGCTGTTCTGAAATTCAGAGAATCCGTTGCAAATGCAATAGGCGCAAAGACCAACGAAATATACTTTACAGGCTCGGGCTGCGAAGCGGATAACTGGGCGATCAAGGGTATTGCCGACGCGTACAAATCCAAAGGCAATCATATTATAACAAGCTCGATAGAGCATCATGCCATTCTCGGCTCGTGCGAATTTCTTGAAAAGCACGGCTATGAGGTAACATATCTTCCGGTAGACGAAAACGGTCTTGTAAATCCCGATGACGTTGAAAAGGCAATTACGGACAAAACAATTCTTATCTCCGTAATGACCGCAAACAACGAAATAGGTTCAATTCAGCCGATTTCGGAAATATCGAAAATCGCAAAAAAACATAAAATAGTTTTCCATACAGACGCTGTGCAGGCTATCGGGCACATGAAAATCGACGTTAACGAGCTTGGCGTTGATATGCTTTCGATTTCCGGTCATAAGTTCCACGGTCCTAAGGGAATTGGCGTACTTTATATGAAAAACGGAATCAGAATATCAAATCTGATTCACGGCGGCGGTCAGGAAAGAGGAAAAAGAGCCGCAACCGAAAACGTTGCCGGAATGGCGGGAATTGCTAAGGCTATGGAAATAGCAGTAAGGGATCTTGACAAGAACGTTGCCGAAATGAAAGAAAAGCGCAATAGACTTATCAAGGGTATCGAAGAAAAAATTCCTTATTGCAGATTGAACGGTCCGAGAGATGAAAGACGTCTTTGCAATAACGTTAATTTTTCTTTCAAGTATATTGAGGGAGAATCTATTTTGATGCTGCTTGATATGAAAGGCATAGCCGCTTCAAGCGGAAGCGCCTGCGCTTCGGGTTCTCTTGACCCGTCACATGTTCTGCTTGCAATCGGTCTGCCGCACGAAATCGCTCACGGCTCGCTGAGATTAAGCGTCGGAGATGATACAACGGACGAAGATGTTGATTATGTACTTGAAGTTCTTCCGCCGATAATCGAAAGACTCAGAATGATGTCGCCCCTTTATGAAGAAGTGCTTCATGCAGATAAAAAATAAATATGCGAAAGGCAGGAGATATATATGTATAGCGAAAAAGTAATGGATCATTTTTCAAATCCGAGAAACGTTGGGGAAATCGAGGACGCTAACGCTGTAGGTCAGGTCGGCAACCCCAAATGCGGAGATATTATGAAAATATATATGGATATTGAAGATGATGTAATAAAAGACGTTAAATTCAAAACCTTCGGCTGCGGCGCAGCAATCGCCACAAGCTCAATGGCAACCGAAATGGTTAAGGGCAAAACGGTTAAAGAAGCTCTGGAGCTGACAAACAAGGCTGTTATGGAGGCTCTGGACGGACTTCCGCCCGAAAAGATTCACTGCTCCGTTTTGGCTGAAGAAGCAATACGCTCGGCAATAGAAGATTATTACAAGCGCACAGGCTCAACCGAAACTATCGAGCATACCTGCACAGGCTGTTGTTCAAGCTGTCCGAAAGCGGAGAAAGAAGAAAAGTAAAAGTAAGCTCTATATGATAAAAAACGGCTGTTTCGCAATTTGAACTTCACAAAGCGAAACAGCCGTTTTATTTATTCAGTTAATTATACACAGCCCTTTTTCAAAATTACGTTTGCATACTTTGATTTCTCACTCGTGTAAACAACCGCATATGCCTTTTTAGCTCTTTCATAGAACGCAAATCTTTCCATATGCTCAATCTTTACTCCCGGCTCGTACTTATCGAGTATTTTCTGATATTCGTCCCAGATTACCGGAACAAAATCGTCGCCCGGAACTACGTCCATGTAAGCAACCGGTTTTTCAACATACTGATCGAGCGGCAGAACGCTCAGAATTGCGTCAAGAACCTCGGGAACATTGTTTCCGTCAAGTCTTACAAGATTGTTTGCCATAGATGCCGCAGGGAAATTCCCATCGGAAATTACCAGCTCATCTCCATGCCCCATTTCCATTAAAACCTTTAGCAAATCAGGCGTTAATAAATTGTTGATTCCTTTTAACATTGTTTTTCTCCTCCGTTTTGTTTGTTTTTGGCAGCGGCAAAAATTAATTCCGCACTTCTGCCTGTTTTATATATAAAGCTCCGATTACCTAATCAGCGCCTTATTTTTAATATATGCTTCGGCACACCTTATTCCGTCAAGAGCCGCCGACATTATTCCACCGGCATATCCGGCACCCTCTCCGCAAGGGTACAAGCCTTTAATGCTTCCCTCAAACGTTTCCTTATTTCTCACAATTCTGACAGGCGATGAGCTTCTCGTTTCGGGTGCGGTCATAACCGCCTGCATATCGCCGAATCCGGACAGCTTCTTAGCCATAAGCGGAATAGCTTCCGCAAGTGAATCCGCCGCAAAGCCTGGAAGTATATCACGGATATTGCAAAATGCCGTTCCGGGCTTGTATGTCGGCTGAACATGACCGAATTTTTCAGAAATCCTGTTTTCAAGAAAATCGCCGACAAGCTGAACCGGGGCAGAATAATCTTCTCCGGCAGCCGTATAGGCTCTTTGCTCAACCGCTCTTTGCAGCTTCATTCCTCCCAGTACGTCATCGCCCTCTATATCCTCCGGATTTACCGTCACAAGCACTGCGCTGTTTGCATTTTTACCGTTTCTCGAAAGCTCGCTCATGCCGTTTGTGACAACTCCGTTTTCCTCAGAAGCCGAAGCGACAACATACCCTCCGGGGCACATACAAAAAGTATATACACCTCTTCCCGACTTTGTTTTAACCGAAAGCTTGTAATCGGCAGGCGGAAGAAGCTTATAAAGCTCTCCGTACTGGCTTTTTCCTATATCGCTTTGCAGATGCTCGATCCGCACTCCGATCGAAAAAGTTTTCCTTTCCATTGTTATACCGAGAGAAGCAAGCATTTCAAAGGTATCTCTTGCACTGTGACCGATTGCAAGAATTATGCTGTCACATTCAATCGTTTCGGTTTCGCCGTTTTTTGAAATCACCGCACCGCATATTTCCCCGTTTTCGGATTTTATATTTTCAAGCTTTGTTTCAAACAGAACTCTGCCGCCCATTGATATTATTTTCTCGCGTATGCTTTTAACCGTACCGCACAGTCTGTCCGTTCCTATGTGTGGCTTCGACTGATACAGTATTTCCTCCGGCGCACCGTATTTTACAAGCTGCTTTCTGATATATTCCAGCCGTTTATCATTGACTCCCGTTGTCAGCTTGCCGTCTGAAAACGTACCCGCTCCGCCCTCGCCGAACTGCACGTTGGTTAACGGCGAAAATTTTCCGTTTTCCCAAAATTCTCTCACCGCTTTTATGCGCTTGTCAACCTCGCATCCGCGCTCAATAAGTATCGGCTTGATACCACATTCGCATAAATACAAAGCGGCAAATAAACCGGCAGGCCCGGCACCGACAATCACCGGAACAGCTTTCGGCTTTGTACATTTCGGAATTTCGATGTCATATTCCGTGTATTCGCCATAGCCGAATTTTGATTTATAGTATTCTTCATTCTTGAGCGTTACCGCAAGGGAAATTGAATAATGAATGTCATTCTTCCGCCTTGCGTCTACCGATTCTTTGATTTTCTTAAATTCAATTATATCATCGGCGGAAATTCTGCATTTTTTTTCGATTGAATTTCTATCAATTTTTTCGTTTATTTCAAATCTTATGTTGCTGATTTTTAACATTATAATCTCCATTCTGCTTTAACAAAATGTGCAGCGCTGGGAAAAGAAGCAAGCAGGTTGCGTTTATTCCGAGCGCAGTCATATGTTTATACTTCAAGCTCGGAATAAGCGTGAGTTGCGCAGCTTTTCCCTCTACCAAGCAGGAAAAAGAAGCAAGCAGATTGCGTTTATTCCGAGCGCAGTCGTATGTTTATACTTCAAGCTCGGAATAAGCGTGAGTTGCGCAGCTTATTTTTCCTGCCATGTATCCTGAAGTCCATGCCCACTGTAGATTATATCCTCCGCAATCGCCGTCAATATCAAGTATTTCGCCCGTTATAAAAACGCCTTTGCAAAGCTTCGATTCAAGCGTTCGGGGATTAACCTCAGAGGTGACAATTCCGCCGGCGGTAACCTGTGCATTATTCCATGACATTGTACCGGTAACTTTCAATTTAAAGCATTTCAATGAGTCTGCAAGACGGTTTATTTCTTCGTTAGTCAGCGTATCTGCCGATCGGGAATACGGAAGCACACCGGCATATTTCATTACGGTCATACCGAGTTTTTTATTTATCATTCCGACAAAATAGTTTTCAAGGGTTCTTTCCCTTGAACATCTGTTTTTCAAAATCGGCAAAAGCTTGTCACGGCTCATTTCGGGGAGCAAATCTATTAAAAGCTCGCCGTCGCCGAATTCGGAGCATTGTCTTGAAATGTTAAACACGGCAGGACCGGAAACTCCGTAGTCGCAGAACAGAAGTTCTCCCATGCTTTCGGAGAGTATTTTTCCCTTTCGTGAATACCGAACCTTAGCGTCAAGCTTGATACCTTTTAAGGCTTTGACAAGCGTTGTTTCGGTTTTAACCTGAACAAGTGCGGGAAACAGCTTTGTAATGTGATGTCCGAGCTTTTTTGCAATTTCATATCCGCTGCCGTTAGAGCCGAGTGACGGAGAAGCCTTTCCACCGGCAGAGAGAATCACCCTGTCGCAGGCTTGTTTTTTTCCGTCATAGGAAATGACCGTAAAGCCGTTGGCATTTTTCCCGATTTCACAGGCTTCAAAGCTTGTAACGACTTCAATGCCGAGCCTTTCCGCTTCAAATCTGAGAACGTCAAGCACCGCGGAAGCCTGCAAGCTATAGGGATATGCTTTCCCTCCGCTTTCGATTTTTGTCAACATTCCGAGTTCTTCAAAAAACGCTTTTGTTTCCTTTACCCAGAAGTGTTTCTTTGCATAACCGATAAATTCCGAAGCGCCGCCGTGATAGTTGTCAATATCTGCGTTAATGTTTGTATAGTTGCATCTTCCGTTGCCGGTTGCAAGTATTTTTCTCCCCACTCTGTCGCAGCGTTCAAGTATAACAACCTCCGCGCCCTCTCTTGCTGCGGAAATTGCCGCCGTAAGACCGGACGCACCGCCGCCGATTACCGCTATTTTCAACAGCTTCAAACCCTTTCGTTTAATAGTTTTCTCAATTGTTCAGCGCTTAAAAACAGGGACTGCGCAGAGCGAAAAAACAATTTTTTCACACTCCGCACAAAGTCCCTGTATTTATATTTTATATCCGATTATTGTTCTATGATAATAAGAGTTGCATTGTATGCGCCGTTCTGCATAGAACCTCTTATAGATACCTTTGTTCCCTCTTTCAGATCACGCATTGATTTTGATGAACCGCTTGAGGTTATTATTGTGGTTGAACCGTCCTTGCAGAAAATTGTTTCTCCGTTAACCTTAATAAATCCCTTTGAGGTGTTGACTACTTCAACCTCGCCCGTTACAGCGTCGGCAGTCGGGGCAGACTTTGTGGTAACGATTGTAAGTACAGCACCGCTTTCGGTTGTAACTCTTACGGTATCTCCGACTCTCAGATCATAGAGTGTACCCTCTTTGCCGTCAACCGTAATCTTCACATTGGAAACAACGTCAAAGCTTACGATTTCGCCGTTGATTTTTGC
Source organism: uncultured Clostridia bacterium (assembly GCA_934462715.1). Classification (GTDB taxonomy): domain Bacteria; phylum Bacillota; class Clostridia; order UBA1381; family UBA1381; genus RGIG1988. Next base: position 110,083 of record CAKSIJ010000002.1, read on the forward strand.
TTTGAGAACCGGGTTTGAGGATATAACCACCTCTGAAATCGTGCCCTCATAAAGCTTTTGGTTTGACATAGCCTTTATCTTTACAACCTTGCCGTATTCAAGCTCAAGATCTATTTTGTCGCCCTTGTATATCTTAGACAGATCCGAGCTGTCGTTGTTCTTATAAACCTTAACGCTGTCGGACAGTTCAAACTTCATACCGTCATATTCCTTGTCATCATGAGAAATAACAAGATACATATCGTTGTCTATTCCGATTTCCTTAACTACTGCGCTGTTTATGTATGAATCCTTTTTAATCTGTTCAAGACGAATTACCTTATCGCTTGCCACGTCATACTCAACATAGCTGTTAAGCGGCATATTTCTGATTGCCTCGATTCTTCCGCTTTCGCTGATAAGGGTTGCCTTTGAGGAAAGCGTATATTCCTTTTCCTTGCCCGTGCTGTCCTCTTTAATTGTGATTACCGTATATCCGTTCTCCGTAACCGCGCCCTGATATATTCCCTTATCGGTCTTGTCCAGCTGTTTATCGTGCATATCAATAAACACAAGCTCATTGTTTATATAAGTGAGCATCGCTTCCGAGAACGGCTGGAATTTGCTTTCGCTTGACAAATCAAGTCCGTTAAAGAATTTTGTGTAATCGGTATATCCGACAGGAATTTCTTCGTCCTCGTTGTCAACTATGGTTATGTTATTGTTAACCGTGTCTATTTCGGTAACAAGAACTGTTTCGATATAAAGATTCATTTTATCAACCACTCTTGAAAGCATCACCGCAATCTGGCTTCTTAAAACGCTGTTTTCCGGCTCAAAGCTTCCGTCGTCCATACCATTCATTATTCCGTTATTGCTTACATAGAACACATACTGGCTGTATTCCGGTGAAATAAGCCTTGCGTCGGTATATTCAAGGTCTGTAAGTATTTCCTGTTTTGCGATTTCATCCGCACACATTGCCTTTGTTATAATAGCGGCAGCCTCCTGACGAGGCATCGGCTTTGAATATTTTCCGTTTGATAAAAATGTTTTAATATCGTCTCCGGACAAAACTCTTCTCGCAAGCATAAACGCAACCTCGTCCTGACCGAAAGTTATTCCCGAGCTTTTTATAACGCTGTCGTAATCCTTCCTTGCCTGAGCAACAAAATCGGCATTTTCGTCCTTATTTGCTCCCATAGCTCTCGCAAAAAGAAGTATTGTTTCAAGTCTTGTAACCTTGTTGTCCGGTTTGTATGTATTGTCCTCATAGCCGTTGATATAGCCCTGTTCTGCCATATCGACTATATAATCTCTCGCCCACGAATACTTTGCCGCTGAAATATCTGTAAATGCAACCGTATTTTTTGCAAATGCCCCGGTGCCTCCGCTTGCCGTAATTGCGGCAGCCGTTAAAACGCTCAGTATTTTTTTCATTATCAACCATTCCTTTCTTGTCCGAAAATGTATAACCCGGTATAAACCGATTATAAACCACGCTTTTCTTGATTATATTTCTGCCGTACGCCGACGGCTTTATCTTTTGTTTGTCCGGTATATTGTTTCACTTATAGCTACAATATACTACACATACTATAACACATCGGAGCAAAATTATCAATACCATTTTGAAATTTGTATAATTTTTGTAATATAAATGCAACCTTCCTCAATATATTGTATAAAAATATACCGTCATTTTTTACATTTTCAGCATAAAACGAATTTTTATATACAATTTTGAGCGAAAAAAAGCTATCCCGAAAAGTGTGCCCTCCCAGCAAAAATGGGCACAAAAAAGCTTCAAAAAACGAAATGAATCGCAGTATTTCGTTAATTCACTAAAACCGACCGCATTTATTCCACGGTTTGCTTGACAAAGAGCCTCTGCCGGCATGATGTACCGGCGAAAGAACGAAGTAGCCCAAGGGCAATTCGCCCAGGCACAAGCCTATCATACCGGCTACTCATTGTCAAGCAACTTTCGCGGCATAAACGCTAAGTAGGTGTTCATACTCAACCGGCGAAAGCCAATTGAGTGCTGATTGTGGTCGCACAGAATTGTAATAAGCTTCAATGTAAGCAAATATATCAGCTTGCGCTTCAGACCTGGTTCTGTAGTGCTTTATGATTATGTCTATGTTTTAAAAGGCAATTCACCCTCTTATTTCGATAAATTCTACGATAAGGTCTGGTATCAACACTATTTGCAGTCCGGCTGCTCCGATTATATATCGCTGATTGACAACAACGGCGACAAGCAGCTTACTTTCTGCTACAATCTCAACACCGTCGGTCAGGAACCGAAATCCGTTTTGCTGATACAGGTTTCCGCCGCCGATCTTGCAAACCGGTTTAATCTTATAAGCGATAATTACGAATCAATGAATTTAGTTTCCGGAATCGACAATTCGGTGCTTCTGGATTATGACAGTTTTTCGGGCAAAGGCTTTGAATACAGTGTTCAGCTTGAAAACTATCCGGCAACGCTTAATTATTCCCTTTCCTACGAGTCACTTAAAAACCGCCGTCCGTTCAGAGCGGCTACTTTGATTCTGTTTATCGCCGCCGCACTTATTCTGACGGTTTTGCTGTCCTTCCTTTTCTCAAAAAAGGAATACAGCAAAATTCTGTCGGTTGTTTCTCAGATAGAAGATCCGTATATCGGCAACGGCTCGGGCGCCAATAAAGTATATACTCTGATAAAGGGCGGAAACGATTCGGCTGTGCACGATTACGAATCAAAGCTTTTGGAGAGGATCACAAACTTAAAAAAAGCGCAGCTGATCGCTTTGCAGACGCAGATAAATCCGCATTTTCTCTTCAACACACTGTACATGATTTCCTCAACAATCATTGTCAACAACGATCAGGACACCGACGCGGTCAATATGATTTCAAAGCTTTCAGACATACTGCGTTATTCGCTCAAAACCGAAGAATACATTGTCACTCTTGACGAGGAGCTTAAAATTCTGCAATCGTATATTTCAATTCTGAGTACACGCCACGGCGATACCTTTGATGTTGAATGGTATGTGACCGACGATATACTTCATGAAAGCACGCTGAAATCAATTATTCAGCCGTTGATCGAAAATTCGGTCGAGCATGGTATTCAGCTGGTGTATGATGAAAAGAGAGGTCTTATCAAGATAAGCATCTACAAGGAAAACAATATGCTCTATATCAGCGTGACCGACAACGGCGCAGGAATATCTCCGGAAAAAATCAAGAAATTAAACGAGCTTTTCAGCACGGACTATATTTTCAGAAACACACATATCGGGCTGAAAAACGTTATCAGCAGAATAAAAATACTTTTCGGCGATCAGGCAGGATATTCGATAGAATCCGATTCCGAGCAGACCCGTATAACCATATATCATCCGCTGATCAATTGACAGTTTCAGTATTATAAAGCAACAGCGAAGCATACGGAAAATCCATTGCTTCGCTGTATTTTTATTGATTTTATTCTATTATTTGCCGCAGCTTTGATACATTTTTTTCATTTCAAGTGCGTCCTCAATCTGCGTTCCGGCAGATTCGCATATAAAGGTCGGGCTTAAATTCCGCTTATACACAATTTCCGCAACATAGCTGAAATCAGGACCGAACTCCTTGTCCGCAAATGTCAGGTGCTTTTTTTCTCCGCCCTTTGTATATTCAATATGGCTGAAATGGCTGTGGAAGATTTTCAGTCTGTCGCTTCCGAGCTTATTTTCTATTGCGTCAAAAATCTTTTCAAAAGCTACCGCATTGTTAAGTTCGCCCAAGGTTCTTGCGTTTAAATGTCCGAAATCTATCGTTGGCAGCAACCTGTCATCAAGACTGCACAGTTCAAGAACCTCGCCAAGATTACCCAGCTGATTGATTTTGCCCATTGTTTCGATGCACATATGAATATCGCCGAAGCCTGCCGAGTCTATCTCCGAGATTGCGATTTTCACACATTCCTTAGCCAGACTGAGTGCTTCCTCCCTTGTCATTTTTTGCAGTGCGCCGCTGTGAACGACAACCCTGTTGCCGCCCATAGCCTTAACTGCCGCCATGCTTTGAAGTATATAGTTAATATTGTTTTTTCGCTTTTCCTCCTCGGGAGTTGCAAGGTTGATATAATAAGGCGAATGAAGGCTTATTGTAATTCCGTGCTTTGCCGCCTCCGCACCGATCAGCTTAGCCTTTTCCTCCCCGACTCTTACTCCGTTTCCGCATTGATATTCATATGCGTCCAAGCCGCATTCTTCAAGAAATTTCGGCATATCCTCCGACGCCTTTAAGCCCTTTTGATAGAACAACTCACCGTTTCCGGCAGGTCCGAATATTGGTTTCATTTTTATAACCATTCCTTTCCGTGCCGTAAGGCACAAAACCAAAGTCAGAAAGAAAATCGCTCGCAAGTAACTGCTTTGCAGCGAGTGGTGCTGTACGCCGGTACTTCTCACTGCGGTTCGGTCACTGAACGGCTCTGACAATTCACCGAATTGTCATTCACTCCCATTCAGCCGCTTCGCTTCTCTGAGCAAAAAGCAGTGCCATGGGCGATTTTATTCAGACTTTTCACCCTTTCAGTTTTTTAATTTTCTCCTCTATTTCAGCCGCATAATCCTCAGTATTTCCCGTTACCGTCAGTTTTATTTTAATATCGCAGTTGTCATAAAAGCTTTTTCTTTTGTCAAAGCGTTTCAGGATTTCCTCTATAGAGCTGCCGTTCATCAACGGTCTTGAAGACTTTGACGCTTCAAGCCTATCCCTTATCACCGCTTCGTTGGTTTCTATATTGACAATAACTCCGTTTTTTCTGAGCAATTCCGTATTTTGAGGGTTTAAAACAAATCCTCCGCCGGTTGAAATAACCGTATTATCTTCAGCGTACAAAGCCCTTGCGCACTCATTTTCAAGTTTTCTGAAAAAGGCTTCTCCGTTTTCAGAAAAAATATCCTTAATTTGCTTATCCTGCTGTTTTTCTATGTATTCATCGGTATCTATAAACTTCATTTTAAGCTTTTGCGCCAGATATTTTCCTATTGTGCTTTTTCCGCTTGCCATATAACCTGTAAGTATAATATTCATACGCTGATACCTTACTTTCCGAATACGTTTTTAATAAGCTCATCATATATGCTGTCCGGCAGCTCTGCGCCGGTAAACAGCTCATAAGCCACAATCCCCTGATATATAAGCATACCCAAGCCGTTGACCGTTTTTGCGCCTTTTTCCTCCGCAAGCTTTAAAAACAGAGTCTTTTCGGGGTTATATATCATATCGGCAACTGCGGTGTGTTCATCAACATAGGGCATATCGTACACCGGGCTTTTATCAATATTCGGGTGCATTCCGACAGAGGTTGTGTTAATAACAACATCGTAATGCTTTTTGGTTATTCCAACCTCAACACCATAGCCGCACAATGCCCTCGTATCGTCTGCAAGCTTCTGTGCCTTTGCTTCGGTACGGTTAACTATCGAAATACTTTTCGCCCCGATTTCTGCAAAATACATCATTACGGGTCTTGTAACTCCGCCGGCTCCCACAAACAGTACATCTCTGTCTTTTACTTCTATACCCTCTCTGATAAGCGAACGGTAAAATCCCTCTGCGTCAGTATTATAGCCGTGCAGAACTCCGTTTTTATTTACACAGGTGTTGACCGAGCCGAATCTTTTCGCACGTTCGGAAAGCACGTCCATTTTTTCATATGCCCGTATTTTATACGGTGCGGTTATGTTCACTCCGGCAAAGCCCATACTTCTTATGCCCTCGATCGCCGCGTCAAAGCCGTTTTCTTCAACCTTTAATGCGGTATAAACATAATTTAAGCCCATTTTTTTGGAAATGTAATTATGCATTTGCGGCGAAAAGCTGTGTGACACGGGATTTCCGATTATTGCAAGCTGTTTGGTTTCTCCGTTAATTTCAAACATATATCCTCCGTTCCGCCGCCGACTGCGGCACACGCATTATTCAGAACGCTGTTTATTGTATTCTCTGATTACCTTTTTTTCAAAGTAACGCTTAAATCTGAAAAACAGGCTTTCACATTCTTTAATAGGTTCTACAAGAATCGTTGTGATTCCCGCTCTCTTTCCTCCCCATATGTCCGTAAATATCTGATCGCCGATCAGTGCGGTATTTGATTTTTCGGCACCCAAGCTTGCCATAGCTTCGTTAATACCGTACAAAAGCGGTTTCTTTGCATTCGGGAAATATGCCGCTCCTATATTCGTATTGAATTTTTCAATACGCTCTCTGCTGTTGTTGGAAACAAAGCAGAAGCTTATTCCATTTTCTTTAAGCGAGTTCAAAAATTTAATCGCACGCCCATCGGGATACGGAGATGTATATGGAACAAGAGTGTTGTCTATATCCAGAATCACAAATTTAATTCCGAGCGTTTTAAACATTCCGCAGTCTATATCATCAATTGATTTAAAGCTGTACTGTGGATAAAAATATTTGTAAAGCTTCATAAATGCAGTCATTTGCTCCTTTCGCAAAACCGAATTATAAATCTATTTGTTTTTTCTTCCGATTTTGTATATCATTACAGAATTATAAACAAGCATAACCGCAAGATAAATTCCTCCGAGCCACGAAATCAATATAACCTCGTATCTGCTGTTCATTAGCTTTGCAAACAGTTCCGACGATTTAATCAGCTCCATAAATTTCGGTATTCCCACTATCGTTCCCACAAACACGGAAAGCCTCGTAAAAAACAGGCACAGCGCAAATATCAGAAACATATGAGAATAATTTACGGCTCTTATAATTTTTTTAGCTGAAAGTATATATCCGGCGGCGGCAATTACCAAAAACAAAATTCCCATCGGTATAGCCGGCACAAGATAAAACTTTGTGTATATCACATATAACGTTATGTATGCAGGTACGGCAATTCCTATATTTATCAGAATCCTGTTAAATATCTGCTCCTGCGTTGTTCTTTTTTTTGACAATAAAATCAATCCTTTCAAGCATATTCCCGATTACAGATTAATATCTCCCAATTCATACATAGTCATTGCAAGCACTGCTTCTCCGGCGGTTTCCGTTCTTAAAATCCTCTTTCCGAGAGTTATTGTGGGAATACTGTTTTCTGATAGCTTTTCAACCTCTTTAAGGTCGAATCCACCCTCAGGTCCTATTATAAAGCCTATGCGTTTAACGTCTTTTTTTGATGTCAGCACGCTTTTTAAGCTGTTTTGTTCTTCACATTCATAGGGTGCAAAATAAATATCGTTTTCCAAAAGCATACCGATTGCTTCATCAAAGCTTACCGGCATTGCAACCTCAGGAATTATTCCCCTGCCCGACTGCTTTGCCGCTTCTTCGGCAATCTTTTGCCAGCGCTGCTGTTTTTTTGCGGCGTCCTTTGCGTTGTCTATTTTAGCCACGCATCTTGCCATAGCCACCGGCACTATTTTAACAATTCCAAGCTCCGTTGTTTTCTGAATTATATAATCGGTTTTTGCAGCCTTGGGGATTCCCTGAAACAGTGTGACCTCAATGCCGGCTTCGGTTTGCGCTTTGCTTTCGGAAAGAATTTCACACTCTATTCTGCCGTCGGCAATGCCGGCGATTACAGCTTCGTAATTTATTCCTTTTCCGTCGCATAAGGTCAGCTTCTCGCCTGCTGTCATTCTCAAAACCTTTTTGATATGAGAAACGTCCTCACCCGATATTATTATTTTATCCTTTAAAATATTTTCCTTTGGTACAAAAAACTTAGGCAATACTATACTCCTTTTGCCGCTTTGGCAATAAATTTATAATTCCGCTTTCAGCTGTTCGCTGAAATCCGATATATACTTATCAAAGCTTTCAATTTCGCTGTCTGACGGACTGAACAAAAATCTGTACGGCGCACCGAAGGTCTGAAAATGTCTTGCTCTGAGATACGAATATATCAGATTGGGAGCTTCTCCGCTCCAGCCGTAAGAGCCGAATGCCGCAAACCTTATTTTACCTGTTCGGTAATGATTCATTCCGACAATAACATTGAGCAGTCTTTGGGGAATGTTTCTGCAAACCGTGGGTGATCCGAAAATCACGCCGTCAGATGAATAAATATTTTCAAGCACCGATTCTCTGCCGCACTCCGCCGCATTTATCAGCCTTACATCAAATCCGAGCTTCTTTATAAGCTCACACGCTCTTTCGGCAGCTTTCTGCGTGTTCCCCGAAACGGATTCGTACACTACGGATATACCTTTGCATTTTTCCCGTCCGCTCCATGCGATATATTCATTTACGGCTTCTTCCGTGGTATTGATTTCCTCTCCGCTTCCGGGAAGTATTCTGTTTATATCAAGCTCTTTTAACTGCTCTGCCGCACGCAGAACGTATTCGCCGAGATATGAAAGGTTTTTATCATAATAGGCCTTTCTGCCCTTTCCCTCGTCCGAAAATGCGTCGCATGAAAAAAGGGTCTTTTCCTCGCACAAAAACGTCATCATCGAATCCGGCCAATTGATATTGTGGGTTATTATAAATCTCAGAGTCAGATTTTCCCCGAGCTTCAGCTCCGCACCGCTTTTTGCGACCGTCTGCTTAAATTCACGGTTCAGCTGTTCTGCAATATTTTTAAGTCCGGCTATTGTGGCTATGATTTCCACATCCGGAAATTCATCTGTTACCGCCGCAAGTGCACCGCTTCTGTCACATTCAGTGTGATTTAAAATAATGTAATCAAGCTCTTTTCCGCCGAGCCATTCTTTAAGCCTTGCTGTCATTTCATAGGCACAGCCGGCAGGTACGGTATCTATTAACGCTGTTTTTTCTCCCGAAATCAGATAGCAGTTATATACCGCTCCATTTTCCTTAACGCTTATTCTTTTTAACAACGGCATCATATATCACTCAGCCTTTCGGTTTGAAACGATTGCCGCCCAATCCTTTTCGCGTCTTATTTCAATAATATTGAATCCGTTTTCTTCAAGTGCTTTTGTGCAGTCGCCGATTCTGTCCTCTATTATTCCGGAGGTGATAAATATACCGTCATCGGTTATGCACTCCGCCGCCAGCGGCGCAATCGCTATTATAACATCGGCAACGATATTTGCAAGAACCACTTCATACTTTAATTTTTTTATGTAGTCGATAACCTTATCGTCCGAAATTATGTTTCCCGAAATAACCTCGTATTTGCTTGTGTCAACATTATTTCTCTTTGCGTTGGCATATGCAACATCTATGCAGTTCGGGTCAATATCTGCGGCAAGTGCGGATTTTGCTCCGAGCATAAGCGAAATAATTGACAGTATTCCGCTTCCGCAGCCGAGGTCAAGCACATTCTTTGTTTCATCAACGTACTTTTCCAGTTCTTCAATGCACAATCTTGTCGTATAATGTGAGCCCGTTCCGAATGTCATTCCGGGGTTGATGTTAAAAACAATCCTGTCGGTGGGCGCTTTTAATTCCTCCCATTCCGGCTTTATCATTATTTTTTCGCCGATTTCCATAGGATGAAAATACTTTTTCCAGTTGTTCGCCCAATCCTCCTCGCTTAAATTTCCGACTTCTATCGCAAGACGTCCGAATTTGCCGTCCGAGTCATACTCCTTTAACGCTTTCATAGCCTGTCTTATCAGCATAAGCATTTCATGTCCGGTAGCATTATCGCTGACATACGCTTTTACGCACGTTTCCTTTTCCTTTTCTTTCATAAGCTCATCATCAACATAGTCCCAGTATTGATGATTGTTTTCAAGAAAATCCTTAAAATCCGCCTCATCTTCAATCTGAAGTCCGGTAATTCCGAGCTGATACAAATTTCCGCAGACAGACTCTATCCCCTCCGACGTTGTATAAACAGTTACCTCTAACCAATCCATTTATCTTCCAATCCTCTCCGCTTATTAAAAAGCAAGGCAAAGTAATGAACTTTGCCGCTTTCAATCTCTGTTATAAATTAAAATGCAAAACCGTTTTTAATCCAGATAGTCTTTAAGCTTCTTGCTTCTGCTCGGATGGCGCAGCTTCCTTAAAGCCTTTGCTTCTATCTGTCTTATACGCTCACGGGTTACGTTAAATTCCTTGCCCACTTCTTCAAGGGTTCTTTGTCTGCCGTCATCAAGCCCGAAACGAAGCTTTAAAACCTTTTCCTCTCTCGGAGTAAGAGTCTTTAAAACCTCAACAAGCTGTTCCTTTAAAAGCACAAAGCTTGCGGCGTCGGACGGTGCAGGTGCTTCGTCATCGGGGATAAAATCACCGAGGTGGCTGTCCTCCTCCTCGCCTATCGGCGTTTCGAGAGAAACAGGCTCCTGAGAAATTTTCGATATTTCCCTTACCTTGTCAATCGACATATTAAGCTCCTTTGAAAGCTCCTCCGGTGTAGGCTCTCTGCCCAGCTCCTGAACAAGCTGTCTTGATACTCTGACAAGCTTGTTTATCGTTTCAACCATATGAACAGGTATTCTTATTGTTCTCGCCTGGTCGGCTATTGCACGGGTAATTGCCTGTCTTATCCACCAGGTTGCATAGGTACTGAACTTGTATCCCTTGGTATAGTCAAACTTATCGACAGCCTTTATAAGTCCGAGATTTCCCTCCTGGATCAGATCCAGAAACAACATTCCTCTGCCGACATATCTCTTTGCTATGCTTACAACAAGTCTTAAATTTGCTTCTGCAAGCTTCTTCTTTGCTTCTTCATCGCCGTGCGCCATTCTTTCTGCAAGCTCTGTTTCCTGATCGGGGTCAAGCAGACTTACCTTTCCTATTTCCTTAAGATACATTTTAACATGGTCGTCGATGCTGACGCCCTCGGGAATGGACAAATCCTCAAGCTCTTCCTTTGTTACCTCGATTTCTTCAAGCTCTTTTTCAAGATCCTCAACCACTTCGATATTCTCTTTTTCAAGAACATCATATACGGTTTCAAGCTCATCCGGCGTTATTTCTATTTCCTCAAAAGCCGAGGCTATTTCCTTATGAGTCAATAAGCCCTTTTTTTTACCCTTTTCCATCAAATTTTTAATTATCGTCTTTTTGCTTTCAAGATCTGCCATTGTTGATCATCCTTTCTGTATCTTAAGTGTGGTTATCCTTCTGTTTTAAGACGGTTCATTTCCATTATAAGACTGCCTATCTTTGCCGTATCCTTTTCGTTTTCAATCTGTTCCGTAAGCTTTTCAAGCTTTATGCTTTTAATCAGCTCGCCGAGAGCTTCCGAGTTATCCGAGTATTCTTCCATATTGTAAAAAATACCCGAAACATAATTTATTTCATCGCCCGTAAATTCATTCATAATCACGGACGGCTCGATAAGAGTATTGTTATCTCTTGCTTGAAACATGATTCGCACAAGCTTTTGATGTATTTCCCCCGAAAAATCCTCCGGAGAAAAGCTTTTGCGAACCTCATCTATATATTTTTTATTCTGCGCCATAAGAAAAATGAGCTTTTTTTCCGCAGCCATAAGCTTTTTTGACTTATCGGGTATTACCGCACTCGATTCCCTTGCAGCTTTGCTTTGCCTGTAACCGCCGTTATCCTCACTGTAATTCTGCTGTCTTTGTACAGTATTCATTTTTGACGCACGCTTTTTATATTCACTATACACAGCGTCCCTGTTGACCTGTGTTTCCTTAGAAATCTGATTTATATATGCGTCAACCTCAACTGCGTCGCCTATCGACAAAAGCGCTTCGGCCGCTCCGGCAACATACATTGATTTTCCCTCCGGCGAATCAAGCGAATATTTGCTTTTCAGTATATTCAGCCTGAACATGGTTGACGGCAAAGCCTCGGAAACAGCCTTTGCAAACATTGCCGCACCGTTGGCTTTTATGTATTCGTCCGGATCCTTTGCGCCCTTGAGCTTAATCACCCTCGACCTTCCGCCGGCGGCATTTATTATATCTATCGCTCTTACAGCCGCCTTTTGCCCCGGCTCGTCCGAATCGTAGCATATGATTATTTCACTGCAATATTTGAGAAGCAGCTTTGCCTGATCGTCCGTAAGAGCCGTTCCGAGAGTTGCGGCAACGTTCGGAATACCTGCTTGAAAAACGGTTATAACGTCCATATATCCCTCAACAAGTATTATCGAATGAGGACTTGCTTTTTTTGCAAGATTCAGCGAAAAAAGATTTCTTCCCTTGTTGAAAACGGGGGTTTCCGCCGAGTTGAGATATTTCGGCAGCTTAAAGCCGCCCGGAGTTTCGCTCTGTCCCATTATTCTTCCGCCGAAGCCTATTATGTTTCCTCTTAAATCTATTATCGGGAACATTACTCTGTTGCGGAATTTATCCATAATTTTTCCGTCACGTTCTATAACCAGACCGGCTGTCAGCATATCTTTATCACTGTAGCCCTTTTCGCTGAGATAATCATGCAAAGCGGTTCTGCTGTCGCAGGCAAAGCCCAGTCCGTAGGTAACGATTGTTTTGTTTGTTATCTTTCTTTCGGTAAAATAAGTGTATCCGATTTTCCCCTCAGCTGTTTTTGTCAGATTGTTATAGAAAAATCTTGCGCTCAGCTTATTCATTTCATAAATTTTCTTTTTCAGCTCATGTGAATGATCGTTTGCACCGTTTTCGGGCAAATCGATTCCGGCACGCTCGGCAAGCAGCTTTAAGGCTTCAACAAAATCAAGGCTTTCCATTCGCATTACAAACTGCACCAGATTTCCGCTTGCTCCGCAGCCGAAGCAGTGAAAAAGCTGCTTTTCTCCGCTCACATGAAACGACGGCGATTTTTCACGGTGGAAAGGGCAAAGTCCGCTGTAGTCCCTGCCTACTCTTTTAAGCTTTACGTATTTTGAAACGTAATCGACAATATCGTTTTCCGCAAACACTTCGCTTATAATATCATCGGAATAGTATGCCACCGTTTTCACCCCTTTATATTAATTCGACATAAACTGCAATTTTCCTTTTTTTCATTGATTAATACCCAAAAATGCCGATTATACGGTGTTTTTACTCATACACGATATATAATCACCGTTTTTTTTGGTATTATGCATTAAAAACGGCAGCTAAACCGCATAAATCATGTATTTGCCGCATTTTTTCACGGCTCGGCCATCGAAATCGTTGAAATTTATAAACAAACGCATACCAATCCCACATTATCATCTTATAATTATATCATAGAATCAATGATTTGTCTACAGTTAAATTGCAACATTTTTTATTTTTTTGTATTTTTTTGCCTGTTTTTGTCATCATTGCTGTTTTTCGGATAACAAAGTTGTTAAAAAGTATTGACGAAGCGGCATATTTACAAAAAATTTTATTATTTTTGAATTTTTTTTCAATTTACTATTTAATTTTTACAAAAAATATTGTATAATATAAAGAGCAGAATTAACCAAAGTCTGTTTTTTGACTAAAATACAAAGCGGCAGCAGTACACCGCTGCGCTCCGGAGGAGGATAACAATGCACGAAACACAATTTAAAATTCCGCTCAGCAAGGTTGTTGATGAATTTCAGTTTGAAAAGCTATATGAATCCAAAGATTTTGACGATATAATTGTTGAAAGTGCGGACGTAAACCGTCCCGGTCTTTTGATGGTCGGCTTTCTCGATTATTTTGACCATAAAAGAATACAGATACTCGGCAAGGTCGAGCTTACCTATCTCGATCAGTTCGGTTACGACAAGCGTTATGAGCTTTTGGAACCGCTCTTTAAAACAAAGGTTCCGGCAATAATTGTAACAAGAGGTATGCAGGTAGGGCCGGAAATGTTCGAGCTTGCGGAAAAATATAATAAAACACTCCTGCGCACGGAGGATTCCACTTCTAATCTGATGAGCGCCTTAATAAGCTATCTGAACGTACAGATTGCTCCGAGAATCACACGTCACGGCGTGCTTGTCGAGGTATACGGCGAGGGAATCCTCATCATGGGCGAAAGCGGAGTCGGAAAAAGCGAAGCCGCAATAGAGCTTTTAAAAAGAGGTCACCGTCTTGTTGCGGACGACGCGGTTGAAATAAAAAGAGTATCGAACAGAACTCTTGTCGGATCTTCCCCCGAAATTATACGGCACTTTGTCGAGCTTCGCGGCATCGGAGTTATAGACGTAAAAGAAATTTTCGGTATGGGTGCTGTTAAGGACACCGAAAGCATAAATTTAATTATACATCTTGAACCGTGGGTAGTGGGTAAGCAATATGACCGTCTGGGCATGGTTGACGAATATACCAACGTTATGGGAATAAATATTCCGAGCATGACCGTTCCCGTTAAAATAGGCAGAAACATAGCCGTAATCATAGAGGTTGCGGCAATGAACAACCGTCAAAAGAGAATGGGTTATAACGCTGCCACCGAGCTTAACAACAGACTCATGAAGCGTATGCAGGAGGAAACCGAATTTTAACCGGGCAGATTTTAAAGTCCGGTATGTGCCGCTTTGCGGCGGAATGGAGATTATATGGAAATCAAAGACGCAATTTTGTCACTTTGCGAAAAAGTAAGCTTTAACGAACCCATGAAAAAGCACACAACCTTTAAAATCGGCGGCTGTGCGGATATTTTCTGCGAGCCGAAAAATGCCGATGAGCTGAAAAAGCTTATTGATTTTTTCAAAAGCAATTCAATACCCCATACCGTAATCGGAAACGGCTCAAATCTTCTTGTGTCAGATAAAGGAGTCAGAGGTGCGGTTATAAAAACAGGCAGCCGCATGGCGGAGATTAACATAAACGGCGATACAATAACGGCAGGTGCGGGCGCACTGCTTTCAAGGCTTGCCAGAATTGCAACAGAGGAGGGGCTTTCCGGTATGGAATGTATTTCAGGAATACCGGGCTCTGTCGGCGGAGCGCTTTACATGAACGCCGGCGCATACGGTGCGGAAATCTCAGATATTACCGAATCGGTCACTTATCTCATGCCGAACGGCGAGCTTGTCTGCTCTCCGAGAAATGATTTAAAGCTTGAATACAGAAATACGTCATTTATGGAAAATAGCGGTATAATTGTTTCCTGTGTTCTGCGTCTGAAGCGTGGAAACAAGGAACGGATTGCCGCCGACATGGCGGAAATCACAAAAAGGCGCATTGACAAGCAGCCTATCGAGCTGCCGAGCGCCGGAAGCTTTTTCAAACGACCCGAGGGATATTTTGCCGGCAAGCTTATAGAGGACTGCGGTCTGAAAGGCTACTCGGTCGGCGGTGCAAAAATTTCCGAAAAGCACGCGGGCTTCGTTGTGAATTTCAACAATGCCTCAGCCGCCGATGTTATCGGAGTTATGAACGGCGTGCGTGACAGGGTTTACAGCGAAACAGGAGTAACTCTCGAACCCGAGGTCAGATTTTTGGGAGAGTTTTAATAAAAAATTCAAGGTATAATTACAATATGTAAATTACACTGTTACTAAAATAAATTCAAACTGTGGGAGTGATATTATAATGCAGTTTACGGTAGTAACCGGCTTGTCCGGTTCGGGCAAAACACAGGTGCTTAAATTTCTGGAGGATAAGGGCTTCTTTTGCATAGACAATCTTCCTCCGGCGCTTATTCCGAAGCTTTCCGAGCTGTTATTTACTACAAACGGAAAATTCAGCAAGGTTGCGCTCGTTATCGATATGCGCGTCGGGGATATGATTGACGAGCTTTTATCCAATCTGGAGGATTTGAAAAAACGAGGATACAGCTATACCCTTTTATTCATCAATGCAAGCGATGAGGTTCTGATAAAGCGTTACAAGGAATCAAGACATCTGCACCCGACAGTAAGCGACGAGGGTCTTTTGGGAAGTATTCACCTCGAAAGAAAAAGGCTTGCAAAAATATACAACGAGGCGGATTATGTAATCAATACGTCCGATCTGAGCGTTGCCGACCTGCAAAAGAAGCTTAAAAAGATATATGCTAACGGTGAGGATAAGGAGGATTCCATAAAGGTCAACATAATTCCGTTCGGCTTCAAGTACGGTCTGCCGC
This sequence comes from uncultured Clostridia bacterium, assembly GCA_934462715.1. GTDB lineage: Bacteria > Bacillota > Clostridia > UBA1381 > UBA1381 > RGIG1988. The sequence goes on from CAKSIJ010000002.1 coordinate 125,971, forward strand.
CCGACGCCGATCTGGTATTTGACGTAAGATGTTTCCCCAATCCATTTTATATACCGTCATTAAAGGAAAAAACCGGAAATGACAAGGAGGTTCAGGAATTTGTCATGCGTTCTCCGCAGACACAAAAATTCTACCGCCAGATGTATGAAATGATATATGACCTGCTCCCTCTTTATTACGATGAAGGAAAATCATCTGTAACAATTGCAATCGGCTGTACCGGCGGAAAGCACAGAAGCGTAACTCTTGCGAATCTGCTCGGCGAGGACTTAAAAAAGGCAGGCTACGACATCACCATGATATACCGTGACATTGCAAAAGGAAAGCAATAATAAGAACAAATAATTGCAAAATGTAAATTTTACGGCTGTTTTACAGTTGAAATATCAAAAAGAGCCTTAAAATCCATAAAAAATTAACGCACTGCCGTACGGCGGTACATATTGGAGTGTTTGTAAGAATGATAAGTGAAAAAAAACTTGTTGCAATAGGCGGAGGTACGGGTCTGTCAACCGTATTGGGTGGGCTCAGAAAATATTTTCACGATATGACCGCAATCGTAACGGTTGCGGACGACGGCGGTTCAAGCGGCAAGCTGAGAACCCAGCTCGGTATGCTCCCTCCGGGAGATATAAGAAACTGTCTTTGTGCATTGGCTAACAACGAATTAAAAGAAGTAATGAACTACAGATTTACAGAGGGTGAATTAAAGGGACACCCTTTTGGGAATCTATGCATAGCAGCATTTAACGGTGTTTCCGGCAATTTTGTCGAAGCGGTAGAAAAAATGAACCGCATTTTGAACACGGACGGACTTGTTATCCCCGTAACCACGGAGGACATAAATTTACTGGCATATCTCGAAAATGGAAATATTATCTGGGGCGAATCCTCGATAGGAAAAAGAACAGGTACGGAAAGAATCGACAGAATAGAGCTAAGACCGTCAAATCCGCCGTCTGTGCCGGAGGCTGTCAAAAAAATCCTTGAAGCCGACATAATACTCTTAGGTCCGGGGAGTCTTTATACAAGCATAATACCAAATCTGCTTGTTGACGGAATCACAGACGCAATCACAAAAAGCAAGGCAACAAAAATATATGTATGCAATCTTATGACACAGCCCGGTGAAACTATAGGCTATACGGCTCACGATCACCTTGCGGCAATAGAAAAGCACACATACGCCGGATTTATGGATTACATCATAGCAAACGATGAAGCTGTCAATTCTGAAATTCTTGACGCATATGCCCTTGAAGGCTCGGAGTGCGTCAAGATAAACGATTACGAATTTGACGGAACAAAAACAATTTTAAAATCCGGCGCACTGGCTGACGATACGGGAAAGGTTTTACGTCACGATGTGAACGAGCTTGTTAAAATAATACTTGAATGTGCGAAATAAAAAGGAAGAATCATGTCATACTCATCAGAAATCAAAAACAGACTTTCGCAGCTTGAAAATTCATGCGAATTTTGCAACAGAGCGCAGCTTGCGGCTATGGTCAGATACACCGGACGGTTTACCGATGACAGGCTCACTCTGTACACCGAAAACAAATCATGCGTTGAAGTCATGCGCCGCCTTGTCAGGCAATGCACGGGCATTGACAACGAATATACTTATAAACCAAAAAGCCGCTTATATGAATATATGCTTTCGGGCAGTGCCATGGATAACATATGCGACGCTCTTATGCTTTTTGACGATGACTGCGATTCGCTTGTACCGTTTGAGTGCTGCCGCGGCGCATACATCAGAGGAGCATTTCTCGGCGGCGGATCTATTTCCGACCCTAAAAAGAGCTATCATTTAGAATTCGACTCACGTCATGCCGCAGAAGCAGACAGACTTTTGAGAATGCTTGAAAAATGCTCCGTTCCGGCAAAAATCACCTGCCGCAAAGGGCATTATATAGTTTATGTAAAAGACTACACCTCAATTGCGGATATTCTCGGTCTGATAGGAGATTCGCAGTCTGCGCTTGAAATATATAACATTTCAATAGAAAAGGATTTGAGAAATTCAATAAACCGCCAGATAAACTGCGAAAACGCAAACATGGATAAAATTGCCGACGCATACAAAAAACATCTTGCGGCTATAGAAAAAATAAAAAGAACAATCGGACTTTCAAAACTTCCCGATTCTTTGCGTGAAATTGCAGACGTCAGAACGGCTTACCCCGAGGACAGCTTAAAGCAGCTGGGCGAGCGTCTTGAAAAGCCTATCGGAAAATCGGGAGTTAATCACAGACTTAACAGAATAGTTGAAATAGCCGATTCGATTAATTAAAGTATTCACCGCAAATGAAGAAAAAGGAGCATTGATTAATGAATTTTTGTCATCTGCACACTCATACAGAGTATTCGCTGCTTGACGGCGCTTCACGCATTACGGATTTAATCTCGCATACAAAAGAGCTTGGAATGGACTATCTTGCAATTACCGACCACGGAGCAATGTACGGTGTTGTGGATTTTTACAAAGAGGCTTTAAAGCAAGGTATCAAGCCGGTTATCGGCTGCGAGGTGTACGTCGCTCCCCGTACCCGTTTTGATAAAATATACGAATATGACGCAAAATATTCACATCTGATTCTTTTAGCCGAAAATAATATCGGATATAAAAATCTTATAAAAATAGTATCCTGCGGATTTACCGAGGGCTTTTACTATAAGCCGAGAATTGACTTTGATTTGCTCAAAGAGCATCATGAGGGGCTTATAGTTCTTTCTGCGTGTCTTGCCGGAGAAATACCGAAGCTTCTTTTAAATGACGATTACGAGGGCGCAAAGGCTGTCGCTCAGAAATACACCGACCTTTTCGGAAAGGATAATTACTTTATCGAAATACAGGATCACGGGCTGAGAGAACAAAAGCTTACCAATCCGCTTTTGATTAAGCTTGCCCGTGAGCTGGGACTCGGAATAGTTGCAACAAACGATATTCACTATGTCAAGCGCGAGGACGCGGAAGCGCAGGACGTTTTAATGTGCATACAAATGGATAAAACCGTAGACGATCCCGACAGAATGAAATTTGAAACCGATCAGTTTTATCTGAAATCTCCGGAGGAAATGGAGAATTTATTTTCATACATTCCCGAAGCACTGGAAAATACGGTAAAAATAGCCGAAAGATGTCATGTTGATTTTGATTTTAACAGCAGACATCTTCCCTCCTATGCCGTTCCGAACGGCAGGGACGCATACGAATATCTGCGTGAGCTTTGCTTTTCCGGATTGAAAAAACGTTATAAGGAATATGATAAATCACTTGAAGAAAGACTTGAATACGAACTTAATGTAATAAAAACAATGGGATTTGTGGATTATTTCCTCATAGTATGGGATTTTATTCATTATGCAAGAAGCAATGGAATAATGGTCGGTCCCGGCAGAGGCTCTGCGGCAGGAAGCCTTGTTGCGTACACTCTTGAAATAACCAGTATTGACCCTATAAAATATAACCTTATTTTCGAGCGTTTTTTAAACCCTGAAAGAATTTCAATGCCCGATATAGACGTTGATTTTGCACCCGAGGGAAGGCAGAGGGTTATAGGATATGTTGTTGAAAAGTACGGCAAGGACTGCGTATCTCAGATTATCACCTTCGGTACTCTGAAAGCAAAGCTTGTAATTCGAGATGTCGGCAGAGCGTTAAACATTCCGTACGCAGAGGTCGACAAAATCGCAAAGGCTGTTCCGAACGATCTGAACATAACAATCGACAAGGCACTTGAAATCAGCAGAGATTTAAGAACGATGTACGAAAGTGACGCCCGTGTTAAAAGGCTCATAGACACTGCGCGCGCGCTTGAGGGACTTCCCCGCCACAAATCAACCCATGCGGCAGGAGTAGTTATCACGCAGGAGCCGACGGTCAACTATATTCCGCTCCAGCTTAACGAGGACGCTGTTACAACTCAGTTTGTAAAAGATACCGTTGAAGAACTCGGTCTTTTAAAAATGGACTTTCTCGGTCTTAAGAATCTGACAATAATAGAAAATGCGGTAAAAATCATTGAAAAAACAAGAGGTATTCACCTTGATATGACCGCCATAGATTACGAAGCTCCGGAGGTTTACAAAACGATAACCTCAGGCAATACCGATGGTGTGTTTCAGCTTGAAAGTCCCGGAATGAAAAGCTTTATGCAGGAATTAAAGCCGGACAAGCTTGAAGATCTGATAGCCGGAATTTCCTTATACCGTCCCGGTCCCATGGACTCGATACCCACCTATGTTCATAACAAAAAGCACCCCGAGGGGGTAAAATACAAGCATAAGCTTTTGGAAAATATTCTCGATGTCACCTACGGCTGCATAGTATATCAAGAGCAAGTTATGGAAATAGTAAGAGTGCTTGCAGGCTATTCGCTCGGTGGAGCGGATTTGGTGCGCCGTATAATGAGCAAGAAAAAAATGGATAAAATGGAGATTGAACGTCAAAAATTTATATATGGCGAAAAGGACGCAAACGGCAATTACATTATCGAGGGCTGTATAAACAGAGGTGTTGACGAAAAAACCGCCGCCGCAATATTCGATGAAATGTACGATTTTGCAAAATACGCTTTTAACAAATCCCATGCCGCCGCATATGCATATGTCTGCTACCAGACCGCATACTTAAAAACCTTTTACCCGGTCGAATTCATGGCTTCGCTTATTTCAAGCGCAGACGATACCGACAAGATTAACGAATATATCGCAAACAGCCGCAGTATGGGAATCAGCATTTGCCCTCCTGATATCAACAAAAGTTCCGACTCCTTTACCGTTGAGGGAAATGCAATACGCTTCGGTCTTTCCGCAATAAAGAATGTCGGAAAGGGCTTTATTCAAAAGCTTACCGCAGAACGTGACTTAAACGGCTCGTTTTTGAGCTTTTCGGACTTTGTATCGCGCATGACCGGAAATGATATAAATAAAAGAGCAGTTGAGGGAATGATAATGTGCGGCACCTTTGATTCTCTCGGGGTTAAGCGTTCTCAGCTTATGAGAGTGTTTGAAAGCGCAATCGACAATGAATCAACACTGCAAAAGGGTACAATAAACGGTCAGGTGTCACTTTTCGATGATGACGCACCGTCCGAAATAATACTTCCCGACGTTGCCGAATTTGACAAAAAAACTCTGCTTAAGATGGAAAAGCAAACCATCGGAATGTATTTGTCGGGAAATCCCATGGAGGAATATGAAGAAAAAATAAAGCTTATTACTCCGTACAGAATTTCTAATATACTAAGCTCCGTTGAAAAGGATTCGGACGGAAGCTTTATTCCGGTTGCGGGCGGTCTTGCAGACGGTCAGAGCATACGAATCTGCGCAGTTATATCGAACAGAAAGAACAAAACTACAAGAAGCAATTCCCAAATGGCATTTATAAAGCTTGAGGACGGAACAGGCACCGTTGAAGCAATTGTTTTCCCAAAAGTGCTGACCGCAATGTCATCAATCCTGCAAGAGGAAAACATTATTGTCGCCGATGGAAAAATCAGTATACGTGACGATGAAGAGCCTAAGCTGCTGCTTGAAAAGGCCGTTCTTCTCGACTCCGTGAATCCGCCGCCCAAGGGAGATCTTGTTTATATAAGACTTCCGAAAAGGGACAGCGGTTATCTTTCAAAGTTCAAGGAAGCCGCCGAAGCACACCCCGGAAACACACCCGTATGCCTTTACTTTGAAGCGGAAAAGCAAAAGCTTATGGCACCGAAAAATTTGTATATTGATTCATCAGAGAGTACAATTTTAGCCTTAAAATCGACTTTTGGCGACAAAAATATAGTAAAAAAGTAAAAATACTTAAAAATTTCCTATATTTTTATGTTAAATTAGTGAAATTAATGATTGATTTTTTCTTCGATTTAGTATACAATATTATCTGTGTATAGCAAACCGAAATATTTATTTGAGGAGAATGTTTTTATATGTGGACAGTTGTTTATGTAGCACAAAAGCCTCAGGAGATCTTTAGAATTAAGGATATTCTTGATAACAACGAAATAATTTCAAGAATCCGTGAGGATAAGGATTCAAATGAGGAAAGCGGAATGTGCTTCGAAATTATGGTGCCGTCGGCAGAGCTATCTCAGGCGCAGAATCTGATTTTGGCGTCGGAAATATAAATGATAATTATTAAGTAATTTATCCCGAGGAGGAATTATTATGGCAGGAATTAAAAAAATCGGTGTATTGACAAGCGGAGGAGACGCTCCGGGCATGAACGCCGCAATAAGAGCGGTTGTAAGAACAGCAATATACAATCATATTGAAGTATTGGGCGTAAGAAAAGGCTATAACGGTCTTATAAACGGAGATTTTATTTCCATGGACGCAAGAAGCGTAGGAGAAACTCTCCAAAGAGGCGGTACAATACTGCAAACCGCCCGCTGCCTTGAATTTAAGGAAATTGAAGGTGTGAGAAAGGCTGTAAAGGTCGCAAAAGAAAGCGGCATGGACGGTCTTATCGTAATCGGCGGTGACGGCTCCTTCAGAGGTGCGCGCGACCTCACAAGAGAGGGTCTGCCCACAATCGCAATGCCGGGCACAATAGATAATGACATCGGATGCAGTGAGTATACAATCGGTTATGATACCTGTCTTAACACAGTTATCGAAGCCGTTGACAAGCTTCGCGACACCTGTTCATCTCATGAAAGATGCTCGGTTGTTGAGGTTATGGGAAGAAATGCCGGCTATATTGCCGTTGAAGCCGCAATTGCCTGCGGTGCTGAGGTTGTTCTCATTCCCGAAGTACCTTTTGACATTGACAAAGATGTTATCGGTGTAATCAACAAGGGAAAAGAAAGAGGTAAAAAGCACAACATAGTTATCGTTGCAGAAGGCGTCGGCAAAGTTGTTGAGCTTGCTCATACAATCGAAGAAAAGACAGGGATCGAATCAAGAGCAACAATTCTCGGTCACGTTCAGAGAGGCGGAAGCCCGACAGTAAGAGACAGAGTTGTTGCTAGCCAGATGGGTGCAAAATCTGTTGAGCTTCTTCTTGAGGGTAAGTCAAACAGAATAGTATGTATGCAAAAGAGCGAGGTTGTTGACGTTGACATTGAGGACGGTCTTAAAATGAAAAAGACCATTTCCGATGAATTGTTAAGACTTACACGTCAGCTTGCTATCTGATTATAAAACATAAAAAGTTTAAAGGTGCTGTCCGTTAAATGTGGCAGCACCTTTTTATTTTGTCCGGATATTTTTTAAATTGCAGTTAGTTTTAACTAACTGCAATTTAAAAAATATTAAGCTCTGTTTAAATATCCTTTAAGCGCTTCGTCAAGAGCTGTTCCGCTGGACGAATTGCAATGCTTCACATACGCTCCGGTCTTTTCTGCCTGCTGAGTCGCTGTTGCAACCATTTTATGCGCAACCGTCCCTGTGAACACAATAACCATATCCGGGCAGCCTATCTGGTTTCTGAAATTTGCCGGGCATTGTGTAAATACTTTACACTTGCAGCCGTATTTTTTGCATATTTCCTTATATTTGCAGTGCATCCTGTCATGACCGCCAACTATTACAACACTCATAAACACTCTCCTTTCCGTTGTCTGTTCAACTGACTTTTGTACTATATATAAATATATTATTTTGTAACTGCCGAAACAGACATACGGAAGCTGAAATTATATCTTTCAGCTTTCGTATGAATGAATCGTAATTTCAATTTTCTTCCGTATGATTGATTTCACCCAGTATATACTCCGTCATACTTTCGCTATTTCCCTCGGGCCGCATTGTGTTCCTCTTCGGGCAAAAGTAGTTTCATACTGTTAAGACACACTCCAACAGTCGAAATATTGTGTAAGAGTGCACTTGCCACAGGGGTTATTACACCGGCAAGTCCGAGTATTATAAGCGAGCTGTTAAACAGGGTTATAAACCTGTAATTTGCGTGTATACGCTTAAACAGTTCTTCACTCAGCTTTCTCAGCACAACAAGACTTTCAAGTTCTGAAGAAAGCAGGGTTATATCAGCGGTTTCTCTTGCTATATCCGACGCGTCCTTCATTGCAACCGACACATCAGCCGCCGCCAGTGCCGGGGAATCGTTAATTCCGTCGCCAACCATTACAACCTTGTGTCTTTCCGACTTGACTGCGTTCACTATGTTAAGCTTGTCCTCCGGAAGTACCTTTGCATAGAACTTTTCAATTCCGAGCTGCTTTGATACATTTGAAGCGGTACTCTCACCGTCACCCGTTATCATGACAATATCGGTCATTCCCATGCTTTTCAGCTTGTCTATAACATCTTTGGCATTATCCCTTATCGGATCTTCTATGCAGAGTATTCCGCACAGCTTACCTCCCACAGCAAGATATACCATTGAATACTTTTCTCCGAGCTTCATTATGGTATCTCTCTGTTCATCGGATACAGGAATGTTTTCATCGTCAAAGATAAAGTGTGCGCTTCCTATCAAGGCTCTTTCATCGTGAAGAATCGTTGCAATTCCGTGTGCCACGATATACTCAACCTCTGCGTGCTCTTCCTTATGTTCGAGCTTTCTCACTTCGGCAGCGTGAACAATCGCTTTTGCAACACTGTGCGGAAAATGTTCTTCAAGACAAGCGGCGGTTTTCAAAACCTCATCCTCCGTGTAGCCCTCAAAAGCAACAATGCGTGAAAGGATGGGACATGAAACGGTAAGAGTTCCGGTCTTGTCAAACATCACCGTATCGGCAAAGGCATAGTTTTCAAGGAAACATCCGCCTTTGATCATAATGTCATAGCTTGTGGCCTCTTTCATTGCGGAAATCACGCATATCGGCGTTGAAAGCTTTATTGCACAGGAATAATCCACCATAAGCACGGCAAGCGCCTTTGTCAGATTTCCGGTGAACAGATATGCGGCGGCACTCGTCAGCAGACTGAACGGTACAATGCTGTCGGCAAGCCTTTCAGCCTTTGTCTGTACGCCGGATTTCAATTCCTCGGAATTTTCTATCATATCTATTATGCTGTAGATTCTGCTTTCGTCGGGAAGCTTTGACGTTATAACATCAACCGTTCCCTCTTCAACCACAGTTCCTGCATATACCGTCATTCCCTCGGTTTTAAGCTCCGGCATGGATTCTCCGGTCAGTGAAGCTTCGTTTACTCCTGCCGACCCCTGCTTAACTATACCGTCAACCGGAATCATGCTTCCTTGCCGTACTCTGATAATGTCGCCCGGACCTATTGCCGCAAGCGGTACATATTCCTCTCTATCCTCATCTATTCTCCAAACCTTATCTATGTTCAGCGACAGGCTGTCCGACAAAGCGTTTTTCGCTTTTTTCCTTGTGTAGCCCTCAAGCAATGAAGAAATATTCAGCAAGGTCATTACGGAAGAAGCTGTTGAAAACGATCCGCTCATTATAGAAGCCGAAATTGATACTGCGTCAAGCACGTCTACGCTTACTTTTCCGCCCAGCAAACTGTCTATACCTTTTTTAACATACGGTATAGCTCTTATAATTGTAAGAGGATATCTGATAAATGCGGGTACAAACAGCTTTGTTAAAACACGTTTTTTAATCTCGGAATATAAATCCCTTTTAAATTCTTCATCAATAAGCCTGATTCCCTCAAGCTCCTCCTCTTTCAGTGCGGTCGGGTCAAGCCCTCTGATTGTTTCGAGCAGAATTTTTCTTGCCGAACCGGTATAATAGGCTAAAATTCCGCCATTAACCGATGAAACCTCGATTGAGCTGATACCGTCAATCCCGGTCAGCAGCTCTGTCAGGCTGTTCTCCTGCTTTTTTGTAAACACTCCGGCGCCGCACCGCATACGAAGTCTGCCCGGCTTATCGTATACTATTTTGTATCTCAATTCCGATACCTTCTTTTCCTGTTGTTATATGCTCTCTGTTTCCTTGTTTGCTTCCTGCTTTGCGTCATAGCAAATATCTTCGGCTTCTTCTCTCATATTCTTGAATGTTTCCTGAGCGTCGTCACGAAGCTTTATGCACTTTGCAAGACCCGAAACGCAAGCCTTTCTTGTCTTGTCGCTTTTTAATGCTTTAATGCCGTATGTAGCCGCAAGCACACCGCCGGCAAAGCACAGAAATTTTTCATTTTTGATACAGTCAATAATCTTCATAAAATCATATCCTTTACAAAATTATTTTAGTTAGCTAATACTAACTTACATGATAAAGTTTAGCACACTTAACCATTTTTGTCAATAGCTATCGTAAAATTTTTCTCAATTCTTAACAAATTATTTAATTTTGCACTATGCTATTGACAAGCAGCATAAATTGTGTTATAATGCAATTATACGGTACTGTTTTAAGAAATAAATTAGCTTTAAGCAACAGAAAGGAACACTATGATTAATTTTGAAAATTACATCAATGAATTTAACGGAAAGATTGTACAAAACGAGGAGGATTTTGACCGTGTATTAAAGAAATCGCTTCAATACATCAACTCAATCGTGACCGCCGATTACTCTGACAGCGATATATCCGAAGCGGCTTACACGCTTTGCGATATTCTCTCGGAGAATGAAGCTGCCGATGGAATAAAATCCGAAAAAGCCGATGGTCTGAGTGTAACATATGAGGATAACAGGCTTAACAAAATCATGTATTCGGCTCTCCGCCTATACTTGCCGGCGAAGCTTCTTTATCGCGGTCTGGCATAAAAAAACCGGCACAATTCAATCGTACCGAAAAATGAGTTTCAGAGCTTTTGCGTTTCGTCTGCGCAAAAGCTCCAAAGTTTTTATATACTGAAGTTATATCCCTCTGTCTGCCTGTCGATTATGTCCTGTAGGGTTATACTGTCAAGATACCCGGTAATCACATCGTAAAGTCCCTGCCACACAAACAAGGTTGAGCACATTGCGCTTCTTTCGCATTGATTCGGCATTTCCTCCAGGCATGATACCGGCGCAAGGCTTCCCTCTGTAATTCTTAAAATCATTCCAATCGTATACCTGTCGGGAGATTTTGAAAGTGTATATCCTCCCTGAAATCCTCTGCTTGCCTTTAATATGTCCGATTTATTCAGCAGTGATACTATCTGCTCCAGATACTTCTTTGAGATGTTCTGACGCTCGGCTATGTCCTTTAGCGCAACATAATTTCCTGCGCCGTGCATCGCTAAATCTACCAACATTCTTATCGCATATCTTCCCTTTGTGGATATTTTCATGTTCAACAATCTTCCTTTCGGAATGCCTATTACAGTCATTTAATTCAATAAAAATAATTATCATAATCTCTGTTTTTTATTATAGCACAAAAATTTTATAATTGCAATGCTTTGCCGAAAAAAACACCCGGCATTATTTGTTATACAAATCCGCAGCCGTTTCCCTCCTGCCGAAATACTTTTCTCCGAAATCAGTATCAGGTTGATTCTCTTACCTCCGACCGACGACACAATATATCAAAGCATTAAACCTTCTGTCATTATTTGTGTTTTTTATACAAAATTAAATGTTTATGTCTAAATGCATTGATATTTTTAGATTTTTGTGATATAATTAATCTGATCAGAAAATGATTGGGTTAATTATTGAAAAAGCAATCGTATTGTGAATTATCAAAATCATTAAACGATATAATAAAACGGTGCGGCAAGAGGAAGTGAGCAATATGGCATATGCCGAAACAAAAACAGATGATTATGAGCTTTTCAGAGAACTGAAAAAAACAGGTGATCCGCAGATAAGGGAAGAACTGATAGATAAATATTTATATATTGCCCGCATATTGTCAAAACGCTTTGTTAACAGAGGAATAGATTATGACGATATATATCAGGTTGCCGTTATGGGAGTGATATATTCCGTAGATCGCTTTGACCCCGACAGAGGCGTATGCTTTTCAACGTTTGCCACTCCGACGGTACTGGGAGAAATACGAAAGTATTTCCGCGATAAGGGGAGCTTCATAAAGGTTCCCAGAAAGCTTTGTTCTATTTTTTACCGTGCCGAACGAATCAGATATTCCGGCAACGATGGCGAGCTGTCTATGAGCGAGCTTGCAAGGAAGCTCGGCGTTACCGAAAATGAGCTTGATATGGCATATAATGCCGGAGGCGCTGAGTTTATACAATCTCTCGAATATGAAATAAACACAGACGGTGCTTTGAGTATATCCAACATAGTAGGCGTTGAGGATAACAGCTTTCTCATGATTGAGGATAAGGATTTTATCAATAGCGCACTCCGACTCCTTACCGACAGGGAACGCTCGGTAATAGAGAAGCGCTACTATAAAGGCTATTCGCAGCAAAAAACAGCAGCGGCTGAGGGAATATCTCAAATGCAGGTATCAAGAACCGAGAAAAAGGCTCTTAAAAAAATCCGTGATTTGTATTTCCGTGAATAAGCCCAACGAGCAATACATACCGGAATTGCCCAAATGAAAAGAGGATTTGAAACTAATGGAAGAATACAGATGCGAGCATTGCAGATATAATGCTAATATAATAGATATGCTGAAAAACCGTTTGCCGGATACGCAGACAATTAATAACCTGTCCGAGGTGTTTAAGGTTTTCGGCGACCCGACAAGAATAAAGATACTTTGGATTCTGTTTGACCATGAAAGATGCGTATATGATATATCGGAGGCGCTTGATATGAGCCAGTCGGCTATTTCTCATCAGCTCAGAGTGCTGAAGCAGGCAAGGCTTGTACGTTCAAGGCGCGACGGAAAAAACACCTTTTATTCGCTTGATGACGAACACGTTGAAAGAATTATAGAGCAGGTTCTGATTCATGTAAACGAGAATTTCGGATAATCTGTGCGTAAGTATAATGATTATATAAAATTGCACGGCAAACAGTCTGAAACAATTAATTTTTCAGACCGGCTTCTTATATATGCAATTTACTTAAAAATTTAAAATAGCAAAATCAAAACCACCAGTAAACTGGTGGTTTGCACTGCCCCTATAAGGGGCTATTACAGGCTTAACCTCTAAAAGAGGCATTGAAAGTCTGACACCGCATTACTATCACAGGCAGCCGCTCACGTGCGGCTGTCTTTTTTGCCTACTTCTTCTTGCTACCCGTAAACGGGTCTATAAATTCCTTTATGCTTATTTGATCTGATGCATAATCTTCTTCTAATTGGTTCCTTATATATTTTGATATTATCTTTTTATTTTTTCCTACTGTGTCCACATAATATCCTCTACACCAAAAATTCCTCGAACCATATTTATACTTTAAATTTGCATGACGGTCAAATATCATTAGCGAACTTTTCCCCCTTGAGAAATCCCATAAACTGTGCTATACTTATATATGGTGGTATACTGACTAACATATGTATATGGTCCGGGCAAGCTTCTGCTTCAATTATTTCTACTCCCTTTTGTTCGCAAAGTTTCCTAATGATTTCTCCTATGTCTTTCTTCAACTGACCATATATTTCTTTTCTCCTATACTTTGGAGCAAATACTATGTGATATTGACATCTGTAACTTGAATGTGCTGTATGTTTTATTTCATTGGTATTTTTCTTTAACATTGTTTAAAACCTCCTTGATATTTTAGTAATGCGGTCGCCAAACCATTTACTATTATATCATAGGAGGTTTTATTTTCATATACTAAAGTTTTTATCTTCCCCAGTAGAACTGGGGGTTTATTTCCACGTCTAAAGACACCAAAAGCCTTGCCGGCTGCCCCAATCGGAGCACCCGGCAAGTTTTTTGTTGTTTGGTTTTTATGCCTTGCATGAATTAATATTCGGCACCTGCAATTACCGGATTCATTTCACCCAAGCTGTTCCAAAGCATAAGCTTCACAGTTTCGCCCTCGGTAATACCCTCGATATAAATTCCGAGTTGGTTATTAAGCCCGCCGAACTTTTCATTGCTCGTTAATACGTCAACAAGCTTTCCGCCCTTATATCTTGCGGCAATTAAAACGGCGTTGTCAACATTTACAAGCTCTGCCAAAGCATATGCGGTGCCGGTAACCTTTGTTCCCTCGGGAACGGCAGCTCCGTCAACAAGCAGTGACAACTCGGTAGTTCCCACAACCGTCATCGGCAGAACATAATCTGTCTTTCTGATTGCAGCACCCTCGGAATCGGTTGCTGTCTTTGCAATAACAAGCTTATATTCACCCGTTGTAAGACCGACAAAGGAAAGCGTTGCAAGCGTTCCCTCATTGTTCCATGAAATACTCGGAACTGTCCTTTCGCCCTGTGCATTTTCAATATATACATTTCCGTCAAAGCCGTCTGTTTTGGCAATTGCAATCTGCGCTGTAAGACTGCCCTTTGCCAATGCTGTCAGATCGGCTCTTTCAAGCTCTTTGCTGCCTTGTATAAGGGTTAAGTCGTATGCCGCGTCATATCTGTCATTGTCAAGACCTGATAAATACTTCATGTATGCAACACTTGACGCCTTGTTGTAATAGGTTTGTGCGCCTATCTGATACTGGGATACGAACCCACCGGAGGACCAGCTCGCATTAACTGTACCGTTTACATATACCATGGCATTATCTGTCCTGATACACGGTTTTGCTCCGTCAGGTAATGTATCCTGTGAATAATTTCCCCAATGAAGCGGCGTTGTATCAAATTTTCTTTCAGTACCGTTAATTACCGCCCTCTTTGTATCCGTCTTTGAATCATATGCAAAAATCAAATGATTCCAGCCGTTATCTGAGAATACGTTTGTATTATCGGTTGTCTGATATGCAATCACCTTTTCTTTGGCAGCTCCGTCCTCCTCATATGAATACCTTACCGTAAATATAAGTCTGCCTTGTTGCTGTGCCAGCATAAGCATAACTCCCTCGGTTGCGGCAAATGACCATATTCTTTTTTCCGGATTACCTGATTGTGAATCTTTTCTGAACCAGATATCCAAAGTAAATTCATCACTCAAAGCCTTTTTTAAATTATCCGAAGTTGCAAGTCCCGGCGCCCAGCCTACAACAGGGAGATAATATGTATTATCATATTTATTAACGCTTACGGGTGTACTTCCGAATTTTGTTGTTACATTACCGATATCATCTTCTATGCTTGTGGTCTGATCGTCATTTACGGTATATTTATCCATATTGTATCTTGCAACTGCTTCGGGAACGGATTGAACAGTTGCAAACTCAAGAGTCTGCGCTTTTGTTCTGCTTTGTGTTACCGAATTGTCTATTTGCAGCATATATCTGTGTCCGGGAATATATTCATCGCTTGTGATTTCGTATAAGCTGCCGTTCAGCGTGCCGTTTGCTGTCAGCTGTTTGTTATCTGTCAGATCAGTAACTGTAATATTTTCGGAATTAAACGCAGCCGTATCTGTGTTTTCAACCTTTGATGTGTCAATTGTTATCTTCGGCATTGTTCCTGTTGCCGCAAAAACACTTTCCAAATCGGGCTTTGCAACTTCCGCACCCAGTCCGTCTGTAATTTTTACGTCATATTCGGGCTCATAATATCCAACATTCTTTTCGTAGCTTTCCAAAAGCTCAGCTTCGGTTTTTGCGCCGTCGTATATACTCATTTGTGAGAAGTAAATATGACCGTTTAACCAATTGCCCTCCATTGAGGTATCGGAAATTCTTTCTTTCGCTCTTCCGAAAGTTATTTTATTTAATGCGGCATACGAAGCCGGTACATATCCGTTATCCTTTGTAGGCTGAATCTCGCTTCCGGTAAGTGTACCTAATGTCGGAACAATTGTTGCGCCGTCAACCAACAAAGTCGGAACATTTATGCCGGACGATTCATCAAGGCTTACCGAAATGTTATGCCATGTATCCCAGCTGAGTGTTTTAAAGCAGGAATACTGTCCGTAAATTTCATTATCTCCTTTTTTCATCTTTCTTGTAATGATAATTTGTCCGTTTCCCTCTCCGTCTCCGTTTGAGTAGTACTCCACACGGAACATTGCGTCATCTTCTCCCGTTCCTGCATTCATCAAAACAAATTTATAACTGTTTTTATCCAGCTTAAACCACATATCGGTTGAAAAACCGTCTGTAAGAGCAGTCTTTAAGTCCGCATCCGATTCAACAACCATTAAATTCTGTTGCCACTCGCCGGTATACCATGTGTCAATATATGATTTCTCAGCGTACGTAACATCATTTACCTTATATGTTTTAACATAATTACCGTTTTGAACCCAATCTGCATAATACACTCTCAGCAGATACTTATCGTTATCAACGGCGTTTAATATATATTTTTTGTTGTCCTTATTTGTAATGCTGTCACATTCATACCTTATTATCTCACTGACCTGAGCTTCCTCCGCTCCGACAGTCGCCGGAATTGCTGCCGAAATAAGTGTTAATGCCGACAGTACAGCCGTGATCTTTTTTACCATAATTTTCACCTTTTCCTTTCCGTGCATTACAGCACCAATAAAATTATTAGTTTCTTATGCCAAAGCCGTCAGATGATACGGAATATTCCTCCGGAATTTTTACATTCTTATCGTGTACCGTTCCTCCTCTCAGTGATATTACGGAAGTGCTGTCACTGTGTGTAAATGCATTTTTTGACGCTTCTGTATAAAGACACAGCGGACCGTAATACTTATTGTTTGTTATGGTATTGTTAACATAATACTCCGCCGGATATACAACCTCTTTCTTTAGCTGTGCCAGCTCCGGGTATTTTGTATTCCATACTGTTGAATTGTAGAATTTATTATATCTGTTGTTTCTGAATGCGTCGGCATACGCAGGCTTGTTAAAGGTTTCGTCCTCCTCCAAAACTCCGTAGCTTAAAACCGGCAATGTAACGTTATTGAAGATATTTGAATCAACCTTGTTATATCCGCCGTTATTTACGAACACACCGCCGTAAATTGTATCAAAGACGTTGCCCGACACCTCATAGCCGCTTGTATAGCCGTCAAGATATACCGTCCATACGCCGTATGTGCTTCTGCCGGAATCCGCAGACGGTACCCTGTCGCCGATATTTGAAAAATAATTATTTTTTATTACGTTTCCTCTCGATGTGCTGTCGCCGTATGTATAAACCGCACCTGCGTCGGTTGTTCCTTTGCAGATATTCTGAAATTTGCAGCTTTCCAGAACATTGTCGTTTCCCATAATAATAGCCGCCGTGTGGTAGGTATTTTCAAAATTGCAATTTTTAATCGTGTTTTTCACACCGCTTGTTCTTACAGCGGCAGAATATACCTGTCTTATATTTTCAAAATCATGAAAATTGCAGTCCTCGATTAAATTGTTCTGTTCCTTTAAGCTGAACCTGTCCGAAACAATATATATACCGCCGCTTCCCAAGCTGTAAAAGGCTGACCTTTTAACGCTTGAGTTTGTGTTGTCGGACATATAAACCGCCTCATCGGCGATGTTTTTGAAAGTACAGCCGTTAATGCCGATATCCGAACCGCCGATAATCTTTATCGCATTTGCAACCGTTCCCTCAAAGGTTATTCCCTCAAATGATATGTTCTTTGTGTTAATTAATTTGAACAGCGGATCGTCCGATGACGTAATATATAAGTCGGAATCATCTATCGGATAATAATAGAGCTTTTTCTTTTCGCTGTCGTAGTAATATTCTCCCGGAGCGTCCAATTCCTCAATTATATTTGAAAACCAGAACTTTGCGCTCTTTAAATCACTGTAAGAATTTACAACATCTGAACCCGAGATTTTGTTATTATCCTTGTCAATACCCAAAATTCTTGTCTTAGAGTATTCCCATTCAACATTCGGGAAGCCTGCAATGTAAATGCTTTCGGTATTGCTCCAATTCTCAATTCTTGCCTCGTCCTCGTCCGTATATTTGATATAAAAGGACTGCACACCGTTTTCGGTTGTGTTCGACTTTCCCGAAATGTTTATAAATGTGTTTTTGCCGTCTGCCTTATTGGGGTATCTTGCACTTGTAAACATTTCATTTCCCTGGTATACCAGAAAGCCCGGATTTCTTTTTTTAACATTAAGGGCATATTCTTCCTCAGCGCTGTTCAGGTTCAGCTCCGATACATCGGCGCATTTAATTTTATCTCTTACGCTCTCATTAATCCTCGTATCGGTAACATTTCCCGTCCCCTTTACCGCACTTGCGGAATTAATTCGTACGCTCTCGCCGTCGTCGGCACGAAATGTTATTTTAGTATTTTCATTTCCTCCGTTATCCGAATAAAATGTAATACCGTCGCCGACATTATAAGTGCCGCCGTCCAAATTAATCTCAATCTTGGAATAATCCGAAATTTTTCCGCTTTTGTTCAAAGCTTCAACCGCACGCACCGCACGCTTTATTGTTTTGTACGGTGCGCCGGCAGCTCCCGAAAACACGTCGTTTCCGTTCGGCGAAACATAGAGCTTTAAAACTCCGCTGTCGGCATATACATTCGGAATCACGCTCGCCGCAATCGCCGCCGTTAATAAAATTGTTTTTAATCTTTTCATGATTGTGACCATATCTCCTTTAAATTAACTGATTTTAAAGTCATGTAACTAATGTAAATCAATCAAGCAAATCAAACGTTGTAAAATCTCTGCCGTTTTTAATATCGTCAACAACTCTCAATGCCATAACGTTCCAGCTTGTAAAATACGGACGAATGACAGGCTGACCGGTATCTCCGTGATAGTATTCGTGAATACAGCCGTTTTGCTCTATATCGTTTGCATATGTTTTTATAAGCCTCATCGATACGTCGATTGCTTCGCCACGGTAACCGTACCGTGCGAGCGCATATGCCGTCAAAAAGGTTGAAAGTCCCCATACCGGACCTTGCCAGTTCGACGGATTTCCCATAGCAGCATTGTTATAAACAGGGTCGCTTTTTGCGTGGGAACGAATACCGCAAACCGACAGAAAATGCTCCTCGCTCATAATGTATTTTTTCATATACTCCGCCTGTTCCTTTGTTGCAAGTCCTGCCCAAAGCGGAAAGATATTTGCCCAGCTTCTGAATTTCAAATATGTAACCCAGTTGATTTTCTGC
Organism: uncultured Clostridia bacterium; assembly: GCA_934462715.1. Lineage (GTDB taxonomy): Bacteria > Bacillota > Clostridia > UBA1381 > UBA1381 > RGIG1988. Next base: position 144,910 of record CAKSIJ010000002.1, read on the forward strand.
ATTGTAATCTCACCGGGATTTATGTTGCAGTCAATCGAGTAGAAGCATTTATCCATCTGGTCGAAATACTTATCGCTGAAAAAGTCTTTCAGTCTCCGTGCTTTTTCCTTGTAGTATTCCTCCCTCTGCGGACAAAACATTCCGGCAAGCTTTGCCATTGCGCAAAATTCACGGTACATAAAGGAAATCAGGTCGCACGGCGATGTTCCCATAGTTCCTCTGCCGTACACCGCCGGGTTATTGTCAATGCCGTTGCCGTAAAGATTGGGGTAAACATAATAGCCGTTGTTTGTGCAGTGAGTGTCAAACCAATCTATCATTCTTTCAAAGGAATCCCAATATTTTTCCACCCACGAAAAATCATTAAGGCGCTTTGCAATAACATATGCATATTGAGCCTGTAGCGGAAGCGGAGTACATCTCGGATCTGCCTCGCCGTTCGGGGAAACGTTCTTTGCCGGCTTGCCGTCCGAACCAATATTTTCAATCAGATTTGAAACACTGCCCTTTGCATACTCCAAAAGCTCATCGTCAACCGAACAAGCCATAAAGAACGAATCCCAGTCCCAAAGTGTTGTATACCCTCCGCCGGGGACTAAAAATTTGTGTTTTAATATACCGACAGGCTCTTTTAAGCTTTCTTTTTTTACAGCCTTTCTCAGATAATCGCAAACTGTTTTCTGTGACTTATAGCTGTCCATATCACAAAGCTTAATGTTGCCCTTAGCCTCGCAGTCATTCACAAAATCGCGTCTTAGTGTAACCTCGTAATATTTCATGCTCTTTCCTACTCTCTTATGTTGTCTGTCAAACCGATTTTTTCAAAATCAATATCAATAAAATTATCGGGGACTTTGCCGTCTTTAATCTTGAAATTAAGATTTTTCACATCTTCAAAAATATCCTCCTTAATTTCAATATTCGGTCTGAAATAGTTCTTGTTCCCATCGTATGCATCGGGCGAGATCTCATTAGGGCCGCATTTATACATAATATTATCGCCTATTACAACATTCTGATAAATGTCCGCCGCTTTTCTTCCTCCCTCACGGTAGAACATATTGTACATATACGGATATTCTTCTTTCCATACTCCCTTTATCAGCGGATAAGGATCTTTAAATTCAAACCAGTTGCCCCATGCATTTGAGGTTGTGTCGGGGTACACGGCGCCTCGGAGAGGATTGTCAACATCTATAAAAATATTGTTTTCAATACTGATCTGTCCTCCGCAATTGATAAAGACTCCTCTGTTCATATTGTAAAAAATATTTCCGTATACCTTTCTTCCGGTCGAGCAGCCATCCCAATACATTCCGAAGGTTCCCGTGCTTCCTACAGGCTTTCTTGTCGATACGCTGTACAACAGGTTATACCTTATAATCGTATCTATCGAGTACAGCTCCGCATAGTTATATACCATTGCGCTGTCGTCAACCTCCTGAACAACGTCATAAATTTCGTTATACTCCATGACGTTTCTCGGTCCCGATATTGAAACAGCTATACCGTATGAATCATGCATAAGATTATGGCTCATAAGATTTCCGCAGCCTTTCATATCAATAGCCTTGCAGTAGTTCAGATTCGATTCGGAATAATGGTGTATATGATTATTTGTAATCTCGCATCCGCCGTCTATCAAATGATCAACGTCGCCGAGATTATTCGCGTTTATCGCACCGTAATCGACAGCGTAAATATCACTGTTCAAAACCTTATGTCCGTAGCCCTTGTTTATCATTATTGCCTTGTTTGATATGTATCTTACATAACAGTTGTCAATTACGATATTCTTTCCCTCGGTAATTTGTATGCCGTATCCTCTTGAGCCCTGAAGCTTAATATTCTGCACCTTTATGTTTTCCGCCTGTGAAAAGGTAAGCAGATTGTCCGCAAGGTAGGTGAGGTAATAGTTGTTATCTTCATGTTCGTCATATTCCTTCGGGTATAAATACAACACCGTATTATCCTTATCTATGTAATACTCGCCGGGAACGTCCAGTTCCTCCGGGATATTATAGTAATAAAAATTTCTGGTTATATTGATGCCCTCTGTCTGCGGACAAAGAGTTATCGTTTTGGCTTGCTTATCAATAGACAAAGCACGGACCGTTGTCGGGCGCCATGTCATGTTCCATTGTCCCCACAGGTAAACCTTTGAAATTTCCTCCCAGTTTTCGACTCTGTCATGATATTTCATAACTCCCGATACCGATGTGTTTCCGTTTACCACAACGCCCAAAACCTTCGCCCAGCCGTCCTTGCGGTTCGGCCAACGTGCGTTATCCTGTTTTCTTCCGTAAGCAAAAAGTCCGTATTCTCCATACTCGGGAAGAATATAGTCAACGGTATGATCAACCTCAGGCTCGAATTTTTCCAATCCCTTTGCCTTTAAATCGATTGCAACAACATTTTCCTTTTGTGGGATTCTTCTTTTCATATTTTCATCTGAAATTTCTTCAAAATCATCACTGTTTACCGTGACCGCACCCGAGAGCATTACCTCCTCGCCGTAATAGCTTCTGTAAATAACAGGCTTTTCGTCAGTTCCCGAATCCTTAACGTCAAAGTGCACTCCCGTATCAAGCATTTCATAAATACCCTCTCGGATAATCACCTCAACACCCCGTGATTTATCTTTTTTGCGTACCTCCTGTCTTGCACGTTCGATACTCTTAAAAGGCTTACCGATACTGCCGTCACCAAGCTCGTCAGATCCGTCGAGGGACACATAAATTTGTGTCTTGTATTCGTTTTCCGACATATCCTTATTTTCTTCATCAGCCGAAGCCGAAAATGACGAAAAGGCAAGAATACAGGATAGTATTGCTGAAACTATTCTTTTTTTCATGCTTTCCCTCCTATTCGTTTATAAGTCTTTTATAAAGCTCCTGCATGACAGAGCTTCTTACCGTATTTCTCATAATTAAATCATTCTCACGGATAACTATCAGCTTATTGTTGTTGTAGAGTATCTTTTTTCCTGTCAGCTCCTCAATCCGTGATGACGGAATAAAGACGGTGCCGTCTTTATTTATTCCCGTTACCTCTTTTGTGCCGTCAAGAACTGCGCACGCCTTGTCCGGATTCCACGAAACACTGATTTCAAAGCATTCGCAAAGCTTTCTGAGAGGTACATATATCTCGCCGTTATCATAGAAACACTTGACATTCGTATTATTTTCGTCGATTTGTGTTCTGATATTATCGTTCAGAACATATTCCGAGTCCACTGCAAAGCATGATGCTTTTTGTGCCAGCTTTGCCGTATGCGTTCCGAAAAATCTGTCACGGGTATAAACCGTAACCACCGAACGCTGCCGTTTATCCGGAGATTCTATAACAAGCTTCATTTCGTTCTTGACGTATTTCCCGGTATACGGAGTAACGCCGTCAACATCACAGAGTATAACGTCTGCGCCGTCGACAAATTCCAAGTGCTTCATGAAGTTTTCGACCGTTGTTTCGTTATAGACGTTTTGCAGCGTTTTTCCGCCCGAATTATATTTATAATTACTCTCTGTATCGGTGCTGAGCTTTGTGTAAATCTTATTTATACCGCCCTCCATTGTGATTTTCAGATCGTCTATATACGTCACATTTTTGCTCAGACGAAATTCCATATAGGTAATCTGATTCGTGTCGGGCTTTTGGAACCCGATATTGTCATGTATCAGCATTCCGTCAAAATAATAGCTGAACGTTTGGCTCTGGAAGTCAATTTCATACTTTATATCATACCATTTTGTAAAATCCGCAACAAAGTTATCCATAACCTTGGTTCCGTTTGACGTTATCATGGTAAATGATTTTTTATACAGCATATTATTAAAGCACTCGTTCATCCACGCAATCCAATGAACATTCTGCTCGCTGTCACCCAGTCTTACTCTCAAAGTCACGGTTGTGATACCGCCTATCGGCTCGGAAAAATAGAACAGATTTCTAACCTCATCGGTACCGTTATTGTGAAATGCCAACACTTTATTTGACGGATCGTTCGGATCTTCTTCGACCTGATAATACGTTCCGTTTTCAATACTGTTCTGAGCGTCCCAGCCCGGTGGCTGCTCGCCTGTTTTGTACTCCTCATAGTTTTCATCGCATATCACCTTTTCGGCATATGCGTTTGTATACAGTCCGAGCATTAAAACCGCAAAAATCATGAATATAATTTTTTTCAAAGCGTCTTCCTCCTGTCTTTTTTTATTTTAACAGTCAAAACATTTATGCTTTATCTGTAAACCACAATATCACACGCATAGCCGTCATGGTTTCTTATAAGCAGTTTGTCATCATATAAAATATCCGTTATTTTTCCCGGTTCTGCACGGTATCCCGAGCCTTTTTTGGTTACTATCGTAACGTGCGAACGGTAAAGCTGATCGCCGCCCGACGTGCTGAACATAAGTCCCTTGCCGTAGCTTGACTTTACCATTAAAACATTGTTTCCGACAGCCGTAACCGTTCCGAGATACAGATCTCTGTAGGTGTACTGATTCATATAGAAATTATAGAACGCTCTGTCCGCCGGAGAATCAAGGTCGTCCGCCATTTTAAAGTTACCCACAAAATAGCTCTGATCATATTTGGATAAATCCATTCCCCAAAGCTTTTGTATTGCCTCCTGAGATTCCGCTTTCGTTTTGGTTGAACCGTCATCGTTATAAATGACATTTGCAGACAGCATATCGTTATCGGCATTATATGCCTTTCTGTAACCCACAAGCTCGTTATCGGCATTATACCAAACCTTTACAACATCTCCGGGTTCTATACCGTTTATAATTTTATCGGACGCCGCATAATATGATATTTCCTGTCCCTTATGTATTACATTCAGAACATAACAGCCTCTCTCGTCCTTGTTGAGCCCCTTGTCAATGCTCTTTACAACGTCAACACGGTAGCCGTCCGCAGTACTCTTTACTCCGTCCTTATACTCTATTACTATATCCGGCGACTGGAATTTTTTGCTGTCGTATTTTGTGTAGTATGCACTGAAGGTGTACGACTTGTCATGCGATCCCGGGAAGCCTGTGTTTGTGCTGTAATACTCGGTATCAGAGGGATCTGTCGGCATCTGGAAATATACCGATTTTTTAACGTTGTACTTAAAGAGGTACGGATTTTCCATGAAAACTCCCGCGTCTCTCCATACAAGGGTTTCATTTTTTGCCGTTGATGCCGGCTGAAGCGTATCACTGTCCGGCATTGTGCTGTCGGGCAGCTTTATCATACTTAAATCGCCGCTTTTATTAAGCTTATAGGTTATCGGATTTCTTATCGTATTGCCGTTTGAGTCAACCAAACCCAAATTAAGCGAGGGCTTTAACAAATCCTCTTTTTTGTAGGTTTTATCACCAAGCTTTACTTTTTTCTGTGCATAAACGTTTAGCCAGCCGCCTGCGGTTGTGAATATTTTGAATAATACTCCCTCATCGCCGTCCTCGTTCTCGGCAAGGCTTACCTTGTGCAATATTCCGATTTGCTCGTCAATGTCTGCGTCCAAATAAACCACATAGTTTTCATTCACAATATAAAATGTTCCGGACGAGCCTATATTAATGTTAACCGTTGGCAAAGCGGCATATTTTTTCAGAATTTTATATGTGTTTCCCTCAATTTTCAAAAGCTTTCTTGCATTATCATCATAAGTTACTCCCGAAACGCTTCCGTAAATTGCCTTATTTGTGTAGTAAGCCGTAAAGGTCTTTTCATTTTTCAGAACAAGCAGAACGTCAAAATCATGAATTTCATCAAGAGTGATTTCCTTTCCGTCCTTTATGATTTTGTAGCTGTCATACTCGTCAAGCTTATATATATCGCCGTTGTATTTTCCGCTTATTCTCTCTCCCGCACTGCTTGCGCTTTCCGCCACAATAACGTCATAGCTGTTGATAATCAAAACGTTGTATGTGTTGTCATTGTTATAGCTTATAACCTTTACGTTTCCTATGTCAACAGAATCTATCATCTGTCTTGTAAGCGACTCCGAATACAAGCCGTTATAGATGTAATTAGCGTTAGGCGCTATATTTATGGTCTTGTCCCTGCCGTTTTGATCGTAAACGATTTTTGACGCGGTAAACGTTGAAATATCATCAATGTCAAGCTCAATGCTTTTTGTGTATCTCAAAACCTCAACTGCGGTCAAAAGCGTTTTTTCGCCGTCATCGTCCTTGTAGTAGCCCTTGACATATGCGCCGATTTCATCTGACAAATCAACGTTTCCGAGCAAATAATCCTCGCCGCCGATAACTGCGCAGCCCTCACGGTATATATCGGTTGAATTTATTGCCGTAATACCGTTATCGGTTACACGTCCCTCATATTTGTAGATGTCGTAAGAATCGTTTAAGTACGAAACGTTCTTATTCTGCTCGTAAGCATATCCGCCCTCTGAATTAATCTTTATTTCCAAAAGGTCGGAATTTAAGAAATTCTCAATCAAGAGATAAACGTCCGCACGGGTCAGCTCGTTTGCACTTCCGCGGAATCCGTCCGTAAGACCCAGCATCTTTGAAACCTTGTCATAGCCCGTATAATATCCGCCGAGTGCGTCAGCCCAGCTCTCATATCCCAAAGCTCTCACCAGAACGCATACCGCTTCTTTCTGCGATATTACCTCGTCCGGCTTAAATTCCATATTTGAATATCCTACAACATATCCGGCTGAGCTGAGCTTTGATATTTCCTTTAAATACTCTGTAGCCTCGTTAACGTCGGAAAATCTCTTCTCCGCACCCGTATCGTCTGTGCTCATGTTTACCAAAACATTTGCTAAAATACTGCAAAACTCCTTACGGGTTATTTTGTCGTTCAGTCCGTCAAGAGCTTTTTCCTCTCCCATTGCTTTCAAAAGCAGCGCTCCGGTGTACCCGTAGGTTTTTTCGGTATATTCAACCGTTTCCTGCTCCTGCGGTTTGGTAAGCTCCTGATATAAAACGTCCGCAAAGGCATCAAGACCCGAAAAGCAGATTGCTGCCGACAAAATATATGAAATACATTTTTTTATTTTATTCATGTAATAACCTTTCCTTTCTGTTATTGCACATTATTCGTGTTGTTTGACAGGATAAAATAAATAACCTTTGCCGCCTGCGCACGCGTTGTGTTTTCGCAAGGGGAAATCTTATTGTCTCCCGTACCGGACAATACGCCCTTTTTTGCAAGAACAAGCATATAATTTGCCGCATATTCCGCAATTTCCTCCTGATCCGCAAAGGATACCGTATCGTGAAGCGTTTCAAGCTTGATTCCTGCGTCATCTATTATACGTCCGAGAATCGTTGCCATATCCTGACGTGTGATATTCATACCAACACCGAACTGCGTATCTGTAACACCGTTTATTATTTTGTTAGCAACGGCAGTCTTAATATAAGGCATATACCATGCGTCCTCCGAAACGTCCTCAAACTTAATATCGGTATCGCCTTTCAGACCGAATGCCATAACCACGATTTTTATAAATTCTTCACGGGTAATGTTGTCATTCGGCAGGAAGGTATTTTTATCCTTACCGTTTATAATTCCTTTTTCGGCAAGAGCCAAAATGCTTTCCTTTGCCCATTCAACGCTGTCTATATCGTTAAACGACGGTTTTAAGGCTTCTTCGTTCTTTTTAATTACTTCTATGCCCTTTTCTGACGGAGTAAACCCTACCGATATTCCCGAACTCTTTTTATTATCTGATGAGGAATTTCCCGAATTGTTTTTGCCGCTGCTCTTGTTCTTGTCAGTCTCGTATTCTTTGGCGCTTGTCTTTATTAATTCTTCAATATTATCGGGCGTATAGCTCTTTCCTATCATATATTTGTGTATTTCATTTTTTGCACCGTTTTTATATACATTGGGAATCTCTATCACGCTCTCATATTTTGAAATAATATCCCCGATTGACTGTCTGTCGCCGGCTTCAACCGCATTTAAGCAAGCCGCCGCCGTACATCTTAAAAATTCCTTATTGAAATTTTCCGGGGTAAGATTTCTTTGGGTTAAAATACTCAAAATCTTATCCTTGTTTTCGGTATACCCCTCATCTGTAAGATCGGGAGCCAAATCTTCGTATTTATTGCCCATATCCTGCAAAAGCTTTTCCAGCCCATCCTTATCGGCAGCGTTTACAGCAACAAAAAACTCTGTCTTTTCTTCACCGATTACCGCATCGTTAAAGTCCTTTAAAAAACTTTTCAAAGCCTTTTGTGCATCGTTTTTGTCATATTCTTTTCCCGAAAGTCTGCTCCATGCGCCTGTCTTGTCCGAAAGCGCATTGTATCTGTCCGAAAGCTCTGCCGATATATTAAAGCATTGCTTGTATTTGTTAAAAACAATTTCCTCGGCAACATCAGCGTCCGGGGTTTGGTTTTTTAACAGCGTATTCAATTCCTCAACCGCATCCGAGAAATCAAATAAAATCTGCTCTGCGCTGATTTTTTCAAATTCAACTTTTATGTCCGAAAACTCAAAATCGGGCGTCTTGTCAATGTATTCCGCAAGCCTTTCAATAATCTTATCCGTTCCGATACACTGACTATAGCTTGTGTAATCAAGCTTTAAAAAGTCCTTGTATTCATTAAGCTTATTTTTCAGAGCTTCATAATCGGGAGTTTCCGAAAGAGCCGATTTTGCCGCCGCCGAAATATCATTCTTTATTTCCGCACGAAATTCACTGTTTTCCTTTACAGCAATCGGAAGTCTGTAATCTGTTGTTCTGAAAAGCTTACCGTCTGTCGAAATCGCTTTAGCGATAACCAGCTCATATTCTGCGGCAAGCTTTGTAAACTTGATTTCATATTCGTTTCCGTCATACGAAATTCCCGCATCCTTTTCGTTTTCACCGCTCGTCTTGTTGTAAAGATATACGGTATCGGCTGTTAAATTATCGGTTTTTGCAAGCTTAATCTTTGCGCTCACCGGATATTTTTCGTCCAAGTCTGTCAAGCCGTCATACGGTACCCTTGCACCGTTTTGTTCTATTATTAAATCATAGGTTTCATCATATCTTCCGGCATTGTTATTCATCAGCTCCGAAAGCTCATTTTCCGTTGCCTGACCGGTATAGAGCGAAAATGCGCCTATTTGGAAATTTGAATTCCAACCGGTACCGTAGGTAAATGACACCCGTCTGTTCGTTCCGTTTAAATACAGCCTTGCGTCATCGGGTATAGCGGAGATTGTTTTGCCGTTCAAATCAACAACGGTTGCCATGTTACCCGAAACGGGTGCTGACGAAAAATCTATCGTTTCGCCGTTTAATACCCCATATACCCCTGCACTTTCGGGATTGGATTTATCAACCGAAAACGCCGCATGGTTCCAGCCGGATTTTGTTGTTTTGTTTCCGACATAATGCGCCATGGTTGTTTTGATTGCTCCGTTATCCTCATACTGATACGAAACCATAACATAAAACTTGCTGCCGTTTAAGCCTGCCATTGCATAAATTGCTTTTGAATCGGCAACCGTCATTATTCTGCGCTCAACATTCGTACAGGAGGAATCCTGTTTAAACCACATTTCAACCGTATAGGAATCCTTGAAAATTTCTGCCGCTTCTTCTCCCAGATCGCTGACCGCACCAATGCCGTTTTGAGTCGGAACGTAATAATTTGTATCATACTCATGATCCTTTACAAGCTTCGGATTGATAACATATTTTGTACTGTCAACCGCATTTTCGGCAACAGGTCCGTCAAAGTCATACTGCGCTTTTTTTGCTTCAATGTCCGCATATGCAAACGGTTGGAGCATTGAAAGAATTAAACCTGCGCTCATTATACATGGTAATATTTTTTTCATTTATGTTTTTCCTTTCCGTCAGTTCTTTGTATCGGGGAATCGTAAAGACAACGCTTTACAATTCCCCTTATTTTGATTACTTATTGTTTGTCTTTAACCACTCATCAAGCTGGCGCTGCAATTCCTCTTTGATTTTATCCGAGCCTGCCGTTTTCATCTTTTGGATATACTCGTCATACAAAGCCTTTTCATCTTCTGCCGCACCGTATTTTAAGGTCTTTGAATATTCGCCTATAACAGCCGATACCTGTGCAATTTCGGTTGCGATTGACGATGTTTTCGGTCTGAAGCCCAGAACCGGAGAGGTTTTTGCGTTAATATCGATGTTGTAAACATATTCTGCCCAGCCCTCGAGAGTCGCCTGCGGCTCGTAGCTGTACTTAATACTTGCAACCGCCCAGTTCATAAGACCGTAGTCCTCGTCCGAGGAAGCCTGTGATGTGTTATAAGGAGTTTCTATTCTGTTTCCGTCCTTTTTAGTGTAGTGTGTTCCCTCAATTCCCCAAACGAGAAGATTATATAAATCCTTTCCCTTTTCCGAATTTAAAAGGTTTATAAGCTGCATTGCTCTTTCGGGATTTTTTGAAGTTCTTGCAATTACGGTAGAGGTTACCGGAATAGTGTTTTTAATCATAGGATCATATCCCATTTTAACTGCGTCAAGCTCAACGCCAAGCTCTTTGCTTTCAAGCTCCGCTGTCTTGTCGCACCAATTGTGCTGCCATGATATGTATCCGTTCTTATACGGTTCGTTGCCCAAGCCGTCAACGCTCAGAATATCCGAACGGATATATCCCTTTTTGTACCAGTCGGCAGCTGTTTCATACCAAATTTTTGCGATTTCCCGTTCTTCGTCATTTACAACCTTTAATGTATTCAAATCAATGCTGAAGCCTTTAACCGTTGTTGTATCGTAAAAATCACTTCCGAAAAGACCAAAGGAACTTACGTCAATTCCGTTTCCGATTTTTCCCTCGCTCTTAATACCCTCAAAAACCTTTTCCCAGATTTCATATTCCTTTTTAATGCCGCTGATATTTGTTTTTGCTTCCTCTTTAGCCGCTTCAAGCGCCCCTCTGTCAAGATACTTGTCGGAATATTCCTTTAATACCTTAACTCCCTTAGGCCATGAAGCCATCATCTGATAATTTGGGATACAATAAATCTGACCGTCAACCTTTCCAAGATCAAAGAGCCAATCGGGCAAATCATTTTTCATATCCTGTCCGTATTGGTCTATCAAATCGTTCAAGGCAATATATGAGCCTTGCTGTATCTGCGACATAAAATCAACCGCATATCCCGACCAGCCAATGTCAACCGCCTCGTTTGAAGCCATCATAAGATTCCACTTTTCCTGATAGTCGGCACCGTCAACAAACTCAATATCAACCTTTGTGCCCGGCAGATAGTCCGCAAGCTTTTTGTTAAACTCCGTCAGTACCATATCTGCGTCCTTTTGCTTTGAACCGAGCATTATCCATTTTAAGGTAACGTCTTTTGAATTTTGATCCTCCTTTTTACAGCCCGAAATTCCTCCTATCGCTAAAATAAGAGCCATTGCCATTGAAATTTTTTTCTTCATTTTTACCCATTCCTTTCTTTAAGTTCATTTTTTATATTATCGGGTTTTCCCGATTACTCACTTATTTGATAGCTTATCCCTTTACCGCTCCGACCGTCAAGCCTCTTGCAAAGTATTTCTGGAAAAACGGAAATACTATAACCATAGGACCTGCCGCAACAACGCAAAGTGCGAATCGCATCGAATCTGTCGGAAGCTTCTGTGATCCTGTCAAGCCTGTCGGCATTTCCTGCGCCATGCGTGCGATATAGTCTGCCTCTCTTAATATTTTCTGCAAAAGATACTGCAAGGTATAAAGCTGCTCATCTCTTATATAAAGAAGCGATGCATTCCATTCGTTCCATCTTGTCAAAAGAGTCATCAATCCGACCGTTGCCAAAACCGGCTTTGAAAGCGGCAGAACTATCTGAAAAAGCGTTCTTATCTCACTGCACCCGTCAATTCGCGCCGATTCAGTAAGAGCGTCCGGAAGTCCTTGGAAAAACGTTCTTATAACTATAACATGAAACGCATTGACAAGACACGGAATAATATATACCCATATCGAATTTCCCAAATGCAGATACTGTGTGTTTAATATGTATGTCGGAACCATACCGCCGCCAAACAGCGTTGTAAAATATACAAACAGCGACAACTGATTTTTAAATCTGTACTCCTTTCTTGACAGCGGATATGCAAGCATTGACATTATAATCAAGCTTAAAAACGTTGCCAGTGCTGACTCGATAATAGTTGTGCGGTATGCCCACAGAATTTTTTGCGGATTTGCAAAAACGTATTTGTAAGCCGCAGTGCTCAACACCTTCGGAAACAGCTGATAACCGAAAGTATCGAGCGCAGCTTCATCGGTAAATGATATTGAAACGACATATATAAACGGTATGATAAAGGTTAATGACAGCAATATCAAAACCGCATGAAGCAAAATTCTTGATGCAATTGAACCATTTCTTTTCATAGTCTGTAACTTCCTTTCTTTAGAATAATGAGTTTTCCGGGTTGATTTTTTTTACAATGAAATTAGTAAGTGTTACCAAAATCAATCCCACAACAGACTGAAACAGTCCGACCGCCGTTGATATTGCCATGCTTCCTCCCCTTAAACCTCTGAACACATATGTTTCAATAATATCGGTTGTGGGGTAGAGCAGACCGACATCACGGGGTATCTGGTAGAATAATCCGAAATCGCCGCGTATTACACCGCCTATGCTCATTATCAGCATTATAACTATAATCGGTACAAGCGACGGAATCGATATGTATCTTATTTTTTGCAGCTTGTTCGCTCCATCGATCTCAGCCGCCTCAAAAATTGACGCGTCAATTCCCATAAGGCTCGCATAGTAATAAATACTTCCTATTCCGACGCCTTTCCACGTGTTTACTATCGTCAGAATGTACGGCCAGTATTTCGGATCGGAATACCATTTTATCTTTTCTCCCCCGAAAAATGTAATGACCTCATTCAAAACTCCGCTCTCCGGGCTTAAGAAAACGTATGAAATATATCCGACTATAACCCATGACAAAAAATTCGGCAGAATCATTATTGTCTGATATGCTTTCAGTGCTTTTTTGTTCGTCACCTCAAACAAAACAAGTGCCAAAACAACCTGACACGCCATTCCGATTGTTATAAACAAAATCCCGTAGCCTATTGTGTTTCTTATAATTCTTACGGCGTCCATAGACTCAAAGAAAAATTTAAAATTATTGAATCCGTTCCACGCGCTCCCCAAAATTCCCTTAGACATATTGTAGTCCTTAAAGGCAATTACAATTCCGAACATCGGAATATAGCAAAAGACTATTAAAAGCAAAACACCGGGTATCGTCAGCAGCGAAAGCTCGGCATTTAATCTTTTGTTTAAAATTCTCTTTTTTTTCGGTTTCTGCTCCAAAGACGTCTGCGTCCTCAAATTTACCACTCCTTGCAGTTTTCTGTTTTCGGTAAATACAAAGCTTGCATTTGCCTGCTATATTTTTGCTTATTTTTATTATAACATCACAAAACAAGTATTGTAAATATTATTATTTTTGTATTTTTGCTCAAATTTTACCACTTTTAAAATTGAGCAAAAAAGAATTTGACACGGTATTATTTTTATGTTATATTATAATTGGTGGAGGCTCAAAGCTTAATTAATTATTGTGCAAGATATGAATTTTCACAGCAAATCATCAAGTATTGCAGTAATTTGAAATATTTAAAAACGGTAAAAGGAGAAATATACTAAGATGTACAGTGTTATAGTTATTGATGACGAAAAAAGTATTCAGAACGGTATCAAAAATTATATCAGATTTATGGAATGCGGTTTCTCCGTCACGCAATGCTTTGATAACGGCGAGGAAGCATTGGAATATCTGAAAACAAACGACGCGGACGTTGTCATAACCGACATACGCATGGATAACGTTTCCGGCATAGATATAATTAAATATATTTATGAAAACAAGCCGTATATAAAAACCGTAATTGTCAGTGCATACGAAGAATTTCAATATGCCCGTGCCGCAATAAACTACAATGTGGAGCGTTTCATCTCAAAGCCAACAAAATATGACGAAATCGAAGAGGTCATGAAAAAAATACATGACGAGCTGGAAGCGGAAAGCAAGATAGAATCCGAGCAAAACGGCTACAGAAACCGCACGAATTATCTCAGTGAAATACTGTACAGCTGTATATTGAATGACAGAAAAATCTTAAAAGACGATATAAACGAGCTATTGATGATGATGTATGACGGCAACCACAGTCAGGTTGTGAACGCAAAATACTGCGTCTTTTCGATTACGCTTGAAAACTATGATGAATTCATAGACGAAAAATGGGACTACGGTACTCAGGGGCTTGCCGAAATGCTGAAAAATTTTCTTCATTCCGCTTTTTCTCATACAAATGTGCATTTCTACCAGCTTGATTTCAGCAGTAACATTGCCCGTTATATTGCACAGTCATGTGATTACGAGAGCATTTCAACAATGAACAATGACTTCAGCGAAAATATTAATGCTGCGCTTATATCATTAAAAAACGAAATCGGACTGACCACTGTTTTTGAAATCACCGAAAGCTTTAACAGTATAAATGATTTAATCGAAAAAAGCTCGATTCCGCCGTCAGATACGGCTGACGCAAATATTTATAACGAAAAAATAATAAATCTCGCAATTAATTATGTTAACGAACACTATAAGGACGATATTTCTCTTTATACCGTCGCAAAGTATGTAAATCTGAACAGCGCATATTTTAGCCGCTTTTTCAAGAAAAATACCGGCAAGAATTTTACCGATTATCTTTTGGATTTGAGAATGGAGAAAGCAAAGGAAATGATAATCGGCGGAAATCTGAAAATAGAGGAAATCTGTAACAGAATAGGTTATAAAAGTATGTCTTATTTTTGCAAGATCTTCAAAAATACAACCGGCTGCACGCCCCGCCAATTTTATATTGAGGAAGTAAGCAAAAACAATAAGAACCGAAATGCTTGATCGGGGAGTGAAACATTATTAATGAACAAAAACAGAAAACACCAATCAATACTTTCATTCTTTAAGCTTTATAAGGCAAACAGCTTGTTTGTCCGCGACCTGGTTTTTGCAATACTGATAGTTGCCATACCATTCTTTGTTATCAGTATGGTATTTTATAACAATGCAAAAACAAGTCTTGAACGCCAGATTGAGGAATCCAATAATGCAAATCTTTTAAGGTGCGTTGAAATTATAGATACGATAGTTTCCGACACCGACACTCTTGCGGCATATATGAGCATGGATAACAATGTGAACTTTTTCGCTTGGGGAAGTCGTGGCGTTAACTCGGACAACATAACAGCAAACCTCCGCCAGCTGACCCTGACCAGAAATTATATTGATTCGTTTTATATATATTCCGAACCGCTTAATTCTGTGTTAACGCCGACAAATACCGTAAGCATATCGGAATTAAAGGATTCAAATATGTTCGATGACTATAAAAATCCCGAAATCAATTTGCTTGCCTCAACCGTAAGCTTGCGTTTAAAAAACAACAAGTATCCATATTTTATAACAATCACAAGACCGCTTTTGTCGGCGGACAAGACGAAAAAAGCCGGTGCGATAATTATAAATATCAGCCTTGAAAAGCTGCTTAATATGTTAGGCAGCGAAAACGGAAACGATAATTTCTTAATTCTGGATAACAGTAACACCGTTGTGTGTGCAAACGATTACTCAATGCTCGGTCTTGAATTCAAGGCTGAATATAAACCCGACAAGTCGATATACAGCGACATCAGTAAAAAGAACATTGTGTCCGTTTGTCCGTCAAAGCGTTTTTCCGACTGGGGTTATGCACTTACTCTGCCTATAAATACCTACATAGATGAATTTTCATCTCTTTTTTACAATACAAAAAGCGTTATCTTTTTTGTTTTGCTGTTCGGTATAATGCTGGCAATTTCAATAGCCGCAAAATCATTCGGAGTTGTTCAAAGCATAACTGCGGTGTTTGAGAAAAACGGAATTTACCAAAATCAAGACACAAAAAAAATGGACGAGCTTGATTTTATTACCTCAAACATAATATCTCAGATAGAAATGAATAAATCCATGCGCCATGAATTGCTGGAGCAGTACAATGAGCTTCAAAAAGCACAGACGGCCGCACTCCAATCTCAAATCGCACCACACTTTTTGCGAAATACTCTTGAGGTCATAAATCTAAAGGCTTTTGAACTGTTTCACGGCAAAAATCCCGTTTCGGATATGCTGTTTATACTCGGCAGAATGGCAAGCTCCTTCATAAGTTCCGACGATTATCTCGTCAGCATACAGCGCGAG
This sequence comes from uncultured Clostridia bacterium, assembly GCA_934462715.1. Taxonomy (GTDB): domain Bacteria; phylum Bacillota; class Clostridia; order UBA1381; family UBA1381; genus RGIG1988. Next base: position 161,144 of record CAKSIJ010000002.1, read on the forward strand.
GTTGAGTATTCCATGACCTATATAAGCCTTTTGAACATACGTTATGAGAAAGACTTTAATATACAATTGAAAATCGATGATAATGTAAAAAAATACCGTATGCTGAAGCTTTCATTGCAGCCGATAATAGAAAATGCTGTGTTCCACGGAATAAAAAATAAACCCGACGGATTAATCAGCATTACCGCAACGGAATATCCCGACATTTTAACAATTGACATTGACGATAACAACTCCGGACTTACATATGAGAAATTAGATGAAATGAATTCATATATTTTGAATCCTCCGGATAATTCGGAAAGTATCGGACTTTATAATGTCAACAAACGTATTTCTATAGTATTCGGCAAAGACTACGGTCTTACGCTTTTAAAATCGCCGCTCGGCGGCTTGAAGGTAAGAATGAGATTTCCAAAGCATTAAAATTCACTGCAACTACAAAAACTTTCCCAATACGACGAAATCGGCGTATAATAAAATGCAGTCTTTAAAAATGCAATTTTAAAATTGGTGAAATCACGTCAAAAATGCAAAAATAATAATATTTACAAGGCTTGTTTTTTTATGATATAATAAAAAAAGAAAACATACCCGGTAAATGTAAAATACAAGTTTTACTTTTATCCAAAAGCAGAAAGGAAACAGATAAATGAAAATTAAATACTTGGGAACAGCGGCGAACCTTTGACCTTTTATTCTGCAAAAAGCGGATACAATATGCTTGCCGGCATTGTGAAAAAATACAGCATATCGGAAAAAGATATAAAGCTTGTTGAAATTAAGCCGTTTGAAATCATTTCGCTTGACTGTACCGAAGCGCTTAGGAACACAACATATATAGCTCATCTTAACTTAAAGCGGTGTATTAATATGAGATCACAATTTTTGAATGACAGCATTGCCGACAAGAATACTGTTTTTGTGCTTAATCATTTTTCTCACAACGGAAATGCCGTTTATGATGATTTTTCACATATTGCAGGTGAAAACGGATTTTTGGTATCCTATGACGGTATGGAGCTTGAGTTTTAATTTGCGATAATATACCAAAAATCATAACCGCTAATAAACCAATGATTTGTGCATACCATATTACTGTGAAAATAAAGGCAGACCGTCAAAATAACCTCAAATAATATTTAAAATGGTTTTCACTGGATATTTGTTTGGCATCAGTTGTGAAACAAGACTTGCAGAAGATACTTTTAAAGCAAAAGCTAATATAACAAAACCCGCCCGAAAATGGCGGGTTTGTCAATAATCTGAGCCTGCCGAAATCTGCAGCCTGTTCTGCTCTCGTCTTTGCCGGAAATGCACGGCAGAAGCTTAATTGTCCTCAAAGGATTATTTATAATCTTTTGTAAATATCATTTTGCATATGATACCGCTTTTTTGTCCTTTGCGTTTCTCTCCGCCATAAAGGATTCAAGCTCTTTTTTGCCTTCCGCCGTCACCGGCTTAATCCATTTATAGCTCAGGTAATGCCTTATGCATAAAAAGCATTTCAAATAATCCTCTCCGACATACATTGCCGCATACACAACCACAAACGGAGCTTTTACAACATATGCAAGAATAAATGTCAGCGGAAGCGCAATGATCCAAAGCGAAATCAAATCCATTTTTGCACCGTTCACCGTGTCGCCTCCCGATCGGAAAATTCCGACTATAAACGCATAGGGTATGTTTCGTATCGGCAGTTCCAAAGCGTACAGCATTGATATAATCATTGCAACGTTCATAGTTGTTTGCGTAATCTGACCCTGCATATTAAACAAGCCTATCAGCTTGCTTCTGAATATCAGAATATTTATTCCGACAAAAAGTCCCAAAAGCGGAATAATCACTCCGAATCTTCTTGAATCTCTGATTGCCTCCTTGAATTTCCCTGCGCCTACGTTCTTGCCGAGCATAACACAGCAGGCATTACACATACCGATAAAGAACACGTATGCGATATTTTCAATCGTTTTAAGTATGGTAACAGCCGCATAGTTTTCATGTCCGAGGTTTGCAAAAATTACGTTGTACAAAAATGTACCCAGTCCCCACAGTGTTTCGTTAAGAACCACCGGTGACGCTGTTTTCAAAAATTGCAGCACAAGCGATTTATCGAAGCCTAACAGCTCTTTTATCGGCATATACAATATATTCTTTTTTGCAATTGACAGCCCGATTATTATTATAGGTCCGAGCCATGCGGATATGCATGTTGCGATAGCTGCTCCCTTTACTCCCATCGCCGGCAGTCCGAATGCTCCGAAAATAAAGCAATAATCAAGTATACCGTTCAGCACAGCGGTAAAAAGTGCGGAATACATCGGCAGCTTAACGTCCTCAACCGAACGGAGAATTGCTCCGAGCAAAAGCCCCAGAACCGAGCCCGGATATGAGAAGCAGGCAATTTTCAAATACGAGCTTCCCGTGCTGATAACCTCAGCATTCTTGTTGAATATCCATACAACAGTCTGCGGTGCAAAAAAGCCGAAGCATACAAACAATGCGGTAATGATCATGCCGAGAGTCAGCGCTATTCCCGTTATCTTATGTATTCCCTTAACGTCCTTAACTCCCCAGTACTGCGCCACAAACACAGATGAGCCGGAGCATATTCCGAAAACAACAATGTTCAAAAGCCAGCTCCACTGACCTGCCATGCCTACCGATGAAAGCGCAACATCTCCGAGCTGTCCCACCATAAGCGTATCAACAAGCAAAAACGAGCTTGTAAGCAAATTCTGAAAAGCTATCGGAAGCGCAAGCATAAGCGTCTGCTTCCAAAAACACTTTCCTCCCAGATATTTTTTTAACGTATCTCTTGTCATTGCTTATAAAATCCTTTCCTTTATTAATTTAATTGTGTAATACGATTGCTTTTTTATTAATAAATCAATGCAAACACATTGACCGCAACAACCGTTATCAAGCCGGAAACAGCTATCGAAAGACCGGCAAGCGCTCCTTCTGTTTCACCCAATTCTATTGCTTTAGCCGTTCCGATTGCGTGGGCGGCACTTCCGAGTGCAATTCCTTTTGCAACCGGGTTTTTTATCTTCAAAAGCCTGAATATTTTTTCACCAACCATATTCCCGAATATTCCGGTAAGTACAATCGCCGCCGTAGTCAGCGTTGAAATACCTCCTATTTCCTCCGACAAGCCCATGCCTATGGCGGTAGTTATGGATTTCGGCAAAAGCGTTATATACTGCTGATGAGTGAGCGAAAATGCAAAGCTGATAATCAGAACAGAAACAAAGCTTGTCAGCACTCCGGTAATGATTCCGGCTGCCACAGCCTTAATGTTCTTTTTCAAAATATCAAGCCTTTCATACATAGGCACTGCCAATGCAACCGTTGCCGGCGTCAGCAGATATGTTACGTACTTTGCGCCCTTATTATATGCCTCATAATCTACTTTCCCAGCCGCAAGCACGCATATCACAATCACTATTGCAACAAGCAGAGGGTTCAGTATCGCAAGCTTAAACTTCTTCTTTAAAAGCATACCGATATAGTATGCTCCGATACTCAATACAAGTCCGAAATAAACCGAATTTTCTATAAAGCCGTACATATCAGTTTTCCTCTCCTTTTTCCGCTTTTTCGCTGTTCTCTACGGCAATTTTTTCGACTGCCGCAGCGGTCACGCCGATAACCAGTGCAGTGCTTACCGTAACGGCAAGCAGAACAGGAACAAACATTCCTTTTAAGTCGGCAAGCATGGTAATCAGCGCCGCACCCGGACCGATAAACGTTACCGGCATAACGTCAAGCAGAAAATCGGTCACAGGCTTAATATAGCTTACTTTTATTACTCCGGTAAGGAGCAATACAAACAAAATCACGAATCCGTAAATACTGCCCGGTATCGGCAGAGGAATCAGATAATTCAGCAGTTCTCCGACAAGTGATATTAAGGCTATAACCAAAAATTTAATTATATATCTCATCCATACCCTCAATTCTGCCGCACGGCTGCGGCAATTATAATTTATCAATTTGTTTTTGTTCTAAAGAATTTTACACGTTCATATTAATAAGTGAATATATTTGCCGCACGAGAGCGGCGGAACGGAGTTTTAATATGAAGTTGTATATAATAAAAGGCAGATACGTTTTTCTCGCAACTCTTGCTGCGATAATACTTTGTATAGTCATCGGCACAGTAGGCACAAAGCCTGTTTTCCTCGTCGGAAACCGTGAAATACCGATTTACTCCGTAAAGCGGGATGACGATAAGCTTGCGCTTACCTTTAACTGCGCATGGAACGATGATGACATAGACAGCATTTTAAAAACGCTTGACGCATATTCCGTTAAATGCACATTCTTTATTGTTGGCGAATGGGCGGAGAAATATCCCAAAAGCGTGAAACGTATAGCCGAACACGGTCATGAACTTGCCAATCATTCCTATTCTCATGCCCACTACAGCAAGCTTGATAAAACCGCAATACTTCAAGACATAGAAAAATGTGATAATCTGATTTATGAAATAAGCGGTCAAAAACCCGTTTTGTTCCGCGCCGCATACGGCGAATATACCGATAACGTTGTAAAAGCGTGCAATGAAAGCGGCAGAACCTATATCCAGTGGTCAATCGACAGCCTCGATTATAAAAACGGCTCTAAATCCGAAATCTATAATCGGGTTGTTCCGAAAGCTAAAGCAGGCGATATTATTCTTATGCATAACGGCACCGAAAAAACCGCCGCAATCCTCCCCGAAATCCTCGCAGGCCTTACAAAACAGTACGCTCTCTGCACCGTGTCCGAATTGATTTATCCCGATAATTATATCATAGACGGAACAGGAATGCAAATAAAAAGCGGAACTTAATAAAAATATTCTTTTCTTCGCATAAGAATTGTAGATTTATAAATTCAAACTAACCAATCTCAATTCTCCCCTCTGCCGGAAGACCTACTAACCGTTGCAATTGCCAAAGTCTAAATATAGTGGTCACTAAGCTATCGTCAACTGTAAGGTCGGAGCGAGTTGTCACAATTCGCAGAGCGTAGGCGCAGCGGATTGGTGTCTTGTTTGAGCTATCCTCCCGTAGGGGTGGTAAATCCGTTTAGGCGGGTTCTCCCGCCTATCGGCGGCTTTTGGAGCTTTTCGCCGCCGAAAAGCGGAAGGAGTAGCAAAATTAACAATAACCGTAGACTATAGCTCCAAACACGCAAAAGCTGCGACTTCTGCATTAAATAATAAATAAGTAACATTCTTTATAAAAACTATAACCGCAACCTTACGTTTGTGGCGCTATACGTTTCAGTAATTTTTACTTTTTCTACGCCCTCCGCTTTTCGGGCGGCGAAAAGCTCCAAAAGCCGCCGCAATCCCATGCAAGTCTACGGTAATTGAAACGTTGTTCCCGCTGGTCTCATTGTCGCACTGCTCCCAAAGGTCGCATTGCTCTGTGAAACCGAACCAATTCAAGTTCGCTTAATCTGCCGCCGGCAGCGCTTCACTTGAATTGCCACCTAAACGGATTTACCCCCCACTGGAGGATAGCTTCGGACATCTTGCAAAGGAACTCTTTTTATTTGCCAAAAGGCGCAAATAAAAAAGTTCAATTGCAAGAACTCGCTCCGACCTTACAGTTTACGATAGCTTAGTGACCACTATATTTAGGTTTTTGGCGGTTGTGACGATTGTGAGGTCTTCCAACAGAATGTAGAACCATTGTGAATTATCAATTGTCAATTATTAATTAATCATCAATTGTCAATCAAAAAACGCCGTCTGCCGCAGGTGGTTATTCTGCGGCAGAGCAACGTTTTTTTTTACAGTGACAGCAAGAAGCTTTTCAATCTTTGAGCGATGAGCTCATGACCCTTATCGTTGGGGTGCAGACCGTCCGGAGCGTATGTTTCCTTACTTACCGGAACATCGGGGACGATTCCGCCCATTTTATAGAGGTCAAGCACCGGAAGTCCGTAAATTTCCGCAACCTCTCTGATAATTTCAACGTACTGTTTAAGTGTATATCCCGTTGCTCCGCTCGGATTATTTTCATTTTCTCTGTGGAGGGGTGTCATTACAACTATTGTGCTTTCAGGATAACGATTTATCAATGTTGTAAACAGCTCATGCAATGCACCATAGAAGGTTTCGCTTGTTCTGTCTGTCGGGTTTCCGATATGAGCGTCGCCGTGACCGTAGTCATTTGTTCCGCCGAAAACCACAACAAAGTCAGCGTCCTTATCCATTTTAACGGCTCTTAACAAAAAGTGTTCGTCAAACGAGGGGCAATCAACCGTCGGGTTATGCTGTGCGGCAATTCTTGTACCGCTGACTCCGTAGTTTCTTGCAGCAGCCGCTTCGGCTATTTTCCCGAACACCTGACTGTATGAGTGTTCAACGTCAGACGCTCCGACGCCCTCGGTTATACTGTCGCCCAAAAAATTAAACTTTTTTCCTTTGATTTCCATAGCTATACTCCAATCTTAAGGCAAGCGGAAAGTAAATTTCCGCCTGCCATTCCCTTTCGTTTTATCCGAACAACACTATTATAAACTGCGAAACAAGCACAACCGCAAGCAATGCAATAGGATATGTTGCTGCATAAGCAGAAGCAACGTCCTCTGTTTTTGCAACGTGAATAAGAGTTCCGAGCGCCGGTGTACTTGTCATACCGCCTGTGATTGAACCGAGTGTATTCAAGAGGTTTAACTTCAATACCTTTGTTGCGATAATATATCCGATAATCATAGGCACTAAGGTCATGAGCGCACCGTAGAGGAAGTATATCGGCTTAAAGAATTTGACAAAGTTGGCACCGCCGGCAACACCTGCGCCGATAAGGAATATCATAAGTCCCAATTCTCTTAAACATCCGAGAGTTGATTTCTGCGGCATAATGTTAATCTTTCCAAAGTGCGAGAAGTGACCGAACACCAATGATGTAATCAGCGCACCGCCTGTTGTGGTGAGTGAGAAACAAGTACCGGACAAGCCCTGTGATGTAAGCGGAATTTTAATGTTTCCAACCAAAATACCTATAAGAGCAGCCAAACCGAATGCGCCAAGACCCATATCGTCAATATCGATCAGATTTGCAATTGCAGCTTTTACGCTTCCGGTGTCAACACTCATAAGCTTTTTGCGTTCTTCTTCCATGTTTGCACCGACAATTTTAGGCATAATCTGAACAAACAAAACAACGCCGATAACACCGAAAAGATATGCTATACCGTAACCAACGGTAACGGCTGATTCAAGATGACTTGCTAAGTCCGTATCATATGAGAACACATTTTTAACCGTTTCCTTTGCAGCCGAGAATCCCGGTGTGGTTGTGAGTGATCCTGACAGCAAGCCGTCCATGATAGCCACAAATTCCTGCTGATTTTCGGGACTCACATAATTTCTGCCGATCAAATAGCAGCCGACACAGGTCAAACCGCCGGCGAGAATTATAGTAACACCGAGCAATATGTACGATTTGAAATTATTTTTAAGGTTTTTAAAGAACTTTGGACCTGCTATAAATCCGACCGAGGTTACGAAAAACACAAGTCCGAGATTTTCAACTATTTTAAGACCGTTATGAGCAATTTCCGCACCTTTCAATGCGTCTGTAAGCTTGTCGTAAAAGAAAGCGCCGTACAAAAGCGAAACGACAAACACTCCTGCCGTACCGAGTGATACGCCCTTGATTGTTATACGTCCCAAAAGATAACCCAAAGCAACAATTGTCATTATTGAAAATATCAAAAAGGATACATCCGATATTGATATTACTCCGTTAAATAAATGCATAAATAAACTTCCTTCCAAAGCCGCATTCTGCGGCCGTTAATTAAAATAATGTGATAATTACGGTTTTTTATAAAAATATACCGATTATCGTTTAAACTTTACTTGTGAATAAACGCAAGAAAATTGCTCACAGTGCCAAAAGTTTCCAATGACACTGTGCGCAATTCTTATTGGGCAATCGAAAAGACTGTTCACAATTACCCATTATCCGTTTTAATTGAATTTACGTGCATAATCAGGCAACAGCTTCGGAGAAACTGCGTCTGTCTTAATGCCGGCGTCTTCTCTTTCCTTATCGAACTTATCAATGTGTGAAAGTGTAAGCTTTCCGACCTTTACGCTCTCAGCCTTAGCAGCCGCATTCTTACCGGCATTTCTTCCGAACACGATAATGTCGAGAAGTGAGTTACCCATAAGTCTGTTTCTGCCGTGTATTCCGCCGACAGCCTCACCTGCAACGAACAGATTTTCAACGTTTGTTGTCATACCGTCAACACTAATGTCAAGTCCGCCGTTCTGATAGTGAAGTGTCGGATATACCAAAATCGGCTCTTTTCTGATGTCTATTCCGTAGCTCATGAACATACGCATCATGGCAGGAATACGCTTTTCGATAGTACCCTCGCCGCCGATTGCTTCAATCATAGGAGTGTCAAGCCATACGGCTTTTCCGTCACCGGTATTAACACCCTCATCTCTGTCGGAACATTCTCTGATAATCGAAGCCGCAGCAACGTCACGGGTTTCAAGCGGATGCATGAATACCTTACCGTCACGGTTTACAAGCTTTGCTCCCAACGAACGAACCTTTTCGGTTACAAGTGCGCCGAAAATCTGCTGAGGGAATGCCGCACCTGTCGGGTGATACTGGAGAGTATCGGCATAAAGAAGCTTTGCACCGACTCTGTAGCCGAGAACCAGTCCGTCAGCTGTTGCGCCGTAGTGGTTTGATGTCGGGAAGCCCTGGTAGTGCATTCTTCCGGCACCGCCCGTTGCGATTATAACGGTCTTTGCACGCGCAACCATAAGCTCATGGGTTTCCATGTTCATGAGAACCGCACCTGCTGCATTTCCTTTTTCATCGAGTATCAATTCGATTGCAGATGTGAAATCAACAACCGGAATACCTCTGTTTAAAACCTCATCTCTCAGAGTTCTCATAATTTCAGCACCGGAATAATCCTTTGCTGCGTGCATTCTCTTTCTTGAAGTACCGCCGCCGTGAGTGGTAATCATTCTGCCGTCAGCGTCCTTATCGAACTCCACACCCAGATTGTTAAGCCATTGAATAGCCTCCGGAGCGTCGCAGACAAGCTTTGCAAGCAATTCTTTTTTAGCCGCAAAATGACCGCCGCCGAATGCGTCAAGATAGTGAATAGCCGGAGAATCGTTCTCCTTGTCGGCAGCCTGTATACCGCCCTCTGCCATCATTGTGTTGGCGTCGCCTATTCTCAGCTTTGTAACTATCATAGCCTTTGCGCCGGCATTGTCAGCCTCGATTGCAGCCGAAGCACCGGCTCCGCCGCCGCCGATAATCAGAACGTCAACGTCATATTTTACATCGTTGAGGTCAACGGAATCCGACTTAATTCTGCTCTTTGCCTGAAGCATTTCGCAAAGCTCGTGAGGTACAACCTCGCCCTTGTTAGGTCCGATTTCAAGCTTTGAAAATTCCTTTTTCTTGTAATCGGGATGATATGCAGCAAGCAAATCATCTTTTTCCTGTGCGGTCATACGAACAGGCTCATATTTAATATTTTCCTCTCTGGCAGCTTCAACCGCCTTTAAGGATTCCTGAAATTCAGATGAATACATATAATCATTCCTTTCCCGTGCCGCAGCACATAATCTTAAAATCCGTACAAATTATTTCTCAATTTCTCTGTTGTTGTAAAGCTCTTTCATTTCCTCGATAGGCTTATCCATAAGAGCTTCGATTAAATCGGTAAATGTACCGTCTTTAATTTCCTTTACACGATTTTCAAGATGCTGTGTTTTCGGTGCAAGATATTTTCCGTTAAGTCTGCGTGCAAGCATTGCAACCTGCGGATGTGAAATTCCGGCAGGACATCTTGAGGAACAAACTCCGCACATTACGCAGTCAAAAGATTCCTCGGCACACTTGTCAAATTCACCTCTCTGCGCATATGCGATATACTGCATAACGTTAAGGCTCTGTGTGCAGTTCTTTGTACAGGCATTACAGCCTACGCAGGCATAAATCTCGGGATAAAGCTGCATCATAATCTGTTCTGTAGGCTTAATCTTCTCGATATCGTAAACCTCTTTAACAAGAGGAAAGAACGGAAGTGTTGCCACATACATATTGTTTTCTACCTTTGTCTGACAAGCAAGACATGTTTTTAATTCTTTCTCACCCTTTATGCGGTAAATTGTAGCGCAGGCACCGCAGAAGCCGTTACGGCAGCCGCAGCCCCTAACCAGCTGATAGCCGGCATATTCCATAGCGCACATAATAGTGAGATTATCCGGAACACTGTACTTTTTGCCGAACAAGTAAACATCTACCATATTCTCCATAGTAATAACTCCTTGTATTTTATTTGGACAGCTGCATTTCAACCGCTGCCGTATTTGATTTATCAATTAATATTCGTCCGGAAGCTCGTCTATTTCGTCACATCTGAATACCGGGCCGTCCTTACAGACGTATTTTGAACCGATATTGCATCTTCCGCATTTTCCTATACCGCACTTCATTCTGAGCTCCATTGTGGTGTAGACCTGAGTCTTGTCAAAGCCAAGCTCCTGAAGTCCCGAAAGGGTAAACTTTATCATTATAGGAGGACCGCAAAGGACTGCTATTTTATCGGTGGTAAACCCAAGTTCCTTAACGTAGTTCGGAACGAATCCGACATGACCGTCCCATTCGGGCTGCTCCCTGTCTATGGTAAGGTGAACGTTTACACCCTCGTCCTTTGCCCATTCGTCGATTATCTCTTTATAATCAACCAAATCCTGCATTGAACGCGAACCGTAAACAATGTCAATCTTTCCGTAGCGATCTCTGTAGTGACGGCAGTAATTGATTACCGAACGAAGCGGTGCAAGACCGATACCGCCGGCAATAAACAGCATATCGTGACCCGCAAACTCGGTATCAACCGGGAACGGCTTACCGTAAGGTCCTCTTATAGTAATCTGCTGACCTGCCTCCATTGAATGAAGCCATTCGGTAACGCAGCCGCATTTTTTAATGGAAAATTCCATAAATTCGGTGTTGGTAGGCGATGATGTTATTGAGAACATAGCCTCTCCCACACCCGGGATTGACAGCATTGCGCACTGTCCGGGTTTATGCTCAAATGCCTTTTTTCCATCCGGAGTTACAACTCTGAAGGTTTTTACGTCCGGTGTATCAATTCTTATATCGGTAACAACGCCGATAACCGGAATCAAAGGCTCTTTTGTATCAACCATTTATCTTCATACTCCTTTCCTGCCTGTAGGCACGGAATACAGAGCAGCCGCTCCGTATTCCAAAACCCAAGCTGAAATTTGATATATTCAATTCATAAATTACGCTTTTGAAAGCTTCTTCATTACCTTTACAATGTTCATCTGTATAGGACATTTAGCAAGACATCTGCCGCAGCCTACGCATGAGAACAATCCGTCATTGTTTGTCGGATAATATACAAGCTTGTGCATAAATCTCTGACGGAAGCGTTCAAGCTGAGTAAGTCTGGGCTGACCTGCCGACATTTTTGTAAATTCCGAATACATACATGAATCCCAGCAGCGGAAACGCTTTACTCCGTGACCGGTGTTGAAATCCTTTATATCATAGCACTGACAGGTCGGGCATACGAACGTGCACGTTCCGCAGCCCAAGCAGGTTTCGGAAAGCTCGCTCCACTCGGGTGCATTGAAAAATTCATCGGTTTTTCCTGCACCGAAAGAATCTGCACTCAGATTCGCAAGCGGCAGTTTTTCCATTATTTCGTGAGTTGCTTTCTTCTGTTCCTCAACAGCCTTACCGTCTGCCTCCTCAGTTATGCTCTCAACGGATTTTAACAGATTTTCGCCCTTTTCGGTTTTAGCATCAAGATAAAGCTCGTCTGCCGTTTTGTGACATACAACATCGCCCTCTGGTTCTGCTGCGTCTATTCCGAAAGTTTTGCAGAAGCAGGTTTCAACAGGTCTTGTGCAGGCAACCGACACGATAATTCCATGTTCACGGCGGTTCTGATAATATGTGTCGATCGGGTCTGCCAAAAATACTCTGTCAAGAATCTCAAAACTCTTAACGTCACAGGCACGGACTCCGAATACCACAAAATCCTCGTTTTCACTTCTTGTATCTATAACCTCAATGTTCTTTCCGTCAACCTTGAAATCCATAAGGTTCTCGGTTTGAGGGAAGAAAAAGTCCTTTGCGCTTCTTACCGTATTCAAAGCGTCCGATAATTTTGCGCCGTTCTCCCATTTTTTGAAAGCAGCACCGTTATCGGTATCCTGCGGCATATAAAGCGCCGCATTTCCGGCAATTGCCGCAAACAGGTTATCCAATTTATCCAAAGCTATTTTACGCATTGCCGTCACCTCTTTCCACTGCCTCGCTTGGTTCTGCGTCCTCCGTTGTGTAGTCAACTATCGGCGCACGGCTGCCTACAACCGCACCTGCCTGATACTCGCCGTAGAGTCCGTCAATATCCTTTATAAACTTACGGTTGAGCAAATGAAGCGGTATGTGCTGAGGACATACTCTCGAACATTCTCCGCAGTCGGTACATCTTCCGACAACATGGAAGGCTCTGATGATATGGAACATCTTTTCTTCAAATGAGTTTGCAGCAGCCTTATTCTCAACTCCCGATTCGGGATTGTCGAATACGCACTTTTCGCAGGTACAAGCCGGACAAACGTCACGACAGGCATTACATCTGATGCATCTCGACAATTCATTCTGCCAGAATGCAAAACGTTCGTCGGGAGTCATCTTTTCGATTTTTGTTACCTCGTCAAATCTGTTAGAGTCGCATACCTCGCCGTCCTCACCCAAAAGCTCATCATATGCAACGTGCTTTTTGGACTTGCAGTTTTCGCATCTTTCGCTTAAAAGTTCCTTTTGAGATACGGTGATGTCGCCGTCATAGAGCGTGTGCAGTACAACGTTATCTCCGTCCTCTGTTGCGGACGTCAAGCCGTCAGCCTTTTCTTTAACCTTTCTTACGTCAATCATTCCCTCGCACGGAACTGCAACAGCGTAAACCTTTTCTCTGTCAAATCTATGCTCGGTCAAAAGCTGATTGAAGCTGTAGGTATCGCATGGCTTTAAAAATACCAAAACCTTATTTTCGCTCTTTATTGTTTCTTTAACAAGGTACTTTGAAAAGTTAGCTCCGCAGAAGCTGTTCCATACGAAATTTTTATCTATCTCCTCAGCCGAACGAAAAACAGCTGGGGTAATATCATAATCAAATTCGCCCTTTTGCCAGCCCATAACTCTGTCTACAGTGCCGTTTTCAAGTAATTCCTTTGCTTTATTCACGAGAATTTCACGTTCTATTTTTTGCATCGTAAATCCTCCAATCTCTTGTTTTCGCCGAGAGCAGCAACCTTTTCGGCAAAATCATTCATAGTAGCGGCAAACTTTGCACCCTCCGCAGCACTCACCCATTCAACACGGGTACGTTCTCTTTCAATGCCGAGAAAATCAAGCATTGAGAAAAGCAGCGACATACGGCGTCTTGTGTAGTAGTTGCCGGACGTATAGTGGCAGTCACCGGGGTGGCAGCCGCAGATTATAACGCCGTCAGCGCCTCTTTGGAACGCTCTTAATATAAACATCGGATTAACTCTGCATGAGCAGGGTACTCTGATAATCTTTACGTCAGCCGGATAGTTTAATCTGTTGTTTCCGGCAAGGTCTGCTCCGGCATAGGAGCACCAGTTACAGCAGAATGCCACAATAAGCGGCTTATATTCGTTTACTTGCATATTGCGTCCACCTCCGCCATAATTTGTTTGTTCATGAAGCCTTTAAGATCCATAGCGCCCGACATACAAGCAACGGTACATGCACCGCAGCCCTGACACACCGCTTCATTTACCGAAGCAACACGTCTTACTCTTGTTGTTCTGTCCGGCATTCTGAATTCTTTGTCTATATAAGTGATTGCGCCGTACGGGCAAACCTTTTCACAGGTTGAACAGCCGTTACACATAAGCTCGTTTGAATGAGCAACGCACGGATTTCCGGTAAGCTTATCCTTGCACAGCAAGCCGATTACCTTAGAAGCCGCCGCACCTGCCTGTGCAACCGTTTCGGGAATATCCTTAGGTCCCTGACAGGTACCCGACAAAAATACTCCGGCAGTCGGACTCTCAACAGGACGAAGCTTCGGGTGAGCCTCTGTAAAGAAGTCGTTTGTATCCATACTTGCGGTAAGCATTGTTGCAAGCGGTCTTGCCGACTTATCCGGCTCAATTGCGGCAGCAAGAACTACCATATCCGCATCAATGTTAATCTGCTTTCCGCCGATCAGATCGGAGGCTCTTACTTTAAGCTTTTTGCCCTCCGGCGTAACCTTTCCGACCATACCCTTGATATAATGCACACCGTAATCCTCAACGGCACGGCGGTAAAATTCATCAAAGTTTTTACCCGGTGTACGAACGTCAATGTAGAATACATAAACGTCTGTATCGGGGTACTTATCTCTTGTCAGCATTGCGTGCTTTGCGGTATACATACAGCAAATCTTTGAGCAATACTCTTTTCCCTTTTCTGCGCAAGCGTCACATCTTGAACCTACACACTGCACGAATACTATCGTATGAGGATGTTCTCCGTCGGACGGTCTTAAAAGCGTACCCTGCGTCGGGCCTGCCGCATTCATCAGTCTTTCGTATTCCAATGACGTCACAACGTCCTTTGACTGTGAATATGCGTACTCGTCAAACTTATCCATTGAAATGGGATTGAATCCCGTAGCAACAACTATTGCGCCGTATTTTTCCTTTATAAATTCGTCCTTTGCTTCATAATCTATCGCACCGGCGGTACATACCTTTGAGCAAAGTCCGCACTTTCCTGTTTTGAGCATTGTGCAGTAGTTCGGATCGATTGTTGCAACTTTAGGAACTGCCTGTGCAAAAGGAATATAAATTGCACGGCGGTTATCCATTCCGAGGTTGAACTCGTTCGGAACTTTCTTCTGCGGACATTTTTCGGTACAAGCGCCGCAGCCTGTACAAATATCCTCTTTAACAAATCTTGCACGCTTCTTGATTGTTACTTCAAAATTTCCCACAAAGCCGCCGACCTCGGTAACTTCGGAATATGAGAAAATTCTGACTTTTTCGTTTTGTGCAACGTCAACCATTTTCGGTGTAAGAATACAAGCCGCACAGTCGAGCGTCGGGAAAGTTTTATCAAGCTGTGCCATCTTTCCGCCTATTGTAGGCTTTGTCTCAACTATATCCACAGGGAATCCTGCATCGGCAATATCGAGCGCAGTCTGTATTCCTGCGATACCTCCGCCGATTACAAGCGCACGCTTTGTTACCGGGCTTTCTCCCGGAGTCAGCGGTGCGTTAAGGTTAACCTTTGCCACAGCAGCTTTGCCCAAAATTATAGCTTTCTCTGTACCTATCGGCATTTCCTTGTGAACCCATGAGCATTGCTCACGGATATTTGCAATTTCTACCATATACGGATTAAGTCCGGCAGCTTTTGCAGTCTTTCTGAAGGTCGCTTCATGCATACGGGGCGAACATGAGCAGACTACTATTCCGGTAAGCTTATATTCCGCAATTGCATTTTTAATTATATCCTGTCCTGCCTGAGAACACATATATTGATAATCGGTGGAGAAAACAACTCCCGGCTCGCTTTTAAGAGCTTCGGCAACCGACTTGACATCTACTGTTCCGGCAATATTTGTTCCGCAATGACAGACAAATACTCCAATTCTCTGCATGGAATGTATCTCCTTTCTACTTTGAATATTTTCTGAATGCGCTGACTATAGCCTGCTGGGGCATTTCATCGTCAAGCAATCCGGGTATATCTTCCGGCTTTAAGTGGTTAGCGCCCTTTTCACGAACCGTCACAAGTCTTATTGCTTCAATAAGCTTTGCCGGCTCAACGTTTCTCGGGCATCTGTCAACGCACGCAAAGCAGGACAGACATTTATAAATCGAATCCGATTTCATCAGTTCTTCAATTTCGCCGTTTTCGACCATATATACAAACTGGTGCGGATGATATTCCATTTCATCATAGGAGGGGCAGGTACCCGAGCATTTTCCGCATCTCATACACTTTAACGGATTAACTCCGCTCATGCGAAGTACCTGTTCTTTCAAACGTTCTTTCTTACTCAGCATGATTTTCCTCCTTTACGCCCAAAGCCTCGGCAAGCAATTCGGTAAAGTAAACTACCGGAATGTCGCTGCCATTCTTTATAAGATTATATCTGCAAAGAGGACAGGCGGTGACGATTAACTCCGCGCCGTTTCCTTTAGCACCGTCCGTTACGGCAGCGCTTTTCTTCTTTGCGGATTCTGCGTCCTCCAAAACCACATAACCGCCGCAGCATTCGTTTCTCTGCGCATAGACTACGGGTTCTGCACCGAGCGCTTTAATAAAGTCCTCTAATATTTTCGGATTTTCGGGATCGTCAAAGCCCATAACCTTGCTTGGACGGAGCAGCATACATCCGTAGTAAGCCGCAATCTTCTTTCCCGTAAGCGGATTTTTTACCGCTTCTTTTATTTTGTCAAATCCAATCTTGTCACGCAGAAGCTCCAGGTAATGGATAACCTCGGTTTCGCCGTTGTATGCCTCGCCCGAATCCTTTTCCTGAGCCATATAATTGTTTACCTTTTGGGCAAATTCTTCATTTGTCTGCATTTCATGATTGGTTTGCTTTATAACGTTATGACAGGCTGAACATACCGTAACAAGCGGCTGCTCGGCGTCCCTTGCTGCAATAAGAGCGCGTACGCTCGAAAGCTTTGACGCTATCTCGTCCTTTGCGCTTGAGTATACACCGCCGCAGCATTGCCAGTCCTTTATTTCGCAAAGCTCTGCACCTAATATTTCAGCGCATTTTCTTGCGTAAAAGTCAAGCTCTTTTGCCTTTGTACGAAGTGTACAGCCGGGAAAATAACTAACCTTCATTGATTTACCTCCATGTTGTTTATCTTGCGTACAGATTATATGTCCGCAAATTTATAAAAACAAATTACTTATCTCTTTAATGCACAGCTTATGCTTTGCATAATGCGGAGCAGAAGCAAGCAGGTTGTCTTTATTTGGGACGCAGTCGTACGATGGTACTTCAAGTCACAAATAAAGGCGAGATGCGCAGCTTATGCTTTGCATAATGCGGAGCAGAAACAAGCAGATTGTCTTTATTTGGGACGCAGTCGTACGATGGTACTTCAAGTCACAAATAAAGGCGAGATGCGCAGCTTATGCTTCGCATTAAACCATCTGCTCCGGATGGAAAACCTCATCAAATTTCTCCGGTGTCAGGAATCCCAATTCCACACAAGCCTCTTTTAAAGAAATGTTATCCTTAAATGCCTTTTTGGCTGTTTTTGCCGCGTTTTCATAACCAATATAGGGGTTAAGAGCGGTAACAAGCATAAGAGAATTATGCAGATTGTGGTGCATTTTTTCTTTGTTTGCCGTAATTCCCACTGCGCATTTATTGTTAAAGGAAACAATAGCTTCGGCAAGAAGTCTTGCGGATTGCAGGAAATTATAAGCGGCAACGGGCATGAACACGTTAAGCTCAAAGTTACCCTGAGAAGCCGCCATACCGACAGCAACGTCATTACCCATAACCTGAACGGCAACCATTGTTACGGCTTCACATTGAGTAGGATTAACCTTACCGGGCATTATTGACGAACCGGGTTCGTTTTCCGGAATGTGAATTTCACCAAGACCATCACGGGGACCGGAAGCAAGCCAACGTACATCGTTTGCAATCTTCATCATGTCGCAGGCAAGCGCTTTGATTGCTCCGTGCGCAAAAACGATTTCGTCCTTTGATGTTAATGCATGGAACTTGTTTTCTGCCGTTACAAAGGGTTTTCCGGTAAGCTCAGCAACCTTAGCGGCTACAAGCTCCGAAAATCCTTTCGGTGCGTTAAGACCGGTTCCTACGGCAGTACCGCCGAGTGCAAGTCCCAAAAGTGGCTTTACGGCAAGTTTCAGCAACTCAACATCACGCTCCAAGCTTGATCTCCAGCCGCTGATTTCCTGGCTGAATTTGATAGGTGTTGCGTCCTGCAAGTGAGTTCTTCCGGACTTTACAATGCCCTCGTTTTCAGCCTCAAGTCTTTTAAAGGTTTCAATCAAAAGCTCCACAGCCGGCAGAAGCTTATCCTCAACCGCCGTTACGGCTGAAATGTGCATAGCTGTCGGGAATGTGTCGTTTGACGACTGGCTCATGTTGATGTCGTCATTCGGGTGAGCAAGCTTTTTGCCGGCAATCTGATTTGCACGGTTGGCTATAACCTCATTGGCATTCATGTTCGACTGAGTACCCGAACCGGTCTGCCATACAACAAGCGGAAAATGTCCGTTCAGCTCGCCCGAGATAACCTCATCACAGGCTTTTGTGATTGCGCTGAGTTTTTCAGCGGTCATTTTTTCGGGTTTGAGTTCCGCATTGGCAAGCGCCGCAGCTTTCTTTAAAATACCGAATGCATGGGTAATCTCTCTCGGCATGGTTTCAATGTCAACTCCGATTTCAAAATTCTCATGACTTCTTTGGGTTTGCGCACCCCAAAGTCTGTCTGCCGGAACTTTCATCTCTCCCATAGAATCGTGTTCAATACGATATTCCATTGTTTTATCCTCCCTGTTTTTTAAAAACAATAAAAACATAAAAAAATGTTTAAATTCAAAATTAATGCATAAACTAATTACAGAAATCGGCTCGCCGAATGATACATTACAGCGAAACAGACCCGCATTGTACCGAAAATAAGCGGAAAATCCCCTTGATTTTCGGGACGTCCGCTTATTAACTTAAATATCCAGGTTTTTAATAACTTCCTTGAGTGTATCTGCGCTCTTGCGGAGCTTAATAATTTCTTCATCGGTGAGAGGCATAAGAACCTTAGATCTTGCGCCGTCCTTTCCGATAATGTTCAGTACGCTCAAAGCAACGTCGTCAACGCCGTATTCGCCGTGCATCATGGTAGATACGGTCATAGTTGTATCAATACCGGTAAGAATACACTTGCAGATATGACAGACAGAAGCAGAAACGGCATAAAAGGTTGCGCCCTTTCTTTCTATAACTATACCGCCCGATTTGCGGACATACTGCTCAACGTCCTCGCTCTTGAATTTCGGATATTCCATACCGCTGCCCTTAATCAGATTGTCACATTCAAAGATCGGCACATTAGAAATGTTTGCAACCGACCACGGAATGAATGACGAATCGCCGTGTTCGCCGAATACATATGCATGAACGTTGCTCTGGCTTATGCTGTAGTATTCCGAAAGTCTTGATCTCAGACGTGCGGTATCGAGAATAGTTCCCGAACCTATAATGTGGTTTTCCGGAAGACCCGACTTCTTGCAGAATGTGTAGGTCAGTACGTCAACCGGGTTGCTGACAATAATATAGGTTGCGTCCGGGGCATACTTTGTGATTTCCGGAATAATTGACTTTGTGATGTTTACGTTTGTCTGTGCAAGCTCCAAGCGTGACTGTCCGATTTTTCTTGCAATTCCCGATGTCAGGATTACAATGTTTGAACCCTTTGCGTCACTGTAGCTTCCTGCATAAATCGAACAGGCACCGCAAAACGGAGTACCTTGACGAATATCCAGAGCCTCACCGAGAGCTTTTTCGTTGTTGATGTCAATCATGACAATTTCTGAAGCAATTCCCATAACCGTTAATGTGTAAGCTATGGTGGAACCAACGCTTCCTGTTCCGATAATAGATATTTTGTTCATATCGCACCTTCTCTGTTCTTGTCGAAATTTGTAACATAATATGTTGTTATAATTTTAACACAATTTATTCTGTTTGTAAATAGTTTATTGTGTATATCGGTAATATATTTATAGATATAGCACTATGTTGTTAAAATTATAACAGTCGGTTTGTTACTAATCAACAAGGCTTTTCAGATGTCCCGATCCGGCGCAAAATTACTTTGATCTGCTTTCTCCTGCGTCACAGTAAATACATCTGTATATGCCCTTTGCACGGTTTGTAAGTCTGAAAACGTGCGGCAGCTCCTGTTCAACCGACGTTATGCATCTCGGATTTCTGCACTTTATTATATCCGTGATTTTTTCCGGCAGCTCCAGATGAAGTCTGTTATATATTTTTGAGTCCTTTATAAAATTAACCGTTATTCCCGGGTCGATATATCCCAAAACGTCAAAATTTATATCAATAACCGAATTGATTTTTAAAATATCCTTTTTTCCCATTTTAACGCTCGGACAGTTTTTAATTATAGCAACCTGGCAATCGAGTGCGTCAAGCTTTAAAGCTTCGTATATTTTCATAGCGTTTCCGGCTTTTATGTGGTCGAGGACTATTCCCTCGCTGATTGGATTTACCAACATTTCAATTCACTCCCAACAATTTCATAATCAGTGCCATTCTTATAAATTTACCGTTCAGCACCTGTTTAAAATAGCACGCTCTTACGTCATCGTCAACCTCTGCGGCTATTTCGTTCACTCTCGGCAGAGGGTGGAGTATTATCAAGTCCTTTTTGGCATTTTCAAGCTTTTTCATATCGAGAATATATGTGTCCCTCAATCTGATGTAATCCGCTTCGTTGAAAAACCTTTCCTGCTGAACTCTTGTCATGTACAGAATATCAAGCTCGGGCATAATGCTTTCAAGATCTCTTGTTTCAACATATTCTATGCCCTTTTCTTCGAGAATTTCTTCCTTAATATATTCCGGAATAACAAGTTCGCTCGGAGAAATAAGAACCATTTTAATGTTGCTGTGCTCCGATAATGCACTGATTAATGAATGTACGGTTCTTCCGAACTTTAAATCTCCGCAAAAGCCTATGCACAGATTATCAAGTCTGCCCTTTTCCCTCTTTATCGTAAGCAAATCAGTCAGGGTCTGAGTCGGATGATTGTGACCGCCGTCACCGGCATTTATTACAGGTATTGACGCTTTTTGAGCCGCAACCATCGGCGCGCCCTCTTTCGGGTGGCGCATTGCGATTATATCTGCATAGCAGCTGACAACTCTTGCGGTATCGGCTACCGTTTCGCCCTTTGACGCAGAGCTTGTGTTTGCCGAAGCAAATCCCAAAACCTGACCGCCCAGCTCATACATTGCCGCCTCAAAGCTAAGACGTGTTCTGGTAGACGGCTCATAAAACAATGTCGCAAGCTTTTTTCCCTCGCACTTATGAGCATACTTTGAGGGATTTTCTATTATATCCTCCGCTGTTTCTATCAGCTCGTCTATTTCTCCGACAGTAAGCTCCTTTATATCTATAAGACTTCTCATTTTCTGCTCCTTTCGTTTTCACCCTTTAAATCAAAATTATCCGATCCAGCTTTCGTCGGACGGGTTGTTTCTGAATTTTATCAGTCTTTCCACATCCTCCTGCTTAATATATCCCTCCTCTGCCGCACACTGTGCTATGCAGTCAAAATTTGTGAGCGAAATATTTTTAACCTTTGCTTCTTCAAGTCTTTTAATTCCCTTTTCCATTCCATAGGTGAAGATACTGACTATACCCAGAACCTCTGCACCTGCCTCACGCAGTGCGTCCACAACCTCTATAACGCTGCCGCCCGTTGATATTAAATCCTCGACTACGACAACCTTTTCGCCCTTTTCAAGCTTTCCCTCAATACGGTTTTGTCTGCCGTGATCCTTTGCTCCCGAGCGAACATATCCCATTGGCATACCAAGAATATGAGCTGTTATTGCCGCATGAGCAATGCCTGCCGTTGACGTTCCCATTAAAACCTCCGCTTCGGGATAATTCTTTTTTATAGTTTCCGCAAGCGCATTTTCAACGTCATCTCTTACCTTCGGTGCGGTAAGTGTGAGTCTGTTGTCGCAGTAAACCGGACTCTTTATTCCGCTTGCCCATGTAAAAGGCTCTTCGGGCCTAAAAAATACCGCTTTGATAGATAATAAATCCTTTGCTATTAATTTTTCCATGATTATCATTCCTTTCTTTTTCTGATATGCAATCAATCCACAAATTCTCTTACACATCTTCTGTAGCTTTCAACCGGGTTTTCAGCCTGTGTTATCGGTCTGCCTACAACTATATAGTCAGAGCCTATTTCCTTTGCCTTTTGCGGAGTAGTCACTCTGACCTGATCTCCGACGTCGCCGTCGGCAAAGCGGACGCCCGGTGTTACGGTCAGAAAATCCTTTCCGCACGCATTTTTCACTATACCTGCTTCAAGCGGTGAGCATACAACACCGTCAAGTCCTGCCGTCTGTGCATTTTTGGCATAATGCGCAACAACCTTGTCTATCTTTTCATGCACCAGCTGATCTCTTTCCATAAGCGCCTGACTTGTCGAGGTAAGCTGTGTTACCGCTATCAAAAGCGGACGTGTTCCGTCCTCTCTTGTAAGACCCCTGATTGCCGCCTCCATCATCGGAATTGTTCCGAATGCATGGAGATTGCACATATCAACGTTAAGCCTTGACAGCACTCTCATAGCTTTCATGACGGTATTCGGAATATCGCAAAGCTTTAAATCAAGGAATATTTTGTGTCCCCTTGCTTTGATTTCACGGATTATCTCCGGTCCCTCGGCATAAAAAAGCTCCATGCCGATTTTCACATACGGTTTTTCTTCGGTGAATCTGTCAAGAAAGCTTAAAACCTCTTTCTTTGAATCAAAATCACAAGCTATAATTACATCTTTACCCATTGTGCGCTCCTCCTGTTATTTCTTTTAAGCTTTTAATATTGTACTTTTCCATAACCCTTGGCAATTTCTCAATTATCTTCTTGCAGATAAACGGTTCGGTAAGGTTTGCCGCACCTATCTGTACAGCCGACGCGCCTGCGAGCAGCATTTCCAGAACGTCCTCCGCACACGATACTCCGCCCATTCCGATTATCGGAATCTTTACCGCTTCATATACCTGATAAACCATTCTGAGTGCCACCGGCAGTATTGCTCTTCCCGAATAACCTCCCATTTTGTTGGCGATAACCGGCTTCTTTGTTTTTAAATCTATTCTCATTCCCAAAAGCGTGTTTATCATGCTTATTCCGTCCGCGCCTGCCGATTCGCAAGCCCTTGCTATTTCGGTTATATCGGTCACATTCGGACTGAGTTTGATATAAACCGGCTTTTTTGTGACCGCTTTGACAGCTTTTGTGACCTCCTCTGCCGCTTTTGCACTCGTTCCGAATGCCATTCCGCCGTTATGCACATTCGGACAGCTGATGTTTACCTCAATAATCGCAACGCCGTCCTCGTTGTCGATTTTCTCGCAGCAATAAACGTATTCATCAATCGAAAATCCGCTGATATTTGCAATTACCGGCTTTTTGAAAACACTTCTCAGCTTCGGCAATTCCTCCGATATAACCTTCTCTATTCCGGGGTTTTGCAATCCTACCGAATTAATCATACCGGACGGACATTCTGCTATTCGCGGAGTGGGATTTCCGAACCGTGCGTCCTTTGTTGTTCCCTTAAAGGAAAGACTTCCCAATATGTTTATATCGTAAAGCTCCGCAAATTCGTACCCGAATCCGAATGTACCGCTTGCCGGGATAATTGGGTTGTCCAATTCAATCCCCGAAAGAGTAACTTGTGTATCTACCATATTATTTCCTCCATTTCTAAGATTGGACCATCCTTGCATATTCTTTTATTGCCGTATTTTGTCTTGCAGCTGCAGCCCATACACGCTCCGAAGCCGCAGCCCATGCGTTCCTCAAAGCTAAGTTCACCCAAGGTTTTTGAAGCGTTGTATATTGCTTTAAGCATCGGCTCGGGGCCGCAGGTGTAGAAAAATGTGTAATCTATATTCTTCAGTGCGTCGGTTACAAATCCTTTTGTTCCAACGCTTCCGTCAACGGTTGTTATATAAACCTCTGCGCCGATTTTCTTAAATTCATCGGCATAGAAAACCTCGTCACTGCCGTTGAAGCCGAGAATTGCGCTGACGGTTTTTCCTTGCGCTATCAGCTCCTTTGCAAGCTTGTACATAGGCGGAATCCCGGCACTGCCGCCGATTACAACAGGCTCTGTTCCGCTTTTTTGAGTATCAAAGCCGTTTCCCAAACCGGTCAGAATATCAAGCTTTTCTCCCTCTTTCATTCCGGACATTTTTTCTGTCCCTTTTCCTACGGTTTTGTAAATTATCGTTATGCTGTTTTCATCATAATCGCATACCGAAATCGGACGTCTTAAGAAAAAGCCGTCAAGCTTTATATTCAAAAACTGCCCGGGTGCGCTAAATGCCGAGGTATCGCCCGAAAGCTTCATTTCGTATGTGTTTTTTGCAAGCATCCTGTTGCTTTTTATTTCATATATTCCCTGTTTTAACATTTTAAAGCCTTTCTGTTACATATCGTAGTTTTTGTGTCCCTTGTATGCTATCATGCCGTTTGCAGCGGTTATTTTGTTTACCCCGAATAGTCTTTCGCCGTCAAAGGGCGTTGCTTTTCCCTTTGACATGAATTTATCGGTATCAACAACAAAGCTTTCGTTCAAATCAAAGACCGTAATATCCGCCGCCGCTCCCTCTTTTATACCGTATTTGACTCCGAATCTTTTGCCCGGATTTATACTCATCAGCTCAACAAGCTTTTCAAGTGTAATCGTTCCGGTTTTTACAAGCTTTGTGTAAATCACCGAAAAGGCCGTTTCCAGTCCGACTACCCCCATCAGGCTGTCTTTTAAACCCTTTGATTTTTCCTCAGCGCTGTGCGGTGCGTGGTCGGTTGCAATCATGTCGATTGTTCCGTCCTTTATTCCGTCAAGCAAAGCCTTTCTGTCGTCATTTGATCTCAGCGGAGGATTCATTTTGAATCTGCCGTTTTCCTGCAAATCCTCATCGCACAGAACCAGATAATGCGGTCCGGTTTCACAGGTCACGTCTACTCCGTCCGCCTTTGCTTTCCTTATCGCCTCAACACTCTCCTTTGTCGAAACGTGGCACACATGATATTTGCACCCCGTTTCTTTTGCAAGCTTTAAATCCCTTATAATCTGCGCATACTCGCTCTCGGAGCAGATACCCTTGTGTCCGTGCGCCTTTGCATATTCTCCGTCATGAATGTAACCGCCCTTTAAAAGTTCATTAACCTCACAATGCGCCGCAATTATCTTATCATGCTTTTTTGCAAGTTCCATTGCTTTTTTCATCATTTCTTCGCTTTGAACTCCCCTGCCGTCATCGGAAAATGCTTTGACGTATCTGCTTAATTCCTCAATATCGGAAAGCTTTTCTCCCTTTTCGCCTGCCGTTATGGCGGCATACGGATAAACCGCTATACACGCGTCCTTTTCGATAATATCAGTCTGCACCTTAAGATTTTCAACACTGTCCGGTACCGGGTTCAGATTCGGCATTGAAAATACCGTGGTATATCCCCCGTGCGCCGCCGCAAGCGTTCCGGTTTTAATCGTTTCCTTATATGAAAATCCCGGCTCTCGCAGATGAACATGAACATCTGTAAAGCCGGGCAAAATAACACAGCCGGAAAAATCAAAAACTCTGTCAATATTATCAAAAGCCGTACCGAAAGAAATTTTTCCGTCAATAACGGATATATCCTTTTTTTCAAAACCATGCTCTGTATAAACCGCTGCATTTTTAAGCATAAAATTCATGATATAACATTCCTTTCGCTTCTTTACGGCACAAAAAAATCCTGCCGCCGGGCAAGATTACAGCAAAACAAGCGCACAAAAAAACTGCGCCTTTGTATTCTACATAATCTTACCGGCATCTCTGTACCGCATTAAAGATTCATTATCATTATTGTATCATAGTTTTTTTGTAAAGTCAAGTGCTAAAATTAAATATTTATCGCTTGTATCAAAATAATTTTCATTCGCCTTGATTGCTCCGGTATCACTGCTTCATAATCGGCTGTAAATAAAGGGCAGATTTTGCTCTGCCCTTTACCCTTAATATTCGCTTTTATTAAAAATTTCTTACTATCGGCTCTGCACCGAGCGTTGTCAGATTGCTGATTTGAGTATTTTTTAATGCGTCCTCTCTTTGTATCTGCACAGCACAGCAATTTTTTCTGCGGTTGATTATATTGCATATAACCGAATCCGTTACATATCCCTCCACACTCACAGCTTTCGGACGATTACATATAACATTTGAAATCGTAACGTTTGCAATGCTGTCCGGAAGATTTTCGCCGTATATGCCACAGTCACCCAAAATTATACCGCCGAACGCTTCGATTTCATCGGGCGTGGTATCTATAACTCCGTCTATTACCACATTCCAAATTTTTGCGCCTGCCGGAAGCAGTCTGATAAGAAAACAAAGATGCGAATAACCCTTTACATTCCGTATAATTATATCATGAATATTCCTATCCCTTGTTTTCCAGTTATTATGCATTACATGAGTCGTTCCGAGCGATCCCCCCGGGAGATACGGTACGTCATCTCTTGCTATGGCGGTAAGCGCAATCAAATCATCGCCGGTTCTTCCGGTTATATCCGAAATTATAATGTCATGACAGCCGTTACGAACGTCTATTCCGTCCTGATTTTCCATATTGTGAAGCATACCGTCAATTTCCTTAGACATACAAGCGTCAAAGCATATCTTTTCAACACGCCCGTTTGTACAGGCTTCAAGTGAAATTCCCCAACCGTGCGAAGTTACGATTTTCACATTTTCAATTGAGAAAACATCGGTATTTGCAAAAAGTATTCCGATTCCTCTCCAGTCGCCGTACTGTGATTCTCCGTCTTTGCCTGCGTCCGTTCCGTAGGAATAGCCATGCTTATCGTCAAAGCTCAGCTTTCCCGATTTTTTTCTGTCCTCCGGCACCCAATATGCATATTTGCATAAATCTTCGTCGGTATATGGGCATGGCTTTGCCAGAATTTTTGTACCGTCGCCGCTTGCACGAGGGTGATCCGCACCCTCCAGCACGCAATATCCTATTCCTTTAATATGAACATTATGTATTTTTTCCGGATTTTCTATTCCCATTCCGCAATTTGCGGTTCTGAAAAAATTATCTCTGCACTTATCGGAAAGCTTTATTTTACAGTTTTCCAAAACTATTGTTGTGTTTTCCGGAATAAGTATTGCTCTGTCAAGAATCCACATACTTCTTTCCGGATCGTTTTCGGAAGCTCTCGGCGGTATCAAAATTATACCATCGCTGTCCTTATTATTTATTGCATTTTCTATTATTTCATTATCGTTATGTCCGTTAAAATCATTGACATTAATCATTGTATCATCGCCTTTCTCTGCAGATGATACCATAATTGTTTTGAAATGTCAATACAATTATTAACGAAAAATTTTCGTAAATTGACAGTGACATCTTCTATTCCCTGTTCTTCAAAATCTCCGTAAGCTTTATTTGTTATTTGTCAATAGATTTTTTTAGTTTCTCTGTTTTTTCACTGATAAATCCTATATATCCCGGGACAGCCGGAAGCGCAGTTAACGGCTCCTCGGCATATTTTTGCCTCAATGCATTGATGTCCGTCATACTAAAAAACCGCCCGAACTCAGTGTTCAAGCGGTTTTTAAGCATCTGTTTATTCAATACCAAATACAATTTAGCAATTTTAACTTTTCATCAAATACTAAAGTCATCATTCAATGCAGGGCTCATGCACAGCCGCCCCGATGCCTTTTACCTTTATCCGTTTTCTGCCCATACAGTTACAGAATACTCCATTAACAGCTAACATTAAAACTATAAATCAAATTTTTCCAACCACAGTAAACAGCTCTATTCAAAACCGTTTCCGCTCCGGCAAAAGCTCATAAAACCTGCCAAGCCTAAAAAACAGCCTGAACCAAAAACATATAAAGAGCCGTTCCCAATGCAATGCTCAAAAGAACGTTTCTTCTCCAAATATGTATAATAACCACCGAAAGTATCGCCGCCGCTTCGGGGATTCCTCTGCTGCTCTCAAACACCGAAACGTTTTTAAGGCAGTTGATAACCAGAAGTCCCATCATTGCAGGCGGCAAGACTTTACTGAGATAGTCTATTATTTTAGGATATTTTTTGCCCTCTGGGAACAGTATGAAAGGCAGAAATCTTGTAATCATAGTGGCAAGAGCCGTTACCGCAAGCGTTATTAAAGCTTGTCCCGTTGTAAGCCGCATAGCTGCTTCCTCCCTGTTATAAGTATCATAATTATAAATGCCATTGCGGATAATACCAGCTTATCCTCACCGAACAGGCACAGGCACAAAAGCGACGCCGCAAGTCCGATTACAGCTGCGGCAGAGCTTATCCTATCTTTCATCTGCTCGATAAGCAGTACGACAAACAGTGCGGTCAGCGCAAAGTCCAGTCCCTCAGTATTAAAGGTTATAAATCCTCCGAAAACCGCTCCGAGAGCCGTTCCCAAAAACCAGTAAAAATAATCGAGTACCGAGATAATTCCGTAAAAATAGCTTTTTCCAACACCCTCCGGCGGTTCTGCCGAGGATACAACCGAAAAGGTTTCATCGCAGAGCATGAAGATAAGCAGTGCCTTGATTTTTCCTATACCGTTGTATTTTTTCAGAAGCGATACTCCGTAAAACAAATGTCTTGCATTGAGCATAAGCGCAAGTATAAAAGCCTGCAGCGGATCAAAAGCCGAAACAAACAGCGGAATTGCCGCATACTGTGCGCTTCCCGCAAATACAATCAGGCTCATTAAAATAGGCCACATTCCTCCGAAGCCCTTTGTTCTCATCAGTACTCCGTATGTCATTCCGAGTACAAGGAAGCCCGTTAATATAGGCAATGTCAGCTTATATGACGCTAAAAATGCCTTTTTGAATTTTTCCTTTTCAGAACTCATAATCGACCGCTGCCCTTGTTACCGCTATACTTCTGATGAATTGTCTGACCTTTAAATGCTCCGGGTGACCGTCATATGCTTTCAAATCGTCATAGCTTTCAAACTCGCTTACCAGTGCCGCGTCGTATTCGCCGCCGTTTTCGTTAACTCCGACTTCAAGCTTTTTTATAGCATCGATTTTAGGCACAAGCGCTTCAAGTCTTTTCTTTATTTCTTTAGCATTTTCCTCTTTGTTCTCTTCTTTAATTTTCCATAAAACTATGTGCTTAATCATCGTTCTTTCCTCCGTTTTATATAATTTATTTCAGATAATTGCGGAACTTGCGTTCTTTAATTATTCTTTCTGACTTTCACAAAAATTATCAGTATTTTTTTAAAGTTTTCCAGTATGCTGCGGCAAAATATATTATTTCCGCAGCCGCAGAATTGACCGCGAAAAGGCATACAGCAGATACAGCGAAAATAAAGCGGCCGCATTGTATCTCCCATTGCACTTAAAACGGCATTTCCGAAATTATAAACCGCCAAAGCCGACATTCCTAGAAAGCATACTTTCAGATAAAGCCGTGCGCCGTCTATCAGTTCTTCTTTTGTGTTCATTATTTTCAGAAGAATACCTGAAAATCCCAATCCGAGAATTAAGAGCAGCAAGCCTAACAAAAAGCATATAATAAGCGCTGTATGTACCGATTCTCTGACTGATGTATCTTTCCGCAAGAACATTTACTCCGTTTCCCATTCCTATAAGAAATCCCGTAAACAGCATAACAAGAATTGTAGTCAAACCGATGGCTCCGAGTGCTTCCGCTCACGAAAATTTCCACACAACGGCAATATCGGACATATTAAAGCACACCTGTAATAAATTTAATAAAATAAGAGGTATACTGAAGCGAAATACCCGCTTGCCAAGTGAACCCGATATCATATCCATAGTATCTATACACATTTTCATTTTTATAATTCTTATTACGAAATCATTATATAACATTTCCATATAACAGTCAATCAGCAAAATCTATCAAAAATCACCCCGATTCGACAATATCCGATAGTCACAATTGCATATACTCACCCGGAGGAACGCCCATCATTTTTTTAAAGCTTCGGCTGAAATAGTAAACGTTCCGATAACCTGTTTTTTCCGCCACCTCGCCTATTGTATACATTCTTGTTCTCAAAAGCTCACAGGCATACTGAATTCTCAGGTGAATTATGTATGCTTTTGGAGTCATTTTGTAAGTGCCTGCAAAAATTTTCTTAAAATATGTGTGGCTGACATTGCACATTTCTGCCAGCTGTTCAACCGACAGGTTTTCTGTATAGTGTTCCGATAGGTATTCACAGCCGGGTTTGATTATTTCCGCTTTGCTTCTCGGTACATAGCCTTTTTCGGTTTGCAGCAATTCAAGAATTTTGTATAAAGCGCTCATGGCGGCATATTCGTATCCGGGTTTCCTTTGCTTCCATATTTTTTCGGCTTTTAGAAATTCATTCAATACTGCGGTGTAATTCTTGCAACTGACCGAAAATGCACCGCATTCTATCGGCTCGAGAGTGTCAAAATATATATCAATACAATTTCCCGGGCTGACCCTTTCGCAAATGTACTTTACCTCATTTTCGGTTTTTGGGAGAAAACGCAGCGTACCCTTTAAATCTTTGAAAATGAATTTATCAAATATGATTTTTGTTTCTCCCCCGATTTTCAGAATCAATTCATTGTGCCGAAGTTTTCCGCTGTAATCGCATATTTTCGGCGTACAGCCGCTTTCAAACGATATAATCGAACAAATTTTCAGCACAGTAATTTTTTTATCAAACACAAATATCACCGCCATTCGATTAAAGTATAACATCTCTTTTCGCCAAAGTCAAGAAAACAGTTTCAAAAAGTATAAAAGTTTTAATTCCTGCATTTACATTAACAAACAGATATAATATAATACATATTAAAGAACAACCATTTTAAAACGTTAACCTCCGAAAGGATGATTGATTTGAAAGAATATATAAAAAAAGCGGCACTGGACGCACTTGACGGAACGGACAAATTTGAAAAAGGTGAAAGTCTTTTAACCGATAAAGATGATCTCAGATCACCGATATGCATTGCAAAAGGTCTTAAAAGATTTTTTGAATCGCTTCCCGTCAGACAGTATTCAAACGAGAAGTTGTTCGGCAGACTGAGGTTTGACGGCTGCGAATACCCGGGTGATTTTTACCGCCGTACGGCGCACGGTTCATACTCACAATATTGGTCAAAGCTGTGCAGCGGTTCGCCGACACCGACCTTTTACTGGGGTTGGACACACATGGTTTTAGACTTTGATTTCATTCTGAAAAAGGGACTTGAGGGTTATATCAAACTGATAGAAGACATACCTAATAAAAACGAAATGCACGAAGCAATGAAGCTTGTGCTTGAAAGTCTGGGAAATTTGAGCGAAAGATATGCCGAATTATGTACCGATGCAGAGCTTTCGCAAATTTTGAAAAATGTGCCGATGAAACCCGCCAAAAGCTTTTATGAAGCGGTTCAGTCGGTGTGGTTCATGTTCCAGCTTTGTGCCGACAGTTTGGGAAGAATTGACCAATATTTGTATCCGTTCTATACGGCTGATATTAAAAAGGGAAAAATCACAAGTGAAACGGCAAAGGATTTGCTTGAGGAGTTGTTTGTAAAAGTATATGAAACGCAAGCCGATAATGTTGACTTGCCGATAAGCGGACATAATCATCTTGTTGTCGGCGGGTATCTTGCGGACGGTTCGGACGGATTCAACGAGCTTTCAAGGCTTATATTGGAATGTATAGCGGAGCTTCCGACATTCAGACCACAGGCGTCGTTCAGATATACAAAATATACAACTCCCGAAACGATGAAATATATAACCGAACTTAATGCGAAATGTCAATGGATAGTATTTGTGAATGACGAGCCGAGAATACCGGGAATGACCGATATAGGAATTGATTATGAGGACGCGGTAAATTATACCGTTGTCGGCTGTAACGAATGGTGTCTGCCGAGTGGGGCAAGAATAGATCTTGCACACGTAAATCTCTTACATTCGATTGAGCAGCTTATATATAATGACAGTGACTTTTTCGGTGCAAAAACTTATGACGAGCTGTTTGAACTTTATAAAAAGCATTTAAAAGCCGACTTTGACTCGATAATAAAGGAATATTCAAGCTATTCAAAGGCAACGGCAGGGGATATTAACGTTTTGACCTCAGCTTTGAGCGTTCCGTGTATTTTAAAGGGAGAGCCAATAACGGGCAAGGGTGCAAAGTATTACGGACTTACAATGTCCTTTAACAGCATTTCAAATGCGGCTGACTCGCTTTCCGTTATAAAGCAGTTCGTGTTTGATGAAAAGATTTTCACTTTGGAACAAATGTACGATATGCTCAAAAACAATTATGACGGCTTTGAAAATGAGCGGAAAATGATTTTGAGCAAGGGCAGATTTTTCGGTAATGACGATGATTATGCGGATTCGATTGCGGAATCGATAATCGATTCAATATACGAAATCAGAAACGGGGTTAAAAGCGAGGATATTAACACCTTGGTTGTCGGCTCGTTTGTCGGCGCAACTCACCCGAACATCATTTTCGGAAAAATGACCGCCGCAACTCCCGACGGAAGAAAAAGCGGCGACGCATTTACAATGGGTATCACTCAAAGCGAGGGAAAGGATAAAAACGGTCTTACCGCACTTTTAAATTCCATAGCAAAGCTTGATTACCGTAAATTCTGCGGCTGCATAGTCAGCAACATAAAGCTTGATAAAAGCATAATTAATACCGATGAAAAGCTCACGAAGCTGTCGCAGCTTTACCATACCTTTCTAAAAAAAGGCGGTATGCAGCTGCAAATTAACTATCTTTCGCAGGAGGAACTTATAGAAGCACAGAAAAAACCGGAGGAATATAAAAATCTCATAGTTCGTGTAACGGGATATTCCGGCTACTTTACAAGATTTGATACCGACCTGCAAAACGATATTATACGAAGAACAACTGAAACGGTAAAATAATCAATTCGGAAAGGAATCAGATAAATATGTATAAACATGAAATTGACTGCTTTATCAATACTCATAAAGAAGATATGATTGAGCTTTTAAAAAGCTTAGTCGCAATGCCAAGCGTAAAAGCGCCGGCGAAAAAAGATATGCCGTACGGCGAAAACATAGACCGAATATTAAAATTCGTAAGAAAAACAGCGGATAATATGGGATTTATTACCGATTGCTTTGAAAACAAAATCGACATTGCCGACATCAACGGTAAACCTGCAAAATTGGGCATAATGTGTCACCTTGACGTGGTTGACGTGAACAAAAATGCGTGGTCAACCGACCCTTTTAATGCAGTCATAAAGGATAATAAAATCTACGGCAGGGGGGTACTTGACAATAAAGGCCCGGCAGCTGCGGCGCTGTATGCGGCATATGCGGTAAAATCTCTTGGCATACCTTTAAAATCAAACGCAAGATTGTATTTCGGAAGTGATGAAGAAAGCGGCAGCAATGAATTTCGCAGTTATCTGAAAAACAATGCTCTTCCCGAATACGTTTTTGTTCCCGACGCTTGTTTTCCTGTCGGTGTTTCGGAAAAAGGCAGAATTGTATTGCATGGAAAAGAAAATGTAAAATCCGATAAGATTTTGAGCGCACACGGCGGAAATGCGGAAAATATAGTACCCGAAACCGCTTGTGCCGAAATAGTCGGAGTCGGCGAAAAAGAAATCAACTCAATTTTAGATGAAATACCCGATATTAATTATGAAACAAAATCAGAGAACGGAATAACAAAGATAACGATTATCGGCAAAAGCTCACATTCCGCAAATCCGCAATGGGGCGTTAATGCGGTGACGGCTATGCTGTTTCTGATAAACAAAATTGAGCCTGACAACAGAGTGTTTGCGGAATTGTCCGACCGCTTTGCTCACGGGGTGTTTTTCGGTGAGAAATTCGGAATTGACGCAGGCAGTCTGACCTTATCGATGAATATGTTCAGCTATGAAAACGGTCTGCTTAAATTTACAACCGATTCGAGAGTGTCGGTCGGTAAAAACTCCGCACAGCTTGCAAAGTGCATTGCAGACAAGCTTACAATTAATGTAACTGCCGACATGATTGAAGAACCGCACGTTGTTTCCGCCGATTCGGACATTGTAAAGACTCTGCAAAAAATCTACAAAAATCAAACGCTCAGAGATGATGAGCCTTACGATATGGACGCATTTACATATTCGCACTTAAAGGATAACGCGGTGATTTTCGGAGGAGTTCTTTACGGTGACGGAAGTGAAAACGCACACGGAAGCGATGAATGTTATAACCTCGATACGCTTGTGACAGCAGCCAAAATGTTTGCACAGGCTATAGTCGAGATATGCAAGACGGAGGAGTGACATCATGCAGATAAAAAATGACGTTCTGAAAAGCTGTATATCCGGTGCTGTCAGATTTGATGAAGCTGACGGATACCTTTTGCCGAGAAGATTCACAAAACGTCAAGCCGATTACGTTGCCGGGAATGATTTTCTTTGCCCCATGAGCAAAATGTCTGCCGGGATTGTGACGGAATTTTTCAGCAATACCGAAAGTGTATCGTTTGACGCGGTTTTTATGGCTTCTACAAGGTCATATTATTGCTTTGACATATATGTTGATGATATTTTGGAATTTCACTTTGCAAAAGATAACACAAAATTCGGCACGGAGAAACACATAGAATTTAAGCTGAAAAGCGGAAACAAAAAGATCTCAATATACTTCCCGTGTTTATTTGAAACAGGGATAAAGAATTTCTGTATTGATGACGGTGCGCAAATTTGCCCGACCAAAAAAAATCTCAGTTTTTTATTCTTTGGCGATTCGATTACTCACGGTTATGCAACGCGCTTTACATCGCTGACATATGCAAATATTCTCTCACGCTCGTTTAACGCACAAGCACTGAATCAGGCAATAGCCGGTGATGTTTTCAATGTCAATAACCTTGACAGTGACTTAAACTATAACCCCGATATGATTTTTGTCGCCTACGGCACAAATGATTGGTGGCATGGAATTGACATAACCGACACGGCAAAAAAATATTTTGACAAGCTTTGCGGAATATATCCTAAAAAAAATATTTACGTTATTCTTCCAATATGCAGACTGGATTTTGAATCGGAGCAGGAGAATGCGGTAATGCCGTTTTGTCAATTCAGAGATTTATTGAAAAGACTTTGTGAACAGCACAAAAATATAAAGGTTATAGACAGCTGGAATTTTGTTCCGCATTTCCCGGAATTTTTTGAGGACGGATTTTTGCATCCGAATGATATTGGTTCCGTATTTTATGCGGACGCACTGAAAGAGTATATTGATTCAACGGCGATAATTAGCTGAGAATTTAGGAGTAATGATTATGTATAAATTGTTTGATATTCAAAGGGGTTCTCTTGTCGACGGACCGGGAATACGGACTACTGTTTTTTTCAGAGGGTGTAATTTACGTTGCGCATGGTGTCACAACCCGGAAAGTCAGAGCGGAGAAAAGAAAATATTTCATTATGGCGAAAAATGCACCCGCTGCGGAAAATGCACGGAGGTTTGCGGTGAAAAAGCAATAGCTTTCGGCAAAACCAATTACAAAAAATGTACTTTTTGTGGAAAATGCGAGCTTTTCTGCCCAAACGAAGCACTTAAATTTTGCGGCATGGACTACAGTGAAAACGAACTCTTTTCGGTAATTGCAAAGGATAAGGCTTTTTATGAAAGCTCCGGGGGCGGTGTGACATTTTCGGGCGGTGAATGTATGCTTTATCCCGTTGAGCTTGAAGCAATATTAAAACGCTGCAAGAAAAACGGAATACATACCGCCGTTGACACTACCGGAAATGTTCCGTGGGAAAGCTTTTATAAAATTCTGCCTTACACAGATTTGTTTTTGTATGATATAAAAACAATGAACTCCGAAATACATAAAAAATATACGGGAGCAGGGAATGAACTTATACTTGAAAATCTTAAAAATCTGTTTGCCTCAGGTGCCGATATATGGATTCGCATACCGATTATACCCGGGGTTAATGATACAATCGGCGATATGGCTGAAATAAAGAGCTTTTTAACAAATTACTCACCTAAAAGGCTTGAATTGCTCCCGTATCATCGCATGGGCGAAAACAAATATAACGCTTTATCGCTCGAAAAACCCTGTTTCAATGCACCCGACAGTGAAACAATGAAGCTTTTAAACAGCATTTTTTAAAATCACTCATATATTCAAACAGGCGAACCGAAAAAACGGTTCGCCTGTTTTGATGTACTGTAATAAACTATTTTGTCAAATATCTTTGAAGAATAGCCGCAGCCTCCGCTCTTGTTGTATTATCCTTGGGATTGAGCGTTGTTTCGGTTCTTCCGTTAATAAGCTTGCTTCCGACAGCCCACTTGAAAGCTTCATGGGCATAGTCCGAAATTTCCGCCTTATCGGTATAACTGTCAATTTCCAAATCCTTATAAAGACCGGTGTCCTCACCTTTGAAGCCTGCGAAGCGGTACATAATAGCCGCAAGCTGTTCTCTTGTTATGTTGTCATTCGGAGCAAATTCCTTTTCGGAATATCCTTTTACTATTCCGTTTTGAGCCGCCCATGCAACTGCGTCATGATAATATGTGTTTTCCTCCACATCTTCAAAGCCGCAAGCTGTTCCGCTCATATCTGGTGAACCCTCCTGTCTGTACATAACGGTAACAACCATTCCTCTTGTCAGCTTATCGTTCGGAGCAAACAGCGTTTCGCTTACGCCGTTAAACAAGCCGTTATCATAAACATAGCAAACGTCATCATAGAACCAGTCGTTTTCGCTGACATCTTCAAAAGGTATTCTCGGCTTAACCTTGAATTTAACCTCAACAACCGTATCCTCCGTCACCGCATTTATTGTATATATCTCTGCCTTTCCGACCGATTTGCCGTTTATAAGCATATCGGCAACAACATAACCCTCTTCAGGCTTTGCGGTTATTGTCACGCTCGTTCCGTAACGTACCTTTGTATGCGACAATGTCGCCTTTCCGTTTTCGGTCGGAAGAAGCGTCAGCTTGTAGAATGAACCGACAGTTATATTTGAGCTGCCTGATGACGGATTTGAATCTCCGCCCTTGTCAAGACTGTCCTTAAAGGTATCCATAGCCTTATTCAGTGCCGTAACCTGTTCGGAAATCTCATTATCGGACGCCTTGCTGTTTTTATAAACAGTATTTGCCTTGTCGATTGCGGACCGAAGCGCATTTTTAGCCGAAGCTTTGGGATTATCCGAAAGCAGCTTTTCCGCTTTATCTATGGCTTCTTTTAAATCCGCCTTTGAATTTTCCTCAATCGTCAGCAGTACATAGTCCTCCAAGCCGAGATATGACAACAAGCCGTTTTCGTTCTGCACTTCAGCCGTGTTAAGCTTTGCTTTCACCGCCGTTTCACCCGGCATAACGGCAGTTACGCTGCCGTCCTTAAAGGTAACGGCATTTTTATCGTAAAGAAGCTTCCATTCTATCGTATCGTCCAAAATTTCAAAGCTTCTTCCATCCGCCTTTATTCCTGTTACGGACAGCTTTGTATCCGCTCCGTTTTTGAGAGTTATCCTCTTTTCCCCGTTTATATTTTCGGAAATCGCCTTGCCGTCAGCCATAAGCTCTATTCTTTCAAAGCTTCCGTATTCACTTCCGACAATTGTCACGGTAAGCTCTGACGTATTTCCGGCCTTGTCTGCCGACTTTATTGTTTCGGTTATTATACTGCTGTTGTCCGGAACCGTTCCCGTCACTTTAAAGGTTCCGTTAGAATTTACTATTCTTATGTCATCCGGCGGTTCAACCGATAATTCTGCGCCGGCGTCGGTCATACCCTCAAATTCGTAGCTGCCGTCATCATTTGCAATCACCGTATTACTTCCGAAAACAGCTATAGTATTTTCGTCCATGCTCTGTGCATTTTTCTTTGCAAGCGACAGTGCAGGGGCGGAGGTATCAACCGTAAATGCCAGCTGTGCGTCGGGATTATCGGCTGAAAGCTTTTTTCCGTCCGCATAATCCTTTGACAGCGAAAATGCCTTTATATCAACAATATAATCTCCATCCTCAAGATTTTCTATCTTGAATTTCCAGTCCTTTTTAAATTTATTATCACTGTAGAGCTGCTGTCCATTTACCGTAAGCTCTGCGAATACGTCATTTTCAAAGGTGTAATTCAATTCAATGCTGTCTTTGTTGATATATTCCGCATTTTTGTCAAAATCCCCTTTAACCTTTAGAAGCTTCGGTTTTACCGGTGACGGCATTACAAACGTTCCGTCGGTGCTTACAATATCCGAGCCGTAATAATATGAGGTTGTCGGATTTTCATTGTTTCCCGGTGCAGGCTGATTTTCTTCCACCCTCAGAGTTTTTACATTTACTCTGTAATTTTTACCCGGAACAAGCTTTGCTTCCTTTCCGATAAAGATACTCTTATCGCCCTTTTCAAACCATGACATATTGTTTTCAAGTGCGGTATTGTCCATATCCTCTATTTCAACTATATAATTTGTATAGTCCGGATCGTCAGCGTCCTCAATTTCAACATACAGATTACCGTTTCCGCCGTATTTAACCTTTACTTCCTTAACCGGCTTCGGTAAATTCGGATTCACAAACTCAAACGGCGTATCGGTTATTCTGTTGCTGATGCCGTCCGATGTTTTATAGGAAATTACCGTGTAGTAATTACCGTTATCGAGAGTTTTCGGCAATTCAAAAGAACGTCTTGAGTCATTTGCTTTAACGTTTTCCTCATGAAGCACGTTAGTGCCTATAGAAAGACCTGTGTTATTCTCGGTTTTCAGCTTTTCCAAAATATCTTTGTCCTCTGTCAGATAAACGTCGAGCGTTCCCAAGGTATCGCTCCGGCTGCTCATCTGCCAGTCCGCATTAAGCTTCTTTCCGTCATAGGAAGCGTTAAACACCGTCAGCTCCGGAATATCGTCAACCCTGCACATTGTAAAATCTGTGATATTGATATTCTGAGTTTTGTATCTCAATGTCCAGTCGCCGTTCTTTATAAGGCTCTTATCCGTAACCGTAATAAATATGCTCTTGCCGTTTTCGCCCATATCCTGAACTATGAAGCTTCCGCCGCCCATACCGTCATCCGGCTGAAGCACTGCTGTGTTCTGTTGCGGATTCTTCAGAATAAAATCTCCGATTTGCGGATCTCCCATTCCCGTATACGGTATTTCAAACAAAAGCGCATTGCTTCCCTCTGCGTTTTCCGCTTTTACGGTAATGTCCTTATAATCGTCTGCGGCAAACAGGCTTATTGCCCTGCTGTTGTCAACCGCCTGCGTTTTAATCGGATAAATATTTGTTCCGTAATAGCCTGCTCCGTCAGAATTGCTTTCTTCAAGCTCCCGCATATTCTGTGCCGACTGACCCGAAATATTGTTTTTCGGAGGTGCGCTCAGATCTATATTTCTGCCGAAGCTGAAATCTCCGCCCCAGTAATAGATAAATCCGAACTTTATGCCGATTATCTTAATGTTGCCGCCGATAAACTTATGCGATACCGCAGCTTCCACTCCGCCGAGCTCTTTACCTCCCACAAGAGGAATACTGTTCGGAATACACAGCGAGGCATACACATATCCGTAGAAATAATTGTCTGCAACATTAACCGTAAGACCGCCCTGAAGCACACCCATCAGTATGCTTATCTTTCCGTACAGATTAAGCTCCCACGGATCGATCCACCTTGCGGATATACCTGCTTCAACCGTAGCAATGCTCTCTGCATATTTAAGCTTCATCGTACCGTCGAGAGATAATCCCGTAAGATTGATTTTTGCCTTAAAGTCACCGATGAGCGTATTTATTGCCATGAGTCTTGTGCTTAAAAGAATCGTTATCGGAGGAAGTTTATCAAACTCACCGCCTATTGTGTCGGCAAGACCCTCGATTCCGCCGCCAAGACCCGTCATGTACAGAACAGGCGGAGCTATCGGAATCATCAGTCCGTCATTTATGCTGAACTTTATTGCGTCGGGTACTATAGCCTGCTTATTCTTAATTGTTGTTTCCTTAAATGACAGCAGACCCTCACATTCGATTATTTTGAGCGCAACCCCCGCACCGACAGTATATATGTTATCTATCGTATTGATTGTAACGCTTGCATATATACCGGGCATATTGGTTACAAGGTCGCCGAGCAGATCTTTGGGAAGTGCCAGAGACGCTGTGGTGTTGATACCGACAAATCCGGTATCGTTGATTTTAATATTGTTATCCTCGGTTATAACCTTGCCGTCACTGCCGGTTTTCGGTTTTTCCCCGAAAAGCACGTTATCCGCACTTATCGAAAGTCTGCCCTCCGACATAGTTGTTTCAAGCGCAAGAGTTTCCTTTTGTTTTTCCTTTTTACCCTCGTTCTTGTCAATCTTCCCGGTATCCGGTTCGTCCGGCTCTGCAAAAAGACTGTTCATCGAATCGGATACATCCTCCTGATCGGCAGTCAAAACCGCTTCGGTTTCTTTCTTTTCCTTTGCCTTTATCGGCAGACTTAATTTTCCGCCGAAGCCGATTCCGTAGGTTACCTGTCCCTTTGCTTCCTCATGCCATTCGGAGGACATTTCGCCGTATTTAAGACCAACCAGCAAACCGCCTATCGACTGTATCATGCTCGCCGCTCCGTCAAGCGTAAGCTTTAACTTATTGCTTTGCACATTCGTTCTGCACTTATCAAAGCGTTTGGTATCAAGAGTTAAAACACCGCCGTTGCTGCCTGAAAAAGACCACGCCGAACGCCATACGGTAATTGAATTTACTACCTTTAATACTCCATCGCCCTTTACGTCAAAATGTCCGTTTTGAGCCGACAGCGTAAGGGGCTTTGTGCCCTCGTAGGAAAGCATATTATTGATTATAATATCGCCGTCCGCCTTTTCGGCACGGTAGTATTTTCTCTTGGTTCCGTCCGCTTCTTCAAGCTCGGTTTCTCTCAGATTGGCTCTGATTACAAGAAGTATTTCATTTTCGGCTATCGCATTATTATCCTTGCCGAACGCATACTTTAAGGTTTTCGGGATCCCCGATGTGCTTGTTGTAACACCGGCTGTTTTTTCAAGCTCTCCGTCATAGAATTTCCTGTATTCGCCCTCATCGGCAAACACGAAATAATTGTATTCGGAATATGCGCTTCCAACGCTAAAATCGGTAGAACGTACAAGCGCCGCTATTCCGTAGCTTTTCAGTCTGTATTTTTCGTCCGCCGATACTTTAAGGGTCGCCGCAGCCGTTATACTCTGACCGAATGCTTCCTTTAAATCCTTATCGTCAAAGGTAAAAACTATCTTATATTCTCCGACAATAAGCTCTTCATCGGTCATAAAGCTGAGATTTTTATAGTCCTTATCAATAAACGCAATATTTTTCTTTTCTATTTCAACTCTGTGATCGGAGGAGGTATGAACCAGCTCCGCTTTCCAGCCCTGATTTCCCGAAAGTGCTTGAAACGCTTTCATATTTCCGGTTAT
Source organism: uncultured Clostridia bacterium (assembly GCA_934462715.1). Classification (GTDB taxonomy): domain Bacteria; phylum Bacillota; class Clostridia; order UBA1381; family UBA1381; genus RGIG1988. The sequence goes on from CAKSIJ010000002.1 coordinate 202,514, forward strand.
CGTAACGGCTTTTTCTCCTCCCGTCCACACGGTTTCGGGATTGACCTTTGTCATCTGCACCGCTGCAAGACTTCCGTTAACCGACGGCAGAATTATACTTCTCTGAGCCGCCGTTTCAAGCGTTTCACCGTTTCCCGTGGAATCGGTTCTTGTGGTTGTCAGTGCCGCATAAACCGTTCCTGCGGTAATCTCCGCCTGCGGTTTTGCCCTTACGGTAAAGGTACAGGTTCTGATTTCTTTCCCTAACTTATTATAAGAATATTTGTCGCTGCCGACAATTTCCAAAGCTTCACTGTCAACTGTAAGCTGCAATACAGTAGCACCCAGTTCAACAGACGAATCGTAGGTATTGTCGATATTTACGGTGATTTCGGTTTCGCCGTTGTTCTTATATGACTTTTTATCGTCCGCAAGCTCTATTCTTCCGGCGGAAATGTCAATGCCGATACTGTCGGTTGACTTATCCTCCGAAAAGTTTCCGATTCCGTACAGAGCTTCAACGGTAACGCTTTCTCCGGGAGCAACTGTCTGATTATCCCAGTAAATTGCCGCCGCACTGTCCGGGGTTCTGTGCTTGTTTGAATAGTTTGTAAAATCACAGTATTTGTCCGGGGTATAGTCATACTTTGTATTTGCAAGGTTCGCCCAGTGTCCGACAGTCAGTCTGTTCGGAGCAATACCGCCGTTCCAGCCCTTTAATATCAGATAAGAAAGCTTTGTCGGATTCGTCAGCGAATCCAGATTTCTTACCTGCTGCGGCAATTCCTCGCCCGTAAATTCGGTTTCCACCAAAACGGGGGTTATAGAATTGTCAACCGCAACATAGGGTGCGTCAATATCGTTTCCCAGTGCAGTATCAAGCATTAATCTTATACCGACCGTTTCCTCCTTTCCGCTGTTGTTTACAACCTCATAGGAAATACCGGTATTTCCTATCGTATCGGTATTTGCGTCCTGTCCCAATGCAACCTTTTGGATAATTTCGATATTATTAATCGTCCATTTGGTTGTCATCAGTCTGCCGCCGCTGCTGATTTCCGGTGCGTCAAGCTTTGACGCACTTCCGAAAAATCCGTAGTCCTGACCGAAAACATAGTCTTTCTTGCCTATACGAACGCTTGTAAAGGAGGTTCCGCCGCTTTGTGAGCCGTCCTCTTTATACAGAAGCGGAATTTTGTTGTCAAGCTGTTTTTTCGGATTTCCCTCATCGGTTTCTATCGAAAATCCGCCGGTTTTGGCATTAAAAGAATACGACAGATAACCGTTTGTTATCGAATATATATTTTCATTTTCGGCATATGCCGCAGGCAGTGCCGATGAAAGCGCCGCCGCGGAAAGTATACCGCATAATATTTTTTTAAATATATTCATAGCTTTTAAACCCTCCTTATATAAATCTGTACCGTAAAGTAGTCTTTTTTATCTGTCTGTACAAGAGCTGTATACCAGCCCCCGTTTTTAACCTCGGCACGGTATTTTCCGCTGCCCGGTGCGGTTTCTGCAAGCTGTACTCCCTGTGCGGTTTTCATCTGTCCCATCGTCTTTACGCCCTCGCAAAGCTTTGCATACGATGTTCCCGAGAAATTCTTAAGTTCGATTTCAAACATTCCGCTTTCAAGCTCAATTCTTCCGGCATAATCGGGCAGTTTTCCGTCAACAAGAACGATTGCGTCATTGTATCCGATAAGTCTTACCGTTCTCTTAGCTTCGGTTATGTTTCCTGCCTTGTCGCGCACCTTATAGGTAATGATGTAATCAATATTTCTGTCAAACGTGTTTGCGGACAGATTATCCGGATTGAATTTGCCGTAGTCGATTTCAACCTTATCGCTCAAATCGGTTTTGCCGCCGAACATATCATATGCGGTAAATGCTTCGCCCGGCTTTGCCAAAAGCTCCTTTGAATATTTTGTTCCGACATTTTCATTTTCGTAGAAAATCATCTCCGGTGCGCTCAGCTCGATTACCGGCGGAGTTTTGTCGATAAATTCAATATCCAGTCCGTATGACGCCGTCAGTCCGTTGTTTTTTATCATGTTGAAGATAAACATTCCGTTGGCATTGAACACCTTTTCATTTTCGGTATTATATCCGCCGTTGCTGTCCATAAGCTTAGTCGGCTTGTCGGTTGTGATTTTAACCGTTACATCTTCGCCGGTAACATTATACTTGTCACTTGCGGCAATATATCCGGCTTCATCGCCCGGTATAAGCGTTTCGCTGCCCTGCAGCTTTGTCCATTGTCCGTTGTCATCAATATAATAATTGTAGCTCCATGTAATCTGCTCGATTTTCGGTGCTTCCGTATCGATGTCCGAAATATTCAGCGTTACAAATGAAGCAGTTCCCTCATCATCATATACTCTGAACGTGTATGTTCCGTTCTTATAGAAGGTATACTTTGCTTCAATAAGATCGTCCCCGTCATACTTATTGATTCTCTGCGTTATTCCTCCGTATGAAACGGTAAGCTCTGTAAGCTTTCTTTCAAGATCTATATCTACGCCGTTGATTTGCGCTTTTTCAAAGGTAACGTCAACCGATCTTTCATCATCACTCAGCACTGCAACCGCGCTTACCGACGGCGGAACTTGGTAGATCTGCTTCACGCTTACAATATCCGTACCCTCGTTGCCGTAATCGTCCTTGAAATATACGTTAACAGTTCCGTTCTTTGTAAACGCAATTGTTGAATTTCTGTAGTCAACGTTAAAGTCTGCATTTGTAAGTTTGCCTGTCGCTTCAACATAAGTCAGATTAACGTTCGGCTTTGTGTAGGTCAATGCCGCAGTAACAATTCCGGAGGTTTTTTTCTCAGCTTCAACATTGTAGCTGATATTCTTGATTTTTGGCGTTTGGGTGTCGATGTTCGGTGCTGTCAGGCTTATCTCTGTTTTGTTTCCGACATTATCATAAAGAACCGCCGTGTAGATTCCGCCCTTTGAAAGCTCTGCTGTATAGCTGTTCTCATCAACCCTGTTGACGGCAGCGTCACCGTCCGGTCCGCTCAGTCTGAACTCTCCGATTCCGCTTTCCTTATCCTCAACATAGAATTTTACCGTAACAGGCTTGTTGGTTTTGATTGTACCGCCGTCAATTGTATATGTGATTGTTCCCGGTATATTGTCAAATTTTGTAAGAGCCGCTTCTGCCGAATATGTGTAACCGTATTTATCCTTTATTTCAAAGGTAAATATGTTTTCGTAAGAGTCAAGCAGTCTTTCCTTTTCTCCGCCGTTGTTAACGATTCTCAAACCTCGTTCGTTGTACTCATCAGTAAAGCCGATTACAGCCTTTGCATTTTTGTAATAGGTATCTTCACCCACAGTCTGCCAGCTGCCCGAGGAATCTTTATAAAAGTAACTTATTGTTACATCATTCTCTGTTATCGGAGTTTTGCTGATGTTTTCAACCCTTATCGGAATTTCTTTCGCACCGCCCTCAGCACCTGTTTTACTGACGGGCGTTACACGCATTTGAGCGTTTTCCTTAAAGGTTATAAACATTCTTTTAACGCTTTTCGGATTTGTGTCCGAATAGATTGTAAGAGAGAATTTCTCATTATCATACGTATACGGCTTTTCAGTGTAGTCAATCGGATTTCCGTCCTTATCATTCAGAGATATGTCTTCAGTCAGATACGTTTCTCCGTTGTATTCTATCCTAACGCTGTCAAGTCCCGATTGAGGATCGTACATTTCCGCCTCAACGTCAACATTTCCGATTGTCGGCAGAATTGTTGAATACTTTTCGTTTGTCTTGGGATTTGTATTATCGATATTATCGATAACGGCGCACTCCTCCCACATTGCGTCGGGAGTCTGCGTTTCAAACAGCTTTGCCGTAAAAGTTCTTTCATATATCTCCGCTTCGCCGAAACCGTTTTTGTCCCAAAGCTGCCATACGTCATATATAAGCTTTGTATATCCGTTCAATTCTTCATTAAAGTATTTTTCCGATTCGCCGGTATTCAAATTAAAGCCGCCGCTTTCATTTGAAACCGGAGAAAGCAATACATTTGAATCGATCGGTTCGGCTATGAGCATTAATACACCAAAATATGAATGAGGCGATACCCATTCTTCGTTTGTTACGTCCTTGTCGATTTTGTTGTTATTCTCGTCATACATTCTTTGAATCAGCTTCACGCTTATTCCGTTTTTGACATTCAGCTTTACATCGTTATCGGTAACGTTTATTTCACAAGCAATTTCGTTTCCGTTTTCGTCAAGCATTGCATTTCCGAACGAATCAAGCGGATAAAGCTTATATGCTCCAAGCTCTCCTATCGGGAAGCTTACAGTTTGGGAACGTGTTCCCGTCTGCCGTCTTGCAAGCTCGTAGTTTGTTTCGTCGACCGTCAATTCCTCGTCCGGGGTGTCGGTTATGAGGTTCTGCGGAAGCACGTATACCGGAACATTGAATTTTGCTGTAAGAATTGCCTTTGCTCCGGCTTCTTTCGGCATTACCTCATAGCTCATCAGCTCAATCGGTGCTTTCTTTGACATTAACGGCGATTCATCAAATACGATGTCATCTTCATTACCCAAGCTGTCTGCACTTCTTAAACCGATACAGTATTCTCCCGTAACTCCCGATAATGTCAGCCTGTAAAGCATATCGGTTTCACCGTCATAGTTAAACGCTTCATCGGCTCCTCTTGCCTGTTCCCAGTTATCAGACATAAGGGAATTTCCGATATCAAAATATTCCTCCTTGATTTTGCCGTCCTTACCTAATGCCGATTCAACCTCGGCTTTCGGAATAAGCGCAAGCTTTACGCTCAAAGGTTCAACGTCCTTTACAAGGATTTCCGCTTTTGCATTAATTCCTCCCCTGTCAGGATCTCCCACAGATTCCGTACCGACATTTTTAATTTCCGCTGTCGGAGCCATGCGGTCTATTTCGGTAACAGTAACAGGAATTTCAACGCTGTTGCCTGCCCAATCGGCTGCCGTTATAATGCTGTCGGTATTTTCCTTTATGCTTACGTCAAAAACATTCGCTTCGGTTTCAGAGCGTGTAAGCACTACATTCGGATCTCCCGCAAATGCCGTAAGCTCGGTATCAAAGTTATCGCTCAGATACAGTTTTCCTTTAATCTCGTCATTTGTATGTATGCGGTTATACACAAGTCTGTGCTGCGGTGGTGTTTTATCGCAATAATACTGTGCCGACGCGGTTGTGTAATAATTCTCATCTGCTGCGTCGGGACTTACACCCTTAGTCACCAGAACCGACTGAATCTTAATTTCATTCAGCCCCTCGCCGAAGGATAAACCCGAATTATAGCTGCACTCCGCCTTTATTGTATTACTTTTAATTGTACATTCATTATTTAATATCCAGCTTGTATACGCTCCCGTGCTGTCGGCGGTTCTGTAATACATATTCGGAGCTTCTTTCAGGCTTTCCGCATTTGCAAAAGGCATTTCAGCCGTCAGCTTGATTGTGTATTTGCCCGATGTAATCGGGAGCGATCCGTATTCCTTATCAGTCACTATTTCCTCGGTAAGTTTTGCAGCTTCCGTTACAAGATATACGCAACTGCTCACCTTTTCGGTTGTATATCCGTTGTAATCAGTAACTCTTACTTTAAGAGAATAAGCTCCGTTAGCGGCGTCACTCAATACCACGGTGTGATTTACCGCTCCGCCCGTTACGGGTATTTCAAATTCGTTTTGTCCCTCAATATCATCTCCGTTCGGAGCTACGAATTTACCGTATGCCGAAACGATTCCCGATTCATCGGTTGCCTTAACGGTAAATTCATGAGTACGGCGAAAGGCTGTTCCGCTTTTCGGGCTTACTCTCAATTCGGGAGCTTCATTGTCAAACGCAAAGTCCTGCGATATTGATGCGGAGTTGCCGGACGGTGTAACGATTCTGCAAACCAACTTATACTTTCCGTTCAATATAACCTCGTTCCCCGAATCGGTTTTCTGTGTTCCGCTTCCTATCTCTTTATCACCTTTTGTGTAAAGTCTTTCCGCCGCAATATATTTTCCGTCCGGGTATCTCCATCTGTAGTAAACCTTGTTTACGTCTAAGGTTGTGATGCTTATATCATAGTCTTTCAAGGGCAGATCGCAGATCCCCGAAACATCAATGCTTGCCTCCGTATTTTCGTTGTCCGCACTGATTTCCCTGAAGCTTTGAGCTGTTCTGTTTTGGAACTTATCCTCTGCAAACCAGTAAACCCTGCCATCGAATTTCATACCGCTTGCAACCTTTATCATAGCCGTTGCAGAGGTTTGGATAACGGACGGATCCTGGTCTATATATGCCCATTTTCCGAAAACAGAATCGAACGTTCCGCTCGTCTTATTCATTTCCGAATTTTCATCAAAGTCGGGCGCTTTACCGTTACCTTCAACAAAACAGTAGTAAATTTTTCCCGTTCCCGATGCGTCCGACAGCGTAAACGGTACCTTTATATTCATAGTACCGTCGGGAAGCCTTTCCTTATCCGCCGTATTAACCGTAACCTCCGGGGCTTTGTTGTCAAGCTTTATGTTTTCAAGAGTCTGAGATAAGCTGTTTCCTGCCGTATCCGTTCCCTCAAGCCTCATCGAATAAATTCCCTCAACAGCCCTGTTTAATCTCAGCGTGATTTTTGTACTCATATCCTTTGCCGCCGGAACAATGTAATATGCCGATGTAAGCGGATTTCCCGATGAATCGTACAGCTTATATAAATATGCGTTTTGCGTATTCGAGGTGTTTATATTTTCATCTGCAACAGAGGTCAGAGCAAGCTCCTTGTGCCATTCATTGATTTTACCGTCAACCGCCGTAAGCGTAACCTTTGGGGTTATGCTGTCGACCTTTCTTGATGAGAAGAAACGTTCACAGTCGCCCGGGGTCTGTTTGCTGTTTTTGTCATCATAAAGCAAATACACATTATCGTTTGCGCCCATAGGCTTGAGCCTGCCGTTTTTCATAATAACGGTCACGCCGACATCGTTTGAATCAAGTCCGTTCTGCATTTTAAAACTGACATTGAACCGTCCGTATTTGTCCAATGTAAATGATTTGCTTTCCGCGTCAATCGTCTTGTCGGTATCGCCTAACTTCAGCTTTATCGAATCAAATTTCAGTTCTGCGCCGTTAAAATGATATGTATTTAAATGATTGTTTCCGCTGCCCGTCTTTACCGCAATTGTGGCGTTTATCGACTTGCTCGCGCTGTTGTAATAGTGTGCCCCTCCGTACTTTGAATCCGTACCGGTATTGCTCAGTGTGAAATCTTCAAGCGCAAAGGCTTTTCTTATTAATATGATTTCCGCATACTCGAAAACATTCTGACACGCTCCGTCCTTAACCATATAGTAGCTCATTGTAATTTTCAGCATATTTGCGCCGTGCTTTTTCATGTAATTGTTAAGCTTTCCTTTGTCGAGCTTAACCCCCATTACTCTGTCGCCGAAGGCTGTAGTCTTGACTATTTCCTCAATTCCGTTTGCCTTAATGCCGTTGTATTGGTCAACAGTTCCGTCGCTCCACTCGCATCTGCCCGATAATTTAATCATCGGTGCGTCCGAGCAGTCCATTGCATAATACCCGGTGCCCAAGGGTTTGCTGAACGTGTCGGAAACTATTCCGTCATATTCGTATGAAACGGTACCCGTTTCGCTGCCGTCAAGATAAAGGGTATCGGTCAGCTCTCCGAAATTTCCGCTGCTGCTGAGTTCTCTTGTGTTAAGTGCCGAAACAATTGCTTCCGATACCTCAGCCTCATCTTTCTGCGTATCTATCCAGCCGGCATTTCTTCCCGACGGAATATATTGCTCTGAAGCGTATTCATAATCACTGTCATTGCTCTCGGCTCTTTTATATACCACTCTGTAATAATCGACTTTCAAGCCGTCTGTGGAGGTATTCTGCAATCCGTACTTTCCGATTGTCCACGGTGCGTCCGTAAGAGTTATCGTTGCGGAGGTTTCCCTGTTCTTCTTGTTTACATTCGGAACGTCCACCGTACCCAATTTGGTTCCGTCATTTGAATAAACGTTGAATTTAATCGCACCGTTTGTGCTGGCGGAATTTCTGGAGTTGCTTATCTTTATTCCGATTTTGTACGTCCATTTCTGCATTTTCGGTTTACTGTCCGCCGCATTTGCCGGGAGTATTATTGTTGACAATATCATTATCATACTTATCAATACCGATGTGACGCTTTTGAAATACTTTTTCATTAACTTCTTTCCTTTCATTTAAATATTAGCTGCTTTTACTTTTTACCGTATACTTCCGTTTGCCAGTATTTCGTCTGTGAGCGCAAAGTCAAATTCCATTGCTAAAGCTCTGAAAAGCTCCCGCATGACATTGTTGGCTATTCCCCTTATATCCGTACCCGTTATGTACCCAACAATTTTCTTCTGCTCCTCCTCCGGAACGGAATATGCCGTAAGGCTCATTTTCAGAAAACGGCATATTTTATGCTCCAAAGTAAAATACATATCGCATTTTTTTGCCATATATGCCCTCATTATTCCTGCCGAGCCTATTTCAAGCTCATAAAAATCACTTTCCGAGCACTCGGGCATATAATCATGAAATATTTTGTACAGCTCCGCCGCTGTTTTTTCATATATGTACTCCGCAGTATCTTCAAGGCTATACACCAAAACATATATTTCTCTTAAATACTCGTTAAGCTCTGCAAGCGTAATCTGTATCGCTGTTTCAACCGCATAGATAAAAACCGGCTTTGCTTCGGGTGCGGCGATACTTCTTGCCATTTTAAACTGGTTGTCAAACATAAATCTGACAAGCTCCAGCAAAACTCCGTCCTTTGTTTTGAATATGTTTTGAAAGGTACTGTTCGAAACGTTTGCCGCCTCCAGAATGTCAGCCATTCTCGTGCTGTTGTAGCCCTTTTCCAAAAACAGTCTGACGCAGGCGGAAAGTATTCTTTTCTTTGATTCTTCGCTTTCCTTTCTTCTTATCAAGTTACCACCTTCTCTTCAGTTTTTTCCGTAAACAGCGTCTGCATTAAAATCACCCCGGCATAATGCAGGAACGCTCATTTTTGCCTATGTATTGGCTTATATGCCAATTTTATCACATTATCTATGCCATGTCAATAGATGAAAGACATTTATTATTACAAATCGCATTAAATTTAACCAAATATTTCTATTGTTTTTATTGCAATTTGTCAAATTGCAATATTTTCAAAAAAAGTATTGACTTTTTCCCGAAAATGTGATATTATTAATAAGCTGTTGTAAGCCGGTGTGATGGAATTGGCAGACGTGCAAGACTCAAAATCTTGTGGTAGCAATACCGTGTCGGTTCGACCCCGACCACCGGCACCAAAAAAAGAAGCTCAGCTTTGATTTATAGCTGCGCTTCTTTTTTCGTATTCCCGTACATTCCGGCTCAATTTTGTAATTCTCTGCGGTCAATAAGTATGAATTAACCTGCATTTATCAGTTTAAACTCGGCTCTTTCAAATATGCTCCTTTCGTTCACTTCTATTTTATTCATTCCGTCTTTAAAAATCAAATCGGCATTTCCGCTCAAAAGCTGCATTTTCCCGGTCAGCGGCAGCTCAATTACATAACTGCGTGACTGCGGCATACCGCTGTAACCCTTTCCGTACGGTTCAATGCTTATTGAAATTTCATTTTGAATATTTTCATAGGAAATTTTTGTTTTTAAATATCCCCCGTTTTTGTATTCCTCGCTTATGCCGTCGTCCTCATATAGTGTAAATTCGCCTTTATTTCCCGGATAAATTCTTATTATAAGCGTATCCAAATTCTCGCTTGTCATTCGTCTGCTGTACGGCTGCATAGGCACAGGCATACCGCCTTTAACAAGGAGCGGAAAGGTATTAATATCACATTCTATCTCTGCTGTCGTTCCGTCCTCGTATTTTTCATTATTGAATACATTATAGTAATCTCCGCCCTTTATCCATACCTTTTTAGATACAGTTTTATTGTCCCCTTTTCCGGGTTCGGTTATAGGAGAAACAATAAATGCGTCACCAAACATATACTGATTTTGGAATTTATAAGCATTTTCCTCATTCGGAAATTCAATATACATTCCTCTTATAAGCGGCAGGCACGCATCATATGCCTCATATGCCGACGAATAAATATAAGGAATGAGCTGCGAGCGCATATGATACACGCTTTTCATAGCATTTTGAGCCGCATCTCCCCACAGCCACGGACGTCTGTCAAGCTTTTCATCTCTTTGTGAATGAACTCTCAGGCAAGCCGAAAAGGCTGTGAACTGCGCCCATCTGACATACATTTCCCAATTTCTTTCGCCGAAAAATCCGCCGGTATCATGTCCCCAGTAGAAACACCCTGCATTTGACGAGCTTATTGTAAATTTAATTTCATAGTCAAGGACGTCCCATGTGGATTTTGTGTCCCCTGAAAAGAAAATCGGGTGTTTATGATCTCCCCAGCCGCCCCAGCGGCTGAAAGATATTCCGCGTTTTCCGTTTTTTCTTGAATGTTCGTAATACAGCTGATTAAGCCACGGAAGATGTCTTAAATGTTCTATACCTTTTACATACGGCTTTACCTCGTCCTGCTGCCAATCAACCCACCAAAAATCCACACCCTGTTTTTCCAGATTTTCATGCACAGCCTTAAAAAAGTTCTCCATATATCTCTTATCGGAGCAGTCAAATTCAAGGTTTAAACCGCTCTCGGGCGGAAATCCCATTAATTTTGCAAATCCGTCATACCATTCCTCATTGGTTCGTACACCGTCGGCAGGGTGGTCGTTGAGAGTTACATAAATTTTATCGTCATGCAGCTCATGCAGCAGCTTTTGCGGATTTTTAATCAGATTTTTGTTCCATGTATATCCCGTCCAACCCAAATTGTCGGCATGACCGTAACCGTGGGTAGCACGGAATTTTTCATCTTCTTCCGATTTAATCTGCCAGTCATGATAATGCCAGTCCATATCTATAACCATTATGTCAAGCGGAAAATCATGCTCGTCATAGCCCTTGACTATATCCTTTATTTCCTCATCGGTATACGGCCACCAGCGTGAATACCACGAACCGAAAACATATTTTCTCGGCAGCTCCGCACGTCCGGAAACAAAGAATAAATCCCTGAGCGCTCTTTTATAATCCTTTCCGTATGCAAAAAGATAAATATCGGTATTGCTTTTTAACGCATTTTTGGCAATCCAATTGTCCTTTAAAACCGGTTTTCCCGAATCATCGATAACAAACCAACCGTCTTTGGAAATTATTCCGTCCTCGACCGGCTTGCTCGGCACAATACCGTCCAGTGTTGCAAGCGTTCCGCCCAGATTATTCTCATTTTTCATACCGTAATGCCAGCTTTTGCCTTTTATATCGGCATAAAGGTTATCCGCCGTAAACGGTTTGCCGTCGTTTATATACGTAAGCTTAAAAAACTCGGTTTTAAACTCATACCTATTTCCGTTTTGAGAACTGTATACTTTTTCCGTACCGTCCTCTCTGTTTTTTGCAAACAAGGTTTCGTCATCATTAAACACTTTATCGGGAGAATATTCAATTCTCACCAAGCTCTCCGTAAGAAATGTGAATCTCGCATTTTCAACTATCGTTTTCATAGTAATTCCTTTCCTTTGACTATCATAATTAAAAATCAGTTCGCACGGATATATTCTATTATCTGCTCCATAATCTTTGTCACAAATTCATCTGTATTCTCATAATCATACAAAATGAATGCGTGTTTTGCGCCCGATATTTCAACAAACTTTGATTTGTGTCCCTTGTTTATCAGTAAATCATTTAATTCTCTTGTAAATTCAATTTCGACCACCGTGTCGGCGGTTCCGTGCATGAACAAAAAATCCGCACTTTTTTCTCCGACACATTTTGCCGGCGTCAGACTGTCAATATCGGAAGCGGTTTCAAATCCGTATTTCCATTTTGTATCAAGCAATCCCAAAACCGGATTTAACGAAACAACGGTTTTCGGGCGGATATCATCGTCCTGCGAAAGCCCGATCATTGTTGCTAGATATCCGCCGGCAGAATCTCCCATACACACAAAATTATCAAAAGACACAAACTTTAAATGCTTTTTTATATACCTGACAGCGTCCCTGCAATCCTCTAAAAGATCGCCGACATTAAGCTTTTCCGATACCAAAAGTGAGCGATATGATATAATAATACCGATAAATCCCTTGCTTGCCAAATATTTGGCATTGCCTGCCATCCAGCCGCCGTTCCACTCGGAATTATTTTTTATTGCATCATTCCACCCTCCGCCGTGAATTAACAGCACTGTCTGTGCTTTATGAATATCCGTATCGGGCAAAAACACCCGAACAGGCAAATTTAAGCCGTTTGCCGTTTTATACACAAAATCCAAATCCGCCTGTCTGTCTTTAAAATTTTCCATGTATAATTCTCCCTTGTTACTTATTCTATTTTAAGCTTTAATTCCCTTAACAGGTACTCCCGGCTTTAAGCTGATTCTGTTTTTCGTTCCTATTTCCTTTGCACCGCTTTTTGTAAGCTCATAAAAAGTATAATCACAATCAGCCGAATATTCCGTATTCTCCAATGAGTACAGATAAACTATATCCCCGCTTTCCCCGGGAGCAAAAGTTGTCCAGTTCTCGGCGATAGTTTTTCCCTTATATATAACCTCATATTCACTGTTTTTTTGATTTACACGAACCATACTCTCATCTTCATAAACAACTGTTGTCCAATCGCCGTCAAGCTTATAATCGGTGATTTTCAAATTCTCGAGCAAAAGCATTGGGACGGTCAGTATATAATGGCTCATGATTTTTTTATCGTCAAGGTATACAACATCTCCCCAGCACGATTTTGCTCCCAGAATAAATCCGTTAAGCAAGCTTTTTTTGTCGCTTCCGAAGCAGCCGCACGGTATTATGCCATGATAGAGCATAGGAGTCAGCGGAATTTTTTCCTCATTCTTATACAGCGCTATACCCATGTTATATCTCGTACTCCAGCCATGCCCCGTCTTTCCTATAAACGGATAGCAAACAGTTTCGCTTGTCACGTCAATACCGTATTTGTTAAATTCTTCAAAAATTTTGTATTTGTATTCAAGTCCTTCGTCAGCGGCAGAGGAAACGTCCGGGGAGAAGTCATATCTGCGCATTTCGGAGGTTGTCACATCAATGTGATAGGTGTCTTTAATGCCGAAATTATCAACAATCCACTTTACCCTTTTTTGCATTGCTCCCGATTCAACATATTTTTTTAAGGAAAGAATATAGCTGAGTCCTCCCGACCAAATCCAGCCTCTGTACTTTTCTCCGTAGGAATCGAGCGCAATAAGGCTTTCATCCGTAATACAGTTCAAATACGCATCCTCAAAATTATCATGCAGCGACACATATGTGTTATAATCTCTTGCTTCGTTTATACATTCTTTTAATTCATCGGCTGACGGTATATTGTCGTTTAATTCAAACGGTTCGGGATAGCCGTGGTCATGGCCGCCCTTTTGCCAGCCGACAATATACACTACCTGTCGCTGATTATCAAGCACATTTGCCGCCTCCCGATAGAATTTCTTCAAATCATCGAGCGTTGCTGTCGGTTCATCATCACCGTGATCGAGCATAAACTTGTAAAATACGCAGCGTTCATAGCACTCCGCTCTTTTAGGAGTAAGCTTTTTTTGCAGCTCCTTTGCAAAGGATTTCCAATCGCCGTTTGGTATATTTTTAACGCAAACACTCTTTTCGCCCTTAACGCACGGTGAGTTTAAACCGCATTTTTTTGCCGAAACTCTGTTCGTCAGCTCAACGCCGATAACTCCGAAGCTTTTACCGTTAATTCTTTGTATGCTTTGGTGCAATATAAAATCAAGCCTGTCTGTGGATACAAGCAGTCCGCATTTATTGTCATAAATTCCCATTGCATTTATCACATCAAACAATACCGGGAATCCCATCGGCGGATTGTCTGTTGAGCTTGCACATCTTCCGCCTTGAGAAAAATTCACCACATTTGAATTTTCAAGAACGCATAAATCCGGAATATAAACGCTCAAAAGCTCATATCCGAATTTTTCCGAAACATCGGTTAAGACTATCTTTCCGCCGTCGCATACAAGCGAGCAGGAGGCATAGTCCGAGGTTATTTTCAAACCGTTTTCAATTTCGGCATAGTTGAAAATACCGTTATCTATGTTTGTTATAATTCTGTTGTTTTCAACACAGCGGATTTTTATAATCGGGTGGCAAACCGTATTATTTGCGTTAAACACAGGCAAATAATTGTCCCCATTTTTTTCGGGATTCGTTAAAGGTGCCGCAGGTGTTTCGATCTGTTTAACCATGCTCCTTTGATAGCTACTCGCTTTTTCAAATCCAAATTCTACAGATGTAACAAGCTGCCTGCGAACCACCTCATTATTCTCATTTAAGAACGGTATGGGATTGTCTTCATCGTCCAAAAGCGATACGTACACATATCTTGTACCTCCCCATACCAAAGGAATATTATACGCTCCCGCCGTTTCGTAAACAGAGCCTTTTTCCCACATATACATATGCGGATATATATTCCATTTGTACGAATAACTGTTATAGCTGCTTTCAAATTGCCGCTGTGTGCCGAATTCAAAATCTATTTGCACCTTTCCGGCAAAAGAGGCATTTTGGCATGACTGCCATTTTGTTGTTATGTAAACACGATCTCCCTGCCAAAGATAGTTTGCGCTGATTGTTGTTTTTAAAAGCTTTGCGTATTCCATAGAGTTAACCCTTTCATATTATAACATAAATTATTGATTTTTGTCAATTGTGTTGAGGCAAATATTTCCATATGCCAAGATTCGGATAAACCGTTTTCTTAAAATTGTGCGGCTTAAAAATTATGCCATATTCAATTCCGACTTTCTTTTTCCGATTGTGTAATCGTTTGGATTTTTTACGGTGTATTCCGCACAAAGTCTTATATCACTGCACGACGCACCAACCAAAATACTGTAAGTACCGCTTTCCAAATGCCATTTTTTAAGGCATATGTTGTAATACTTCAAATCGTCATGACTGATTGTTAATTCAACGGTTTTTTCTTCTCCCGGCTCAAGATAAAGCTTTTCAAAGCCTTTAAGCTCCTTTTCGGGGCGGAGAACCACTGATTTTTTATATCCGATATAAAGCTGCGCCGTTTCTTTTCCCGGCATACTGCCGGTATTTTTGATTTTAAAGCTTATTTTAATCTCATCATCTTCTTTTTCCGAATAATTCTTTTCAAGCTTTAAATCGCTGTATTCAAACTTTGTGTATGAGAGTCCGTGTCCGAACGGGAACCATATGTCGCTGCTGTTTTTATCGTAATACCGATACCCAACGAACGAGCCCTCGCTGTACCACGTCTTATATCCGTCACCGAACGAATCCAAATCCGCACGTTCTCTCAAGGCAAAGCTTTCGGATAATTTTCCGGACGGATTTGTTTTTCCGAACAGCACGCTCGCAATCGCCTTGCCGCCGCCCTCTCCGGGATACCACATCTGCACTGCGCCCTTAACTTGTGCGTGCCATCTGCCCGGAATAATCATCGAGCCTGTGTTAAGCACAACCACAACGTTATCGCACGCATCGCAGGCAGAGCTTATAAGTCCGTTTGTATAGTTCGGCAAGCCGAGATTATCTCTGTCCCAATGCTCTGTTTCGGTATCTGCACCATAGTTGTCGCCGGCGAAAACCACGATCAGATCCATCTCGTTTTTCTGCATACCGTTTATTTTTCCGACTATTTCTGCGCCGAGATATTCCTCGTCATTTATCGATTCATAGGTAATGTCTATTCCCTCCTCTGCGGCATATTTTTTCATATATTCAATAGGGCTGTCTAAGAATTTGTCCCCTACAACCATTTTCGAGCTTCCCGCACCGCTTATAATCGGCTTTTCGGCGTGCTTTCCGTAGACGGCAATTTTTTTGTACTTTTTGCCGTTTATTGGAAGTATGTCGTCATTATTTCTCAAAAGCACCATACATTCCTCTGCAATGCGCTGAACTCTTTCATGCTGTTTATCTCTGATATATCCTGGTTTTTCGCCGGATTTCTGCTTTTTACATTTACGGGCAAATTCGATAACATTTCCGGCGGCACGGTCCAAATCCTCAACGGTCGCCTTGCCCTTTTCGATACCGTCCCTAAGCTGTTCCTCCAAGTTGGGATTATACGGCATTTCCAAATCCAAGCCGGCACGAATACTGAGAGCTATATCATGCACCGCTCCCCAGTCCGATACCACCATTCCGTCAAAACCGAATTCATCTCTTAAAATATCCGTGAGAAGATATTTATTCTCGGAGGTGAATATTCCTCCAACCTTGTTATAGGAGTTCATTGTGCAATATGGCGATGAATTTTTCAGAACAATTTCAAATACCTTTAAATAGTATTCCCTCATCGTCCTTTCATCAACCTCTGCGTTTATAAACACTCTGTCATTTTCCTGATTGTTGAGAGCGTAATGCTTAACGCTTGCGGCAATGCCCTTGCTTGCCAATCCGTTCACAAATGCCGCACCCAATATACCCGAAAGAAGCGGATCTTCGGAATAATATTCAAAGTTTCTTCCGCACTTCGGCGTTCTTTTCATATTGACTCCCGGTGCAAGAAGCATATCGACTTCTTCATTTAAACATTCATCACCCAACAGTGCTCCGACCTCAAATAAAAGCTCCTTGTTCCAGCTTGCTCCCAAAGCAGAGCCTGTCGGCACGGCAACACCGTCGTCCTTCATGATATATCTGCCCTTTCTGATACCGCTCGGGCCGTCAAACATATTGACCGGCGGAATATCAAGCTCCGCAAATTCTGCCGTTTTGCTGTCTTTTCCCGTAAGCATACTTGCCTTTTGGCTGAATGTCATTTTATCCAATGTTTCTCTTGTTTCTTTTTTCATTCTTGTCCTCCTAAAATTATACCACACGCTAAAATCAATATCAATATTTCAATTTTTACATTAAGGCTGATTTTTTACGCATTTAGGGGACGCCGCTAAAGCGCCCCCTATCATTAATTCACAATATTTCTTTTATCTGCATTCCGCCGCCGTGCGTCGGAACAAATCCAAACGCGGAAAGATACCATGCATATTTTTCACGTTATTCTGCGGCAATTATGGTTTTAAAACCGACATACGGCTTTAAAGTATCACTGTTCCAGCAAAATACCTTTAAAGTTTTATCTCCGTCTTTCGGTGTTATTGTAGCCTGCAATTTTTTGCTGATTACAGTTTCCGAAAGCTGAGTATTGAGTGCCGATACACCCGTGAGCTTGCCGTTTACGTCATACAATGCAAGCGCAAGAATAACATTCTTGTTATCCTCACCCGAAGTATACAGTGTATGTACTGTCACGGGAGTTCCTGCGGCAAACGCATTTGTATCAAACACCGGTTCTGTAAAATTAATACCATTTGTCTTTTTGAGATATGCGCCGAGCAGGCTTATTATCTCTGCGTCATCACTATTGTCAACACGGACAATTTTTGCCGTGTGCGTACCCTCCGACAAGCCTTTGATTTCGGTTTGTCTTACAAATCCGTCATATAATGTGTTTGTATTTTCAAGGTATGTGTTAATTGTCTGAACCTTTTCGTTGTCAACATAAACCTCAAAGGTTCCGCCCTTATTGCCGTTTACATCGTGCAGAAGCTGATATTCAACTATCATTTCGGTTCCGTTAAATGTAAACTCAAGATTGTCATCATCTTTGTTAAGCTTACGGTTGAGCGCTTCGTAATAGTAAACGTAATCCTTAAAGTCTGTCAACGGCGACACTTCCGCATTGCTCTTTGCTTTTGCAAAATATTTGTTGCTGTTGTGCGCCATAAGAGTTGTTATGTAGCTTCCGTAAAGCGCACCGCCTGCCGTACTCGGGTGAGTTCTGTCAGCCGCCCCGAAATAAACGTCTCCGTCCCATTCAGAAGCAAAGCTTGAATCGGTGTTATAACGTGATTTTACATAGTCACGCACATTAAACAGCGGTATTCCGTATGCCTTTGCAAGCTTTTTGTGTTCCGATACCGAATAATCGTTGTTGCTCAAATCGTTTACGGGCAGTTCCGTGAATATAATCACAGGAGGATTCGGCATTTTGTTAAGATTTCTTACTATTGATTCCATGTATTGATTTGTTGTCGAAACGGTAGAATCGTTTACCGCAAACTCTACAAATACAACATCGGGGTCAAAGGTCATTACGTCCTTGTATAAACGCATCCAAGCATATTGCGAGCCCGTTCCGCCGACTCCGGCATTTTTAAAGGTTGAATCCGGGAACTTTTCTTTTATAAAACTTTCCACGTGATCTCTCCAACCCGACATCTGTGTTATCGAACCGCCCAAGAATACCGTTCTCAAGCCTGTTTTGTTTGCAAACACATTCGGCTTTTCAAAGCTTTTTGTTATATCGTAGATTGTCTTAAATTCAATAATCTGATCGCTGTCACCGTTTACGATTGCGGACGGAATAACAACACTGTAGCCTGTATCGTATGCCAAATTTGCTCTCGGTGTTATTGTTACAACTTTGCCCGAAACAGCAACGTCAGCTTCAACCGCATTGTCGTTTTCATCTTTTATCTCAATGCCTGCTGTGTTTTCAACATCATTTTTTGCAGTAACCTTTATTACAGCGTTTACGGGAACAATCATCGAATCTTTCAGAGTGTACTCCGAGCCGTTGTCGGTGTAAACAACATCTGCGTTGCCCTCGTCGTTATCCCATACACGCAGATAATCAACATAATGTGTCGTATCTGTACCGTTATCACCTGTCAAGCCAACGCCGAACATATATATTCTGTCCAGATTATCGGTTTTTCTGTTATCCGTAAAATTACAAATCGGCGACTGCTTTATATTTCCGTTTCCGTCATCTATAATAATGCAATAGGTATGGCTCTTATAGTTAAGTTTCATTGAGAGTGTATACCAGTGATCCTCATCAAAGGTATATCCCATTGCAGTGCCGCCTGCTCTGTCGCTTCCGGCTCCTACAATCACGCCTTGATCCTTTCTGTAAACTACGCTTGCCGTAATAGGCTCCAAATCCATAATTGCTTCAAACAAACCGCCTTTTTCTCCGCCTTTGTTGTATTTGAACTTTGTTTGTATATATACGTTTTCTTTTCCCGACATATCGACTGTCTGAGGCATTTTTGCAAAGAATCGGCGGTATGCGATGGTTGCATATCCCAAGAACAGATTTCCATCACTGATAGCGGACGGATTATTGCCTATGCAGCTTTCCGGACCGCTCGGGCTTCTGTTCCACCATGTATCGGCATTATCGTCATAGCCGTTAAACTCGGCTCTGTATATATAATTTTTTGTCTGCTTTGTTATAAAAGTAAAGCTTGCGGCATTGTTTCCGCCGATACTCGGAACATTCAGCGTGCAGCTTGAATACTCCGGCAGACCTGAAAGTGCAAGTACCGCTGTTTTTCCGTCCTCCGAAAGGCTCTTTACGGTAACGTTTCCGTCTTTAACAGTCACATTTGCCAAATCCGCTTCGGTTACAGCCTTTGAGAAATTAACTGTTGCGTCAAAGCTTAAATCAAGGTTCTTTGCGCCGTTCAGTTCCTGTCCGTCCCCGTATGTTGCCGTTACCGACTTCGGAACAAGATCCTCGTTCCAGATACGGATATAATCGTAATACTGCTTTGTGCTTAATCCCTTGTCTAAAAGCTGCGGCAGAAGTATTCTGTCAATGCTTGTCGGTCTTTTTCCGTATACAGAACTGCCTTCTGTGTCACCGTTATACAATATTTCGCCGTTTTCGCCCTTTACTTCAAGCTTGAATGTGTACTTTGTAAAATCAAATTTTACAGTTATTGTATACCATTTATCGGGTGACAAGATACAGTTTGTCACAACACTGTCTGCATCTGCGCCTCCAAACATTAGACCGTTTGAATATTTTACCGAAAATGACCTATCCATCGGACTACCGTCTACCATTCCCGCAACGTCTATGAAATTAGCGTCCAACGCACCTTCATCATTGACCTTAGTATACTTAAATCTTGTTTCAAAATATATGTTTTTTCCCGCTATATTCTCTATATTTGGAAGCACAGCCGGTCTTCTGTACGGAAAACCGGTAGCCCATGATACTTCCAGCACTCCGTCTTTTACGGCACTCTCACTTATAGCTTCTTGCGTATCATTTAAGTATTGTACCACATTTTTTAAACCGTTAAACGAATCAAATTCTTCATCATAGAGCATATAGCTTTTCGTTTCCGCCGTTTCTTCGGCAGAAGCAATTACCGCTTGTCCGAAGCACGAAACGGTCATTGCTGCCGCCAAAAGCAAATTAATGATTTTTGTTCCTTTAATTTTCATAATTTCATTTCCTTTCTTTTCTCGGGCAGCCGAATTTACCGTCTGCCCGTCATATTTTACTGTTTTACTCCGCATTGCTGCTTTATAGCTTCATATTCCTGCTTTTGTTCATCTGTCATTGAAGAGTAATTCGTACCCACCTCCAATCCTTTTTCGTCCTCTTCGCTCAAAGCAGCCACAGGCGTTGCTACATTTATAAAGTAATTTCCGCCGACTATGCTATGCTCCGGCAAGCCGTTTGTCTTGTTGTTCACATATGCCAAAACATTGCCGTATGCTTTCTGCCACAACTCCGATTGATACGGAAATTTCAGTAACTGATACATAAAATAGTTGCTTGCCTCGGTCGGCGCCGGCGTCGTATTCCATTGCCAATACTCTCCCTTACCCCTTACAAAAGCGCCTCTCTCGGCATTAACCACAAGATTATTTTCAAATCTGTTCCACACTCCGCCGTGAACGAAGTATGCACTTTTCACATTTTCAAATATGTTTGAATTTACCTTTTGTCCGCTCAGAAAATCATCAAGATAAACCGCTCCCAAACCGCAGTTTGTATCATGAATATAGTTATATCTGATTTCATTTCCCAAACTTGCAAGTGAATTTCCGGAATATATAACTCCTGCGTCGCTTATGCCTGCCGTCAGACAATTCGATATGTCGTTGTATTCTATAATACAATTGTTTCCGTTAAACGCAACCGCAAGATGCGGTGTTTTTGTTATTGTGTTATGCCGTGCCGCAGTCCCGCAGCCGTTTACGGTTATCGCCGGCGAATCGGTTACCGATATAATTCCCGTTTCGCTTATCGTGCAGTTTTCAATTGCACTGCCCGAAGCGGTAAGAGTGCTTCTGTCGCCGCCGTCTATCAAAACGGCTCTTTTTCCCGTTTTGCCGAAACGGCAATCGGTGATAAGATTGTTTTCGCCCGAAATGATTACACCATCCCCCGAGCATAATTTAAAGGAACAGCCCTGTAACCTTATATTGTTACTGTCTTTGGCATTGATAAAATACCCACCGGCATTTTCAAAGTTTATATTCTTAAAGGATATATTATCGCTGCCGTTAATTTCTATAATGTCGCTGTCGTTTGAACTTAACATAAGCCTTGCCTTTTTAAATTCTCCGCTTGAAACAAGGTTTTGCGGAGGATAGAAATAAAGCTTACCGTTATATATTGCATATTCTCCCTGCTTATCAAGCTCCTCGGGAAGATTATATATATACCAGCCTATACCCGATTGCGGCTGTTCGTGATAATAACCTCCGATAAAATCGGTTGTTTCTATCTTTTTTGCCGACGCGTCAATTGTTTTAACCTTAGCCTTTGCCAAATTCCATTCGGCAACCAAAGGTCCGGCAATCCATGCGGAATCATAATACCGCCAATCCTTTACGCTGTCCGCCGTAAGGGAAATGTTTTTGTTGCTCCATGACGTTTGGGCGTCATATGTATATCCCGAATCGGGGTATCTTGCGGCGGTTTGCGGATTTCCGTTGCAGCTGAACATATTCAGCTGTACATCACTCTTTGCCGCAGCGCCTATGCTTTTTAAGTCAATACAGTATATTTTGTCTGCCGAGGATTTCGGGAACATATCCTTTTCGCTGCCCGACACCCTTGTCATATCAGAACCCGAGAACACCGTACCGCCGTTTATAACCGCCCCTTGATACGAAACAAATTCAATTTTTCCCATGTTGTTTAAATTGTTCAGCTTTACGGTATCGTCAATACAGTACGTTCCGCCCTTTAGGATAACTCTTACATTGAGATTTTCCTTGTTGTTATTCATGTTGATATACTTAATTCTTCGTACCGCTTCATTTACGGTTTTGAGTGGTGTATCCTCGCCGCCGTCATTTGTATCGCTGCCGTTCGGCGATAAATACAATGTAACGTCCTCATCATAGCTGCTGATATTTACGTCAATTTTGTACTCGCCCTCCTGCGGCACACTGCTGCTGTAGCTTACCGGCAGTGTTTTTCCGCTTTTTATATCTGCTTGCAGCGCAGCTCCGCCCTTTTTTATGTTATCCGAATCGAGAACCGCAATGTCAACCGTAATGCTTTCGTCAAGGACTGCGGTATTTGTCACGCTGAAGCTGACGCTTACTCCCAAATCGGTGCAATAGGCTTTCAAATCCGAAACGCTTATGCTCTTTGCCGAATTGCTGATACTGCAATCGGCTTCTCTCTCCGCATGAACCGTTACCGATAACAGCATTGTCATAAGCATACTGCACGCCAAAAGCAATGAACATATTTTTTTATTCATATTCCTTATCATATCCTTTCACATACTCGGTATCGGCTTATTTGTAGTCCAGTATATACAAATTCCACACCGAGTTTGTATCCGCTTCAAAGAATATTTCGTCACCCGTCATAATCTCATCGTAGCTGCTCATTGAAACAAATACGCCCCTGGAGGATTTTGTAACTTTATAAATGTTGGCTGCCGACTGAATCTTTTGAATGTTGTCTGTTTCGCCGCTGCCGTCATCATATTTTATGAAACGGTTATTGAGCTTCTCCGTTACTTTCAGATATGCCAGTTTTTTTCTTGCATGACCAGAAAGCTGATGCATACCGTTTACCGTATTTGTTGAAAAACAGGTGCCGTACTCCTGCATTTTTGACGAATCAAAGCCTCTGAATATTTTAATCAGATTTCCTCTTCCGTCAAATTCACAGTATATAATATCTCCCTCATTAACCTCGTTGAAGCGATCCTTATATACCTGAATCATCTTATCGTTATAGAATACTTTTATTTCGTCCGAACCTCTTCGTCCTATTATGCAATTCTTTGCTTCATCATCGGAATCGAGCATTTGGCAAACCTGAGTTACCACCATCGATCTTGTTTCGGGTAATACTTCTTCTGCCTTCTGCGAAGCAGTGTCCGTTCTTTTCCAGACAACCATATCGACAGTATTTAATTTTTCGTCCACATTGTAGAAATAATGCGTATACGGTCTCGGATTCAGAACTGTATTTTTAAACGCTCCCTCCACATAACAGCTGTCCATATCGTCAAATATGCAGAACACAAGAGTTTCACTGTCCTGATAGAATTTCTGCGACCATGTATCAGCATAAAACGCATACTCCGCGTCTCCGGTAAACTCACCCTCATATCTCAACATTCCGTCTTTGGTTACGGTATGAAGCTCCGTTATATTACTGTTCTCGTCAAGCTTAAATCTTACCGGCTGTCTTGAAAACGCTCCGCCCGGATTTAACAATTCGTCTATTTTTTCAAGCTTCATGCTTTTGTCATTAACCTTTATCTTGTCACGAATATTAAAGCGTTCCAAAACATTTTCGTCCGTCAGAATTTTCAAAATAATTCCGTCAAATTCTCCGCTTTCTTCATCTTTCTTGTAATCGAGCAAATATCCGTAATGCAGCTCGTTGTCAGTGCCTATTTTGTCAAAGGCGAAGATTAAATTATTATCGTCAGTGTAGAATCTGTATTCATAATTGAGCTTTGCCGATGAAATATCTGCGGCTTCCGAGCATTTATAAATTTCTCCGTTAATTCTGAGCTCGTCACCGGATATGCCCTCTATTTTCCCGGTAAATGTGTTGTCATAAGCATAAATCACCGTATGCTCACCGTTTACACCCTTGAGGATCAGCATATCCTCCTTTATATTGCCGACATTGCCCGGCTCTCGGTTGATGAAAATCTCGGTGTCGTCAAGCTGTTCCGAATCGAGTTTTATGTATTTTGAGCTATTGAACTTATCGGTTATAACCGAAACGTCCGAATTTCCCGAAATCTTACCCGAAACGATAGCCAAATCTGCATTGAATACATTCAAAACCTCGATTTTTCCGTCCGAATTGTTATCTATGAGCGTTACCCAACCGATTTTCGGCGATATGTTTTCCTTTGAATAATCTGCTTTTGCAATACCGTTATATATTACGCAGGTATTTGAGTCCAGCTTTTTCTCAGTAACCTTTCCGTTTTCATTTTCGTAAACGAAATTATACGCCGAGAAGCCGCTGTCGCTTCCGTATATCATATCGCTTTGCAAAACGGTGATTTTATTCTGCTTTGTTTCGGTCATATATTTTATAACGGGTTCATTCTCATCTTCTTTGCAGACATACGCTTCCATATGCTTTCCGAGAATATCTAAGCTGTTATCCGAGTCATACTGCATTTCAATGCCGTCAAGTTTGATATATCCCTTTTGTCTTGCAGCGTTTGACGCACTCTTTAATCCCGTCAGATAATTTGCCGTTACCACGCCTTTTATTTTTTCAGTCTTGTGATAAACCCACAGTGCGTCACTTTCGCTGAATTTCAAAGATGTATTTTCGCCCATTTCAACAACAAGCGGTTTTGCCGACAAAGCCTTTTTCAAAAGCTGTGACAGCAGCTCATATGTCAATTCCGATTTGCCGTTTGCATTTACGGATACACCGAACTCGCCGACAAGGCTCTGCACCGTTGCCCTGCCGCTTCTTAAAAGCTTGTCGCCTCCCAGTGCAAGAACCATAATCTTTTCGGCGTGCTCGCAAAGGATAGCCTCCTCCGGTCTGAAGCTTCCGTCACCGTACCCCGAAACAAGTCCCAACGTAACCCCGGCATTTACGGCAGGGGAATAAGACGAAAGCTCGTCAACATCGTAAAAGCCTACGCTTTTTGTATATTGTTCCCAATCAACACCTCTGAAATTCAGAACGTATTTTATAAAATCGGCTCTTGTTACCGTGTCATCTTGGCTTTTGTCAAAATCACCCGAAAAAATCTCCAGCCCTTTCAGAAGTTCGACATTATCCGAATATTCGCCGGCTGTCTGTGCATTTGCCCCCACGGCGCACAGCATTGACAAAATAAGTGCCGTTATAATACCAATAAAACGTTTCATGCTTTTATTCCCTTTCTCATCTGATTTTTATTACAGAATAAATCATCTGTGCCGCTTCCGCCCTTGTTATATAGTCTTTCGGACGGAATTTGCCGTCAGAACCGGTAATCGCACCGATTTCAATAAAATAATCAACCGCCTCAACGGCATATTCGCTCACCTCATCAAGGTCATTCAATACCGCTTTGTTATCGATTATAATATCAATCTCTTTTCCGCTTGTTTTTAGTGCTCTGTACAGCATAACCGCCAAATCCTGCCTTGTTATATTGCTGCCCGTTCCGAATTCGGTTTCGGAAATACCCTCGGCAATTTTGCTGCCCACTGCCGCCTTAACAAACTCTGCATACCATGCGTTCTCCGGAACATCTGCAAAATTAATCTTTACATCTGCGCTCTGCTCTATCGCAAAAGCGTTTATTATCAGCTTTACGGCTTCCTCCCTCAGAATATTATCCTGCGGTGCAAAGGTTGTTTCATCTTTGCCGGCGCATATATTGTTATTGTAAAGATGTTCTATTGCGGTGTATGCCCATTTGTAATTTTCCAAATCGGTAAACGGCAGCTTGCTGTTCGCCGGCTTATCCTGCGAAATTATAACGGTCGGCGTTGACGGAGCCGTTATTGTGTTGTTTGATTTATTTGAGCCTCCGCTTACTCCTCCGCCGCCCGGCTTTGGTGCATCGGTTGTTTCCTTTGCGGAAAGTATTGCCTTTTCAAGCTTTTCGGTTGTATCAAAATTCTTATTTGTTATATTCCGCAAACAAGCGCTTTTATTCCGGCAGTAATACTCATATGCCTTATCCGAAATCAGATATTGCTTATAGTCCTTCAGTATACCGCCAACCTCGTTCGGAGCGGCTTCGTTTAACAGTGACAATGCTGTCATGCTGTTAAACCTATTTGTCAAATCGGTATAATTTTCAGCTGATTTTATACTGTTGTCAACCAAAGACTTACTCTTTAAAGCACCGTATTTTTCATACATGGCAAATTCTATATCGCTCGGATATGCATTTATCATCTCACCGATAGCTTTTCCGTCATTTGCCCATGCAGCCGCAACGCTCCTGATAAATTCGGGCTTGATGTCGGAATGTGCATATTCGCCCTCACGGCTCATCATAAGCCTTGCGACGGTATCCTTTGCAGTATCCGAAAGACGGTTATAGTATTCAAGCTCCAGATAAAGCGCCTTGTAATTCTTCTGTATAAATTCACGCACAGCCTTTATGCCTGTATTGTCGGCTTCCTTTTTTGTCAGCTCGTTAAACTCCTTTACCGTCCTGTCAATTTCAGCCTGTGACAAATAGTATATATCGCAGCTTGCGTCCGTTTCATCTCCGATAATCATCACTTTGTATGTACCGCACGGTGCGTTGTCGGGGAATTGATATTCAAGCAAGCTCTGCTCGGAATTCTGCTCCGTTCCGCTCACCTCCGCCGTGCAGATAACGTACTGCTCCATATTTGACTTATCTATTTCACCGTAGTCATATGCCTCATCGGAAAATGCCTCTTTCGGCATTGCGATAATTACATTCAGTTTTTTATCAGTTTTTAATATTCCCGAAACACTGAGTTTTCCGTCCGAAGAAACCTGTGCGCCGGTTATTTGTACACCCGAACTGTTTTGACTTTTTGTAAAAACAAAACGGTATTCCCTACCTGTCGAATCGTTTTTCAAAACAGACACATTTTTTGATGAGTATATTCCCGTCTGTGCAGCCGAATCCGCTTTTTTAACCTGCGAATAGCCGTCAACATTCAAATCATATACACTGCCGTCCGTAACCTCAACATAATATAGCGTTCTGTTCTCATCGAACACTCTGTCCAACGGTATATCGCCGAAGCTGCCGGCTGCTGCCTGAACAGCCGATGCTGCAATTGCCATAGTGCCGCACATAACGGCAATAATTCTTTTCCATACTTTATTCATATTTATAATCGCTGACTCCCTTCAAAAAAATCGGTATTTGAGTGATTTCCAAAAAAAACGCTTACTTATCCAACGAATACTCCGATACCTCTACCGCCATTTTTGCACCGGTGTTGTATATTGAAAAATATCCGGAGTTTACTATTTGGCTGCCGTCGTTGTCTGTGTATTCAAATACATTTTTTCCATCAACAAGCATACGGAGCTTGACGGAACCGTCGTCCATGTTTTCGGCTCCCAGCTCATAGCTGTGTGTTTCACCGGCTTTAACATATTCGTTTGGATACTCTACAAGGAAATGCTTTCCTCCGAAACGCTGCAATTCGATCATATCCTCCTTGATAATAATGCAATACTGCGGATTTCCGCCCCACGCAACCAAATCCGGGCCGTTTTGCGCCCTCAGTCCGAAGCCGATCCATGATTGAAGCGTGTCTGTTTTCAAATCAAATCTCATTATCATGTGAGAAGCAATTTTATCCCTCAATCCGAAAACGTCCTCTCTTGACTTTCTCTGTATCATTCTTCCTCCGTCCATCATCGTTGTGTTGGGTTCAACCGACCACAGCATAACGTTTTTCAAAGCCGGGGTCAAATCATAATACTCGGGATTTCGTCTGTAGTACAGGCTCTCAAACTGCGAATTTGCACTTTCCACCCATGCGTCTATCTCTTTTTGAGAAACGTTTTCATTCTTTTCCATGTTTTTCGCTTCGGCGATAAGGTTTTCAATCTGCTTTTGCGTTCCCTCCTTGAGTTCTCCGGGAGCGCCGCCCTCCTCAAGACCTGCACTTCTTGCAACTGCCGTTTCGATAAATTCGCTGACCTTGGTTTTATTCAGTATTGCCTTTTTAGTGGTCAAAAAGGTATAGTATTCCTCCCTACATTCAACCGGCTGCACGTCCGCCATATTTTTTATCACATTCGGTAGAGCCTTCACTTTCCAAAAATACCTTGTGTTGGAATAGTTAAGCTTCTCGATTGTGACATAATTCTTATTTACAAGCTTGTTTGATATTATGTTCTTAAAATCCTTATCGGTTGAGAGCGTAAACAGATAGTTCTTTGCGTCATCAACCTTTTCCCACTCAAACATAACCTCATCTGCGGCAACATTTTCGCTTTTGTTTTCCGGGCCTATAAGTGAAAAGCTTTTCAGCTCCTTTACAAAGCTTCTGTTTTCATCTTCATAAATGCCCGACTTCGACATAACCTCTTTGAATTTTTCAGGGATTTCAAAATCAGGATTCTCCTCTGCCGAAATCATCTGATTGTCCGAAACCTCGGTCACGTCAGAAACAAATTCAGCCATGCTTATATTCAATACATCTTTGGGGTTGTAAAAAACATTATCGGAAATCACCGTTCCGTAAGTAGGCAGAAGCGGAACTCCGCTGCTGTTGTAAACGAGATATTTGTCGTTGTCTATAAACTTTAATATCTCGCTGTATCTGTCCCACGGCGGATTTTTCCATGCATACGGAGCAAGACTTTGCAAATACGTATTGTTCGGCGTTTCGGTCATTATCTGATTTCCCGAGCTTCCGTTTATGATAACGCTTATACCGGTTTTTTTTGTATTCATAACAAGGTTATCGGTAAACCTATTGTATAAACCGCCGTGTATAAACACGGACTTTGCGCAATTCGCAAAAACGTTTCCGTATATATTAAAATCACTGTTCATGTCGTCAAGATAAATCATACCCTGAGTATCGGCATTATCATGAAAATAATTATACCGTATAACATTTCCCAAAACCGTCAGCTGACGTCCGGTATATATTACTCCGGCGTCCTCCGCACCGTCTGTCATGTTGTTATAAAATTCGTTATATTCCACAACATTTTCATTTCCGTTTAAGGACAGCGCAGTATGCGGCGATCCTACAAATTCGCAGTGCGAAACAACATCTCCGCACCCGTTCGTCATAATGTAGGCGGTATTCGTTCTTCCAACGATGTTACAATCTCTGAATTTACAGTTTATTACTGTATTATTGCCGTTTGTAAGAGTAACTCTGTCGCCTCCCGAAAGGGTTACCGGACGTCTCATGATATTATAGAAATCGCACCCTGTGAGCAGATTGTCATATCCGTCAACAATAAGTCCCGAATTGATATTTTTAAATACACACCCTTTGAACGCAACGTTTTTACATTTATTATCCATATTAACCGCAAGTCCCATTGAATTTTCAAACGTCAGTCCCGAAAATTCGATATTGTGCGCACTCTTCATATCAAGCATTGTTTTTGTAAGCAGTGAAACCTTTATGTCGGTGTTCTTTTTTGAGGTTTGGGTATTCTCAAACGGAATTATGTAAAGCATTCCCTTATCCGCGTCAAAGTAATATTCACCCGGATAATCAAGCTCGCTCAAAAGGTTATATACATAGTACGGCTTATTTGCGGATATTCCGTATTCCGCCCTTTCGTTTGACTTTATCGCTAAGTTTTCGGTATCGACCTCAACTATTTTTCTGCGCTCTGCCGCCCATGTAAAAGCAAAATAACCGAACATCATTCCGTTTTTCTCGTTTTTCCAGCGTTTTACTCTCGAATCGTCCACGACAAATTTGAAATGCGTGTTTTCATTCTCCATAACTTCGCCCGTTTTGGCATAGTCCTTGTTCGGCCATCTGCATACGGTCATGGGGCTTTCACCGAAATATACCGTTCTCTCCGAGCTGTCCATGCTTTTGTAATCATCGCTGTATTTGCCGAGATATGCGCTTATGTCGGCCGCCAGTACCTTGTCCGGCTGTGGAAGAAGCTTTAAAACCTCCTTATCCGTAACGCTTTTAAAGCTGCTTTCGCTCAAAACAATTCCGCCGCTTATAACAGGCTTTTCTCCCTGCCGTGCAACAAACCTTACGGGCGAATTTTCCGTGCCGCTTAACTCCTCGCCGAAGCTTATGCTCTTTGTCACCTCATAATTTCCGCCCTGCATATAGATATTCAAGCCGTCCTCGGGCATACATGAAGCCTTTTTCATTTCGGAAATTATACCGCTTAATTTTTCAAAACTGCCGAGCGGCTTATCCTTTGTTCCGTCACCGTCGGAGTTCGGCGCCATATATATACCGTTTTCATATTTGCTCCAAGTGCTTTCCTTTGCTGCCGCAAACGCATTTTGCGGCAGTATTTGGCTCATCATGGCACAGCAGAGAAATATACAAGTTTTTTTCATAGCAATCTCCTATTCTTTTATGTATCTGCAAAACGACTTATATGTATAGTCCTCCGTTTCCGGAGCGTCAATCGTGTTTGTGACGGTAAGCTCCGCCGTACCCGACGGAAGCTCCTCCTCCTTAACGCTTAATTTCAAAAGTTTTCCGTCCTTTGAGTATGCGGCATTGAACAAATATACCTTTATTTTGCTCATGGTATAATTTGCTGCCTTTACGTTTGAATTTATCTTTCCGTTTTCAACCGTAACTACAGGCTGTGTAACGTAAAGCGGCTTATCCTCCGTTGAAAATTCAATCGAGTACGGCGTAAGCTTTTTGCCGTTATCCGACATTATACTCTCTCCGCAATCAAGAGTGTATTTTTCACCGTATTCAAGTCCTGCCGGAAATTTAATATCAAAGCCTTTTTCCGTTGCCGAAGCCTCACATTCGATTTTTGTTCCTTTGCTGTTTTTAACCGTCACACCGTCAAACACGGCATCGGCGGCGGCTTTCCATGACGTTTCAACCGATATAACCGTATCGGTTCTTACGTTCTCATCTCCGTCATTTACAGATGAAGCCGTAACTCTGTAGCTGTCATCGTATATTCTTATGTAGTCAACATAATGTATTTCGGAATCTGCCTTGTCCAAGATCGGCATCATCATAAATTTCCACAGTTTGCTTGCCTTTCGGTTATAAACGAAATTCAAAGGCTTCATTGTCACCTCGTCAATATCGTCTCCCGAAACCGTAATGTCGTACTGATAGGTTACAAAATTGATATTCAGCTTAACGGTATACCATTTATCCTTTTCAAGAATCACTCCCGTGCCGGCTCCGCCTTCGCCCGACTGTCCTGCGCCATAATACAGCTCTCCGTTATTGACGGGCAGATTTACAAAAGATGTTTTATCATTGCTCAAAATTTCAAACATATTCTTAAACAAATCCCCGTCGCCGGTATGCATAAATCTGAACTCAAAGACTATATCGCTTTTCCCTGTGAAGTCGATATAATCGTTAAACACAGCGCCAAATGAACGATATTGAAATCCGCTGTCGCGTGACAGCTTGATACTGCCGTTTTCCAAACATCCGCCGGCGGGCATCGGCTCGGGATTGCCGTTTAGAAATTTGTTCCAGCAGGACATATCGTCATTGCCGTCAAACTCGGCATTCCAGATAATATTGTTTTTGTTTATCTCATCTTCCGCAAATGAATTTATGCAGTATGCCTGACATAACAATATTACCGATAAAACTGTAAAGATTTTTATAATCGTTTTCAATTCACATTCTCCTTATTTTGAATTTTTTAAAAACTCATCAACCTGCTTTTGCAGTTCATCTCTTACCTTTTCGATTCCCGCCTGCTTCAGCTCGGCAATGTAGCTGTCCCAATATGCGTCGGGATCCTCGGCGCCAGTTTTCACGATTTTATACTTTGATATAACATTTTCAATCTGTGAAATTTCGGTTCTCAGATCGGAATTGTCAAAGGTGAAGCCCAAAAGCTTTGATTTTTTAGCTTCATCATTCATCTTCTTTGTATCCTCCCAATCCTTGTCGCTCTGGTCGCCGACAAAATATGCGTTAAACTGTGAACCCAAAATCCACGGCTGAATACAATATCCACTGTCCTGAACAAGCTCTATACGGTCTTCACCGGTTTTATTATAGTGCTTGCCCTCTATTCCGTAACACAGCAAATTGAACATTTCCTTATCGGTATTTAAAAGCTCGATAAGCTCAAATGCCTTTTCGGGGTGCTTTGAAC
Organism: uncultured Clostridia bacterium; assembly: GCA_934462715.1. Classification (GTDB taxonomy): domain Bacteria; phylum Bacillota; class Clostridia; order UBA1381; family UBA1381; genus RGIG1988. Next base: position 234,672 of record CAKSIJ010000002.1, read on the forward strand.
CGTCATAAATTCCGGTCATGGCAGTCAGGGACGCACCCGGTAACAAGTAAGGCTCTGCAATGCACTGAGAAACAATCTCAAAGCTTCTTGTTGATGATCCCTCTTTATCTCCGCCCGGCTTGTAGTTATTAACCTCTATACCGTATTTTCCGCTTTTCTGATCCTGCGAATCGTCGTTTACGCTGACAATATCCTTTCTTATATAGCCTTTTTTAAACCATTCGTTAAGCTTCTTTGCTTTTTGCTTTGAATCCTCACACTCCATCATAATTTCGCATTTAGCATTATTGTTATCGTCTACGGTAACAACCACGCCGCTTGTCTGGAAATCAAAGAATGTCGGGTCGTCATATGACGCGAACGAATCCAATCCCCAGTCGGATCTGAAAGGATACATTCCCGGTTCGTTGTTTTTAAGCTCTTCAAGCAGCGGCTCTATGTCCTCCGTACCTTTAAGACTGGTTATATCCCAGCCGTATTTTTCTACAATGCCCTTTTGGAATATCAGACATCGCTGCGTTGCCATTATCTGATAATTCGGCACTGCATATATTTCCCCGTCACGGGTTGCGTCCTCCCACACATAGTCAGGTATTTCGTCTTTCAGCTTTGAATTTTTAAGTAAATCGTTTAACGGATACAGACACTCCATGTCAACACAGGTATTGTATCTGTTTAAAAATCCTGTAAACATCAAGTCAAAATCGGTATCGGCTGTCATATTCATTTTCATTCGTTCCTCATATGCGCCGAAATCCAATATTTGCAAATCCAGCTGTGCATTGATTTTTTCTTTCAGTCTTTTGTTAAACTCCTCCAGTACAACAGCGGTATCCTTTTGAGGATCGCACGGTATAAACCATTTCAATGTCACCGTTTCACCGGTATTCTCCGATTTCTTTCCCGATGTACAACCCGAAGCCGCCGATACTAAGCAGCTTACCGCAAGAATAATTGCCAAATTTTTCTTTTTCATTTTTTTCTCTCCTTAAATTTTATAAATATTTTGTATTTTGCGGTTTTATAGGCAATCCGCAACAGCCTTTGATAACTTTTTTCGCTGCAGTTCTTTAACCCTTAACACTTCCGACGGTAAGACCCTTTACAAAATACTTTTGGAAGAACGGGAATACCAAAAGCGCTGGTCCGGCAACAACAACCGCCATTGCCATTCTTGTAGCCTCTGCCGGAATATCCGATATATTCATATTAACCGTGTTTGCGCTTGAATTCATCGACTGAAGCACATCAAGGTTTTGCAGTATTCTTTGCAGCAGATACTGTAAGCTTATAAGATTTTGATTGTTTATGTACAGCATTGACGCCATCCAGTCGTTCCACTTTGCCAGAAAGGTAAGCAATGCAATGGTTGCCAAAACCGGCTTTGACAAAGGAAGTATTATTCTGAAAAATACAGCATACTCGCTTGCTCCGTCTATATACGCAGACTCGGTAATAGATGACGGAATATCCTTAAAAAACGTTCTCATCATGAATATGTTCCACGGACTTATCAGCGACGGGATAATGTACACCAATATTGTATCGTCCAAATGAAGGTATCTCGTTATCAATATATAGGTCGGTACCAGACCTCCGCTGAAAAGCATTGTAAAGTAGTAATAAAAGGATATTTGCTTTTTTCCGAGCATTGATCTGCTTATGAGCGGATATGCCGCCATTGCGGTAAGCAGGGTTGCCAGAACCATCGACACAGCCGAAAATATAAACGTAACCTTATATGCGTTGATTACCGAGTGCGGATTTGAAAAGACATATCTGTATGCCGATAAATCCAGCTTGCTCGGTATGAGCTTATATCCGCTTGCAATAATTTCTTTCTCGCTTGTAAGCGATATTGTCACAAGCATTACAAACGGAATTATCACACATAGACTTATAATTATAAAAATAAGATTAAGAATAATCTGTCCTCTTTTTCTTTTCATTGTCTGATTTCTCCTTTCAATTCGGGTAATTGAGTTTTTAATACCTTTTTAAAACAGGCTTCTTTCCGGGTCGATTTTTCCCACAATTTTATTGACGGTAACAACAAAGATAAAACCGACAACAGATTGCAGCAAGCCGACTGCCGAGGAAATTGACATATCGCCTATTTCTTTCATTGTTCTGAATATATAGGTATCAAGCACGTCGGTTGTTTCGTACAATGCTCCGACATCTCGCGTTACCTGATAGAACAGTCCGAAATCTGCTCTGAAAATATTTCCGATACTTAAAATGAAAAGAATTGTTATAATCGGAATCAAGGAGGGTATCGTTATGTTCCATATCTTTTGCAGCTTGTTCGCCCCGTCAAGTTCAGCTGCCTCAAAAATCTGCGAATCGATTCCCATAAGTGCCGCATAATACATGACGGTATTCATTCCGACACCCTTCCAAACCGACACAACGGTCAGAATCCCGGGCCACAGCTTCGGCGAATTGTACCACTGCACCGCAGGCAAGCCGATTTTTGTGAGAAATTTGTTTATCGTTCCGTATTCCGGATTTAAAAATATGTAGGCTATATATCCGACAACAACCCACGATATGAAGTTCGGCGTTATCAGACACGACTGATAGGTTTTTATTGCCGTTCTGCTTTTAACGTCAAACAGCATTACCGCAAGTATAACCGCAGCGACAATCCCGGCAACTATAAACAGCATATTCATGCATATCGTATTTCTCGCCACTCTCCAAAAATCGTCCGATTTTATAAGAAAGTCGAAATTTTTAAGTCCTACCCATTCACTTCCGAATATTCCCCGCCGGTATTTATAATCCTTAAAGGCTATAATTATACCGAACATCGGTATGTAACTGAACACAAATACCAACAGCATAGGTATTGCTTCAAGCGACATGAGCTGCCAGAAGTTTTTTGTCAGCCTTGTTTTTTTACGTTTCTTTTGACCGGTTTGAACTGTAACGCTTTTATTCATTAACGTTTTCCCTCCATTGTTTTTTGTTTATGTTTAAAGTATAGCACAACATTCTCTTTTGCGAAATGCACTTTGATACTTTTTTAATTGTACTTTTTTAACTTTATTTCAAATCGCTTGACTGTGAGTTTTTTTAATGCTATAATTTAATTATTGTTCATGGTGATGTATTTTGACATCTTTTTGGCAGAACATTATTCGATTATCCGTTTAACACTGTGAAAGGAGAAAATCAATGCTGAAACTTATTATTATTGAGGATGAAACCTCTGTTCTTGACGTTTTAAAAACTCTTATTTCAAAGGCAGACAGCCGTTTTGAAATATGCGGATTATTTTCAAATGCAGAGGACGCCGCCGATTATATAAGCAATCACCCTGTTGACGCAGTAATTTCAGATATATGTCTTTGCGGCATGAGCGGACTTGATTTTTTCAAAATTTGTCACGAAAAGCGTCCCGATATTGTTCTTGCGGCAATCAGTGCCTACAGCAAATTCGAGTATGCACAGGACGCTATAAAATACGGAGTTGCGGCATATATGCTCAAGCCTATAACTATGGCAAAAACAAAAGAGCTGCTCGCCGCTGTCTATGATAAAATATCCAAGATTTCGCCAAGTTCCTCCTTTTGCGATTTGGGCAATAATGCGGAGCGTATTCAGATAATTTCCGAAATGCTTGCCAAAACCGATAATTCTTTCGGTGATTTCTTTGAAAAATTGGCTAAGACGGACGTTGTTACCTCCCCGGAGCTTTGCAAGTGTGCGGTATTATCGGCGACAATTCCCGATTCCGATACATTTTTCAAGCTGCACGATAAATACAATCAGGCTCAGATATTTAACATTGTTGAAAAACTGACATACGTCAATGACGATTCATTTTTCTCGGTTTTATACAACTATCAGCTGAATAAATTCAAAATACTGATATTTACCAAAAAGCTTTTTTCTTTTGAAGAATTGCAGTGTGAATTGAACTCGTTCATTGAAACGGCAACCGAGAATTTCTTTGAATATTTACATCTTAAGGTTGAGTTTAAGGTGGAAAACATTTCCTCCGACATATACGATTTTCATTTGTTTATGCAAAACGGTCTGACGCCGTATACCTGCGCAACATTGGTAATTCAGTCAATATATTCAATGGATATGAACACTGCCGTTTCGTACCTGAACAGCTTTACCGATTTATTCAAAAGCAACACGGCGTATCTCAACACCTTTTACAATCATATCGGCAATGCCATATCGCAAATATTGGGTGTTAACGAGGATATTTCAAAGCTTGAAGCAGAGGCGGCGTACAACAAAATACTTGCCAACATCAAATACGTCCTGCCAAAGCACATGACGGACGGAAACGCAATTGACGCCGCCATAGAATATATCGAAAAAAACATAGCCTCCGACATTTCGCTTGAATCGACCGCCTCGCATTGCTTTTTATCTCCCACATATTTCAGTATGTGCTTTAAAAACAAAACCGGAAAGACCTTTTCAAGCTATCTTTCGGAGCTTCGTCTGAACAAGGCTAAGGCTCTGCTTTCTCAGACGGATATACCGATAAACAGAGTTGCCGAATTGTGCGGATTCAACAGTGCGTCATATTTTCACAGGTTTTTCAAGCGCTCAATCGGCATGACTCCGCTCAATTACAAAAACAGTGCGCACGAATCGAAAGAACCGGAGGGGGACTCCCAATGAAAAGCAAATACAATTCAATAATAAATGCCATTTCAACCTACAGAAGCCACAGTATTTTCTTTAAATATATAAGGATATTCTTTGTCACACTGTTTGTTCCCTTTCTGGTAATAAATATCCTTATTTTTGCAAACAACGTATTTGCGGTAAAGGACAAAATGCAGTCCTCATCGGAACAAACGTTAATGAAAGGTACGCTTTTTATTGACGAGCTTTTAAATAATACCGATAAATATGTCAGCAGTATTATCAACTCCGATGAAGCTGTGTATTTTTTGAACTGTCATCTTTTTAACGGTTCGCCTATGGACAGCACTGCGATTTCCGGCGATATATACGATATGCTCCACTCTATAAAAAACAATAACGACTATTACTCTTCAATCCATTTCTTCAGCGAGTATAACGATTACTATATTTCTACCAACGGCAGTAATTTTTCCGAGGGCTTTTATGACAGATACTGCGTTGTTAAGTACATACAGAACTCAAAAAAGAGCTACACCGCCATGCTTTCGCCGGGAATCCTTACAATTTGCTATGCCCTGCCGAAGGAAGGAGCAATATTTTTTAATATAAGCCTTGAAAAAATATTTTCCGATATGGACGATTACAATAATTATCCCAATTCCTTTTTTATACTTACGCTGAATCCGGATACGGTTATTTTTTCCGGCAACGAAACGATTTCGTCTGTCGGCTCGCCTATCGATGTACAGCAGCTCATGCGCAGAGCAATATTTTCTCAATCAAAGGTTGATTACGAAAATATGACGGTTTTTCATTGTATTCCGAAAAGCGAGTACCGTGCGCAATTAATTGTACCTTTAAGAACATCGCTTCTGTTTTTGCTGCTCTCGGTAATAATGATGCTGCTGATTACCTTTGTCGCTTCATTCAAGCTTTACGAATCAATCGTTCAGGTTGTATCGCTGAGTAATTTTCAAAATAACGACAAACAAAACGCAAACGAGCTTGTCACCCTTACAAACTTTATACTCGACAATGTGCAGCACAGCAAAAACCTCGAATATGAGCTTTCCGGGAAAATATCAAAGCTCCGCAGGTCACAGTCGATTGCTTTGCAGACGCAATTAAATCCGCACTTTCTTTTTAACACACTGAACCTCATTTCATGCTATGTGCTTGAAAAGGACTATGAGGATACTCCGATTATAACCATGATAGATAATCTTTCGGAAATATTGCGCTATTCTCTCGACACCGACCACTATCTTGTGCCGATAAGCGAAGAAATTGAAATATCTAAAAAATATGTTGTAATTGAAAATCTGAAACACAAAAATGCAGTAAAAACAGTATGGAATATAAGCGGCTCCGTTTCGGATAAAAAGGTACTTAAAATGATATTGCAGCCGGTTTTGGAAAACGCTTTCAAATACGGCGCATTAAAACAGCGTGAAAGAGAACCGTATATAGAGGTCAGCATTTCGTCCGATGATAATACAACCGTCATCTCGGTTATTGATAACGGACCTCAGATACCTCCCGAAAAGCTCGCACAAATTCGTGCGGAAATGATTAATGAAGATATTCAAAGCAAGCATATAGGTCTTAGAAATCTTCACCACAGAATACAGCTTCTTTTCGGTCAAAACTACGGCTGTGATATAAAATCCGAAAGCAGCTTCACAACCGTTACGATTACCATTCCGAATATAGTTAATGACAGCTTCTGAAAACAATACAGATATGCCGTCTGATAAATACTAATATTGCATAAACAAAAAACTGTCGGAGGTGCCAAAATATTCTTATTTATTAATGGCAGTCAGCTTTGTATTAATAACATTTTTTGGTATTAAGTACTCACAGGACTTTTTAC
>CAKSIJ010000003.1 GCA_934462715.1 uncultured Clostridia bacterium
AAATACGCACATCTCACCATTGTGCGGAGCTTGAAGTATCAACATACGACTGCGCTCCGCCCAACGGCAATCTGCACACATTTTCTTGCGTGTATGCGAAATACGCACATCTCGCCATTGTGCGGAGTTTGAAGTATTAACATACGACTGCGCTCCGCCCAACGGCAATCTGCACGCATTTTCTTGCGTGTATGCGAAATATTCACATATTGCCGTTATGCGGAACCCGAATCATAAATATACTTCACTGTTACAAGGCATTTAAGAATATTTCTAATATTTCATTTTCAAATCATTTTATAAACAATTGTTGTTTTGGCGGCGGCAAAGTGGTATAATATAAGGTGATACAATGGATACAAATATACATAGCTTGCAAATGATATAAACACCGCAGGAAAGGAGCAAAGCACAGAATGAACACAAGAATAGCTCAAAAATCCGACATTAAGGCAATCAGAGAAATGTGGAAAGACTACTACGGACTGTCACAGAATTTTTGCGACTGGTTTTTTAACAGAGCCTTTTATTCTCAGAACAGTATTGTTGTAACCGAGGACGATACGATTGCCGCAAGCTCGGGATTTATTCCTTATCAATTGTCGCTCGGAGAAAAAAGTGTGTCTGCGGCATATATCGCAGGGACAGTAACTCTGCCCGAATATGCGTCGGAGGCTTTTTCAAGACAGCTGCTGGCGGACACGCTGCTTACGATAAATTCAAAGGATATTCCGATAAGCTTTTTGATTCCGCACAAATATTCTTTTTATGAAAAATACGGATTCAGAATCTGCTACAGCTTTAAGCAATACACGCTCACGCCCGAAGCAATTCCGGGATTTTCGGTTCGCCACAGAATCGAAAGACACAAAATAAGTCCAAAGATCATAGAGGAGCTTAACGGAATATACGAAAGGTATATGACAGACAAAAACGGATATGTAATCAGAGATGAAGAAGCATGGAAGCTGATTTTGGAGGATTTGACCGCAAACTTCGGCGGAAAGACGGCAATTGCCTATAACAATAACGCCGAAGCGTGCGGATATATTCTTTATGTGGTTCATGACGGAATAATGGGAATATATGAAATGGCATATGATGACAGAATCACATATGAAAGCTTAATGGGATATATAAAAGGGCATGAGCTGAGCGTCGGGAAAATAACGGTAAAAACAGATATGAATGATTTGTCATACCTTGATTTTTGCGACAACAGGAATCCGATAGCGGTCTATCCGTTCGTAATGGCGAGAATAAACAATGTAAAGGAAGCACTTTTGGAATGTGCCGCAGACATTGAGGGAACGGTAAAGCTCGGTGTGGTTGACAGACTTCTTGAGGACAACAACAGAACCTTTTGCATTTCCAAAGACAGCGTTGAAGAAACCTCGGAGGAACCCGAAGCGGTTGCCGACATAGGTACGCTTACAATGCTCCTTTTCGGGTACATAAGCCCCGAAGAAGCGATGAAGCAGGGCTTGCTCACCGGAAATATAAAGGCTGTATCCGTGCTGTTTGAAAAGAAAAATAATTTTATAAATATGCTGTATTTTTAATATATTTAATTACGAAAATAAGACAAAGACATCAATGCGGAGGAATGAACATGATATACGTAATACTTGCGGAAGGGTTTGAGGAAACAGAGGCAATCGAACCGGTGGATATAATGAAAAGAGCCGGTCTGGGAGTGACTCTGGTAAGCTTGCAGGACAACAAATATGTTGAGGGCGCACACGGTATAACGGTTAAGGCGGATATATCGGTAAACGAACTGGTTAAAAAGGATATGGAGCTTTTAATGCTGCCCGGAGGTCCGGGACATACAAATCTCGATTCCGACGTGCGCGTACACGAGCTGATCGATTATGCCTGCGAAAACGGACTTTACATAGCGGCAATATGTGCTTCTCCCTCAATTCTCGGTAAAAAAGGCTTGCTCAGCGGTAAAAAAGCAACTTGTTTCCCGGGATTTGAGCAATATATGACGGGTGCGCAGCTGACCGGAGAAAAAGCCGTTGCGGACGGAAAATTTATAACCGGCAGGGGCGCGGGCGCAGCCGGCGAGTTCGGATTGAAAATTGTTGAAAAGCTAAAGGGCAAGGAATTGTCGGATAAGCTCAGGAGAGATATGCAGTATTGATGAAAAGCGAAATACGGACAGCCAACAAAAACAAAAGAAGGGCAATGAGTAAGGAGGAAGCCGCGGAAAAGAGCGGACTTGCTCAGAACGCATTTCTTTCTTCACAGCTTTATAAAAATGCCGAAACAATAATGCTTTATTATCCGCTCGGAAACGAAACCGATACCTCGGTTATCGCACAGAAAGCCGCCGGCGATAAAAAAAGGCTGGTCTATCCGGTTACAGATGAGAAAACGGGTGAGATTACGCCTTATTATGTGAATAATACCGGCGGATTTCACATCGGTGCTTTTTCGGTTATGGAACCTGAAGCTACAAGCAAAGCCGACGTATCGGACATTGACGTTGTAATTGTACCCGGAATAGCTTTCGGGAGGAACGGCGCAAGGATAGGCTTCGGAAAGGGCTGCTATGACGGGTTTTTAAAAAATCTCGGTGCGGTTAAAATCGGATTTTGCTATGATTATCAGATTTGCGGCGGCTTTATTGGCGAGGAGCATGATATTAATATGGATTTTCTGATTACGGAAAGCGGGGTGCAGGCTTGTGAATAAAGGTTTTCAGGTCGGTTGGTGGCTTATAATACTTACAATAGTACTGATGACCGTTGTTCCCATTCCGTTTATCGGTTGGATTGCGGACGGTGACAATGCAATTGCGGAATATACCGTTTCGATTCTGGGTGAGCTTGCTTTGCTGATTCCGTCGGCGCTCGGAATATTATATATTCGTCTTGCCGAAAAAAAAGACGCACCGGCGGTACCGATAAGGGAAATCATTTCAATCAAAAAGGTTAAGCCGTCAGCAATTTTGCTCGGAATTCCGGCAATGCTCGGAGCACAGTATTTTATAACATATCTGACTCTGCCGGTTCAGGCAGTTCTGATTGCTCTGTTCGGCGAGGAAACGGCAACGTCGCAGATGCTGATTCCGTCGGGTGCCGGCGAATATATAATTGCCTTTACGGCACTTTGTATAGCGGCGCCGATTGCGGAGGAGCTTCTGTGCAGGGGTGTGCTTATGAAGCTGTTCGGAAAATACGGTATCGCAACGGCTTTAATTTCAAGCTCGGTTGCATTTACGCTTCTGCATTTTGAAGCGAGAACCTTTATTCAGATTCTGTTCGTCGGCTTGCTTCTGGGGATTTTCAGAATTTGCACCGGATCGGTAATACCGGGAATAATAATGCATTGCGCAAACAATTTGCTGAGTTTTTGTCAGATGACAATGCTTGCGGAAAATGAAATTATTCCGCTTGTGATATGCATTGCTCTGGCAGTGCTGTTTGTTCCGGTAATGTTTTTGCTGTTTTCAAAATATGATAAGCATTTTGAAAAGCCGGATATTCCGATGACCGTAACAAAAACGGGATTTTCTCTCGGAGCGTGCATTTGCATAGGCTTGTTTGCAGTGTATAATTTCGGAATGTTTCTGGAACATATAATTAACCTGTAAAAAGGTTTGAAAGGTTTGATTGATTATGCTGTTTGATTCACATTCGCATTATAATGACGAAAAATTCGATGATGACAGGGATTCTCTGCTGTCATCAATGCCGGAGAACAATGTCGGACTTATAATGAATGCCTGTTCTTCAATAGAGGAAATACCTGCAATTATTGAATTAACACGAAAATATCCGTTTGTTTACGGCTCTGTCGGCGTTCATCCGCATGAGGTTGAGAATATGACGGAAAACGATATTGAGATTTTAAGAAAATATGCGGCAGATGAGAAGATAAAAGCAATCGGAGAAATCGGACTTGACTATTTTTACGATAATTCTCCGAGGGATTTGCAGAAAAAGTGGTTTGCTCGTCAGATTGAGTTGGCATGCGAGCTGAATCTGCCTATTATCGTTCATGACAGGGACGCTCATGCAGATACCGTGGATATATTAAAGCAATGCCATGCCGAAAGGTGTGGAGGAGTGTTTCATTGCTATTCGGGAAGCGCAGAAATGGCAAAGGAGATATTGAACCTCGGAATGTACATTGCGTTCGGAGGAAGTCTGACGTTTAAAAAGTCTGTCAAGCCTAAGGAGGCTGCCGCGGTTGTTCCGCTCGACAGAATACTGACCGAAACCGATTGCCCTTATCTCACCCCCGAGCCGTACAGAGGAAAGCGCAACAGTTCCTTATATATGTACCTTGTTGCGGAAAAGCTTGCCGAAATCAAGGGTGTAAGCGTTGAAGCAATAGAAAACGCAACCTATGAAAATGCAAAAAGATGCTTTAAAATACAATAAAAAAACGATAGGCATACGATAATCGAAACGGAGGAATATTTATGCCGGCAATGAATATAGTATATGAATATCAAAATCAGATGTATGTGAATCTTACAAACAGATGCACCAATAAATGCAAGTTCTGCATACGCTTCACGCCGTCCGGGGTTGACGGAATAGATTTGTGGCTTGAACATGAACCGAGTGCCGATGAAGTGATAAAGGCACTTGAAGATAAGAACTACAAAAGATATAAAGAGGTTGTGTTCTGCGGATTCGGAGAGCCGACAATGCGGCTTGACGTTTTGCTTGAAACGGCACGCTACATCAAGAAAAATTCAGACCTCAAAGTAAGAATAAACACGAACGGACACGCAAACAGAATTGCCGGAAAGGACGTTACTCCTCTGATGCTCGGGCTTGTTGATTGCCTGTCTATAAGCCTGAATGCCGAAAACGCAAAAAAATATAACGATATATGCGTCTGCGATTACGGCGAGGACGGCTTTTACGAAATGATAGATTTTGCAAAGAAAGCAAAAAAATATGTTCCCAAGGTTGTGCTTAGCGTGGTTGATGTTATAGGCAAAGACGCTATTGAAAAGTGCAGAAAAATTGCAGCGGACGCAGGAGTGGAATACAGAGTAAGAGAATACTCGGAATAATAAAAATATTCAAAGAGGACCGAAAAGTCTGAGTAAAATCGCCCATAGCACTACTTTCTGCTCGGGGTAGCGCAGCGGCTGAATGGCAGTGAATGACAATTCAGTGAATTGTCAGAGCCATTCAGTGACCGAACCGCAGTGAGAAGTACAAACCGTACGGCACCACTCGCTGCGAAGCAGCACTCTGGGCGATTTTCTTTCAGACTTCAGTTTTGTGCCTTACGGCACGGAGAGAAATGGGTATGAAAATGAAAACCGAAATACGCAAATTTGAAAGCTTAACATACATCGTAAGATTTCCGGACAATTATGTTGACGGAGAAAAATATCCTGTCATTTTCTTTCTGCACGGAGCAGAAGAACGAAAATGCAGGGCAAATAACAAACACGTTTGAGGGCAGTGAAATTTTCGGATAACACAATTAAAAAAATCTATTATTGACGGAGGTGTCGGTATGATAAGAAAATCGCTTATATCCTTAATTTACGATACGGTATCTATAGAAAGGTGGAACGATCACATTCGTCCTTTCTGCGGATTTACCGAGCTGGACAAACAGGCGCATAAAATGTTTTATGCGTATGTGCTTGCAAAATGTGAGGGACATGGAAATTATGACCCCAATCTTCTGATTGAGGGCGGAATATTCGAGTTTTTACACAGAGAAATACTCACCGACATCAAGCCGCCGATATATCACAGACTGATGAAAGAAAAAGGAGCGCAGATAAACGAATGGGTTCTGAATCAGCTTGAGGACAGACTGAAAAGCTTAAAGGGCAGCTTCTTTGAAAAAATGTGCGAATATTATCTGAACCCCTTATATGCCAAAAAGGAAAAACAGATTTTAAAAGCGGCGCACTATTATGCAACCGACTGGGAGTTTAAGGTTATCTATCCCTTAAATGCAAACACATACGGAATCGAACAGGTTCGCTCTGAGGTTACGAGAGGTCTGTCTGCGTGCAACACCTTTGACGGCTTCCAGAAATTCGCAACCGACCCCGATTTGCAGGAGCTTTTATCAATTATCGGAAAGCTGAGGTATCAGCAGCGGTGGTCGAGAGCGGTAAGAATGCCGGTTACATATGTAATGGGACATATGCTTGTGGTTGCGATTCTGTCATATCTGTGCGGTCTTGAAATCGGCGTATGCGATAAGCGTGCGGAAAACAACTTTTTCGGAGGTCTGTTCCATGATTTGCCCGAGGTTCTGACAAGAGATATTGTTTCCCCCGTCAAGGCTTCGGTAAAAGGTCTTGATAATCTTATCAAGGAAATCGAGGACGAGCAGATGCAAAAAATCATCTTTCCGCTTGTACCCGATGAGTGGAAAAATGAGCTTGAATACTTTACGCAGGACGAATTTGATTCAAAGGTTATAATCGACGGTCAGATAACAAAAACCACATCGGAGGAGATAAACCGCAAATTCAATGATGCAAAGTATTCTCCCATCGACGGACAGATTATAAGAGGGTGCGATCATTTATCGGCATATCTCGAAGCGTATCTGTCGTTGAAATACGGCTTTGAATCGGAGAGCCTGCAAACGGGGTATCACAATCTGTTTGCGCAGTATGAAAATAAAAACATAGCCGGTGTGGATTTCGGACTGCTGTTTGATTATTTTAAAATTTAAAAATACCATAGGCTAACCACTCACTTTGATATACGAACTCGTTTTTTAGTTGAATTAATCAAACTTTTGATATAAGCTTAACTAAAATACAACCAAAAAAATTCAGAGAACTCAAACGTTTGAGCGTGTTCGGATATCAAAGCGAGTGGTTAAGAGGGGAGTTTTAAAAATATGATGAGGAACAAAAAACAGCTTGATACCTTTGAAGATACAAAGGAAAAGGCTTTGCGTTTGCTGGAATTTCGGAATCATTCCGAAAAGGAATTGACGGATAAGCTTGCCCGATTGGGTGCGTCATCGGAGAATATCGAAAGAACAGTTGAATTTTTAACCGGCTATAAGCTGATTAACGATGAAAATTATGCCGAAGCATTTGCAAGGGATTTGCATCATTTAAAGGGTTACGGAAAAAACCGCATAAGAAGCGAGCTGTACGCAAAGGGAATTGACGGAGCAATAATCGATACTGTTCTGGAGGAGCTTGACGATAACGATTTGGACTTGCTGACCGAAAAAATAAAAAAACGTTTAAACGGAGATTTTGAGAAAAAAAGCCGTGACAGAGTTACAAGATATTTCGTTAACAAGGGATATTCGTTTGATGAAATCAGAAGCTGCATAGAAAAAACAGTGCAGTCAGATGAGAATCAACAGACAAACGATTTATAACTATACATAAAAACCGATAATCGGAGGTGTTTTGAGTGGACTATATTACAAAATTTATTCAGCTGATCAGAATAACGGACATCATTGACATAGTTTTGGTTGCCGTTCTGATATATCAGCTGCTGAAAATGCTCAGGGAAACGAGAGCCATACAGCTTGTAAAGGGAATTGCGATTTTGTTTGTTCTGATGCAGATAAGTGCATGGATGAATTTCAGAACGATAAATTATCTTTTGAAAAACATAATGCAGGTCGGATTGTTTTCGGTTGTTGTAATTTTTCAGCCTGAGCTGAGAAGTCTGCTTGAACGCGTAGGCAGATCAAAGGTCGGAAAGCTTATAGATTTCTCGGGACAGAGCCGTGAGGAAAATTCTATAGAAAACATGACCGATGAAATAGTCCGTGCCACGGTTAATATGTCCTCAACAAAAACGGGTGCGCTTATAGTGCTTGAACGAGAAACCAAGCTCGGGGATATATTAAAATCCGGAACGGTGATAAATGCGGAGGTTACGTCTGCACTGCTTGAAAATATATTCGTTCCTAATACCCCGCTTCATGACGGAGCTGTTGTAATAAGGGGGGACAGAATATCCTATGCGGGCTGCCTTTTACCGCTGACCTCGAATATCAATTTGTCAAGGGAGCTGGGAACAAGGCACAGAGCGGCAATAGGTATGTCGGAGTCGTCCGACGCAATGGTTATAGTCGTAAGCGAGGAAACCGGGAAAATATCGGTTGCCGTTAACGGCAATCTGACGAGAAATCTGAACGGTCAGACCTTGAAAAACGCAATCATGCGTGCATTGAAGCCCGGTAATACCTCCGAACACGGAATGAAGCATTTCTTAAAGGGGGTAAGTAAATGAAACTCGAGGATAACAGCAGAAAAAGATTGATTTTAAAAATAGTATCGGTATTCGTTGCGGTGATAATATGGATATTCATCACATACACGGACGATTCGCAGATAGACGTTACAATAAATTCGATTGACGTACAGCTGACCGGAGAAAGCTATCTGAACGATCACGGATATATGGTTATAAACCGTACCTCGATACCGAAAGCGGCGGTAACGGTCAGAGGAAAGCGCAGCGATATAATCGGTGTTATGGACAGCATAACTGCGTCTGTTGACGTTTCGGGCGTTTCAGATTCGGGAGAATTTAAGCTGAAGCCCACCTTTGATATACCATCAAACGCAGTTTATATATCAAAGAGAAAAACAACGTCTATAGAGGTTGATATTGAAAAAATAGAGGAAAAAACAATTGACGTAAGAGTTGTTCAGAATAATTCCGAACAAAACGATTCGTATATAATCGAATCCGTTCCGGATAAGAAAAGCATAAAAATCAGAGGAGAGAAAAAGGATATAGACAGCATTGACCATGCAGCGGTATATGTCGATGTAAAGGACATTACCGAGGACAATTCGGTTACAGGAACGCTGATCTTTGAAAGCGGCGATGGCTCTGAGATTATCTGCGCAAATAAATTGTTTTATGACAGCGAAAAAATGCAGGTCAAAAACAAAGCGTATGAAAAGCGTGAATTACCGATAAATATTACTGTTCCTTTTGATCTGAACAAAAAGTATTCCGCAGAGCTTATAAAACAGGAGGTTGATAAGGTTTGGGTCGGAATAAAGGACGAATCGGGCAAAAGCGTATCGGAAATCACAAACGAACCGTACAGCGGCGAGCTTGAAGTCGGAACTAAGGAATATGAGTTTTATCTCAACGCTCCGGACGGAATTTATCTTCCCGAGGATAAGCGAAGAGTAAAGGCGGAGCTTGAGGTTTTTGAAAAAACCGAAAAGCTCGTCACAATCCCGATGACGGTACATAACAGCAAGAATAGAGTTTATGAGCTGTCCAAGCAGGAGGTCGGGATATGGGTATCGGGGCCTGAGGAAAAGCTTCAAAGCAATTATTTTAAAGCTGAGCTGAATCTTGACAGCTATGATCCGTCGGAGGAGGAACAGAACGTAACCGTCAGAATCACATCGGACGAAAGGGACGTAGGGTTTGAAACAAAGGAAGTACAGATAAGGGCTTTGATAAAGTGAAAATAACACCGCTTTTATAATATCTGAAAAGCGGGCGAACGGAGGATTTTATGTCGGATATATTATTAAGAGGAAATTCTATGGACGGAGGAATAAGGGTTTTCGCCGCCATAACCACAGATCTTGTAAACGAGGCACAGCGTATTCATAAAACATACCCCACGGCAACGGCGGCGCTCGGAAGAACTCTTACAATGTCGGCAATTATGGGCGCAGGCTTGAAAAACCCGGATGATTCGGTTACGATACAATTCAAGGGTGACGGACCGCTCGGAAATATTGTGGCTGTCTGCAACAATAAATCCGAGGTCAGAGGATATGTTGCAAATCCGTATGTCGATATTCCGAGAAAGGATAACGGCAAGCTTGATGTGGGAACGGCTGTCGGAAAGGGATTTTTAAGCGTTATAAGGGATTTGGGAATGAAAGAACCCTACATCGGACAAGTACCTATCGTTACGGGCGAAATTGCCGAGGATATGACCTATTACTTTGCCGAAAGCGAACAGGTTCCGACAGCAATCGCACTGGGAGTTTTGGTAAATCCCGATATGAGCGTGAAAGCCGCCGGCGGCTTTATGCTTCAGCTCATGCCCGAAGCGACCGATGAAACCGCCGCAAGGCTTGAAGAAATATTAAAGGAAATCAAGCCGGTTACCACAATGATAGACAGCGGAATGAGTGCCGAGGATATTTTATTCACCGTTACCGACGGCTTCGATATGCTCATCAGCAACAAATCGGTTACGCCGAAATACAAGTGCTACTGTTCAAAGGAAAGAATGGAAAAGGCACTTATCTCTATAGGAAAAACCGAGCTTGAAGATCTGATACGGGAACAGGGCAGTGCGGAATTAACCTGTCAGTTTTGCGACAACAGATATACATTTGACAAAACAGAGCTTCAAAAGCTGTTAAAAGAGGCAAAATGACGGAAAAATGCCGTAAAAAGTAGTATAAACATTACAAAAAGATTAAAAAAATAATAAAAAGCTTGACAAACTGCTAATAACCATATATAATTAGACTGATGTCTATTTTGTTGAATTGACGATATTTTACTATTATAACTGGGAGGTGCTTACAGTGAAAAGAACATATCAGCCGAAGAAGCGTCAGAGAAGTAAAGTTCACGGATTCAGAAAGAGAATGAGAACTGCATCCGGCAGAAAGATAATATCAAGAAGAAGACGTATAGGAAGACAGAAGCTTTCAGCTTAAGAAAGTGAAAATGTGAGGCGAGAAGTTAAGAGGCATTGCCTCTGCTTTTTGCCTTTTTTGTTATCCGCAGGTATTTGCGGATAAATGTTGCTTCTTATCCTTGAATTGTGCCGCCGGACAGCGGCGGAACGGAGAATATGATGAACAAAACGGAAGCAATGAAGCTGAATAAGGATTTCAGGCGGCTTTATTACAGAGGAAAAAGCTTTGCCGGGAAATATATTGTTGTTTACACCCTGCGCAACGGCAGAAAAGGCAACAGACTTGGTTTGACCTGCGGCAAAACCGTGGGCAAGGCGGTAGCAAGAAACCGTGTAAAAAGACTGATGCGCGAAAGCTACAGACTTACCGAAAACAACATAAAACCGGGAAATGATATTGTTATCGTTGCAAGAAGCCGTTCGGTGTATGCAAAATGCCCTGCCGTGAAAAAAGAATTTGAGTATGCCGCAAAAAAGCTCGGATTATATGAGAAACAAGACTAAATCCGGATTTTGTTTGAAAGGAAGTTAATGGCTATAATGAAAAAGGTGTTTATTGCAGTCATTAGGTTTTATCAGAAGTATATTTCGCCCTGCAAGGGAGGAGCCTGCTGTCGGTTTGTTCCCACCTGCTCGCAGTATGCATTGCAGGCAATAGAAAAATACGGTGCTCTGAAGGGCGGTTTTAAGGCTTTGAAAAGGATTTTGAAATGTCATCCGCTGCACAAGGGCGGTTATGATCCTCTTGATTGATTAAAAACATTTGAATAGTTATTTGGAGAGAAAAATATGTGGAGTATATTTGATTTGATTACTGTACCCATGGGGTACATAATTGAAATGATTTATAAGCTGGTTCAGAATTACGGCTTGTCGATCATTATTTTTACCGTGATTATAAAAATCATACTTCTGCCGCTTAACGTTAAGTCGCAGAAAGCAATGAAGAAACAGCAGAAAATTCAGCCGATACTTGCGGAATTGCAGAAAAAGTATGCAAACGATCAGCAGAAGCTGCAAACGGAGATGATGAAGCTTTACAAGGATAACGGAGTAAGCATGACGGGCGGCTGTCTGCCTATGCTGGTTCAGTTCCCGATACTGATCGGTCTGTATAACGTTATAAGAAGTCCGCTGAGATATTTATTGCACATAAATATAAACGATCCGGCTGTTGTTGATAAAATCAATAACATAATAGCGCTGATGACCGAAAAGTTCCCGGAGGAATTGGGTTCGTTTGCCGGCTATAACGCAGAAAAGCTTTTCGGTATAGGACAGATACAGCTTGCAACCTGGAGTGAAAAGGTGCTTGACGCAGCCGAGGCATGGAGCATTAATTTCAATTTTCTCGGTTTGAATCTTGCGGAATTGCCGTCAAAAGCAATTACCTATCTTACACAGGGTGATTTTTCACAAATGGGAACTATAGCTCTTTTGATTATCCCTGCGCTTGCGATTTTTACAACATGGCTGTCAATGTATCAGACTCAAAAAATGAGCGGACAGACTCAATCGGATAACCAGGCGGCGCAAATGTCCAAAACAATGAATATGATGATGCCGATAATGACGGGATTTTTTGCTTTTACTCTTCCGTCGGGTATGGGTGTTTACTGGATTGCGGCAAACCTTATTCAAATGGGACAGCAGTATATATTAAATAAATATTTTGATAACAAGGAGGATGATTACGTTGTTAAAGTTAGAAACACAAACAGAAAAAACGGCAAAAAGCGTAAATGAAGCTAAAGAGCTTGCGCTCAGCGAGCTTGGTCTGACAGAAGCTGAAGCAGAAATAGAGATTGTTGAAGAAGGCACAAAGGGATTTTTGGGAATCGGTTCAAAGGACGCTAAGATAATTGCAAGGGTTAAGGATATACCGTCATACAGAGCAAAGAAATTTTTGGAAAAGATTTTTGCGGACATGAATATTACTGTTGATATAACCACGAAATATGACGGAGATAATCTTCTCATAGATCTTTCGGGCGACAATATGGGTATAGTTATAGGTAAACGCGGAGATACGCTCGACAGCTTGCAGTATTTGACCTCGCTTGTTGTAAACCGCGGAAACGAGGATTATTATAAGGTAACTCTGGATACCGAAAATTACAGAGAAAAACGTGTTGAATCGCTGAAAGCACTTTCCGAAAGACTTGCGGATAAGGTTGCAAAAACAGGTAAAAAGTACACTCTTGAGCCGATGAATCCGTATGAGAGAAGAATTATACACTTCAATCTGCAAAACAGCGAAACTGTTACAACGTATTCTGTTGGTGACGAGCCGTACAGAAAGGTTATTATAGCTCCGAAGAATCAGCCTGCAAAGCCGTATTACCGCAGCAGAAGAACAAATTATTCTTCACAGGAGCATACTACATCGTCTTACAGCAGACCGCATAATACGCACAAACATTCAAGCTATGAAAGCTATGCAAACAGTATGGCTGAAAGCGACAGCACCGAAGAATAAAACTATAAATATAAACCGGAATAATTGATTGCAGATATTCCGGTTTTTTAAGCGGAAAGGATTGAATTTAAAATGTCTGGACATTCAAAATGGAGTACGATCAAACGTAAAAAGGGTGCAAATGACGCTCAGAGAGCAAAGATTTTCACGAAAATTGCAAGAGAAATTGTTGTTGCCGTTAAGGCAGGCGGACCCGATCCCAACAACAATTCAAGCTTGAAGGACGTTATTGCAAAGGGCAGAGCCGCAAATATGCCGAATGACAATATCCAAAGAACAATCAAAAAGGCTGCCGGAGATAACGAAACAGATAACTATGAAAATATTTCATACGAAGGCTACGGTCCTAACGGTGTTGCCGTAATCGTTGAAGCGCTTACCGATAATAGAAACAGAACCGCTGCCGATGTGCGCCATGCGTTTGACAAGTTCGGCGGAAATATGGGACAAACCGGCTGCGTAAGCTTTATGTTTGACAAAAAGGGCGTAATCGTTGTTGAAAAGGACGGCGTGGACGAGGACGAGATTACTATGGACGCACTTGAAGCGGGAGCTGAGGATATTTCGGTGGAAGAGGATTGTTATGAAATAATAACGGCACCCGAGGATTTCCATGCGGTAAGAGATGCACTTGAAAATAAGTATGAGTTTGCTTCTGCCGAGGTTACTATGGTTCCTCAGACTATGGTTGAGCTGACCGATGAGGATTCCGTTACAAAAATGCAGAGAATGCTCGATACGCTTGAGGACAGCGACGACGTTCAGAATATCTATCACAATTGGGATATGCCCGATGAGGAATAATATCCGGCTTTAATTTAAAATTGACTTACTGTATGACTCTTCGTAGTATGACTGCTTCGGGAGTCATACTTTTTTTGTCTGAGGAACTGGATTTCTGCAAAATTTATCATTTTCGGCGATATTTTTTGGAATTTTATCTTGACAAACCGTTGTGATTCTGTTATAATATTATAGCATCCGCATAGAGTGGGTTATAAATTTGTTATACAATACCCATGATAGCGTGACTTCATAATAATAAGGAGGTGTGTTTAATGTACGCAGTTATTGAAACAGGCGGAAAGCAGTATAAGGTTTCCGAGGGTGATGTTATTTTCATTGAAAAGCTCGACGTTGCTGAAGGCGAAGAAGTAAAATTCGACAAGGTATTGGTTGTTGCTGACGGTGAAAACGTTACTGTAGGTACACCGGCTGTTGAGGGTGCTACTGTTACAGCTAAGGTTGAAAAGCAGGGCAAATCAAAGAAAATTTATGTTTTCAAGATGAAGAGAAAGAAAAACGAGCGTAAAAAGAAAGGTCATAGACAGCCTTACACAAAGGTTACAATCGAAAAGATCAATGCGTAATTGCAGATTCTTGCCCGTTGATGAAACAAATTAAATTTTCAAAGTACATTATTCAGAAAGCAGAGGTGTTTTAAATGGCTCATAAAAAAGGTATGGGTAGTACAAAGAACGGCCGTGATTCAGAGTCCAAAAGACTGGGCGTTAAGAGGGCTGACGGACAGGCTGTACTCGCAGGAAATATCCTTGTAAGACAGCGCGGAACAAAAATCCATCCGGGAAACAACGTTGGTATCGGCAGTGACGATACATTGTTCGCTCTTATAGACGGCAGAGTTAAGTTTGAAAGAAAGGGCAGAGATAAGACACAGTGCAGTGTTTACTCGGCTTAAGCTTACAGATTAAGAAATTACAGCGGAGGCTGCCTGAGGGCAGTCTCCGTTTTTGCGTTGTTATATGCTTTGGTTTTTGTCGAAAGCCGGGGGTGCAGAGTATTGGCGATTTTAAAAAAATTTGCTGTGTGCCGGTTGGTCACGAGGACAAAATTTCACCCGATGATAACTCATGATTATATTGAGATTTTTTCAAAACGGTATCAGAAACCGTAACGCTTAAAAATTTTTTCAGCGTTAAATATTTCATTTTTTGACGGAGTAATGCAGGGCTGTGTATCTGTTATGCCGAGCGCGTTATACTTAGATGCGGATAAGCTATGACACAGAAGTACTTTAACCTTTACTATATTATCAAATTCGGATAGAAATGCGGCAATCTTATCCGCTTGATCGGAATTGAAGCCCGGTACAAACGGATAGCGTATTTCCACAGGGATTTTTACGGAAGAAATATACCGTAAATTATCAAGTATTATTTTATTGGATTTGCCGGTGCATTTTATGTGGCAGTCCTCGTCAAAGGCTTTAATATCATAAAGAAAAACATCGGTGTAAGGAATTACATTGTCAAGCGATTCCGGCGGGGCATATCCGCAGGTATCAACTGCGGTATGTATGTTATTTTCCTTTAGCTTTTTCAGAAGAACGGCGCAAAAATCGGCTTGAAGCAAACATTCTCCGCCCGATAAGGTTACACCTCCGCCGGAATTATCATAAAATGCTTTATCTTCGAGCAAAACGGATAGTAATTCATCTTCGGTTGTTTCTTTGCCGTATGATTTCATAGCGCCGCTCGGGCAATGCTGTTCACATATACCGCAGCTGCGGCATAAAGAGCGGTCATATTTGTGAATACCGTTGTTAATTGAGTGAGCATTTTGGGGACATACCGGCGCACATTCTCCGCATGAGATACATCTGTCGGAATAAAATGCGGTTTCGGGCTTGAAATTCATACCCTCGGGATTATGACACCATTTGCATTTCAGAGGACAGCCTTTAAAAAAGACCGTTGTCCGTATTCCGTCACCGTCATGCACCGCAAAACGCTTTATATCAAAAATCATACCTTTCATATTAATCTCCATTCTGCCATCGTACGGCGGCTGCAAATCTCAACGTGAGAAAGATGTGCAGCATATTTTTTATGTTACACATTACTTTCGGGTATTATTGTTCCGCAGAAGCTTGCAGAATAAATTCGTCCTGCTCTTTCTTGCTTAAATCGACAAAACGAACATTCCAGCCGCACAAGCGTATTTGCAGATTTCTGTATTTTTCGGGTTCTTTTTGAGCGGCAATCAGACTTTTCGGGTCAAGCACATTAAAATGAATTGACGCACCGCCCTGATTCATATAGGTTTGCAAAAGGCTTTGAAAAGCAAACATTCCGTCATCACCGGCAACCGCCGAGCTGTGCAGAACAATATCGGCAACGCAGCCGCCCGGGAAATCGGTCATATTCAGCTTTAGAGCAGAATTTATCAGCGATGTTACGCCGTTTTTATCCTGACCTATTGAAGCGGCGGCATTTTTGGAAAGTGCATCACCCGAAAATCGTCCGTCGGGAGTTGCGCAGGTTTTTTCTCCGAATTGAAATCTTGTATCAACCGAGAAAAGCGCACATCTGAATACACCGCCTCTGCCGTTAGGCTTTAAGTTGATGTGATCGGCAAAGCATTTTGCAAGTTCGATTGCAATGGAATCAGCTTCATTATCGTTATTTCCGTATTTTGGGCAGAGCGTTTTACAGATGTTTTGTATTCTTGAAAATCCGTTCCAATTTGAAAGCAAGGCTTGCTTCAATTCGGAAAAGCTGATTATTTTATCCGTAAATACAATTTTTTTAACGGCGGCACAACTGTCCGCAAGCGTGGCAATGCCGACTCCGATAATTGATGAGTTGCTGTATTTCGCACCGCCGCTGTACAGGTCGAGCCCTCTTTCGCAGCTGCATTGATATGATGCGGACATAACCGGAGAGGGGCATACGATGTTGTAAAAAGGCTCATATCTGCTAATAAGCTTCATCGGTATATCGGCTATGGTTTTAAGCTGGGTTTTTATTGCGCTCATGAAATCGTCAAAGCTTTTGAAATCTTCTCCTGTTTTTACTCCGAGTTGAGTATTTACAGAAGAATCCATGCCGTTTGTGAAAACATATTCAACGGCTTTTGCCATATTGGAATAAGAAGCGCAGGTACATGGGACTTCATTGCCCTCTGCCGAAACCTCGTAGCAGCCGAAAACCGTAAGCCGCTGTGCGTCTTGGGGCTCGATTCCTATCTTGCAAAGAGCCTTTTCGGCGGTGTCAGCATTTATAAATACAAAGCTGTTATTTCCGCTGCGGATCATTTTGAGAATACGGTTTATAATCTCCTTGTTCGTATCTTTATAGTATAAAAGGTGCATTTTCGGATCGAAAATATTAAGCTTTTGGTATTCTTCAAGCAAAAGCAATGTATATTCGTTTCCCGAGCCGTTTTCATCTTTTCCGCATATGTTGAACGGCGTATTGGCAGTGACCCTCATTGCGTTTATTTTCCAAAGAAAATCATCGGTAAGCTCTCGTACCTGTTCGATTGTGAAGGTTTTATTTTCGGTATCTCTTTTAAAAAACGGATAATAAAGCCTGTCAATGCCGCCGAGAGAACGGATTTGGGTTGTATCGAGCTTCCATTGTATAAAGTAAATCAAAAATGTCAGCTGCATAGCCTGAGCAAGGTTTTGAGGTGCGGATACTGTAAGCTGTCTTAAATTATCCGCACAAAACCTCATTTTATCGGTTTTATACTTTTCGGCGGCGTTTGCCAGACGGTTGATGTATGTTATTATCGCTTCATACACAAGTATGGAATTATCATAAAACGGCTGCTTTGATTTATCGTTAATGTCTTTATAGTGCCGCAGTCTTTTAAGCACTCCGACAATGCCGTTTTTCATAAGAAAATCCCAGTCGGGAGCTATATGCCCGAAATCCATAACGGGCGTTGCCGTTCCGCTTTGATATGCTTCCGAATAAGAATCGCCGCCGACCGTTTCACATATTACCGACCATACGCGGTCGTTTAAAAATTCAAGCATTATATTTGCGTGATTCATCTGATCCTGAAAAAAGTCATGCTCTGTTATGCATATTGGAGTATTTTCTAAGATATAAGCAATTGCACGGGCCTTTTTGGAGGGTATGTCACCGTCGCCGTAAAGTATTTTATTTGAGTCTGTTTTAAGCTGTTCCGTATCTATACAGCCTTGCCATACAGGGGAAGAATACTGTTCTGACAGCTCTGATTTGTACTTTTCAAATTCATTCCACATAATATCAGCTCCTTTAATATGTTAAATATAAGTAATTGTATAATTAGAATTTTACGATTTATTATAAATCGGAGTATAGCACATCTCAACAAAAATGTAAATGCAGTAATCAAGCAAATAATACTTTTCAAACATTTTTTTGCTGTGCCATTGCATTATTACGGATAGTGTGATATAATGGAATAAAAGCTGAAAAGAGGTGTTTGCCGGGCATGATTCCGATTCTTTCATGTCTGCGGTTATGAAAATAAATGATAAGGAATTAAATATAAAAAAGATAATTGACGTTACTCAAGGAATAATACCTTGCAGAAATGTTCACTGTGAAAAGAGAGAAAATGACGGATTTATTTATGTTTTATCGGGAAGCGCGGCATATACCTTTAAAGAGAAGTCATTTACCGTAAAAAAAGGAGATGTTTTTTATCTTTCAAAAGACAGCACATATGATATACATATAAATGAATTTGAGTACGGATTCATATATACGGATTTTTTGTTTGATGATGAACGGGAGAAAGAAAGCGGCGCATACAGCGGAAATGCAATTGCGGGACTTGAGGGTACATTTTCCAAAATGCTGAAGCTGTGGAGCTTCGGCAATTTCTCCGATAAAATCATCTGCAAATCGCTGATTTATGAAATATATGCGGCATTGGTGCGTGAAGCTGCGTTTGATTATGTTCCCGAAGCAAGAAAAAAACGGCTCGAAAGAGCAATGAAATATTTTTCGGAAAATTATTCCGATCCCGAACTGACCGTTTCCGAACTGTCGGAAATATGCGGATTGAGCGAGGGGCATTTCAGGAGAATATTTTTTAAAGTATATCATATGCCGCCGATAAGATATATAAGCTTATACCGGCTTAATAAGGCAAGACAAATGCTCGTTTCGGCATCTGTGCCGATTTCGGAAATAGCCCTGAAATGCGGATTCAATTCGGTTTACTATTTTGACAGAGTATTTTTAAAGGAGTGGGGCGTACAGCCGGGGAAGTACAGAAACCGGTATATGCAGAATTAAGCCGGAAAATTGATTTGAAATTGCCGTACAAATTAAAATTTTATTAAGTTTTATAACTGTATATTGATTTTTTGATAAATATGTTATAAAATATAACCAATATGATTACAGAATACTGATTGAATTTAAATAAAATGGGTATAAATGAAAGGATAACAGTATGAATATTAATTATTTGTTGAACAATACATTTTCACAGGATATGGCAATCGATATAGGGACGGAAACCACGCTGATTTATGTACAGGGAAAAGGAATAGTATTGAAAGAACCGTCGGTAATTGCCTTTGACAGGACGGCAAACACTGTTGAAGCGGCAGGAAACGAAGCAAAGCAAATGCTCGGAAAAGCGCCTAAGGCTCTGGATATTATAAAACCGATAGAAAACGGAGCTATTTCCGATTATTCGATGGCGGAAAAAATGATTAAGAAGTTTTTGACCTCCGTATACGAAAAAACGGTATTAAAGCCGAGAATAATTGCGTCTGTACCGTCGTCAAGCACAGATGTTGAGCAAAGGGCAATGTGCGGAATGTTAAAGGACGCAGGCGCACGCGATGTCTGTCTTATTGAAGCGCCGCTTGCGGCGGCGTCGGGGTCCGGCTGTGATATATCGCTCGCAAGAGGTATGCTGATTGTTGATATAGGCGGAGGAAGATGTGACGCAGCTTCTATATCCTTAGGAGCTTCGGTTATAAAAAAATCCATACGAACCGCAGGCAACAGGCTTGACGATGAAATTATCAAATATGCAAGAGAAGAACACAGAATCATAATAGGAAAAAATACTGCGGAAAGAGTCAAGTGTGAAATCGGATGTGTTTATCCGTTTGAGCTTTCAAAGAATACAGAGGTTTTCGGAAGCGACGCATTAAGCGGTATGCCAAAAAGCATTACAATAAATTCTGAGGAAATCAGAGAGATAATAACTCCTCATGTAAAGGAAATTGCAGGGCTTATCACAGGTGTTCTGGAGGATACTCCTCCTGCGCTACAGTCTGACATTATGGAGGACGGAATACTTCTGACCGGTGGCGGAGCAAGGCTTTACGGAATAGATAAATTCCTTAGAAGTGAAACGGGAATAAAAATATTCACCACAGAAAACAGTGACGAATGTGTTATTAACGGTGCCGGCGGAGAGCTTATAAAGCTTGATAATCCGTCCGCAAACAGGTATTATTACTCGATTTAAGACACAAAATACATATCAAAAGGAAAAGCGTGAAAATGACTATTTACGAAGACGAACAGCTTGATGATTTGCAGATAAACGAGCTTAAGATAATACAGAAGAAAAAAGGGTTCAAGTTTGGAACCGACGCAGTTTTGCTGTCCGATTTCGCAAGTGAAATACACAGCGAAAGTATTTTAGACCTATGCACGGGGACGGGTATAGTTGCACTTTTGCTGAGTGCAAAGACAAATGCCGAAAGAATATGTGCAATTGAAATACAGGAGGATATAGCCGGAATGGCACAAAGATCGGTGGAAATGAACGGTCTTGACAAACGGATATTTATCAAATGCGGAGATTTAAAAACCTGCGTATCGGACTACGGAAAAAGGAGCTTCGGACTTGTGACCTGCAATCCGCCGTATATGCGTGCCGGTGCCGGAGTGCCGAATGAGAGCGATTCCAAGCTTGTTTCAAGGCATGAGGTGATGTGTACTTTGGAGGACGTTATAAGGACAGCGTCGGGGCTTGTTTCGGTTTCGGGGCATTTCGCTATGGTACACAGACCGTCACGCTTATGCGACGCCATGTATTTGATGAGAAAATATGAAATTGAACCGAAAAGACTTCGGTTTGTGCATAAAAATGCAAAAGAAGCGCCGATACTTTTTCTCATTGACGGACTGTACAAGGGAAAAAGCGATGTAAAAATTCTGCCGCCGCTTATATTGTACAATGAAAACGGAGAGGAAACGGAAGAATTAAAGATTATTTACGGCAGAGAAAACGGAGAGATTAAAGTCTGAATAAAATCGCCCATAGCACTACTTTTTGCGCAGGGAGGTATAAGAATACAGCACCACTCGCTGCAAAGCATCTACTTGCGGACGATTTTCTTTCAGACTTCGGTTTTGTGCCTTACGACACAGAAAGGAATGGTTATAAAAATGAACGGAACACTGTATTTATGCGCAACGCCTATAGGCAATCTTGCCGATATTTCGCAGAGATTCGTTGAAACAATGGAGCTTGCGGACTTGGTTGCGGCAGAGGATACAAGAGTGAGCATAAAGCTTTTAAATCATCTGAATATAAAGAAAACACTTGTCAGCTACCATGAGCATAATAAGGCTGAAAGGGGCGCATTTCTTATTTCACAGCTTAAAGAGGGAAAGAACGTTGCGTTGGTGTCGGACGCGGGTACACCGGCTATTTCCGACCCCGGAGAGGATCTTGTAAGGCTCTGCATAAAAAACGGTATAAACGTTACCTCAATACCTGGTTGCGTTGCGGCTGTGAACGCTTTGATTCTTTCGGGACTCCCTGCAAAAAGGTTTGCGTTTGAGGGATTTCTTTCGGTAAACAAAAGGCACAGAAAGGAACATCTCGAATCGCTCAGAAACGATCCTCACACAATGATTTTTTATGAAGCACCGCACAAGCTTACATATACGCTTGAAGATATGAAAGCGGTATTCGGAGAGGAAAGAAGAATAGCGCTTGCAAGAGAGCTTACAAAGCTTCACGAGGAAATTTTCAGAGGAACGCTTTCAGAGGCAACGGAAAAATTCAAAACCGAAAAGCCGAGAGGTGAATATGTGATTGTCGTTGAGGGAAAAAATGAAGATGACAATGATGATGAGGAAAAATGGTGGGAAAAGCTTACTGTGTGCGAGCACGTTGACTTTTATATCGAAAAGGGCATGAATTGCAAAGAAGCGATTAAGTCCGCCGCACTTGACAGAAATGTTCAAAAAAGAGAAATATACAACGAATATCATAAATAATGCAATTCTGCAATTTGAAAAACAGGCAAAAAAAGGAGGAGAGCCGTATGAGCGGTAAATTTTCGGGGAAAAAAGCAATACTGATAGGCGCATTTGCAGCCTGCGCATATGAATTTATAAAGGGTGAGGGAATATTCAACAAACCGAGATATGCCTCTCAGCATAAGGCGGTTGACGCTTACCTTTCTTCATACTATACAAATTCGGAGCACGGAAAAATATACAAAAACAATACCGGGTGGCACTGCATTGTGAAAACACCTCAAAAGAGCTTTTTGTTGAATATACACCGTACCGATGACGGTATGTATCTTTTCAGCGAAAACGATTTGTAACATATTTACCTCCTGAGGCATAATTTAAAACAGAAAATGCATTTTCTGCTTAGATTTATGTAACGGGTGTGATGTGAAAATATGCCGGTGCATATTTTTCGCATTTGGGCTTGTGCCGCCTGTGCGGCGGCGGAATGGAGGTTAATATGGGATTATTTGGCGGATGCGGAAACAATAATGATTCTTCATGGATATGGATACTTGTTATTGTAGTGCTGATATTCTGCTGCTGCGACAGCGGCTGCGGAATACTGGGAGGCTCTTCAAATAACTGTAACTGCTGCTAAATAGAAATAAAAAGGATGTTGTCGCCAACATCCTTTTTATCTTGAATGCGATGAATAATAATCAAAAGCTTGTTTACAAATCTCAATTATTATTTCGTCATTAATAAAAATCTTACAGGTAATATTATACATGAAAACAACTGTAAAATCAAGTGATTTTTTACTTTTTTATTAAAATTTATTTTCGTATATTACAAACAAATTACCGATTGTAAAAAAGTGTGACATTTTTTCACAGCAATAATGAGCGTTACAACGAAAATGTCACACTTTTTGACCAACAGGTTAAATTTTTGTCGATTTGTACATTATATACAAAACAATAAAAAATGAAAGCTCATATTCATATATAAATCGTCAAAATAGTACAAAAATCAACAATTTATGATTGCTGAACCGATTTTATCATTTTCAATTTCTATAATTCCGTAAGTTGATCCGAACTTTATACTGCCGGGGTTGAGCAGAATGTATCCCTGCGATTTATCGTTGAACGGAACGTGAGTATGTCCGAATATTATAACGTCCGCTCCTGCTTCAATACCTTTTTTTCTGAGAGTCTGATAATCGGATTCGTATTTGACATTATATCTGTGTCCGTGAGTTACAAAAAAAGTTTTCCCCGAGATTTCAAAAATAAGGTCGGTCGGCGAAATTGAAAAGTCACAGTTTCCGTCAACATATTTGACCGGTATGTCGGGAAAAAGCTTTTGAAGCCTTTGGGCGTCTGTGGAATGGTCGCCCGCGTGTATTATCATATCTATATCCGGAATCGATTCGATAACTTTGACACACGGCTCAACGCTCAGGTGCGTGTCCGAAAAAACAAGAATCCTTTTGCACATAAAAATATATCAGCCCTTTCGATAAATATATTCAAAATAACAGTTTTTATCAAAGCATATTATAACAATATTATTCCAATATTTCCATATTATTAAATAAAAAGAAATAAAAATGTCAACAAAGTGAAAAAAATGTTATATTTCGTCATAATTTTCTTTGCTTGCGAAATTAAAAACCGACAAAATACGCAAAAGAACAGTGCTATAATATTGCTCACTTAATAAGAGGGTATCGTTTTCGGCAGAAACGGACAGGCAGCTGCGTAATGACAGTATTGCAATTGCCCGAGGATACTTAAAACAAAGGAGGAGCAGTTATGAACAGGATTGGGGTTTACCGAAAAAAAACTGATATTGGGGGATTTGTGAGAGCGCCCGAAAAGACGGATTTTGCAAGGGCAGCTATTCTTTTGATAGCGCAGCGCGCGCCGATTTTCGGCGGTTTTCCTTTCGGCTGTGCGTTTTTTGCGGCGGCGTGCGACGCAGGAGCGGCATATTTGTACATACCGGTTCTTGCGGCAGGTGCGTTTTTGTCGGGAGGAAATATGGTACAATACCTTGCGGCGGCATTTATGCTGTGGATTTATAAGGCATTGTCCGCAAAGGAGGTAAACAGATATAAGACGGCGGCGGTTTGCGCCGGTGCGCTGATTATCTGCGGAATTTGTAAGCAGGTAATTACGGGCGGTACTCTGATCGGAGCTTTATCGCTTGCGGCGGAGGCAATTGCCGGATTTGCCGGATGCGTGATTTTTTTCAATTCGGACAGGCTGCTAAAGGAAAAAAATAAAAATGAAGTGCCGCCTAAAGCGGAATCGTTTTCGCTGATTGCCGCCATAGGTGTGGTCATGCTCGGACTTTCGGGGATTCCGCTTCCGTTTTCGGCAGATTTGAGAACAATACTGGGGATATATCTTGTATTGTGCATAACAATGTATTCCGATTATTCGGTGTCCGTTTTGTTTGCGTTGGTGTGCGGAATACTCGGCTGCGTCGAAACTCCGGCGGCACTGACCGCGGGGACGGTTTTTGCGGTAAGTGCATTTTTCGCCGCCGTATTCAAACATTTCGGACAGGTCGGCGCTTCAATAGGCTTCCTGACAGGAATAACTGTGTGCATGCTTTTCATGGGGGACAGCTCCTATATGCCTGTTTCGCTGATTGATATATTTTTCGCAACGGCGGTCTTTGCGTTTGTTCCGCTGAGATTTCACCAAAAAACGGGGATTTTCCTCGCAAATTCCTTAAAACCCGATAACCGCAGACGGGATTTCAGAATCAAGGAATACATAACGGAGGAGCTTGACTCGGTTTCAAACACGTTTTCGGAATTTTCAAGACAGTTTACCGGAAGCTTTCAGAGAGCCTATGAGCTTGACTCGGATAACCCGTCAAAGATTTTTGACGAAACAGCCGAAAGAATCTGCTCCGAATGCACCAGAAGAAATGATTGCTGGCACAAAAATTTTAACGATACTTACAAGTATATGTTTGAAATCTACAACACAATCGGAAACAAGGGTCGGTGCGATATTCATGAGGCGCCCTTGATTTTTACCCAGCGCTGCATACAGCCGGAGCTTTTTTTGAATGAGTTTAACCATGTGTATGAAATAACAAAGCAGGACGGCTTGAACAAGGGCGCAAGAAACGGAGAAAGACGTTTGTTTTCAAACCAGTATGTTGAAATTTCAAAAATCATCAGCAGGCTGTCGAAAGAAATCGAGGGAAATTTCTTTTTTGATGAGCAGAAAGAAAAACAAATAGTCAATTGCTGTACAAGAGAGGACTTATATTTAAGGGATTTAAACGTAATAAAGGATAGTGAGGGATATTATGAGGTTTTCTTTGCTCCGGGTTCTGAAAACGATTCGGAAAAAATATGCACAATAGCTTCGGAGGTGCTTGGAGTGAAGCTGAGGAACGCATTTTGCAAAAACAATGAAATCAGAAAGCTTGTAACCGATTCAAGCTTTGAGCTTGAAATATCCGTGTTTCAAAAGGAAAAGGACGATGAACCGGTGTCGGGGGATACGGTTATTCATTTTGAAACGGATAAGAGCAAGTACTATATAATTTTGTGTGACGGCATGGGCAGCGGCTGCGACGCGTCGAGGGAAAGCCGAATGACCGCAGAGCTTCTGGGTGGATTTTTAAAAGCAGGCTTTACAAAAAATGCCGCACTCAACCTCATAAATTCCACCCTTGCGCTCAAAATGGACAGAGAGGGATTCTCTACGATAGATTTGTGCGAAATAGACTTGCGTTCAGGAAAATGCGAGTTCGTTAAAATCGGCGGCGCTCAAAGCTTTGTAAGAACAAACGGTGAAACGGTAACAATAAGCGCAAAGGGTCTGCCGGCAGGAGTTGTGGAAGAAATTCACCCCGAAAATGCCGAATTGATGCTTGCGGACGGCGATTTGATTATCATGGTTTCGGACGGAGTTAGCGAGGCGGGGTACGGAATGTTGAGAGGCGAATGGATTAAACGTTTTATGACTATGGAGGGACTTTCAGTTGAGGAAACGGCAAAAAGCATTGTCGCAAGCGCAAGGAAAAAAATATATCCCCGTACCGCCGACGATATGACCGCAGTCGCGGCTAAGCTTCATGTTATCTGCGAGAACCGCGAGGCTGACGATGAGGCGGTTAATGAGTGAATGTGTATTAAATGGGCTATCTTACGGTAGCCTGTTTTTTTTGTTACATAAAAGTAATAAAAATGTAAGAATAAGGAAATGTTTTGATTTATATACCATATATAGCAGTACATAAGAGTTGTAATGCTATATATGGATTTTTTGCTGATTTGGGGTATGAGCCGATACCGACCACCCAGTACTATATATATAGGGTGCAACAACGGCAAGCACACAGCAAGCCGAACCCACAGGGCGAACAGGGACGGCAAACAGCCGACACTCCCACCCATTCCATATATATATATATAGAGCAAAACAACGGCAAGCACAGATGAAAGGAGGTGATACAGAGCCACGCTTGCCGCATACGGTCGAAAAATTAACGAACAAAGGAGAGATTGAAAAATGGCAAACAAAGAATTACGTTGCGTAAAATGCGGAAAAAGCTTTATTTTCAGCGAGGGGGAACAAGCCTTTTACAAGGAAAAACATTTTGATGATCCGAAAAGGCGGCAAGGCTTTATGAGGATTTTTACAAAAAGTATGAAAATGCGGAAATAGAATATGATACGGCATACCGCCAAATTTGTGTTACGGCAGATACATACGTTTGGGATGTGAGAGGGCAGGAAAGGGACAACGTTTACTATGCCGATATTGTCAGCATAGATTCAACGAATGACGGTATGCTGCACGTTGAGTGTGTGTTTAAAAACGCTTTTGAAACGGTAGGTGAGACAGTTGAAGGGTGACGATTTTGATTTCCCGGCATGGTTTCTGATTCCGGGTCTTATATTATTGGCTGCGTGTCCTCCGCTGGCTATTGTTTGGATTATAATTGCGTCCGTAATATCTAAAATTTTTAATATTTGAGAGAAAAAACTTGTGCCGCAAAGGGTGTGCTTTGCGGCATGGGTTTTTGATTTCAAAGCAAGCCGTACAAGCTCGTTTTTGAAAAAAAGGTCGTAAGAATGAGGCGGTGCATTTGTACGGCGGACGTCACGGTGTGATTTTTCTGTATTCACTCGGTGAAATGCCGATATACTTTTTAAACCTATGGGAAAAATAGCTGTGGTCGGAAAAACCGCAACAATAAGCGATTTCACAGATTCCCGAAGAGGTTTCCGAAAGAAGTTTTACGGCATATGAAAGCCTTGCCTTTTCAACGTATTCGGCAGGGCTTACACCGGTGCAGGTTTTAAATACATGGCAAAACCTTCCGGTACTGAGATGAGCCTTGGCGGAAAGCGTTTTTACTTCAAGATTGTCGGAAAGATTGTTTTCGATATAACTCAGAACTTCTTGGATTGTTTTGTGAATTTCCGACCTTTTTGCCGACTGCTTTTCAGATATATCACCGACAGAGTATTTTTCGGTCAATGCCGAAAAAATATTGTAAATACAGCTTGCGCATATCATATTAAAAGTCTTTTTATCTGCGGAAGCTATTATTTTGCTGAAAGCCGCAGTTATTTCACTGTCGTTTCGTACAAGGTTTTCAAAAGTGATTCCCGAAAACTCCCCGAGCATTTTTAAATCGGCAATGATACAGCAAACGACCGAATTGCCGAAATCAAGACATTCATGTATTTCCGCAGAGTTTGCAATTATAAGGTCATTTTTTTGAACCATTATTTTTTTGTCCCTGCACTGATATTCACAGCCGTCTGTTTCGTAAAAAAACATAAACTCAATCTGGGAATGCCAGTGAGCGTTCATTCTCTGCGGATTTTTTGAGTATATTATTTGAAACGGAAAACAGCCGCTGTATATTATGTTTTGCTTTACGCCGCGCATGATTGTATCTCCTTTATAATAACAGCAGAATAATTATAATTATCAGCCGAAATATGATAGAATATTAAGGTTATTATATATATAATAGCATTATAATTATAACTTGTCAATTAAAAAAGCTGATGAAAGGGAGTAAGAATGATGAGAAACGTAAAGGATTACGGAGCAGTCGGCGACGGCGAAACGCTCGATACCGCCGCATTTCAAAAAGCTATTGATGACGGCGGAATGGTTTATGTGCCGGAGGGCATATACAAAATCGGAACATTGTATTTAAAGAGCAACGGCGGCTTGCATTTGGCAATAGGGAGTGTTTTGAGAGGAAGTCACCGCAGAGAGGACTACAATGCGGACGATTTCTGCCCTCAAAATGCGGTATTCGTGTCGGAACACGTCACCGGAGCACATCTGATAACGGCGGTGGAGCAGGAAAACATTGTTATCGAGGGACGCGGAACGATTGACGGTCAGGGTGACTATTGGATGAACGAAAGCAATACTTATGAATACGGCGATTATGTGCCGAATGACGAACGTCCCGGTCAGATGATTTTTATCTGCGAATGTAAAAACGTGAGGGTGACGGACGTAAACATCGTAAACGGTCCGTACTGGCATTTGTTCTTTCACGGCTGTGACAACGTAATCGCAAGAGGTCTGTCAATTCACGGCGACCGACCGAGATGGACGAATGACGGAATTGACATTGACTGCTGTTCAAGAGTTACGGTAAGCGACTGCATAATTGATACCGGTGATGACGGAATAACTTTAAGAGGTCATTACGAACCGCTGAAAAAAGAAAAGGTTTGCGAAAACATAACAATTACAAACTGCGTGATTCATGCCGAAAAAGACTACGGAATACGCATAGGCGTTGGGAAAGGACTTATAAGAAACTGCACTATTTCAAATATGGTGATCGAAGCGCCGACATGGGGCGGAATCGGAATTTTGGGTCGGTGGAGCGATACATCAACGAGAGCTTCAAGTGTGGAAAATATCGTATGCTCGAATCTTAACATTCATGCAAGACTGCCGGTTGAAATATGCGTTGCATACGGAGAAGCACCCTTGCCGAATGATTGTTATATCAAGAACATCAGAATGGATAATCTTATGCTTTTCCCGACGGAAAACAATATTATCAGGGGGTTTGGAGAGGACGGACTTATGGAAAACATATGCCTGAGCAACCTTACCGTCAAGCCGGCCAAAAGCCCTTACTGGGAATGTAAAGGTATGGTGGAAATAAAAAATGCAAATGACGTTGTGCTTGATAATTTTAAGATTATCGATGCAGACCGGTTTGAAAATGACGGGGTTGCGGTTGAAAACAGCAGGGCGGTTGTCATTAACGGGGAAATTATTTAAAAAATAATTCGGAAAAACTATTTATATGCGGCAATGCTGCGGCACTGCCGCATATTTTTTATACAAACCGCCGAAAAATCAAGGATTTAAAAAAAATCCAGAAAAAGTATTGACAAGCCTTGAAATTCATGTTATAATCGAAATAATTGAGGTATAGCTTCTTTTTTTTTGCGTGTCTTAAAAAAGCTTATCCGCGATAAACATACTATAAACAGAAAGGGATGACATAAGCATGAGAGTTAAAATAACATTGGCGTGCTCGGAGTGTAAGCAGAGAAATTACAATACTATGAAGAACAAGAAGAATGATCCGGACAGACTGGAAATGAACAAGTATTGCAGATTTTGCAGAAAGCACACTCTTCACAAAGAAACCAAATAATTAAAGATAGGAGTGAAAAAAATGGCTGATACAACAACACAAACAACCAAAAAACAAAACAAGCTTGCAAGGTTTTTTAAAGAAACCAAAGCTGAAATGAAAAAGGTTACATGGCCGAACAAGGAACAGTTAGTTCATAATACTCTTATTATTTTGGTATTCATTATAATCACTTGCGTAATTCTTTCGGTATGCGACGTTGCGTTTACCAAGCTTTTGGATCTTGTTACAAAGAGAATCTGAGAATAGGTAAAATGTGAGCCGTGACAAGGCATGAAAAACAACGCATAAGACAAGCTGTTTGTTGAGTTAATGCCGGCGGCGGAATGGAGATTGAAATGTCAGAAGAAGCAAAGTGGTATATAATTCACACTTATTCCGGTTACGAGAATAAGGTAAAAGCAAATATTGAAAAATCGGTAGAAAACCGCGGAATTGAAAATCTTATCTTTGACGTGCAGGTTCCGCTTGAGGACGTTATTGAAGAAAAAAACGGTGTGGAAAAGGTTGTTAAACGTAAGATTTTCCCGGGTTATGTGATTGTCAAAATGATAATGAATGATGAAAGCTGGTATGTTGTCCGCAACACAAGAGGAGTTACCGGCTTTGTCGGCCCCGGCTCAAAACCGGTTCCGCTTCCGGACGATGAGGTTGAAAAGCTTGGATTTACACAGGTTCGCATGGAGGATCTTAAGATTTCCGCCGGCGACCATGTAAGCATAAAACAAGGTCCTCTCGAAGGATTCTCCGGCGTTGTTGAGGCGGTTGACAAATCGACCAGAAAGCTTACCGTAAGAGTGTCCATGTTCGGGCGCGAAACACCGGTTGAGGTTGATTACAATCAAGTTTCATCGGAAATTTAACCGATGCGTTAAAAAGCTTATAAATGCAAAATGCGTTTATATATCCCTCTGGTAACAGTGGGAGGACGGTATGTCCGCAATTACCACAATATGTAACTTATTGTTACAAAAATTTAGGAGGTGGCCATTTATGGCACAAAAAGTCGTAGGTTATATCAAATTACAAATTCCGGCCGGCAAGGCAACTCCGGCGCCCCCTGTTGGTCCTGCTTTGGGTCAGCACGGTGTAAACATCATGCAGTTTACAAAGGAATTTAACGAAAAAACAGCAAAAGACGCAGGTCTTATCATACCGGTGGTTATCACCGTTTATGCAGACCGTTCGTTCACTTTCATCACAAAAACTCCGCCTGCTGCAGTTTTGTTGAAAAAGGCTTGCAAAATTCAGAGCGGTTCGGGAGTACCTAACAAAACTAAGGTTGCTACAATCAGCAAGGCTGATCTTCAGGCAATCGCAGAACAGAAAATGCCCGACTTGAACGCAGCAAGCGTTGAAGCAGCTATGAGCATGATCGCAGGTACCGCAAGAAGCATGGGTATTGTAGTCGGTGACTAATAAAAGCAGCAATTTTAAAATCAGTGGGAGAGGATGAAAAAATCCTTGATTGACCACATAAGGAGGAAATAATATGTTTAGAGGAAAAAAATATCAGGACAGCGCTAAGCTCGTTGATAAATCAAAGCAATATGATCCTGCCGAGGCTATGGAGCTTATCACAAAAACCGCTAAGGCAAAGTTTGACGAAACGGTTGAAGCTCATATAAAGCTCGGTGTTGACTCAAGACACGCAGATCAACAGGTAAGAGGAGCTATAGTTCTTCCGCACGGAACAGGTAAAACAGCCAAGATCCTTGTTTTTGCAAAGGGTGCAAAGGCTGACGAAGCAACCGCAGCAGGCGCAGACTATGTTGGAGAAATGGATCTCGTTACAAAGATTCAGAGCGAAAACTGGTTTGACTTTGACGTTGTTGTTGCAACACCGGATATGATGGGCGTTGTAGGACGTCTGGGTAAGGTTCTCGGTCCTAAGGGACTTATGCCTTCACCAAAGGCCGGTACTGTTACTATGGACGTAACAAAGGCTATTTCGGAAATTAAATCCGGTAAAATCGAGTACAAGCTCGACAAGACAAACATTATCCACTGCCCGATAGGTAAGGTTTCTTTCGGTAAGGAAAAGCTTTCCGAGAACTTTGCCGCATTGATGGGTGCAATCATTAAGGCTAAGCCGGCAGCTGCAAAGGGTCAGTACTTGAGAAGCGTTGCCGTAGCTTCAACAATGGGCCCCGGAATCAAGGTTAACGGAGCAAAGCTCGGTTAATTTGAATATTTCGGACGGTGATTGCAATTTTTCTTAAAAAAATTGCAAAAAACTATTGACAAAGTATATTACCTGTGGTATAATGCCACAGGTAAATATAAATCCGTAGACAGCAGGCACAAAGTTAAGTCCTGCCGAGGTGTTATTTAGTATTGATAAAGATTACTAATGGCTCTTTGCGTTCGTCTACGGCAAAGAGCCTTCATTTTTTGAGGGCAGACATTTTTTCAGGAGGTGAAATGTTAAATGCCAAGTGAGAAAGTTTTAGAAGCAAAAAAAGCTCAGGTTGCTGAAATTACCGAAACCATTAAGGGCGCTACAACAGGTATTCTCGTTGACTACAGAGGTCTTACCGTTGAAGAAGATACAAAGCTCAGAAATGATTTGAGAGCAGCAGGAGTAAAGTATTTTGTTGTAAAAAACACATTACTTCGTTTAGCAGCAAATCAGACAGGTCTTGAAGATCTGGATTCAATTTTACACGGTCCTACAGCTCTGGCTGTTTCCGAAGACGCAGTTGCTCCTGCAAAGGTTCTTGCAGATTTTGCAAAGGACAACGAAACTCTGGAAATCAAATCGGGCTTCATGGACGGAAAAGTTTTGTCTATGGACGAAATCAAAGCACTTGCTAAGACTCCGAACAAGGAAACTCTTATTGCAAAGATGATGGGAAGCTTGAATTCTCCTATTTCCGGTCTTGCAAGATTGCTTAGCACAATTGCTGAGGGCGGCGTAGAGATAGCTGACCTTATCGCAAAAAAGGCCGCAGAAGCAGAACCTGCGAATGAAGAAGCTCCGGCAGCCGAAGAGGCTCCCGCAGCAGAGGAAGCACCGGCAGCTGAATAATCAGCCGGAATTGATTGTAAAAAAAGGATATACATTATCCCGAAAAATTATTAATATTTAGGAGGTCACTAAAATGGCAGACATTCAGAAAATACTTGATGATATCAAAGAATTAAAATTATTAGAGGTAGCAGAGCTCGTTAAGCTTATGGAAGAAGAATTCGGCGTAAGCGCAGCAGCTCCGGTTATGGTAGCAGGTGCAGGCGCAGCTGAAGGCGGCGCAGCAGCAGCTGAACAGTCAGAATTTGAAGTTGTACTTGCTGACGCAGGTGCTTCAAAGCTCGGCGTAATCAAGGTTGTAAGAGAAATTACAGGTCTTGGTCTTAAGGAAGCAAAGGCATTGGTTGACGAGGCTCCGAAGCCTTTGAAGTCAGGCGTTGCTAAGGAAGAAGCTGAATCAATCAAGGCTAAGCTCGAAGAAGCAGGCGCTAAGGTTGAATTGAAGTAATTGAGTTTTATCATTGACGGCTTGAGGCTCAGAAACGGAGAGTTATTATGATTATCGACCTGTCCGGAATCATTAAGGATGATGAAGATGTAATTACGGTCAGCGGAAAAACCGAGTTGCCGAGCATGGATTTTCTCGGTGAGGAATTTAAGTTTGACGACGGTCTGACGGTTGACGGCAAGATTACAAACAA
This sequence comes from uncultured Clostridia bacterium, assembly GCA_934462715.1. GTDB lineage: Bacteria > Bacillota > Clostridia > UBA1381 > UBA1381 > RGIG1988. The sequence continues at coordinate 33,454 of CAKSIJ010000003.1, forward strand.
CAGCAAATCATTACTTTTTAAGGCTGTGGTCAGCGGCAGTGTTACAGTTCATTGCGCACGCTGTACCGAGGAAATAAAGCAGCCGGTAAAATTTAAGGTGTCCGAATATCTTGTTCGGGAGGAACAGGCTGAGAATATGGGCGACGACGATGACGCAGTAGTGTTCAGCGGTGAGAAAATCGATATTGACGATATTATCATCAATAATTTTCTGCTGAATGCGTCAGGAAAGTATCTTTGCAGGGAGGACTGCCGCGGGTTATGCCCGAAATGCGGCAAGAATCTGAATATGGGAGATTGCGGTTGCCCTGATGATGAAATTGATCCGAGATGGGCGGCATTGGCCGAAATCATGAAAAATTCCGAGACCGAATAGGAGGTGTGATTGAGATGGCAGTACCTAAGGGTAAAGTATCGAGATCAAGAAGAGACAAAAGACGTGCTAACTGGAAGCTTACCGTTCCCGGAATGGTTGAGTGTCCGAAGTGTCACGAATTTAAAATGCCTCACAGAGTTTGTAAAGCTTGCGGCTATTACAAAGACAAAGAGGTAATTAAGGTGTCTAACGACTGATATTTAAAGACGGCTTGAATGAGCCGTCTTTTTGCTTGCATATTTTTTGATTATTAATGCTCATGTTTCTGAATGAGCAGCGTACCGTTTTGAGAGAGCGAGGCAATAAATACTTCCGAAAGCTTGAGATTTCTTTTTTTCAGTTCTTCATCAAGCCATTGTCTGCCGTGACCGCTTCGCTTCAGCTCCTGCTCGACAATTTTTCCGTCAGATATAAGCATATAAGGGATACCGTCACATTCTGCGTTCTTTATGTTCATATCGCCGACCGTTACCGTGCGTGCGGAGGTTTTCGGGACTATACTCAATTGTCCGTTTGTTTCGAGAATTGCCGTATCAATCTGTGAGATATCATAATTTCCGCTTATTCTGAGCTGTTCGAGCAAATCGTTCAGATTGAACCGAAGTCTTTCGAGTTCTTTTTCGTTAACGCGACCGTGACTTATTATAACATTCGGCTCTCCGGATATTATTTTTCTGAAAAAGCGGTTTTTCAGACTGAGAAAGGACATAATAATTTCTGCGATTATCAGAGTAAAAACCGGGACTATTCCGGTTAACAGCGGTATGCTGATCGACTGCATCGGCACTGACGCAAGATCAGAGATCATTATTGCGACAACAAGCTCGGAGGGCTGCAATTCACCGATTTGACGTTTTCCCATTATGCGCATTGAAACAACGATAACCAAATAAAGAATTAAGGTTCTGATTACCAACACTAACAAAAAAATCACACTCCTGAAAAATTTAAGCCTAAAATGTTCGGTATTTTGAGGTAAACTTGTGATTATTATTGACAGAATTGTTCAAAAGTATTTACTTTGTGCTGAAAATGTGGTAAAATATGATAAAGATTGATTTTTACGGGAGAATATTATGAGTTATAAACATTTTGCTGACTATTATGACAGGCTTATGACGGAGGATATTAACTATTCCCGGATTGCCGATTATATAGAAAATTTATTTGACAGGTACGATATAAATCCAAAGCTGATTGCGGATCTCGCATGCGGAACGGGGAATGTAACAATACCGATGTCGGAGCGTGGCTATGAGATGATAGGCGTCGACAATTCCGTACAGATGCTTGAAGTTGCAAGAAAAAAAGCCACTGAAAAGAATTTGGATATACTGTTTTTAAACCAAGATATAGCAAAGCTTGACCTGTTCGGGACGTGCGATGCTTTTTTGTGCATGATTGACGGAGTCAATTACATTTTGCAGCCAAAATCGCTCTGCAATATGTTCAAAAGAATAAAAACCTGTTTTCTGAATCCGGGTGGAATTTTTGTTTTTGATATAAGCTCGTTTTATAAGCTGTCGGAATTTGTGGGAAATAATACGTTCATTCATGACGGCGACGATATTTTCTATGCATGGGAGAACAAATATCACCCCAATATGCAAATATCCGAAATGTATCTGAATTTTTTCGTGAAAGAGAAAAAAGGGTACAGACGTTTTTGTGAAAGGCATTTTCAGAAAGCGTATAAAACCGAGGAAATAATAAAAGCATTAAAAAAAGCCGGCTTTGCCGACGTGGATTGCTATGACGGGCTGACCTTCTCAAAACCGAAAAAGGACAGCAAGCGAGTCATATTTGCCGCAAGATAGCGCCTGTTTCAATCCCCCGTTTTTATACCGGGGGATATATAAGCCGCTTTGCGATTAATCAACGATAAATCTTTTAACTTCTTCCATGAATTTTGTATCATCGCCACAGTTAGCTTCAACTTTGATAGGCTTTGACAAATTCAAAGAGAAGATACCCATAATGGATTTTGCATCAACAACGTATCTGCCTGAAGTTAAATCAATATCAAAATCATACTTTGATACAATGTTGACGAATTCCTTTACATCGTTGATTGAATTCAGTATTATGTTGAAAACTTTCATGAACACTGACCTCCTCAAAAATATTTTTATGTAAGCTTAGCTTACAGAATATATAATACAACTATTTTCCTCAATAGTCAATAGTTGTTAAAATTTATTAAAAATTTTTATGTAATTGTGCCAATCGGATAATGCATTAATCATACATTATGCAACAATTATATAACCGGAAAAAATTAAAAAAAGAGAAATTTGTAATTAATGTGAAAATAATGTCGAAAGGGGCTATACGGACAATTATGAGTAAGGCGGCGTTTTATACTCTCGGCTGCAAGGTGAATCAATACGAAACCGAAGCTATCAGCGAGTTGTTTTGCAAAGAGGGCTACGAGGTTGTCGGATATGAGGAATATGCCGATGTGTATGTTATCAATACCTGCACGGTTACCGCAATGAGCGACAGAAAATCAAGACAGATAATAAGAAGAGCAAAAAAGCACAATCCGAACGCAATTGTGGTTGTTACCGGCTGTTATGCACAGACAAACCCGGAGGCTGTTGCCGAAATCGAGGGAGTTAATCTTATTGTCGGAACGGACGACAGAAAAAGAATAGCTGAGCTTTGCAAAAGCATCAGCCCCGATGAACAGCGCAGCTGTGTCGGGGATATAATGAAGCAGCATAAATTTGAAGATTTGACAATCACCGAATGTCATGACAGGACAAGGGCATACATCAAAATTCAGGAGGGCTGCAATCAGTTTTGCTCCTACTGCATAATTCCGTATGCAAGAGGGCCTATCAGAAGCAGGGATTTGGAGGACGTAATAAGGGAAACAAAAATACTTGCGGATAACGGATATACGGAGGTTATTTACACCGGAATCCATGTGGCTTCTTTCGGACTGGATACGGGAAAGCCGCTTTTGGCGGAGCTTTTGTGCCGTGCGGATAAAATTGATGGTATCAGAAGAATAAGGCTCAGCTCGATAGAACCAATGACCCTTAACGAGGAATTTATCGAATCTATTAAATCCTGCTCAAAGCTGTGCAGACATTTTCATTTGTCATTGCAGAGCGGCTGCGACGAAACCTTAAAAAGAATGAACAGAAAATACACAACGGAGGAATATGCGAAAATAGCAGAGGGGCTGAGAAAGCATTTCCCGGGTGCTGCCATAACAACCGATATAATGACCGGATTCCCGGGCGAAACAGATGAGGAATTTTCAGAAACACTGGAGTTTGTGAAAAAAATACGCTTTGCGGACGCACATATTTTTCAGTATTCGCCGAGAAAGGGTACACCGGCGGCAAAACGTGCCGATCAGATTCCGCCGCAGATTAAAGAGAAAAGAAGCAAACGGCTGATCGAGCTGTGCGGACAGACGAGAGATGAATTTATTTCATCATTTAAGGGAAAAACCGTTGAGGTTTTATTTGAAAGAAAAAAGAACGGAAATATTTATGAGGGAAAAACCTCTAACTATATCACTGTGGAGGCTGAAAGCGAAAAAACGATTTCGGGAACATATCAAAATGTGATAATAAACAAAACCGAAAACGGAACAGCGTTCGGAACGGTTGCCGAATTAAATTGAAAATGTGCAAAATGAAACCGACAAATTACGATGCAACAAATATTGGACGAAAATATACCGTAAACGGATATGCTGCCGCTGACGTACTTTTGCAAAAACAACGTCAATTCCGTAACATAAAGGTGACATAAATTGCAAGGTCATTACACGATTGTTACATATGGTTAAAAAATTAAAAAAACACCAAAAAAATATTAGGAAATCTGAAAAAAAAGCAAAAAAACTATTGACAAATATTGTAAAAGGGGTTAAAATATAGCATAGTTGATAATTATTATCTAAGTCTAAACAATTTAGGAGGATGAAGTATGACTAAAAAGATTTTTGCCGGTGCGTTGGCTGGTTTGATGGTTATCTCATCAGCAAGCGCTTTGGCATGCGACAAGGATAGCTTTGTAAGCTATGACATCGCTGACGCTCAGGGCAGATATGGTAAAATTTACTATTGTCCGGAGATCGGCAGAAGCACCGTTAACGGATACGCTTCAACAGTTGAATGGGTACACGCTTTCTATGAAGCAGAGTATCCGCATAAGGAAGTTCAGACACTTGTTCTTGACGGAAACAAGACAGGCTTGACAAGATATTCGGGCAACTATGCTAACGCAGAAGTTCAGCTCAGACCGGATTTCTGGGAAGCTAAGGCTCCTTATGATATTTACCACAGATTGTACTCCAATCTCGAGGGTGCAGGCTTTAAGCCCTCAAGCGTTGTAGGTTATGCAGGTAAGCAGGAAGACGTTAAGGTTTCTTTCCCTGTAGTAGGTTTTGACAGATTTGCTGTTATCGATGGCAAGGTTTACAACTACTACAATGTATACAACCAGCTTGCCGGCCAGGTTCAGAACGCACCTACAGGCTACACAACACTCGACGCTTTGATTGCTGCTTACTACAATGCAGTAACAAATGCTGACGGTACATTCACAGACGCATTCCTGAACGGAGAAGCAGGAGACGCAATCTACAATATGTTCTATGATGCAATTCCTCAGTATGCTTGGGAAGTTCTCGAAGGACCCGAATATGCTACAGGAAAGACTCAGACAATCGTTCCTATGCAGGCATTGGGACAGAAGATTGACGAAATGTCAAAGAGAAGTGACGTTACAGGATATCATCCGGATTACTATGACAGCATAATTGCTAAGGAAACAAAGGCAAGCCAGGATGTTAAATGGGTAACCGCAGGTTATGAAAAGGAATATCCTTACAGAATTTATCAGGTACTTTGCGTTAACGGCGTTCTTTTGGACGGCAGCGCAGTTACTACACCGGGTGAAGGACAGTACAAAGATCCTATCACAGGTGAAAAGGTAGTTAAGACATTTGACGTAAGTGTTCTTGACGGTGTTGATAACATTTATACATACTCTGTAGATGACAACACAATCTACAACCAGAGAAACGCAGCAGATGATTACGATATCAAGAACATTGAACAGCTTGATTTGACAAATCACCTCTACTATGACAGATACAATCTCTTCACAGATAATTTCGTACCGGCTGATGATATAGCAGGACACAACGATGCAAGAATCTACGGCGATCACCAGTTATTCGGTGACTACGAAGATAAGATTGTATTCACAAAGAACGTTTACACAGAAAAGACAACTAATCTTCCTTATGTATTCAGATACACAGGTGGTATAGCTCATCCTACAGTTGAGTGGAAGGTTGCTTGGCCTGAGGCTCAGTATCCGCACACCATCTACGAAGAGAAGTATCTTGACGGTAAAGCAACAGGCATCTACCGTTCAACCGAAGCATCAGCTACTCCTGAAGTATACCAGGCTGACGTTAAGACAGGCAACGGTTTGAGAGTTTTGAGAGTTAAGCTCAGCGGCGACAACATTCAGGATTCTTGCCTGCATGAATCACTTCTCAAGAAGGGTTATAAGTTCATAGTTAACGGCAATGATGTAGCTTACTACAGAATTCCTGCTATACTTTACCCGGGACACGCTTTCAACGGCAGCAACTCATTCTACTTCGGTGCGAATGACGAGTACGTTACAGAAGCAATCAATGTTGGTTGGGAAGAAGCTCAAAAAGCACTTTTAAGCAAATAATTACAGGAATTTAGACTTAGTTATTAACTGAAATTTCTGGAAAAGAACAGGTTTTTTAACCTGTTCTTTTTCGCTTTTAGGAGTGATTTTTGTGCGGTGCCGGAGGTTGGTTCATCACTGTGTTGACGGTTGAGATGTTGTTCCGAATAAGCGCGGATGATTAGGGGCTATAGTGACATTGGATAGTTTTGTGACTGAACATAGTGCTTTACTGCATTTTGAAAGATCAACAAGCTTTTATTTCAAATATATTTTTGCCCCGATCTGTTCAAGCTTCGGTATGAATTTTTCATAACCTCTTTTTATATGCTCCGTGCCTGTGATGACGGTATCGCCCTTAGCAATCATACCGGCAAGAACGAGAGCTGCGCCGCCGCGTAAATCAAAGGCGTTTACCTTTGTGCCGGACAACTGGCGCGAACCCTCTATTACGGAGGTTCTGCCGTCGATTCTGATGTCGGCTCCCATTCGGTTAAGCTCTCCGATATGCAAAAATCTATTCTCAAAAACCGTTTCTATTATTATTCCCGTACCTTCAAGAGTACTTAGAAGAACCGTAAAAGGCGCTTGCATATCTGTCGGAAATCCCGGGAAAGGCAGGGTTTTTATATCAGTTGTTTTTAACGACCGTTCGCCGTTTACCTTGATACTTCCGTCTGCTTGCTCTGAGATTTCTACACCCATTTCCATTAGCTTTGCCGCAACGGGCTTTATGTGCTCATAGTTGGCATTTTTTATAATTCCATGCCCACGAGTCATTGCAAATGCGGTCATAAAAGTGCCTGCTTCGATTCTGTCGGATATGACCTTGTGTATTGTGGGAGTAAGTTCTTCAACTCCCTCAATTTTTATTGTGTCGCTGCCCGAACCGCTGATTTTAGCACCCTGCTTGATTAAAAAGTCGGTTAAATCAACAATTTCAGGCTCTGCCGCAGCATTTTCTATTATCGTTTCGCCGTCTGCAAGAACCGCCGCCATGATTATATTTTCCGTTGCGCCGACGCTTGGGAAATCAAGATATATTTTAGCTCCCCTAAGCTTGTGCGCCGTCATATCCACAAATCCGTGACCCTTTTCTATTTCCGCTCCCATTGCCGTGAAGCCTTTCAGATGCAGGTCAACCGGTCTTGTGCCTATCGGGCAGCCTCCTGGCAGAGAAATTCTTGCGCGCCCCATTCTCGCAAGCAGCGGACCTGCAAGCAAAAATGAACCTCTCATTTTCCCGACAAGCTCATAGGGAGTTGTACAGCTTGTTATATTTTCACAGTCAACCGTTGTTTCGGTTTTGTGCTTGTCTATACGCGCCCCAAGCGATTCGAGCAGACTATACATAACATTAATATCGCTTAAATTCGGCAGATTTGAAACTATATTTTTTCCTTTGGTTAAAAGACAGGCGGCAAGTATCGGCAATGAGCTGTTTTTTGAACCGCTGATTTCAACTTCGCCTTTCAAATTTCCGCTGTTTTGTACTGTGATTTCGGACATAGCAATTTCTCCATTCTACCGACGTTCGCGGCTGATATTTATTTTTTAATCTTATAGTAGTATAACCGAAATAATTGTTTTAATTACAAGCCGAGAACACAATCTGCCGCAAAATTCAAATTTTCGTAACACAATTGTTTTTTTATTTCATTATTTCTGATATGAAACTCGTTCGGACATTTTAAATATGAATAGTTTATAAATTAATGAAAAAATATTAAAAAAACTATAGTAATTTTGGAAATGTTGTGTTATAATATATAATAGGATATTATGGAGCAGTCGGCATCTGAAAAACTAACAAAAACGATATAACTGCGGCATGGCTCATTGCGGCGGCTGCCCCGATTAATATAAATATACAGGAGTGAAAAATTGATGAATTTGTTTGAAAAGGTATTCGGAACATATTCTCAGAGAGAATTAAAGCGTATACGTCCGATAGCCGACAAGGTTATGGCACTGGACGAGGATATGCAAAAGCTTACCGACGCTGAATTAAAGGCAAAAACGCAGGAGTTTAAAACAAGAATAGCAAACGGAGAAACGCTTGACGATTTGCTGCCCGAAGCGTTTGCGGTTATGCGTGAGGCGAGCTGGCGTGTTTTGGGAATGAAGCATTTTTACGTGCAGGTAATAGGTGGAATAATTCTTCATCAGGGAAGAATTGCCGAAATGAAAACAGGTGAAGGAAAAACGCTTGTTTCAACTCTGCCGGCATATCTGAATGCACTTACAGGCAAGGGTGTACATATCGTTACCGTAAACGATTACCTTGCAAAGCGTGACAGTGAGTGGATGGGCAAGGTGTACCGTTTTCTCGGTCTTGAGGTGGGTCTGATAATTCATGATTTGAGCAACGATGAAAGAAGAGCCGCTTATAATGCCGACGTTACCTACGGCACGAACAACGAGCTGGGATTCGATTACCTCAGAGATAACATGGTTACCTATAAAGAGGAAATGGTTCAGAGAGGTCACAATTATGCCGTTGTCGATGAGGTTGACTCGATACTTATTGATGAAGCGAGAACACCTCTTATCATATCCGGTATGGGCGGAGATGCAAACGAGCTTTACACCGTTGCGGATCAGTTCGTAAAACGTCTGAAAAAGCTTGTTGTCACAGAGCATGACGATAAGCAGCTTGACGAGGACGTTGACGCAGATTATATTGTTGACGAAAAGGCAAAAACAGCCGCATTGACAGATTCCGGTATTGCAAAGGCTGAGCAGTTTTTCAATATAGAAAATCTTTCCGATCCCGACAATATGAAAATACAGCACCACGTTAACCAGGCATTGCAGGCGAACGGAGTAATGCACAGAGATCAGCAGTACGTTGTAAAAGACGGCGAGGTTATGATCGTTGACGAATTCACCGGACGAATTATGCCGGGCAGACGTTATTCGGACGGATTGCACCAGGCAATAGAAGCAAAAGAGGGAGTAAAGGTTGAAAAGGAATCCAAAACCCTTGCCACAATTACTTTCCAGAACTTCTTCAGATTATACAATAAGCTGTCCGGTATGACCGGTACTGCGCTTACCGAAGAAGCCGAATTTCAAGAAATATACAATCTTGACGTTGTTGAAGTTCCGACAAATAAGCCGGTTGCAAGAATAGATTATCCCGATTCGGTATACAAGACCGAAAACGGAAAATTCCATGCGGTTATAGAAAAAATTAAGGAATGTCACGAAAAGGGTCAGCCGGTTCTGGTCGGTACCGTAAATATCGACAAATCGGAAAAGCTTTCGGGTATGCTTAAAAGAGAGGGCATAAAGCATGAGGTGTTAAATGCTAAATTCCATGCAAAGGAAGCTGAAATCGTAGCGCAGGCAGGTAAAAAGGGCGCAGTTACAATCGCAACCAACATGGCGGGACGAGGTACCGATATTATCCTTGGCGGTAATGCCGAATACATGGCAAAGCATGAGCTTGTAAAAGCAGGTATGACCGATGAGCTTATAGTTGAAGCAACAGGCTTTGCGGAAACCGATAATGAAGAAATAATAGAAGCAAGGCGTATGTATAAGGAATATCTCGATAAATTCAAAGCTGAGCTTAAGGGCGAGCAGGAGGAAGTAAGAGAGCTTGGCGGCTTGTTTATTATCGGTACGGAAAGACATGAGTCAAGACGTATAGATAACCAGCTGAGAGGACGTGCCGGACGTCAGGGTGATCCCGGTGCTTCAAAGTTCTATCTGTCGCTTGAGGACGATCTGATGAGAATATTCGGCTCTGACAGAGTTAAGGCAATGGTTGACAGGCTCGGTCTTGAGGAAGATGAAGCTATCGAAGCAAAGCTTTTGTCAAACTCAATAGAAAATGCACAAAAAAATCTTGAAGGCAGAAACTTTGACTCTCGTAAGCACGTCTTACAGTATGACGAGGTTATGAATACCCAAAGAAAGATTATATATAAGCAAAGACAAGCGGTTCTTGACGGTGAGGACGTAAGCGGTACTATCAAGAATATGATGGCTGCAATTATAGACTCTGCAATTGACGATTATATCGGAATTTCCGATATACCCGAGGATTGGAACCTCAGAGCACTAACAGAATTTGCAAATACTAATCTTGCAGCAAACGGCGAATTTGAAATTAAGGACGATGAGCTTGATTCAATAACGAAGGTCGATATTCGTGACCGTTTGAACGAAATCGCGGAAAAACGTTATCAGGAACAGGAAGAACTGTTTGGAGATAATATGCGTGAAATTGAGCGTGTAATTCTCTTAAGAGTTGTTGATACACTCTGGATGGATCATCTCGATGAAATGGAACACGTAAAACGTGAAATCGGTTTAAGGGCTTACGGTGAGCATGATCCTGTCGTTGAATACAGAAATGTCGGCAGCGAATTGTATGACGGTATGCTTGAAGCAATCAAACGTGATACCGTAAGATATATTCTCACAGTTAAACCAAGACCCCAGGTTGAAATAAAACGTGAGCAGGTTGCAAAGCCTATGGATACCGGCAGTGACGGTTCTCTCGGTAAACAGCCCATAAGAATAAAGAAAGCTCCCGGTAGAAATGATCCTTGCCCATGCGGAAGCGGCAAAAAGTATAAGCAATGCTGCGGCAGATAAAGTCATGCGAATGAAAATGTGTGCATCTTACCCTTATTCGGGGCTTGAAGTACACACGTACGACTGCGCCCCTGCATAAGGGCAATCTGCGCACATTTACATCCGCATGAACGGCGAACGAAAATGTGCATAATATCCTTATTCGGGGCTTGAAGTACACACGTATGACAGCACCCCTGCATAAGGGCAATCTGCGCACATTTACATCCGCATTAGTGTTTGAGTTAAACAAGCAACAATACAAAAAACAAAGAATGGAAGTGAAATAATGTTAGAGTACGATGAATACAGATTACAGCTCCAGGGAATGGAAGATAACATTACAGAACTGAGGGATTCACTTTGACATCGACGGAGCTTTGTCGAAGATAAGTGAGCTTGAAGAACAGAGTTCCGCACCGGGATTCTGGGACGATGTTGAAAACTCGCAAAAGGTTTTTCAGCAGACCAAACAGTTAAAGGATAAGGTTGAGCGTTATGACCGGCTTAAAGGCTCATGGGAGGACGCTCTTGTGCTTGTTGATTTGGCAAATGAAGAAAATGACGAATCAATGTTGCCGGAGGTAAAAAAGACGGTTGATGAGATTTCGGCAGAGCTTGACAAAATGACCCTTGAAACCTTGCTTTCGGGTCCTTATGACAAGAACAATGCGATTATAACGCTTCATGCCGGAGCAGGCGGAACCGAGGCGCAGGATTGGTGCGAAATGCTCTTGAGAATGTACCAGATGTATGCGCAGAAAAACGGTTATACCGTGCAGACGCTTGATATACTTCCGGGCGATGACGCCGGAACCAAGAGCGCAACCATAATGATTTCGGGTCTTAATGCTTACGGATATTTAAAATCCGAAAAGGGCGTACACAGACTGGTAAGAATATCGCCTTTTGACGCGGCAGGCAGACGCCATACATCCTTTGCTTCAATAGAAGTAATGCCGGAAATAGCCGATGATGTTGAAATAAATATAAGGACAGAGGATCTTAAAGTTGACACCTACCGTGCCAGCGGAGCCGGCGGACAGCACATCAACAAAACAGATTCGGCTATTAGAATTACTCATATTCCGACAGGGATAGTTGTATCCTGCCAGACTCAGCGATCGCAGCATCAGAACAGAGAATATGCAATGAGAATGTTAAAAGCAAAGCTTGCAGAGGTTGCGGAGCAGCAGCAAAAGGAAAAAATCGAGGATATTAAGGGTGTGCAAAAGGAGATTGCATGGGGAAGTCAGATTCGTTCCTATGTGTTCCACCCGTACACTCTTGTAAAGGATCACAGAACAGGCTTTGAAATGGGTAACATAGGCGCAGTTATGGACGGAGATTTAAACGGATTTATAAATGCATATTTAAAGGCTGCAAGTCTCGGTAAGCTGTCAAAAACAGAATAAGGTACAGATTTGTCAGAGCTTTATGCGCTTTACAGGTGCGTCGGCAAAACCGGAGGCAATGAAAAAGGGCGTATATCCTAATCGGAATACGCCCTTTTTTGAATTATTGGTTGTTTTCGTTAAACTGATTGTTCTTCTGCTTGCTCTTCTGATTTTGTCTGTTGGCACTCTGCTGATTGTTGTTGCTCTGCTGTTGCTGATTGTTTTGCTGGTTATTCTGCTGATTGTTGTTAGCCATGGATAATCACTTCCTCTCTGCGTGAAAAAATATGGCAGGCGGACACAATTTTTAAGTAAATACATCAATTGCTTGCCTACAAACAGTATAATGCCCATGTGCTTCAGTATTTATACACATAAAGCTTAAAATTTATATTATAATATATCCGGCAATTGGAAAATTGAAATTTACAGTTGCACGAAAAAATTAATGGAGAAAAAAATGCACAAGGTTAAATGGAATTTTAAAAGCAGCCTGTTAGAGCCGTCAAGGATAAATGAGTTTTCAAAAAGATTTTCTATATCCTATGTCATGTCGGCTGTTTTGCTTAACAGGGGAATAGAAAGCGAAGAACAGCTGAGAAAATATCTGACAAAGCCGCTTGACGGGATTCATAATCCGCTGCTTTTGCCCGATATGGAAAAAGCGGCGCAAAGAATTATAAAGGCTATTGAAGAAAAAGAGAAAATAGTGATTTACGGCGATTATGACGTTGACGGAGTTACATCGACGGCAGTTCTTTATCATTTTCTTTTTGAAAACGGTGCAGACGTGGAATACTATATACCCGACAGATTTTCCGAGGGCTACGGATTGAACATAAAGGCGATAAACAGAATTTCCAAAAAAGGAACAAAGCTTCTGATAACGGTTGACTGCGGTATAACCTCGGTAGGAGAAGTGGAGCTGGCAAAGGCACAGGGAATGGAGGTTATAATAACCGATCACCATACCTGCAAGGAAAAATTACCGAATGCGGCTGCTGTGGTGAATCCCAAACGTCCGGATTCGGAGTATCCGTTTCGCTGTCTTGCCGGAGTCGGGGTTACTTTTAAGCTTGTTCTGGCAATGACTATTCTTATGAAGAAAAACACAACGGAATGTTTTAACAAATACGTTTCGCTTGCGGCGGTCGGAACTATTGCTGATATAGTCGAACTGCAGGGGGAAAACAGAATTATTGCGGACAGGGGAATAAAAAGACTTTCTTCGGAAAGCGGTGAGGGAATAAGGGCGTTGCTTGAAATATGCGGCGCTGCGGACAAACCGATAAATTCCACAACAGTGGCTTTTATGCTTGCGCCGAGAATCAATGCGGCCGGAAGAATGGAAAGTGCGTCGGTGGCGGAGGAGTTGCTTTTGAGCGAATCGCATATTGACGCTCACAGACTCGCAACTCAGCTTGACGGTCTTAACCGGCAAAGGCAGAGCATTGAAAAGGATATGTATTCCGACGCTGTAAAAATGCTCAGAGAAAATCCCGCGCTTTGCGAACAGAGGGTAATTGTTCTGGCGCATGAAAACTGGCATCACGGTGTGATAGGAATAGTTGCTTCAAAGATTACGGAGCTGCTTTATAAGCCATGCATATTAATTTCGGTTGATGAAAAGGGCAAGGGAAAAGGCTCTGGACGATCGGTTGAGGGAATCAATCTGTTTGAAGCGCTGACAGCCTGTGAGGATTGCCTGACTCAATTCGGAGGACACGCTTTAGCGGCAGGCTTGTCGCTCGATGCGGAAAATATTGAAGAATTTAATTCAAAAATTAACACCTATGTAGCCGAACAGGTGCCGGAGGAGCCGCAAAAGACGCTTGATTTGGACTGCACCGTGCCGACTTCGTTTGTAACAATAGAAAACGCAAGACTTTTGGAGCGTTTTGAACCGTTCGGAATGTCCAATGAAAAGCCGGTATTTGCTTTGTGCGGAGTTAGGGTTATTGAAGCGGCCTCTATGGGGGCGGACGATAAGCATTTAAGAATTAAAATTGATTTAAACGGACGAGAGGTTGAAGCCGTGGGATTTTCTTTCGGCACGTATGCAAAATACCTTACTCCGGGAAGAATGATAGATATAGCGTTTAATTTGGATATAAATACTTTCCGCGGAAATGAAAAGGTACAGCTGATATTAAAGGATATCAGAAGCGCACAGAAATAATTTTGTGTATCAAGGGCGGAATGGAGGATCATTATGGATAAATTATTATACTCATCTCCGATACTCGCACCGGAGAAAATTCCGGATCTCAAAGAAACGGACGCCGATGCGATTATTGAAGAAATAATACAGATGGTAAAGGGATACAGCCCGAAAGCGAATACGGATATGATTTATGTTGCGTATCGTTTTGCCAAGGCGGCTCATAAAAATCAATTGAGAAAATCCGGAGAGCCGTATATCGACCATCCGGTTCAGTCGGCATACATCGCTGCGGAATTGTCTATGGATACTGTTGCAATATCTTCTGCGCTGCTGCATGACGTAATAGAGGATACGCCGTATTCATTTGAGGATATAGAAACGCTTTTCGGCAGAAATGTTGCGGAGATTGTGGACGGAGTAACAAAGCTGACAAAGCTCCAGTACACAACTCACGAGGAACAGCAGGTTGAAAATTTAAGAAAAATGTTCCTTGCAATGTCAAAAGATATAAGGGTTATAATCATCAAGCTTATCGACAGGCTTCACAATATGAGAACTCTTAATTACCAGACTCCCGAAAAACAGCTTGAAAAGGCAAAGGAAACGCTTGAAATCTATGCGCCGCTTGCACATAGATTAGGTATGTCGAAAATAAAATCAGAGCTGGAGGACTTGTCGCTTAAATATCTTGACCCGATAGCATATGAGGAAATCAGAACCAACATCAAGCAGAAAAAGGACGAAAGAGAGCGGTATGTGGCCGACATTATAAAAACCCTTGAAGCAAAGCTTGATGAAATCAAAATCAAAGGACAGATTACCGGCAGGGCAAAGCATTTTTACAGCATATTCAGAAAAATGTACGCTCAGAATAAGAGTATAGATGAAATATATGATTTGTTTGCGGTAAGAATTATTGTTGATACGGTTGCTGACTGCTATGCGGTTTTGGGAATGGTTCACGAGATGTACACTCCCATACCTATGAGGTTTAAGGACTATATCGCAATGCCGAAGCCGAATATGTATCAGTCGCTTCATACAACGGTTGTCGGTCCTAACGGGACGCCGTTTGAGATTCAGATAAGAACATGGGAAATGCACAAGGTTGCCGAGGAGGGTATCGCAGCGCACTGGAAATACAAAGAGGGAATATCCGGACAAAACGATATGGACTCAAAGCTTGAATGGGTAAGACAGCTTCTTGAAAACCAACAGGATATTATGGATGCAGACGAGTTTTTGAATAATATCAAGCTGGATTTGTTCAATGAGGAGGTTTTTGCGCTCACACCTAACGGCAAGGTTATTTCACTTGTCAACGGAAGCACGGTAATCGATTTTGCGTTTGCAATTCATACGCAGGTTGGCTGTAAAATGTGCGGTGCAAAGGTTAACGGAAAGATAGTGCCGCACGACTACAAGCTTAAAAACGGGGATATAGTTGAAATACTCACCTCCTCCGCAGTAAAGGGCCCGAGCAGGGACTGGCTTAAAATAGTAAAAACCTCGCAGGCAAGAACAAAGATAAATCAGTGGCTGAAAAAGGAGTGCCGAGATGAGAACATCGTCCAGGGCAAGGATTTTATTGATAAGGAATGTCGCAGAATAAGCGTACCGGTTTCAGAGCTTTTCAGGGTTGAATGGCTCAGACCTATTTTCAAAAAATACAATTTCAGCTCTATAGACGATCTTTATGCAAGCGTGGGATACGGCGGCTTGACGGCGCAAAAGGTTGTTCTGCGGTTAAATGAGGAATACCAGAAAATTAAAAAAGAACACGGAGAAACGAAAGAAAACGTTTCCCAGCAGTCAAGCAGAAAAAAGAAAACAAACAGCTTCGGAATTGAGGTCAAGGGAATAGATAATTGTCTTGTGCGTCTTGCGGGGTGCTGCAATCCGGTGCCGGGCGATGATATAGTTGGATTTATTACAAAGGGCAGAGGCGTATCGGTTCACAGAGCCGACTGTGCAAATATGCAGCCGTCGGCGCTGAGTGCGGACGATAAGCTGAGATTTATACCGGTTGAGTGGTCGCAAAGCAAAAAGGCGGTTTATGTCGCAACTCTGACAATCGAAACCGAGGACAGGCCGGGCATGATGATGGCGGTGACAACGGTTCTTACCGATATGAAGATAAACTGTGTATCTATGGAAGCAAGAGTGACAAAGAATAAAATCGGAATCATGAATGTCGGACTTGAAATCAGCGATACGATGGACGTAAAAAAGGCGGCAAACAAAATCCGCCAGATTCCGGGAGTTTTAAGCGTATCGAGAACCAAGAATTAAAGAATTATTTAAATAAATTCGGTAAGGAAAGGAGGATTTCGGTTGCAGTTTGATTTGATTGAAGCCGCGCAGTCGTTGTTGAGTAAGTTTGAAAATATAGGATACACCGCATATATTGCCGGCGGAACGGTGAGAGAACTTGTAATGTGTGAGATTCCGGTTACATACACCGTTGTGACCGACGCACCGAGGGAAATAATAAAACGCTTATTCAGAAAAAGCATTGACGACTATAATAAGATTAAGTGTATAACCGTCATAGAAAAGAAAACCGCTTTTGATATTTATTATATTACCGAGGATTGTCCCGTAATCGACAATTTACTCTCCGGCTTTGATTTTACCGTTAATTCTATGGCTTTTAACCCGAAATGCGGTATTCATGACCCGTTTGGCGGTATGGGAGATATTGAATCGAAAACAATCAGATTTACCTCGTTTTCTTATGAGAGTATAATGCAAAAGCCGGTGCGCCTTTTAAGAGCGGTAAGATATTGCGCTCAGTTGGGCTTCAGACCGGCGGAGGAAACGGTTAGGGAAATAAAAAAGCTTTCGATACTTATAAGAAAAGCCGAAAATAACAAAATAAGAGAAGAACTCGATAAAATCATAATGTCGCCGAATCCTGGAGTGTTTCTTGACTTGCATGAATTGGGACTTCTGAAATATATTCTGCCGGAGCTTGATATTTGCTTCTTTGTTCCGCAAAAAAATAAATATCATATTTACAATGTGGGAGAACATATTGTGGCGGCGGTTGTAAAAAGCCCCAACGATTCCGTTGTGAGATGGGCGGCGCTGCTTCATGATATAGGCAAGCCGGAATGTAAAAGCGTGGACTCAAACGGTATAATACATTTCTACGGGCATCACAGAGAAAGTGTCAGACTGGCTGCGGATATTATGCGCAGACTGAGAATGGACAGTCAGCTATCACATGATATACTTATTCTGATAGAAAATCATGATGTCAGAATCGAGCCTACGCCGGTCAGCGTAAAGAGAATGATGTCAAGAACCGGCGCCGAGCTTTTTGAAAAGCTGATTGAGCTTCAGGAAGCCGATAATGCGGCGAAAAATCCAAAATATCTTGCCGATAAGCTTTCAAGACTTAATGATGTCAGAAAAATATATCAAAAGGTGATTGCGGAAAGACACCCCTATAAAATAAACGATCTGGCAGTTAACGGCAGAGATCTGAATAAACTGGGCTTCCGCCCCGGACACGAAATCGGCGATACTCTGCAAATGCTTCTTGAAGAGGTTTTTATTGATCCCGGTCTTAACACAAGGGAATATTTACTATCAAGAGCAAGGCAATATAAGAAGAAAAGAAATTAATGCGGAAAATGCGATTTGGCATTTTCCGCATTGCGGTGAAATATCGTAGGTAAAGGTGCTGAGTGTAATTTTTTAAAATTGCGGAAAAAATTTAAAAAAACTATTGACAAAGCATTGAAGTTATGTTAAAATATATTAGTCAACAAGCAGAACCATTTCGTTCTCACCGTACGGCTTGAGCTGTCCGGTAAATAACTTTATTTTCCCGAAAAGAAAGTATTGTTTGAACGGATGATTTTGTATCCGTTTTTTTGTTGCAAAATTTAATAAGCTCGGAGGGGATTTATATAGCTAACAAAGAATTGCAGATCAACGAAGAAATTCGTGACGCACAGGTCAGAGTTATAAGTGACAGCGGCGAACAGCTGGGTATTATGTCAGGCAAAGAAGCATATTTTAAGGCTGTTGATAAGGGCATGGATCTTGTTAAGATTTCGCCCAATGCAGAACCGCCCGTATGCAAAATTATGGATTACGGCAAATATAAGTTTGAGCTTGCAAAGCGAGAAAAAGAAAACCGTAAGAACCAGAAAATCGTTAACACCAAGGAAGTTCAGCTTTCTCCGTCTATCGATACAAACGATTTTAATACAAAATGCAATCATGCGATAAGATTTTTGAAAAGCGGCGATAAGGTTAAGGTTGCGGTAAGGTTCAGAGGAAGAGAAATCAGTCATTCAGAGATAGGCGAGGCTTTGTTGCTAAGATTTGCCGAGAATGTTAAAGAATTTGGCAATATGGATAAAGCACCAAAGCTTGAGGGCAGAAACATGGTTATGTTTCTTTCGCCGTCAGCTTAATAAATCAGAGATTGGAAGGAGTGTTATAAAATGCCTAAAATAAAAACACACAGAGGAGCAGCTAAAAGATTTAATCTTACCAAAAACGGTAAAGTTAAGATGAATAAGTCTTTCAGAAGACACATACTTAACAAAAAGACAACAAAGAGAAAGAGACATTTGAGAAAGCAGGCTTATTGTTCGGCAGCAAACGCAGCTGTAATCAAAAAGCTGATTCCTTACAAATAATTTGAAAGAGAGGTAACGACCAATGGCAAGAGTTAAAGGCGCTTTAAATACAAGAAAAAAGCATAATAAGGTTTTGAAGCTTGCAAAGGGCTTCAGAGGCGGTGAAAGCAGAATTTACAGAACTGCCAATCAGGCGGTTATGCGTTCAATGCAGAATGCATATATCGGAAGAAAACGCAGAAAACGTGATTTCAGAAGACTTTGGATAGCAAGAATCAGTGCTGCCGCTAAAATGAACGGCATGAACTATTCAACATTCATGAACGGTCTTAAGAAAGCAGGTATTGAAATCAACAGAAAGATGCTTTCTGAAATTGCAATAGCAGACGCAGCTGCATTCACAAAGCTTGTTGAAACAGCTAAGGCTGCAAGATAAATATAATGATTAATCACACCTCTTTCGCGGGGTGTGTTTTTTTCATTGTCAGCTTAATTTTACCTGAAAAAGAGGTCGGTACATTATGAATACAAAAACTAAGGGCGTTTTATATATAATTATGGCAGCGTTCGGATTTTCTATGATGAGCGTGTTTATACGGCTGGCAGGCGATTTGCCGCCGTTTCAAAAGGCATTTTTCCGGAATTTTGCGGCGCTGATTTTTGTCACGGTTATCATGCTTAAAAGCCATACAAGCTTTATCCCGAAAAAGGGCAGTATACCGATGCTGCTCGGAAGAGCGGTTTTCGGAACAATCGGATTGGTAAGCAATTTTTATGCAATAGATCATCTGCTGCTTGCAGACGCAAATATGCTCAACAAATTATCTCCGTTTTTTGCGATTATATTTTCGATTTTTCTGCTTAAAGAAAAACCGACTTTTGTTCAGATTTTGGGGATAGTGACGGCGTTTATCGGCAGTGTGTTTATTATTAAGCCGTCTGCCGGCGGATATGCCTCTTTCCCGGCGATGATAGGAGTTCTCGGTGGTTTGGGTGCCGGAATTGCATATACGTTTGTGCGCCGTTTGGGTCAGCACGGAGAAAACAGCTTTGTTATTATTTTCTTCTTTTCGGCATTTTCATGTATTGTTTGTCTGCCGTTTTTGATTTTTCAATCTGCCGCCATGACGCTTAAAAGCTTTGTTCTTTTGCTGTGTGCCGGTATGAGCGCTTGTATAGGTCAGTTCGGTATTACGAGAGCATATATATGCGCTCCGGCTAAGGAAATATCCGTATATGACTACACTCAGGTGATTTTCGCCGCAATTTTCGGGTTCTTCATATTCGGTCAGATTCCGGATTTATACAGTGTTTTGGGATATTTTCTTATTTGCGGAGCGGGAGTTGCCATGTTTTTCTACAATAAGAGTCTGTCATAATCATTCATGCGTGCCGCACACAAACAGCGATAGTGTGCGGCACTTAAAATACAGTTATATTTTCCAATCTATGATTGTCTTTTTATCTTCAAATACTCTGATTATTTTAATAAGCTTTTCCGATATTTCTTTTTTTTCATCAATCGAGGTTGATTTCCAGTTGCTGTTATGAATACCGAAATAGGCAGTATCAAAATTGGGTTTAATTCTCTTTTGATTTTTTTTCTTTTTACCGTTTTCAAAGAGCTTTAAATGATTTTCAATTTGACTTGTTACTTCATATTCCAGATCTTCAACACTGATTTTGTCGGTTCCGGGGCATTTAAAGGTCTGGAATTTTTGAGAACAGATAAAATACAGCGTTCCGCCCGAGGATTTCTTGACATTCATTGCATATCCGCATTTGCCGCATTTGACCTTGCCGATAAGCCATGAATTTTTACTTATGCACGGATATGCAAATTGTTTGTTGTTAAGGCATTTGGTTCTCGCCTTTATCCACAAATCCGGTGAAACGATACCTTCGTGCGGTGCAAGCACTATATGCCTGCTGTCGAGAGAATTGTTTTTGCACTCTGAGTTTTTATCGGAATACATATATAAACCGTTTACCCCGGTAAACTCATCGGGACTGTTGTGTATTTTGGAATTTTGAGATTTAAAAAAATTATATACATTCAAATCGGCTCTTACATAAATCGGATTTTTAATAAGCTCCGCTATTCTGCTTCTGTTCCAATACTTGTTTTTACTGCGGTTGTTGATAATGTCATGACTGTTAAGATACCTTGTTACATCTCCATACGAAAAGTCCGGCTCGCAGTAAAGCGTATATATAAGCTTGATTATGTCCGCTTCTTCGGGATTGGCTGCGTATTTTGCGGTTTTCTTGCCGTCTATTATGTACGGCTCAAGCTTGTAGCCGTACGGAACACGTCCGCCCATGTAAAAGCCTTTAAGACTTCTCGATATATATGCGTCGGTAACTCTCTGCTGTATGGTTTCGCGTTCAAGCTGTGCGAAAACTATACAGATGTTCAGCATTGCCCAGCCCATCGGTGTTGAGGTGTCGAATTTTTCGGTGCATGATACAAATTCAACATTCTGCTTGCCAAATTCATCTATCATTGCCGCAAAATCAAGGATTGATCTGCTTATTCTGTCAAGCTTATAACATATTACTCTGTTGATTTCCCCTAATCTTACAGCTTCAAGCATTTTTTGAAATTGGGGTCTTTCGGTGTTTTTGCCGCTGTAGCCTTTGTCATAGTATACCTTGTATTCCTTTGCTTTAAGCTCCCGTCTGCATTGCTCTATCTGGCTTTCGATTGATATGCTGTCCGTTTTGTCTACAGACTGTCTTGCGTATATTGCGTCTACTCTTTTCATGTCGTATCTCCTTTTTGATGATAATTTTGGGCGGCTGATAAAACTATTGTTTTACAAATACCCATACTGTTAATTTTACAACTTTTTAAAGACAGACACAATATTAATAAGCTTATTATATATATTTTTCAAACAAAAAAAGCGATATGTGCATTAAAATGCAGTTACCGCTTTTGAAGCTTTAATATTCTTCTGTTAATGATACAAGCTGTTCGTAGCTCATGAGCCGGTTAAGTACTCCGACGAGCATATTTGCGGAGATTTTTGACGGAACTCCTATCTGCTCACAAAGCCTGTGCCTTTTTTCAAAGCTGTTTAAACCTCCCGACAAGCCCAAAAAATACAGATCGGTTTTGGTTATCAGCCTTGAATTTTCAAGCACCTCGGTTTTGCCGTCAATTTCACAGCCTGCGTTCCTCAGCGACTTCATGATGATTTCCTCGGATACTCCCTCAACTCCAAGCAAGCCCTCCTTTGACGCTTGATTTTTGCGCTTTTCCTTGCCTTGAATATCGGGAATGTATGCATTTTTTACCGTTCCGTCTGTGATGTATTGCCTGATATAATTTCTTATTTTAAATCCTGCGCTGTCGGAATCGGTCAGAATCACTATTCCTCCGTTTTTTGCAAGGGTTTTCAGAGTTTCGAGCTTTCCCTTATCATTGAATATCGAAAAACCGTTTGTTTTGATTATTACCGTATCAACAAAGCCGGACAGTCTGATTTCGTCATAAGTCCCCTCGACAACTATTGCTTCTTTTATTTTATACACTGTTTTTCTCCGTTATTTTTTATCACACAATTCGGCGGAAATTCTTCTCTATATCCTTTTTGGTCATGGACATCATTATCGGTCTGCCGTGCGGACAGGTGTTGATGTTGTCTAACCGCAAAACCTTTTTTACAAGCTCTGTCTGTTCCTTTTCGTCAAGACGGTGATTTGCTTTTATTGCAGCCTTGCAGGCGATTGTATAAAGCAATCTTTCTTTTTTTTCGGTGATTATTTCACGCTTATTATCCGCAAGCTGCTGGACTATTTCCACAAAGGTTTCGGGAATGTCATCGCTTACCATGGCATTCGGAACAGATCTTATTATTACGTTGCCGCCGCCGTAGTCCTCCGCTTCAAAGCCGAGAGAAGAAATAAAGTCAGCGTTTTGCTCAAAGATCGGAAATTCTGTTGATGAAAGCTTTACAACAACAGGGATTGCAAGCCCCTGAGAGTATATACTCCTGTTTTCCGCTTCTTTCCGCAGTTCTTCGTAATTCAGACGTTCGTGGGCAGCGTGCTGATCTATAATTCTCATTTCGTTGTCAAGCTCTATGATTATATATGTATCGAACAGCTGACCGACCAATCTGAAGTTGATTTCTTTAACCGATTCGCTTTCACGGATAACAGGGGGTTCTTCGGCTGTTTTTTGAATAGCGGAAGCGGTATTGTTTTCGGGTTCGGCTTGCCCTGCATTTTCGGCAGTATGCGCGCCGGCGGATGCGGTGCCGTTTTCCGTTAAAATCGAATCTGCCATTGTTTTGATTGCTTTCATGCGGTTAGCGAACAAGTCGGGGGAGGCGATGGAAACGGTTTGGTCTTTATCAAAACCAAGCGCTTTTTTCAGCTCCTGCTTTGCCGCTTCAAGCTCGGCTTGTTCCTCCGATTGACCGATTGTATTCGATTCCGTGATTTTAACATCGTTTTTATTTTGCTCCGCTTCGGGTTTTGTAACCGGGGTTAAAGGCTGTTTTGCCGTTTCCGTTAATTCCGGTGCAAGCTGTTTTGCTGTTTCTTTTAATTCTAATTCAAGCTGTTTACCTTTTATTATTTCCTCATGCGGCAGAGCGGATTCTTTTTTTGCCTTTTCAAAGGTTTTGATTTTCGGTATATCGGATATTCTGTACAGCGCTTCTTTAACTGCGTGATAAACTGCCTGATAAATGACGCTTTCGTTTGAAAATTTAACTTCAAGCTTTGTCGGGTGTACATTTATATCGACAAATGCCGGGTTGATTTCAAGATTCAGCACGGCAACTGGGAATTTTCCTATCATTACCTGGTTTTTATATGCTTCTTCAACGGCACGCATTATCAGCGGACTTTTTATGTAACGTCCGTTTATAAAGAAGCTCTGATAGCTTCTGTTCGGTCTTGCGGTGCTTCCTTTGCCGCACATCCCGTCAACTCTTACATTTTCCGTTTCAAAATTAACAGGAATCATAGCCGAAGCATAATCTTTTCCGTAAACCGAGTAAATACAGTTTATTATTTTGCCGTCGCCGTAAGAATTTAATACGGGTTTTCCGCTGTTGATCAGCTTAAAGGATATTTCGGGATGCGACAGAATGAATCTTGTCATAATGTCGGATATGTATCCTGCCTCGGTTGCGTCCTTTTTTAAAAACTTCATTCTTGCCGGAACATTGTAAAACAGCTCCTTTACGATAAAGGTTGTTCCGTCCGGAACGCCGGCGTCGTCCTCTGATATAATTTCTCCGCCCTCGCAGACGGTGTGTATTCCCAATTCATCGGCACTGCGCTTGGTGTACAGGTCAACCTTTGCTACAGCGCCTATGCTTGACAGAGCTTCACCTCTGAAGCCGAGAGTATATATGGCATTCAAATCGTCCTCATTCTTGATTTTGCTTGTCGCATGGCGTAAAAATGCTGTTGCGGCGTCGTCCTTTTCCATTCCGCAGCCGTTATCGCTGACCTTGATAAAGGTGTTGCCGCCGTTTTTTATTTCAACGGTGATTTTTGTTGCGCTTGCGTCAATGCTGTTTTCAACAAGCTCCTTTACTACCGAAGCCGGTCTTTCAACAACCTCGCCCGCCGCTATTTTATTTGAAACCTCTGTATCAAGGAGATTGATTATACCCAATTTGAATCCCACCTTTTATTAAGTATACAAATATTTTTACTGTTATGATATGCTTTGACTCTTTTTGGAAAGCTTGTAAAGCAAATTCATTGCTTCAATCGGAGTAAGTGTTGTTACATCAAGGCTTTTTAATTCCTGTGCTATTTCAAGTGCTGCACTGTCCTCAAAACCTATCTGGGCGGACGGGATTTCCTCCTTTACCGCTCCTTTGCGAACCGCCGCAACTCCGACAACATCTCCGTTTTCTATCTTTTTTAGAATTTCCTTTGCACGCTTTATTACTTCGTTCGGAACCCCGGCAAGCTTTGCAACCTCGATACCGAAGCTGTCATCGGCCTCTCCTCTGACGATTTTTCTTAAAAATGTTATATCATCGCCGTGCTTTTTTACCGCAATTCTGTAGTTTACCGCACCGTCAAGCTTATCTTCAAGCTCAGACAGCTCGTGATAGTGAGTTGCAAAAAGAGTTTTTGCGCCTATTTTCTTCGTATTGTTGATATGCTCCGCAACAGCCCATGCGATAGATAAGCCGTCATAGGTGCTTGTTCCTCTGCCGATTTCATCGAGAATTACCAGTGACTTTTGAGTTGCATTTTTCAAAATGTTTGCAACCTCAACCATTTCAAGCATAAACGTACTCTGACCCGCAGAAATATCGTCGGAGGCTCCAACTCTTGTAAATATTTTATCGACAATGCCGAGCCTTGCGTATGACGCCGGTACAAAGCAGCCGACCTGCGCCATCAGCGCAATCAGCGCAACCTGACGCATATATGTCGATTTACCTGCCATATTCGGACCGGTAATTATCAGAAGTCTTGCCGCCGAGCAGTTCATTTCGGTATCGTTCGGAACAAACATACTGTCCTTCAGCATACTTTCAACAACCGGGTGTCTGCCGTCCTTGATGATTAGTTCGTCGCCTGCCGTAACCTCCGGCATGGTATAGCCGTTTTTATATGCCGCCTGAGCAAAGGAATAGATTACGTCGGTAACGGCAATGATTTCCGCCATTTTCTTTATTCTCTCGCTTTGAGCCATTACCTTTGCTTTTATTTCTTCATAAAGCTTCATTTCAAGCTCCGCAAATTTTTCCGATGCGGTAAGAATTGTTTCTTCAAGCTCTTTAAGCTCCGGGGTTATGTATCTTTCGGCATTTGTAAGAGTTTGCTTTCTTATGTATCTGTTCGGAATTTCAACGGTGTTTGATTTGAGTATTTCAATATAATACCCGAAAACCTTATTGTAGCCGGTTTTTAAGCCCTTGATTCCCGTTTTTTCGCGCTCCTCCGCTTCGATTCTTGCCATCCAGCCTGTGCTGTTATCCTTTGCTTCACGGATTTTTTCAAGCTCCTCGCTGTAGCCTTTTTTAATTATATCTCCGCTTTTTGTAACCGACGGAGCGGTGTCACTTATTGCGGAATCAAGGGTTTTTGTAAGCTCCTCCATTATATCGATTTTTTCATATAAGCCGGAAAGCACCGGAGATTTTGCCTGTGACAGCTGATATTCAAGCTCCGGAAGCTTCAGCAGTGATTCTTTGAGGGATATTAAATCCTTTGGAGTAAGAGTATTTGTTGAAACACGGCTCACGATTCTGGATATATCGTAAATGCCGCTTAAAATGTCGCCTATATCATCACGCATTATAGGGTTATCGACAAGCTCTTTTACCGAATACAGTCTTTTGTTGATCTTTATGGGGTTAACAAGCGGCTTTTCAAGCCATGAGATAAGCATTCTTGCGCCCATCGAGGTTTTTGTTTTGTCTATAACTCCGAGAAGCGAGCCTCTTTTGCGTTTATCTCTCATTGTTTCCGTGATTTCGAGATTTCTTCTTGTTGCCATATCGATGTCCATATATTCGTCAACCGAATAAATCTGAATCGTATTGATATAGCCGAGACCGTTCATCTGCGTTTCGTCAAGGTATTTTAACAGCGCATATACCGCACCGCATTCGGCAGAGCCGTTTTTGATTCCGAGCTCGTCAAGCTCTTTGTGAAATTGAGCCTTTATTCTTTCCTCTGTTAAAAAGCTGCAAAAATAACTGTCGTCCATGCTTTGCGGCTCAACGTGCATTCTTTCGCCAATTGTTTTGGAATAAATATCATAAGCGGCAGAGTTCATCAGAATTTCCGACGGAGAGTATCTTGCCGTTTCGTTATATACCGCATTGTTTCCCGAAACCGAGGTCAGATATATTTCGGCGGTGGAAACGTCGCAAAAAGCCAAAGCTGTTTCGCTGTTCTGCTTGTTGATTACCGCAAGATAGTTGTTTTTCCTCTCGTCAAGCATTGTTTCATCAAGCTTTGTTCCCGGGGTTATTACCCTTATAACGTCACGTTTAACAATTCCCTTTGCGGTTTTTGGATCTTCAAGCTGTTCGCATATCGCAACCTTGTATCCTCTTTCAACAAGTCTGGATATATACACGTTTGCACTGTGAAAAGGAACGCCGCACATCGGCGCTCTTTCCTCCATGCCGCAGCTTTTTCCGGTAAGCGTTAATTCCAGCTCCCTTGAAACCGTTATTGCGTCATCAAAAAACATTTCATAAAAATCACCTAATCTGTAAAAAAGAATACAATCGTTGTATTTTTCCTTTGTTTGCAGATAATGGCTCATCATAGGTGAAAGCTCGTTCATGCTTTTTCGTCCTTTCAGGTTAAGCTCAGGCACAGCTGCCGAAGCTTAAATTTTGTGTTAAAAATAAAAATTATCAGTGACAGCCGCCGCAGGTGCTGCAATTATGTGTACAGCCGGGTTCTTGTCCGGTTATATAATAGTTTATAATGCTGTTTACCTCCTGAACCATTTGGTCAAATGCCTTTTTTGCTTCTACATAATCGCGGATTGTTTCGCTTTTTTCAACCATTTGAGAAAATGCTTCGGTATTCTTTTGAATTGCTTCTGCCTGCTGAATTTTACCCGACTGCATATCTCTTGCAAGATTCATTCTCTTCATGTTAAATTCCTGCAAAAGCGTTTGTGCGTTTTCATCGTTCTTTTGTATTTCCTCGGCTTTATCCATTGCCGCCATTTCGGGCGATTCTTTTATTAATTTACCCAATTCGTGTGCCATTTCTGTTATAGTCACTTTAAATTCCTCCTTGAATGTTTGTTTTTATACCAATTCGCCGTTTAAGCTCCAGGTGTGCGCTTCGGTGATTTTTACGTTTACATATTTGCCTATCAGGCTTTTGTCGCCTTTGAAATTAACAATCTTTGAAGAATCGCATCTTCCCGAAAGCATTTCTTCATTGTTTTTGCTTGTTCCGTCAACCAAAACTCTTTCGATTCTGCCTACATATTCGTCATTTTTCTTTTTTGAAATCTCGTTCTGGATTTCAAGCAGACGGTTAAAGTTTTCGTGTATTTCATCATCGCTCAGAACAAATTTCATTTTGGCTGCCGGAGTACCCTCTCTGGGAGAATAGATAAAGGAAAAAATGTTATCATATTCTACCTTTCGGATAACGTCTATCGTGTCCTCAAAATCCTCTATGGTTTCTGTGGGGAAGCCGACAATTATATCTGTTGAAAGCGAGATATTCGGGATTCTTTCCTTAACCTTTTGTATTTTTTCAAGATACTGCTCTTTTGTGTATTTTCGGTTCATTTCCTTTAAAACCCTGTTGTTTCCTGCCTGAACAGGCAGGTGGAGCTGCTTGCAGACCTTGTCACATTCGGCAATTGCGTCGATCAGACTGTCGGACAAATCCTTTGGGTGCGAGGTCATAAAGCGTATTCTCTCAACCCCGGGAATGTTGTTCACAAGCCTTAAAAGCCCGGCAAAATCTATATCCTCGTCCAAATCCTTGCCATAGGAATTTACGTTCTGCCCCAAAAGACTTATTTCACTGCAGCCGTTTTTGACAAGCTCTTTGACCTCTTTTAAAATCGCTTCTTTTGTTCTGCTTCTTTCTCTGCCCCTTACATACGGGACGATACAATAAGAGCAGAAATTATTGCAGCCGTACATAACCGATACCCATGCCTTTTGAGTGTAATCTCTCAAAATTGGCATATCCTCGGCAATCACACCGTCACTGTTGTGAATATCTATAATATTTCCCTTGCGCTTTGTCATGGCTTTGTATAACAGCTCGGGGAAGCTGTACAGTGCATGTGTGCCGAATACAAGGTCAACCTGCGGATGAACCTTTTTTATCTTTTCCGTGATATGCTCCTGCTGTACCATGCAGCCGCATATTCCTATTATCATATCCGGCTTTGATTCTTTTATGTGCTTTAAAATCCCCAGTCTGCCGAAAACCTTTTGCTCCGCATTTTCCCTTACCGCACAGGTATTGTAGATTACAACGTCAGCCCGGTCGGCATTTTCGCAAAAGTCAAAATCCGCTTCTTTGAGAATCCCTCTGATTCTTTCGGTATCGTTTTCGTTTTGCTGACAGCCGTAGGTTTCGGTATTTGCCAGCGGCATTCTCCCGTGCTTCGCAGCAAATCTGCGGTTAAGCTCCTTTATCTTATAAATGTATTCGCGCTGTTTCTTTATTTCTTTTTCGTCGATATGCTCTGCCATGTATTATTACCTTGCGCTTCTCATTTTTTGTAAAGCGCAAAACCTCCGATTTTTAATACTTGCTGCGGTAATTGTTATAACTACGGCAGCCAAACTCCTTTTATTTTAACATATTTATCCGGTAAATACAATACATATTTTATGAATTTTATTATTTTTTGCTTGTTTGCGCCGAAATTTATTAATAAAAACAGTATTCAGACTTCGATTTGTGTCTTACGGCACTGAAAGGAATAGGTATAAAAATGCAAAATAAAACGGTTCATTGCTGTGTGCATGAACCGTTTTGCAGAGTATTTTTTTATTTGTTTAATTCCTTATCTATTGCTTCGGCGGCATTTTTGCCTGCGCCCATCGCAAGGATAACTGTTGCCGCTCCTGTTACGGCATCACCGCCGGCATAGACAAACGGCTTTGTTGTTGCGCCGTTTTCATCTGCAATTATGCAGCCTCTTTGGTTGGTGTCAAGACCCTTTGTTGTTTTCTTTATTAAAGGATTCGGCGTCTGACCAATAGATATAATTGCCGTGTCTATATCAATGATATGCTCAGAACCCTTAATCGGTGACGGACGGCGTCTGCCGCTTGCGTCCGGCTCACCCAGTTCCATATTAACAACCTCAACACCCTTTAACCAGCCGTTTTCATCGCCTATAAAACGTGTCGGATTTTGGAGAAGTAAAAATTCGATTCCCTCCTCCTCTGCGTGCATAACCTCCTCGGCTCTTGCCGGAAGCTCCTCCTTGCCTCGTCTGTATATGATGTATACATTCTCCGCACCGAGTCTTTTTGCACTTCTTGCGGCGTCCATGGCAACGTTTCCGCCGCCGAATACCGCCGCATTTTTACCGATGTAAACAGGGGTATCGTATTCGGGGAACTTATAGCCCTTCATAAGGTTGATTCTTGTTAAAAATTCGTTTGCCGAATAAACTCCGTTAAGGTTTTCGCCCTCAATATTCATAAATGACGGAAGTCCTGCGCCCGAGCCAATAAATACTGCGTTAAATCCCATATCCTCAATTAGCTCGTCTATATACAGAGTTTTGCCGATGATTACGTTTGTTTCGATTTTTACTCCGAGTGCTTTGAGTTTTTCTATTTCCTTTTGAACAATATCCTTTGGGAGTCTGAATTCGGGGATTCCGTACATCAGAACACCGCCGGCAGTATGGAATGCTTCGTAGATTGTTACGTCATAGCCAAGCTTTGCAAGGTCGCCTGCGGCGGTAAGTCCGGACGGACCCGAGCCGACAACAGCAACCTTTTTACCGTTCGGTTCTGCCTTTACAAGCTTATCGGTACCGTTTGCCATGTGATAGTCTGCGGCAAACCTTTCAAGTCTGCCTATTCCGACAGGCTCGCCCTTTATACCTCTGACGCACTTTGATTCGCATTGTCTTTCCTGAGGACAAACTCTGCCGCACACTGCCGGCAGGGAATTTGTTTCAGTGATTTTACTGTAAGCGTCCTCAAATTTGTTCTCTGCTATAAGCTTTATAAATTCGGGGATTTTTACCGAAACTGGG
Source organism: uncultured Clostridia bacterium (assembly GCA_934462715.1). Taxonomy (GTDB): domain Bacteria; phylum Bacillota; class Clostridia; order UBA1381; family UBA1381; genus RGIG1988. The sequence goes on from CAKSIJ010000003.1 coordinate 64,001, forward strand.
CAGCCTTGCATACACGGCTTATTTTTACAGTTAAGACACCTTTGTGCCTCATCTACCGCCATTTCTGCGGTATAGCCGGTTGTGACTTCAAGAAAGTTTTTGTTTCTTACGTTCGGTGCCTGTTCGGGCATCGGGTTTTTATTTAAAGACATATTTAGCATTGTTATTATTCCTTTCGCAATTGATTTGAGCCGATATATTTTGAATGAGAATTTATCTTCTTATCCTGCACTTGCCCTCTTCACAGGCTCTCTTTTCATAGCTTTTAAACATTTGTTGTCTTTTGAGTGCAGCGTCCCAGTCAATTTTATGACCGTCAAAGTCGGGGCCGTCAACGCACGCAAACTTTGTTTCGCCGCCGACGATAACTCTGCATCCGCCGCACATACCCGTACCGTCAATCATGACGGGGTTCATTGAAACCGTTGTCGGAATACCGTATTGCTCGGTCAATTTACAGACAGCTCTCATCATTACAAGAGGTCCTATTGCGATGACCTCGTCAAATTTTTCGCCGGCTTCAATTTGCTCTTTAAGCCTGTCGGTAACGAATCCGCCCAAGCCGTTCGAGCCGTCGTCGGTGGTGATGATGAGCTTATCGGATACCTTTTCCAATTCGTCCTCAAGAATAATTAAATCCTTGTTTCTGAAACCTGTTATAACAGTTACGTCAGCACCGAGTGAATGAAGCTTTTTTGCCTGCGGATATGCTATTGCGGTACCCAAGCCGCCGCCGATTACTGCCGCTTTTCTTATGCCGTCAAGTGGTGTGGGCATTCCCAAAGGTCCTGCAAAATCCGATAAGCTGTCGCCGCTTTTTAAAAGCGCAAGCTCCTTTGTGGTTTTTCCGACAATCTGAACTATTATAGTTACAGTTCCTTTTTCTCTGTCAAAATCGGCAATTGTAAACGGAACTCTTTCGCCGTGTTCGTCAATTCTTAAAATAATGAATTGACCGGGCTCCGCTTTTTTTGCTATAAGCGGTGCTTCTACCTCCATTAAGAAAATTTGCGGATTTAAATCTTTTTTTTCGATTATTTTATATGCCATAAGCTTATTCGCTCCTTAATTTATTATATAGACCGCGCATTGTGCGGTAATGTGAAAAAACACTATACTTATTATATATTATAATATTTATACCGTTTTGTCAATAGCATCAAAGCTAAATTTACATTCTGTCAATAGGTTTTATGTTAAAATATTTAAAACAATATTGAATGTCGATTGATACATTTCAGCGGAAAAATCCTGTTTGTATTAAAGCTTTGCCCTGTTTACCGCACTGATAAACGCATACATGGAGGAAGTGTTGATATTGGAATCCACACCGACTCCCCATGAAATGCCCTTAGCTGTCTTTACGGCAATATAGCTGACAGCTTTAGAGGTTGAGGATCTTTCGAGTGCGTGTTCGGAATATTCAAATATTTCCACGTCTTCATTTGTGATCAGTTTGATTGCCTCACAAAGTGCGTCAAGAGGTCCGTTGCCCGAAGCACTTATCTCTCTTGAACCAACAAGCGCATGGATAATTGTATCTGTTCCGTCAGCTTCACATTTATAGTTATTCAATCTGTACGGCTCTGTGATATTAACATAACTGTCGATAAACACCGAATGAATTTCGGCAGGCTCGAGAACACTGTGCTTGCGTTCCGAAAGAGCCGTTATATGCCCGGAAAAATCAGCAAGCAAGCCTTTCGGTATAACAAGATCGTACTTTTTCTCCATGATATATGCCAAGCCGCCTTTTCCCGACTGGCTGTTGATTTTTATAGGCTCATATTTTCTGCCTATATCTCCCGGGTCTATTGTTAAATACGGATTCTCCCATGTTTTCGAGCCGTTCGCTTCAAACTCCGCAAGACTTTTTCTGATAGCGTCCTGATGAGACCCGGAAAACGCCACATATGCCATATCCCCGGCATAAGGCTGGCGGGGACCTATAGGCATACGGATATATTTTTCATACACATCAATTATGCCGTCTATGCTGTCCAGCTTCAGACAAGGATCTATCCCTTGGCAGAACATATTCAGAGCAACGGTTATTATATCCGCATTGCCGGTTCTCTCTCCGTTGCCGAAAACCGTTCCCTCAACTCTGTCCGCACCGGCAAGTATTCCCAATTCGGTTGCGGCAATTCCGGTTCCCCTGTCGTTGTGTGCGTGTACCGACAGAATAACGTTCTCTCTGTATTTCAGATTTTTATTTACATATTCAACCTGATCCGCATAAACATTCGGCGTCGATACCTCTATTGTCGCCGGCAGATTTATTATTGCTTTATGCTCCTTATCGGGTTTGAACACCTCCAAAACCGCATTGCATACCTCCGCTGCAAAATCGGATTCCGTGCAAGTGAAGCTTTCGGGAGAATATTCGTATCTTATATTTCCGCTCATTCCGGCAGTGCGTTCACATATCATTTTTGCTCCGTCCACAGCAAGCTGCAAAATTTCCTCTCTGCTCTTTCCGAATACGACTCTGCGCTGTATCATAGATGTGGAATTGTACAGATGTATTATAACGTTTTCGGCACCCTTTACGGCTTCAATAGTTTTGTCGATTATATGCTCTCTTGCCTGAGTAAGCACCTGAATCGTAACATCGTCCGGGATAAGCTTTTCATCTATCAGCTTTCTGACAAATTCATATTCGGTGTCAGAAGCCGCCGGGAAGCCGACCTCTATTTCCTTGAAGCCCATATCGACAAGAAATTTAAAGTATTCGGTCTTTTCTTCCGTGGAAAGCGGCGAGTAAAGCGCCTGGTTTCCGTCCCTCAAATCAACGCTGCACCAGATCGGGGCTTTTGCGATAATCCTGTCTGTCCATTCTCTGTCCGTAATCGGCACATCAAAATATTGTCTTTTATATTTACCGAAATTCATTTATGCTCCTCCTGAATTTTATAGTCGGTTTTTACTTATATGCAACATAACGGGACTGCCGACATACGGCACTCCCGTCAGTTTTTATTCTGTTATTTATTGTCCGTAGGCACATATGTTGTAACAACCTGCGACATGGTTTTCTTGATTTCTTCATTTGTGCAGTCCAAAACACCCTTTAGCGTTTCAAGCTTGCTTTGCAGATCGGACATTTCCATATCAAGAGGCTGTGCAACAAATATTTTGCTGTGCTGCGTTTTTTGCAGCCCCTCTTCTTTCATGAGAAGCTCTTCATAAAGCTTTTCACCGGGTCTTAATCCCGTAAATTCTATTTTTATATCCGTATCCGGCTTGTATCCGGAAAGGGAAATCATTTTTTTCGCAAGATCGTATATTTTCACCGGCTCGCCCATGTCAAGCACAAAGATTTCACCGCCCTTTGCGTAAGACGCCGCCTGAAGCACCAGCTGAGCGGCTTCGGGAATTGTCATAAAGAATCTTGTTATTTCCGGGTGTGTTACGGTAACGGGACCTCCCGACGCAATCTGTTTTCTGAATCTCGGAATTACAGAGCCGTTCGAGCCGAGAACATTTCCGAAACGAACCGCAACATATTCCGTTTTGCTTTGCTTTTGAATTGTTTGCACGAGCATCTCGCACATTCTTTTGCTTGCACCCATAATATTTGTGGGTCTTACAGCCTTGTCGGTGGAAATCAGCACAAATCTGAGCGCACCGTATTCATCTGCGCATCTCGCTACGTTATATGTTCCGAATACGTTGTTTTTTATCGCTTCGCTCGGACTGTATTCCATCAGCGGTACATGCTTGTGAGCCGCAGCGTGGAATACTATTTGCGGACGGTACTTTTCAAATATTGTGTTAAGCTTGTTCTTGTCACGCACCGAGCCTATTATCACGTCTATATCCTGATCGCGGAATTTTTCTTCAAGCTCTAACTGCAAATCGTATGTGGTATTTTCGTAAATATCGAAAACAATCAGTTTTTTCGGCTTGTATTGGAGTATCTGTCTGCAAAGCTCCGAACCGATAGAACCGCCTCCGCCGGTAACCAGAACAACCTTTCCGTTTATGTCGTTCTCTATCAGCTTATTATCAAGCATAACGGTATCTCTGCCTAAAAGATCCTCTATATCTATATCGCGTATACTGTCGATGAGCGGCTTATTATTTAAAATAGCGTCAAAGCTTTGGAGAATTTTAACCTTTATTCCTGTTTTGCTGCATATTTCAAGGATTGCTTTTTTATCCTCCGGAGTTGCGGTATAAATGGCAAATATAATCTCCTCGATGCTAAGCTCCTCGCATAATCTTACTATATCGTTTCTGTTTCCTATTACCTTTGTTCCGCAAATATGCTGTCTGAGCTTGTCCGGATTATCGTCTATAAGTCCGACAACCCTGTACTGTAAATGCTCGTTTGTCTGAATGTCACGCAGAAGATAAACCGCAAGCTGACCCGCTCCTATTATAAGAGTTCTCTTTTCCTCTGTTTTGTTTCTTCTCAGACTTATTTTGTTAATCATTCTGACAAAAAAACGAACCGCACATACGCACGCTATTATTCCGAGATTCGCCGCAATATTCAGTTTAGGGTATATATAAGGATAACCGTCGGGATTCCAGATAACCGTTCCGGCAAATACGCTGACAGCCATTGCCGTGGCACAGGCTGCGATGAGCTTTAAATAATTCTTCATTCCGGCATTTACCCAATCCGTGTTGTAGGTGTTGTAAACGGTCAGAACAGCGGCATAAATAATTGCCGTCACCAGTGTGATTCTCATGCTCGAAAAAAAGCAAGTAGCAAAAGAGGCAAGCGGATATGCAACCATTACAATCGCAATATACGCCAAAAGACATGATAGCACGTCAAATAAAAACAAATACCTGTTTTTGATATGTATTTTAGACATTAAAATAAGCACTCCCATTCATAAGCTTCACTTATATTTATAATACGTCCGTACTAATATTTTCTCTGATATAATATTTTAACATAACAAAAAATAATAGTCAATACTTTTTCACGAATATTATCAATTTTTACATTTTTTAATTGGATTTTTTGTCTATCTGACAGCTGTTTTAACACTTTGGCTCAATCATGGGGCATAATAAAAGACCGGGCTCAAAACCGGTCTTTTCAATTTGTATTTATTATTGAATTTTACATTTCGCCATTGCCCGACAATGTATCAAGCCTTGATGACAGCTCCTCCAGAGACCTTTTAGCAATAAGCTTGTATCTTTCCGCCTTGCCGCCCCGAACTCTTTCATGCCAGCTTTCGATTATTCCGAAATTCGCATTCATCGGCTGTAATTTTTCAATGCTCTCATCGGAAATATATAAAGGCAGTGCGCCTATGCAGTTTTTCCTTGACGGTTCAAAAAGCGGTTCGCCGTTAATCATTCTCGCTAAATTAAACCCTGCAAGTATCCCTGACGACGCAGATTCGACATATCCCTCAACACCGCTTATCTGCCCTGCAAAAAATATCTTTTCGTTGCTTTTCATTCTGTAGAATCTGTCAAGCAGCTTTGGCGCTTGTATATAGGTGTTTCTGTGCATCACTCCGCAGCGTACAAATTCGGCGTTTTCCAGTCCCGGTATCATGGAAAAAACTCTTTTTTGTTCTCCCCATTTAAGGTTTGTCTGAAATCCGACTATGTTATATAGCGTTGCTTCCCTGTTATCCTGTCTGAGCTGTATTACGGCAAAGAAATCGTCCTTGCCGGTTTTGGGGTTTACCAAGCCTACCGGTTTCAGCGGACCGTATAAAAGTGTTTCAAACCCTCTTTTCGCCATAACCTCAACCGGCATACAGCCCTCAAAAACCGTCTGATTTTCAAACCTTTTCAAAGGAACGGTTTCCGCATTGATTAATTCTTCGTAAAATGCCCTGTATTCCTCTTCGGTCATGGGGCAGTTGATGTAATCTGCCGTACCTCTGTCATATCTTGCCGCAAAAAACACCTTATTAAAATCAATACTGTCTTTTTCGACAATGGGCGCCGCCGCATCGTAAAAATACATATTATCGGTTCCCGTAAGCTTTCCTATTTCTTCGGTCAGCTTTTCGGAAGCAAGCGGCCCTGCTGCAATAATGGTGTATTCATCGGGATTTATTTTTGTAACCTCTCTGTTAACCACTGTTATCAGCGGCTCAGATTTGATTTTATCGGTAATATATTGTGAAAAAATATCCCTGTCAACGGCTAAAGCTCCGCCTGCCGGTACTCTTGCAATATCGGCTGCCTCCATCATAAGCGAGCCGAACAGACGCATTTCCTCTTTGAGCAGTCCGCAGGCATTTTCCGTTCTTTCGGCTTTTAAGGAATTTGAGCAGACAAGCTCTGCAAAATAATCCTTTGAATGAGCTTCGGAATGTTTTTGCGGCTTCATTTCATACAAGGTACACGATATTCCTCTTTTTGCCAGCTGCCATGCCGCTTCGCACCCTGCAAGACCGGCACCGATTATGTTAATCTTCATTACCTTCATTTTTCTCCTGTTTTCTCGAATATGTGCAGTTTTCTCCAACACAGACAACGGTTGGATTTTTGCCGCCTTTGTGCACAAGAATACCGCCGCAGACCGGGCATTTTTCCTTTATCGGCTTATACCATAAAACAAAATCGCATTTTGGAGCATTTTCGCAGCCGTAGTATGTCTTGCCCTTTCTTGATTTCCTTACAAGAATCTCTCCGCCGCATTTCGGGCAGAATACTCCCGTTCCCTCTCTTATTGTCATGGTATTTTTACATTCCGGATAACCCGGGCAGGCGAGAAATTTTCCGAATTTACTCAGCTTATATACCATTTTTCTTCCGCATTTGTCACAGACAATATCGGATTCCTCATCTTTTATCTTAATCTTTTCAATGTTCTTCATTGCGGTTTCAAGATTCTTTGCAAAACCGGGATAAAATTCTCTTAAAATTTCAACCCAATCCTGCTTTCCTTCCTCAACCTCGTCAAGCTCCTCCTCCATACCGGCGGTAAACTCAACGTCCACGATATCTTTGAAATTTTTCTTCATTATATCTGTAGTCACAAATCCAAGCTCTGTCGGAATAAGCTGTTTATTGTTTCTCACAACATAGCCCCTTGCAAGGATTGTTGATATTGTGGGAGCGTAGGTACTCGGTCTGCCGATTCCGTTTTCCTCCAGTTCGTGCACCAGTGACGCTTCGGTAAATCTCGGCGGTGCTTGCGTAAAGTGCTGCTTTGCGGCAGCACCGTTACATTCGGGATATTGTCCCTCCTCAAGCTTCGGCAAAGCCTTATCCTTTACTTTTTGCTCGTCCGTTCCCTCGGTGTATACCGCCATAAAGCCTTTGAATTTCACGTTTGTGCCGGAGGCACGCAGCTTATGACCGTTTGAATCTATCGTAACATTCGTACCGTCATAAACAGCAGCAGCCATTTGTGAAGCAACAAATCTCTCCCATATCAGCTTATAAAGCTTATATTGCTCCCCGGTCAGCTTTGATTTAATGCTCTCAGGCGTGATGAACACGTTTGTGGGTCTGATTGCTTCGTGAGCGTCCTGTGCGCCTTTTTTTGTCTTATACTGTCTCGGCGACAGATATTCTTTTTCATAGTTTTCACCGATAAACGCAATCGCTTCGTCCTGAGCCTCTTTTGATATTCTCAGCGAGTCGGTTCTCATGTATGTGATAAGACCGACCGTTCCGTATTTACCACCGATATTTACACCCTCGTAAAGCCCCTGTGCCGTCTGCATGGTTTTTGCCGGACGGAAGTTGATTTTCCTTGACGCGTCCTGCTGCAGAGTACTTGTAGTAAAGGGAGGCGGCGGATTTTTCATGGTTTGGGATTTTTTTATCTTTTCTATAACAAACTTACCGTTTTTAATTTCCTCCGCTATTGCCTTTGCGGCTTCGCCGTCCTTTAATTCGGCTTCTTTTTTGTCATCTCTGCCGTAATATTTTGCCGTGAAGGTTTTTTTGCCGTCTGCGGTAAGCTCCGCTTCAACAGTCCAGTATTCTTTGGGGACAAAATCGGTTATTTCGTCCTCTCTGTCACAGATAAGTCTTGTCGCAACCGATTGCACTCTGCCTGCGCTCAGACCTTTTTTTACCTTATCCCAGAGAATCGGACTGATTTTATATCCCACTATTCTGTCAAGAATTCTTCTCGCCTGCTGTGCGTCAACCAGATCCATGTCTATTGCTCTCGGCTCCTTGATTGCCGCCTTTACGGCGCTTTTTGTTATTTCGTTAAAGGTTACTCTGCACTTTGAATTAACATCTATCTTCAGTGCGTTGGCAAGATGCCAGCTGATTGCTTCTCCCTCGCGGTCAGGGTCGGTTGCAAGATAAACCTCGGATGCAGATTTTGCTTCCTTTTTCAGCTGAGTAAGTAAATCGCCCTTTCCCCGTATCGTTATATATTTCGGTTGAAAATCATGATCTATATCCACGCCCAGCTGACTTTTCGGCAAATCGATAATGTGACCGACAGACGCCATAACGCTGTAGTCCTTGCCAACGTATTTTTTTATTGTTTCAGCCTTTGACGGTGATTCCACTATAAGCAGTTTTTTCTTACCCATTTATTTGCTCCTTGTAATTTTTTTCGGCAATATTTTTAAACCGCTATACCGATGCAGCGAATCCATGTATTTAATTATGCTCATTTTTTATGATGATATAATGAGAATTGACTCTTTTTGCTATAATTGTTGTATTGATATTATCCGTATTATTTTTTGCTTTAAATAACGGAACAACAAAAATGCCGTTCCGCATTAGGATTTAATAATTATATGCTGCGCAAATTTACGATTCCGCCGCCGTGTAGAAGTTGCCTGCTTGCTTTTTTATGTGTCCTTCAATTTCAAGCAAAGGAAGCATTGAATTAACCTTGACGGCATTAAAGCCGCTTTTTCTTATAATTTCATCAACGCTGATTTTTTCGGCGGAGATGATTATTTCCATTATCTTTTTTTCATCTTCGGGCAAGCCGAAATAACGCTCGTCATCTACAGACAGCGGCTTAACCTCTTTGATTTCTCCGGGTGATATTTCTTTTTCGTTTTCCTGTTGTTTTTTCTGCGGCTTTTGATCCGGAGATTTCTTCTTTATCAAGCCGCCGTGAAGTCCGTTGCCGATAAAGTTTACGCCCGGCTCGGGTTTTTCAACATCAGAAAGATAGGCGGAATACTCTTCCGTTATATCTTCGGTATTAAGAACGGGAATTGCGCCTGCCTTGATAAGCTTGTTTGTACCGACGCAGTTGGGATCAAATATATTTCCGGGAACGCTGAACACGGTAATTCCCATTTCGTGGGCGCAGCGTGCAGTTATGAGCGAGCCGCTCTTTCTCGGCGCTTCGGTTACGAGCAGACCGTCTGAAAGGGCTGCAATAATTCTGTTTCTTTCCGGGAAATTTGAAGGGTACGGTTCGGTGAGAAGAGGATACTCGGATATAATTGCGCCGTGCTCGACTATATGATTGCGCAGATCCTCATTTTCCGGCGGATATACAATGTCTATTCCACAGCCGAGAACGGCTATGGTTTCCGCACCGCTTCTCAATGCGGCAATTGCCGACAGGCTGTCGATACCTCTTGCCATTCCGCTTATAAGAGTAAAGCCGTTTCTTGCCAGTTCTCCGCACAGCTTTGAGGTCACAACCATACCGTATTCGCTGTAGTGCCTTGTCCCCACAACGCCCATATTTACGCTTGTTTTGTTAAAATCGTAATTTCCTTTAACATAAAGTACATAAGGCGGATTTACCAGTCTGCACAGCCTTTTTGGATAATTTTCGCTGGCATAGGTTAAAATATATCCTCCGGCACTTTTGGTTCTGTCTATTATTTTTTCGGCAGTTTGGGTGTTTTTGTTGCAAAGCTCATTGATTTCCGCACGGTTCAGAAAGGATAATTCTTCAAAATCCTCACGATTCGCCGCATATATCTCATCTATATTATCAAAACGGTCAAGCAGACACGTTATTTTTGTGGAATGTATTCTGCGCATGGTTGTCAGCCATACCCATTTCAATAAGCTTTCCATTGTTCAACCCTTCTCTTCCGATAATTTCAGCCGGTTGATTTTTCTCGCCGGCACAAAATGACTATTTTATACATTACTATAAAAAAAGCAAATTGTCAAAGATTTTTTTTACTGTTCACAAAAAATTAACAATTATCTTCTTGTGTTTCAATACAAAAAATGCAGCCCGTTCGGTCAACGGACTGCATTAACAATACAAAATAATCTATCTTCCTTTGAGCGCACGGCGCATAAAAGGATATATAAATACAAGAACATACATAACAAGATTGACAATCAGAATCGAAGCAATGCCTGCCGATCCGGTTACCTGCAAAAACAGCGTTGGCAGAAAAACAAGCGAATAAATCTTCACAGGCACCGCAAAATAACAAACCAGGCTCAAAACCGTATAGGGAATCATGCCAACAAGAGAAACGGTTCGATAATACAACTTTCGTTTGTCAAAAAAATATACTTTCTTTTGCAGCAAAATAAAGCGAAAAATAAAAAAGCAAAAAAATATAAGCTGCAGCTTTATGTATGCGTCCGACTGCCATGAAATCATTCCGAAAGCCGCCGCAAACGCCGGGAGCGAGCAAATAATACTCGCAATAAAAATATCGGCACATCGCCTTAAGTATAGCAACACAATCACACCTTATTACTGATTTTTCCAAGACGGGTCAAACCCACAGATGCCGTATATTTTGTATAAATATATAGGTAAATTATAGCATATTGTATATGCTTTTGCAAGTAAATGACCTTTTTTTCGGAATTTTTGTGAAAACCCAACAATTTGCTTCGGGTCGAATCATGCAAGATTCCGATAATAGTAAATATTAATAATATCTTTTATGTTCAAAGCCTTAAAATTCATAAGTTCCATAAAATTTTTTAAACCGCTTGTCTTTTATCGGAAAGTATTATATAATAAATATATGTTTGACTGTTGAAAAAAATAACCTCCGAGGAGAGATATATCAAATGAGAATGAGAAAAAAGAAGCATTGTGCGGACAGGCTTGAAAGCTGCGCTTCGCTGTGGATAAAGGAGCCGGAAAAGCTGAAAGGAAAATGGAATGAAGAAATTTTCGGTAACGATAACCCGATACATATCGAAATAGGCTGCGGAAAGGGTCAGTTTATATGCGGCATGGCGCAGGTGCACCCCGACATAAACTATATAGCAATAGACGTTGTTCCCGACGTTCTTGTTCTTGCGCTTGAAAAGGCAGTTTCGGCGGAGCTTCCGAACGTAAGGCTCATAATTGCGGACGCAGCAAAGCTTTGCGATTATTTTGAATATGACGAGGTAAAGCGGATATATCTGAACTTTTCCGACCCGTGGAAGAAAAGCCGCCAGGCAAAAAGACGCTTAACACACAAAAACTTTTTGAATATCTATAAAAATCTGTTAAAAAACGGCAATTTGATATGCTTCAAAACCGACAACAAAGCGTTGTTTGAATTTTCCCTCAATTCATTTGCGGAGGAAAATTTCAAGCTCGGAAACATAACCCTTGATTTGCATAATTCAAAATTTGAGGGGAATATCATGACGGAATACGAAACGAAATTTGCCGAAGCCGGTATGCCGATATACCGCCTTGAGGCACGTTACATAGGCTGGTCCGATTCCAAATAGCAAAAGAGCCGTTTCCGATTGCGGAAACGGCTTTATTCGTCCCAAAACTCCGGTATAAAGCTTTCGCCGATCGCCTCGCCCGATTGGACGAACGCATTTGTTATTCCGATTTTTTCTGCATAATCCACAAGCGTTTCATAATATTTTTTATCCACCCTGCGGTTGATTTCGGGGAAATTTTTTGCGTTCGGCATGGGCGTATACTGATTCATTATACTGATGTATATATTGTCGCCATAGCTTTCATAAAGATAATCGAGTATTTTCTTTGAATCGAACAACATTCCCGGCATAAGCATATGCCGCACCAATACTCCGCTTTTCATCAGGCCGTTTTCGTCAAAAGCATTTTTGCCCGTCTGACGGTACATTTCTTCTATTGCTTCACAGGCATACACGAAATACCCCGGGGCATTTGAATATTTTATTGCATACTTATCGCTGCAGTATTTCATATCGGGCATATAAATATCCACAAGACCGTCAAGTATTTTCAGCGCTTCGACAGACTCATATCCTCCGCAGTTATATACAACCGGCACGGCAAGTCCGTTTTTTTTGGCGGTAATCAACGCACTTTTTATCTGCGGCACATAGTGAGTCGGCGTAACGAGATTTATATTGTTTGCGCCGTTTTTTTGTAAATCTATGAATATTTCCGCAAGCTCACCCTCCGTGACAGTTCTGCCGTGATGCTCGTGGCTTATACCGTAATTCTGACAGAAAACGCAGCCCATATTGCAGTACGAAAAAAATACCGTTCCCGATCCGTTTTCGCCCGAAATGGGCGGTTCCTCCCAGAAATGGAGCGCCGCTCTCGCTATTTTGATTTCTTTTCCTGCCTTGCAGTAACCGACATTTCCCGCAGTTCTGTTTACTCCGCAGGCTCTCGGGCAAAGACGGCAGCTTTTAAGCATATTATTCTCCAATGTATCATCTCCGTAGTGACTGAACTTTTAAGTAATTCTAACATTAATTTGTTTTTTTGTCAATACGGCACTGTCAATTTTGCGATTTGACAATCATCAATTAATATGGTAAAATATAGACACGCAGTGATTTCACTTAAAAAGGAATGGTTATAATTATGGAAAATACACATAATATAGCAATAATAGGCTCAACAGGCTCTATCGGCACTCAGACTCTTGAGGTTGCGGATTCCAATCCGGGCATAAAGGTGCTTAGTCTGTCGGCATATTCAAATATTGATTTGCTTGAAAAACAGATAAGAAAATATAAGCCTGTTATTGCCGCCGTAATCCGGGAGGACAAGGCGAAAGAGTTAAAACTAAGAGTTTCCGATCTCAACGTTAAAATTGTTTCGGGAGAAAGCGGACTCAGCGAAGCCGCAACGGTGAACACCGCCGATACCGTCGTAACAGCGGTGGTAGGTATATCCGGACTGCTTCCGACAATAAACGCAATCAAGTGCAAAAAAAATATCGCACTTGCAAACAAGGAAACGCTTGTGACGGGCGGACATATCGTTACCGCACTCGCAAAGGAATACGGTGTTAGGCTTCTGCCGGTTGACAGCGAACATTCGGCAATATTTCAGTCGCTTCAGGGCTTTTCTCATGACGATGTAAAAAGAATAATTCTTACCGCTTCGGGAGGCCCTTTTTTCGGCAAGACGAAAAAGGAGCTTGAAAACGTCACTCTGCAGGACGCATTAAAGCACCCCAATTGGGATATGGGCGCAAAGGTTACGATAGATTCATCAACGCTTGTAAACAAGGGACTTGAAGTAATAGAAGCAAAATGGCTGTTCGGAGTTGACGCGTCAAAAATAAAAGTGCTTGTTCACCGTCAGAGCGTTATTCATTCAATGGTCGAATACCGTGACAACGGAATAATCGCCCAGCTCGGAGCACCCGATATGAAGCTTCCGATTCAATATGCGCTGACATACCCCGAAAGACTCAAAATGACCGGCAACGAGCTTGATTTTGCAAAATACACAAGCCTAACCTTTGACGAGCCGGACACCGATACCTTTTACGCTCTGCCCCTTGCATATAAAGCGGCGGAACAGGGAGGTACGCTGCCGACTGTATTTAACAGTGCGGACGAAGCGGCTGTCGATTTATTTATAAAAGGGAAAATCGGATATACAGATATAACAAGGCTTATTGCCGAAGCAATGGAGGAAATCAAAAACACTCCGAATCCGACCGTTGAGCAAATATTGGAAACGGATAAAGCGGCAAGGGAAAATGTATACGGCAAAATTTTATAAAACTACCATTAATAATCAGACGGAGATGAATTTATGTTAACAGCAATCGCAACAATAATTATTTTTCTTGTGCTTATTTCGCTTCACGAATTCGGGCATTTTATCATGTCTAAGCTGTCGGGGGTTCGGGTTTTGGAATTTTCGATCGGAATGGGGCCTGCGGTATTCAAAAAGCAGGGCAAGGAAACGCTTTATTCTGTAAGAATCTTTCCTGTCGGCGGCTACTGCAAGCTTGACGGCGAGGATGAAAAAAACGATGACCCGAGATCCTTCTGCAATCAAAAGCTGTATAAACGCGTTCTTGTTATTTCGGCGGGAGCAATTTTGAATATAATTCTCGGCTTTGTGCTTTTCGTTGTAATAACAGCAATACAGCCGCATGCAGAGGGAACTCCGAACACAATAAAAACCACGGTTATCGACACAATAGTCGAAAACTCCAATCTTGCGGATTCCGGCATACAGCCCGGCGATAAAATCGTAAAAATTGACGGTCACAAAATACATTTTTATGAGGATATTACTCTCTACACAAACAAATTCGATGAAAACACCCAAGCCGATATTACCGTAAAAAGAAACGGCGAAACGCTTACCTTTGCGGTAATGCCGACTGTCAGCGAAACGGAATACAAATACAACGAAAGCTCCGTTGAGGTGACAAGTACGGTAAACGGAGAATCAACGGTTGAGGAATACCCTTACAGCAATATCAGCAAAGAGGAAATCGACAAGCTTGTCGGTCAGACTGCGTCCGAAAGACGGCTTATTATCGGATTTACCCCCAAAACAGAAATTGTCGGAATAGGGAACATCTTCCCCTACGCTTACCATTACACCGGATATGTCGTAAGAATGGTTTACAAGGCATTCTGGGATATGATAACCGGGGCTACCGGCTTTGATCAGGTATCGGGACCTGTGGGAATCGTGTCGGCGGTGAACACGGCGGTAAATACCGGAGCCTACAGCATGGTTAATCTTCTGTTCCTTGCGGCTCTGCTCACCATTAACCTTGGTGTGTTTAACCTTTTGCCACTGCCTGCGCTTGACGGCGGCAGACTGTTTTTCATGCTGATAGAGCTTGTAAGAGGAAAACCCATTCCGCCCGAAAAAGAGGGAATGGTTCACGCTATCGGTCTTATACTTCTTCTGGGACTTACCGTTGTTATTTCATTCAACGATATAATGCGGCTTATAAAATAAAAAACAAACAAAAGAAAGGGGGTAATGGGTCGTGGCAAAGCTTGAAACATCTTTAACGGGGAATTTTGACCAAATACTTGACAGAATAGAAAACGGAATTTTATACGGGAGCGTTTCCGCAACACTTGAGGACGCAAGCGATTTCCGATGCAGTTCATCACGCTGCAGCGTACGCGTTTTTGAACGCTACAGCTACATAGGCGGAAACCGCGTCAGCCTTAACGTCGTGCTGTTTCAGGGCGAGGACGGCAAAATAGATTTGTCCGCAATTTCCTCGGGCGGAAGTCAGGCGATGTTCTTTAAATTCAACACCTTTGGGGAAGAAGCATTTTTGGATAAATTGAGAGAGCTGCTTGATTAAAAATGCTTTTGGGCGGTATTTCGGAAAGCTTATTTCACAATGAAGCCGTAAGCTTTATACCGCCGGCGGGTAAGGCTTCGCATATTTTCAAGGTTTATGAAAAACAAAAAACGCAGTGCCGTCAAAGCGCTGCGTTTTCTTTATGTCTGAAATTTACATATATCCGAGCTGTTTCAAAATGAAAATCCAAAGAAAAACGGTTATTGTACACAAGGCTGTTCCGAACATTTGCAGCTGTGCGGCAAGGTTGTCATCTCCGCCCATCTGCTGTGCCATTGTGTAAGACGAAACCGCAACGGGAGAAGCCGCAAGCGAAAGAAGTATTGACATTTCCGCATTACGGAAGCCCATAAGAACGGCTGCCCCGAGAATAAACACGGGAGCTACAATCAGCTTGCCGACAACTCCGATGGTTATGGGGCGGATGTTTCCCTTTACGGTTTTGAAGTCAATTGAGCCGCCGAGTGCAATTAAGGCAAGCGGCGTGGCAACCGAGGAAACCTCTTTTATTGTTTTCAGAATAACCGCAGGAAAGGTGAATCCGGAAAAAAGCACCGCAAAACCAAGAGCTGAGGCTATAATAAGCGGATTTGTCACTATTCCTATAACAATATTGCGAAGATTCGGTTTTCCTCCTCTGAAAAGCTCGAGAGCAACAACCGCAAGAAAATTAAACAGCGGAATTATTACCGCAACAAGTACGGCTGTTGTCCCCGATATGTCATTACTGAAAAGAGATGTGGAAAGCGGAATACCGAAAATAACAAAATTACTTCGAAATATTCCCTGAATCAGTACACCTCTTTTTTTGTTGTCCTTTTCTATAAGCGGTACAATAATCAAAGATGCGATGAAAACCGCAAGAATTGCAAGCACCGAAAATACAATTAATTTCGGATTGAACACATCGGCAATTTCGGAATTATAGACATTATAAAAAATCAATGTCGGAAGAAACACCTTAAATACCGATTTATTAAGCTTTCTTAATGTTTCAAAATCAAATATCCCTATCGCTCTCAGAAAATATCCGAGAAGAAGCTCAAGAAATATAGGAAGAACCACGGTAAAAGAAAGTATCAGATTACTCATTTAAAAAGACCCTTTCTTTATTCGGGTACGTTCCCGTTTATAATTACTTTGTCAAGACTTAAATCATCATTTACAATCAGTAAATCTGCGTCATATCCCGGGCTTATCAGACCTTTGTTTTCTTTCATCAGAACGGAGGGTGTTCGTGAAGCCATGTAAAAGGCATCGCCCTCGGGTATTCCGAATTCTGCGGCTTTTCTTACGCAGTCCATAAGAGTTGAGGTGCTTCCTGCGATTGCACCGTCAAGTGTTCTTGCAACTCCGTCTTTTACTCGTATTGTCTGACCGCCGAAATCGTATTCTCCGTCCGAAAGACAGGTTGCTCTCATGGAATCACTTATAAGAATCATTCTCTCTTTTCCGAAAAGCTTATAAATCATTCTGATAATGCAGGGGTGAATATGTATGCCGTCGCAGATTACCTGAACGTAAATATTTTTATCTATAGCCGCACCGATGGGACCGGGATTTCTATGATGTATCGGCGGCATGGCATTAAAGGTGTGAGTAAGACAGTTTGCTCCTGCTTTTATTGCCTTTATTGCGGTATCGTAATCGCAGTCGGTATGCCCCAAAGCAACCTCGCAGCCGCAGTTTGCAATAAATTCCTCTCCGCCCGGAAGCTCCGGGGCTATTGTTACCATTTTTATGTTGCTGAGGGAATGAAATTCGTCTAAATTCGGATTTCTGATAAATTCGCTGTTTTGTGCACCCTTGTGTTTTTCGGAAATGTAAGGCCCTTCGAGGTGGTAACCCAAAAGATTTGTGCCTTTTGATTCGGGAATCGTATTAACTACGGAGCTTATTGTGTCCATTCCCATTGTCATGGTCGTGGGAAGCCATGAGGTTGTACCTCTTTTTGCAAGCTCATAGGACATTTTTGCAATTGCTTCGCTGCCGTCCATTGTATCAAAGCCGCATAAGCCGTGAGCGTGAATATCAAACAGTCCCGGATATACCTTTTTGCCTTGAACGTCAATGCCGTTTTCTTCTGTTTTTCCGACAGACGCTATCTTTTTGTCCTCGATAATTATATCGGTTATTTCTCCGTTTACACGGCAATTTTTTAAAACTGACCTTTGCATAAATTTTCCTTCTTTCATAAAATACCGAACAGGCAGACATGAGTGCCTGCCTGAATTGTGTTAAAGTATAATAGGGTTATTCTTTACAATTTCGCCGACGCCGGCAAAAATATACTTCGGTCTGTACGGATAGCTCTGCAAGATTGACGGAGTGGTGACACCGGACAAAACAAGTGCCGTTTCGATTTCCGATTCTATTCCCGAAATAATATCGGTGTCCATTCTGTCGCCGACAATTACTGCGTCCTCAACGCTTACGCCGAGCATTTTAAGACCGGTTTTCATCATTAAAGGATTCGGCTTGCCGAGGTAATAAGCGTTTGCGCCGGTTGTAAGCTCAACAGGTGAAACCAAAGCGCGGCAGGCGGGCACGATTCCCTTTTCGGACGGACCGGTAAGGTCGGAATTTGTTCCTATAAGCTTTGCGCCCTTAAAAATCAGACCGACCGCTTTTTCTATGCTTGCATAGTTGTAGTTCTTTGTTTCGCCGATGATTACATAATCGGGGTTTACGTCATTCATTGTTATTCCGGCATTGTAGAGTGCGTTTATAAGTCCGGCTTCTCCGATTATATATGCCGTTGCGGTAGGGTTCTGACTTTTGATAAAAGCGGCTGTTGCCAGTGCGCTTGTATAAAAATGCTCCTCTCCCACATCAAGTCCCATTCGCAGAAGCTTTTGTCTTAATTCTCTTGGCGAACGTTCACTGGAGTTTGTCAGAAACAGAAAGCTTTTGTTTTCTGCCTGAAGCCAGTTTACAAATTCGGTTACTCCGGGTAATATATTGTTTCCGTGGTATATTACACCGTCCATATCGCATATAAATCCTTTTTTGTCAAGTATTGACATATCTTTCACATCCCTTTCCGTGCTGCGGCAAATAAATATTTTGACGTTTTGCACATTATAATTTTGTTTTTTTCTTTTGTTTATTTGTGATTTCTTGTAAGCTTTTCAAGCTCGTTATGGTCAAAGCTGTCTTTATATAAGCTGAAGCTTCCGGCGGCTTTGTTTTTGAATTTTTTGTTTTCCTCCTCGGCTGCGGCTCTTGTGGTTATACCGCCTCTGTGCCAGCGTTCTATGATTTTATCCATGTACGGAAAGGACAGCTTGGAGGTGTTAAGCAGGCAGTATTCATATGCAAGCAGAATCATGTCCTCCGGAACCGACCAGGTATCGGTCCACTTTAAAATGTATTTTTCCTCCGCCTTGCTCAGAGGCCTGTCGGAAATACCGAGACCTTTTCTGAGGGAATGAAGCTTTTCGTTTTTGGATTCTTCGTTTGAAATATGCTCCAGAAGCTGTTCGGGAGAGGTTAACCCCTGTTCATGCCACGCCACTGCGACCTTTTCTATATATTTGAGATTTTTTTTGCCCCTTGCAATGCAGTAATCGAGAATTATTAAAATTGCTTCGGAGGAATAACTAAGCTCATCGTAAATCCAGTAAAGCGTTTCAAGCTCCGACTGGGTGAGCGGCTTTGCCAGAAGCTCCTGCGCAAGCAGTACCAGCTCCTGCAAGCTTTGATCCGAGGAGATTTTTTGCGCAAGGTCGATCCCGGCACTATGTCTGCGCGAGGGAAGCTGCCCGGCAGTCTGCTGATTTACGGGAGCTTCCTCCATTAAGCTTACCGGTTTTCCGCAAAATTCTATTACGCCGCTGTCCTCAAGAATCATACCGGTGGTTTTCCAATAGGTGAAAGCCTGAAGAACATCGCTTTCAAGCAGATTCAAATCGGAAGCTATCGAGGTCATATCAACCTCCATGCCCTTGACCGCCAGGTTGAGCGCATAGAGATAAACCTTTAAAAAAGCTCCGTTGACATCTTTAAGGCAGTTTTCTATAAAATATGACGAAACAGGAATATATTCCTGGTTTATTACAAATCTCGGCATTTAAAACAAGACCCTTTCCAAAAAATAATAAGAAATTTCAAAAACCCTCTTGACATACACGCTGTTTTGTGATAACATGGTATATTGTATAATAGTAATAATATGGGTATTTTATCCTCTGTTGGACTTCTGCGGAATATTATAACACATTCCGGCGCAAAAATCAATAGGTTAAATGAAAAATTAACATGATTTTAACAGAAGAAGCTATACCGTATTTTACAGAACGATAACGGGTGTTTTTAAATATCCGCTGAAAATTCAGATGAGGTGATTAATGAATGCTGCACGAGGTACAGTTAGGCAAGAATACCAGACTCAGTTACTCAAAAATCAATGAGGTTCTCGAAATGCCGAATCTTATTGAGGTTCAGAAAAATTCCTACAAATGGTTCCTGGAGGAGGGACTTCACGAAGTATTTCACGATATTTCTCCGATAACAGACCATTCGGGTCAGCTGATATTGGAATTTTTTGATTATAAGCTTGATTACAATCCGAAATATTCCGTTGAGGAATGTAAGGAAAGGGACGCAAAATATGCGGCTCCTTTAAGAGTCAGCGTAAGGCTTATCAATTCGGAAACGGGAGAAATAAAGGAACAGGAAATATTCATGGGCGATTTTCCGCTTATGACCGAGCAGGGTACGTTTATAATTAACGGCGCGGAGCGTGTAATTGTCAGCCAGTTGGTTCGTTCCCCCGGAATATACTATGATTTCACAAGGGACAAGACCGGTAAAAAGCTGTATACGTCAACCGTAATCCCGTACAGAGGCGCATGGCTCGAATACGAAACAGATTCGCAGGACGTATTCTCGGTTCGTATAGACAGAACGAGAAAGGTTCCTATCACGGTTCTTATAAGAGCGATGGGGGTTGTTTCAAACTCACAGATTACAGAGCTTTTCGGAGAAGATCCGAGATTTACCGCAACCTTTGAAAAGGATCCGACAACAACAAGGGAGGAAGCATTGCTTGAAATATACAAGCGTTTAAGACCGGGCGAGCCGCTTAACGTGGAAAGTGCGGAATCTCTTATTACAAATATGTTCTTTGATCCGAAGCGTTACGATCTCGCAAGAGTCGGACGTTACAAATTTAATAAGAAGCTTTCTTTCTCAAAGAGAATAGTGGGAAAAACTCTTGCAGAGGACGTTGTATCTCCGCTTACCGGAGAGCTTCTCGCAAGCAAGGGCGACGGAGTGACGAGAGAACAGGCTTTCGCATTTGAAGATAACGGCGTTCACGAGGTTATGATTGTAACCGAGGAAGAGCCTGTTAAGGTATTCTCAAACAGAATGGTTCCGCTTGCAAAATTCGTTAATTTTGACGTATCGGACATTCATGCCGAAAAGGTTTATTATCCGGTACTCAAAGAAATCCTTGACGAATATACATCGGAAGCGGAAATAAGAGAGCAGATTGAGTTGAGAATAGACGAGCTTAATCCGAAGCACATAACGATCGACGATATATTCTCATCTATCAACTATATATTAAACCTTGCCTATGACATCGGCTCTATAGACGATATAGACCACTTGGGCAACAGAAGATTAAGAAGCGTCGGAGAACTTTTGCAGAATCAGTTCAGAATCGGTCTTTCAAGAATGGAGAGAGTTGTCCGCGAAAGAATGACTATTCAGGATATGGAAATCATAACTCCTCAGACGCTTATAAACATAAGACCGATAATTGCAACAATAAATGAATTTTTCGGTTCTTCACAGCTGTCGCAGTTTATGGATCAGCCGAATCCGCTTGCGGAATTAAGACACAAGAGAAGAATTTCGGCACTCGGCCCCGGCGGTCTTTCAAGAGAGCGTGCAGGCTTTGAAGTGCGTGACGTTCACTACTCGCATTACGGACGTATGTGCCCGATAGAAACCCCTGAAGGCCCGAACATCGGTCTTATCACCTCTCTTGCAACCTTTGCAAGAATAAACGAATACGGCTTTATCGAAGCTCCGTACCGCAAGGTGGATAAAGAAACCGGAATTGTTACCGATGAAATCGTATACATGACCGCTGATGTGGAGGACGAATATATAATCGCACAGGCAAACGAGCCGCTGGACGATGAGGGTCACTTCCTCGATAAGCGTGTATCGGCACGTTACCTTGATGAAATACTTGAAGTTCCGCCTTCAAGAATCGACTATATGGACGTATCGCCCAGACAGCTCGTTTCGGTTGTAACGGCTTGTATTCCGTTCCTGGAAAACGATGACGCTAACCGTGCGCTGATGGGATCCAACATGCAGTGTCAGGCAGTTCCGCTTCTGACTACCGATTCGCCTATCGTGGGTACCGGTATGGAATATAAGGTTGCAAGAGATTCCGGTTCTGCCGTTCTTGCAAGAGAGGACGGTATCGTTGAAAAGGTATCGGCTGACGAAATTGTTATAAAGGGCTTGCAGTCGGGTACAAGACATAAGCACAAGCTTATTAAGTTTGCACGTTCAAACCAGTCGACCTGCATAAATCAGCATCCTATTGTAGCTCCCGGAGAAAAGGTTATGAGGGGAGATATAATTGCGGACGGCCCGGCAATGGATAACGGAGAACTGGCGCTCGGAAAGAACATTCTCATAGGCTTTATGACATGGGAGGGTTACAACTACGAGGACGCTGTTCTGATCAGCGAAGAACTTGTTAAGCATGATGTGTTTACATCAATTCATATAGAAGAATACGAATGTGAATCCAGAGATACAAAGCTCGGACCGGAGGAAATCACAAGAGATATTCCGAACGTCGGAGAAGAAGCTTTAAAGGATCTGGACGAAACAGGTATTGTAAGAATAGGTGCGGAGGTTCATGCCGGAGATATTCTTGTCGGCAAGGTAACGCCTAAGGGCGAAACAGAGCTTACCGCAGAGGAAAGACTGCTCCGTGCCATATTCGGAGAAAAGGCAAGAGAGGTAAGAGATACCTCGCTCAGAGTTCCTCACGGAGAAAACGGTATCATAGTTGACGTTAAAATATTCACCAGAGAAAACGGCGATGAAATTCCTGCCGGAGTTAATCAGGTTGTTCGCTGCTATATCGCTCAGAAGCGTAAGATTTCTGTCGGCGATAAGATGGCGGGACGTCATGGTAACAAGGGTGTCGTTTCAAGAGTATTGCCGCAGGAGGATATGCCGTTCCTTGAAGACGGTACACCGCTGCAAATCGTGCTGAATCCTTTGGGTGTGCCGTCACGTATGAACATAGGACAGGTGCTTGAAATGCATTTGGGCTACGCTTACAGAGCGCTTAGCCTGAAAACAAGACAGGAGCTTGAATCGATGACTGCCGACGAAGCGTACAAGAAGGTTATTCTGGACGCTAAAGAAAAGCTGCCCGAGGGCAAATTCCTGAAAATTGCCACACCGGTATTTGACGGCGCAAGAGATGAGGATCTTTTGGAAGCTTTCGATCTTGCAGGTCTTGACAGATCCTTTAAGTCAACAGTATATGACGGAAGAACCGGAGATAAGTTTGACAATCAGGTTACGGTCGGAATAATGTACTATCTGAAGCTCGACCACTTGGTTGACGATAAGATTCACGCTCGTTCGATAGGACCGTACTCACTTGTTACACAGCAGCCTCTTGGAGGTAAAGCACAGTTCGGCGGACAGCGTTTCGGAGAAATGGAAGTTTGGGCGCTTGAAGCTTACGGCGCAGCATATACATTGCAGGAAATCTTAACGGTTAAGTCGGACGATATTGTCGGACGTGTTAAGACATATGAAGCTATTGT
Organism: uncultured Clostridia bacterium; assembly: GCA_934462715.1. GTDB lineage: Bacteria > Bacillota > Clostridia > UBA1381 > UBA1381 > RGIG1988. The sequence continues at coordinate 87,228 of CAKSIJ010000003.1, forward strand.
TAAGGGTGAAAATGTTCCGAAGTCAAGAATCCCGGCGTCATTTAAGGTGCTTGTTAAGGAGCTTCAGTCGCTTGCTCTGGATATTAAGATCTTAGACGGAGACGGAAATCCGATTGACATTGACGCAATAGACGATGATGATGACGACAGAACAGAATCACAGGAAATGGACGCACAGGCTGTTGTCAATGAAGATGAAATTGCTGAGGATATGATAATCGACAGCGAAGACGATATGTGGAACGGCGAGGATTCCGATGATTCGGACGGCTTTGACGATTATTCCGACGGCGATGATATTATCGACGATAACGGCAGCGACATAATCACAGAGTATGACATTTAAACCGGAAAAGGCACACAAAATCCTTTTATATACTGGAGGTTTTAATTTTGAATTTTGAAAATAGCTTTGAAGCAATAAAAATAGGGTTGGCTTCCCCTGAAACAATCAGAGGCTGGTCGCACGGTGAGGTAAAAAAGCCGGAAACGATTAATTACCGTACTTTAAAGCCGGAACGTGATGGTCTTTACTGCGAAAGAATTTTCGGACCGACAAAGGACTGGGAATGTCACTGCGGTAAATATAAAAAGATTAGACATAAGGGAATAGTCTGCGAACGCTGCGGAGTTGAGATTACAAAGTCTAAGGTAAGACGTGAGAGAATGGGTCATATAGAGCTTGCTACTCCCGTATCTCATATATGGTATTTCAAAGGCGTTCCGTCGGCTATGGGGCTTATCCTCGATATTTCGCCCAGACATCTTGAAAAGGTTTTATATTTTGCTTCATATATTGTAACCGATACGGGAAGCACTAACTTGCTTGAAAACCAGATTATGTCCGAAAAGGAATACCGCGAAGCGTATGAAAAGTACGGCGACAAGTTTAAGGCCGGAATGGGTGCGGAAGCAATTCTTGAACTGCTGAAAAAAATCGACCTTGAAAAGCTTTCTGCTGACCTCAAGGAGGAGCTTGAAAGCGCACAGGGGCAGAAAAAGGCAAGAATAATCAAGAGATTGGAAATCGTAGAAGCGTTCAGACTTTCCGGAAATCGTCCGGAATGGATGGTTCTTACCGTTGTTCCTGTTATTCCGCCCGATCTTCGTCCTATGGTTCAGCTGGATGGCGGAAGATTCGCAACAAGTGATTTGAACGATTTGTACAGACGTGTTATAAACAGAAATAACAGACTTAACAGACTTCTTGAGCTGAACGCTCCGGATCTGATTATCAGAAACGAAAAGAGAATGCTGCAGGAGGCTGTTGACGCTTTGATAAACAACGGCAGACGCGGAAGAACCGTTACCGGCCCGGGAAACAGAGCTTTGAAATCTTTGTCAGACTTGCTCAAGGGTAAGCAGGGACGATTCAGACAGAACCTTTTGGGTAAGCGTGTTGACTACTCGGGACGTTCGGTTATCGTTGTAGGCCCGGAAATGAAAATTTATCAGTGCGGTCTGCCTAAGGAAATGGCAATCGAGCTGTTTAAACCTTTTGTTATGAGAGAGCTTGTATCGAGAGGTATTGCTCCGAACATCAAGAGCGCAAAGAGAATGGTTGAAAGAGTTAAGCCGGAGGTTTGGGAGGTTCTTGAAGATGTAATCAAGGAACATCCGGTACTTCTGAACCGTGCGCCTACGCTTCACAGACTGGGTATTCAGGCGTTCGAGCCGAAGCTTGTAGAAGGACGTGCATTGAAGCTTCACCCGCTGGTATGTACCGCATACAATGCCGACTTTGACGGCGACCAGATGGCCATTCACGTTCCGCTTTCGCCCGAAGCACAGGCTGAAGCAAGATTTTTGATGCTTTCTGCAAACAACCTGTTAAAGCCGCAGGACGGCGCACCTGTTACCGTTCCTACACAGGATATGATTTTGGGTAGTTACTACCTGACAATTATCAAGGACGATGAAATGGGCGGTAAGGATTATCCCGGAACAGACAAAGAAAACTGGCAGCCGCATACCTATATGAGCCCTGAGGAGGTTATGCTTGCATACGATAACAAGATGCTCGGTCTGCATACTCCGATTAAGGTTTATATCTCAAAGGATATAAGAGGGGAACACTACGAAAAGGCTGTTGACGCTACGGTCGGCAGACTTATATTCAACGAAAACATTCCTCAGAATTTGGGATTCGTAGACAGAAAGAATCCGGAAACGGTATGCGATCTTGAAATAAGCGAGATAGTTAAGAAAAAGCAGCTCGGTAAAATTATCGACAGATGTATCCATGTTCACGGAACAAGCAAGACTGCCGAAATGCTCGACCTTATCAAGGCAACCGGTTACAAGTATTCGACAAGAGGTGCGATTACCGTTTCCGTTTCGGATATCGTAATTTCCGATAACAAAGCAAAGCTTTTGGAAGAAGCTCAGAAGCAGATAGACGATATAGTTAAGAAGTTCAGACGAGGTCTTTTGACAAACGAGGAAAGATATAACGAGGTTATCAAAATCTGGGGTGCTACCACAGATAAGGTTACCGAGGACATGATGGAGCATATGGATCAGTTCAATCCTATCTACATGATGGCGGATTCGGGAGCGAGAGGTAGCGTTAACCAGATCAGACAGCTTGCCGGTATGCGTGGTCTTATGGCAGATACGCAGGGACGTGCGGTTGAAATTCCTATCAGAGCTAACTTCCGTGAGGGTCTTAACGTTTTGGAATACTTCATTTCATCTCACGGTGCGAGAAAGGGTCTTACCGATACCGCACTCAGAACAGCTGACTCGGGTTATCTGACACGTCGTTTGGTTGACGTTTCGCAGGACGTTATAGTCCGTGAAAACGATTGTGGCGATACAGAGGGTCAGTGGGTAACTGCCATCACGGAAAACGGCAAGGAAGTAATCGAGCCGCTTCGTGACAGAATTATCGGACGTATTCTTATGACAGATGTTACAGATCCGACAACCGGAGAGGTTATCGCAAAGGCTGACGATAATATTCTTATTGATGACAGAACCGCAGACAAGATTGTTACAAGCGGTGTTGAAAAGGTTCATATCAGAAGCGTTCTGAACTGTAAGTCTAAGGTCGGAGTATGCTCTAAGTGCTACGGTGCTAACCTTGCAACCGGCGGTATTGTAAATATCGGTGAAGCTGTCGGAATCATAGCCGCACAGTCAATCGGTGAGCCGGGTACACAGCTTACGATGAGAACCTTCCACACCGGCGGCGTCGCAGGCGGTGCGGACGTTACGCAGGGTCTTCCCCGTGTCGAGGAATTGTTTGAAGCAAGACGTCCTAAGGGTCTTGCAATAATCTCCGAGATTGCCGGAAGAGTAACCCTTAACACGGCAAATAACCGTAAGCGTGAAATCATAGTATCGGACGATGAGAACGGTGACGCAAGAACATATGTAATTCCTTACGATTCAACCATCAAAGTTGCGGACGGAGAAATTGTTGCAAAGGGTCAGCCGTTAACTCACGGTTCAATTTACCCGAACGATATACTGAGAATCAACGGTCCTCAGGCAGTACAGAGCTACATCACCTGTGAGGTACAAAAGACATACCGTATGCAGGGTGTTGACATCAACGATAAGCACGTTGAGGTTATCACAAGACAGATGCTCAGAAAGGTAAGAGTTGAATCTGCCGGAGATACCGATTTGTTAATCGGTTCATTGGTTGATATTTTCGAACTTGAGGACGCAAACCGTAAGCTTGATGAAAACGGCGGCGGTGAACACGCAACATATACACCGGTACTGCTCGGTATCACAAAGGCTTCGCTTGCTACGGATTCGTTCCTTTCAGCTGCATCGTTCCAGGAAACAACAAAGGTTCTTACGGACGCAGCTATTAAGGGTAAGGTTGATCCGCTGCTCGGCTTGAAAGAAAACGTAATTATCGGTAAGCTTATTCCTGCCGGAACGGGTATGCCGCTTTACAAGGACGTAAATATAACGATAGACGGATATGAAATTGAGGATCCGCAATAATACTTGCGGAGAATTTATATACCGTTATCAGATGAACATTAATAAAAAAACAGGGCTGTCGTTTATTTCGGCAGCCTTGTTTTAAAAAAAGAAAAGGACGGGTATCTATGGTAAATTTGGGTAACGACTGGGACGGGATATTAAAAGATGAGTTCACAAAGGACTATTATCTGACGCTCAGAGGATTTTTAAAGACAGAATATGCGTCACATTGCATACACCCGGATATGTATGATATTTTTAATGCTTTAAAGTGGACGTCATATAAGGATACAAAGGTTGTTATCCTCGGTCAGGATCCGTACCACGGCGAAAATCAGGCACACGGACTTGCTTTTTCGGTAAAGGTGGGAGTGGATATTCCACCGTCCTTATTAAATATGTATAAAGAGCTTAAAGACGAGCTGGGGTTATATATTCCCAACAACGGCTATCTTGAAAAATGGGCAAGGCAGGGAGTAATGCTCTTAAACACTGCGCTTACGGTGCGTGACGGTCTGGCAAATTCACACAGGGGAAAGGGCTGGGAAATATTCACCGATACCGTAATCAGCAAGCTGAACGAGCGTGACGATGCGGTTATCTTTCTCCTTTGGGGGAATAATGCAAAGGAAAAAAGAAATCTTATCACAAATCCGCAGCATTATGTTTTTACCGCAGCACACCCAAGTCCGTTGTCCGCTTCAAGAGGATTTTTTGGCTGCGGTCATTTCAAAAAGGCAAATGATTTGCTTGTATCTATGGGAAAAGAACCCATAGACTGGCAGATTGAAAATGTATAATCAAGAGGAAAACAAATGATAAAGATTGTATTAATAGATATAGATAATACCTTGCTTGATTTTAACAAATGCGCTTCTTTTTCTATGAGAAAGGCTTTTGAAGATGTGGGTTTAAAAGTACCGGATAATTTGGAAGCGGAATTTCATAAGGTTAACAACGAACTGTGGCTCGGAATAGAAAAAGGAATAGTAACAAAGGACGAGCTGCATAAAAACCGATGGAATATGATTTTAAGAAATATCGGTGTTGAATATGACGGGGAAATATTGGAAAATATATTCAGAAAGTATCTTGACGGAAGTCATGAAACGGTTGACGGTGCGGTTGAAATCGTTCGGTATTTGTCATTAAAGTACCGGATATATGCCGCAAGCAACGCATTTTACAGTCAGCAGACAAACCGTTTGAAAATGGCGGGAATGTCCGAATATATAAAGGGAATATTTGTTTCGGAAAAAATCGGCTTTGAAAAACCGTCAAAGGAATATTTTGATAAATGCTTTGAGCTTTTGAAAAATCCTCCGCGCGATGAGGTAATTATCATCGGAGATTCACTCAGTGCCGATATAATCGGCGGAGCGAACTACGGCATTAAAACCTGTTGGTTCAATCCAAACGGAGATAAAGAGCCTCAGAACTGTAAAATTGATTATAATGTAAAGAGTTTAAAAGAAATTGAAAAATATCTGTAACCGTTGATTATATAATTCATGCGGACATTTGAAAAAGGAGGAACAGAACCATGACAAGGGAAAAGCTTTCGCAAAGAGAATTGCCGTCATACACAAAGGGCGAGGAAATTTTTAATATGGTTTCGCATATTGTCGGAGGAGCGGTCGGTATAGCGGCTCTTACGCTTTGCGTGATTTTTTCGGCAATTCATAAAAACGTTTTCGGAGTTGTGAGCAGTGCGATTTATGGCTCTTCTATGATTATACTTTATACCATGTCAAGCATTTATCACGGACTGAGTCCGAAGCTTATGGCAAAAAGAGTTTTTCAGGTGATAGACCATTGCTCTATATTTCTGCTGATTGCCGGCACTTATACGCCGCTTACACTGTGTTCCGTGAGGGAGTATAACTCTGCTCTCGGCTGGACAATGTTCGGAATCATCTGGGGTGTTGCCGCTGTAGGAATTACGCTGAACGCTATTGATTTGAAAGCATTCAGAAGATTTTCGGCAGTCTGCTATCTCATAATGGGCTGGTGCATAGTTTTTGCATGGAAGCCTACTGCACAAATGCTGACAAGGGGCGGAGTTACTCTGCTGCTTGCAGGAGGAATCTGCTACACGGTAGGAGCGGCTTTCTATTACCTCCTCAAACATAAAAGGTATATGCATTCGATTTTCCATCTGTTTGTTTTGTTCGGAAGTATTTTGCATATGCTCTGCATACTGTTTTACGTTGTATAGACAGGCAAAAAGCCCACCTTCCTTTGCACAGCAAAGGGGGGCAGACTGCAGACAAAACACTATACAAACACCTCAATTTATGATATATTATAAATATCATGAATTGAGGTGTTTTGTTATGTACGAAAAAAGAAACAGAAAAGAAAAACAAGGACAGCTTCATATGCTTTGCATAGATGATTTAGCGCCTGAAAATCATATACTGCGCGATATAGACAGGGCTATTGATTTCAGCTTTATCTATGATGAGGTTGAAGGAATGTACAGTGATTTTGACGGTGGACGTCTCGGAAATAGATCCTGTTTCTCTTTTTAGGCTCTTTGTTAATCGTTGGGGTGTAAATTTCCTCATATCTTAAAAAAAATCAATAAGTACGGTTAGTGTTTGTCAATTTTTACTTATTACCTATTCACAATTCACTCTTCACTTGAATTATGTGTGCCGATTTTTTTGGAGGGAATAAGTAATATTTTTAGTACTTGAAAAAACAAAATTTCTTTTATATGCATATTATATAAAAGACGCAGCAAATACAATAAACCGGTCGGACGGAATATTCCCAAGACCTTAGGAAAGGGGTAACAGTAAAGTATGAATAAAAAAATATCGGTAATCGGCGGCGATCTCCGTCAGCTCACCTTAGCAAAACTCCTTATTGAGGACGGATATGACGTCACGGTGAGCGGTTTCGGCAAAGATAGTTTTTCGGAAAAATTCAAAACCGAAAATGATCCGAAAAAAGCGGCAAATGCGGATATTCTGATTTTACCTATGCCGGCAAGCATCGGGAAAAATCTTTTGAACGCACCCTTTGCGGGAGAGGATATTCTTGTTTCCGACATTGCCGAAAATACACCTCCCGATGCCTTGATTCTCGGCGGAAAACTAAACGCATCAATATATGAAGCGTTTAAAGGACAAAAATGTATCGATTACGGAGAACGCGATGAGCTTATGATAAAAAATGCTGTTCCGACCGCAGAGGGAGCGATAGAGCTTGCAATATCCGAAACGCCGTCAACGATTGCTCATAGCAATTGCCTTGTTATAGGCTACGGCAGAATCGGAAAGGTTTTATCAAAAATGCTTTATGATATGAATGCAAATGTTACCGTTTCAGCAAGAAAATATTCAGATCTCGCATGGATTTCGGTTAACGGCTGCAATGCTGTACATAACAAGGATTTGATAAACAGCATTAATGAATATGATGTTATTTTCAACACCGCTCCCGCACTGATTCTTGATGAAAAAATTTTGCAAAAAATTAATCCCGACAGTATCGTTATAGACCTCGCCTCTAAGCCCGGAGGGGTTGACTTCGGTAAGGCTAAGGATCTGGGACTTAAGGTGATTTGGGCATTGAGTATTCCGGGCAAAACCGCCCCGATATCCTCCGGCGAAATCATCAAGGAAACTGTGTCTAACATTTTCAGTGAAGAGGGGGTGTGAAAGTTGGATTTAAAAGATGTAAGAGTGGGCTTTGCGATGTGCGGCTCATTCTGCACATTCAAAAAAGTCATATCAGAGCTGGAGAAGCTGTGCGAAACGGGTGCGGACGTACACCCGATCATGAGCAGCAATGCCTTTAGTCTTGACACACGCTTCGGCAATGCGGAGGATTTTCGGGAGCATATTGAAAAAATATGCAAAAACCGGATAATCAGCACCGTGAAGGAGGCAGAGCCGATCGGACCAAAGGGCTTGCTCGACATATTGGTTATCGCTCCGTGCACAGGCAACACTCTTGCCAAGCTTACCGCCGGAATTGCAGACACCTCGGTAACTCTTGCGGCGAAAGCGCATCTTCGTAATGAAAGACCGATAGTTATAGCTGTTTCCACAAATGACGGTCTTGCGGCCGCGGCGCAGAACATAGGAGTGCTGCTGAACAGAAAAAACATATATTTTGTTCCGTTCGGTCAGGACGACTATATAAAAAAGCCGTCCTCACTCGTTGCGGATATGCCGCAGATAGAAAAAACCATAGCTTATGCGCTTGACGGAAAACAACTCCAGCCGGTACTGTGCTGCTAAAATAAATTATACAAAAGCACGGAGCCCTGCAATAACTGCACGGCTCCTAATTTTTTTACCGTATTTTTTTGCATAGAAAAACCGGGGTTATACGCAATGACAACCCCGATTGCCGTTTTTTGTTTTCGGGCTTATTTTGAAATTTTAAAAACAGCGTCTACTAATCTGTCTGCGTCCTTTATCGTATTATAATAACCGAAGCTTGCTCTTACAGCTCCGGTTTTTTCTGTCCCGAGCGCTTCGTGCGACGGATAGGCGCAGTGCCAGCCTCCTCGTGTGCAGATATGAAAATCATCATTGAGAATTTCTGCCGTTCTTATACTGTCGATTCCCTTGACATTAAAAGCCACAGTCCCGTTTCTGTTACCTTTTTCAAGCCCGTAAACCGCCAGACCTCCGATATTTTTCAACTTTTCGGCTGCGTATTCCGCCAACCTTTTTTCGCTCTCTCCTATGCCTTTCGGCGTTTCCTTTATGATCAAATCTATCGATTTTTTTGCCGCAATAATTGCCGGTGCGTTAACAGTACCGCTCTGGAGCAGATCGGGCATAAAATCGGGCTGTTCAAGGCTCTCGCTCATACTGCCTGTACCCCCGGTTATTATTGGCTTCAGCCTTATACCCTCCCGTACATACAGTCCTCCGACTCCCAGAGGAGTCATTAAGCCTTTATGCCCCGAAAAAGCCATAAGGTCAATACCGTCCCTTTCAACGTCAATAGGCAGACAGCCTGCGCTCTGTGCGGCGTCAACCATAAAAATCAAGCCGTGTCTGTGCGCTATTCGGGCGCACTCCTTTATCGGGAGTATCGTTCCGCAGACGTTGGAAGCATGAGTCATAATAATCATACTCGTATTCGGTTTTATTGCCTTTTCAACTTCTCCGGGATCAATCTCGCCCTTTTTGCTTGCTTTGACCATAGTGTATTTGCAGGTTTTATACACCGGGCGCAAAACGCTGTTGTGTTCCATTTGAGTGATAACAGCGTGTGAATTTTCCGAAAGCACCCCAAGAATCCCCATATTAAGAGCATAGGTTGCATTAGGTGTGTACGCAATCCGCTCGGGTGAGGGTATATTAAAAAGTCTGCAAAGAGATTCCGATGTTTCATATATGCCTTTTGCTGTTCTTATACTGTAATAATGCCCTCCGCGCCCTGCATTTGCGCTGTTAATAACCGTATTTTTCAGCATAGAAGCATATACCGCCGCCGGTTTTCTGTAAGATGTCGCCGCATTATCAAGATAAAGCACGGTAAACACGCTCCCCATCGACCGTATCCTCGGTATAGAGCCGCTTGTATTTTACTTTTTTGTCGGCAAGCACCTCTTTCACCGTATAAAAATCCTTGTACGGAGCTCTGACCGAATATGAACAGCCGCCGCTTGAATTAATATCAGGCGGCGTGTGAATAACAGCGCTGTTAATAACACCCGCAGCGTTCAGTCTTTTTTCAAGTCTGACCGCAGTTGTAACCGAACCTACCGTGATTATTAAATCGGACATAACGTCACCTCCTATAAATAAAAGCATAAATTCAAAGCCGCTTCAGCAGTATCGGCAAAGAATTTAATGCCTGTTATATATTATGCCGCTGTGCCTGTCCGTGTTTCAGCACATAAAAAACGGGTACGCTTTGTAACATACCCGCATTTTGTTGTTTTTCCATGCTTATCGGCATAATGAGGATTATAGTCAAGTTTTGTTCCGATTCTGTTATATCCCGAGATTTCAGCAAATTTGAAAGCTTATTTATAATATCTTATTTCCGGACCTGCCAAAATTCCCATCGCATTTAAGTTGTATTCATATTTCCATCTTATCTTTCCGTCATACATAAATCTCCATGCCTCCGGACCGACCCAGCGAAGCTTATCGTCCGTTATATGCAGAGGACCGAAGCAATTGTTTCGGCTGCCGTAAAGCGTTACCGAAAGCCTGTGTCTGCCCTTTGTCAGTCCGTCCGCCTTGATTTCATACGGAGCAAAAGCGATAATTCCGAGATCCTTTTCATCAAGACGTACTCTCATTGCCATGCCTTTATAGTTCCTTATCGCAATAACCGCATCGCAGTCGCACGGTACATCAATTTCCGTCAAATATTCAATATTTGCGCCGTAAAACGGTAAACCCTGCATTACAACGTCGCCGAACCCAAGCTTTTTTTCGGACAGTACGACGGTTTTTTCGATTCCTTTGAGCTTAACGCTGAAATTACCCAAAATAAAGCAAGCTTCAATTGTCGTCCGATTCCCTATCGGCAGTGTGATTTCAAGAAGATTTTCACCTTTTTTGATTCCCGGCAGCTTTATCGTTTTAATTGATTTGTCCGTAAAATATCCGTCTGTTGTGTTTTTTACCTCTTTTCGGTTAAATGTTATTTTCGATATTTCTGTGTCCTCTAACGCTAATTTTGCCCCTTTCAGCTCCGCTTCGCTGTTAAAACGGTATCTGAGAGTAACGGTGTTGTTAACGCAATCGTCTTTAACTGCCCACGGCTGTGTTCTTCCGTTTTCCAAGCTCAGCTCTTCTTTTACGATTTTATTGATTTTTCTTACTTCTTCCTTTTCTCTGAACGGCTGATTGTTGATACGAAATTCGGCTATATCCAAAACTATAACATTCGGCTCGGAAAGTTTGTATTCCGCAGAGTCGGTCAGATACTGCACCGACAAAAGAGTTTTTTTCGGCTTTTCAATAACGCACCCTGTTTCCTCTGTGGGAGTAAGCTTGAGAAGCAAGCTGTCATTACTGTAAAAGTTACAGTAAATAACGGTTTTCCTGTTTTCAATCTCAAAGCCGATTTCTTTAATTTCTCCGCTTAATGTATCGTAAACCAAAGGCTTGTATGTACCCTTTACGGTAATTTTTCTCTTTTTGGCAACAACCAGATTCTGCGAACCGGTTTCAAACATTGATTCGTAATTGTAATGCATATGCGCAATAAAGAGCCACAGACAGCCGCTGTCCTTTCTCAGCTGATAACACATTCTGTCACACAGACTGCCGTCCTCTTCTCTTATTTCAATAAGCCTTTCCGTTTCAAGCGCTTTGAGTACAGACGCTTTTGTATAATCGGCGTGAATACACATATCATAAAGCTTTTTCGGTTCGTCCGACAAAGCAGCGTCAATATATTTCGGCGCAGAACCGATAAATATGACCTTTCCGCCGTTTTGCGCAAAACGCTTCAGTATATCAAGAGTTGTTGACCTGAGTGTTTCGCAGCCGGCAACCAATATGGCGGAATATTTCATTTTTCCGACCGCAAGAGTGTCGTTTACATCCCCTATCTGCTCCGGCAAACGTGATTCGCAGATATAATCAAAATCTATTGTACCCCTTAAAAGCCATTCCGCAAGTATATGAAATTGATTATCCATTGTGCTCCTGTCCCCGCCTGTTGAGTCATTCGGCCCGAAGCGCAGCCAATAGCTTTCCACAGGGTGAATAACTCCCACCTTAACCACAGGCTCACCCCTTGTCATTGCTGTGCAGATTCTTGCAAAATGGTTTTCAATGTATGAGTATTCCTTGTACCAGCTTGACTGATAATTTACGGAGGTCGGATAGTCACGCTTTGCCTCACCTTTCATCGATACCCACGAAACGCTCAGTACCCTTAATGTTACGCCGAGTGCCGCCTGCCAGTCGCCCTGTGCCTTGTGCTTTCTGAAGTCGAAATCCCAGCCGGTAACTCCGTAAAGCTCCGACATCATGCCCTCTCTGCCGTCCTGATGAACAGCCGACTGCGCTTGCTTTGCAGTTGTATACTCATGGCTGTCGCATAAAATATCAATTCCGGGGATTTCAAAATGCCGATACGCTCTCATTGCTTCTCCGATTGTGCTTGCCTGTGAATACAGCGATTCCTCGCAAAGCATATGCCCGGTTAAATTGATTCCGTTTTTCTCGCACCATTCGCCGCAATTATCCGCAAACGCTTTTGTAAACAGCTCCGTGCTGAAATCATGATACAAATATCTTGCTTTTGATACCTCTCCGTTCGGCAGCTCCCAGAAAATTTCCGGAAGCTTGTCGGTGATTTTAAATCCGTATTGTTCCTCAAACAGCTTATCAAACTCCATAGTCCATGGCAGCCTTACAGCCTCCTTGCTGTGCGCAAACGATAGATTTCCTTTTCTGTAAAACTGCGGTTCATCTGTAAAAATTGATTTTATCGTTTCTCCGAAATGATTTCCGACCGCTTTTTTATATGCGTCATACGTTACCTCAATAAATCTGTCAACAGCCTTTTTGGAAAGTGTGTCAACATATGTTTGATTATTATACCATGAATCGGGCGTCTGCGTCATTGAATAGGCATACCATTTTGTTTCATTCTCCTTAGCAGGCTCTTTTGTTCTTCTGTATGAAATAAGCTCACCGTTTTCATTGAGCGCTATATTGTATTCCGCTATATAATATGCCGATCCGTTTTGGTATGCATATTCAAGATCATCTGTTGCTTCTGTTTTGTTTACAGTCATTAAAAGGTATCTTTGTCTGTATCTTTTATCCTTTGTTACTATTCCTCCGGCTGCGCCCGACGGCCATCTGTCCTCATCGTACAAGGACAAAAGCATATCGTTGCTTTCCGCTTTATCACAGCAATCGCATACCAGCTTCATAAATTTTTTGCCGAGATACTCTGTTGCCAAACCGGTACGGGAATGGATATGAACTCCTCCGAAGCCCATTTTCTTTAATATATCAAGCTGGCGAAACAGCTCAGCTTTATCCAAATCACAATTCCATCCCCAAAACGGAGATCCCCTGTATTCGGAGGACGGATTTTTAAAAAGCTCCTCAGACAAGCTTTTCTCCCTGCTCTTTTTGTAAATCATGACGTGTATCTCCTCTCGCACTTCAATGTTATTCAGGCTTTGTTTCAAGCACCAAATCAAAATCTCCCAATTTATTTACCTTGAAATTGTTCTTTTTATATTCTTCATAGTCAAACGCTTCCAATTCGTCTATCGCAAGCTTATGAAATTCGTAAAAATTATGCCACCACTCATAGCCTGTGCCGAGCTGTGCATTAAGATATGCGTCGGCAATATCACAGCCCATTTGAGGCGCAACATAAAAAGAACCCATAGCCAAAACGTTTACCCCGTTCCCGGTTATTGCCCTGAGAGCCGCCGGCACGCTTTCGACTACACCTGCATGAACATGGGGGCATTTACTTGCGGCGATATGTATTCCCATTCCTGTGCCGCAGAAAACCAGCGCACGCTCAAATTCCTTTTCTGAAATCATTGCGCCTACTCTCAGCCCAACCCTATGAAACATCAAATCGGTATCGTTCGGATCGGAATCCTTTTTTACACCAACATCGGTTATCTCCCAGCCTTTTTTTCTCAAATGTTCGCATACTGCTTCTTTCAGCGGAAAACCGGCAAAATCAGCACCTACCAAAATCTTTTTATCCTTTATTGTTTTCATTGTTATTCCTCCATTCTGCCGCCTTTGGCGGCGCATATTCATTAAAGTGCAATATTATGACTATAGATTATCACAAATAGATTTTCCTGTCCTCTGTTGACTTGATAAAAAAGTTATGGTATAATGATATTTATAAAATAAAGCCAAAAGGTTGTGTAATAACAATGAACGAATGTATCCGCTTGAAAGCGTCAAAATATATTGATTCCGAATCACAAAGCTTCTACAAATACATTTCTGGAAATTCAGATATATTTTGTCTGCACTGTCATGAATATTACGAAATATTTTTGACCGCAAAAGGCACTGTTGCACATTATATAAACGATTGCACGGTTTATCTTCCTGAGGGAAGTCTTGTATTCATACGCCCGGATGACAGGCACAGCTATCTTTATGAAACCGAGCAGAGCCGCAAAACCGAATATGTAAATCTTGCGTTTTCAAAAGAAACCGCCGAACAGCTTTTTACATACTTATCGGACGGTTTTCCCTCAAAAGCTCTGCTTTCATCTCCGATGCCGCCGCAATGCCTACTTTCTCCTCATGAAAAAAAGCGTTTGCTGCAAAAAATAGACGAGCTGAACACAGTCAAATGGGACGATAAAAAGCAGCTTAAAATGCATATGCGCGGACTTCTCGTTGAAATCTTCGCAAATTATTTTTCTCACTTTCCCGAACACAAGCAAAACGAAATTCCACAGTGGCTTTTGTTTTTGTCGGACGAAATGAAAAAACCCGAAAATTTTATCGGCGGAACAGAAAAAATGACAGAGCTTTGCAAAAAAAGCAAGGAGCATCTGTCACGGAGTATAAAAAAATATTACGGAATTACTCTTTCAGAATACATTAATAATCTTCGGATAAATTATGCAGCAAATCTTTTGATGAATACCAACATTCCGGTTCTTGATATTTGTTTTGAGTGCGGTTTTCAGAATATGAGCTGGTTTTACAGTGTTTTTGAGAAAAAATTCGGCGTATCTCCGGGAGTATTCAAAAGGAATAATTCCCTTTATAACCATCATTTAAAGTGATGGGATAAAAAGCGGATATGCTTTGTAACATACCCGCTCAGATTACCGGTGGTTTTGATTATTTTTTCAATCTCTTGTCTGATTTTGTGGCAAGACCCGTTCCGGCCTCCTGGAATATTTCAACCATAATGATGAGAAGAATAACCGCCGCAATCATTACAAGATACTTGTAACGATAATAGCCGTAGTTAATGGCAATCTTACCCAGACCGCCACCACCGATAATACCGCTCATTGCCGAATAACCCAAAATGGTTGTTATGGCAATTGTAAAGTTAGAAATCAATGACGGAATACTCTCGGGGATCATGACTTTCATAATTATCTGAAAGGGCGTGGCTCCCATACTCTGTGCCGTTTCTATGATATTGGGGTTTAATTCTCTGAGGCTGCTCTCGACAAGTCTTGCCACAAAAGGAAATGCGGCTATAACAAGCGGTACAATAGATGCAACCGTTCCGACAGCGGTGCCTACAATTAACCGTGTAAGCGGAAATACCATTATCATCAAAATCAAAAACGGAACAGATCTTAAAAGGTTAATCACGCCGCCGAGTATTTTCATTACGGGCTTTGGAAGCGGCAGTACGCCGTTCTTTTCTCCTGCAACCAGCAAAACTCCGAGTGGCAGACCTATCACTACAGCAAAAAAGGTTGCCAGAACCGTAACATATAACGTTTCCCAAACAGCAAGAGGAAATTCCTGAGTGAAAATATCAAGCGCCTCCTGCACGGTTTCGGGTGAAAATAATTTATCAAACATTGTCCGTTCACACTCCTATATTTCTTCTACGATAACATCGCCGGTTTTTTCGAGATATTCCTTTGCCGCAATAAAGCTTTCATCGCCGCCTGAAACTCCCAAAAGCATATTTCCGAATACCTTTTCATCAATTATGCTCGTTGAAGCTCCGAGGATATTTGCAGTCACATTGATGTCTATCGCCATTTGTGTTATTATCGGTGTATGCGCAGCGTTTGCGCCATTGAATACAACTCTCATACGTCTTTCGTCAGCCGCTTTCGGCGGAAGCTCCTTTGCCCCGTCCGGGAACACAAGTCTTTTTGCTGCGTCCGATTTCGGATTTGAGAAAATATCGCTTACCAAGCCCTGCTCGGCAACCTCGCCGTTATCGAGGATTGCAACGTGTGAGCAAACCTCCTCAACAACAGACATCTGATGTGTAATAATAATAACCGTAATGCCAAGCTTTTTATTTATCGAGCGTATTAACTCTAAAATTGAATGCGTTGTTTTCGGGTCAAGTGCGCTTGTTGCTTCATCACATAACAAAACCTTAGGATTTGTCGCCAAAGCTCTCGCAATTGCGATTCTCTGCTGCTGTCCGCCCGACAGCTGTGCCGGATAAGAATTTGCTTTATCGGGAAGTCCGACAATTTCCAGAAGCTCCTCCGCTCTTTTTTTTGCATCCGCTTTATTCGCTCCTGCAAGCTCAAGCGGAAAACAGATGTTTTTCAAACAGGTTCTCTGCATCAGCAGATTAAAGCCCTGGAAAATCATCGTCACGTTGCGTCTTATTTCTCTCAGCTGTTTTTCCGGCAGCGTGCCTATATCCGTTCCGTCAATCAGCACCTGTCCCTCAGTCGGTCTTTCAAGCATATTGATACATCTTACAAGCGTACTTTTTCCGGCGCCGCTCATTCCGATTATGCCGAAAATATCCCCGTCGCCGACCGTAATATTTACATTTTTCAGTGCTTCAACCTCGCCGTCTGCGGTTTGAAAGGTTTTGCAAAGATTTTTTATTTCTATCATTTTCCGATAATTCCTTTCCGATATTCAGCGGTATAAAACATGATTTTATATCGTTTTATCTATATAGGTAATAAACCGGCGTCTTTCGGCGCCGGTTTGAAATTTTTGCCTTATTTCATTATTTGCCTTTTACAGCGTCAAGAGTCTTCTGCTTTCCGCCGTAGATTCCGAGAGGCTCAACGTGGATAGCCGCAACGGTAACAACGTGTGTTCCGTTTTCTTCGTTAAAGTCTACCAGATACGGCTCGTGCTGGAAGTAGTTTGCGTCTATTTCTCCGCTGTCTACAACCTTGTTGGGCTGTACATAGTCTGTAAATTCACGAATATCAAGGGTTACATCCTTTTCGGCAAGTATGTCCTTTGCAACCTTCAGGATCTCAGCATGCGGTGTGGGAGAAGCTGCAACGGTTATTGTCTGACCTGCTAAAGCTGCATAGTCAACCGACGGATCGAAACCGTCTGTCGGATTGTCGACAGTGCTTACAACCGCACCGTCATATTTCTCTGTGATGAAATCTGCAACCTGCTTGCTTTCGAGAGCCGCTGCAAGCGCCTTGATTTTATCGGTGTTTTCGTTGCCCTCTTTAACTGCAAGGATATTTGAATATGCAGAGCTTGAACCCTCTATTGCAAGAGCGTCCTTTGCCGGGTTGATTCCTGCGTCAATCGCATAGTTTGAATTGATTACCGCATAATCAACGTCCTGCAAAACGTTTGTAAGCTGTGCGGCTTCAACCTCTTTTACCGTAATGTTGTACGGGTTTTCTTCAATATCTCTGACTGTAGCGGTAATATCTGTACCGTTCTTTAATTTTATGATTCCGTTGTCCTGCAAAAGCAAAAGTGCGCGTGCTTCGTTTGTTGTGTCGTTAGGTACTGCAACCGTAAGTCCCTTACTGCTGCCGCAGCCCGAAAGTGATACAAGTGACGCAGCCGCAAGTACAGCCGCAATTGATAATGATACTATTTTTTTCATAATAAATCCTCCATTCCGCCGCTTTTTAAAGCGACAATCCAATCTTTGTAATTTTTTTGTTTCTGTCGTTTGTTTACCGTTTTATCTCCGGCTCCACATTCGACAGCTCAATAAATTGGTTACAGGAATGATGTACTCAAAACTAATCAATTCAACCGCCTCCGTTACAAATTACACTATGCAGCACAATAACAGAAATCTTTGTCAATTCCGAATGTATGTTACATATTGCAAACATTATAACATCTGCTTTTGCTTTTGTCAATAGTTTAATTGCCCTGTTTGCTTTATTTTTATTATATGAACAAATTAAGAACAAAACCCAGTGAAATAATATGCTTTTTACACAAACTTTACATACTCTATCTGTCCGTAAAAGCCGATAAATACGGAATGATGATTCCCGCCGGAGCAATTTCATTTGCTGCGGCAGCATAATAAATAAAACAAAGCGACCGCCGGCAAATCAGCTTTGCCGGCGGTTTGCAAATGTTTTTTATACAACTGCATTAATTTTCTTCGCTGTCATCATCATCAAATTCAAGCGTAATGCTTTCGTGACAATTTGGGCAGACAATTCCCTTTTCGTCATCGAGCATATCGAAATCAACGAGAACATCTTCTCCGCAGTTAGGACATTCGATTTCGAAAAACTCATCGTCATCATCGTCAAAGTCATCAAAATCATCGTCATCGTTGAAATCATCGTCTTCGTCATCGTACACAAAATCTTCAAGATCCGCAAGATCTTCATCGATTTCATCTACCTTAAGCTCCAGCTCCTCATGCTCGTCCGACAGATTTTCAAGTTCTTCGGCTATATCCTTTACTGCGTCAAGCAGCTTTAACAGTAATTTTCCCTCTGACGTTTCATCGCTTATATTAAGCCCCTCTGCCAGTCCTTTTAAATAAGCAAGCTTTTTTGCAGGTGTTTCCATAATATATCGCTCCTTTCGGGCTGTAAATTTTTTTGTGCCGGCTATAAAGCCGGTCATAACTACAAACCGTAATTAAACTCTTTCCATGTATTCGCCCGTTCTTGTGTCAACACGGATAATATCTGTGTCATTCACGAACAGCGGAACCTGAATAACCGCACCGGTTTCAAGAGTTGCAGGCTTTGTTGCGCCTGTTGCAGTGTTTCCGGCAAAGCCCGGCTCTGTTTCGGTAATTGCCAGCTCAACGAATGTGGGAGGCTCTATACCGAACACGTTGCCTTTGTATGAAAGAATCATACAGGTCATGTTTTCCTTTACAAACTTAAGCGAATCGCCTACTTCGTCCTTACCGATGGGAACCATATCATATGTTTCGGGATCCATGAAATAATAGAGATCTCCGTCATTATATGAGTATTCCATGTTCTTCTTTTCTATTCTTGCCTGTTCTACCTTTTCGGTCGGTCTGAATGTTTTTTCAACAACGCCGCCCGTCATAACATTTTTAAGCTTTGTTCTTACAAACGCTGCGCCCTTTCCCGGCTTAACGTGCAAAAACTCTACTACCTGAAATACGTTTCCCTCAAATTCAAAGGTAACGCCATTTCTGAAATCACTTGCTGTAATCATGAATATTTCCTCCATTTAATAAATTTACAAATATAATACTTTTATATTGTAATATATTTTTTCCAAAATTACAAGAGTTTTTTTCATAATTGGTAAATCTTTTTCTGAAATAGTCAATTTTTCAGTATATTCTGATATATTTTGCACTAATTAATGACTGTTTTGTTAAATTATTCGGTTAAAATACTTCAATAAATTGCATATTTTCACAAAATTAATAATATTTATATTGAAATGTCATACTGCTTATAGTATAATTAGATAAAGCTTGATATTCATCAAGCTTTGCGGAATCAACTGTATTTTCCGGTTTTGTTTCCGCAAAAAATGCCGCCAAAAGCGGTGGAACGGAGGATTTTACATGAAAATATGCATATTTGGCGCAGCAAGCAATGAAATTGATCACGAATATATCAGACTTGTTGAGGATTTCGGAGAAACACTTGCAAAAAGAGGTCATTCTCTGGTTTTCGGTGCAGGCAACAACGGGCTTATGGGCGCAGCCGCAAGAGGCGTAACAAAGGGCGGCGGCACAATTTACGGCGTAATTCCGGAATTTTTCAAAAACGAAGCTATCGAACAGATTTATCGGAATTGCACCGAGCTGATCTATACCGAAACAATGGCTCAGAGAAAAACCAAAATGGAGGAGCTTGCGGACGCATTTGTTATAGTTCCCGGAGGTATAGGAACTTTTGAAGAAATGTTTGAAGTACTGACTCTGAAACAGCTGAACAGACACGAAAAGGCAATAGCGGTATATGATATAAACGGGTACTATGCCGACCTTGACAGAATGCTTGAAAAGGGCTTTCACGGCAGATTTATCAGGCAGGATTGCCGTGTGCTTTATCACAGCTCGCAAAATCCCGGCGATATTCTCGATTATCTTGAAAGCTATAAACCGCTCGGTCTTGATGTCCATGATCTGAAAAATGGTTGATTTTAAAACGCATCGGCATTAAGCGGTATGATAATAAAAATCTTCGCCGTAATAATATAAATTCAAAAAAATAAAAATTTCTATTGCCATAAGACATATGAATGTGTTATAATGATAATTGAATATATTTACAGACGGAAGCAGCATTTCCGCCTAACCGATAAATCGCCGCATATCATGAGTAAACAGCGGTAACCGAAAGGATGATAAAAATGTTGGAATTTAACAAAGTCAAAGCAAGCGACCCAGAAATTTACTCTGCCATCACCTCAGAATTGGCAAGGCAGCAGAACAAAATCGAGCTTATTGCTTCGGAAAATTTCGTATCCGAAGCGGTAATGGAGGCAATGGGAACACCTCTGACCAATAAGTATGCAGAGGGTTATCCCGGAAAGAGATATTACGGCGGCTGCGAATGTGTGGACGTTGCCGAAAATCTTGCAATCGAAAGAGCAAAGCAGCTGTTCGGAGCCGAATATGCCAATGTTCAGCCCCACTCCGGAGCACAGGCAAACATGGCTGTATTTTTCGGACTTCTTACTCCCGGAGATACCGTTTTATCAATGAGCCTTGCCCACGGCGGTCATTTGAGCCACGGCAGTCCGGTTAATATGTCGGGAAAATATTTTAATATTGTGCCTTACGGCGTAACCGAGGACACAAACCTTATCGATTATGACGAGGTTGAACGTCTTGCTCTTGAATGTAAGCCAAAGCTTATACTGGCAGGTGCTTCCGCATATCCGAGAACAATAGATTTTGAAAGGTTTTCACAGATCGCAAAAAAGGTCGGAGCATATTTAATGGTAGATATGGCTCACATCGCAGGACTGGTAGCCGCAGGTCTGCACCCGAATCCGATTCCGTACGCCGACGTTGTTACAACCACAACGCACAAGACTCTCAGAGGCCCGAGAGGCGGTCTTATTCTCTGCAAGGACGCAGAGTTCGGAAAGCAGTTTAACAAAGCAGTATTCCCCGGTATCCAGGGCGGGCCGCTCATGCACGTAATCGCATCAAAGGCTATATGCTTCAAAGAAGCTTTATCCGATGATTTTAAAGAGTATCAGACCCAGATAGTGAAAAACGCAAAGGCTCTTGCAGAGAGCTTAAAGGAAGCAGGCTTCAAACTCGTTTCCAACGGTACCGATAATCACCTAATGCTTATCGACCTTACCGATTCCGGCGTTACCGGAAAAGAAGCCGAGCATATGCTTGACGAAGTCGGAATCACAGTAAACAAAAATGCAATTCCGTTTGACAAGCAAAGCCCATTTATCACAAGCGGTATCAGAATCGGTACTCCGGCAACCACAACCAGAGGCTTCAAAGAGGTCGATATGAAGGAGATTGCAAAGCTGATTAAGCTTACAATTTCTGATTTCGACAATTCGCAGGACGAAATCAGACAGAGAGTTTCTGCGTTGTGTAAAAAATATCCGCTTTACAATTGATTAATTTTATATTAATTCCGGCGGCTGCAATCAAAAATTGCAGCCGTTGATTTTTTGAAAAGCAATATTTAAAACGCATGACAAAGACTAACGGTGTGTGTTATATTGTGTTTGCTTTAGGCAAAGCAGTCTAATATTAAATTCCGAATTTGTAATTTAAGTAAATATTTGATTCGGATTTACAGAATTTGATTAAATGAATGTAAGACCTTGGGTGTAAATTCCGGCAATTAAAGTATAATGAGCCGAAAGCCGATATTGGTTTTCGGCTCATTATCGTATGCGGCGAAAGGTTGCAGAGCTTACCGTGATTAAAAATAATTGATGTTTATTTACAACTGAAAAACTCAATTTCACTAAAAGTTGAAATTGAGTTTTTCATACATAATAGTCTACTCGCGTTCGTTAAGTAATTTCAGTGCAAGCGGAGTTATGTCGGTATTTTTATCCGAGCACTCTATAACAAGCGTTCCCTTTTCGGACGAGGGATTCAAAAGCTTAAGCTCGTCAAGCCTTCGTCTTGTTTCTCTTGCCGTACCTTCTCCTCCGTCAAAAATCATCACATGCTTTCCGAGGGCTTTTGCGACAGCCTTTTTTACATGAGGATAATGCGTACAGCCGAGTACCACGGAATCGATTCTTTTTCCCTTAAAGGGCCTGAATAAATTTTCGAGATAGCTGTCTGTTTTTTTACCGCTTATTTCTCCTGCCTCTACCAGCTCCATGAGTCCGGGACAGGGCAGCGGAATAATATTTGCTTCCGCAGAAAATTTATCCATAAGGTCATGAAATTTTTCCTGCTTCAGCGTAAGCGGTGTTGCCATGACCAAAACATTTGAATGTTCGTGGTAACGTGCCGACGGCTTTATTGCCGGCTCTATTCCTATTATCGGGAAATCCTTATAACGCTCCCTCAGGGCTTTAATGCTTGCGCCTGTGGCGGTGTTGCACGCCACAACCAGTGCCTTGATGCCCTTGCCGATAAGGTATTCGGTATTTTTCAGCATTATTTCCCTGACTTGCTCCGCTGTTTTAACGCCGTACGGAGCATTTTTATTATCGCCGAAATACAAATAATTTTCATTTGGCATAAGCCTTACAAGCTCTTTTAAAACACTGATTCCGCCGATTCCCGAATCGGCAACTCCTATCGGAGCATTATTTTTTGTCATTTTTAAGTTTGTTCCTTTCAAACTGTTCATGAATTTTCATTTTGCACGCTGCCGGAAATTGCAAAACCGTCATCACAGTCAAATTTGAGAAAAAATACTTTTTGCACCTCAATCACCCGATCAGCTATATAAATATTATCACATCAGGCAATTGTTGTCAATATGAATTCTTAATAAAATGCCGTCAAGGTGCATTTATATTTTTAAGGTATACACTCTTTAAAAAAGTATGTCGGAAAAACAATATTTTTTTGCTTATTTTGTTAAAAATGCAAGAAAAGTGTTTACATATAACGAATATTTTGATATTATATAAACTGTAGAATTTTGGGCTGATATTTTACCTGTATTTTCTTTAAGCTTGATTTTGTGAAAGGATTGGGTGATTATACTTATGAAATTAAACAACATCAATAGAATGCCCTTTGCAAATTATAAAAACGGTAAAGTAAAGGATTTTATAAAATCAATTGTGCCGTTTTTTAAAAATCTTATAAATAATCGTTATTTTGCGTTTACAATATGTCTGTCGCTGATATTGAATATCGGGATTGAGTGTGCGGCACGGCGGTCGGTAATAAAAGGATTAATATATACTCTGACGCATCCGCTGTTCTTTTTATACAATTCAGTGCTGATAATGCTCACCTTTGCGATTGCGCTGCTTTGCAAAAAGCGAGTGTTTTCAATACTGCTGATTTTATCACTGTGGATTGGGGCGGCAGTTACCAATTCGATACTTTTGCTTTACAGAAATTCGCCCTTTATAGCCGCGGATTTTACAGTACTGAAATCAGCCTTAAGTATTATGAACGTTTATATGACAGGATTCCAGATGGTTTTGGTTGTTGCGTCGGCAATGATAGTTTTGAGCGGTCTTATTTTGCTTTTCATAAAAGAAAAACGAAAGCAGACCAATTACAAAAAGCTCGGAGTAATGCTTATTGCGTCGGTTGTTATGTCGATACTGCCGTCAGGTTATATCAAAGCTGAAAAGGACAGAAGCACCGATTCAAATCTCACCGATGACGCATACAGATACGGCTTTGTATGCTGCTTTTTAAACAGTGTTTTCAATGCCGGAGTAGATAAACCGCAGACCTATTCGGAGGAAACCATAAAGCATGCGGTGAAAAAGTTCGGAGAGGACACTGTTCCGGATAAAGAACCCAATATAATAGCGGTTCAGCTGGAATCATTTATTGATCCTTACAAAATACACGGAGCAAGATTTTCAAAGGACCCTGTTCCGAATTTCAGACAGCTGAAAACCGAAAATTCTTCGGGAAAGCTTAACGTTTCGGTTTACGGCGGAGGAACGGCAAATACGGAATTTGAGGTACTGACCGGAATGAATTTGAAATTTTTCGGTATAGGCGAATATCCGTATGAATCGGTTCTGACTTCAAGAACCGTAGAAAGCGTTTGCTACGATTTAAAGCCATTGGGTTATACCGCTCACGCACTTCACAATCATACGGGAACTTTTTATGACAGAAACGAAGTATATAAAAATCTCGGTTTTGACACCTTTACACCGTCCGAATATATGAATGGGCTTGAATACAATATGCTCGGTTGGGAAAAAAGCAGTATTTTTACAAATGAAATAATAAAAAATCTTAATTCCACACCGGGGCGTGATTTTATATTTACCGTAACCTCGCAGTGTCACGGCAAATATCCGGATTCATTCAGCGGCGGTGAAATTACCGTTACAGGTTCCGAGGGAATAAAAAGCATAAAACCTCAACTGGAATACTATATAAATCAGCTGTACGAAGAAGATAAATGGTTAGCGGATTTAACCGCCGCTTTGCAGAAATACCACGAACCGATAATGCTTATAATATACGGCGACCATATGCCGGCACTGAACTTTACCGAGGAAATGCTCCGTGATAAAAGCATTTATCAAACCGAATATGTAATATGGACAAATTACAGCTCGAAAGTGAATAACAGAGAGCTCAGCTCATATAATCTGATGTCTGCCGCTTTGTCGGAGACAGGAATCAACAGCGGATATTTTACAAAGCTTCATCAATATGCATTAAAACACGATACCGACTGTACAGCGGAGCTGAAGAATTTTCAGTACGACGTTATCAACGGAGAAAAATATCTGTACGGCGGTGATAAAAGCTATTACAAGCCTACAGAGTTAAAGCTCGGCATTGATGAGATTAAAATCACTTCGGTGAAACAACGCCGCGGAAATGTGCTGATCAAAGGTGAAAACTTTACTCCGAGCAGTGTTGTCTGCATTGACGGCGATCAGCTTAAAACAGAGTTTTTCGATGAAAATACACTTTCTGTAAGAAAATCCGACTATAAAAAGGATTATTCCGAAATAAAAATTGCCCAGAGAGCGGCAAATTTTGCAATACTCGGATATTCGGAGGCTTATTACAGGGAAAAATAAACACAGCTTTTTAATTGCAAAACGGCAAGCTTTGCAATTTATCATATCAAATAATTTCCGTGAAAGGCGGTGTTAAATAATGAACAGATCGGAATTGGTTGCCGCACTGGCTGAAAAAACAGGCAATACCAAAAAATATACCGACTACTTGCTGCAAATATTTATCGACACGGTTGAAAATGAGATCGTCAGCGGCAATAAGGTGCGTATTGTGGGATTCGGCATGTTTGACTCAAAGGAAAGAGTTGCCCGTAAAGGAGTAAATCCGCGCACGGGCGAAAGCATGATAATAGAATCTGCAAAAATTCCTACATTTAAAGCCGGAAGCGAATTTAGAAATATGCTTAAATGATCAAAAACCGAAGCGAGCGGATGGATGCTTGACTTCGGTTTTTTTATCTGCTCATGCGATATTCACTGCCTGACGCAAAACAGCTTACGTGACGGATTTTATGCCGTAATTTATATTATTTATATCTGAGCCTTTTCTTTTATACTGCAATTTGTTCAAACGAAAAAACACATAAAAAATGATTGACTTTTTTCAAAATGGTGCTATAATATTTATACCACATATTTTACATAAACCGAATATTTGTAAAGATAAACGCTGACACTGTTAAAAACGCAGGGTCTGTATATGAGTGTTTATTTTTACAGATAATAGATATTTGTATATGTAAAATGTGTGGTAGCATTGACCAAAACTGCGTTTTTATGCGTGGCGCAGGTTAATGTTGCCACGCTTTTTTTGCGTAGGTCTTTAGAAAGGAGTATAATCCTGCTGAAAAACACATTGGCATACGCAAAAAGAAAGAAGGAAGCAAGCAAAAATAATTAACTGTAACAAAACGTCCTTTTATTTGAAGTAACCAATAAATCTTACATTTGAATATTCCGAAAACAAAGCTTTGATTCGGCTGTTTTCGGGATATTTCTTTTTTATAATTAAAAATATCGGTTGTGTTTACAATTTATATCAACGTGATTTACAGAAAGTTTAATTTTTCTACACATTAAAAAAACATTCGATTCACAGCACTGTTACAACTTTATTGTATAATTGTATCATATAATAGATATCAAATCATTTTTTTTGCAGTGATCGGCTGTAAAAATCGGAAGGAGAAATTAAGGTGAGCAAACGAAACAGGAAAAGAAAAATCATAAAACCGATTATAGCCGCCGTTGTTGTCGCAGCTGTCGCCGTAGGCGGGGTTTTCATATACAAACGGCAATCGGATAAAACAAAGAATAAGAATGATGAAATAAAAACCGATCTTGTCACCAGAGGCGATCTTGATGTATCAATTACCGGCGAAGCGTCGGTCGAACCGTTTGAAAGATACGAAATCATTTCAATGGTAAGCGGAGATATAACAAGCTCTCCTTATAATGTTGGAGATACCGTCAAAAAGGATGCCATACTCTATCAGTTTGACACATCAACCGCACAGACTAACATACAAAAACAGGAAATCTCGCTTGAACAATCGAAAAATAATTTAAGCAATGCTCAAAGCGACTTATCCGAAGCGCAGAGCAAGCTATACATAACAGCTCCGAGCAGCGGTATAATTTCGGATCTGACAATTAAAAAGGGCGAATCGGTGCAAAACGGTCAGTCCATCGCACAGATAAAAAATACACAGGATTTAGAGGTTACTCTGCCGTTTACACGCTCGCAGATTTCATCGATCAGCATAGGTCAGACCGCAACGCTTTCAAGCTCGGCTCACATGAGCAGTGTAAACGGAACGGTACAGAGCATAAGCTCCGAGCCTGTTGCGCAGTCGGACGGCTCACTTCTTTATAACGTTAAAATTTCCTTTACAAACCCCGGCTCGTTCACAGAGGGATTAACCGTCGGCGGCGAAGTTAACGGTTTGTACAGTCCCGGATACGGGACTGTTTCCGCAGTGGAAACCGGCTCTGTCAAGTCAGATTCCTCCGGAACAATATCGCAGCTCAACTACTCAAACGGCGATTATGTAAGAGCCGGCAGCGTGATTGCAACAATTTCCTCCGACAATCTTACAACGCAGGAGCGTTCCGTAAAGAGCAGTGAGCTTAATGTGAAGAACGCTGAGCTTTCCATGAAAGAAACAAAGGACAGCCTTGACGATTACTCCATAAAATCGCCGATTTCCGGCACGGTAATCACCAAGAACGCAAAAGCCGGAGATACAATCGACCGATCAAATTCCTCCGAGATTTTAATGGTTGTTGCGGACATTTCAAAGCTTAAATTCAAAATGGACATAGACGAACTTGACGTAAGCTCCGTAAAAGAGGGACAGACGGTTGAAATCACCTGTGACGCACTTCCGGGCGAAACCTTTAACGGCAGAATCAACAGCATATCGGTTGAGGGTACTGCAACCAACGGCGTTACAACATATTCGGCAGAGGTCATAATTGACGAGCCGGGAAACCTCAGACCGAGCATGAACATTGACGCAAGCGTAATTGTTCAGTCCTCAAAGGATACGCTTATCGTTCCGACGGCTGACATAAAAACGGCAATGGGAATATCCTATGTATTCTTAAAGGATGAAACAGGCACAAAGGGTGCAACGGAATCGGATTTTGATAATGCAATAAAGAAAAAGGCCGGCGAAAATCTTCCCGATATTAATTCGGTTGAAGCTCTCCCGGACGCTCCGGACGGCGCAGCACCTCCCGATATGGTAACGGAAGCACCGCAGGGTTCGGCAGATGGCAATAAACAGGACAACGCACCCGGAAGCAATGCGGACAATAACGGCAAAAACGGTAACGGTAAAAATGATACCGGCAAAAATAACGGCGCAAAGCAGGACGCTCCCGGAAAGCTCCCCAAAGCTCCGGAGGGATATGTGGTAGCAATTGTCGAAACGGGTATTTCGGACGATGAAAGCACCGAGATATTAAGCGGTCTTTCAGAGGGCGATTTAATACAGCAGCTCAGCGTATCCGGTTCGCAGTCTAACAGCATGGATATGATGTTCGGCGGCATGGGCGGCGGTATGGGAGGCGCTCCCGACGGCGGAGGCGGCATGGGCGGAGGCGGCATGGGCGGAGGCCCGAGCGGCGGCGCTCCCGGCGGTGGCGGCGGAATGCCCGGCGGAAGATAATGCAAAAATGAATTGCAGTATGCCGCCGCATAGCGGCGGAATGGGAGATTAACGTGAAAAATATGCTGCGCATCTTACCCTTTTTCGAGGTTAGGAGTATAAACATACGCCGTCACCTCTCAAAAAGGCAACCTGCTTGCATCTTTTTCCCGTTTAGATTTGTGCCGCCGTACGGCGGCGGAATGGGGGATTAAAATGATAAGACTTGAAGATATAAAAAAAACATATCAAATGGGTGACAGCGAGGTACACGCCCTTGACGGCGTAAGCCTGCACATAAGACCGGAAGAATTTGTTTCTATTATCGGTCCGTCCGGCTCAGGAAAATCAACCCTCATGAACATGATTGGCTGTCTTGATGTTCCGACAAGCGGAAGATACTGGATTGACGGAGTTGAGGGCAGCAGGATGAGCGACAACGATCTGGCGGATCTGAGGAATCAGAAAATAGGCTTTATATTTCAGCAATATAATCTTCTGCCGAAGCTTTCGGCAATAGAAAATGTCGAGCTGCCATTGATTTATAAGGGTATCGGTGCCGGAGAACGTACACGGCTTGCAAGAGAAGCCTTGAAAAAGGTGGGGCTTGAGGATAAGATGTACCACAAGCCGACCGAATTATCCGGAGGTCAGCAGCAAAGAGTATCTATCGCACGTGCGCTTTCCTCTCATCCCTCTTTGATTCTTGCGGACGAACCGACCGGTGCACTTGATTCAAAATCCGGCATTGAAATCATGCAAATGCTTCACGAACTGCATGATGAGGGAAATACGATTGTAATAATCACGCACGATTTAAGTATCGCAAAGCAGGCGGAACGCATTATTACGATAAGGGACGGAAAAATCGTCGGAGATGAGGACAACAGAAACGATATGGCAGGTGCTGAGAATGTTAAAGGCTCGGATTTGGGCGACAGACTGGATTTGAAATCGGCACAGCTGTAAAAAGGACGGGATATAATGAAATTTTTTACAAAACTGACCCAATCGGTTAAAATGGCAATAAAAAGCATAATGGGCAACAAAGGCCGTTCGGCGCTCACAATGCTCGGTATTATAATCGGTGTAGGCTCGGTAATACTGCTGACCGGTATCGGAGGAGGTACAACGCAGACGATAACCGATAAAATTGCCGAAATGGGAACAAAGCTTATAACCGTTTCCTTTAACCGAAGATTTACAACAAGAACTGTCGATTATGATGATTTAAAGGAATTTGTCGATGAAAATTCCGATCTGATTGCGGATATGACTCCGTACATATCGGGAAATGCGCTTGCAAAGCTGGGCAGCGACAACTTTTCAACCTCGCTTGACGCAGCGGCTCCGCAGTATGAAACCATAAAAAATGTCAAGCTTACAAGCGGACGCTTTATCTCGGAAACAGACATTGAAAACCGTTCATACGTTGCAATTGTCGGAACATATATAGTTCAGGAGCTTTTCGGAGGTCTTGACCCTGTCGGGGAAACAATCAAGCTTAACGGCAGACAATTTAAGATAATAGGAGTGTATGAGGAAAGCGGAGATTCAACCGAAACCTCTGCGGACAACAAGGTGACAATCCCATATACCACCGCAATGAGATTTTTGAAAAACAAAACGATCTCTACCTATTATTTAGAAGCAGCGGACGAGAGTACCGTTGATTCGGCGGTATCGAGCCTTGAAGCCTTTATCACAAGAAAGCTTGGTTCGGATTCGGGCTTCAGCGTATCGAGCATATCCGAAATGCTTGATACCATGAACGAAATCACCGGAACGCTTACCGCAATGCTTGCGGGTATCGCCGCAATATCCCTTGTGGTAGGAGGTATCGGCGTAATGAATATTATGACGGTAAGCGTAAGCGAGCGTACAAGAGAAATAGGTATAAGAAAGGCAATCGGAGCAAGAACAACCGATATTCTTCTGCAATTTCTTATAGAATCAATTATTTTGAGCGCAATGGGCGGCATAATCGGCGTGCTGTTCGGAATAGGAATAGGACCTGTGGTACAGAAGCTCACCGGAATGAATTATGTTACTCAAACAAACATGGTTCTGCTTTCATTCTTCTTCTCGCTTGCAATCGGTGTGTTCTTCGGGATTGCACCGGCTAAAAAGGCAGCAAAGCTGCACCCGATTGACGCTTTGCGTGCAGAATAAGCATTGTTTTGAGCCGCTGCACTGCAGCGGAATGGAAAAGTAACGTGAAAAGCGTCTTTTTCACGTTGAGATTTGTGCCGCCGCACTGCGGCAGAATGGAGGATTATAATGAAAAAGATTAAGTCAACAGCAGCAATGCTTGCTTTGAGCATGGCAACCGCATTTGTGCCGGTTATGCAGGGCGCTTCTGCGGCGGTGTTTACGGACGTGAGTACAGGCAGCAAATACTATGAAGCAGTAAACAGACTAAGCGAGCTGGGAATAATAAACGGCTATGAGGACGGAAGCTTTCGCCCCGACAATAACGTTACAAGAGCGGAATTTTCTAAAATCATTGTCGGCATGATGAACAAAGCCACGGAAGCGAAATCAACACCGCCATCATCGGCTTTTGACGATGTCAACCAAGTGCAGTGGTGTATTCCTTATGTGAATTATCTGACCGCAAACGGCGTGATCAAGGGATATGCCGACGCAACGTTCCGTCCGTCAAATATCATAACGTATGCCGAAGCCGCAACCATAATCTGCCGCGTTCTCGGATATGACGAGGCAACGGTCGGCTACAGTTGGCCGGCAAATTATATGAACGAGGCGGCGGCACTGGAGCTTTCCGATACCGCTCACAGCGCCTCCGATCCGGTGACAAGAGCGGTTGTTGCGGAAATAACAGATAATGCATTGTTTACCTATGTTAACGGTAAAAAAGAGGTAAAATATCTTGAATCTATCGGGTATACCGTAACCGACAATTGCTATATTATCGCTTCACAAAATGATGACGCAAGTCTTAACAGTGATGAAATAAGAACCGATAATGGGGTATATGAGGTGAAAAATAACTCGATAATAAGCATGGCAGGTTCATCGGGAACTCTTATTTTAGATGATAACAACAAAGCGGTATCTTTCAGAAAAAAGGATATGAAATCTTTGACCGTTACCGTTACGGATATTGACGAAAACCGCACGATTGACTATAGAACATCGGACAATCAAAAGGGCAGCTATCAGTTTACAAGCAATTTCACTCTATATTCCGACAACAACAAGACCAGTTATGCATTAATGCAAAACGAAATCACCGAAGGCACAAAAATTAAATTTATGGGAGAACAAGAGGGTAAATGGACTTTTGCCGTTATAGATACCTCTCAAAGCACAATAACACCTGTCAAGGCAAGCAAAAATTATACCTCCTCAGACAAATATCTTGAGGGTATTCCGATTGATTTTGATGGTCTTACCGTTTACAGAGATAACAAAACCGTTACGGTTGCCGACATCAAAGCCGACGATGTTATATATTACAACACAAACACAAACACGATGGACGTATATACGAAGAAAGTTACGGGAATATACAACAAGGCTCTGCCCTCAAAAGCATATGTCACAAGCGTAAATGTCGGCGGAAACGAATACAAAATCAATTCAAAGGTAAGCACCGCAAAGCTTGACGCTTCTGACGGAAGCTTTAATATCGGCGATAAGGTAACGCTGCTTCTCGGCAAAAACGATGAGGTATGCTTTGCTGTGGAATCCTCGGGCTTTGATACTTTCAGCTACGGAGTTGTTCTGAAAACTTACTTTGATGTTGCCGACAGCGGAGATAAAGAGGGTTCAAGCCGTTACATGGCAAGCGTGTTTATGGCGGACGGCAACACCTACGAATACGAAACGGACAAAAATTACAAGGATTATATTGGCGACCTGGTTCAGATAGAGTACGGAAACGATGCCGCAACAATGAAAATGGCGTCAAATTCAAACGTATACGGCGAATTAAATAAGGGTGAACGCACGCTCGGGGGTAAAAAGCTGTTAAAGGACGTTGTGATATTCAACAGACTTTCAAAAGAGGATTCATCAACGCCGGAGGTTGAGCTTATCAGCTATGATACGTTTGACGCCGTTTCCATACCGTCAAATCAGCTGATAACCTCGGTAAGCGCAAATGCATTCGGCGATATTGCGGTTTTGTATATAAACAGCGCTTCTTCGGGTTATAAATACGGTTATGCGTACAAAACCCGGGACAAAACCACAGGTGCAATCGGCATGACGATATACACCGCCACAGGCAAAGAGGAATACAGTAATGTGAGCTTCTCAATATCGGGC
This sequence comes from uncultured Clostridia bacterium, assembly GCA_934462715.1. Taxonomy (GTDB): domain Bacteria; phylum Bacillota; class Clostridia; order UBA1381; family UBA1381; genus RGIG1988. The sequence continues at coordinate 119,623 of CAKSIJ010000003.1, forward strand.
AATGCATTTTATTACAAGGTTTCACAGACGGGTCAGATTTCCGAGTTGAAGCCGTTATCCGCACTTGTAAACGGAAGAACCGTTCAGGCTGTTGAATCGGGCAGAATAATGGTTGACAATAAGATTTACACCCTTTCCGATGACGTTTTGATAATAAACGTAAGCGGTGCCGGTGAATATAAGGTTATTTCGGTAAATGAACTTGCTTCATACAGCAGAGCTTCGGTTACGCTCTATTCCGAAACATCGGACAGTAACGGAGTTGTAAGAATCATAAAGGTAACGTGAAAAATATGCTGCGCATCTTACCTTTTTTCGAGGTTAGGAGTATAAACATACGCCGTCACCTCTCAAAAAGGCAACCTGCTTGCATCTTTTCCGCGTTTTACTTAAATTCATTTTTCATCTTTCTTTTATAAAGCACGGGAATAAATGTGTTTCCGTGCTTTTTTTGTGAAGCCGATTTAAAAATAGATAAAAAACAAGGACAGATACTTTATTTTATGAACAATTTGTAAAAACAAGATTAAAAATCAAAAAAAGACTTGACATTTAAGGCTAAAGGTGGTATTTTATACTTGTTAGCACTCGATAGGCGTGAGTGCTAAAAGTATAAAGAGGTGAGAATAAATGGATTTGAATGACAGAAAACTCATGATACTGCAAGCGGTAATCGACGAATATCTGGGTACTGCCGAACCGGTGGGTTCACGTTCCATATCAAAGAAAAATATTCTCGGTCTTTCAAGCGCAACCATACGGAATGAAATGGCGGATCTTGAGGAAATGGGATTTCTTGTTCAGCCCCACACCTCCGCCGGAAGAGTTCCGACAGACACCGCATACAGATATTATGTCAATTCCATGATGAAGCGATATAAAATCGGTATGGATATTATCGCAAGACTTCAAAAAGCGATGGAGGAAAAGGTCAGCCAGCTTGATACAATAATCAAAAAAGCAAGCCTTATCACCTCAACGCTTACGGATTATACCGCATTTGTAACAACTCCGGATTTAAAGGATAACTGCATAAAAAAATGCGAGCTTTTAAGCTTATCCGGCGGTTGTTCGCTGTTTGTTGTAATAATGCAGTCCGGAGCGGTAAAAAACAAAATTCTTGCACTTCCGCTTGACGAGAACACCGCAGCGGCGCTCGGCGAAATCATCGACAAGAACCTGCGCGGACTCAGAGCAGATGAAATAACCTTTGAGAAAATTCAGTCTATGCAGACGGAAATTTCCGAAAGACTTAATTTGTCGCCGAAGGCTCTTATAAATATTCTCGATTTTGTCTATTCCTCAATCGGAGAACTGGACGATACCGATATTTATATTGAGAATACAAAGTCAATATTGAAGTACAACGATATTGAAAAGGCAAGCAAGATGTTTGCGCTTTTAGAGGACAAAAAGAAGCTTCGCCGTATGATTGAAAACGATGGCGGGAAAAAGGTCAACATCAAAATCGGATCTGAAAACGAAGCGGAGGAATTAAAGGACTGCTCACTGGTAACGGTTAATTATACCTTAAATAATAAAGTAGCCGGTCAGCTGGGAGTAATCGGGCCGAAAAGAATGGATTATGCAAAGGTAGTTGCAAGTCTTGACTGCATATCCGAGCATATCGATAAAATTCTGGATCAGCTCTATAAAGGAGAAAGTGAGGGATAGCCTTGACAAAACAAAAGAATAAGGACAAGGAAAAGGAAAATAAACAGGAAGCTAAGGCAGCGGAGGAAGCGGCTGAAAACACCAAAGCCGAAGAAAAACCGGCAGAAGCTCAAAAAGAAGCGGCTCCCGAAGATGTTAAAGAAAATTCCGATGATAAGCTCAGAGAGCTTGAAAAGAAATTAAGCGAGAGCGAGGACAGATACAAACGTCTGTATGCCGAATTTGACAACTATCAAAAGCGAACCGCCAAAGAAAAGGACGCAAGATATGCTGACGCGGTAATAGATACGGTTGAAGCCTTTTTGCAGGTAGAGGATAACCTTGAAAGAGCAATGGCGGCCAAGGTTGAATCGGAGGACGCAAAAAAGGTTTTGGAGGGCGTCGCACTTGTTCAGAAGCAGATGAAGGATACCTTGGCAAAGCTTAAAGTTACCGAAATAAAGGCAGTCGGAGAAGAATTTGATCCGAATATACACAATGCGGTAATGCACGTTGACGATGATTCCGTTACAGACAATACGGTAGTCGAGGAATTTTTGAAGGGCTATATATATAACAATGACAGAGTGGTCCGTCACAGTATGGTAAAAGTAGCAAATTAGTTTTATTGATTGAATATAAATAAAAAACGTAAAGCACAGAATGTGCGGAAAGGAATGATTATTATGGGAAAAATTATAGGTATTGACTTAGGTACGACAAATTCATGCGTAGCGGTTATCGAGGGCGGTAATCCTGCGGTTATAGCAAATTCAGAGGGTTCGAGAACAACTCCGTCCGTCGTTGCTTTTCAGAAGAACGGCGAGAGAATTGTAGGTCAGGTTGCAAAAAGACAGGCAGTTACAAACGCTGACAGAACAATCATGTCAATTAAAAGACATATGGGTGAGAACTACAGCGTAAACATTGACGGAAAATCTTATACTCCTCCCGAAATCTCGGCTATGATTTTGTCAAAGCTGAAACAGGACGCAGAAAGCTACCTCGGAGAGCCGGTTACACAGGCTGTTATCACCGTTCCGGCATACTTCAGCGATTCGCAAAGACAGGCAACAAAGGACGCAGGTAAGATCGCAGGTCTTGAGGTTCTCAGAATCATCAACGAGCCTACCGCAGCGGCTCTTGCATACGGTATGAACGACACAGACCAAAAGGTTCTGATATATGACCTCGGCGGCGGTACATTCGATGTATCTATCCTTGAAATCGGTGACGGTGTATTTGAGGTTCTTTCGACAAACGGCGATACCCACCTCGGCGGTGACGATTTTGACGACAGAATCATCAAATACCTTGTTGATGAATTTAAAAAGGAAACAGGCGTAGATCTTACAACAGATAAGATGGCTATGCAAAGACTTAAAGAAGCCGCTGAAAAATCAAAGATTGAATTGTCGGGTATGACAACCTCAAACATCAATCTTCCGTTTATCACGGCTGACGCAACAGGTCCGAAGCACATGGATATTACCCTTACAAAGGCTAAATTCGATGATTTGACAGCAGACCTTGTTCAAAAGACTATTACTTGCATAAGAAACGCTATGAATGACGCAGGTCTTTCAAAGAGCGATATTAACACAGTTCTTCTTGTCGGCGGTTCTTCAAGAATACCGGCGGTTCAGGAGGCTGTTAAAAACGAAATGGGTCAGGAGCCTCATAAGGGTATAAACCCCGATGAATGTGTTGCAATTGGCGCAGCAGTTCAGGCGGGTGTTCTTGCGGGCGATGTTAAAGACTTGCTTCTTCTCGATGTTACACCATTGTCACTCGGTATCGAAACAATGGGCGGTGTGTTCACAAAGCTTATCGAGAGAAATACAACAATTCCTACAAAGAAATCGCAGATATTCTCAACTGCCGCTGACGGTCAGACCAGCGTTGAGGTTCACGTTCTTCAGGGCGAAAGAGAAATGGCTCAGTACAACAAGACGCTCGGACGTTTCAGCCTTACGGGCATAGCTCCGGCTCCGAGAGGCGTTCCGCAGATTGAAGTATCGTTTGATATAGACGCTAACGGTATCGTTAAGGTTTCGGCTAAGGATATGGCAACAGGCAACGAACAGAAGATTACAATTACCGCTTCTTCAAACCTCAGTGACGAGGATATTGATAAGGCTGTTAAGGAAGCTGAAAAGTACGCAGAAGAGGATAAGAAGCGTAAAGAAGAGGTTGAAATCAGAAACAATGCGGAAAGTGCGGTAGCACAGGCTGAAAGAACCTTGAAAGAGCTTGGCGACAAGGTTGACGCTAACGATAAGTCGACAATCGAAGCTGAGATTGCAAAGGTAAATGAAGCATTAAATGGTACCGATTCGGAGGCTATCAAGCAGGCAAGCGAGGGATTGCAGCAGGCATTCTACAAGATTTCCGAAAAGCTGTATCAGCAGGCTAATCCTCAGGGTGCGCAAGGCGGTGCTCAGGGCTTTAATCCTCAGGATTTCGCACAAGGCGCACAGGGCGGAGCTCAAAACGGCGCACAGGGCGGCAATGACGGCAACGTATATGAAGCCGACTACAGAGAAGTTGACAACGATAACAACAAATAATTAAAAATAACAAGGCTAAAAAGGGCGGCTCGAGTCGCCCTTTTAGTCCTGAATGTGTGTATAATACCGCCGCAGGGCGGTGGAATTGAGGGTTAGTATGGCAGATAAAAGAGATTATTACGAGGTGCTTGGCATTGACAAAAGTGCTTCGGAGGATGAAATAAAGAAAGCGTACCGCCGTGAAGCTAAAAAATACCACCCGGATTTGCACCCCGGTGACAAGACCGCAGAAGCAAAATTCAAGGAGGTAAACGAAGCTTACGAGGTACTTTCAAACAGTGAAAAGAAAGCTCGCTACGATCAGTTCGGTCATGCCGGCGTTGATCCGAACTTCGGCGGCGGCGGTGCCGGCGGAGGTTTCGGCGGCTTTGACGATTTCGGCGATATTTTCTCGAATATTTTCGGCGGCGGCTTCGGCGGTTTCGGCGGCGGTCAAAGACGTAACGGACCTCAAAGGGGCGCAGATGTTCGCCAGGTTATAGATATTACATTTGAAGAAGCCGCATTCGGTTGTAAAAAGAACATAACGATTAACCGTCAGGAAAATTGTCCGACCTGCGGAGGAAGCGGCGCAAAGCCGGGAACTTCTCCGACTATCTGTAAAAAGTGTAACGGTACAGGTCAGGTGAGAACGCAGACAAGAACTCCCCTCGGATATATGACCAATATAGGAACCTGTCCCGATTGCCGCGGTACCGGTAAAATAATAACCGATCCTTGTAAGGATTGCCGGGGTACGGGCAAGGTCAGAAAGCAGAGAACCATAGAAATCAACATTCCGCAGGGAATCAATCACGGTCAGACAATGCAGGTGTCGGGTCAGGGCGAGCCGGGAACGCGCGGCGGCGCACCGGGCGATTTGCTTGTAACCATAAGAGTAAAACCGCATAACATATTTACCCGTGATAACTACGATGTATTTTTGGAAATACCGATAACCTTTGTTCAGGCGGCTCTGGGTGCAACAATAAGAGTGCCTACTCTTGACGGAATCGTTGAATACGATATTCCCGAGGGTACGCAGACCGGCTCCGTGTTCAAGCTCAAAGGCAAAGGAATCCCCTATATCAGAGGTAAGGGCAGGGGCGATGAATATGTTACCGTTGAGGTGGAGGTTCCGAAAAACATCAACTCAAAACAGCGTGAAATCCTAAAACAGTTTGAACAGGCGTCGGGCGTTAAGGAAAACTACAAAAAGCAGAAAAGCTGGCTTGAAAAAATGAAGGATTTTCTGAATAAGTAAAATTGTTAAAATGACAGTCACTTTTATTGTGATTGTCATTTTTTATGCCGTAATTATATTGACAAATCCTCATTACAATGATAAAATCTATTGTAATGGGGATTTTATTAAAATTTGGAAAGGCAATAAAAATGTTAAAAAAATCAAATGCAATCATTTCGTCTGTAATTTTGTTTTGTATGCTTTTGAGCGTACCGGTAAGCGCGGACTATAACGCTTCGGAATCGTCTGCGGCACAGGCGGCACTGCCGTATACGGAAAATCAACCGGCATTGGGCGACTATATTCTGACCGCCTCGGTATCGGATAACCCCGGTCTGAAATGCGATATATCCGCATTTAAATACGGCATAAATTACGAATTTGTAATACCGTACAGCTGCGACGCTTCAAAATTCACCTTTACAATAACGGAGAACGGCAGCGAGCTTCAAAGGGTCACAGCCGATTTTGTAACGCAAAATCCGATAAAAGTCAAATTTGACGACGGAAAAAGGCTGACGGTTTCCGCAACGATTTCCACTCTGCCTATGATGTACATAAATATCGACGAAGCTAACGGAACAATATCGGACATGAACCAATCTTACAATCATAAGGTGTACTGCTACGGCAACATGATTCTCGACGTACCAGAAGAACTGGCGGAGGAATACGGCTGCAAGGCTCTTTATGATTCCTCCGAAAATGACGCAAAGCCGGAAACGCCGGGAACGATCAAAATCCGTGGCAGAGGAAATTCAACATGGACAACAGATACCGACAAGCAAAGACCGTATCAGATTAAGCTTGAAGCCGGGGAAAATCTTCTCGGTATGGATAAAAATAAGGACTGGGCGCTTTTGAGGAGCGAACAGCCTAAAATATATTTAAGAAACAAAATCTCATACGATCTTGCCCGTGATTTGGGGATAAGAAACACGCCGAGAGCCGAAATGACCGATGTTTACATGAACGGAAAATATCTTGGAGTGTACACGCTGGCATCAACCGTAAAGGTTGGCAGAAGCTCCGTTCCGATTACCGATATTGATGAGGAAATCGAAAAAAAAGGTTCTGCCGATGAGATAGATACAACGGGCGGCTATCTGCTTGAGATAGACAACTTTGAGGATTCTCCGCAATTTGTTGTAAATCAGAATAAAATCACAATAAAAAGTCCCGAAAAGCTTGATGCAACAACGGAGGACGGCTCAAAATACGATTATATAAAAAATCTTATCACAGACCTTTTCAACGCAATTGCAGGCAACGGATATTTGAGTGACGGCAGACATTTTTCCGAAATTTTCGATCTTGAAAGTGCCGCACGGTATTTTCTGCATCAGGAGCTGATAGGAAATTCCGACTGCTGCCAGGGAAGTACATTTTTATATAAAGATACCGACAGTAAGGATTCAATCATTTACATGGGTCCCGTATGGGACTGCGATTATGCCTTTGATCTGTATCAAAGCGCATGGTGTCTGCCCGACAGAAAAAGCTACTGGAACGAGCACCCGTTATTTGTTAATCAGCTGTGCAAGCACAAGGAATTTACAAGCTATGTATATGATTTGTATTTTAACCGGGGACTTGATAAAATATATTTAAGCTATGCCGATAAAGTTGACGGTTATGCAAAAAAGATAGATTCGTCCGCAAATGCAACAAGCCGGCTTTACGGAATCGACAAGCCGATATATTCATATATTTCGTCATATATAAAGGATAAATATGTGTTTATGAATACTCATCTGCCTGTCATGTGCGAGTCTGCGCAAAAAGGGGATAAGGCGGTCATTTTTACAATGAGCAACGCTGCTTCTCCGGTTAACAGGATTTTTCAGAGAAAGAATTTGCTGCAATATTCATATAAAAATGCTACGGATTCACAAAAAAACGTGTTTGCGATTGCATATGACCGCAGAGGTAAAATGATATGGCAAAGCGTGCTTGCCGTGGTTGCCCCGAATACGGTTTACCACGGAAAGCTTATTCTGCCCTCTGATGAAGTCTGCGGAACGGTCAGCATTTATGACGGAAACATAACTTCATTTTCCTTAACCGAAACCGCTTCTCCGGCTGAATGGGAGCAGGGAAACACAGGCGGCGGTCATGTAAGCTCCGATCCGTTTTCTGAAAGATACAACGAATATATTGAAAAGGAAAAAGCAAAAGAATCCAATCAGAATACGCTGTCCGATATTAATTATTCGGATTTTGCCGGTTATCGGAGGTAAAAATGAGCTACAACGAATTAAAACAGCACGGAACAGAGGATTTTCCGATTGAGCTTTACCACATTGACAGCTCGGACGCACGTTATGAAATGTCCTCACACTGGCACGGTGAAATTGAGCTTATACGCATTCTGGACGGCGTTTTGAATATCCGCCTTAACAATAATACATATCGTGCAAATAAAGGCGATATTATATTTGTTAATTCGGAAACCGTTCACGGCGCAGTACCCGAAAACTGCGTATACGAATGTATAGACTTTCATCTTGATTTTCTCCCCGTTTCGGACGGCGGATCAAGATATTTCGTTGACAGCCTGATTAATCATGAATATCTCATAAACGAATACTGCACACCGGAGCAAAAGGAGTACTGCTCGGCGGTAAACGCTTTGTTTGAATGTATGAAAAACAAATCCTCTGGTTACAAATTCAAGGTTATAGGTGCGCTGTATAATCTGTTCGGTACGGTAATAGATCTGCACCTCTACAGTCAGTCAAGCGGTGCGGCTTCGATTTATGCCGATAAGAACGTACCGAAACTGAAAAATGTGCTTTTCTTTATCCGAAATAATTACGATTCTCCGATTACCCTGTCAGATATGGCGGAGGCTGCCGGAATGTCGCCCAAATATTTCTGCTATTTCTTTAAGGATATGACGGCGAAATCTCCGATTGAGTATCTCACCGGCTACAGAATCGAAAAGGCTTCCAGAAAGCTGTTAAACTCGGATCTCAGCGTAACCGATATTGCCTTTTCATGCGGCTTTAACGATTTAAGCTATTTTATCAAAACCTTTAAAGCCATAAAGGGTATTACACCGAACCGTTACAGAAAAAGCGAACAGTCATAATATTTTAGTGCCGCCGTACGGCGGCACAATTTTTATCCGATCATACGACTTGCAAGCTGATAAAACAAGGTTGATACGCTCCATGCAATGCCCAGCTGCATACATATGCAGGCAAGAGTGTATTTTATTGAGCCTGTTTCGCGTTTTATTACCGCAACGGAAGCCGCACAGGGAACATATAAAAGGCAGAACAGCATCATGGAATAGGCGTTGACCGCCGTGAAACCGATTGATTTAAGCGCCGAGCAAAGTGTATTCATACCGTCTGCTGAGGAAACGCTCCCGATACCGAAAAGCACTCCCATACTTGACACGACAACCTCCTTTGCGGCAATTCCCGAAATAAGCGCCACGCTTGTCTGCCATTGACCCAGACCGGCAGGTTCAAGCAATATGCAGATTTTTCTGCCGATTAATGCCGCAAAGCTTTCGGACATTTCGGAGGTCATGCCGTTAAGGTTGAAATTCAAAAGAATCCATAATAATATAGAAGCGATAAAAATCGTTGTTCCTGCTTTTAGAAGATAATCTTTCAATTTTTCCCAAACATATATGGCAACGGTGCGTGCAGACGGTATTCTGTATTCGGGCAGCTCAATAATAAGATTGTTTTCGCAAAAACCGCCTTTATCGGTTTTTCCTAAAATAAATTCAACTGCCACTGCAGTTATAATGCCTGTCAGATACATTGAATATGCCGCAAGCATCGCATATTTTCCGAAAAACATCTGCGACATAAGAACGTAAACCGGAAGTCTTGCACTGCATGACATAAACGGCAGTACCATTATTGTTTTCAGACGGTCTTTCCTGTTTTCAAGCGTACGCGCCGCCATGACCGCCGGGACTGTACAGCCGAATCCCAAAAGCATGGGTATAAACGCTCTGCCCGATAAACCGACAGAACCCATAATGCCGTCCATGACATATGCCGCCCTTGACATATAGCCGCTGTCCTCCAGAAAGGCAAGCGCCAAAAACAATATAAATATATTGGGCAAAAAGGTCAGTACGCTTCCGACCCCGGCAATAATACCGTCGCATATAAGAGATATAACAAATTTCCCGATATGTGCGGACAACATCAGATTTTTAACAGTATCCGAAAAAATGCCGAGCTGTGTTTCAAGATACCCTTTCAGAAAATTACCGACGGTAAACGTCAGAAAAAACACAGCCGCCATAATACACAAAAATAACGGCAGGGCAAGTATTTTGTGGGTAAGCAGTTTATCGAGTTTATCGGTTGCCGTATTTCTGCGTTCCTTTGAAGTTATCGTTTCTTTTTTTATTCTTTCTATGTAATCATATTTTTGATTTATAATATCGTCCTCGTAGCTGCGCTTTATTATATCCTCTGTTATTATCGGGTATTTTTTCATTATCTCCTCATCTTCTTCAAGATATTTCACACAATACCAGCGCAGGTTGTTAATATCTTTGTATTTTTTAGAAAGACGTTCGGACAAAACGGCTATAATGCTTTCTGTTTCATCGGAATATGTAATTGCACAGTTATTACGCACGGAGCGGCGGCGCATGCCTGCCGTATGCTTGAATTCTGTGTTGTGCGCGGATATGCCGTCTGCGCAGTGAACGGCGGTGCGGAGCAATTCGGCTAATCCGGTACGTTTTCTTGCCGATACCGGCACAACGGGTATTCCGAGCGTTTCGGACAAGCGGGCGGTGTTTATTTTTATACCGTGTTTTGCGGCTATATCCGTCATGTTCAGTGCAAGAACCATAGGTTTTCCAAGCTCTGCCAGCTGAAGCGTAAGATACAGACTGCGCTCCGGCGATGACGCATCGGCAACATCGACAATTACGTCAGCTTCGCTGCTCAATATGTACTCTCTTGAAACCCTTTCCTCTATAGTGTATGAGGTGAGCGAGTATATTCCGGGTAAGTCCGTAAGCTTGCAGGTACAGTCATCGCTATGCGCCGTACCCTCCTTCTTTTCTACCGTAACGCCCGGCCAATTCCCGGTTTTTAATCTTGCGCCCGTAAAGGCGTTAAACAAAGTTGTTTTTCCGCAGTTCGGGTTGCCTGCGAATACAACGGTTATATTTTTCTCCGGCATTTTTATGATTCCTTTCGTATTTTTTTGATTGATATGCAAAGTCAAATCCGACTGTTTTGCAGCTGTCACAAATTTACACTTTCAGCGTTATCCCTTGCGCATACTTGCTGCCCAGTGCAAATCGTGTACCTCTGACCTTTATTATGACCGTCCCCGAATATTTTTTGTTTAAAAGAACAATTTCCGCATTTCTTGTCATTCCGAGAATTTGCAGTCTGTGTCTTACTTTTTTACCGAGCAGAATGTCATTAATTCTGTATATCGAACCGATTTGCGCCGATAACAGCTTCATACCGTTCACTTCCCTTAATTTTTACTGCAGCAGATAAAAGGTATTTGTTCCGCAGCTTTGACGATTATGTCTGTTTTACAATAATATGCCGAAATGACAGGTTAATGACAGAATTGTATGACGTTTTATGAAAATATATGCGGTAATTTTTCAAAATAAAAAATCAAAACTTACCGATTTTAGGCAATGATGAAAGTATATAATTAATAACAAATGAGAATATTATAAAATATGCACAAAAAAAATTAAAATTTCTGTCAACTTGTGCGATTGACTTTGACCGATTTTGAATGTATAATTTAACTGTAAACAGTCAAAAACAGTCAAATACATTCAAAAAGGTGAGTATATGTTAACTGAAGAAAGATTTGCGGCTATTTTAAAGCTTGTAAACAAAAACGGAAGTATTACCAATCATGAGCTGATGAATTTGCTCGGAATATCGGAATCAACGGTCAGACGCGATATTTCGGCACTTGCTGCGGACAAAAAGCTTATAAGAGTTCACGGCGGTGCGATGGCTCTGAAAAAAAATCTTAATTCCACGGATTTTGAGGTTAAAAAGAGAAGAAGTATTCACACCGATCAAAAGGTGTCGATAGCGGAATACGCTGCCGGACTTATCGGCAGTAATGAGCTTATATTCATTGACGCAGGCACAACCACAGAGCTTCTTGTAAAGAGTATACCCGACAATAAAAAAGCGATATTTGTCACAAATGCCGTTTCCCATGCAGCTTTACTTGAAAAAAAGGGCTGCGAGGCATACATTATCGGCGGAAGATTAAAGCCGGTGACCGAGGCGATTATCGGAAGTACGGCAATGCTGATGCTCAAAACATATAATTTCAGCAAGGGCTTTTTCGGAACGAACGGTATAGAGCATGAGGCCGGATTGACAACACCTGACGCGGCGGAAGCAGATATTAAAAGATTTGCAATGTCGAGATGCCGCGAAAAGTATGTTTTATGCGATTCAAGCAAGTTCGACTGCATATCGTCGGTAAGCTTTGCGGAAATAGATGATGTGACAATCATCACCGAAGAAATACCGGAGGAATACGGAAATTACAACATAATAAAGGTCTGACGCACACTTTACACTGTGTGTAACAACGGTAAAAAAATTACGGAAAGGACGGGATTAAAAATGATTTATACTGTAACGTTCAACCCGGCGCTGGACTACATCGTACACGTACAGGATTATGCCGAGGGACAGGTAAACAGAACCGACGGAGAAAAGCTGCTTGCCGGAGGAAAGGGAATCAACGTATCAACCGTACTCAGCAATCTCGGAATTGAAAACACCGCTCTCGGATTTATTTCGGGGTTCACCGGGAACGTAATCGTCAGTCTGCTCGAAAAGCTTGGCGTAAAAAGCGATTTTATTGAGCTTGACAACGGTTTTTCAAGAATCAACGTAAAAATCAAATACACAAAGGAAACTGAAATAAACGGCAGAGGGCCTGCCGTGAATAAAGAGGCTATGGAAAAGCTGTACAAAAAGCTCGATAAACTGTCGGACGGGGATATATTGGTGCTTGCCGGCTCCGTTCCGTCCGGTATGAGCGATTCGGTATACTGCGATATTATGGAGCGGCTTTCGGACAAAAAAATAAATTTCGCCGCAGACGCAACGGGCGAGCTTTTGACAAATGTTTTAAAGTACAAGCCGTTTTTGATTAAGCCGAACAATTTTGAGCTTGGCGAAATATTCGGCAAAACGCTGAACGGCGATTACGAAACGGAACGGGCTGCACGGGAGCTGCAAAAAGCGGGCGCGCGGAACGTGCTTGTGTCAAAGGGAGCCAAGGGTGCGCTGCTGATTACGGAAAACGGAGAATGTTATTCAAGCCCTGCACCGGACGGAAAGGTTGTCAACACGACAGGCTCGGGCGATTCGATGGTTGCCGGGTTCATTGCCGGATATATTAAAACAAGAGATTACGAATACGCTTTAAAGCTCGGCTTAAGCGCCGGCAGTGCGAGCGCGTTTTCGGAAGATCTTGCAACGGGGGATGAGATAAGAGATGTATTCAATAAAATAAGATAAATATTTTAAAAGCAGGAAAGGAGAAAATATTATGCGTATTATGGATTTGCTTGATCGGAAAAGCATTGATCTTAACGGTCAGCCGAAAACTAAGGACGAGGCTATCCTCCAAATGGGAGAGCTTATGGCAAAAAGCGGAAAGCTTAATGACACGAAAGCGTATACCGACGGTCTTTTTGAGAGAGAAAAGGAAAGCACTACCGCCGTAGGAGAGGGAATTGCAATACCCCACTACAAGGGTGATGCCGTCAATGCACCGGGACTTGCCGCCATGGTTATAAGAAACGGAGTTGATTTTGACAGCATAGACGGTCAGCCGGTAAAGCTTATTTTTGCGATTGCCGCACCGAATGTTAAGGAAAATGTTCACCTTGATGTACTGAGCAAGCTGTCGGTGCTGATGATGGATGAGGGCTTTATTTCAAAGCTGATTTCGGCAAAAACCGTCGATGAATTTACCGATATAATCAACGAAGCCGACAGCGAAGCCCCTGACGAAGAAAAATCGCTTTCGGACGGGAACATAAAAATTCTTGCCGTAACAAGCTGTCCGACGGGAATTGCGCATACTTATATGGCCGAGGAGGGTCTTTATAAAGCGGCGCAAAAGGCAGGCTGTACGATAAAGGTCGAAACGAGAGGGTCGGGCGGTGCGAAAAATCTTTTAACGAAAGAAGAAATTAAAAATGCCGAATGTATCATCGTTGCCGCAGACGCTAAAGTCCCTATGGAAAGATTTGACGGCAAAAGGGTTATTTCGGTTCCGGTTTCGGACGGAATATCAAAAGCGGATATGCTGATTGAAAAAGCACTCAGCGGAAAGGCGGCGGTTTATCATGCAGAGGGAAATGACAGCGGTTCGGCTGATTACGATGAAAAGCTTTCGTCCGGTCAGAAAATATACAAGCACCTGATGAGCGGCGTATCGCATATGCTTCCTTTCGTAATAGGCGGAGGAATACTGATTGCGATAGCGTTTTTGATAGATGATTTTTCAATAAATCCCGCGGGCTTCGGTACAAATACTCCGATTGCCGCATTCTTCAAAAAGATAGGTGAAACGGCATTCGGTCTGATGCTTCCGATGCTTGCCGGATATATCGCCTACTCGATTGCTGACCGACCGGGACTTGTTGCGGGCTTTGTTGGAGGTATGCTTGCCGCAAACGGCAATCCGAGCATAGAATTTAGTATACAGAGCAACGGTATTTCGGGATATTTTCAAAATGTTGTTTTTAATTCCGCAGGTTCAACGGTATCGGGATTCTTGGGTGCACTGGCGGCAGGCTTTATGGCAGGATATATTATACTGCTGCTCAAAAAGCTGTTTTCGGGCTTGCCGAAAAGCATGGACGGAATTAAACCCGTATTGATTTATCCGCTTTTGGGAACATTTATTATAGGAGCGCTGATGCTTCTGATATTCAATCCGATTATCGGAGTTATAAACACTGCTCTTGAAAACTTCCTCAACAGTATGGGTTCTGTATCAACGGTTGTACTGGGAATAATTCTCGGCGCTATGATGGCAATAGATATGGGCGGACCGATCAATAAAGCGGCATATGTGTTCGGAACTGTGGCAATTACGACTGCGGCGGCAACCGGCGATCCCATGGGCTACAAAATCATGGCTGCCGTTATGGTCGGCGGAATGGTGCCGCCGATAGGAATAGCGCTGGCAACAACATTTTTCAAAAACAGATTCACAAAGGCTCAAAGAGGTACCTCCATAACCAACTATATCATGGGAGCCTGCTTTATAACGGAGGGCGCTATACCTTTTGCGGCAGCAGATCCTTTGCATATAATTCCGGCAACGGCTGTCGGAGCTGCGGTTGCCGGCGGACTGTCAATGCTGTTTGACTGCACGCTTATGGCCCCTCACGGCGGATTGTTCGTGTTCGCAGTGGTCGGTCACTGGCCAATGTATCTTTTGTCGCTTGCAATAGGCTCTGTGATAACAATGCTTCTGATAGCGCTTTTAAAGAAGCCTGTTAACGAATAAAACCAAATAAAGAAAATTATAAAAATAAAGGAGAGAAAAATCATGAAAGAATTTAACTACACAATTACAGACGAACAGGGTATCCACGCAAGACCGGCAGGACTTCTGGTAAAGGAGGCCTCAAAATTCGATTCATCGGTTACAATCGTGTGCAACGGCAGAACCGGTGACGCAAAAAAAATATTTTCGGTAATGGCATTGGGTGCAAAATGCGGGAATACGGTTAATGTAAAGGTTGACGGTACGGACGAAAACAACGCCGCTGCCGAGCTTGAAAGCTTCTTTAAAACAAACCTGTAACAGGCTGTGACGGGATTATCCCAAATCCCGTCACTAATATACTTATTTTCTTAAATTGTCAGAAAACCATAAACAGCAAATGTTTATTATGCAGTAAATACGGCTTTTACGAATTAAAGGAGAGAGAACTATGCGTACAATAATCGGAAGGGGAGTATGCGGAGGCGTTGCTTTCGGCAAGCTGGAGCTTATGAAAAAAACATCAAAGCTTATACAAAGAGTTCATATCAAGGATTCCGATAAAGAATATGAGCGGTTTGAAAAGGCTCGTGCCGAGGCTTCAAAGCAGCTCGGCGATTTGTATGAAAAGGCATTGAACGAGGTGGGAGAAGAAAATGCAATGATTTTCGACATTCACAGAATGATGCTTGATGACGGAGATTATCTTGATTCTGTTAAATCACAGATATATACACAAAAGCTGAACAGTGAAAGTGCCGTAGCAATAACCGCGGACAATTTTGCAGAAATGTTTTCATCTATGGATGACAGCTATATGCAGGCAAGAGCGGCTGATGTTAAGGATATATCAGAGAGAATCATATCGATACTTTCAAATTCTCAAAGCAGCGGCGGAATCACATCGGATTCGTGTGTAATTATCGGTGCAGAGGATCTTGCGCCGTCCGAAACGGTTCAGCTTGACAAATCAAAGATACTTGCTTTCGTTACCGAAAAGGGCAGCTCAAATTCGCATACGTCCATTCTTGCAAGAACCATGAACATACCGGCTGTTATAGGCGCTGCCGGAATCATGGAGGACGATAACAACGGCAAGGATATAATCGTTGACGGATTTACCGGTAAGATTTATATAAATCCCAATATGGACACGGTTTTGGAAATGCAGACAAAAAGACAAAAAGCCGAAGAAAAAAAGGAGCTTTTGAAAAAGCTTAAGGGCGTAAAGCCGGTTACTATTGACGGTAGGGAAATTATGCTTTATGCCAATATAGGCTCGCTTGAGGATCTGCCTGCCGTCTATGCAAACGATGCTATGGGTGTGGGCTTGTTCAGAAGCGAATTTATTTATCTTGAAAGTCAAACCTATCCGACAGAGGATCAGCAGTTTACGATATATAAGGACGCCGCACAAAAGGCTTTCGGAAAAAGGGTTATTATAAGAACTTTGGATATAGGCGCCGACAAGCAGGTTGATTATTTCGATATGCCGAAAGAGGAAAATCCCGCAATGGGTGTGAGAGCGATAAGAATATGCCTTACAAGACCGTCGCTTTTCAAAACGCAGCTCAGAGCGTTGTACAGAGCGTCTGCATTCGGAAAGCTTGCTATAATGTTTCCTATGATTATCTCGGTGGAGGAGGTCAGAAAAATCAAGGAAATATGCGAGGAGGTAAAGGCAGAGCTGAGAGAGGAAAACATTCCTTTCAATGAAAATATTGAGCTTGGAATTATGATTGAAACTCCGGCTGCGGCAATTATCAGCGATAAGCTTGCCGAAGAAGTGGACTTTTTCTCAATCGGTACAAACGATCTCACGCAATATACGCTTGCCGTTGACAGACAGAACCCCGAGCTTTCTTCTTTCTGCGACGTTCATCATACGGCGGTTCTGAGATTGATTAAAACCGTTGTCGATAATTCTCATAGGGCTGGAATATGGACGGGAATCTGCGGTGAGCTTGCTGCGGATACTGAGCTTACCGAGCTGTTTCTCGCTATGGGCGTTGATGAGCTTTCGGTTTCGCCCGGATTGATTTTACCTTTAAAGCAGAAGATTATGAGTATTGATGTGGCAAAGGTCAGAGATAAGGCATTGGAAACACTGAAATAATAAAACTTCCCGTCATTTTTCGGACGGGAAGTTTTATATGATATAAAAAGCTCCGCCGTGAATTTTCACAAATACGGCAGAGCTTTTGTCAGATTTCCAATCCGGAAATCAATTCTTTGAGCTTATCTGCGCTGTTTTGCAGACCCTTCATTTCATTTCTTGCAAACGGTACTTCGAGAACCTTTTCTATACCAAGACCGCCGACCTTTGTCGGAACGGAGAGAGCAACGTCGGAAATGCCGTACTGACCGTCAAAAATACTTGAAACGGTAAGAATCGAATTTTCATCGCCTGCGATACACTCAACAATTCTGGCAACGGCAACAGCAATGGCATAATAGGTTGCGCCTTTTTTTGAAATGATTTCATAAGCCGCATTTTTAACCTCATTGTACATTTTATCAAGATCGTCAATTGAGCATCTGCCCGTGAATGTGCAGTATTCCTGCATGGACATACCGCCGATGTTGGTTATGCTCCATGCGGCAACCTCGCTGTCTCCGTGCTCACCGATAATGTAGGTATGACAGTTCCGTGCGTCAATGCCTGTTTTCTTGCTGATAAGATATTTTAAACGTGCGGTATCGAGAACAGTACCCGAACCGAGAACCTGATTTTTCGGCAGTCCCGATACCTTATAGGTTACATATGTTAAAATATCCACCGGGTTTGTCACTGTCAGAAGAATTATATCGTCCGGTGCGTGCTTCATTATATTTTCGGTAATGCTTTTGATTATACCGGCATTGCGCTTCAATAAATCCGTTCTTGTTTCGCCCGGGGTCTGATTCGCACCGGCGGTTATTACCACTATATCCGCATCCTTACATTCGTCATAATCTCCTGCAATAACCTTGACGGGCTTGTTAAGAGCGACGCCGTGCGCAATATCCAGTGCGTCACCCTCCGCTTTGTTTTTGTCAATATCAATTATAACAATTTCCGAAAAAAGTCCTCCGAGCATTATTGTGTAGGCTGTGGTTGAGCCGACAAAGCCTGCTCCGACTATTACTATTTTACCTCGAAACATCAGAAAATCTCCTTTTTTACCGTTTACGGGCAAAGATAAAGCATAGTTTTCCGATTGCCCGATACGTTATTTTATTAAACTTCATATTTATAGTATTATGACTTTTCCGATTTTTATACGAAATAAAAAAGCGACAGTCAAATGTTTTTTGACTGTCGGCATATATCAGAAATTTCCTTTTCGTCTGTTTTTTCTTGCTTCATTCCGAAGCTTTGCAAATTCCCATTCGATTTTTTGCTGTTCGGTTTCAAGTATCAGCCCGGGAACTTGCGCCGGCTTCTCGTTTTCATCGAGAGCGACCATAACAAGATATGCGGTGTTGATAAGACTGCGCATACCGTTCGGAGCCTCGACATAGGAGCGCACGCAAACCTCCATGGAGGTTTTTCCGACATAGGTAACTTGTCCGATCAGAACGATTAAATCGTTGGCATAAGCCGCTTTTTTGAATTGGAGAGTGTCTACCATTGCTGTGGTTATATTTTTTTCGCTGTGTCTGCGTGCCGTGACCCCGGCAACGGTGTCGATCCATTCCATAAGTCTGCCGCCGTACAAACGCTTATAGCCGTTCAGGTCGGACTGGGTTATCAGCTGTACCTGTTCCGTTCTCGATTCACTTACTTTTTTATCCAATTAAAACACTTCCTTTAAAGCTTTTTTTGCCGAATTTATTATATGTCAAAAATTTCTATGCTGTCCTTGCCGTCCTTTTCCTCAAAAGATACCTTAATAATTTCCTGGTGAGAGGTGGGAAGATTTTTGCCTACAAAATCGGGACGTATCGGCAATTCTCTGTGACCTCTGTCAACCATTACGGCAAGCTGTATTTTATCGGGTCTGCCGTGTGAGAATATCGCTTCGATTGCCGCTCTTGCAGTTCTGCCGGTACAGATAACATCGTCCGTGAGAACAACAGTTTTGCCGTTGATCTCCGTGTCGGTAAGACTTTCGGAAAGATAGTTGCGTGCTTTGTCATTGAGAGGAATATCATCACGGTAATGAGAAATATCTATTTCGGCAACCGGAATACTTTGCGTATTGTCGATTTTTTTGAAAATATAATCGGAAAGTCTGTATGCAAAAGGAATACCGCCGTTTTTTATGCCGACTATAACAAGCCGTTCGGTACTCTCGTTTCTTTCGATTATCTCATGCGCAATTCTTGCGATCGCACGGCTGATTGCGTCCCTGCCGCATATTTCGGATTTGAATTTCATGATTATTTTCCTCCGCTTCACAAAGTGCTATGCAAAAACTCCGATAATTGCACAGCATTTTTAAAAAGATTTCCGAAAAAGCATATCAAGCCGCAAACAATAGCTGCGGCTTGATATTATGTTTTTATAATTTGATTATCAAACCTTGAAGTCTACGCCGGTATCGGTTTCGTCATGATCCTTGCCGAAGTTGTAATCCTTGCCCGGAAGAATTGCATTGAGGAGAATACCTATGATAGAAGCAATTGCAAGAGCAGACAGTGAGATTGTAACAGAACCGATTTGGAAGGTTGCCGCATTTCCCAAGCCGAGCGCCGATACGAGAATGATTGCGGCAATGATAAGGTTACGGCTCTTTGTGAAGTCAACCTTTGTTTCAACTATATTCTTTACGCCGACAGCTGAAATCATACCGTAAAGCACGAATGAGATACCGCCGATGATTGCAGCCGGAATGAGGTTGATAAAAGCTTCAAATTTCGGTGAGAATGAAAGAATAATTGCGAGTGTTGCGGCTATTCTTATAACTCTCGGGTCATATACCTTTGAAAGAGCAAGCACACCTGTGTTTTCGCCGTAGGTTGTGTTTGCGGGACCGCCGAAGATTGCTGCAAGAGAGGTTGCAAGACCGTCACCCATAAGAGTTCTGTGAAGTCCGGGGTCTGCGATGTAGTTTATGCCGACTGTTGAAGAAATAGCAGATATATCGCCGATATGCTCCATCATTGTTGCAAGCGAGATAGGAACGATTGCAACGATTGCACTGATAATCAGAGAAGTCTGCGACCAGTCAACACCGCCGAAAATTGTGCTTTGCCATTTAATAGGCAAGCCTAACCACGGAGCTTGAATGAAGTTATCGAGTGATGCCTGTGTAAAGAGCTTTAAGCTCGGGTTTCCGGCTATTGTTATGTAGTCAACACCGTCTATTGCTACGGTTTGTCCGCAGGTGATTGCAAAAATTGCCGCAATCAGGCATGAACCGAGTACGCCCAGAAGAATAGGAATGATTTTTGCCATGCCTTTACCCCAGATGTTGAAGATGATTACTATTGCAAGAGCGATTATAGCTATGAGCCAGTTGTTTGAGCAGTTTGTAACTGCGCTTCCGCTGAGTCCCAGACCGATAGAGATAATGATAGGACCTGTTACAACCGGAGGGAAGAATCTCATAACCTTTTTGATTCCCACGCATTTGATGAGCAGGGCAAGAACCAGATAAACCAGACCTGCGCATACGATACCCACGCTTGCATACGGAAGAAGCTGCGCGTTTGTCATTGTGCCGTTTCCTGCCAAGGGCGCAACAGCCGCATAACCGCCGAGAAATGCGAAAGATGATCCGAGAAATGCCGGAACCTTGCGCTTTGTGATAAGGTGGAAAAGAAGTGTTCCTATACCTGCCATAAGCAGCGTAGTCGAGATGTTAAGCCCTGTTAAAAGAGGAACAAGTACCGTTGCTCCGAACATTGCGAACATATGCTGAAAACCGAGAACCAGCATTTTCGGAACACCTAATTTACGTGCGTCATAAATTGCTTCGTTTGTTTTGTTAGCCATTTTACAAAAACTCCTTTAAATTTTTTTACAAAAAAGTCCTGCACCGATTTCGGGCAGGACAAAAAGACATAATTTATGTGCTGTGTTTATAAATGCCTTGCCGATGTCCCGCATCGGATTAAAGACTTGTTTAAATTGTCTGTAATTATATCACATAATATCGGGATTGTAAAGAAAAATATAATATTTTGTAAATTTTTGTGAAAACTACATCAATATAGATGATAAAACTGCTGAAAATAATGAGGATATTGTTGAAAAATTACAAATAAAATACATTAAAGAACAAAGGCTTAAAAAAAGAATTTACAATTAAATTTGTATGTATTTTACATATTTTGTTTGTTTTTGACATTGCAACGGTTTGCTTTTTATGTTAAAATTAATGTATTAATAATGAATATTCACACAAAGTGTCTGCCGTGCCGTATGGGTACGGCGGGTGAAAAGGGAATCGGGTGGGAATCCCGGACGGTTAACAGTCGCCGTATATATCCGAAGCCTGCACCTTCATAGGTGAAAGCCTGTCATTGGGAAACCGAGAAGACAAGGACGTGCGGACGTAAGCTTTGCTTTTAAGGATATGAGTCGGAAGACCTGCTTTGATGTCGTTTTGCAAAATCCGAAAGGAAAGAAACGATAGTTTTTGTGCGCTTAAAACGCTTTGTTTCGGGTGTGTGTTTTTGCGTGCAAATTTGTGAAAAACACAGGAAAAGTCTGCTGTGGCGGTTCTGAAATAAGAACCTCCGCAGTTTTTTTGTTTTTACAAAGAAATTGCGGACCGGTAACTTTTTTATCCGCATTGCTGCGGTTTACATAGCAATAAAAATTATGAAAGGGTGTTTTTATGATTAAAAAACAAAATAAAAGATTTTTGAGCGCACTTGTGTCGGTGATTATGCTGATAAGCCTTTTGCCGTCATTCGTGTTTGCCGCAGACGGCGCTCCGAAAATCAATGAGGAAAACGGTGCGTACATAATCAAAGACGTAAAAGATTTGGTTTGGTTCGGAGAACAGGTAGCTTCGGGTAAAAACAAAATAAATGCCGAGCTTGCAGACGATATTGATTTAAGCGGTACAAAATGGACTGCGATAAATCCGTCCGACGGTTATGCAACTTCGGCTTTCGGCGGAACATTTGACGGAAAAAACCATCTTATTAAAGGTCTTGAAATAAATGCAACAGCAGCAAATCAAGGTCTTTTTGGAGTTGTGTATGGCGGTACAGTTAAAAATTTGCGGGTTGAGGGAAATGTGGCTTCAAGCGGCAATTATGTGGGTGGAATTGTTGCCAATTTGAATGGCGGCACGATTGAGAACTGCTCATTTTCAGGAAGCGTATCAACAACCAAGAAAAGCGGATATGCCGGTGGAATTGCAGGGTATGCTAAACCGTCTAAATCGGCATCAATTAGCGGTTGCGTTAACACAGCAAGTATTACTGCCACAAACAGCGGATATGCCGGCGGTATAATCTCATGGGCAACAAAAACAAACATTTCAAATTGCTATAACACCGGTAAAATAAATGGAGCATTCAGAAGCGGTACAATTGCAGGTCAATTAAGCAGTAAGTCAACAATAGATAATTCTTACAGCGTTGACAATACTGCGGAAATATGCGGCTTTGTGCCGCAAAGCGGTGTAGCAATAACAAACTGCTTCAAGGACGGAAGCGAGGTCGGAGCGGACGAGCTTTTGTCACAGCTCGGAAGTGCATTTGTCAAGGACGAGAACAACATAAACGGCGGTTATCCGATACTTGCATGGCAAAGCGGTTCTGCACCTCAGCCGAAGGATCCGGAACTGAAAATCAGCGGTACGGGAGAATTATCTTTAACAAACAGCGGAGAACAGGTATTTACAACGCTTACCGCAGAATATTTAAATACCGATGATACAGTTCCTGTTGAATGGTCTGTTGAGAGCGGAAGCGACAAGGTAAGACTTGAAAAGCCGCAAAATCCGCAGGCAAACAACTCGACAGTGTCAGTATTTGCCGAAAAGCCGGGAAGTGCCGTTATTGCCGCAAAAGCCGGAAATCTCAGCGCAACATTTAAAATTACGGTTTATCCGTACATAACAACAGTTGAGCTTGACAAAACTCCGGTTGAGGGCGAAACGGTAAGCGTTAAGGTGTTTGTTTTAGGCGGAGATGAGTATAACTACAGTGAATACCCCGAGCTTAAAATAAGCTGGAAATACAGTCTTGACACAGGAAACAGCTATACATATATTCCGGGCGCAAATAAGAGAGAGCTTTTGATAACAAACGATTTGATCGGAAAATATCTGTCAGTTGACGTTGAGTGTGTAAATGATAGAAGAACTCTGTCAAGAAATATGCAGGTTTTATCAGCTGACGAGGGCAAGCTTGAAGAGGATAAGAGCGAATTAAAGTTTGACACTGCCGAAATTAAAGAAGCGACAGCGCTCAATTTGCCGAAAAACGGCAAAAACGGTTCGGAAATAACATGGGAATCGGATAATGAAAGCATTATCAATCCGCAGAGCGGAGCAGTAACTTTGCCTGAGAACGGTATTGTTACGGTAACACTCAGAGCAACACTTACCCGTGACGGAAAAACCGTTTCAAAGCCGTTTGAAATTAAGGTATATTCACAGGCTGCCGTTGAGGAAGAAAAAGCAAACAAGCTTTTAAAAATCGAAAATGTTTTAAAAGAATTGGGTGATTTTTATAAGCTTTATCCTGTTTACGGCGAGGATACAAACGTTCTTGCCATGTTTGAAAAGGACGTAAAAGCAAAGACGTCGGAGGATATAAAGGTTTCGATTGCAAAAACCGAAGAAATTAACGACGGTGCCAATATAGCGGAAAACGGAGATATTACATATTTCTTTAAAGACCCGAACACTGTTCCCGCACTACATTCGGCTTTATATAACGTGACGTTTAAGCTTGCGCTTGACGGTGCTGAAAAAGAGCTTGAAGTCCCGGTTATAATCGGTTGGGACGCCGATAAGGTTAAAGCACTGATGAACAGTGAAATCCTCTCGGGTGTTGAAATCGAAAATACCGATGTTACGGAGGACATTGAGCTTCCAAAGGTTGTAAACGATAAAAAATGGACATTGATTTCGTGGACAAGCTCAGATGAAAACGCAGTTTCAATCAGCAACAAAAATCAACAGACAGCCGATACGCTGTTTAATCCGTATGTCGGTGTTGTAAAAAGAGGAACGGAGGATAAAAAGGTTACTCTGACCGCACTGTTTACTTTCGGATTTACCGACAGTGTAACGGGAAATGACAAAGAAATAGTCCTTACAAAGGTATTTAACGTAACGGTTAAGGCGCTTGAAAAAGAAGCGGTTGAAGAAATAAGAAACGGACTTTTGCAAAAGCTTAATAACGGCTTTGAAAAGGCAGGACTTACCGATGCGGTAACAGGCAAAGCGCTTGAAGAAAAGGACGGAGTTTATATTGCACAAAACGATATAAAATATCCGACAACAAGAGATTTTGATGTTGACGGAAAATACTATCCGATAACGATCACAAGCAGTAACGATGATGTCATCGTACCGCCCGACGTAAACAATGCCGCAAGAACAGCCGTTATCAGACCTATGACGGGAGCAGAAGATGAAAATGTAACCGTAACGGTAACAATTACCGACAAGGACACAGCGATTTTCGCTTCAAAGAGCTTTGATATAACGGTAAAACCTCTTACCGAAGAAGAAATAAATGCGGAAAAAGAACTGATGAACAGGATTTGCGAAGCATATTTTGACGGTATCAAGGGTTATAACCGCGAAGCCAATAATATAAATGCTTCATTGAATCCGTTTGTTGAAGCGTATGACAGCAACGGAAAAATAGAATGGGTATACAGTGAAGCAAAAAGGACAGGTCACGGTATAGTACCGACAGCACTTGACGGCTGGGAAAAGCTTGAAGCATGGAGATTGTTCAGATCGTCAAATCCTGCCGTAATCGCACATGAAACGCTCAACCTTTCAAAGAAAAACAATGCTAAGGCGGTAACGGTCGATTCGGCACTGTCAAGCGAAACACTGGGAATTTACGGCAAGCTGTATAAAGAGGATCCGATCAAGTATGCCGCATACAAGCCGCTTGAAGATCTGTATTACCGTGAAGTAAGCGTAAATCTTACCGTAAGGGGATATACGACAAAATCCAACGTAAAGCCTACGGCAGTTGAGGAAAAAATCAGCGCTTCTTTCGAGCTTGACGGTATTGATAAAATGACAATTGAAAAAACGGATTATCGGGATTTGCCGGAAACCGCAACCGCGTTTGACGTTTTTGAAAAGGCACTCAATGAAAACGGATATACCTACAAGGCAAAGGGAAGTTATGTTCAGTCAATAACCGACAAGGCCGGAAACACGCTTGCAGAGCTTGACGAGGGCCCTAATTCCGGTTGGATGTTCAAGGTAAACGGAAAATTCCCCGATAAATCAATGAGCGCATACGGACTTTCTGACGGAGATTGTGTTACGATATATTATACAAAGGATTACACAAAAGAAGATTTCGGAATGTCATACGATACCGATGATGATATAATCGATAATATAAATAGTAATAATGACGGAAAGAAAGACGATACAAATAAAACCGAACCCGATAATAATGACGATAAAAAAGATGACGGGGGAGAAGCTCCGGCAGCGCAATTTGATGATATAAAGGGTCATTGGGCAGAAAAGTTTGTTGAGTCTATGATTGAAAAGGGCTTGATGAACGGCGTATCGGAGAATGAATTTGCGCCCGATACCAAGCTTACAAGAGCTATGTTTGTTACAATTCTCTACCGTATGGAAAACAGCCCGAAAACCTCCGCTTCGCTTTTTGAAGATGTGGAAAACGGAGCATGGTATGCAGACGCTGCGGCATGGGCAAACGAAAACGGAATCGTTAACGGCATTTCAGAAAAAGAATTTGCACCCGATTTGAACATCACAAGAGAACAGATGGCTGCGATTCTGTACAGATATGCAAAGCTCAAAGGTGTTGACGGCAATTCCGGCGAAAGTATCGATATACATTCCTTTGCAGACTTTAGCGATATATCCGAGTTCGCTTATGAAGCAATAAAATATGTTGTCGAAAACAAAATAATGTCGGGAAGAACAGAGGAAACAATAAACCCGAAGGATACGGCAACCCGTGCGGAAGCAGCTGCGGTTCTTTCGAGAATCAATTCGGCTTTTGTGACCGAATAAAAAATAAAATAAATTTATATTCAGCCGCCGCACGGCGGAAAATAAACCGGCACTTTTGAGTATCGGTTTATTTTTATGCACTGTTATCCGTATATGATTTCGGGGCATTTATGCCTATCTTGCCAAAAGCAGCGTGCGTAAAGTATTCATATATCTAAAAAGTATACAATTATTCAAAATTACCATTGCAAAATTAACCGGAATGATGTATAATAAATGTATAATTATGCATATAATTGAATTGCAACAGGAGATTTTTAATATGCCGCAGGATTGACGGCTTATTTCTGCCGGCGGCAAAGTGGTGATTTTATGAAAAAAATAGTAGTAATTCCGAATGAAACAAAGGATAAGGAGCTTAAAGTTACAAAGACCTTGATTGAAATTTTGAAAAACAGGGCTGTTGTTGTTATGGAAAAGGAATTTTCGGGCATTTCGGACGGAATTGAGTTTAAGAATAACGCAGGTCTTTATGACGGTGCGGATTTTGCAATAGTTCTCGGCGGTGACGGAACAATACTTTGTACCGCAGAGCAATGCGGAAAAAGAAACATTCCGGTAATGGGTATCAATCTCGGAAAGGTCGGGTTTATGACCGAAATAAAAACCGATGAAATTGATAAAGCGGTAAACTCATTGCTGTCGGGAAGCTTCAAAACCGAAAAACGCATGATGATGAAGGTTACGGTTGAGGATAACGGAGCTGAAAGCAAGTGCTTTCATGCGCTCAATGATGTAGTAATCGCAAAGGAAAATGCTTCTATGATTATGATAGAAATGTTTTCGGGCGGCGAAAAAATAAATCAGTACAAGGCTGACGGACTGATAATCGCAACACCGACAGGCTCTACGGGATATTCCCTTTCTGCCGGCGGCCCGGTAGCGGATCCTCTTACCGAAATATTCATTGCGTCCCCGATATGTGCGCATGAGCTTCACGCAAGACCGGCAGTGCTGTCGGCGAATACGCCGATTTCGCTTAAGGTGGATAAGGCTCTGGGACATGAAGCGTCCGTTACGGTGGACGGAGTTCAAAGAGATATAATATCGACCGAAGCCGTTGTGAAGGTTGAAAAATCGGAATACAGCCTATCGCTTATAAAAATCGGCGGTCAGTCGTTTTACGAGGTTCTGACCGAAAAATTGAGATAGTTTATAAATATAAAATTCAAAACAGATACAGGAGTAAAGCTATGCGACAAAAAAGACAGACTCAGATTTTGAGAATAATATCCGAAAATGACATTAAAACACAGGAGCAGCTGACGGACAGCTTAAAAAAGCTCGGTTATGACACCACTCAGGCAACCGTATCGAGGGATATAAAGGAGCTGGGGCTGATAAAAACCGCGTCAAAGGACGGCGGCTACAAGTATTCCTCGCCCAATTCCGGCGCAACAGCCGAAACAAAGCATATCGCAGCCTTTTCTGACGCGGTAATCAGCGTAAACTGTGCCTTGCACACGGTGGTTATCAGAACCTTTGCCGGTATGGCACAGGCTGTATGCGCTTCGGTGGATATGCTTATCGGAAGCAGAATTATGGGCTCGGTCGCAGGCGATGATACGATACTAATTATAATGCAGTCGGAGCAGGCAGCGGTCGGTATGTGCGATGAGCTGAAAAGAATTTTTAAAAACTGACAGCTGAAAGGATTGATTTAAAATGCTGTGCAATCTTGATATAAAAAACATCGCAGTAATAGAATCATTAAGCTTTGCGCCGGAGGTCGGAATGACGGTGCTTACCGGAGAAACGGGCGCCGGAAAATCCGTTATTATAGATTCGGTAAATATAATTCTCGGTGCAAGGACAAATAAAAATCTTGTGCGCTACGGAACGGACAAGGCAAGGGTCAGCGCAATGCTTACTCCGAATAAAAGCGTTTCGGAGCTTCTTTCGGAAAATGGGATAGACGTTTCTGAAGAAATGGTAATATCGAGGGAAATTACGGCGGACGGTAAAAGCGTGGCGAGGATTAACGGTACAATGGTGCCTGTTTCGTTGCTTCGGGAGATAGGGAAAATGCTGATAAATATACACGGTCAGCATGATAATCAGGCCCTGCTCGATAAAAACCGCCACATTGAATTTCTGGACGCATATGCCGAAATAAAACCGCTTATGGCAGATTATTCGGAGCTTTATAAGGAAATGAGAGAATGTGAGAAGAAACTTGCGGATTTAAACGAAAACGAGCAGAACAGACTTGCAAGAATAGATCTGCTCAAATATCAGACCAATGAGCTTGAAGCGGCGGCGTTGATTCCGGGCGAAGAAGAGGAGCTTAAAGAGGAAGCGGCAATTATGACCAACTCCGAAAAAATCACACAGGCTGTCGGAGGAACATTTTCCTGTTTATATGAAAACGAGGGCAACGCATACGATCTGCTCAGCTCCGCACTTTCCGCTCTCGGCGAGGTATCGTCGCTCGACGAAAGACTGTCGGCAATGTACGAACGTATTTCTGACGCCGTATATGCGGTTGAGGACGTATCACATGAGCTCAGAAGCTATCTTGATGAAATTGAATACGATCCCGTAAGGCTTGAGGAAATCTCCGAAAGACTGGATCTGATAAAAAAGCTTGAAAGAAAATATGGTGCAACAATCCCCGAATGTCTTGAATATCTTGAAAAATCAAGCGCAGAGCTTGACGGACTTTTGAACCATGACGAAAAAACGGCAGAGCTTACCGAAAAGATTGATGAAATAAAAAAGAAGCTGACAGTTTGTGCGGATAAGCTGACAGCGGCAAGAAAAAAAGCGGCAGAAAAGCTTTCGGGTGAAATCGAAAGCGGACTGCATGAGCTTGATATGGAAAGAGCCGTATTTACGGTTGACATACAAAGTAATGATACGTTTAATAAATACGGCAGGGATAGCGTAGAATTTATGTTTTCGGCAAATCCGGGACTGCCGCCCGGACAGCTTGCCGAAATAGCCTCGGGCGGTGAATTGTCGAGAGTAATGCTGGCAATGAAAACGGTGTTGGCGCAATCAGACGAGGTTGATACTATGATTTTTGACGAAATCGATACCGGCGTGTCGGGAAGTGCGGCGCAGAAAATTGCAAAGAAGCTGTCACAGCTCGGAAAATGCAAGCAGGTTATATGCATTTCACATCAGCCTCAGCTTGCCGCCGCTGCGGATTTTAACTATAAAATAGAAAAATCGGTAAGAAAGGATTCGGCGGTAACCGAGATAAGACTGCTGAACGAAGCCGAAAGAGTTAACGAGCTTGCGAGAATTATTGACGGAAGCAATATAACAAAAACCTCGCTCGATCATGCAAGAGAAATGCTGAACAAAGCATAACAGGTACAGTTATTTTTGATTTTTGCCGCAATAGGCAGCGGAGGGAACAGGTTATGACCGAAATCGGTGTTGTAAAAAATGTAATCGACAATACGGCGGAGGTTGCCGTTGTGAGAAAAAGCTCCTGCGGAGAAAATTGCGGAAGCTGTTCGGGCGGCTGCAAGCTTACGGAAAATATTGTGACGGCAAAAAATACGGTCGGCGCAAAAAACGGCGATGTTGTGGAAATCGAAGCTTCAAGCCGTGCGGTTCTCGGCAGAGCGTTTCTTATATATATTTTGCCGTTGTTGTTGTTTTTTATAGTATATTTTATTGCCGAACGGCTTGCTCAATCGGAAAAAACGGCGGTTATCCCCGCTTTCACAGCCTTTGCGGCAGTGTTTTGCGTACTGCATTTTTTTGATAAAAGAAAAAAGCTTGCGGTCGAAACAAGCATAGTAAAGATTATACGTTATTTTTGATGATGTGAAACGGCAGACAGGGAGATTGAAATATGGATTATTCATTGAGAGTTATAAAGCAGACGGTAATTATGTCTTTAATTATCTGCGTGGGAATATTGTGCTATAAACGAAAGCTTTTAAATGATGAGGCAGGAAAAAAGCTGTCGGGTTTTGTGCTGAACGTTGTGGCTCCGTGCTTTATGTTTATGTCATATCAAATTGAGTTTTCGCCCGACAGGATAAAAGGGCTTTTAACGGCATTTGCGCTGAGCCTTGCGGTTCACATTGTTTTTATTGCCGGTGCATCGCTGATAATACGGAAGAAAGACAGCAGCGAATACATAATTGAAAGATTTTCGGTTATTTACACGAATTGCGGATTTGTCGGAATACCTCTTATCGATGGAGTTTTCGGGAGTGAGGGTGTATTTTATGCCACCGCATATCTTGCGCTTTTCAACATTATAGTGTGGACTCACGGTTTGCTGATGATGAAAGGAAGCTTTTCAAAAAGCAGTATTTTATCACTTTTCAAATCACCTGTGATAATATCCGTATTTTTGGGTCTTGCGTGCTATCTGACCGGATTCAGAATGCCCGAGATACTCTCAAAGCCGATAGACTACATAGCTTCCATGAACACACCGCTTGCCATGATAACTGCCGGAACGACAATTGCAAAAACAAGCTTTCGCGATATTGTTTCGGATAAGCGTGCATTGTATGTAAGCTTTTTGAGATTGTTTCTTTTGCCGGCGGCAGTCATTGTTATTTTTTCGTTTCTGCCAATCAATGATATGATTTATATGCCCATAATGCTGTCTGCGTGCTGTCCTACTGCGGCAATCGGCACTTTGTTTGCAATGCAGTTTGACAAAAACGCGGTTTACGCTTCAAAGATTTTCTCGGTTACGTCGGTCGCTTCCGCTGTTTCAATGCCGGTTATGATACTGCTTATGAGCTTTTTAAGATGAAATTGTTAAAATAATGCGAAAGAAAAAAATTCATTTGCATTATTTTTTTGTCTATACATATTGCAAAATTTAATGACAAAAAACACCGCCCGATAATTGTACATAGCAACGAATTTTGAAAAATCGTATTTTAATGATGACAAAGCCGTGAATCTATGATAAAAATAACTGTATGAACAAAATTATTCCAAATTAGGTTTTGTGCCTTACGGCACGGAAAGAAAATCAGAATTATGAATAAAAGAGTTTTTGCGAGCGGAAGCTATACCGTTACAAAGGGCAGCGTAGATTTTATGCTGAACGGTAAAAACGTAAACGAGTTTGTTTTTGCCGGCAGTGCAAGAGTTTCAATTAAGAACAATAATGACGGTACGGTCAATTCTGTCGTCTTTAAAGGAAAATCGGCAGGATTTAAAACTTCAATACCTGTTTTGGGTAAAATCACTATTGAGGACGGTGCAACATGGGAAAGCATTCTGCCTAATAAGAGCTATAGTATACATGGTTATATAATAAACAATTCCGACGGTACACACAGCTGGTATGATAAATACACAGTCGGCAACTATGCAGGGGAGAGCGCTTCAATCAATAATGCAGGTGTGCAGCAGCATGACGTTGCGCCTAAGATAGTAAATGACCGTACAATGCTTCCTGCACGTTTCGTTGCGGAGAACCTTGGCGCAAAAGTTTCGTGGGACGAAGAAAAACAGCTTGTAACGATTACGGGCAAGCAGCTTAAAACAGACGAGGATATAACAATTCTTATCTATATAGCTTCTGATATTGCTTATGTAAACGGCAAGGAAATCAAGCTTGATTCGCCTGCATTTATAGATAATGACAGAACCTATACGCCTGTACGATTTGTAGCCGAGGAACTCGGGGCAGACGTTGAATGGGTGGAAAGTGAATTAAAGGTAGTTATTACCTCAGCAAAAAAGTAAAATACATAATCGGCTGCTTTCACAGCTGAGAGCAGCCGAAAAAATCACCCGGGCAAGGGCAGAAGCTATGTTCGGGTGATTTTTTGTTGTTACTATAAAAATTTTCGGATGCTATTTAAATTGTTTCAAGCATATCAGTCATCTTTTCAAGCCAGTTTCCCTCGAACAATTCAATTGTGCCGGAATCGCAGGCGGCGGTCAGCTTTGAGTCCATAGGAAGCTTTGCGACCGTTTTGATGTCATAT
This sequence comes from uncultured Clostridia bacterium, assembly GCA_934462715.1. GTDB lineage: Bacteria > Bacillota > Clostridia > UBA1381 > UBA1381 > RGIG1988. Next base: position 151,649 of record CAKSIJ010000003.1, read on the forward strand.
TTTCCGGCTATTTCATCAATGTGGCTTTCACCGAATATTTTATGCTCGCTGCCGCAGTCGGGACACTTGAAGTATGACATATTCTCAACTATTCCGAGAATCGGTATGTTCATCATTTCAGCCATTTTAACGGCCTTTTCGACTATCATCGAAACAAGCTCCTGGGGTGATGTTACGATAATTATTCCGTCAATCGGAAGCGACTGGAAAACGGTAAGCGGAACATCGCCCGTTCCGGGGGGCATATCGACAAACATATAGTCAACGTCATTCCATATTACGTCAGTCCAGAACTGCTTTACTGTTCCTCCTAAAATAGGACCTCTCCAGATTACCGGGTCGGTAGTGTTTTCAAGAAGCAGATTTACCGACATTACCGAAGTACCGAGTTTTGAGGTAACGGGAAGCAACGCTTCGCCGTTTGAGGTTGCCTTTTCTTTTAAACCGAATGCCTGCGGAATTGACGGACCTGTGATATCGGCGTCAAGAATAGCGCTTTTGTAGCCCTTTCTCTGCATGGAAACAGCCAAAAGAGAGGTTACCATTGATTTCCCTACTCCGCCCTTACCGCTTACAACGGCAATTACTTTTTTTACATTTGAATCCTTGTTAGCCGGCGCAATTAAGCTTTCCTGCTCTCTTTCGGAACAGCTTGCACCGCAGCTTGAACAATCGTGTGTACATTCTTCACTCATGGTTATTATCCTTTCTTTATTTAACAGAAAATCTGTATTCGGTTGTGAAATTATATTCCTCTCCCGCTCTCAGAATCGGCGACGGGAAATGTGAATAGCTTGTTGAATTGGGGAAATGCTGTGTTTCAAGACAGAGTGCGTCATGCTTTTTGTAGGTCAAGCCGTTTTTGCATATTCTTCCCTCTTGAATACAATTTCCGGTGTAGAGCTGAACTCCGGGCTTGTCGGTATAAACCTCCATTACAATGCCGGTCTTATCACTCGAAACAACCGCCGCTTTTCTGAAGCCCATGCCGTCAATTACAAAGTTGTGATCGTATCCGCCGAACATTTTAAGCTGCGGATAATCGGAGTTTATATCCTCGCCGGCCTTTTTGCCGTCCGTAAAATCAAACGGCGTACCCTTTACCGAAAGAACTTCTCCGTATGGTAAACATTCATCGGTATTCGGGGTGTAAAAACCGCAGTTCATTTTCATGTTAAGATTATATATGTTTTCCCCTCCGATACCGTTGAGGTTGAAATAACTGTGATTTGTAAGGTTTACAATAGTGTCCTTGTCCGATACGGCACGGTAGTTAATCACAAGACCGTCCTTGTCGCTCAGAGTGTAGGCTGCTTTAACCCTAAGCGTTCCGGGAAAACCCTCGTCGCCGTCCGGAGATGTAAGCGAAAGCTCGATTGACGGATTATGCTCATCGTCAAATTCCTTTACGTCCCAAACATATTTGTTAAAGCCCTTTATACCGCCGTGCAAGCTGTTTTTACCGTCGTTTATACCAACCTTATATTCTTTGCCGTCAATTGAAAACGTACCGCGGTAAATTCTGTTTGCATATCTGCCTATTAAAGCACCGAAGCAGCCGTCATTTTCAAGATATTCTTCAAGCGTATCTCTTCCCAAAACAACATCGGTGTATTCGCCTCTGTTATTTTTTACATAAAGCGAACGAACTATACCGCCGTAGCTTATTATCTCCGCCTTTAGATTTTTGCCGTTGTCGAGCGTATACAAAAATACCTCTTTTCCGTCCGGCATAAAACCAAAGCTTTCTTTTTTTATGCTCATCGTATATCCTCCTTGTTATTTCGCAGCTGAAATTTTAAAACAGTACGCTGCAAAAAAATAGTTATCATTCAAATACAAGTGTATTATATACCATACGCTTTGAAATGTCAAATAATATCTGCTATATTTAAATAATTGTTAATAATCCGTCATATTGCATTAAAATAGAAGTTATAAACGAAAAGTACCGAAAATGTGATGAAAATATCTCTAAAATATTGACAATTTAACACAGATTGGATATAATAAAGAAGTTAACGTGAAAAATATGCTGCGCATCTTACCCTTTTTCGAGGTTAGGAGTATAAACATACGCCGTCACCTCTCAAAAAGGCAACCTGCTTGCATCTTTTTCCCGTTTAGATTTGTGCCGCCGTACGGCGGCGGAATGGAGATTAATGTGAAAAATATGCTGCGCATCTTATCTCTTTTCGAGGTTAGGAGTATAAACATACGCCGTCACCTCTCAAAAAGATAACCTGCTTGCATCTTTTCCGCGTTTGGATTTGCGCCGCCGCACAGCTGCGGAATGGAGAATAAGATACAATAAGTATTTATTTTGAAATAAATTTAAGGAGTAAAGATAAATGGAAAAAATGGGTTTAAATGAAATCAGAGAGAAGTTTTTAAGCTTCTTTGAAAGCAAGGGCTGCTTAAGACTGGGAAGCTTCTCGCTCGTACCGCACAATGACTCAAGTCTGCTTTTGATTAATTCGGGTATGGCGCCTATGAAAAAGTGGTTTACCGGAGCAGAAACTCCTCCGAGAAAAAGAGTTACCACCTGTCAGAAATGTATCAGAACACCGGATATTGAAAGAGTGGGAAAAACCGCACGTCACGGAACGTTTTTTGAAATGCTCGGAAACTTTTCTTTCGGCGATTATTTCAAGCATGAGGCTATTAACTGGGCATGGGAATTTTTGACCAAAGAAATGGGCTTTAATCCTGATGATTTATGGATTACGGTCTATGAAGAAGATGACGAAGCAAGAGATATTTGGATAAACGAAGTAGGCGTTAAACCCGAGAGAGTTGTTAAAATGGGCAAAGAGGACAACTTCTGGGAACACGGCACAGGTCCGTGCGGACCTTGCTCGGAAATCCATGTTGACAGGGGCGAGCAGTATTCCTGCGGTCCGGACTGCAAAATCGGCTGCGACTGCGACCGTTTCATGGAGGTATGGAATCTGGTATTTACCCAGTTCGACAAGGACGAGGACGGCAACTACAACCGTCTTGCAAATCCGAACATCGATACCGGTATGGGTCTTGAAAGACTTGCAGCCGTTAATCAGGGCGTATCAAACCTGTTCGAGGTTGATACCGTAAGAAACGTAATGGCTCATATAAGCAGAATTGCCGGAGTTAATTACAAGGAGAACGAAAAAACAGACGTATCCTTAAGAGTAATAACGGACCATATCAGATCAACCGTTATGATGGTGTCGGACGGTGTTATTCCATCAAACGAGGGCAGAGGATATGTTTTGAGAAGACTTTTAAGACGTGCCGCAAGACACGGAAAGCTTCTTAATATCAACAGACAGTTCCTCTATGAGGTTGCCGATACCGTTATTGACGAGTCAAAATCGGGTTATCCGGAGCTTGAAGAAAAGAGAGAATATATAAAGAAGATAATAAAGAAAGAGGAAGAACGCTTTGATGCAACAATAGACAACGGCTTGGTTGTTTTGAAAAGCTATATCAAGGACGCACAGGATAAAAAGCTTGACAGCCTTTCGGGAGAAGAAGCATTCAAGCTGCATGATACCTACGGCTTCCCTCTTGACTTAACGGTAGAAATTGCCGAAGAAAACAACTTAAAGGTTGATGTTGACGGCTTTAACAAATGCATGGAGGAGCAGAAGCAGACGGCAAGAGAGAACCGCAAGGACGGTTCAAGCTGGGACGGTGCGGACAGCTTTGAAATAGACGTTGACAAGCCTACTGAATTTATCGGCTACGATACACTTGAAGCCGATGGAAAAATTCTTGCAATAGTAACCGAGGGTGAAGCTTCAAATGAAATATCAAAGGGCGAAAACGGAATAATCGTTACCGATAAAACACCGTTCTATGCCGAGATGGGCGGACAGGTCGGCGATATAGGCAAGATCACAAACGGAGATTCAAATATAAAAGTTACTGATACAACAAAGGACGGAAACGGACTTTATTATCATCATGTTGAAGTTACCGACGGTAAATTTACGGTCGGCGATACAGTTAAGCTGAGCGTGTGCGAAAAGTGCAGACGTGCAATTGAGAGAAACCATTCCGCAACTCACCTTCTGCACAAGGCATTAAAAGAGGTTTTGGGAGATCATGTTGCACAGGCAGGTTCTTTGGTAACGCCCGAAAGACTCCGTTTCGACTTTACTCATTTTGAAGCAATGACAAAGGACGAGCTTTCGGAGGCTGAGAAAAAGGTTAATGAAGCAATTCTTTCCGCACTGCCTGTTACAATAAAGGAGCTGCCGATTGACGAGGCTAAAAAGCTTGGCGCAGAGGCTCAGTTCGGCGAAAAATACGGCGCTGTTGTAAGAGTAGTATCAATGGGCGATTATTCAATCGAATTCTGCGGCGGCTGCCACCTCAAAAATACCGCACAGGCAGGCTTGTTTAAAATCCTTTCCGAGGGCGGCGTGGCTTCTGGAGTAAGACGTATAGAAGCCGTTACCGGTATGGGTGTATATGAATATATCAAATCAAAGGACAGCACAATAGAAGCCATTGCAAAGAACCTCAAATCAAACGAAAGCGATGTTGTAAAGAAATCCGAAATCGTTATGGAGGAGCTTAAAAACGCAAACAAGGAATTAGAAAGCATAAACGCTAAGCTGGCAAGCGAAAAGGCAGGAAGCGTGATGTCAAATGCCGTTAAAATAGGCGACATTGACCTTATTGCGGCACGCATGGACGGTCAGACCGCAGACAGCTTAAAGACAATGGCAGACGACATCAAAGCCAAAAACGAAAATGCCGTTATAGCCTTTGCCGCACAGACGGACGGAAAGATTACGTTTGTTGTTATGGCGGCCAAAAACGCTGTTGCAAAGGGTGTTCATTCGGGTAAAATAATTAAGGAAATATCCGCAATTGCAGGAGGTTCGGGCGGAGGAAAGCCCGATATGGCACAGGGCGGCGGCAAGGATGCGTCTAAGATAGACGAAGCGCTTGCGGCTGTTACTGACGTTGTAAAAGGACAGCTTTAATCTGTATGGACGGAGTTATAGTAATAAACAAGCCAAAGGGCAAAACCTCACACGATTGTGTGGGGTTTGTCAGGCGGCTTGCGGGAACGAGAAAGGTCGGACATACCGGAACGCTTGATCCGCTTGCAACCGGGGTTTTGCCGATATGTATAGGTTGTGCCACAAAAGCGAGCGAGCTTTTAACCTGTGAAAATAAATCGTATACTGCCGAGCTTATTTTGGGCAAAACCACAGATACGCTTGACTGTGAGGGTACTGTTCTTTCCGAAGTCCCCGTTGATTTTGATGAAGAAAAAATCAGAGAGTGCATCATGAGCTTTACAGGAAAATCCGAGCAGCTGCCGCCGATGTATTCCGCAATAAAAAAGGACGGTAAAAAGCTGTATGAGCTTGCAAGACAGGGCATCATCATCGAAAGGGACAGACGAAAAATAGAAATATATTCGATTGACATTTTGGATATGAACAAGGAAAATAATTCGGTTACATTTTCGGTTGACTGTTCAAAGGGGACATATATCAGAAGCTTGTGCGACGATATAGGCGCAAAATTAGGCTGCGGAGGATATATGAACAATTTGACAAGAACGAGAAGCGGTAATTTTACAATAGACAAAAGCCATACCTTTGAGGGGCTTGAAGAACTTAAGGAAAAAGGAAGGCTTGAGGAGATACTCATACCTGTTGACGAGCTGTTTGATTATAAAAAAATTACAGTTGATGACAGGCAAAGAGGTTTTATCATAAACGGCGTAAGAACGAGATATAAAGGACTTGACGAGGGAAGCATATATCGGGTATACGATCAAAACGGGAATTTTTTGTGTATTTCCGAATGTGTTGAAGAAAGGCTCACGCTGAAAAAATCGTTCTGGGGTTCATTAATCGGTTAATTATGAAGATTATAAGAGATTATAAGGATATGACAGACTGTGCTCTGGCACTGGGCAATTTTGACGGAATGCACAGAGCGCATATGGAAATAATAAAAAGCTGCGCAGAATATGATAGAAATATTCCGGGCGGTGTTTTGCTGTTTGAAAATCACACGAAAGAATTGACGGATAATAAAGGATTCAAGCTGCTGACAAGCTTTGAAGAAAAATGCAATATACTTTCGGAAAAAGGAATCGAATTTGTGTTTGCGGCAGACTTTAACAAAGAGATAATGCAGATGAGCAAGGAAGAATTTTTTTATTTTCTGACAGTAAAGCTGAAAGCAAAAGCTCTTTTTGCGGGTTTCAATTACAGCTTTGCATACCGTGCGTCGGGCAATTCTGACGATTTGATGAAAATGGGCAGAGAAAACGGCATTGACGTTAAAATCTTTCCCGAAATGGATTACTGCGGCAGTCCGATTTCAAGCACAAGGATCAGAGAATTGATTCGGGAGGGGCAAATGCAGGAGGCTGCGAAGCTTCTTACGCGTAACTACAGCTTATGCGGAACGGTTGTTTCGGGTAAGCAAAACGGCAGAAAAATGGGACTTCCGACAGCTAACGTAAGCTATCCGGAAAATAAGCTTTTACCGCCGGACGGTGTGTATTCGGGATATACCTATATATCGGATAAAAAATATCCGAGCCTGATTAATATAGGAAAAAATCCGACATTTTCGGGAGAAAAAAGAACCGTAGAAAGCTTTATATTGGATTTTGATAAAACGATATATTCGCAGTACGTAACGGTTGAATTTGCGGAAAAAATCCGTGATGAAAAGAAATTTGCTTCTCCGGAGGAGCTTAAAGCGCAAATAAACAGCGATATAAAGTGTGTAATTAACAAATTAAATAAGTGAAATGCGGTCAAATGTAAAACGAACGTTTTATGACTGACAAAATAAAATAAGAAAAAGCAGCTATGCTGACGTGAAAAATATGCTGTCACTTCTCAAAAGGCAAGCTGAAAAGCGTTTTTTCACGTTGAGATTTGTACCGCCTTACGGCGGCGGAATGGAGGATTATTATGGAATTTACATCAATTATTCTTGCAGCAGGTATGGGAACAAGAATGAAATCAAAGCAACCTAAGGTATTGCACAAGGTATGCGGAAAAGAGCTGGCAGCATGGGTTATCGACGCGGCAAAAAAAGCCGGTGCAAATAAGGTTTGCACGGTTATCGGGCATTGCGCCGACGAGGTTAAAAACGCTTTCGGCGACAGGTGCGAATATGCGTTGCAGAAAGAGCAAAAAGGCACAGGTCATGCAGTTTTACAGGCAACGGATTTTATAGGCAGCGGCTGCGTGGTTGTGTTAAACGGTGACACACCGCTGATTACATCGGGAATGATTGAAAATGCCGTTAAATATCATGTACAAAGCGGCAACAGCGCAACCGTAATCACTGCTGTTTTTGATGACGCTGCCGGCTACGGAAGAATCGTAAGAGCGGAGGACGGCAGTGTTCTCGGCATAGTCGAGCATAAGGACGCAAACGAGGAACAGAGAAAAATCCGTGAGATTAATTCCGGAATGTATGTGTTTAACGGAACGGATTTGCTGTCGGCTTTAAAAAGACTTACTCCCAACAATGCACAGGGCGAATATTATCTTACCGATACTCTTTCCATACTTTTAAAGGACGGCAAAAAAATCGGCGCATATATAGTTGAGGATAATGATGAAATCCGCGGCATTAACGACAGAATACAGCTTAACGAAGCGGAAAAAATAATGCAGAAGCGTCTGATTGAAAACCACATGAAGGACGGCGTTACTTTCATTCTGCCCGAAACAACAATAATAGAAGATGATGTAGAAATCGGCAACGATACCGTGATTTATCCGAATGTGTATATATCTTCAGGCTCAAAAATCGGCTCAGACTGTACAATCGGTTCGGGAACGCAGATAACCGCTTCAACGGTTGCCGATAATGTGACAATTAATTCCTCCGTGCTTTTGAACTGCTGTGTTGATGAGGGAACAACCGTCGGTCCGTTCGCTTATATCAGACCGAACACAAGGGTAGGAAAGCACGCAAGAATCGGCGATTTTGTCGAACTGAAAAATTCCGTAATCGGTGATAATACAAAGGTTTCGCATTTGACATATGTCGGTGATTCCGATGTCGGCGAAAGAGTAAATTTCGGCTGCGGCACCGTTACCGTTAACTATGACGGCAAAAAGAAATACAGAACCAAAATCGGAAATGACTGCTTCATAGGCTGCAACACAAACCTTGTCGCCCCCATTGAAGTAAAGGACGGCGGATATACTGCGGCAGGCTCGACGATAACCGATGAAGTACCCGAAAATAATCTTGCCATAGCAAGAGCACGGCAAATAAATAAGAGTACATGGAAGGATAAGCGAAAATAATGAGTGCGAAAATGCGCACATCTTGCCGGTAATCAGCACTTGAAGTACACCAAGTACTACTGCGTGCTTCATACCGGCAACCTGCACGCATTTACGCCCTCATGGTGAGCGGTTACCGATATTCAACACTTGAAGTACACCAGATGCGGCTATGAATTAATTATTTTGATTGCGGAACGAACGTTTTACAATTACCAATGAACAAACGGATAAAAGGAGAAAGAAATGTATCTTATAGTAGGTCTGGGAAATCCCGGAAGTGAATACAAAATGACAAGACACAACATCGGCTTTGAAACGCTCGATTATATTGCGGCGCAGCACGATGTTAAAATAACAAAGCTGAAATTCAAGGGCATATATGGCGAAATGATTTATAAGGGCGAAAAAATATTGCTCTTAAAGCCGATGACGTACATGAACCTTTCGGGCAGCTGTGTAATAGAATATGCCGAGTACTACAAAATTCCTCCCGAGAATATAATCATAATAGTTGACGACACCTCTTTGGAGAGAGGAAGAATACGGCTAAGAGCAAAGGGCAGCGCAGGGGGTCACAACGGAATGAAATCAATAATTTATCACTTAAAAACCGATGAATTTCCGAGAATAAGAGTTGGTATAGGCTCTGCTTCAAATGCCGGCATGATACTTACCGATTTTGTTTTGGGAAGATTTACAAAGGACGAAATCCCTGTGCTTGAAAACGCTATGCAAAGAGCTTCAAAGGCGGTGTTTGATATTATTGAGCATGATATAAATTATGCAATGAATGCAAACAATAATTGATTTTTGCCGCTCAGCGGCAGAATAGAGGATTGAAATGAAATTTAATGAAGTATTAATGGAAAGCGGAGAGTTTAAAAAGTACCTTTCCTCGCTTTCAAACACGCCGGTGTCGGTATCGGGAATAGCCGATTCTGCATTAGCGCATTTTATACATTCCTCGGGAAACGGAAAACGTAAGCTTTGCGTTGTATATGGAGAGAATGAAGCAAAGGCTCTTTACAAGGATTTATGTTTTTTTGAGGATAATGTCATTTATTATCCGATGCGTGAATTTGTTTATTATAACGTTGACGCATTTGCGCACTTTGACGAGCATAGGCGGATTAACGCATTAAACGCACTGCAAAGCGGTGAAAACGGCAATGTGACGGTAGTTGCATCGCTGAGTGCCATACTTTCTCCGACAATATCGCCCGAGCAGCTGGCAAAACATTCGCTTTGCATAAAGGCGGGGGAGAGCTACAATATTGACAAGCTGTCGGAAAAGCTTGTTGCGGCAGGATATACGAGAAATGACATAACCGAGGGCTGCGGACAGTTTTCGCTTCGGGGAGGAATACTGGACGTATTCTCTCCGGGAAACGATTTCCCTTACAGAATAGAGTTTTTTGATGACGAGGCAGATTCGGTAAGAGTGTTTGACTATGTATCGCAGAGAACACTCGAAATGACCGACTGCGCCGTTATTTTGCCGTGCCGTGAAATTTGCCCGGACGAAAAAAAATGCAGGGAAGTAACAGGGAAAATTGAAAAGCTTATTGAATCGGTTAAGCGGAAAAAGGGCGATTACACCGAGCTGATTGAAAATATAACAGCCGAAAAGGAAAAGCTCGAAACCGGAAGAACTCTCGAAAATGCCGACAAATATTATTCATATTTTTATGATAAGATTTATACCCTTACAGATTATTTTGACAATGACGATATGATATTTGTCAGCGAACCGAAAAGACTTGCGGAAAAAGGCAAGTCGACAGCATGGGAGGAGGAAGAACTCGTTAAGGAATTGTGCGAGAAAAATCTCCTTTCGGCAAAAAACATACGTTTTTCGCTGCCCTTTGCGGAATTCTGCAAAAAATCCTCCGAAATGGTTCATGTTTCGGTTAATTCTCTGAATCATTCGTCGCTCAGCTATACCTACAATGCCATATTTAGTTTTGAAAGCAGAGCGACAGTAAGTCTGCACGGAAAGATTGATTATCTTTTTTCGGATCTTGAAAATTGGAGAAACAAAAACGCTACCGTAATTATTCTGGCGCAGAACAGGGGCAGAGGCGAGAATATTTCCGGCATACTCAACGATAAGGGTATTCCGGCTGTTTTTAACAATGATAAAAAAGAGTTTGAAAAGGGTAAGCTCACCGTAATTTGCGGAGATTTGAAAAAGGGCTTTGAGTATCCGGCACTTGATTTTATCCTTATATCGGAGCATGAAATATTCGATACCGAGAAAAAGGTTAAAAAAAGAAAGCTTGAAAATACACAGAGAATCAAATCGTACAACGATATAAACGTAGGCGATTATGTGGTTCACCGTGCGCACGGTATCGGAAGATATGACGGCATGAAGAGAATGACCGTTGCCGGGGTGTCAAAGGATTACCTTAAGGTTTCCTATCAGGGAACGGACAGCCTTTATGTGCCTGTCGATCAGATGGATTTGCTTTTCAAGTATATAGGAAATACAGATAAAGAAATAAAGCTTAATAAGCTGGGGACAAGCGAATGGCAAAAAACCAAAGCAAAGGTAAAAAAATCAACCGAGGATATAGCAAAGCAGCTTATCGAACTGTACGCTAAAAGAGCGAAGTCGCAGGGGTTTGCATATCCGCCCGACGGACCGTGGCAGAGAGATTTTGAAGATACGTTCGGCTTTGAGGAAACGGAGGATCAGCTCCGAAGCATTGAGGAAGTAAAAACCGATATGGAAAGTACAAGACCTATGGACAGACTTTTGTGCGGAGATGTCGGCTACGGAAAGACAGAGGTTGCAATCAGAGCGGCGTTCAAGGCGGCGGTAAATTCAAAGCAGGTTGCGTATCTTTGCCCGACAACGGTTCTTGCAATGCAGCATTACGATACCTTCCGCAGACGAATGGAGGATTTTGCGGTAAAGGTTGAAATGCTGTCGCGTTTCCGCACTCAGACGCAGCAAAAGAAGATATTAAAGGCAATAAAGAACGGTGAAATAGATATAGTGATCGGAACTCACAGAATACTTTCGAGGGACGTTGAGTTTAAAGATCTGGGACTTTTGATTATTGACGAGGAGCAGCGCTTCGGTGTTAAGGCAAAGGAAAAATTAAAGGAGCTTAAACAGACGATAGACGTGCTTTCGATGACTGCCACTCCGATACCGAGAACACTGCATATGTCCATGGTGAACATAAGGGATATGAGCGTGCTTGAAACACCTCCCGAAAACCGTTATCCGGTTCAGACATATGTTCTGGAATATAACGAGCAAACTTTGATTGAGGCGATGAAAAAGGAGCTGTCAAGAGGCGGACAGGTATTCTTTCTGCATAATCAGATTGAGAATATTTATGCGATAGCTTCAAGAATTTCGGAGCTTATACCCGACGCAAGCGTTGCGGTGGGTCACGGCAGAATGAATGAAAATCAGCTTGAGGATATAATGTATGACATGGTAAACGGAAACACCGATATACTTGTCTGCACAACGATCATCGAAACGGGACTTGACATTCCGAATGCGAATACAATCATAATAAACAATGCGGACCGAATGGGGCTTGCACAGCTGTATCAGCTCAGAGGAAGAGTCGGACGTTCAAACCGCAGCGCATATGCCTACCTTGTTTACAGACCGGATAAGGTTCTGAGCGAGGTTGCCGAAAAAAGGCTTAAGGCAATAAAGGAATTTACAGAGTTCGGATCGGGCTTTAAAATTGCAATGAGAGATCTGGAAATCAGAGGTGCCGGCAATATTCTCGGAGCGCAGCAGCACGGTCACATGGACGCTGTGGGATATGATATGTACTGCAAAATACTCAAAGAAAGCGTTGACGAGCTGAGCGGCAAAGAAACAAACGAGGAAATTACAACCTCGGTGGATTTTGCGCTTGACGCATTTATTCCGGAAACGTATATTGCAAATAACAATATGAGGATAGACGTGTATAAAAAGATTGCGTCGATTACAACCGAGGAGGATATGACCGAAATATTTGACGAGCTTTGCGACCGTTTCGGAGATGTGCCGAAGCCTGTTGTAAATCTCATAAATATAGCATATCTGAAAGCTCTGGCAAACAGCGTCGGAATTGTCGATATAAACGCAAAGAAAACAATGACTGCATTTAAGTTTGCGAAAGACAGAATTACACCCGAGCTTTGTATAAAGCTGATAAGCGAATTTCCGGGTAAAATCACCGTTTCATCATCTATAGAGCCTACAATAATTTACAAATACAGCGAACCGGATCAAATGATTACAAATATTAAATTTGTATTACAGGCTGTAATAAGGTTGAAGTCTGAGGAAAAATGATATATAATAATATATATTACTATTATGCTTGGGGATAGACTGAATTTGTGTAAGTTAAAGCGGTGCTTCGGGCGGAATGGAGAATTAAGATGAACATGAAAAAGAAATTATTGTGTTTTACACTTGCAGCCGGATTAATGCTGTCCGGATGTAATGCAAAAAAGAATAATGACGAGGTTGTTGCAAAGGTGGGAGATACCAATATAACGATGTCGGAATTTGAGTTTTACTTAAACAGCGTCAAGCAGCAAATGCAGGGAACGGAGCTGTCAAGCGACGAGGACTGGCAGACAAAGGACATCAACGGCAAAAAAGCGATTGAGGTTGCAAAGGAGCGTGCGCTTGAAGCGGCTGCCAAAAACGTATCGTATAAAATCATTTTTGACAAGCTGGGCAATACGATTTCCGAGGACGATAAGAGCAGCATTAAAAGCACAAAGGACAGTATTGTCAAACAGTATGAAAATGCCGGAGGATATGAAGAATTTCTTAAAAATTCAAACATAACCGATTCCTTTATAGATATGCTGTGCGAATCAATGTTCTGTTCGGATAAGCTCTATAACGATTTTATAACGGACCAGACGGTGTCTGATGAAGAAATTGATAAATACTACAACGATAATTACGATTTGTACTTTGCGTCCTACCGCAGAGCAAAGCACGTTTTGATTCTTACAAAGAATATGGACACAAACGAGGCATATACCGACGAGCAAAAGGCTGAAGCAAAGATCAAGGCTGAGGAGATTTATCAGAGAGCGCAAAAGGGCGAGGATTTTGATAAATTGGTTGAAGAATATTCCGAAGATCCCGGTTCTAAATCTCAGCCCGACGGATATACTTTTACAGACGGTGAAATGGTTCAGGAATTTCAGGATTGTGTAGACTCGCTCAATCCGGGAGAGATAGGCTTTGTCGAATCATCATTCGGATACCATATAATCAAAAGACTGGAAATTGACAAGAGCGTTTTTCGGGATCAGATAAAGTCAAGAATATTAGGTACACGGTTTGATGATTATATCGGAGATAAAATGAAAGAATACGGACTTGAAGCGGTGGAAACGAACGCAATCGATAAAGCGCTTGCTTCCTGATATTCGTTTCAATACAGAAGAAGTACCAACAGCCGGAGTTTTTAATTCGGGCTGTTTTGGTGTGTTAAAGAACAAATACATTAATCGGTAATTGAAAGCGATATTTTCGCAATTATCCAAAATACATGAAAATGACGGAGGATTTTAATAATGAAAAAGGATTTGGTTATTGTCGGAGCGGGACCTGCCGGAATATTCACGGCACTTGAAATGCTGAGAAAGGGTTCAAAGAAAAAGATAATCATAGTTGAAAAGGGAAAAGCAATCGAGAACAGACGATGTCCGAAAACTCAGACTCATAAATGCATGAATTGTAAGCCGTATTGTCATATAACAACAGGATTTTCGGGTGCCGGAGCATTTTCCGACGGTAAGCTTTCGCTGAGCTATGAGGTCGGCGGAAATCTGCCCGAGCTTATCGGAGCGGATTTGGCGCAGGAAACAATAGATTATACTGATAAAATCTATCTTGAATTCGGTGCGGATACTCACATTGAGGGAATAAACAACGATGAAGAGGTAAAGAAAATCAGAATGAGAGCAATTCAGGCAGGCTTGAAGCTGGTTGACTGCCCTATCCGTCATTTGGGAACGGAAAAGGCTCAGGATATTTATTATGCAATAGAGCAGCACCTGTTAAATAACGGCATTGAAATACTTTTCGGATATGAATGTACCGATTTGATACTGAACGGCGATGAATGTAAGGGAATATATGTTTCGGACGGAAAGAGCACAATAGAAATCGAAGCTGACGATACAATAATCGCAACGGGCAGACGAGGTGCGGACTGGCTCGAAAAGCTTTGCGGCGAACACTCAATAGCTCATCAGCCCGGAACGGTTGATATCGGCGTGAGAGTGGAGGTCAGAAATGAGGTTATGGAAACCGTAAACAAGGTTTTGTACGAATCAAAGCTTGTAGGTTATCCCAAGCCTTTCAAAAATAAGGTCAGAACCTTCTGCCAGAATCCGGGAGGATTTGTAAGCCAGGAGAATTACGATAACGATCTTGCTGTTGTTAATGGTCATTCCTACAAAGAGCTGAAATCGGATAATACGAACCTTGCAATTCTTTGCTCGCATAATTTCAGCGTTCCGTTCAATCAGCCTATTGAATATGCGCAGAAGGTCGGAGAGCTTACCAATATGCTCGGTGCAGGCAAAATACTTGTTCAGCGCTTCGGAGATATACTTGACGGAAAGCGTACATGGCAAAAAGAGCTTGCACAGTCAAACCTTAAGCCTACGCTTCCCGATGCGGTTGCGGGCGATATAACTGCGGCTATGCCTTACAGAGCGATGATTAATATAATCAACTTTATTCATGCCGTTGACCATGTTGTACCGGGATTTGCTTCGATTGAAACACTTCTTTATTCTCCGGAGCTTAAATTCTACAGCAACAGAATTAAAATGGATAAGGAATTTAATACGAATGTCAAGGGACTGCACTGTCTGGGAGATTCAAGCGGCTGGACAAGAGGACTTATGATGGCGTCGGTTATGGGCGTGCTTATGGGACGTCAGCTGATAGAGAACAAATAAGCTGAATAAATTATAAAGGAGTGACTGGCTTGGATTTTATTACATTATTCCTTATTGCTGTCAGTCTGGCAATGGACGCTTTCTCTGTGGCAATTTCTGACGGAATTG
Source organism: uncultured Clostridia bacterium (assembly GCA_934462715.1). Lineage (GTDB taxonomy): Bacteria > Bacillota > Clostridia > UBA1381 > UBA1381 > RGIG1988. The sequence continues at coordinate 167,008 of CAKSIJ010000003.1, forward strand.
TGCTGAAAAAGGTTAAGATATCGGACGCTTTAAAAATAGGGCTGTTTTTCGGAGTATTCCAGTTCGGAATGTTGTTCGTCGGAAATCTTCTCGGAGGAACGTTCGCAAAATACATTGAAGCGTGCGACCATTGGATAGCATTTTTTCTTCTGGTGATTCTCGGAGGAAAAATGATTTATGAAGCTTTTCATGAAAATGAAATGATTGAAGAAGCCGAAAAAAATCCTATGGAGTTTAAAACTCTGACGGTGCTTGCGGTGGCAACAAGCATTGACGCACTGGCAGTGGGGGTATCCTTTGCCGCCATGAGCGTTGATATTATTTTCGCAAGCTCTGTTGTGGGAGCGGTAGCGTTTTTGTTTTCTTTTGCCGGAATTTATATCGGTAGCAAATGCGGTAATTTGTTCGGAAATAAATCAGAAATTGTCGGAGGAATTGTACTTATCGGCATAGGGATAAAAATATTGGCAGAGAGTCTGTTTTTCTAAAACAGTATAACGGAGGATAACAATGAGATTTTCAAAAAAACAGTTAAGAATAATATGCTGGGTGCTGGCGGCGGCTATGATACTTGTTTTGGGTGCAGGAGTAGTCAGTATGTTTACGGGAATGTAATATAAGGCTGATTTGAGATAAACCGAAATGCCGGAGATACATAAACATTTAAAATAATAAAAAATAAAGTCCTCTTATTGCCGAAATAACCTTTATGACTTATTAATAGCAATAAGAGGACTTTTTACAACGCAGCATATTTAAACAGATTAATTTACATTTGCAAAGAATAGCTGCATAAATAGATAACCGCCGTTTTTGCAAAAGCGGCGGTTTGAAAATATAAACCTATTTGCGGAAACAACTAATGTCATTTCCTCTTGCTGTATTTTTTTAGCGTAACTTATTATTTTTGCTGTGCGTCCGAATTTCTGATTTGCGCTCTTTTGATTTTACCACCGAGGGTTTTCGGAAGCTCGTCCACAAATTCAACTATTCTCGGGTACTTATAAGGCGCTGTTGCGTGCTTTACGTGATTCTGAAGCTCCTTGATAAGCTCGTCCGACGGAGAATATCCTTTTGCCAAAACAACGGTTGCCTTAACAACCTGACCTCTTATCGGGTCGGGAGCGGCGGTTATGGCACATTCGATTACGGCAGGGTGCTCGATTAAAGCACTCTCTACCTCGAACGGACCGATTCGATAGCCGGAGCATTTGATAACATCGTCATGTCTGCCGACAAACCAATGATAGCCGTTGGTGTCATGCCATGCAACGTCTTTCAGATTGTAGTTGCCGTCGCCCATTGCAAGGTTTGTTTGTTCTTCGTTTTTATAGTAGCCGACAAAAAGACCGATAGGCGGATTCTTTTTAACATCCATTATAACTATTTCACCCTCTTCGCCGCTCTCACATTCGTTACCGTCCGAATTGATAAGACGAATGTCATAAATCGGCGAAGGCTTGCCCATTGCGCCCGGAATAGGCTCAAACCACTGAAAATCGGCAAGAAGTACGGTACCCTCGCTCTGACCGAAGCCGGTGTGAATTTTTCCGCCGGTAAGCTCATACCACTTGTTGTATACCTCCGGATTTAAAGGCTCGCCTGCGGTTGCCCAGTTTTGTATACTTGATAAATCGTAGGAAGAAACGTCCTCCTGGAGCATGAATCTGTACATCGTAGGCGGTGCACAGAAGGTTGTAAGCTTGTATTTTGACATTACTTCAAGCAGCCTTTTCGGAATGAACTTATCCATGTCGTATGCAAATACGGTTGCGCCGCAGCACCACTGACCGTAAATCTTGCCCCAACCGAATTTTGCCCAGCCTGAGTCCGAAACGCTCATGTGAAGCTTGTTTTCACGGACTCTCTGCCAGTATTTTGCGGTTACGATATGTCCGAGAGGGTGGAAGTGATTGTGCATAACCATTTTCGGCATACCTGTTGTTCCCGATGTGAAATAAATCTGCATAATGTCTGTGCCTTTGGGAGCGTCATCGCCTGTCGGACGTTCAAGCACATCCGGATATTTTTCTATTTCCCTGTTAAAGTTAAACCAGCCGTCACGGTCAACATCTCCGACAAGTCCGATGTTTTTTACTCCCGGCATTTCGGGAAGCGCAAGCTCAGTTTGCTCAATAACATATTTATCGTTCACGCAGATAAACATCTCAATGCCTGCCGCATTGGCTCTGTAGGCAATATCCTTTTTTGTGAGCTGAAGCGTACCCGGTATGAAGATAACGCCAAGCTTAATTAAAGCTGTTGCACAAATCCAGTATTCCCAGCGTCGTCTTAAAATCAGCATTACGACAGAGCCTTTTTTCAAACCCTTTGATTTAAAGAAGTTTGCGGCTTTATTGCTTAGTCTGCTTATGTCCTCATATGTAAATATTTTTTCCTCGTCATGGTCGTTTATCCAGTAAAGCGCTCTGTAGTCTTTTTTCTCTTTTGCCCAGCCGTCAACGATGTCAAAGCCAAAATTGAAGCTTTCGGGGGCATTTATTTTATAATTTTCTTTAAAATCCTCATACGAATCAAATTCGGTACGGGGAAGATATTTTTCCAACATTAAAAATCAATCCTTTCATAAACATAGCCGGTTGTATGCACGAATTATTCGGCAATCATGGTAAGAAAAGTTGCCGGCGTTTCCGAGCCGCATTTTTGCCCGTGCGGATGCTTGGGGTTAAAGTATATGCTGTCGCCTTTGTTTAATACAAGCTCCTGGTTGTCAAAGGTGACAATAACGGTACCGTCAAGAACAAGGTTAAATTCCTCGCCGCTGTGGGTGACAAGCTCTGCAGGCTTATCCGACGGGTCAAGCGTTACTATGAAAGGCTGCATGATTTTCTTTGAAAATCGGTATGCAAGATCACGGAAAACATAACCCGGATAACGGTCGGAAAGAAGCCCTCCGCCGTTACGGACGACTTGATATGTGTCAAGCTTTGATGAGGTGCCTGTGACCAGCTCGGAAAAGTCCACGTTGAATTTTTTTGCAAGGTGGTAAATCACGCTTATAGGTATGTCCTTTCCGTTTTCCTCGTATGAGCGATAGACGGCTTCGTCAATGTTAAGCTCATGTGCAAGCTCGCTGACGCTCACGTCACAGACCTCGCGAAGCTCTCTGATTCTCATAGCAATTTCTCTGATTTCGTCCATGTTAAAGTCCTCCGATCCTTCAGCCGGCAATCGGTGATTGACAGCTGATGATTATTACATTATAGTTTTTTTATATAACTATAATGTTTATTTTAGCATAATTGTTATAAAGTGTCAATATTTGTATTGCTTTACGCAGAAAAATTTCCGTTTTTGCAAATACTTAGTAAAAATAAGTAATTGACTTGTTAAAAATGACATGGTACAATATAAAAAACGGAGCACGATTATATCGGCATAATGCATGGAATAAAGGAGTGATACGTTATGAAAAAATACGGTTTGGCTCTCGGCGGAGGCGGTACAAAGGGCGCATATCATATGGGAGTATGGAAAGCGTTAAAAAAAATGGGGATAGAGGTATCCTGTATATGCGGCACGTCGATAGGCTCAATCAACGGTGCGGCTATAGCGCAGGGGGACGCGGAAAAAACATTCAGATTGTGGGAAACGATAACAGCCGAAAAAATAGTTTCCACGGATGGACTCGCAAATGTCGGAAGCAATCTTTTTGAAATGAAAACAATGCCGTCTGTCATGTCATACATTTACAAAAACAACGGACTTGATACCGAGCCGTTAAGAAATTTGCTCAATGATCTGATAGATGAGGAAAAGCTCAGAAAAAGCAGCGTTGATTTCGGGCTGGTAACGTTTTCGCTTAATGAACGCGAAGCGGTTGAGCTTTTTAAAGAGGATATTCCCAAAGGCGAGCTTATAGATTACTTAATGGCAAGTGCGGCAATGCCGGGACTTAAACAGGCTGTAATCGATGACAAGAAATATCTTGACGGCGGATTTGCGGATAACATACCTGCCAATATGCTGATAAAAAAGGGAATAACGGATATTATCACGGTTGATGTCGGCGGAGTGGGAATTGTTAAGGAGCTGAGTGAATCGGGTATAAACAGAATTAACATAAAATGCTCCGAAAAAATAATAGGATTGTTGGATTTTGATCCCAAATCGGTGGAAAAAGCGGTAAAACTCGGTTATTTCGATACGCTGAAAGCTTTTTCAAGGGTTGAGGGAAAGTATTACTGCTTTAACATTTCCGATTATCACAAGGCGAGGTCTTTGTATTCCGAGGAGATAATTTCGGGAATCGAAAAGGCGGCGAGAGTTTATGAAATTGATAACCTAAAGCTGTACCGCTTTGATGACCTGCTGGAGGGCGTTATGAGGGCATATGAATTATTCTCAAAAGTATATGCCGATTCGGAGGATAAAGGCTTTGCGGCAGACGGTATAATTCCGGACGAAAAGCAGATTCTTACAAGACTGACAAACGGGATAATCAGCGGCAGAGCCACCCCGGCGGCGGTGAAATTTTTTTCGGGGATAATAGGAGAATTGGGTGCGGCGGCAAATGCGGCTGCGTATTTTTACCGTTCCCGTATTTCCGGCTAAAATTAATGTATAAAAAAGGCTTACTTGTAAAAAATAGTATATATAAATTTTGCGTGCGGCAATTATGCAATATATGCTTGTATTGTTCGCCCGATGAACTTCATTACGGTTTTTGAAAGGAGTAAGCTATATGAAACAGTACATTGAAATTACCGATGTTTTTGCAAGAGAGGTAATCGACTCAAGAGGAAATCCGACGGTTGAAGCGGAGGTATATACCGATGCGGGAATGGGCAGAGCGTCGGTTCCGTCCGGTGCGTCAACAGGCGCGTTTGAAGCGGTTGAATTGAGGGACGGGGATAAAAACAGGTACATGGGCAAGGGAGTAAAAAAAGCGGTTGAGAATATTAACGATAAAATAGCCGATTGCGTAATCGGAATGAATGTGCTTGACCAAAGAGCAATAGATAAAAAGATGTGCGCTCTCGATTCCACACCCAACAAGGGAGAGCTTGGCGCAAATGCAATTCTTGCGGTTTCGCTTGCTGCGGCACACGCCGCAGCCGACAGTCTTGGAATACCGCTTTACAGATATGTGGGCGGCACAAATTCCTACAGACTTCCAACACCGATGATGAATGTTTTAAACGGCGGCGCACACGCAAACAATAACGTGGATATTCAGGAGTTCATGATAATGCCCGTAGGCGCTGCAAGCTTTTCCGAAGCGTTAAGACAGTGCTGCGAAGTGTTCCATACACTGAAATCGATAGTAGCAAAAGAGGGTGGAATAACAGCGGTAGGCGATGAGGGCGGCTTTGCACCGAATCTCGAAACGGACGAAAAGGCACTGGAATTGCTTGTGAAAGCAATAGAAGAAGCAGGCTACAAGCCGGGAAAGGATTTCATGCTTGCTATTGACGCAGCCGCAAGCGAATGGATGCAGCCCGACGGCAGCTACAAGGCGGAGAAATCCGGGATTGTCAGAAGCAGTCACGATATGATCGAATATTGGAGAGGATTGGTTATGAAATATCCGATTATCTCGATTGAGGACGGTCTTGCCGAGGAGGACTGGGAGGGCTGGAAAGAGCTTACAAGAGAATTGGGCGATAAGGTTCAGCTTGTCGGCGACGATTTGTTTGTTACCAACACGCAAAGACTTGATAAAGGAATAAAGACAGGATCGGGCAATTCTATTTTGGTCAAGGTTAATCAGATAGGCACTCTCACGGAGGCGCTTGAAGCGGTCGAAATGGCTCATAAGGCAGGAATGAGTGCGGTTATGTCGCACAGAAGCGGAGAAACGGAGGATACAACAATTGCAGATCTTGCAGTTGCGCTTAATGTCGGTCAGATAAAAACCGGCGCACCGTCAAGAGGGGAGAGGACGGCAAAATACAACGCTCTTTTGAGAATCGAAGAGGATCTGTGTATGTCGGGAGCTTACGGAAGCGAAGCGCTTGCAAAGAGAATGAAGGACAGATAAGCTTTATGTTATCCGATAAAAAAATCAAGAATCTGAAATAAAAAACTGAGGGTTTGCAGATATGTCTGCAAACCCTTAGTGAATTATTTAATTAATATACTCTGCGCGCTCCTACATATGTCGAATAACCGCATATTGTTGACAGCGGAATATAGCATACCGACTTACCGGGTCTGGGAGAGTGAATTACCTGACCGTTGCCGGCATAAATACCTACGTGAGAAATACCGTTTCCTTTTGAGAAGAATACCAAATCTCCTGCCTGCAGGTTGCTCTTTGAAACTGCAACTCCGTTGCTGTATTGCGCTCTTGATGTACGGTTTACCGAAATTCCTGCCTGTCTGCAAGCATATTGAACAAGTCCCGAGCAGTCAAAGCCCGATGGTGAAGAACCGCCGTAAACATACTTAACGCCCAGATACTTTGCGGCTGCATTTACAATAGACTGTCCCTTTGAGCTGGGTGCGGGGTTTGACTTGCTTTCGGATTTTGTTTTAGTCTTTTTTTTCGATGAAGAAGCCGACGCAGCCTTTGCTGCTGCTTGCTGAGCGGCTTTCTTTGCTTGAGCGGTTTTTGCGTTCTTTGCGGCGAGTTCTGCGGCTGCCTTTGCTTCGCGTGCCTTTATCATTGCATTGTAGTCGTCCTGCGACATAACGTAATCGGATTTTACATATCCTGTGATTCTGTAAGGACCGTATGCAATCTTTGTCCATTCCGAACCTTCGCTGACAATCAGACATTTGTCACCGTTTGCAAATGTGTTTATAACGTTTGCGTTTTCGGTAGGCATCTGACGACAGTTTACATATGCACCCGAAACAACGAATATACCGTCGTCCGATATTGCATTGATTCTGTCAACACGGTTTTGCGCAACCTTATCTCTTGCAACCATTTCTCCGATGTCGACATATTTTGACATTACATATCCGGTGCTGTAGTTGTTTCCGTAATAAACCTTCATCCATTCGTCATTGACGCGGTTGAGGACAACTATGCAGTCACCGTCTGCAATCTGATCGATTACGACTGTATCTTCGGTTCCTGCGCCGCTTCTTACGTTAAGAGAACCGCCCTCAACGTTTACAACGCCGGACTCATACATTACGCTGTCAAGAAGAATTTTCTTGGCTTCCTCGTATGATGTGGATATATATTCTTTCAATACATAACCCACACCGCCTTCATCACCGTAAGGAATCGTGTACCATTCGTCCGACTCGCCGATAATATCTATCATCTGACCGTATGTAAGACTTGAAAGTATTTCCGAATCAAGGCTTTCTGCGGCTCTTACGTTAAGACCGCCGGTGGTGGTTACAACATAGCCTGTTATCGGTTCAAACGGCTTCATCTGCTCCAGCTTGCTGTCGGCATAGCTTACGCTTGCTTCGCTTGCGCTGATGAAATCAACATTTTCTTTTCTTGTCTGAATTTCCTCCTCAGATAAAGGCTGTGCTTCCTCCGGCTTTTGTCCGTCTATGTAAACGACATCGGAGGTTTCATCACCGTTTGAATCGGATACCGAGAGTATTTCTTCAACTTTTTTATCAATTTTATCGGCATTTGCCGAGGATATCTCGGCAGCCTGAGACACTGCTAATGAACTGATTAATGCTACCGCAAGAAAAGCGGCTATGGTATGCTTAAAATTGTGCATCATCATGATCTCCTCTTATGTTACTTAAATATTACACAACTATTATACTACATATAAACTCATTTGTCAAACTTTTTTACGCTGTTTTTTATACTTTTGTAATGAATTTGTAATGATACACCCTCTGACACCGCATAAATACTTGATTTTTTAATTGTTAACAAAATATTAATTTTGAAATCCGTAACATTTTTCACCTATGTTGATTTGTTAACAAATAACATTTTCCGTAACATTTTCTTAAAATTTAACATTGTTTGACATTATTTTTCACTATCATACCGTAATAAATTCTTTTTAACTTTATTAACATATTGTTCTTTGACTTTTACCTATATATATGATATAATTGAATAAACGCTCCGAAAGAGCATACTTTTCATGTTGAGATTTTTGTCGCCGCACGGCGGTGAAAAGGAGGAATAATAATGAACGGTTTTCTATACAAATTACAGCAATTTATGTACGGCAGAAACGGATTTGACGGCTTGACGGCATTTTTGGCGGTTATATATCTGATCACAAGAAATATAGCCGCATTTTCGCGAAGCTTTGCACTTTATCTGATAAGTCTGATTATCATAGTCTTTGCAATATACAGAATTTTCTCCACAAACCTTTATCAGCGACATAAAGAAAATGACTTTTTTATGACATATTTTAATAAGGTGGCTTTTGTGTTCAGAAATTCGGCGCAGCTTTCGCGCGAAAGAGCGCAGGCTCGTCCGACTCACAAAATTTATGTATGCCCCAAATGCAAAAAGCATCTGAAAGTACCGAAAGGCAAGGGGAAAATTGAGATAAGCTGTCCGTGCGGAAATAAATTTACCAAAAGAACGTGATAAATAAATGAACCTTTCCATTATTTGTAACTATATTTATAGTAACAAATATATTTTCAGGAGGGATTTTAATGAACAAAGCAATTTTGCCGGCGGCTTCAGCTATTCTTGCGGCGTCGTTCATGTCCGCAAGCTGTTCCGCACAGGGCGCCGATTACAAAAATTCATCATGGTCGGATCAGATTATAAGTAGGTATGTTCAGTCGGGAATAGGCACGTCTGCGGAAAACATAAAGGACTATACAAAAAATATAACAAGGCTCGGATTTGCCGGAATAGTATATGATTATCTTAATCATTACGGCTATATCACATCAGGATCGGAATCAAAGGTTTTTTTTGACGATGTTGATTCTCCGATTCCGGGTGTTCTTGCAAATCTCGGAATAATCAGAGGAAAATCCGAAACGGAGTTTGCACCCGATTCTTTTATTACAAGAGAAGAAGCGGCGGAAATACTCTATAATATCTGCAAGCTGACAGAAATTGAGGACGTATACGAAACCCGTCTTTTGTCAAGTTATATGTACATAGACGAAAAGGATATGTCGGACAGTGCGGTTGACGCAATTTATAACATAACCTTTCACGGCATTATGAACGGTATGGGAGAGGATAAGTTTTCACCGAAAGAAAATCTGACGGTGGAACAGGCTGTAGCTGCGGCTGCAAGGCTGTTTGACATCGTACCGAAAAAGGGTAACGGTGAATTTGCAGACTTATTGAATTATTATGCCGATTCAAATTCAAACTATATGTTTTCTCCGCTGTCGGCAAAAATGGCTCTTGCACTTGCCGCAAACGGAGCCTCCGGAGAAACCCGTGATGAGATAATCAGGGCTGTGGGAATAGATAATCTTAACGAATTTAATGCAAAATCGGAAAAACTGATTGAAAAATACTCAAAATCCGATATTATCAAGCTGAACATTTCAAATTCTGTCTGGATAAACAACAGCAATAACGATATGAGCTTTTCCGAGGGCTATAAAAAGCTGATTTCGGAGTATTATAAAGCTTCTGCGGAAGCGGTAACGAACGATAACGCACTTAGCCGCATAAACGGATGGGTTAAAGAAAGCACAAACGAAAAAATTGACAGCATTATTGACAGCTCCGATTTTGACTCTGTTCTGATAAACGCAATTTATTTCAAAGGAACATGGCTTAACCGGTTTGAAAAAAATGCGACTCAAAAGGACGTATTCAATGAGCGTAACGGAGATAAAACCGAAACCGACTTTATGAATACAACCGCACATTTCAATAACGCCTATACGGACAATGTAAGAATTATTGAACTGCCGTACACAAACCGTTCCGATATTTTTGATAATAAGGGAAATTATGTGCGTACAGAAACTCTTGACGGCGCCGATATAAGTATGTACATTTTGATGCCCGATTCGGATACTGCAATTAATCCGTGCAAGCTGATTTCAAAGTGTAAAAGCAAAAATCTCCTGTCAAGCTCAAACATTAATTTGTCTATGCCCAAATTCAAAATAGAGTATTCGAAAAATCTTAACGATGTGCTGAAAACGGCTGGCATAAACAAAGCGTTTACAGGACAGGCTGAATTTTCTCCGATGTTCGATAAAGGCTCGATGTATATAGATAAGGTTCTCCAAAAGACCTATATAGACGTTGATGAGAACGGAACTGAGGCGGCGGCTGTAACAGCCGTTATCATGGAATGTACAAGCGCAATGCCCGATGAGCCGGAGAAGCTTTGTCTTGACAGACCGTTTACGTTTGTCATTATGGACAATACCGAAAACGAAGCGTTGTTTATCGGCGAGTATGCATATGTTGAATGATTATACAGAAGTTAAAGGCAGATTATAAAAATTTTCCGCCGTTTTCTTTAAGAAGACGGCGGAAAATTTATTTTTATATTCCGATTATAAAATGTTTGATATACCTTTTACAGAAATATGAATCAATTGTTTTTGTAATTTACGGCTTCCTTTGCCATGAGTATCAAATCCTCTTTTGAAAGATTTCCGTCCATCTGCATTAAGCCGTAATGCATATCGCCGACCTGCCAGCCGACATAGGTCATGCTTGAATACTCAACCTTTTCGGAGCCGTAGGAAATAACGAGATCGCCGTTTTCCTCTGAGAGCTTATCCTCATCGGTAAGCTCATAACCGGGCGGTACGAATTTGTAGTTGTCGGCATAATAGTAAATATCAACCCCGTTTTCGGTCAAAACCGATTCTTCCTTGTGACGGTGCTCACTCGGGGCGCTTTCGGAGGTGTAACGGCTCTGATCAAAATAGACCAAATCTCCGTCCTTTTCATAGGTGAAAGAGAATGACTTGAATTTTTCAACCGAATTGCCGCTCTCGTCCGTTCTGTTATTGTCTACTGTATTTCCGTTTTTAAAGACATAACCGTTTTCAAAGCTGTCAATAAGAATCGGTTCGTATCCTACATCCTTAAGACATTCGATTTTTGTCGGGAGCTGTGTGTAGTCGGGAATCGAGCTTGAACCCGAAAACCAGCCGGTCACAAGTCCGCTTGAAGCGGCATATGCCGCCGCACCTATAATCATAACAGCCGCTGCGGCTGCTAATATAATTTTCTTTTTAATCATAATAAAACTCTCCTTTTTGTTTGAATTTCGGATTTTTCTCAACAACTTGTTTTTGTATTCCTCCGAAATGTTCATGTTGTTTACCACATTGATATAATCTTTATCTTTCATTACAAGCCTCCGTTCCGTATTCAAGCTTTAACCTGTCTCTGGCATATTGCAGCCGCTTTTTTACCGCCGATAACGATATATGAAGTATTCCGGCAATTTCCGAGATTTTATAACCCTCGATATAATGCAGATGAAGAACGGTTTTATATTTTTCGGGCAGCTTTAAAACCTCCTCAATTACCGTAACATCACTATCCTGTGCCGCAAGCGTCCTGCAATCGTCTATGCATATATAATCGTGCCGCTTTTTAAAACGGTGCATACTGTTGCAGGTGTTTACGGCAACCCGTATAAGCCATGCTCTGCAATGCTCATCATCGTTAAATGGGGGCGATTTTGTCATGTATTTGAGTATTGTGTCCGATACTGCGTCCTCTGCGTCGGCTATGTTTCCGAGATTGGTAAAACAAAGCTTGAACAGCATGTTGTAATAAGTATTAACAGTGTTTTCGATTTCATCATCAGTCGGCCGTACTGATTGATTATGCATTGTTTTCAGCCTCCTTTCACTATTAACACGCATGAAAATACAAAAAGGTGATATTTTTATTATACATTTCATTAAATATTTTGTCAAACAGCAAAACAGCTGTAAAATGTTTGCCGGTTTGAATAAATTCTTTTATATTTGCAAGAATAAAAGATAATTGTATTTTTTAACATAGTGTATATTTATTTTTTAAAATCGCACGGAAAGGATTGACAGATGATGACGATAAGAACAGATTTGGCTTTGGAGGCACAGGAAATGTTTGTACAGTGCAGCGAGGAAAAAGCCGAAAAAATAGACGGAGTGGATTCCGATGTGACGAAAACCGGCAGCATTACAAAAACAAAAATAAAAATTCTCAACGAAAACGGAGAAAAAGCGCTGGGGAAACCGAAAGGAACATATATAACGATAGAAGCACCCGAAATAAAATACGATACCGAGGTTTACAAAAAGGTGTGTATGCTTCTGGCGGAGGAAATAAGAGAAATGGCAAAGCCCGGTTCGGGAACAAAAACGCTTGTTGCCGGTTTGGGAAACAGAAACATTACCCCCGACGCACTCGGACCGGAGGTTGTTTCCAATCTTATGATAACGAATCACATGAAGGAGCGTATGGCGGATTTTCTTTCCGATGATATTTCTTCCGTATGTGCGGTTGCGCCCGGAGTACTCGGAACAACGGGGATAGAAACGTCAAAAATAATAAAGGGAATCGTATCGCAGACAAACCCCGATTTGGTGATAGCCGTTGACGCACTTGCTTCCCGAAGCCTTGACAGAATAAGCACAACAATCCAGCTTTCCGACTGCGGTATAAATCCCGGATCGGGTGTGAACAACAAGCGTGAGGGCTTGAATGAGGAGACGCTCGGAGTAAAGGTTATTTCAATCGGAGTTCCGACCGTTGTCGACGCAGCGACCATTGCAAGCGACTGCATAGATATGGTTGAGAAAAGCACGCAGAGCCGTAAATCAAATGACGAGCTGAGAAATGAAATGATAAAAAACACAATTTCTCAAAATATAGGCGTTTTGATGGTAACTCCGAAGGACATAGATTCAGTGATAGAAAAGACCGCAAAAACAATAGCAAACGGAATAAATCTGGCACTTCACAAAAATTTAACATTTGAAGAAATAGAAAGCTTTGTCGGATAGTTGACAAATATTGTAAATGATAGTAAAATAATATAATGACAGAGAATCCGTTTAATTATCCGATTGCGGACTTTGGAAAGGAGTTTGGTATTTTATATGAAAAAAACAATTGTTGTAAATAAAAACACATCGCTTCATTATATTGAAATGAAGAAGCTGAAAACAACGGTTGTCGGAGTATATATAAGGCGCAGGCTTTCCGAGGAGGAAGCGGCATATAATGCGGTGCTTCCTTATGTGCTGAAAAGCGGCTGTAAAAAATATCCGACAATCATGGCAATAAACGAACGTCTTGAGGAGCTTTACGGCGCAAAGCTTAACGGCGGAGTGCTTAAAAACGGCGATAATCAGGTGATATTTTTCGACGCCGAAACAATTTCGGACAGATATGCGCCGAACAGAGAGCCGCTTGTATCAGAGCTTATTTCGCTTTTGATGTCCGTGCTGTTTGAGCCGGCCGTCAGATGCGGAGCGTTCAATTTGGAAACAGTTAAAAGAGAAAAGAAAACGGTAAAGGATAAAATTGACGCACTGATAAACGATAAAAGAACATATGCAATCACAAGATGTACCGAAGAAATGTGTAAGGACAGCGCTTTTGCAATTTCCAAATACGGAACGGCAGAGCAGCTTGATTCTGTCGGGGCAAAGGATTTGTATGCGCATTACAAAAAGATAATAACCTCATCACAGATAGATATTTTTGTTGCCGGAGAGGCAGACTGTGAAAAGCTTACGGAGGAAATTAAAAAGTATACCGAAAAGCTCGAATTTACTGAAGCGGTTTATGAAAAGCAAGCTGCCGTCAGCTTTGACGCAGATACGAAAAACGTTACGGACAAATTTGAAGTTACGCAGGGAAAGCTTGTTATAGGGTATACTACCGGGATCAATGCGCTTTCGGCAGAATATCCGGCAATGCTGCTTGCCGACAGTATTTACGGTGCAGGGACATTTTCCAAGCTTTTCAATAATGTAAGAGAAAAGCTTAGCTTAGCATATTATGCCGCAAGCCGTCTGAACAAGTATAACGGAATTGTGCTTGTTGACGCAGGAATCGAATTTGAAAACTTTAAAAAGGCATACGACGAAATATGCATACAGCTTAAAGCGTTAAAGGACGGCGAAATATCGGACGATGAATTTAACTTCAGCAAAATCGCCGCAATAAACGCTCTCGATTCTTATTATGACGATCAGCGGTATATGCAGCTTTACGTGCTTGACTGCATATATCTCGGAATTGAAGCCGATATTGAAAAATTCAAAGAAAAGATAAACGCCGTTACGAAAGAGGAAATAAAAGCGGCTGCCGAAAAAATAAAAGAAAATACAGTATACTTTCTTACGGGAAAAAATGAATAGTATAATAACAGCCGCAGGCGGCGGAACGGAGGTTTTAAATGAGTTTAGAATGTAAAAAAAATTCACAGACCGGTGAAAGTCTGTACTTTACAGTGCATAAAAGCGGTTTGAAAATATATATCATGCCGAGAAAGGGCTACAGCTCGGGATATGCGATTTTCGGAACAAAATACGGGTCGGTTGATTCGGAATTTGTTGTACCGGGAGAAAATACCCCGACAAAAGTGCCGGACGGAATAGCGCACTACCTTGAACATAAAATGTTTGATATGCCGGACGGCTCAAACGTGTTTGACAGCTTTTCACGCTTCGGCGGAAATGCAAACGCTTTCACAAGCTTTAACATGACCGCATATCTTTTTTCGGCGGCGTCAAATTTTGAGGATAATCTGAGAGTTCTCATGGATTATGTTCAAAAACCATATTTTACCGAAGAAAGCGTTAAAAAGGAACAGGGAATAATAGGTCAGGAAATAAAAATGTATGACGATTCTGCGGATTGGCGTGTGTTCTTTAATTTTCTGGGCTGTCTTTATGCGAACAATCCGGTAAAAAAAGATGTTGCCGGTACGGTTGAATCAATAGCGAAAATAGATAAGGAGTTACTTTATAAATGTTACAATACCTTTTATAACCTGTCTAATATGACCCTTTTTGTTACGGGTGATTTTGAACCGGAAAAAATTTTAAAGGTAATAGAGGAAAGTATTATAAAGAATGAACCGTTTAATGAGGAGATAAAGAGAATATATCCGGAGGAACCTAAAGAAATTGCTGAAAAATGTAAGGAAATAAGCCTTTCTGTTTCGGTGCCGATGTTTGTTATGGGCTTTAAGGATAACGATGTCGGATACGGCGGTGAGAAGCTTTTGAAAAAATCGATAGAAACGGAAATACTTGTAAAAATGCTGTTTTCAAAAAGCTCGCCGCTTTATGAAAAGCTTTACGGCGGAGGTTTGATTACCCCTAATTTCGGTGCTGAATATAATCCGCAGATCGATTATTCATATACTGCGATCGAGGGCGAGTCAAAGCAGCCGAAGAAAGTATATGATACGGTTATTCAATATATCAATGAGCTTCACGAAAAGGGACTTGATGAAGCGGCATATAACAGAGCAAAAAAAGCGGTTTGGGGGAAATACATTCGATCGTATAATGACATTGAAAGCTTTGCGCATACTTTCCTTGCCGACAGCTTCATGGATATTGATTATTTTGATTATTTTTCATGCTATGAAAAAATAACCTTTGAGGACGTTAAAAAACGCTTTGCGGAGCATTTTGATGAAAAATACTGCGCATTGTCAATAGTAAATCCTGTTTGATAAAATGACGGCAGCGGCACTGATGTGCCGCTGCTTTGTATGTCAGCCGTGTGTGAATTGTTTTATTGCTTTATGGTATACCGTATTTCTATGTCAGACGGCTTTACTGCTGTATCTGCCGTAATAACATTACTGCCCTTAAACAATTGCAGTCCGGGCAGATTATCCGCACCGAAATTAATGCTTTCGCCCTGCTTCAAAGGCTCATCAAGATATATGTTTGCCGTTGAGGGCGCGCGGTGCGGCTCATATTCTGTTGCCGTTTCGCCAAGCTCAAGTTGAGGTTTGAAAGTAAGATTTTCGACCGTTGCACCGGAGTATATTCTTATTGATAATTCAAGCTTGTTTGTTTTCGGAGTAAACACAGCACCCTTTCCCAAATCGCCGTATCCGCTCTTGTTATCAAATGCCAACAACAGATATGTTGACGTGCTTCCCCCTGCGGGACAGCCTGACAAAACATAACTTTTGCCTGTATCTACGGTTAAAAGCGATGTGTCGTATTTTATCAGTAATCTTGAATCGGCTGTTGCAGTTCCGTTTACTGTGATTGTTCCGTCACCGTTATCTGTAAAAGTAATGCCGTTTACGGTTTTTGTGCTTTCATGGTACGGATACGGTATCAGATTTTTACTTGAATTTACAATCGGAATTTTATACCCGTACGGCTCATATTCGGTTGCTGTTGTGCCGAGTTCTAATGTAGGCTTTACAGTGCCAGTACATTCCGCATTATTTTGACGCTTCATTAATAGTTTGATATATGCTGTGCTTGCCAATGTGGTAACAGTAAATGTTTTTTCTCTTGTTGTTGAAACTGTTTCACGGGTAATTGTTCCGTTTTCGTTGACATCGCAAAACACAAATGAAACATTATTGACATCAACACCGTTTTTCACAATGGTATATGCCTGATTAGGTCTGCAAGGCAAAGCCTGAACAAAATTAAAATCCGCATATTCTGTTGCAGTTCCGCTGACGGTAACACTTCCATCACCGTTATCTGTAAAAGTAATGCCGTTTACGGTTTTTGTGCTTTCATGGTATGGATACGGTATCAGATTTTTTGTTTTGTCACCGACATACATTACTGTATCACCGTCTGCTATAGTATTCCCCCAAACAGTATAGTCAACCGCCGTTCCGCTCTCGCAGTCATTAACAGTCACAGGATAACCCTGTGCCGTTTTAATAATCTGCGCCGCCAACATCATGATTATCGCCTGTTTCTTTTTTTGTAAGTAGTTCATCAAATCACCTCATTCGGTTCGCTTTCGGGTTCTTCCGCAACCGTTTCATTATTTGCAACAGTTGCTTCATCTGTATCTGCTGTTGAAAATAATATAATTTCATTGATAGGCTTTGCGCTGACATAACATATCAATTCCATTGAATCATAAACAAACATAAGCGTGTAATGCTTGTTTGCGGTTGGTGTGAAAGTTGAACCTGTGCAATTGATTCCCTTAAAATAAATACTTCCCGTAGTGTACACTACACCTGTCGGAGTTTCTCCCGAATTAAAGACCACGGAACAGATATACGGTTCTGTCGCATTTTGCGGCAGAGATATTTTAAGCTCTTCAAGCTCTGCGGTAAAGATAAATTCCGTGTTGTCCGCAAGCGTAATGCTCGGTGATGTTTCGGTGAGGACTGATATAATGGTTTTATCTTCTTTTTTTACGGTTTCCTCTGCAAGTGCGGTAATGCGCCGGTTGACGGCTTCATCATTATATTGCGCCGCACTTGGTTTTCCGCTGTCAACGTATTTGCTTTCTTCAAAATCCCAGAACAGCCAGTTGCCGTTTTCGCCGATAATCGGCACTGATTTTGAAATCAGGCTTTCCCATAAGTCCTTTGTGGGTGCAGACGGCTTTGTGCCCTTCGAGTATGCACCCTGCAAAACCGTCACGTTGACAATGTTGCTTGACACACGTTTGATTTCATCGTTGGCGGTGGCATATATTCCGAAAAAAAAGCTTCCGGGCTGCTGCAAAAATTCAGACGGTACTTCGACACGGTTATTGATAAGAGGAGATACATATGTATTTTCTCCGTCCGAAAAGGTTGCGAATTTCTGCAAGCCTGTCCATTCCGTGTCAAAAGCAAATTCAAAACGGTATGACGCTGAATTTCCGGTGTAAAGCGTCAATCCCGGACGGCCTCTTATTATTTCATGATTCAATATAAATTTATAAGTCATAACTACTCTCCTTTAATTTGAAAATATGTTTTGTGCGACGAGATAATTGCTCAATGCTACAAATAAAACAAAATATACATAAATTATCCTCCTTTGAAAGCATGAATACGAACATATGTTTGCTTTAGGAGGTATTTTATCACAAATTTCAAAGAATGTCAATAGCTTTATGCAATTTTTTTGAAGCGGTTAGATTTTTTTGATATTTTTTCGCAAAATTACAAAAAATAATAAACAAGTATTGACAAATACCTATTGGGGGTATATAATAAAAATACCCCTACAGGGTATGGAGGTGATTTATACGGATAATAATCAATGCTGCTGCGGCGAAAAGCATACATTTCGTGCCGAAGAAGATAAAAAACGGCTTTTAAACCGGCTGAAAAGAATAGAGGGGCAGGTGAGAGGAATACAGTCTATGATAGAAAAGGACGCTTACTGTAATGACATTCTCATACAGTCGGCTGCAATAAACGCTGCCGTCAATGCTTTCAATAAAGAGCTTTTGTCCTGCCATATTCACACCTGCGTGGCAAGAGATATAAGAGAGGGCAGGGACGAGGTTATCGATGAGCTTACGGCTACGATACAAAAGCTCATGAGATAGCTTACGGCGGTTGAAAATATCAAATGCAATTTTCTTAAAACCCGTTTTTATGAAAGGATTTGGTGAACAAAAAATATGGAACAGTATACAATTACGGGAATGAGCTGTGCGGCTTGCTCGGCGAGGGTTGAAAAAGCCGTGTCAAAAGTGAACGGCGTAACCTCATGCTCTGTTAGTCTGCTGACAAACTCGATGGCGGTTGAGGGAAGTGCTGAAACCGGCGAAATAATCAAGGCGGTTGAAAATGCCGGCTACGGAGCAATACCAAAGAATTCACACGGCGATGCGGCATATGAAAAAAACGATCCTTTGGAGGATAAGGAAACGCCTGTTTTAAGAAAGCGTCTGACAGCCTCGCTGATATTTTTGCTGATTCTGATGTATTTTTCGATGGGACACATGATGATGAATTTTCCGCTGCCGAAATGGTTTGACGGAAATCATGTCGCTATGGGACTTGTTCAGCTGCTTTTGACGGTTATCATCATGGTGATAAATCAGAAATTTTTTATAAGCGGATATAAAAGCTTATTAAACAGAGCGCCGAATATGGATACTCTGGTTGCACTGGGATCGTCTGCGTCGTTTATTTGGAGCGTATATGCGCTTTTTGCAATGACGAGGGCACAGACAGACGGAAACATGGCTGACGTTATGACGTACATGGACGAATTTTATTTTGAATCCGCCGCTATGATACTGACGCTTATCACTCTCGGAAAAACGCTTGAAGCAAAATCAAAGGGAAAAACAACAGACGCACTGAAAAGTCTGATGAAGCTTGCACCGCAGACTGCCGTTGTGATTCAAGACGGCAAGGAGATCAGGTTACCTGTCGAAAGGGTTAAAAAGGGAGATATTTTTGTGGTTCGCCCCGGAGAAAGCATACCGGTTGACGGAATAATAGT
Source organism: uncultured Clostridia bacterium (assembly GCA_934462715.1). Classification (GTDB taxonomy): domain Bacteria; phylum Bacillota; class Clostridia; order UBA1381; family UBA1381; genus RGIG1988. The sequence continues at coordinate 186,292 of CAKSIJ010000003.1, forward strand.
TGACGGAAGCAGTGCGATCAATGAATCGGCGCTCACGGGAGAAAGCATACCGGCGGATAAAACGGTCGGCGACAGCGTATCGGCGGCAACGATAAATCAATCGGGATTTATAAAATGCGAGGCTTCGAGAGTGGGCGAGGACACAACTCTGTCGCAGATAATAAAGACGGTCAGCGACGCTGCCGCAACAAAAGCTCCGATTGCCAAAATTGCCGATAAGGTTTCGGGAGTGTTTGTACCGATAGTAATTACAATTTCGGTTATAACTCTTATCGTATGGCTTATTATAGGAAAAGAATTCAGCTTTGCTCTTGCACGTGCAATATCGGTGCTTGTAATCAGCTGTCCGTGCGCTTTGGGCCTGGCAACCCCTGTGGCGATTATGGTAGGAAACGGACTCGGTGCGAAAAACGGCATACTGTTTAAAAATGCCGAAACACTTGAAAACGCCGGAAAAATAAAAATTGCCGCGCTTGATAAAACAGGAACCATAACAGAGGGTATGCCGAAAGTTACCGATATAATCCCGAACAGCGGATATACCGAAAATGAGCTTATGAGCTATGCCGCTTCTCTTGAAGCCAAAAGCGAACACCCTCTGGCAAAAGCAGTAATGCAAAAAAGCGAGGAATTGAGCATTAGCCCGAACAATATAACGGATTTTTCGGCATTGCCCGGAAACGGTCTGACAGCCGAAATCGGAGGTCAAAGGCTGACAGGCGGAAGTCTGGAATTTATAAGCGGAAAAACACAGGTGTCCGGTGAAATGTGCAAAAAGGCAGAAAAGCTTTCCGAGGAGGGGAAAACTCCGTTATTGTTTATGTACGGAAATGATCTTCTCGGAATAATAGCCGTAGCCGATACAATTAAAGCTGACAGCCGAAAAGCAATAAAAGAGCTTCACGATATGGGTATCCGTGTTGTTATGCTGACCGGCGACAACGAGCGGACGGCTAAGGCGATAGGCAGACAGGCAGGCGTTGACGAGGTTATAGCCGGAGTTTTGCCGGACGGAAAGGAAAGCGTTATACGCTCATTTAAGGAACAGGGAAGAACTGCTATGGTTGGTGACGGAATCAATGACGCACCGGCTCTTACAAGCGCTGATGTCGGCATTGCGATAGGCGCGGGAACTGATGTTGCGATAGATGCTGCCGACATAGTGCTGATGAAAAGCAGACTTTCCGATGTACCGGCGGCAATACACTTAAGCCGTGCGACTCTTAAAAATATTCATGAAAACCTTTTCTGGGCGTTTATCTATAATGTGATAGGGATTCCTCTGGCGGCAGGCTGCTTTGTACGGTTCGGGTTTACGCTGAATCCGATGTTCGGAGCTGCTGCTATGAGCCTGTCGAGCGTGTGCGTGGTCACAAATGCGCTGCGTTTGAACCTTTTCAAAATAAACGGTTCAAAACGGGATAAAAGGATTAAACGTGACAGCGATACGCAAGAGCAGGAAAATGTAAGGATAATAAAAATAAAGGGTATGATGTGCGGTCATTGCGAGGAAAGGGTGAAAAAGGCACTTGAACAGCTTCCGGAGGTTAAATCCGTATCGGCAGACCATAAAACCGGAAAAGCAATCGTTGTGTTGAATGATACAACGGATGAAAACAAGCTGAAAGAGGCTGTGGAAAAAGAGGGCTATAAGGTTATATCAATAAAATAATAAATGAGTGATTAACGTGAAAAATCTGATTGGCATCTTACCTCTTTTTGAGGTTGGGAGTATAAACATACGCCGTCATCTCTCAAAAAGGCAACCTGTCTGCATATTTTCCACGTTGAGATTTATATCGCCTTACGGCGAGAAGGAGGATTATTATGACAAAAACAACTTTAAAAATTGACGGTATGATGTGCGGAATGTGTGAATCACACGTAAATGACGCAATCCGCAATGCGTTTGAGGTGAAAAAGGTAACGTCATCACATTCAAAGGGCGAAACGGTTATTATAAGCGAGGAACCGCTTGACAATGACCGCATTGAGGAAACAATCAAGTCAACCGGTTATACTCTCAAAGGCGTTGAAACCGAGCCGTATAAAAAAGAGGGTCTGTTTTCAATGTTTAAAAAGTAAATAAACGCTGTAAACCGAAAAAAGCGCGCCGTCAAGTCGTCTTGATAGGACGGCGCATTGTTTTTGAAAATCAAATTTATCAGCTGATTTATATGATTATTTTCTATTTTGTATAATTATATTATAAAAAGCGATTTAGTTATTTACAATTCCGCACTTGTGTGATAGAATTATTCCGAAGCAATTTAAATTGTAAAGCCTTTGTTTTACAATCAACCGAAACGGGAAAAATTTAAAAGGAGAACAGATATGAAGTTAGCGAGTATTTTTACGGATCATATGGTAGTACAGGCAAACAAGCCGATTAAGGTTTTCGGCGAGGGCAAGGGAAAAGTCAAAGTGGAATTTCTCGGCAAAGCAATCGAGCATGAGGCGGACGGAGAAAAGTGGTGCGTTGCGCTGCCCGAAGAGAACTACGGCGGCCCTTATGAGATGAAAATCAGTCTTGACGGAGAAGAAGTTATTTTAAAGGACGTTTATGTGGGTGAGGTATGGCTTGCCTGCGGACAGTCAAACATGGAAATGCCGCTTTTCAGAACCGAATACGGACTTGAAGAAGCAAAGCACTCCGACAATGATATGTTAAGACTTTTCACCGTTCCGAGAAGAACGAAAAAGGATGTCAGACTTCATGGCTGGCACTTTGAAAAAACAACGGGAGAGGATACTCCATGGAAGCTGTGCAATGAAGAAAGCTCATTGCATTTTACAGCTGTCGGATATTATGCCGCAAAGGAATTGCAGGAAAAATTGGGGGTTGCTGTCGGAGTTATTTCGTGTAACTGGGGCGGAGTTGCCATAGAAACATTTATAAGCCGTGATTATTATAACAGAGCGGAAAGCTTAAAGCCGGCTTTGAAATCGTATAATGAAATGGTTGAAAAGCTTGATATGGCAGAATATGAGGAAAAGTATAAAGAGGGCTTGAAGAAGTGGGAAGAATTTTATAATGCAATAGATTATGACGAGGTTGAGGAGGTCAGACAAAAGGGAGTAAGGGCAACCGCAGGTATGCCTTTCATACCTGTACCGTGGCTGCCTCACGGCCCGAACGCTTTTTACGTTGAGGGTGTTATTTATGACGCAATGGTTTCGAGAATAGCACCGTTCGGAGTTAAGGGAATGATATGGTATCAGGGCGAATCCAATAACAGCGAAAATTATCTGGAAAAGTATTTGACATTTATGGATTGCATGAGAGATACCTTTGAAAATAAGGATATGGCTTTTTATGCTATAGAGCTTGCGTCCTTCAGCAGCTATTGGAGCGAAGAACCGCAGCAGACCGATGACAGATTTGTCAGCGGAAACAACTGGGCATTTACAAGAGAGCAGCAGCAAAAGGCAACCGAAATTGCGGAAAACAACTATCTGGTAACGTCAATGGAGCTGGGCGATTTGTATGACATTCATCCGATACATAAAAAGTTTCTTTCGCAAAGAATGAGCCGTAAAATATTACAGCACAGCTACGGCTTTGACATTAATGCGGATCAGCCGATATTCGATTCGGTTGAATTTAAGGATTCAAAGGCATATGTAAGTTTCAGGAACGCAAAAGGACTGTATTGTAAGAATCCTGTGGGAATAAAGATTTATCTGGCAGATGAAAGAAAGGAATTAAAGAGGGCAAAGGTTGAAATCAAGGACGACGGATTGATTTTAAGCAGTGACGAGGTGAAAAATCCGACTATAGTAAGATACGGCTTTGACTACTATTATTCGGGCTGTCATATGTATAATGAAGCCGGCTTGCCCGTTGCGCCGTTCAGAACGGATAAATAACAAATATAAAGGAGAATCCATATGAGGAAATATGAAAATTTGGAGTGTCTGCATGAAAACACACTAAAGCCGAGAAGCTATTATATTCCTTACGATACCGAGAAAAAAGCAAAAAACGGAGATAAAACAAAATCGGATTACTATACGCTGTTAAACGGAGAATGGGATTTTAGATATTACGCCAGAGATATTGACTGCCCTGAAAAAATCACCGAATGGGACAAGGTTACGGTTCCGTCCTGATGGCAGATGACGGGGTATGAAAAGCCGTATTATACAAATGCCAGTTATCCCTATCCTCTCGATCCGCCGTATGTTCCGGACGATAACCCGGTCGGTGTGTACAGAAAGCTGATTAAAATCGAAAAACCAAAGTCCGAGCTTGAAAATTATATTGTTTTTGAGGGGGTAGCTTCGTGCTTCGAGCTTTTTGTGAATGGTGAATATGTAGGTTATTCAACCGTTTCGCGCTCAATGTCGGAATTTAAAATCGAGCTTTGCGAGGGAGAAAACGGAATGGCTTTAATTGAGGTTGTTTCAAATGAGTATGCGAAAATATCGGGCAGCGGCTTTGAGTATCTTTTTAATATGCATTACGGACATATCGAAAAGCTTGACGATTATCTCAAAACACCGATAAAGCTGTCGGTCTGGAGAGCACCGACCGATAATGATATGCATATCAAAGGCAAATGGTTTGGTGAAAACTATCATAAAATGCACAATAAGGTTTATGATGTTGCTGTTAAGGATAATATTATAAAGGTAACGGGTGCATTGATGACGGTGTCAAGACAGCCGTTTGTGAAGTATGAAGCAAGCTATGAATTTTTTGCAAACGGCAGTATCGGGGTATCGTTTAGGGGTGAATTTGACCAAAAGCGCACCTTCCTGCCAAGGCTCGGCTTTGAGTTCAAGGTTTGCGATAAGGAATTTGAATATTTCGGATACGGACCGTACGAAGCATATATTGATATGCATCATGCGTCAAAAATGGGATTTTATCAAAGCAATTCCGAAAAGGAATATGTGCCGTACATAAAGCCGCAGGAGCACGGAAATCATTACAACACAAAGTATTTAAAGCTGGGTGACTATACTTTTGTTTCGCAGCAGGGCTTTGAATTTAAGGTTTCGGATTATCCTGCGTCGGAGCTTAGCTCAAAAAGACATTATTTTGAGCTTGAAAAGGACAAATATACCAACGTCAGAATTGATTACAAGGTCAGCGGTATCGGATCGGACAGTTGCGGCCCTCATCTGGCTGAACGGTATCAGATGAACGATAAAGAAATCCGTTTTAATTATTTGATTAAAAAGAATGATTAACAACAGATTGCATATAATAATTGAATCAAAACTCCAAAAGGGAGCTGTTCGGATTTTATTCAGACTTGAACAGCTCCTTTTTGAAAAATATATAAAATCCGGGGAAATCAAAAAAATTATCGGTTTGGCAAGAAATTTACCGTATGCAATTGACTTTTCCCGGCGGTTGTGATATAATTTATTATGTGTAAGAATCTTTATTTGCAGATTGAACAGATAAAACAGACAACAAATTAAAATATTACAGGCATTTGCTGCCGGTGCGGCAAGCGTTTGAAATGCCGCAGACACCGCAAGGAGCAAGGAGATGTAATGGCATGAAGCTTGTTAATATAGGATTCGGCAATATGATAAACTCCGGCAGACTTATATCTATAGTAAGTCCGGAATCAGCGCCGATAAAGAGGGTTATACGAGAAGCGGAGGATAAGCAGATGCTTATCAATGCGACCTACGGAAGAAGAACGAGAGCGGTTATTATTATGGACAGCGGTCATGTGGTTTTATCCTCGTTGCAGCCCGAAACTGTTGCAAACAGGATTGACGAAACCGAGGAGGTTAATGATGAGCAAAGGTAACTTATTTATTGTTTCCGGTCCGAGCGGTACGGGAAAAGGTACAATATGCAACGAGCTTCTCAAATATGACGACATCTTTTTGTCCGTTTCGGTTACCACAAGAAACAGAAGAAACGATGAAATTGACGGCGTTACATATTTTTATGATACGATAGACGGCTTTAAAAAAAGAATTGATAACGGTCTTATGCTTGAATGGGCGCAATACGGAGATAATTATTACGGAACCCCTAAGGATGTTGTTGAGGAAAAGCTCAATGCCGGAATCAACGTAATACTTGAGATTGAGGTTCAGGGTGCGCTTAAGGTAAAAGCGCAAATGCCCGAGGCAGTAATGATTTTCGTTGTTCCGCCGTCAATGGATGAGCTTTATTCAAGGCTCATAAACCGCGGCAGAGAAGAAAAAAAGGAAATTGCAAAAAGAATTAAAATTGCAAACGGAGAGCTTTTAAAGGCTTCGCTGTACAATTACATAGTTATCAATGACGAGCTGAGCGAAAGCGTTGCCGAGGTTCGCAGAATCATTGATAACAGAAAGCATCAGATGGAATTTATCAATTCGCTTATTGATTCCTCACAAAAAGTGTTGCTTTAATTTGAAAAAGACAATAATTGCAGAAAATGCAGTTAATATAAAATGCCGCACGAAAAGCGGGCGGCTGCAAAATAATTGACAGGAGACGATTTATTATGATGATCAAACCGGGAATTAATGCTCTTTCAAGCTGTGCCGACAGCAGATATACGCTTGTGACAATGGCTGCAAAAAGAGCAAGAATGATAGGAGAAAACGGAGAAGGTCTGGTTCCGTGCGACGTTCATAAGCCGGTGTCGATAGCGGTTGCCGAAATAGCTGCCGGAAAGGTCGGTTATATCAGACACGACATCAAAAAGGAAAAGGAAGAAAAAACCAGCTATGACGATTTCATTTCCGCCGCAAACGGGGATTTGATAGTTGATGAAAATGGCGTGGTTGTTGAGAAGTAATCATATATATTTATGATTAAGTATTTTACAGCATAATATTCCGACTATGACAGCACACATTTTTTGGGTGCTGTTTGTGTTGCAGAGAACATTTTTTAAGGGAGGATAATCGGTTTTGATTGCAAGGGTAATTGTAAATTCGCCGTCAAGGCAGACAGATAAACAGTTTGATTATCTTATCCCGGAAAAATACGAGGGAATTGTAAAAACGGGTATAAGAGTTCTCGTTCCTTTCGGCAGGGGAAATAAGCAGGTTGAGGGCTACGTCACAGCTACCGCACCGCAATCGGGGGCGAAAAACCTGAAAGAAATTGCGTCCTGTGAGGAAATCCCGGTATTTGACGAGAAAATGCTTGAAGTGATTGAATGGATGAGAGAAAAATATCTTTGTACCTACATAGATATTATAAAAACTCTTGTTCCTGCCGGGACGATGGTTAAAAATGAAGAATGGGCAGTTTTGTGTGATATGCCGGGCGAGCTTTCCGAAAAGGAGAAAAAGATAGTAAAAGCCGTTGAAGAAAACAAGGGTGCCTGCGAGATAAACTGTCTTATGCAGTATTTTGAAGATGAGAATATATATCCGGCAGTAAAAAAGCTGTATCAAAAGGGAATATTGAAACGTGAATACAGAGATGTCAGAAGCGTTACCGATAAAACTGTGAGAATAGTACGTTCTCTTGTTGCTCCCGAGGATATACCTCAATGCATAGAAACGCTTACAAAAGCAAGAGCCTCCGCACAGGCAAAGGTTATGGAGGTTTTGTCGAGAGCGGATATAATTTCTGCGTCCGATCTTGAAATGGTTTCCCAGTGCGGATATAACACGATACTTGCGCTGAAAAAACGGGGCTTGATTGAATTTGAAAACATTGTTGTGGCAAGAAGCCACAGAAAAGCCGGGGAAATCCCGAGAACAACGCCACCGGTTCTGACTATGGAGCAGGAAAATGCGTGCGAAAAAATAAGGGAAAGGCTGCAAAGCGGAAAGCTTTGTGAAATACTTCTGCACGGAGTGACGGGAAGCGGAAAAACCGAGGTTTTCATGAATGTGATTAAGGCAGTTGTGGATTCCGGCAGACAGGCAGTTATGCTTGTTCCGGAAATTGCGCTGACTCCGCAGATGATGGAAAGATTTATTGCAAGGTTCGGCGAAAGAGTGGCTGTTTATCACAGCGGACTTTCTATGGGCGAGAGATATGATGAGTGGAAAAAAATGCGTGACGGAACAGCCGATATTGTTATAGGCGCACGCTCTGCCGTTTTTGCGCCGTTTAAAAATATCGGAATAATAATAGTGGATGAGGAGCATGAAAGCTCGTATAAGTCCGAGGTTGCGCCGAGGTATGACGCAAAAGAGGTTGCGCACTTCCGTGCGGCGCAAAACGGCTGTGCGGTCGTATATGCGTCGGCAACTCCCGACATAAGGACTTATTATAAGGCGCAGAACAAAAAGATAGATTTGCTTGAACTGAAAACAAGGGCAAACAAACGTCCGATACCCGAGGTGAGCATTGTAGATATGCGTGCAGAGCTTGCCGGTGGAAATAAAACGATTTTCTCTAAACGACTGATATATGAGCTGTCAAAAAATATTGAAAATCACGAACAGTCGATACTGTTTTTAAACAGACGAGGCTTTTCGACCTTTGTATCATGCAGAAGCTGCGGCTTTGTCGCCTCCTGCCCGAACTGCAATATATCGCTGACATATCATAAATTCAATGATATATTAAAGTGCCATTACTGTGGATATACTATAAGGAATTACAAGGAATGCCCAAAGTGCGGCAGTAAGTATATCAGATATTTCGGCGGAGGAACGCAAAAGGTTGAGGAGGAGGTTAAAAAAATCTTCCCGAACGCTTCGACAATACGAATGGACGTTGACACAACCTCACGTCAGAATGCTCATGAAAAACTACTCGGAGAATTTGAGAAAAACAAAATCGACATTCTGATAGGTACGCAGATGGTCGCAAAAGGACTTGATTTTCCGAATGTGACGCTTGTAGGGGTTGTTTCGGCAGATACAATGCTTAATATTGACGATTACCGCTCTTCGGAAAGAAGCTTTGACCTTTTGGAGCAGGTGTCGGGACGTGCCGGCAGAGCCGAAAAAAAGGGAAGAGCGGTGATACAGACATATTCGCCCGAGCATAATGCAATAATATATGCAAAGGAGCATGATTATCTTAGCTTTTACGAGAACGAAATTGCTTTGAGAAAGGCTATGTGGTACCCGCCGTTTTGCGAAATGGTGTCGGTGCTTTTTACCGGAGTAAACGAAAGTCTTGTTTCTCAGTGCGCAAAGAATTTTGCAAAGGCTGTAATGCCGATTAAAAACAGTACGCAGAGAATACAGATTTTGGGCCCTGTGCCTGCCGCCATAACAAAAATAAAGAACAAATACAGATGGCGGATAATAATAAAGTGCGCAAATGCCGACAGGCTTACAAAAACGCTGTATGAAGCATATGAGGCTTGCGGAAAAAACAAAAATTTTGAAAAGATTTCTATTGTAATAGATAAAAATCCGAATAATATAATGTAGTTATAAAAACGGTTTACGGGTAATTGGTTTGCGAAAGGAGATAGTGGTAACAGCTATGGCAATAAGAGAAGTCAGAACAAAAGATGATGAGATACTCACAAAGGTATGTAAGCAGGTTAAGGTGTTTGACAACAGACTTTGGATTTTGCTTGACGATATGTACGATACAATGATGGAGCATGACGGAGTCGGGCTTGCCGCACCGCAGGTCGGAATATTGAAAAGAGCGGTGGTAATTGATGTGGGTGACGGAAAAATCGAGCTTATAAATCCGGAGATAATCAGCACATCGGGAAGCAAAATCGATACCGAGGGCTGTCTGAGCGTGCCGGGAGTTTACGGAAAGGTTGAAAGACCTACCGAGGTGACGGTAAAGGCACAGGACAGAAACGGCGAATATTTCGAGATAAGCGGCACGGATCTGCTTGCAAGAGCAATGTGTCATGAGGTTGAGCATCTTGACGGAAAGCTGTTTTTGGATAAAGTTATAGAATTTTGCGAATAACAGCGGTCAGAATCCGTGAAAGTACGGATTTGGCTGTTGAATGGAGAGTTTATATATGAGAATAATGTTCATGGGTACGCCGGATATTGCGGCGGAAAGCTTAAAGGCTCTTATTAATAATAATATGAAACCGGTTTGCGCCGTTACTCAGCCCGATAAGCCGAGGGGCAGGGGTTATAAGCTTATGCCGCCGGAGGTCAAGGTTGCGGCGGAGGAAAACGGAATACCGGTATATCAGCCGGAAACACTCAAAAACGGCGAATTACAGCCGATTCTCGAAGAATACAAGCCGGATATAATAGCCGTTGTCGCATACGGAAAGCTTTTGCCGGAATATGTTTTGAATTTTCCGAAATACGGCTGCGTGAATATGCACGCTTCACTTTTGCCGAAATACAGAGGAGCGGCGCCTGTTCAGTGGGCGGTAATTAACGGAGATGAGTATTCGGGTGTTACTACCATGATGATGGAAAAAGGTCTTGACACGGGAGCTATGCTTTTGAGCGAGAGGGTAAAAATAGGAGAATACGAAACCTCGGAGCAGCTTTTTGAGAGAATATCGGCACTGGGTGCCGAAGTGCTGTGCAGGACGATTCAAAACATCGAAACCATAAAACCCATTCCGCAGCGTGATGAGGATCATACGTATGCGCCCATGCTTACAAAGGAAATGGGAAAAATTGATTGGAACAAGGATATGAATACCATTTCAAAGCTTATCTGCGGAATGAATTCGTGGCCGCTTGCATATGCGGAATATAACGGAGAAAATGTGAAGATAATAGAGGCATACAAGTGCGGCGAAGCCGTAAAGGGCAAGCCGGGCGAAGTGATTGAACACGTTAAGGGAAAAGGACTTCTCGTAAAATGCGCGGACGGAGGACTGTGGCTTAAACGTATACAGTTCCCGGGCGGAAAGAAAATGGATATAGACGATTATCTTTTGGGACATGAAATTAAAAAGGGTACATTTTTTGCCTGAATACAATGCTCAATAAAGGAAGGAATGATAAATTATGTATTGGTGGGATCCTACCTATTACCTTGTGATAATAGCAATGCTTCTTTCGGTTTTTGCTTCAATCGGAGTGAAAAGCACGTTTGCAAAGTATGAAAAAATGAAAACGGCAAGGGGAATTACCGGAGCCGAAGCTGCAAGAAAGGTTCTTGATATGAACGGCTTGCAGAATGTGAGAGTAGAAAGAGTATCGGGAGAGCTGACAGATCACTTTGATCCGAGAAGCAACGTTATCAGACTTTCCGATTCGACATATTCAAATACATCTGTTGCCGCTGTCGGCGTTGCCGCACATGAAGCCGGACACGCAGTGCAGTACGCGGTCGGTTATACGCCGATAAAGATAAGAAACGCTATTGTGCCGGTTGTGAATATAGGCAGCAGCCTTGCAATGCCGCTTTTTATTTTAGGCTTGGTTTTGAACTTTCTTAACCTTGCATATCTTGGAGTATTTCTGTTTTCTTTCGCACTTGTATTTCAGCTGATTACACTTCCGGTTGAATTGAACGCAAGCGCAAGAGCTATAAAGATTCTTGACAGCTCCATGATTTTGTATGAGAATGAGGTAAAGCCTGCCAAAAAGGTTTTGAAAGCGGCGGCAATGACCTATGTTGCGGCAGTGGCGGCTACGGCCTTGCAGCTTTTGAGATTGCTTTTGATTTTGAATAACAGACGAGATGATTAACTAACGGATAATTAATAATATTGTTAAAAGAACGTATTGAAGAAACAGTATGGGAATGTGCTATGCTGTTTCTTTTTTGCGCGAAACACACAGGATTATTATAAAATTACTGAATCTTTGTATTAAATTTTGCTGATATTAATATTTATTTTTGTAAAGTATAGACAAGTTCAAAAAATTGTGTTATAATAAATATGCTACACTCTTAAATAGAATAAAGTTTTAATGTTTTGATTTGCGTTTTACATTATGAAAATGCGCTTATTGGTAAAAGTGTATTCTCTGACAAACTTCGTAATGTAAAAAGCAAGTTAATAAGAGTGTAGCAACCTTATCGTCAGAGTTATGCGTTTTTCATGCGTGGCTCTGAATAAGGGCTACGCATTTTTTTATTTATTTAGGAGGATTTATTATGAACAACACAAAAGAAAACAAAAATTGTAAGAAACCTTTTTACAAGGATAGGTGGTTTTATGTGGTTATTGCGGCGGTGTTGATTTATTTAATGTTCGGATCAAATGATCAAAGCAAAGACTGGGATAAAACATCATCAAAAGATTTGGATAATACATCATCAATTGCAGAAACAACAAACACTCCCATAATGGAGAATAATAAGTTGGAATTTGAATTGGTAGCAGGGGAACAAGGAGATTACGGCAAAATTATTACTTATAACAAGGGTACCGAGTTTGAAGAAAATTTCTATGCATATTATATTCCGGCAGGTACATATACAGTCACAAATGTTGGGAAGTATATGGATCAAATTAATGTATATAGCGATCAAATAAAAAAGTCGGAAGATGGCTGGGAAGAACCTGCTGAGGTTTATGTTGTTAAAATGATTGATGTTAATAAGTCTGAAATGATTACAGTAGAAAATGGACAACATATCGAAATAGCAGAACCCACACATTTAAAATTTGAACAACAGTGATTTTGCAATATTCAATTTAAATACCGATCATGTGAACGGCAGAAATGAGATTATACAAAAAAAAGAGGCAGAAAGGCCTCTTCAGACCGCTGACTTTGCCTTTGTCAGCAATCTGAGGCACAGCATTTTGCTGTGCCCGATAAACTAATTATTTGTTTATAATTTGATTTACGTTGTCGATTCGTATTGAAATAGTGCCGTCATCATTATTGATGATAAATATATTTTCATCATCCTTGTAGTATTCAGCTGGGAATGAGATCTCAATTCCGGTATCGGTCATTATTTTTATGTTTTTGTTGATATTTTTTGTGACATATGCATTAACGGGAATATTTTCGGGAATTTCAGCCTCTTTTACCTTTTGAATAAATTCCTCTCTTGCGGACGGCGAAGTGGTGAATACAGCTTCCGCAACCTCGTCAACGGCAATATTCTCGGTTTCAATGGCGGTATCTTTTACATATTGTTTTATTTTTGCCTGAGTATCGATTTCGTTCCCGGCATATTCCTCGGTAATTTTTTTTGCAAACTTGGTTATCGCATTGAACGATTCCTTTGCGGAAAAGTCGAAGTCACATTCAAAAAGACCGTCTGCGAACAAATCCGTTTTTTCACCCTCAATCGTTATCTTTTTCGGCTTGTATTTGATTGAAAAATCCTCAGTGTTTATGAAAGCATAATCGTTAAATCGCTGCGACACTCCCGGGAGCAGGGCATAGTAGTTGATTATTTCGTTCTTGACTACTCCGTCCTCTTTTTTTACCCTGTGCGAAAATCCCGGCTTGTTATCGCATTTTAATAACGCAATGCCGGGCTGCTCGCCCATAACACATTCGCAGATTATCACATCGCATGAATTGATATTGTCCGATTCGCCGATAAGCTCACAGAGCCTTTGAGCCGCAAACTCCGAAAAAGCGGCAAAGTCGGTTTCTCCGCTTTTATATTCCTTGAGCTTATATAAAAATCCGCTGTTATCCTTAAATGTACCCGGTCTTAATCCCGGATCATCACATACCTTGTCTATGTGTTCGCACAGATATGTGAGAATGTTCGTATCTTCTAAATCAAGCTCCTCCTGGGAATATACGCTTATCCCCGAATTTAAGTCGAGTATATGTAAAATTGCTTTGTTTAAATTTATTATCATATTGTTCCTCCGTTTAACCGTTGTTCTGTCGGTTTATCCTTTCTTGTATGACCCCAAAAATTTGCATTTATACGCAATGCGTTTGATTTCTTCCCATGCCTTTTTTAAATTCGCGTCAGAAATACAGCCGTCCGTATCGATAAAAAATATGTATCTTCCGAGAACGTTTTTTTCGGGGCGCGATTCAATTTTCAGCATATTTACGTTGTTTTCCGAAATCGCCCCGATCGCCTTATAGAGTGCGCCCGGCTTATTTTCCACTGCAAATACAAACGAGGACTTGTCCGCTTCTTTTAAGTCGGTGTTTTCGTACTTTCTCAGCTCAACGAATCTTGTGGAATTATTTTTTCTGTCATTGCAGCCGGGGATCAGAATATCAAGACTGTAAAGACCGGCACATATGGCAGAACCTATTACCGCTATGGATTTATCCTTTTTGCTTTGCACAAGCTCGGCTGCGGCGGCGGTTGAATTGGTGTATTCTATCACTGCGTCGGGAAAACGCATATTGATCATTTCGGCGCACTGACCTATCGGCTGCGGATGAGAAATAATCTTTTTTATATCGCTTTCGCAGGTGCCGGGAAGCACCATAAGATTTTCCGTTATTGCCATTGTGTATTCTCCGCATATGAAAAGCTCTGTTTCAAACGCAAGCGTGTCAAGCGTGGTGTTTACGCTTCCCTCAAGCGAATTTTCAATCGGGACGAGCGCGGATGTGATCTCTCCGCTGTCTGCCGCCTTGATAAGCGAATGTATTGAAGTAAATTCACGGAGCTGAATGTTATCATCTCCACCGAAATATTTGTGTACCGCCTGATAGGAAAAAGTCCCTTTAGGCCCGAGATATCCGACCATAATTACCTCCGGTAGATTTTGTTTTTTATGATTTACCGGATTATTATAGCACACTTTGATTCTTTTTTCAATGATTTTTATTAATTTAGCAAGAGTGATTTCGGATATTTTAAGCTTTTGCGGATATGGCAAATCAACAGTTTAAGTTTTTTGTAAACTGTTGACAAAAATTCTATTAGGCGGTATAATATCAATGTGCCGAAGCGGATAAAATATCTAAAGGCATACATTGATATATGCCGCTGTCGGCGGCGGAACGGAGATTATAATGGCACTGGACACAATTACTATAAATCTGCTGAAAAAAGAATTTGAAGAAAAAATTATAGACGCAAGAATAGAAAAGGCTTATCAACCCGAAAAAGATGAGATTCTTCTTGTCATAAAATCATATACGGACGCTTACAGACTGGTTATATCGGCAAACGCTTCACAGCCGAGGATTCATTTTACAAAAACGGTAAAGGAAAATCCTCAAAAAGCACCGATGTTCTGTATGCTTTTGAGAAAACATATTCAAAGCGGCAGAATAGTCGGAATCAGTCAGCCGGAGTGCGAGAGAATACTGCGGTTTGACATAGATTCATATGATGAATTCGGAGAGCTTACGAGAAAGTATCTGATTTGTGAGATGATGGGAAGAAATTCCAATATTATTCTTGCAAAGGAGGATTATACAATTATTGATTCGGTTAAGCACGTTGATTTTACCGTAAGCTCCGTAAGACAGATACTTCCGGGACTGAAGTATGAATTTCCGCCCGCGCAGGATAAAATTCCTGTGCTCTCACAGGAGCTTTCAAGCGTAAAAATTGATATGTCGCATGAGGGGGTAAGACCCGATAAAGCAATAATGGCTGCGGTTTCGGGAATAAGTCCGCTGCTTGCGAGAGAGGCGGTTTTCAGAGCAATCGGAGAAATCAATAAGGATTGCACTCAGCTTGACGAGGGTCAAAAAAACAATATCTTATCCGAGCTGAAAAAAATAATAAATTTTGATATGCAGCCGTGTATAATCATCGAAAAGGAAACGGGAAGAACGGTTGATTTTTCACCGTTTGATATATTGCAGTACGGCGAATCGGCTGAAAAAAAGATATATCCCGATTTAAACTCACTGCTTGACGATTTTTACAAAACAAGAGATAATACCGAAAGAATGAAGCAAAAGAGCGCCGATATGGTACACATTCTGCACACCAACATTGACAGAACGGCGAAAAAAATCGAGGTATTAAAGAAAACGATAAAGGACGCAAAGCGTAAGGACGAGTACAAAATATACGGCGATTTGCTGACGGCTAACTTATACAGATTTGCGCAGGGAGATAACACTGCCGAGGTTGAAAACTATTACAGCGAAAACGGAGAAACGGTCAGAATAAGCCTTAATCCGCAGCTGACTCCGTCGCAGAACGCACAAAGATACTATAAGCTTTACAGAAAAGCCGAAACGGCAGAGAGAGAAGCTGCAAAGCAGCTTGAATCGGCAGGAGAGGAGCTTGATTATCTTGAATCTGCGCTTGTTATGACTCAAAATGCACAAAACGAAAGCGATCTGAACGCAATAAGAAGCGAGCTGGAGCAGACGGGATACGTTAAAAAAAGAAATAAGGGGTCAAGACAAAAGGAAACGGTTTCAAAGCCTCGTCATTATATAAGCTCGGACGGACTGGATATATATGTCGGCAGAAACAATATGCAAAATGACCGCTTAACCCTCAAATTTGCCAATACACATGATTTATGGTTTCACACAAAGAAAATACACGGCTCACACGTTATAATTAAACTGGGGCAGGATAAAGAGGTTCCGGCGGCAACGATAAAGGAGGCGGCTATGCTTGCGGCTTATTTTTCAAAAGCAAGAGATTCCGCAAATGTTCCGGTTGACTATACGGTGGTCAAGAATGTAAAAAAACCAAACGGAGCAAAGCCGGGTATGGTTATTTATGACGGCTATAATACAATATATGTAAAACCCGAAATAACCGCAGAAGAAAAAATTTAACCGAAACAGCTGTGATTTTTGTTAAAAATGTCCTTTGAAAAGAAAATTAAAATATGATATAATAATAAAGTATCGAGCGGCAAAAAAAGCGTAAGACCGGATAACCGGTTTTGCGCTTTATTTTTTTGCAGACTGCCGCCGAAGAAAGGATTTGGTGATAATTTATGGAAGAAAGAAATAATTCGTTTCTTGCCAATGAAAAAATAGGAAAGCTTATGAGAGGGTATGCGATACCGTGTATAATTTCTCTGCTTGTGGGAGCACTTTACAATATTGTCGATCAGATTTTTATTGCTAACGCAAGCTATCTGGGCTCGTTCGGAAATGCTGCAAATACCGTTGTATTTCCGCTGACGGTAATAGCGCTTGCAATAGCGGTCATGATAGGCGATGGCTGCTGCGCTTTTTCAAGTCTGAGTCTTGGAAAGGGAGATGAAAGGGACGCAGGTAAAAGCGTCGGTAATTCGGTGGTTTTATCGATTTTGCTGAGTGTTGTATTAATGATAATCTATCTTGTTTTTTCTGATGAAATTGTAGCAATGTTCGGAGGAACAGTCAACAAGGAAACATTCGGTTATTCTAAGGAGTATTTTTTTTGGATAAGCGTCGGAATACCCTTTTATATTTTCGGTCAGGCGATGAATCCGATAATACGGGCAGACGGAAACCCTAAATTTGCCATGATTTCCACCGTTGCCGGTGCAGTGACAAATATAATACTTGATCCTGTTTTTATTTTTTGCTTTAAATGGGGAATGACGGGAGCGGCGGTTGCCACTGTTATAGGACAGATTGTAACTGCGTTGCTTGCGGTTTGGTATCTGTTCAATACAAAGGTGATAAAGGTGACAACGAGTGATTTTAAAATTGATTTTGCTGTTGTGAAAAAACTCTTATGCTCGGAATGTGCAGCTTTTTATCTCAGATTTCACTTGTTGCGGCAATGGCGGCAATAAATAATATGATAAGAAAATACGGTGCGCTCGACAGTGTATTTTCACAGGAGCAATATGCGCAGATACCGATGGCGGTTATCGGAATTGTCATGAAGGTTTTTCAGATAGTAATTTCGATAGTGGTTGGTATGTCAGCGGGATGTATTCCGATTGTCGGTTACAATATGGGAGCAGGGCTGAATAAAAGGGTATGGCGCTGGATCTCGGAAAATACAATATCAGAGTAAACGCAGTTTTGCCGGGAATGATAAAAACAGACCGTTGGGATAAAAACCCTGAATTTTATGCGAATGTACCGTCAAGATATACTCCTCTCGGAGATGTTGCCATCGGATTTGACGTTGCGGACACAGTGTGGTATTTTGCGGCACACGCAAGAAATACTACAGGTGCGGAGCTCGTTGTTGACGGTGGAAACACAATACAGCTGTACCCGATAATTCCCAAAGAGCAATGAAACGAAAAAAGCTGTGCAGAATAATTTGCACAGCTTTTTGCTTGTTGATTTTACACATCTTATTTGCTTTCTTCTTCAACGGCAAGCTCTATTGCATTTGCAAGCTGATCGGGACATGACGTACCTCTGCCGTTACAGTCCACACCTCTGAGCCTTGCGATAAGATCATCAGCTTTCATTCCGTCGGCAAGTCTGCAAATACCCTGTGTATTGCCGTTACAGCCGCCTGTAAAATGAATGTTTTTAACAATTCCGTTATCCAGTTCAAATTCGATTGCTCTTGAACAAACGCCCTTTGGCGTATATGAGTATCTACCCATTGCTTTCACACTCCTTTATAAAGCTGTTCGGATTTACCGGACAGAAATCCGAACAGTTAAGCTTTGCTTCCAACAGCTCGCTTAATTTATCGGAGCAGGCGATAAGCTGCTCCTTTTGATTTTTGGTAAGTCTTTTTATATGATATTCAAGACTGCAAGCCTTATTTTTTTCATTGCAGCTCCACACAGCCTCAATTCTTTTCGGTATATGAGAGCGTGTATATTTTCCGTAAGGCTTTTTCTTTTCGATATGCTCTTTAAAACGTCTTTCCACATCGGTTGTAAAACCGGTGTAAATAGAATTATCGTCACACCGAAGCATATAAATATAGTACCTTTGCATTTTGAAATTATTTGCGGATTTCGTCGAGAGTTTTGTTGACCTCTATCAAAAATTCTTCAGTGTTAACCTTTTTCTTGTTTTCAAGCTTTGAAATCGCAACCAAATCGCCTGTCATGATTCCGTTTTCGATTGTCATGATTGTTGCCTTTTCAAGGTCGTCGGCAAACTTAACCAAATCGTCAAGACCGTCAAGCTCTCCCCTTTTTCTCAGAGCGCCTGTCCATGCAAACAGGGTTGCAACCGAGTTTGTTGAGGTTTCCTCGCCCTTTAAGTGCTTGTAGTAATGTCTTTGTACAGTGCCGTGAGCAGCTTCGTATTCGTAAACACCGTCCGGTGATACCAATACCGAGGTCATCATGGCAAGCGAGCCGTAAGCGGTCGCAACCATATCGCTCATTACGTCACCGTCATAGTTCTTGCACGCCCAGATATATCCGCCCTCCGAACGAACAACTCTTGCAACAGCATCATCAATAAGTGTATAGAAATATTCGATTCCTAATTTATCAAACTTTTCTTTATATTCGTTTTCAAATATTTCTGCAAATATATCCTTGAATCTGTGGTCGTATTTTTTGGATATTGTATCCTTTGTTGCAAACCACAAATCCTGCTTTGTATCAATAGCAAAGTTGAAGCAGGCTCTTGCAAAGCTTGAAATTGAATTGTCTTTGTTGTGCAGACCTTGAATTATGCCGCTTGAATCCTTGAAGTTATATATTTCTTCTCTTATTTCGTTGCCGCTTTCGTCTGTGCATACAAGCTCTGCCTTTGCACCTTTCGGAACCTGCATTTCAACATTTTTATATACGTCGCCGTATGCGTGACGTGCTATTGTTATCGGCTTTGTCCATGTGGGGATATAAGGAGTGATTCCCTTAACCAGAATAGGAGTTCTGAATACAGTACCGTCAAGAATCGCTCTTATCGTACCGTTCGGTGATTTCCACATTTGTTTAAGATTGTATTCGGGCATTCTTGCCGCATTCGGGGTAATTGTTGCGCATTTTACCGCAACTCCGTATTTTTTGGTCGCTTCAGCACTGTCAAAAGTAACCTTATCGTCTGTTTCGTTACGGTGTACAAGCCCGAGGTCATAATATTCCGTCTTTAAATCAATGTGCGGAATGAGGATAATATCCTTAATCATTTTCCAGATAACTCTGGTCATTTCATCTCCGTCCATTTCAACCAACGGTGTTTTCATCTGAATTTTTGCCATAGGTAATCGCTCCTTATTTCAATAGTGTATTTACAATGTGTAAGGAACTGCAAAACCATTGCTTTACAGTTCCTTATTTTTCTTGGTAAGCACCGAACCGATTATATCGGGTGGGTCATATTTTCTCTGTCTGCAAGATCAGCGTCGATTTTATATTTCCCTGCCTGTCTGAACTCAAAGAATTTCTCCGCAACCTTATCAAACAGAGCGTAGCTCAGAACGTCCTCGTCCTGCTCTGTCCACTGTGCACACTTCTTTTTGAGTTCTTCAAGCTCCGGCTTAATCAAATCTGCCGGACGGCAGGTAATCGGCTTTTCATCTCCGATAATCTTCTTTCTGATTTCATCGGAAATAGGCACGGGAGTTCTTCCGTATTCACCCTTTACGATACCCTTTGTTTCCTTGGATACCATTTTATATCTTTCGCCCATAAGGACGTTCAAAACTGCCTGTGTTCCGACAATCTGGCTTGTTGGGGTAACAAGCGGAAGCCAGCCCAAATCCTCGCGTACTCTCGGGATTTCTTTGAGAACCTCGTCAAACTTATCCTCTGCGTTTTGCTGTTTAAGCTGTGATACAAGGTTTGAAAGCATACCTCCGGGAACCTGATATTTAAGCGTGTTAATATCAACGCCCAATACCTTTGTACTCATAAGACCCGATGCGAGATACTTTTCTCTCAAAGGCTTGAAGTAGTCGGCAGCTTCCGTTAATTTGTTCAAATCAAGTCCGGTATCGAACGGCGTACCCTGCAAGGTCTTTACCAAAGGCTCTGTAGGCGGCTGACTTGTTCCCATAGCCATAGGCGACAGCGCACAGTCTACAACGTCAACTCCGGCTTCGATTGCTTTCAAGTATGTCATTGAAGCCACACCGCTTGTGTAGTGGGTATGAAGCTGAATAGGCACTTTAACCTGTTTTTTCATTTCGCCGATAAGTTTTTCGGCTTCGTAAGGAAGCAAAAGTCCTGCCATATCCTTTATACAAATTGAATCCGCACCGCAGTTTTCATATTCCTTTGCAAGCTTTACAAAATAGGGAATATCGTGTACGGGGCTTATTGTATAAGATATAGCCGCCTGAACGTGTCCACCCTCTTTTTTTGTTGTGTTTATAGCCGTCTGCAAATTTCTTACATCGTTAAGAGCGTCGAATATTCTTATAATGTTGATACCGTTTGCAACAGACTTTTGAACGAAGTATTCAACAACATCATCGGCGTAGTGACGGTAGCCCAAAATATTCTGTCCTCTGAACAGCATCTGAAGCGGCGTCTTTTTTGCCTTATCCTTTATTTTTCTAAGTCTTTCCCACGGATCTTCATTCAGAAATCTGAGGCAGGCGTCAAAGGTTGCTCCGCCCCATGCTTCGAGCGAATGATAGCCGATATTATCAAGCATTTCAACCGCCGGGAGAATTTCGGCAGTGGTCATTCTTGTTGCAATAAGTGACTGGTGCGCATCTCTCAATACGGTTTCTGTGATTTTTACGGGCTTTTTGTTATCCATATTAGTCCTCCATTCTGCCGCCGTGCGGCGGCACAAATTTCAACGTGAAAAAGATGCTTGGCATATTTTTCGCGTTAGTTCTGCATTCTGCCGCCGTGAGCGGCATGAAATATACAAAAATTGTTCTTTTTATATTGTTGGCTGTAAAACCGATGTTTTACAGCTTTCATTATTATTTAAACATTGCAAGGAACACACCGGCTGCAACGGCAGAGCCGATAACTCCGGCAACATTCGGCCCCATTGCGTGCATGAGCAGAAAGTTTGACGGATTCTCCTTTTGACCCTCAACCTGCGATACTCTTGCCGCCATCGGAACAGCCGAAACACCTGCCGAACCGATCAAAGGATTAACCTTTCCGCCGGTCAGCTTGTACATGATGTTTCCGAGGAGAAGTCCGCCGAACGTTGAGAAACAGAATGCTAAAAGTCCAAGCAGGATTATACCCAAGGTCTGCGGATTGAGGAAGGTATCTGCGGTAGCGGTTGAACCAACCGTAACTCCTAAGAATATCGTAACGATATTCATAAGCTCGTTTTCCATTGTTTTTGCAAGTCTGTCCGCAACTCCCGATTCTTTGACAAGGTTTCCGAGCATCAACATTCCGACAAGCGAAACAGCGTCCGGAACTATCAGTGCCACAACCAATGTTACAATTATCGGGAAAAGTATTTTTTCCATCTTTGAAACAGGTCTTAACTGCTCCATGACAACCGATCTTGATTCTTTGGTTGTCATCAGCCGCATGATAGGTGGCTGAATAACAGGGATAAGCGCCATATACGAATATGCCGCAATTGCTATTGCCGGCAAAAGCTTTGGCGCAAGCGTTTTTGTTACATATATCGCCGTCGGACCGTCAGCACCGCCGATAATACCGATTGCCGCAGCTTCTCTGACACCGAAGCCCAAACCGAGAGCGCCCAGTATCAGCGCAAGAAGAAATGCCGCAAACACTCCGAACTGAGCCGCCGCTCCCAAAAGCAAGCTTTTCGGATTTGCGATAAGAGGTCCGAAGTCGGTCATAACTCCTATACCGAGGAATATGAGCGGAGGATAAATACCGAGCTTAACTCCGAGATATAATAAGTCAAGCAAGCCGCCCTCACCGGTAATTTTTTGAATATTCAAATGTCCGTTAATAAATTCTCCTGCGTTTTTGTCAACAAAAAACTGCGGATGCATAAGCTTCTGACCAAATTCCATCGGAAGATTGGTCAATAACATACCGAACGCAATCGGAAGAAGCAATAACGGTTCAAACTTTTTTACTATAGCTAAATAGAGCAAAACACAAGCGATTGCAATCATAAGAGGAGTACCTATTACCTGCAGCCAGTCGCCGCCGGCTGCCGCCGTACTCATCTGGTTAATCATTTTGGCAATACCGGTTTCACCTAAAAAGCTGATTAAACTTTCTAACACTTTTAATCACCGCTTTCTGTGTGGTTTTAAATTAACCGACAGTTATAATTGTATCGCCGCTGTTAATTGAAGCACCGGCATTTGTTGCAATACCTGTAACCGTTCCCTCAACTCCGGCAAAAATTTCGTTTTCCATTTTCATGGCTTCAAGAACTGCAACAAGAGTGTCCTTGTTTACTGTATCTCCGACATTAACCTTAATCGAAACAATTGTTCCGGGCATCGGAGCTTTTACCGGTGTGCCTGCTCCGGTGCTTGCTGCCGCCGGCTTCGGAGCCGGTGCGCTCGGTGCGGGTGCGGCTGCCGGTGCAGCCTGTACCGGTGCTGCGGCAGCGGGAGCAGTATATGCAGCAGTGCTTGCTCCGCCCACTTCTTCAACGTCAACTTCATATGTTTTTCCGTTTACGGTAATATTAAACTTTCTCATCACATTTATTCCTTTCAGTTTATATTTACAGATTCCGGTTATTTAAAATCTGCTGTCTATGGTTTCTTTGATTCCTGCCTTGTTCCATACCGGTGCATTGCTTTGAATACGCCTGTAGGATTTAATTCTTAAATTATATGTCGATGTGTTAAGACTTGCCGCAATTGCCGCAGTCAATACCGCTATCAGCTCTTCTTCCGATTCCTCCGCCGAAGCAGTCTGATTGACTGCAGGTACGGATACCGGTGCAGCCGGTTTCGGCTGTTCGACAGTTGCTTTCTTTTCCGTTTTTCCGAATATTTTATTGAAAAGCATAAGTACGCCCATCAAAATAATCAGTACGGAAAAAACTATCAAAAGACCGATAATGGTTGTGCTGATTCCAACCTGTAACGCTTCTGCCATCGTCATCTTTCTTCATTCCTTTCCGAGTGCCGAATTTATCTGTGAATTTTGTAACACTCTTGTTTTCATGCCTGCAAGATATGTTTTTTATTGCAGATTAATACTCATGAAGCTTTATTTGTCAAAACCGATTAAACAGGGAAATTGCCGTGCTTTTTGGCAGGTCTTGTTTCCCTCTTTGAAGCAAGCATTTCAAGAGCCGCTATAATTCTCGGTCTTGTCGAATCAGGCTCGATTATATCGTCGATAAAGCCGTATTTTGCGGCTTCGTACGGATTTGCAAGCTTTTCCTTGTATTCCGCAATCTTTTCTTTTCTTGTTTCTGTCGGGTTTGAGCTGTTCTTTATATCCTCTCTGAATATAATGTTTGCAGCACCTTCGGGACCCATAACCGCAATCTCGGCGGTAGGCCATGCAAACACTGCGTCTGCGCCCAAATGCTTTGAACTCATTGCAATATATGCTCCGCCGTATGCCTTTCTTATTATAACGTTGACCTTCGGAACTGTTGCTTCGGCATAAGCGTAAAGCAGCTTTGCGCCGTGTCTGATGATTCCGTTCTGCTCCTGTTCGAGTCCGGGGAAATATCCGGGAACATCGGTGAGCGTTACGAGCGGAATATTGAAGCTGTCGCAGAAGCGGATAAAACGAGCCGCTTTATCAGACGAATTAACGTCAAGTGCGCCTGCCATAACATTCGGCTGATTTGCTATGATTCCGACCGCTGAGCCGTTCATTCTTGCAAATCCGACAACGATATTCTTCGCATAGTCCTTTTGAACCTCAAAAATCTCTCCGCAGTCAACAATTTGTGAAATGACATTCTTTATGTCATATGCCTTGTTTGAATCGTCGGGAACAACCGTCATCAATTCCTGCGATATTCTGTTGATTTCATCGTTTGTATCAATATAAGGAGCTTCTTCGAGGTTGTTTGACGGAAGATATGATAAAAGCTTCTTTATAGAATCAAGACAGCTTTTGTCATCAGGTGCGGTAAAATGAGCGACTCCGCTCTTTTCGGCATGAGCCGAAGCGCCGCCAAGTTCCTCCATTGTTATCTTTTCGCCCGTGATTGCGCTTATTACCGACGGACCTGTTATAAACATTTCGCTTGTATTCTCAACCATGAATACAAAATCGCCAAGTGCCGGAGAATATGATGCGCCGCCTGCACAGGGACCCATAATGGCGGTAATCTGCGGAACAACGCCCGACGCCATAACGTTTCTTGAAAAAATTTCGCCGAATCCGGAAAGAGCAGCAATGCCCTCCTGTATTCTTGCTCCGCCCGAATCGCAAAGTGCAATTACCGGCGCACCCATTTTGATTGCCATATCCTGAATTTTGCAAATTTTCTTTGCGTTCATTTCGCCGAGTGAGCCACCTATTACGGTAAAATCCTGTGAATAAACGTAAACCAAACGTCCGTCCACAGTGCCGTAGCCTGTTACGACTCCGTCAGCAGGTGCCTCTGTCCCGCCCATGTTAAATTCGGTACATCTGTGCTTGACAAAAGCGTCAACCTCAATAAAGCTTCCCTCATCCATAAGATAAAGTATTCTTTCACGGGCTGTCATTTTGTTTGCATCATGCTGTTTTTTGATTTTTGCTTCTCCGCCGCCCTGTTCAATTGTGGCTCTGCGGTTCTGCAATTCAGTGATTTTATCCACTGTACCCATTTTGCATAACCTCCGTATTACAAAAATTTATATATATAGGTAATAATAAAGCTTTTGCCCTAAAACCACCTGATATTTATATCGAGAAAAACTATGATGTGCGATAATTTTTTTCAAATCTTCCTCACTTTATATTTTACCGCAATATCCTTTTTTTTGCAATATTTTTTTTCAAATTTGCTCCAAAAAAATAGACACAATATAATGTGGCTTTTTGTGTAATTTCTACAAAGTATGCAAAATACATAGGAATATGCGGTAAATTCGTGTATTAACATTAAAAAAATTATACAAAATTAAAGGTTAACATAGAATTAACATACTTAGGGTTTCGGAATTAACATTGGGGGTATTATAATAAGAGTGTCGAAAGGCAAAAGGAAAAAGAAAAAAATAAGAATTATGGAGTGATTTATTATGAAAAAGATCATTGGAATTTTAAGCGCATTAGCATTAATGTCAGGAGCAATCTCAGGCTGCGGTACAAGTACCACAGCACCCGATACCTTGGCAACGCCGGCAGGTACTCAAACCACACAGGCTTTGAGCGGAACGGTAGCGACTGACGGTTCAACATCAATGGAAAAGGTAATCGGATATTTGAGTGAAGCGTACATGGCAGACAACAGCGGAGTAAAGGTTACTTACAATCCGACCGGCTCGGGTTCGGGAATCAAGGCGGTTCAGGAGGACAGATGCGACATCGGTCTTTCGAGCAGAGATCTCAAAGATGAAGAAAAAGCGGATCTGACAGGCACTGTAGTCGCAATTGACGGAATCGCAATAATCGTAAATCCCGCAAATACAACAGCAGATCTTACACTTGATCAGATCAGCAAGATTTACACGGGCGAAATTGCTAACTGGAAGGAAGTCGGCGGAAGCGAAGCTCCGATAGTATGCATAGGCAGAGAAGCGGCTTCGGGTACAAGAGACGGCTTTGAATCAATCACCGGTACAAGCGACAAGTGCAAGTATTCTCAGGAGCTTACATCAACAGGCGACGTAATTCAAACGGTAGCGTCCAACCCAAATGCGGTAGGATATGCTTCACTTGCGGCAGTAAAAGACACGGTTAAGCTTTTGAGCATAGACGGAGTTACACCTACAAAGGAAACAATTCAGGACGGAAGCTACAGAATTCAGCGTGACTTCGTACTTGTAACAAAAACAGGAAAAACCCTGTCTGCGGCAGCTCAGTCATTCTTTGACTACGCAACAAGCGAAAAAGCAGACGCATTGATTGAAAAAGCAGGAGCAGTACCTGTAAAGAGATAAGGGTCATGCATACGGGTAATTGCGTAAGATACATTCTGCAATTACCTGTTACAACTTTAAGAAAAGAGTATCGGATATGTTAAAAAATAAAAGCAAAAACAAATCCCCGAAATTAACCGAAGCAATTATGAAGCTGGTATTTGCACTGTGTGGATTTCTGGCTGTAATATTTGTGGTACTGATAACCGGATTTCTGGCGGCGTCGGGAATCCCGGCAATATCAAAGATAGGCTTTGTAAAATTCATTTTCGGAACAAAGTGGGCTTCAACAGCAGCAGAGCCGTCTTACGGAATACTTCCTTTTATACTTTCATCGCTTTACGGAACAGCCTGCGCTGTTGTAATAGGAGTACCGATAGGCGTTTTCTGCGCAGTGTTTCTTGCCAAAATGTCCGACGGAAAAATATCCGCTGCGGTGAGTGCGGCAGTTAATCTTCTTGCCGGAATACCGTCCGTTGTATACGGCTTGATTGGTATGATAGTGATTGTGCCGACCGTAAGAAAGGTATTCTCCCTCCCCGACGGCGCAAATCTTCTGTCGGCAATAGTTGTTCTTTCGGTTATGATTCTTCCGTCGGTAATCTCAGTGTCGGAAACGGCAATCAAGGCGGTTCCGAGGGAGTATGAGGAGGGTTCTCTCGCTCTGGGGGCAACGAAAACCGAAACGATTTTTAAAATAACTCTCCCTGCCGCAAAAAGCGGTATAATCGCTTCGGCGGTACTGGGTATAGGCAGAGCGATAGGCGAAGCAATGGCAGTTATGATGGTTTCGGGAAACGTTCCGAATATGCCGGGACTGTTTAAAAGCGTAAGATTTCTTACAACGGCTGTCGCAAGCGAAATGTCTTATGCTTCGGGCTTGCAGAGAGAAGCTCTTTATTCGGTTGCATTGGTGCTGTTTATATTCATAATGATAATAAATCTGTTTTTGAACCTTGTTGTAAAACGGAAAAAGCAGTGAAATGATTTGGTATCACAGTTTGGAATTTAAGCCGCTGACGGCGGCGGAACGGAGCAATCGGTATGAAAACTGAAATTTCAAAAAACAGAAAAGCCAAGGGCTTGATTCTCAGAATGTTAACATATCTGTCGGCGGCTTTGATATTTGTTATGCTTGCCGGCATAATCGGATACATAATGTATCGCGGTATTCCGGGGATTACATGGAGCTTTTTAACATCAAAGCCGAGCCTTATAAACGAAACAATCGGAATACTGCCGAATATTTTGAACACACTTTATATAATAGTAATAACGGTTGCAATATCGCTTCCGATCGGCGTCGGTGCGGCGATATATCTTAACGAGTATGCAACAAATAAAAAAGCGGTAAGAATAATAGAGCTTGCAGCCGAAACGCTTTCGGGTATACCGTCAATAATCTACGGACTTGTGGGAATGTTGATATTTGTATATTCCCTGTCTTTCGGAACGAGCATAATTGCAGGCGCTTTTACCCTTGCGATTATGACGCTCCCGACGGTTCTGAGAACAACTCAGGAAAGCCTGAAAACAGTCGCTCCCGGGCTGCGCGAGGGTGCGCTTGCACTCGGTGCCGGGAAGTGGTACATGATAAGAACCGTAGTTTTGCCGTCTACCGTTGATGGCATAGTAACCGGATGTATTCTTGCAATCGGCAGAATCACCGGCGAAAGCGCCGCACTCCTCTTTACGGCAGGAATGGCAAACGAGGTTCTTACACCGTTTCACGCAGTCAAGCCGGGCAATGCCGGTTCAACTCTTACTGTTGCGATGTATATGTACGCAAAGGAAAGGGGAGAATTCGGAACGGCATTTTCGATTGCCGCTATACTTTTGATTATAACGCTGATTATAAATATCGGCGCAAGGCTTGCGGCAAAGCATCTGAAAAAAATATAGTATTTGATAATGATAACAAAATATAAAAAAACAACCGAAAGGCAAGGGAGTTTTATGGACGAAATCATAAAAGCCGAACATTTGAATTTATGGTATGGCACAAACCATGCGCTTAAGGATATTAATATATCCGTACAAAAAAATAATATCACCGCTTTGATAGGACCGTCGGGCTGCGGAAAATCAACCTTCTTGAAAACGCTTAACAGAATGAACGATCTTGTTGAGGGCTGCCGCATTGAGGGAAAGGTATTTCTTGAAGATACGGACATTTACGGAAATCTCGACGTTAATCTTCTGAGAAAAAGGGTCGGAATGGTGTTCCAGAAGCCAAACCCGTTCCCTATGAGCATCTACGATAACATTGCATACGGACCGAGAATCCACGGAGTAAAATCAAAGGTAAAGCTTGACGAAATAGTAGAGCGTTCACTGAAGCAGGCGGCAATATGGAACGAATGTAAGGATAGGCTGAAAAAGAGCGCATTAAGCATGAGCGGCGGACAGCAGCAAAGACTCTGCATAGCAAGAGCATTGGCAGTCGAGCCGGAAATTCTCCTTATGGACGAGCCGACCTCTGCGCTTGACCCGATTTCAACCTCAAAAATCGAGGATCTGGCGGTTGAGCTGAGAAAAAACTATACTATAGTGACGGTAACGCACAATATGCAGCAGGCGGCAAGAATTGCCGACAAGACAGCATTTTTCCTGCTTGGCGAGCTGATAGAATATGACGATACCGAAAAGATGTTCTCCGTTCCGTCGGATAAGAGAACCGAGGATTATATAACAGGGAGGTTTGGATAATGAGAAATCGTTTTGAAGAACAGCTTTTAAGGCTTAATAACGAGCTTATTGCAATGGGCGCACTGTGTGAAGAAGCAATCAGCACGGCTTCCGAGTGTATCAATCCGGGAAATGAAGCATTGAGAGAAAACGTGTTTGAAATCGATAAGCAAATCGACAGAAAAGAAAGAGAAATCGAAGTTTTGTGCATGAAGCTTTTAATGCAGCAGCAGCCGGTCGCAAAGGATTTGAGAGAGGTGTCCTCGGCACTTAAAATGATTTCCGATATGGAAAGAATAGGCGACCAGGCTTCCGATATTGCAGATATTGCAAAATACGTTGAAAATTCCGGCTTGCAAAGCCGTGTTCATATAGCTGATATGGCAAGAGCCACAATAAAAATGGTTACGGACAGCATAGAAGCGTTTACTCAAAAAAATACCGACCTTGCCTACAGCGTTATAAAATATGACGATACGGTGGATGATCTGTTTATTAAGGTTAAAAATGAACTGATAGAAACCGTACGTTCACATAAAACCGATCCCGAAGCGCTTATAGATTTACTCATGATAGCAAAGTATTTCGAGAGAATAGGGGATCATGCGGAGAACATAGCCGAATGGGTTATTTATTTTACAACCGGAAAGCATAAAAATTTGTCGTAAATCTCTTGTATTAATTGGTTGAATGTTATATAATAGTCTTGTATCGGAATAAACGTTATATAACCGGGCAATTCACTTTCGAAAGGAAATGATTTAATGATATTTTTTGTAGAAGATGATGAAAACATCCGCAAATTGGTCTGTTATGCGCTTTCACGGGAGGGATATGATATTAAAGGCTTTCCCGATCCCAAAGAGTTCTGGCAGGAAATGCTGAATACCACTCCGGAATTACTGCTTCTTGATATAATGCTCCCGGGAGAGGACGGCTTATCCATACTCGGGAAAATACGCGAAAACAGCGTTACCCGTGACATTCCGGTTATCATGCTCACGGCAAAGGGCAGCGAATATGACAAGGTGACGGGACTTGACCGCGGTGCGGACGATTACATTTCAAAGCCTTTCGGAATGACCGAGCTTATTTCAAGAGTCCGTGCGGTTTTAAGACGAAGTGAAAGAACGAAAAAAACCGAAAGTAAGTCATATCTTATGGGAAATCTGTACGTTAACCCGGAAAAGCACGTGATAGAGGTTTCGGGACAGCCCGTTACTCTATCCTATAAAGAATACTGTCTTTTAATGGTGCTTCTCGAAGCAAACGGCAAGGTGGTCAAAAGAGATGAGCTGTTAAGCCGCGTATGGGGAGAATACTATGACGAATCGAGAACGCTTGACGTACATATCCGAAAGCTCAGAGTTAAGCTGATGGAGGCCGGTGGTCTTATTAAAACGGTTAAAAATATCGGCTACAAGATAGGAGCTGATGATGATGTATAAAAAGATATTTCGTTCCACCTTTGCAGCGGCTGTCATGGTTTTGCTTATGAGCGTTGTTTTGATAATGGGAATATTGTTTGAATATTTTGAGGGTCAGCTGCAAAACGAGCTGAAAACCGAGGCAAGCTATATATCGCAGGGCTTAAAAAATGACGGTATTGAGTATTTTGATGATTTTAACAGCAAAACAAGGCGTATTTCTCTTATAACACCGGACGGCACGGTTATATTTGATACCAATGCCGATAAATCAAAGCTTGACAACCACCTGCAAAGAGAAGAGGTACAGCAGGCAATAAAAAGCGGCAGCGGAATAAGCGTGAGATATTCTGATTCAATGCTTGAAAAAACGGTTTATTATGCCGAAAAGCTTGAGGACGGAAATATACTGAGAGTTTCAACAACTCAATACACAGTGTTTACGGTTCTGCTCGGACTTATGCAGCCTGTCATAGTGGTTATGCTGATTGCACTTTTACTGTCCATATTCCTGTCGTCGAGAGCGTCAAAAAGCATTATTAAGCCGATAAACGAGCTTAATCTCGATAACCCTGCCGAGAATGTTACCTATGATGAGCTTGCGCCGCTTTTGCATAAAATTGCAATACAGAATAAAACAATAGATGAACAGCTGAAAGAAGCGGGACAGAAGCAGGAGGAATTTCGGCTGATTACCGAAAACATGAACGAGGGATTTCTGGTAATAGACAAGGCGGCAAGACTTCTCACCCACAATACATCTGCGCTGAAGCTTTTGGGCGGAAACGGCAGCGAACAGGAAAGCGTTTTTATGCTTAATCATTCGAAGGACTTTATAGAAACAATCGAAAAGGCTCTTTCTGGTGAAAGCTGCGAGAAAATCGCAAGGATAAACAATAAAGCCATAAATCTGATTGCAAGTCCGGTATATGAGGATAAAAAGCTGATAGGCGCAGTAATAATCATAATTGATATGACCGAATCTGTTGAGCGTGAACAGCTCAGACGTGAATTTACCTCAAATGTTTCCCATGAGCTGAAAACACCGCTCACGTCAATTTCAGGGTTTGCCGAAATAATGAAGGACGGCGGCACGCCCGAGGAAACGGTTAAGGATTTTTCGAAGTCGATATACGATGAGGCTCAAAGACTGATAACGCTTGTCAGCGACATTATAAAGATTTCCGAGCTTGACGAGAATACAAACGCATTTGAATCGGAATCGGTTAATCTTTACGAGCTGGCACAATCGGTTGCCAAACGCTTGCAGCCGGAGGCGGATAAAAAGAATATATTGATAAGACTGAAAGGAAACGATACTTATGTTGTCGGCGTAAGAAAAATTCTTGATGAAATGATTTCCAATCTTTGCGACAATGCCATAAAATACAACAAGGATAACGGAAGCGCAGAGATAGATGTGCATACCGAAAACGGTTTTGCGGTGCTTTCAGTAAGCGATACCGGTATCGGTATTCCGGAGGAATCAAAAAACAGAGTGTTTGAGAGATTCTACAGAGTTGATAAAAGCCATTCAAAGGCTATCGGCGGTACGGGCTTGGGACTTTCAATAGTTAAACACGGTGCAATTTATCACAAAGCAAAAATTACGCTCGACAGCAAAGAGGACAAGGGTACAAGTATTTCTATTGTATTTCCGGCGGATTTCCGGAATATATAGTTCTAAAGCGGCGCATATACCGCCGCAAATACGGGAGATAAAAACAGGTATCGGAAAAGATACCTGTTTTGCATTTTTTTTCATTGATGTGATTACATTTCCATATCGAACAAGGAAACCTGATCGGATTGCGGCAGACCGTCAAGACAGTGGTACTCCTGCATAAGATCGATTATAGAGCGTGTAACGGTGGTACGCTGTTTAAGGTCGTCTATTGTTTTGAACGGAGCTTTTTCCCGTGCCTCCTGAATACTTTTCGCAACGTTTTCGCCCATGCCGCCGATAGCGTTAAGGGGAGGTCTTATACCGTCCTCACACGGCAGAAAGTTTACGGCATGAGATTCATATAGGTCGATCGGTGCAAATTTCAGACCCCGTGCGTACATTTCTATACATATTTCAAGAATAGGAATGACGTTTTCCTCTTTCGGTGATATTGTATTGTTTTTTTTCTTTTCGAGAAGCTCCTCCATAGCTTTTCTGGCGGCAGGCAGACCCTGTGCCATTATTTTGGCGTCAAAATCGTCTGCTCTTACGGAAAAATAAGCTATGTAAAAAGCCTGCGGATAATGAACCTTGTAGTAAGCAACTCTGAATGCCATTGTAACGTATGCAACGGCGTGTGCTTTCGGGAACATATACTTTATCTTTTTGCAGGAATCTATATACCATTGAGGAACGTTTGCGGCAAGCATTGCTTCCTCGTCCTCGGGCTTTAGTCCCTTTCCTTTTCTCACGCTTTCCATTATTTTAAAGGAATGACCGGCTTCAACTCCCATTGATATGAGGTAAATCATAATATCGTCACGGGCGCAGATCGAGTGTGACAGATCGGTGATGCCTTGTTGAATCAAGGCTTGCGCATTGCCGAGCCAAACGTCCGTGCCGTGTGAAAGACCGGAGATTCTTACAAGCTCGGAAAAGGTGGTAGGCTTTGTATCGACAAGCATCTGCCGTACAAATTTCGTTCCGAACTCCGGTATACCGTATGTGCCGAGCTTTGTTCCTATATCCTCGCCGTCAATGATTTTCAAAGCCTTGTTTGAAGTGAACAGGCTTATCGTATCCTTGTCGCCGAGAGGAATTGTCTGAGGGTCAAGACCGGTTAAGTCCTGGAGCATTTTGATTACCGTCGGATCATCGTGACCGAGCTCGTCAAGCTTCAAAAGGTTCTGGTCAATAGAATGGTAATCAAAATGTGTTGTTATAATGTCGGAATTGGGGTCATCGGCAGGGTGCTGAACCGGGCAGAATTCGTGAATATCGTTTCTGTGAGGTACAACGATAATTCCTCCCGGGTGCTGACCGCTTGTTCTTTTAACGCCGACGCAGCCCGAAGCAAGACGCTTCATCTCCGCATTTCTTATCTTTATTCCCTTTTCCTCCGAATACTTTCTCACATATCCGAAAGCGGTTTTTTCGGCAACCGTGCCGATAGTTCCGGCTCTGAACACGAAGCCCTCACCGAAGTATGTTTCGGTGTACTTGTGAATTACCGGCTGATAATCACCCGAAAAGTTAAGGTCAATATCCGGCTCTTTGTCGCCCTTGAAGCCGAGAAAGGTTTCAAAGGGAATGTCATGACCGTCCTTTTTGTAGAGTGTTCCGCATTTGGGGCAGATTTTATCTTCAAGGTCACAGCCGGAAATACCGATTTCACTTGGGACAAATTCAATGTTTTTGCAATTCGGGCATATGTAATGCGCAGGGAGCGAATTAACCTCTGTTATATCGGACAAAAATGCGACAAAGGACGAGCCGACAGAACCTCTCGAACCAACCAGGTATCCGTCAGAAAGCGATTTTCTTACAAGCTCCTGTGCTATTTTGTACATAACCGAAAAGCCGTAGGTGGTGATTGAGTAAAGCTCCTTGTCAAGTCTTTCCTTAACCGCAGGGGGGAGGGGGTCGCCGTAGATTTCCTTTGCTTTTCTGAAGGAGTCGTTTATAATGCCCTCCTTTGCGCCGTCGATTACCGGAGGACATTTTGTTGGCGGAATCGGACGTACGTCCTCTATCATATCGGCAATCAGATTTGTGTTTTCCACTACAACCTCATATGCTTTTTCCTCACCGAGATATGAAAACTCGTCAAGCATTTCTTCGGTGGTTCTGAAATAGAGCGGAGCCTGATTGTCTGCGTCCTTAAAGCCCTTGTAATACATCAGAATTTTTCTGTAGTTTGCTCCCTCGGGATCGAGAAAATGCACGTCGCACGTTGCGCATACCGGTTTGTTGTACTTTTCGCCGAGAGCAACAATTTGTCTGTTAAGCTCCCGAAGATCTTCATCAGTGCATACGTTCGGGTGATTGTCATCCGTTTTCATGTATGCGTTGTTACCGATAGGCTGTATTTCGAGATAATCGTAGAAATTGACTATTTTTTCTATCTTATCCTCACTCACACCGTCAACTATTGCGCGGAAAAGTTCCCCTGCCTCACACGCAGAACCCAATATCAGACCCTCTCTTTTTTGCTCCAGAAGCGTTCTCGGTATTCTCGGAGTTCTGAAAAAGTATTGAAGCTGTGAAGCCGTTATCAGTTCATACAGATTTCTTACGCCTTTAAGATTTTTTGCAAGAATAATTATGTGGAAAGCCTTGTTTTTCTTTACGGCGTGCGAAAGGTCAAAGCCGTCATTGATTCCCGACATATCCTTATATCCAAGCTCTTTAAGCTTATCGAGCATTTTTATGAATACGTCCGCCGTAGCCTTTGCGTCATCAACCGCACGGTGGTGATTTTCAAGCAGTATATGCAGATTTTTTGTGAGGGTATCAAGCTTATGGTTCGGAAAGTCCGGATAAAGACATCTTGCGAGCATAAGCGTATCAACGTATGTAAAGTCAAATTCAAGTCCGAATTTATCGGCTCTGTCGCTTATAAAGCCGACATCGAAATTTGCATTGTGCGCAACAAGCGTGCTGCCCTTGCAAAATTCAAGAAATTTCGGAATTACAGCACTTTCCGGCTCTGACTTTTTTACCATATCGTTGGAAATACCGGTAAGCTGCTGAATGTTTTCGGGTATGGGCATGCCCGGATTTACAAAGCAGCCGAATCGGTCAACAATTTTGCCGCCCGATACCTTAACGGCACCGATTTCTGTGATTCCGCATATATCCTTGTTAAAGCCTGTTGTTTCAATATCAAATACAACAAATTCGGAATCAAGCGAGGCATTATTGTTGTTATATACAATTTTTAAGCTGTCATCTATAAGATACCCCTCAACGCCGTAGAGTACCTTTATTTTTTTGTTTAAATCGGACGCTTTCATTGCGTCGGGGAAGGACTGAACTACTCCGTGGTCGGTTATCGCAACGGCGGTGTGTCCCCAGCTGATTGCGCGGTTTATCAGATCCTTTGCGGAGGATACTGCGTCCATTGCCGACATTTGGGTATGCATATGAAGCTCTACGCGCTTTTTTTCGGCATTGTCGGTTCTTTGCGGAGGACGGTAGCCCTCGGCAATAGAGCGTATCGAAACAACCGCCTCTTTTGCATAGTCATTATACTGCGCTTTGCCTTTTACAACAACAAAAAGTCCCTTTTTCAGCTTTTGCTTAACGAGTGAAATTGCTTCTTCGTTTTTTTCGTTTTTTTCAATAAAAAGCTGACAGGAGATAGAATCGTTAAAATCGGTTACGTCAATAAGCACAAGAAGAAAATCCTTTTCGGTTTTTTTGCTGTGAATATCCTTTGTTTCGACTCCGAATATTTCTCCCTCAAAGCAAACGTTCCCGGATCCCTCGCTTATTGAGGTGATCGGAACAAGAAAATCTCTTATGGAACGTCCGAAAATCACTTCTTTTACCCTTGCCTTGCCCATGAATACCGACGGGTCTTTGCTTTCTTCGTTATTTGTGCTTTTTTCGAGAGCGGCTTTGACCTGCTTTTGAAATTCAAGATTATAGCTTCTTGAATTTGCCCAGATTTTTTCATCGTCAGCCTGTTTTTTGCTTTTTATATTTATGGACGAAAGTCTTGCAAATTCCTTGATTTTTTCCTCTGCGGCTTCAACGTCGCTTTCTTCAAAATCATCATCCAGAATGATTTCCATGCTTCGTATTTTCTTGTCAATTTCAATATTATGTACCGTGCATTTCCCGGCATTTCCCAAATACAAGCCGGGGAATATAGTGTTTAAATTTCGTTTCATTCGTTGTGCTTCCTCATATCAGCCGCCGGACCGCCGGAGCTTATTA
Organism: uncultured Clostridia bacterium; assembly: GCA_934462715.1. Classification (GTDB taxonomy): domain Bacteria; phylum Bacillota; class Clostridia; order UBA1381; family UBA1381; genus RGIG1988. The sequence goes on from CAKSIJ010000003.1 coordinate 222,788, forward strand.
TTAAAGCGAACGGTTAGAACTAATGCCTGATCTTCCGTTCAAAATGTCTGTAGGTTTATCGGGTTTCAAAATATTTAAGCAGTCCGCTGACCGCTCCGTCCATGAGTTTGCTGCGGTATTCCTCGGTTTCCATCAATGCGTCCTCCTCGGGATTTGTCATGAATCCCATTTCAATCAATGCCGTGGGTACCTTGCTCCAGTTAAACCCCGTCATATCCTCCCGATAGGACAATCCTCTGTTATCGGCGGCAGTTTCCTTTACCACACTGTCAAGCAGACACATACCGAGCCTTTCGCAGCTTTCAAAAAGTCCGCTGTCAAGACAGCCCTCTGCCGGAACAAGAACAGATATTCCGTGCAGCTCTTTATTTTCGCTTCCGTCCGCATGAAGCTTTACAGATACGTCCGCACCCAGATTATTTGCAAATTCCGCTCTGCCCATATTGGACATTTCGGCGTCATGACCGCTTCTTGTCATATGTACCTCCGCACCCAACGCTTCAAGCTTTTCCTTTAAAATCAGTCCGCAGGCAAGATTTAACTGCTCCTCCGTCTGATTTTTCCCGGCTGTTCCGCTGACGTATGCCGGTTTTTTCTTATCGCTTTTCGGAGATACTCTTTCCTTGTCGCTGATGTTGTTCAAACCATGACCGGGGTCTACGACTATGATTTTTCCTCTAAGAGGCAAATCAGCCGCTTTTTCCGGCTGTTCTGTCTGTTTTGCGCTTTCATCGGGTAAGTATTCGTTTCTTTTTATTCCCGTAAAATTAAATATGCACGCTGTCAGAATAGCAATTATAAATACCGACAGCACAATATAACGCTTATCTTTCATAGCCGTTCTCCGTTTTATTCTGATTATCCTGTGATTATTTTTTTCACGTCACGGTAAAGCTCGTCATTTATTTCTACAATTGTTCTGATTTTACCGTTCCTTGTACAGTCTATTCTGTGCCAGCCCAATGATTTTGCCGCATGGCACGCATTGTTGTAGCTTTTTTCAAGGTAATCCCTGTTGCTTTCGTGAATATCCTTTTGTTCCTCTCCGCTGAATTTGTTTTTTCTTTCTTTCATAAGGAGCTCGGCACATTCAACCGGCATATCGAGGAAAAATGTAATATCGGGCCTGGGTATTCCGTAAATATCATATTCAAGTTCTGAAATCCAATTGAGAAATTTGTTTTTTTCCTCCTCGGTTTCAAGCTTGCTTGCCTGATGAATCATATTTGAGGACACATATCTGTCCGCTATTATGATTTTGTTTTTATTAAGATAGTCCGATTTCCATTTTGTTCTGTAGGACGCAAAGCGGTCGGCGGCAAAAAAGCTTGAAGCCGCATATGCGTTAACATCGTCGGGATTTTCTCCGAACTGTCCCGACAGATACATTTTTACAAGCGATGACGATGGGCTGTCATAGTCCGGGAACGAAAGTCTTTTCACGTCATACCCATCCTTTATCAGCCGTTCGGCAAGCATTTCGGTATGAGTCTGTTTACCGCTCGAATCCACTCCGTCTATTACTATAAGCTTACCCATTTTTAACCCTGCCGTTCTTCCTTTTTTATAAATTTTCTGCCGTGAAACAAAACCGTGAATCCAAATTTCGGCAGTGCCAACATTCTTTTGAATCTCCACGGCTCTTTCACAAGTCTGTAAAACCATTCAAGACCCATTCTGCACCAAAAATCCGGCGCTCTCTCAACCTCTCCGGCAAACACGTCAAGGCTTCCGCCTATTCCCATAAACAGACGTGCATTGGTTTTATTCATGTTTTCGTATATCCATTTTTCCTGCTTCGGAGCGCCCAGACATACAAAAACAATATCCGCACCCACTCCGTTTATATCATTGACTATATCCCTTGTTTCGGAATCCTTGAAATATCCGTTTCTTGTTCCCACAATCTGTATAAATGGATAACGTGCTTCAAGACGGCGTTTTGCTTTTTCAGCAATTCCAGGCTTTCCACCGAAAAGATATAATCTGTGTCCGGTTTCGGCAATTCTGTCAATAAGCCCGCAGGCAATATCATATCCGGCGGCACGCTCGCTTATCGGATTTTTAAGTATTCTCGAAGCATATACAACGCCTATTCCGTCCGCCGTCAGCAGATCCGCTGAGTTTAGTATTCTGCAAAAGGAAGAATCTTTGTATGCATTAAGTATTATCTCCGAATTTGGCGTGAAAACGCTGTGCGGTCTGCCCTCGTCAAGCATACCGAACACTCTGTCAACCGCTTCGTCAACATTCACCTTGTCAACCTTAACTCCCAGTATATTGACCTTATCGTTCATTTTGTTCCTCCCGTTCACCGCCCAATACGGCTTATTTAACATTTTTATTCATCAAATATTGAAAGCTGTCTGTTTTCCGAATCATCTTTTCTCAAAAATGCTCCGACTGCCGGAATATTCTTTGTTCCGTAATGCTTCAGATCGTTTATACCGCTTTCCTCCGCCCTTATGACGCTTGAAAGCTTTGCTCCCTTTCTGGTAAGCTTCATAACCTGCACGCCCTGAGTTGATTTTGTGGTTTTAAGCGGTATCTTATCGGTATTCAGATACAATACCTTATTATTGTCAGCCATTGCGACAATATCGCAGTCATTTTCTATATACATAACCGCGCAGACCGGTGATTTATCCGAATATGCGCCTATGAGCTTTTTACGGTTCGTCTTTGTTGCATAAGCTTCAAGCGGAACCTTTGCCATTTTTCCGTTTTCAAACGCAAATAGCATATATCCCTTGTAATCCTTTGTAACCACCGTGTAGATTATATTCTCGCCGTCCGAAGTTCCGACTATTGACGGAATATAATCTCCCATGTTTCCCACCTTTGAATCATCCAACTCATAGGTTTTCATCTTATAAACCACACTCTTGTCGCCGAAGAAAAGCAGGTCGCTTATATTTGTGGTTTCGATTGCCTGTATTACCCTGTCCCCCTCTTTAAGCTTATGCTCCGTTGTGGTAAATTTAAGCGAATTTGCCGATACCTTTTTGATGTATCCGTCCTTTGTGGTAAAAATCGTAAGCGGAAAATCCTCTATATAGTTGGTTTCGCTGTAGGTTTCTACCTCATCATCGCCGATAAGCTGTGTGAGCCTGTCTTTTCCGTATTTCTTTGCGATTGCTGTAAGCTGCTTTTCTATCAGCTTTTTAATCCTTTTGTCGCTTTCGAGAGTGGCCGTCAGCTCGTCTATTTCCTCTATCAGCTTTTCGATTTCCGCCGTTCTGTTCAGTATATATTCCCTGTTTAAATACCTGAGCTTTATCTCTGCCACATATTCCGCCTGTACCTTGTCAATTTCAAACCCCGACATAAGGTTCGGCACAACGTCTGCTTCAAGCTCCGTATGGCGTATAATAGAAATTGCCTTGTCTATATCCATAAGGATTTTTTTTAGGCCTGTCAAAAGGTGAAACTTTTCTCTCTTTTTATCAATGTCATATTTAAGGCTGTTTTTGATACAGCCCATACGGAAGCTTACCCATTCGCCGATAATCTGCTTCACGCCGAGTACCCTTGGGGTGTTTTTGATTATTACGTTAAAGTTACAGCTGAAGCTGTCCTCGAGCGGAGTCAGCTTGAACAGCTTTAACATGAGTGCGTCGGGATCTGTTCCTCTTTTTAAATCTATCGTGATTCTAAATCCGTCAAGACCGGTTTCATCACGCGCGTCGGCAATTTCCTTTAGCTTGTTCGCCTTGATAAGCTCCATTATTTTACCTATTATTGCTTCGGAGGTTGTTGTGTACGGTATCTGAGTAATATCTATACAGTTGTTTTTGCTGTCATAGCTGTAAACGGCTCTTAATCTGAAGCTTCCCTTGCCCGTTTCGTATATTTCCCTCATCTGCTGCTCCGAATATAAAAGCTGCGCTCCCATAGAAAAATCCGGTGCCGGCATAAAGGAAATAATATCCGAATTTTCATCTTTCATGTATGCGATTGTCGCCTCGCATACCTCCTTTAAATTAAAGGAGCATATATTGCTTGCCATTCCGACGGCGATTCCCTGATTCGGATTTACAAGAATGTTGGGAAACGCAACCGGCAAAAGCACCGGTTCCTTTAATTCGCCGTCATAATTATCGACAAATTCAACAGTGTTTTTGTTAATATCGGTAAAAAACTCATTACAGATAGGATCAAGCCTTACCTCGGTATATCTCGACGCAGCATATGCCATATCCCGCGAATATTGCTTACCGAAGTTTCCCTGAGATTCCACAAGCGGATGCAAAAGCGCTTCGTTTCCTCTCGTAAGTCTTACCATAGTTTCATAAATAGCGGCGTCGCCGTGCGGATTCAGCTTCATTGTCTGACCCACAACGTTTGCCGATTTTGTAAGCTTTCCGCCGAGAAGCCCCATTTTATACATGGTGTACAAAAGCTTTCTGTGCGCAGGCTTCAAGCCGTCTATTTCGGGTATTGCCCTCGAAATAATTACGCTCATTGCATACGGCATAAAGTTTGTTTCAAGCGTTTCGCAGATAGGCTGCTCGGCAATCGGCGCATAAATTATCTGTTCGGGTTCTTTTGAGTTTTTTCTTTTAGCCATGTTTGTTTTTATCCTCCGTTTCACCGCCTTTCGGCAGCAAATAGTGATTTTAGCCTTTCGTGCGGAATTGTCAGCTCAGATCAAGCATTTCCATATATTTGATTCCGTTCTGCGCTATATGCTCTTTTCTTCCGGCTATGTTGTCGCCGAGTAAAATATCAAAAACCTGCGCCGTTCTTTCCGCTCCCTCGGGAGTTATCCTTATAAGCCGTCTGGTTGCCGGGTGCATGGTTGTCAGACTCATCATGTCGGGCTGGTTTTCGCCCAGACCCTTGCTTCTCTTTATATCAAAATCATCGTTATCCTTATAAAGTCCTTCGGAGGCAAGCTTTTTTAAAATATCCTCCTTTTCACCGTCCGTATATGCAAAAAGCTTTTCGCCCTTTCGCTTCGTCTTTGTTATGCTGATTTCATAAAGCGGAGATTCCGCAATATACACTCTGCCCTCCTCTATAAGCGTGGGCATAAGACGGTAAATCATAGTCAGCACAAGAGTACGTATCTGGAATCCGTCCACGTCCGCGTCTGTACAGATGATTACCTTATCCCATCTGAGATTATCCATACTGAAGGTGTCCAGTTCCTTATTGTGCTTTGTCTTTATTTCTATTCCGCAGCCGAGAACTCTTACAAGATCAAGTATTATATCGCTTTTAAAAATCTTTGCATAGTCGGCTTTTAGGCAATTTAAGATTTTTCCTCTGATAGGCATTATAGCCTGAAATGACGGGTCGCGTGCCAGCTTACACGAACCGAGAGCCGAGTCGCCCTCCACTATATACAATTCTCTTATGCTCTTATCCTTGCTTCGGCAGTCGACAAATTTTTCAACTCTGTTTGTTACGTCCATTGTGCCGGTCAGCTTTTTCTTTACGTCAACACGGATCTTTTCCGCATTTTCTCTCGAACGCTTATTTATAAGCACCTGATTTGCAATCTTTTCGGCGTCCTGCTTGTTTTCTATAAAATAAACCTCAAGCTGATGGCGCAGAAATTCCGTCATAGCTTCTTGAATAAATTTGTTGTTTATAGCCTTTTTTGTCTGGTTTTCATAGCTTGTCTGAGTGGAAAAGGAATTTATAACCAGTGCAAGGCAGTCGGCAACATCGTTAAAGGTTATTTTTGATTCGTTTTTATTGTATTTGCCGTTATTTTTAAGATATTGGTCAATTGAATATACAAACGCATTTCTGACAGCCTTGTCGGGCGAGCCGCCGTGTTCGAGCCAGCTTGAATTATGATAGTATTCCAAAAGAGTCACGGTTTGCGAGAAACAAAACGCAATCTGCATTTTAACTCTGTATTCCGGCTTGTCCTCTCTGTCCCTGCCCTTTCGCTCCGCCTCCCATACCTCAATCTGAGTAAGCGAATTGTCTCCGACCGTATCGGAAAGATAGTCCACAATACCGTTTTTAAAATAATACTCGTTCATCTGCATACCGGTTTCGGTTTCGGTATACAAAATGAATTTAAGCCCGGCATTTGTCATTGCCTGCTTTTCAAGAGTATCCTGTAAAAATTCTATTGGAATATCTATGTCTGTAAAAACATCTCTGTCCGGTTTCCAGCGGATTACCGAGCCTGTCTTTTTCGACTGAGTTTCGCTTTTTTTCAGTCCGCCCTTGTTTATGCCCTTTTCAAAATGCAGAGTATAGATAAATCCGTCCCTCGTTACCTCAACGTCCATGTATTCCGAGCTGTACTGTGTGGCGCACGCACCGAGTCCGTTAAGACCTAAACTGTATTCATACATTCCGCCGTTGTTATTGTTATACTTACCTCCTGCGTAAAGCTCACAGAATACAAGCTCCCAGTTAAATTTCCCCTCTTTTTCGTTGTAGTCGAGAGGTATTCCTCTGCCGTGGTCGGCAACCTCGATTGAATTGTCAAGAAATCTCGTTACCTCTATAACGTTACCGTAACCCTCTCTTGCCTCGTCTATAGAGTTTGAAAGAATTTCAAAGAACGAATGACAGCAGCCCTCAAGACCGTCCGAGCCGAAAATAACCGCAGGTCTTTTTCGTACTCTGTCCGCTCCTTTAAGCCTTGTAATACTGTCGTTTCCGTATTCCTCTTTTCTTTTCGCCATAGCTTTTATATCTCCAAATCTGAAATTAACATTATTATATGTTGTTTTTTGCACTAAATACCTCTCTACATTATACACCAATCTACAGTTTTTGTCAAATTTCAGCAGATAAAATTTATATTTTGTCAATTTTCAACAAAATTTTCTTTCGTATTTTAATATAATATAAGTAAACGCCGCATTAAACCGAATATAATCCGCAAAGAATTTTAACCAAATTTATCTTTGCATATAATTGACAATCCGTTGTTTAGGTGGTAAAATATAATAAGGCATGAGCTCACGGATATATACGAACTGAACTTATGAAGCGCTAACGTGAAAAATATGCTGCGCATCTTACCCTTTTTCGAGGTTAGGAGTATAAACATACGCCGTCACCTCTCAAAAAGGCAACCTGCTTGCATCTTTTTCACGTTTAGATATATGCCGCCTTGCGGCGGCGGAATTTAGATATATGCCGCCTTGCGGCGGCGGAATGGAGATTGACGTGAAAAATATGCTGCGCATCTTACCCTTTTTCGAGGTTAGGAGTATAGACATACACCGTCACCTCTCAAAAAGGCAACCTGCTTGCATCTTTTTCACGTTTAGATATATGCCGCCTTGCGGCGGCGGAATGGAGATTGAAATGATATATCTTGATAATGCGTCAACCACAAGACCCACAAAAGCGGTTAAAGAGGCTGTTGCAGAGGCTATGGAGCTTTTCGGAAATCCTTCAAGTATGCACAGTCTCGGAATAAAGGCTGAAAGCATTATAAAAAAGGCAAAGAAAAATGCGGCGGCGGTAATCGGCGTACAGCCCGAAAATATAATTTTTACATCGGGAGGTACCGAATCAAACAATTCGGCAATAATAGGATATTGCCGTGCAAACAAAAAAAGAGGTAATCACATAATAACGACTGCCGTTGAACATCCGTCGGTGCTTGCGGCGTTTGATGTTTTGGAGGAGGAGGGCTTCAGAGTCACCCGTCTGGGAGTGAACGGCAGCGGAGTCATTTCAACCGATGAGCTTGAAAACGCATTAACCCCCGATACGCTGCTGGTAAGCGTAATGCTTGTGAATAACGAAGTCGGTGCAATTATGCCGATTGACAGGATTAAGCCTTTGATGAAAGAAAAATCGCCGTTTGCGGTACTGCACGTTGACGCGGTTCAAGGCTTCGGCAGGGTTGAATGTAAACCAAAGGCATGGGGAATAGATATGCTTTCGGCGAGCGGTCACAAGATACACGGAATAAAGGGCTGCGGTATTTTGTACGTTGCCCCGGGAGTGAATTATCACCCCATTATAGTCGGCGGAGGTCAGCAGAGGGGCTTGCGCTCCGGAACCGAAAATGTTCCGGGTATTGCCGGATTTTCGGCTGCGTGCGAAGGACTTAAAAACTACAATGCCGAAAAAGCCTTTAAGCTGAGAGAGCTTTTGAAGAATGAAATTCTTAAAAATATTGATAAGGTTAAAATAAATGAAGCACCGGACGAAATTCAGTCTGATTATGTTCTGAATGTTTCGTTTTTGGGGATAAAGGCGGAGATACTGCTTCATTCTCTTGAAATGCATGAGGTATATGTATCAACAGGCTCGGCTTGCTCGACAAATAAGCCTGCTCCGAGCCATGTTTTGACGGCTATGGGATGTACTCCGGCGGAAATAACGGGAGCGGTAAGGTTCAGCCTGAGCGACGAAACCACACAGGGGGATATTTCGGCTGCCGCCGAAGCGGTAAAAAAGGAAGTTGCTCAGATAAGAAAATATGTCAGATAGCAATTACAACGGAATGGAGAATTAACGTGAAAAATATGCTGCGTATCTTACTCTTTTCGAGGTTAGGAGTATAAACATACGCCGTCACCTCTCAAAAATGCAGCCTGAAAAGCAGTTTTTTCACGTTAAGATTTATGCCGCCTACGGCGGCGGATTGGAGAATTGATGTGAAAGAAATCATACTTGTAAAATACGGAGAAATAATACTAAAGGGCGGAAACCGTCCGAAATTTGAAAAGGTATTGCTTGACAACATAAGAAACGCCGTAAGGAATATCGATAAAATCAAAATGAGCATTATGCAGGCTACTATATATATCGAGCCGATGAATCCCGAAAATCTGGATTTGATTTGCGAAAGACTGTCGCTTGTTTTCGGAATTGTTTCGATAACAAAAGCGGCAATGCTTGAAAAAAATATGGACAGCATAAGAGAGGGAGCATACGAATACTGCAAAAAGAATTTGCTTCCGGGGAAAAAATTCAAGGTTGAAGCAAAGCGTGCGGATAAGGCTTTTCCGCTTACTTCGGTACAGCTGAGTATGGACGTGGGCGGATATCTCGATGATAAAATTGAGGGAATTGTCTGCGATGTTCACAACCCGGAGGTTACGGTTAAAATCGAAGTGAGAGATTATCACGCATATGTTTATTGCGTGGAAAACAAGCTTGACGGACAGGGCGGTATGCCTATCGGAACGGGGAGCAGAGCAACGCTTCTTCTGTCGGGAGGAATCGACAGTCCGGTTGCGGGGCATATGATGGCTAAAAGAGGAATTGAAATCAATGCGGTCAACTTTTTCAGCTTCCCCTATACAAGCGAGAGAGCAAAGGAAAAGGTTGAGGAGCTTGCCGGTATACTTGCAAGGTATACGTCAAAAATCGACTTGTATATTGTGCCGTTTACCGAAATTCAGCTTGCGATAAGGGATAACTGCCCCGAGGAGCATATGACCTTGATAATGCGCCGTTTCATGATGAAAATTTCAGAGAAAATTGCGGCGAAAAGCGGTTCTGCGGCATTGATTACGGGTGAAAGCGCGGGACAGGTTGCGTCACAAACACTTGCGGCGCTGAACGTGACAAATTCGGTTGTAAAAATGCCTGTTTTAAGACCTTTGATCGGTATGGATAAAAGAGAGATAGTGGAGAGATCACACGTAATAGGAACATATCAGACTTCCATACTTCCGTATGAGGATTGCTGTACTGTGTTTACCCCAAAGCACCCGACCACAAATCCAAAGCTTGCGGCAATAGAAAAATCAGAAGCAAGACTTGATGTTGACACTTTGATAGCAAAATCCCTTGAGGGTGTGGAAAAAATTACAATTTATCCGAGCTTGTAATGCGAAAAGGATTTTTTTCTTTTAGAACCGTATGCATATTTAGAACAAGAAAAAAACAAAAGCAGCTGCAAATGATTGAAATCATTTGCAGCTGCTTATTTTACTTGGCTGATTTTATTGACGATTCATAATTTATACTTTCCAGAATTTTGTCCTCATCGACCGTCCCGGGAATTTCGGCGGTGACTGTGTAGGAGTACGCTTTATCCTCCGAACGGTTAACGCTTATATCCTCTATTACCGCACCGTATGATTTGAGAATATCGCACAGCTCCGACTGATAAGCCGATTTATCAACGTTTTTTACGGTGATTATTTTGTAATGGGGAACGGACAAAAATTTGTTGTCACGGTGAAGCAGAATCTGTGCAACTATCATGAATACCGTAACGAGTATTCCTATGATATACATTCCTGCGCCGACAGCCATTCCTATACCGGCGGTTGCCCATATTCCGGCGGCGGTTGTAAGCCCGGTAACGGTGTGCTTTTGCACGAAAATCATGCCTGCACCCAAAAATCCCACTCCGCTGACAATTGAAGACGCGACTCGTGACGGGTCAAGCTTAACGCCGGCTTCATTTAAAACACTTTGTTCAATCAGGTCATAAAAGCCGTATTTTGATACGATCATCATAAGCGCCGCCGCACAGGCAACTATGCAGTGAGTTCTGATACCGGCTTCCTTTGCTCTGTTTTTTCGCTCGTAACCGATAGCAATGCCGCATATTGCCGCCACTGCAACGCGTAAAAAATAAATCAGTTCTTCCATATATTTCACGTCCCTTTTATAATGTATTATGTCATAAATTTATGTGGTTTATTTTAACGGTATGTGTATTTTAGCACACTTTTTTTCGATTGTCAATACAGTTGTAACAGAAAAAACGGACATATAGATGTTAAATGTATAAATTTATATAAAAGCATTGATAAACATATATTTTTGTGATATTATATATTTGTACAAAAGCCGGTTTTAAAAATATCCCAAAGGCGGAATTTATATCAATCCGAATATCGGCAAGACAAAGCGAGGTTGGAACAAATGCTGAATAAAATGTTTAAAAGTATAATTGAACAAGATACTGCGCCCGTAGTTATATGCGATACAAAATCGGTTATCGTATATATGAACCCTGCTGCGATAAAGCGGTATCACAGGGATTTAACGGGCAGCAGTCTGAAAAATTGCCATAACGCAAAATCAAATGAAATGATAGACAAGGTGCTTTCGTGGTTTGGTGAGAGCAAAGACAACAATATCATATTTACATATCACAATGACAAGGAAAATAAAGATGTATATATGGTTGCGCTGCGTGATGAGGACGGAAGCTTAATCGGTTATTATGAAAAGCAGGAATTTAAAGACACAGAAACCGCTAAACCTTATGAAGCGTTTAATGATTAACAGAGGGCGACACATCATTATCAAATCTACACCAGACGCAGAAATAACGGATTTGACACAAAAACAACGGATCGGACATATTTACTTGATTTTTTTGCCGATCACAACTATAATATTGTATGTGAAAAACAGCACACAAATTTGCGGCTTTTGTTTCGTGAAATCTGTCGGGGTTTTTGGAATTGTTTTGTTTGAATATCAAGGTAAGAGGTCAGCCATGCGGGAGTTGAAATCACAGAGTTCAGCTTCCGTATGGCTGACCTCTCATAATATCCGAATATTCTCAAAAGCTTATAAAATTTCTTTTCTGCGCTATTTTAATCTGAAACAGAGGATAATTAAAAATCAACAGCCGGGCTTTTTGACCCGGCTGTCTGTACGGAAGATATTTATCCGCATTAAGCTTCATTATACACATTTTTATAAAGCGTATTTTTTACGCTGTCAAATTCCTCTGGAGTTATTTTTCTGCCCGTTGTCATAATCATGAGCGGAACGGGACGGCGGGTTTTTGAAATGGGCGGCTGCACATATGGGTAATCATTTAAAAAGAAACCGTTTCTTTCATAAAATGCTATTCTGCGAGCCGTGATTTCATTTGTCGGCGGTTCGACCTCAAGGCACACCGGTTTACCGCTTTTTGAAGCGAGCCTTTTTATCATTCCCGAGCCTACGCCTGCATTTCTGCATGACGGACTGACGGCAAAATGCTCTACAAACACAAACCTTTCAAAATCCCAGATTGTGGCGAAGGCGCAAATATCACTGCCGTCATTGTTTTTAAGAACGTGAATTTTATATTCTGTTCTGTCCAAAAGTGCCATTTGTTCCTTATACGGTCTGCGTTCGTCCTCGGGGAAGCTGATTTTCATAAGTCTATAAACACTGTCAAATTCCGATTTATCAAAAGTACCCATTTATAACTCCGTTTCATATTTTTACATACAGTAAAGCAATATCAGCATTTTTCAAAAACTATAATTTCACTGTCAAAATCGCCCAAGGGACGGAGCAGAATACCGCAGCTTTCAAGTACCTCTCCGGAATAAACCTTTCCGCTGTCCTTTTTTCTGTATAAAGCGTTTTTATCAAGTCCGCGGAGCTTGAGTCTTTCGGCATTTTGTACCGGTATAAGCTCTGTTGTAAGATTAAATACAACAATCTCCTTGCCGTCCTCCGCAACATACTCCCAGACGGTTCTGTTTCCCTCAAAAGGCGATCTCAATCTGTACATATCGCCTTTGTGAATAGTGTTTCTCAAAGCCTTGAACTGCTTAATCTGCTCGGCAACCTCGTAAAGCTCTTCATCGGTCATTTTTGTAACGTCCAGTTCATATCCGAAGGTTCCGTTCATTGCAACGGCTCCTCTTGTTTTCAATGACGTGCTTCTTCCGGTCTGATGATTCGGCACTGCCGAAACGTGTGAGCCCATCATAACGGACGGCATAACCAGACTTGTTCCGTGCTGAATATACTGTCTTACTCCTGCGTCGGTATCGTCGCTTGTCCAGAACTGATGCGCATAGCACATTATACCTGCGTCAAATCTTCCGCCGCCTCCGGCACAGCCTTCAAGAAGCAGGTCGGGGAAACGCTTTGTTATTGTATCAAGTATTTTGTAGAGTCCCAGAATATATCTGTGACCGGTTTCAGCCTGTCTTTCGGGAGGAAGCTTGGCAGAGCCTACCTCGCTCAGATCTCTGTTCATATCCCATTTTACATATGATATATTTGCCTTTGACAGATGTTCTGTTAAAAATCCGATAATATAATCGCACACATCATCTCTTGAAAGGTCAAGTACAAGCTGATGTCTGCCTTGGCTTCTTCCTCTGCCCTCAACGTGCAGACACCAATCGGGGTGCGCTCTGTACAAGTCACTGTCGGGAGAAATCATCTCGGGTTCAAACCAAAGACCGAATTTCATACCCAGATCGTTGATTTTATTTGCAAGTCCGTCAATACCGTTCGGGAGCTTTTTCTTATCAACATACCAATCGCCGAGTGATGTTGTATCATCATCTCTGTGACCAAACCAACCGTCATCGAGAACCATAAGCTCGATTCCGGCTTTCTTTGCGGCGGTTGCTATATCAACTATTTTCTGCTCGTCAAAGTTAAAATATGTACCCTCCCAGTTGTTGATCAGAACAGGTCTTTCGGCGTCTCTGTTAGTGCCCCTGCAAAGCCTGGTTCTGTAAAGCTTGTGATAGGTTCTTGACATTTCGCCGATACCCTCGCCCGAATAAACCATTACGACCTCGGGCGCAGCAAAGCTTTGTCCCGGTTCTAACAGCCAGTTAAAATCAAAGGAATTTATTCCCATATATGCTCTTATACCGCTGAAGGTGTCCACGTCAACACCGGCTTCAAAATTTCCGCTGTAAACAAAGCTGAAGCCGTAAACATCGCCGTGTTCTTCGGTTGCGTCCTTTGAAGCAAGCGCAAAGAACGGACTGTGAAAATGAGTTCTTGAACCGCTCTTTATACCGATTTCGATTCCGGTTCTTTCCACGGGAACTCTTTCGATAAATCTTTCTCTTGCCCATGCGCCCCAAAGATGGATAAAATCAAAATCTCTGGTCTGAAAATCAATACACATACTCTGAATTGATTTTATGTTAATATCGTCCTTGCCGTTATTTACAACCGTTGCGCTTCTTGTTATTGCATTGAGCTTTTCAAACACGCTGTAGCGTAAAACAATGCTTACACCGGTAAGCTTGTCGGTCATTGTGATTTCAAGCGACTGCGCTTCGGAATCGTCCTCGGTATAGGTTGACGGCAGACCCTCAAGCGGAGGTTTTCCGTCTATTATTTTATATCCGGCATATTCCATGCAGGTGATTCTGCTTCCGTCCTTATACTGTGCGTGGAACATGGGCTTTCTCTGATCCGCACCACCGAAAAATCCACATTCCTGCGGCAAAACTCCGGTTGAATAGTAATTTTCCAAATATTTTTCATCAACAATATTTCCGTCCGTTACTATGCTCTCAAAATCCAGTCCGTCGAGATTGTTAAGTCTTTTTCCGTAGTACATATGTACGGGCAAATCCTCCTTGAACAACATTATTACATAAGATGTTGTTTCGGTGTACAAATGAAACATACTTTTTTCTTTGTCAAATAAAATCGCCATAATTCTTTTCCTTTCAGATTAATTAAGTTGTATGTAGTTTTTATGCTGTTTCGACTATAATAATTATACAATGAAAAACAGCTGTGTACATGGAAATATATTGCGAAAATATGGAAAAATATTGCTTTATTTCTTCTTTACTTCATTCCACAGGGAATCCATTTCCTCCAAACTCATTTCATCAAGCTTTTTCCCTTTTTCGTTTGCCAGCTTTTCCATTTTCTCAAAGCGTGAGATAAATTTATTTGTTGCCGCAGTCAGTGACAGCTCGGGGTCTGCGTTTGCAAATCTTCCAACGTTAACCGCCGCAAAAAGCAAATCGCCGTATTCTTCGTTTATTTCGTCTTGATTTGCGCTCTTTAATGCTTCTTTCAGTTCGGAAATTTCCTCATACAGCTTTTCCTCCGCGCCGGATATATCGTTCCAATCGAAGCCTGCCTTTGCGGCTTTTTTCTGAATCTTTTCGGCTCTTATCAGTGCCGGGAAGTTTTTCGGTACGTCCTTTAGTGCGTCGGTGAAGCTTTTTAAGCCTTTTTCGGATTTCTTCTGCTTCTCCCATTCTGCGAGCGCTTCCTCGGCATTATCCGCCTTAGCCTCTCCGAAAATGTGCGTATGCCTTGATATAAGCTTGGTGCATATTTCATTTACAACATCGTCAAAATTGAACGCACCCCTTTCCTCAGCGATTCTTGCATGAAATACAATCTGCAAAAGACAGTCGCCCAACTCGTTGGAAAACATCTTGTCATCGTGATTATCGAGCGCTTCGATTGCTTCGTAACATTCTTCTATCATGTTTCTTTTAAGGCTCTCATGAGTCTGAACCCTGTCCCACGGACAGCCGTTTTCACCTCTTAAGCGTGCCATTATATTTCTTAAATCATCAACCGTATACATTTTATGAACCCAAATCCTTTCGCAAAAATAAAACAATTTATGCCATAATTTATTTATCTTATGAATAAATTAATTATATCACAAGTATAAGTATAAATCAAGAGAAATGTTTGTGTACGCACGAAAGGAGCATACCTGATGAACGAACATCACAGCTTTATAAAGGGTACTGCAATACTGATATTTGCAAATGCCGTATCAAAAATACTTGGGGCGGTTTTTAAAATTCCTCTTACATATATATTGCAGGAGGAGGGTATGGCGATTTTCAACACCGCTATGGGAGTGTACACTACCGTTCTTACCTTTGCCGTATCGGGATTTCCGCTTGCGCTTTCAAGAATGTGTGCGGAGGAATACGCTCTTTCAAATTATTCGGGATTAAAAAAATCGGTAAGGGTTGCAACCGCACTGATGAGCGTTCTCGGCATAATCGGGACTGCGGTTATGTTCATATTTGCGGACTTTTTTGCGAATGCCATGAAAGACCCAAAAGCAGGTCTTGCAATCAGAGTTATTGCGCCGTCAGTATTTTTTGTGGCTTGGGGCAACGTATATAAAAGCTATTATCAAGGCTCGGTCAATATGATACCGACGGCAGTTTCGCAGATAATTGAAGCCCTTGTCAAATTAGCCGCCGGAATTGCCACCGCATTTATGTTAAAAAATGCGGTTATAGGCATTACCGCCGCCGGTGCGATTTCGGGAATAACTATAGGAGAAATAATCGCAACGCTTATTCTGTTCGGAATGTACATACCGTCTGTTAAAGCACTGCCCTATATAGGTGCCGCAAAATCACGGCGGCAGATCTGCAAAAGCCTGGCTTCGATTGCCGTTCCTATGCTGATTTTTTCGTGTATTATAGGCTCCGTAGAGCTTTTCGATACAGCAACGGTCAGAAACGGTCTTTTGAAAATACGCTTTACTCCGGAAAGTGCGGAAAAATTTCTTCTGATGTATTCAAGCTATACCGACAGGTTTGATGATTTGCAAAGCACCTTAAAGTTTAACCTTGACGGCGCACGCTGGCTTTTCGGCGCATATTCGGGCTTTGCACTTACTCTCTTTCATCTTCCGACAGGAATAATCGGTGCGCTCGGGACGGGAGTACTTCCTGTTATAAGCGGCGGTCTTGCAAAAAAGGACTATCAGCTTGTCAAAAAAACCGCAGATACCGCTTTCAGACTTACGATGCTCATAGCCATGCCGTCGGCGTTCGTACTCGGATTTTTTTCCGATCGACTTTTATACCTGCTGTTCAAAAACACTGCGTCCGCCATGCTTTTGAGCAGACTTGCTCCGTGTCTTGTTTTTCTATGCACCGCACAGCTTGCAACGGTGATTCTGCACGCGTCGGGAAGAATATTTCAGCCGTTTGTAATATCCATGCTCGGTTTGGCGGTTAAGCTTTTTGCAAATCTTTTTCTTATACCGATTCCGGAGCTGAATATTCTCGGTGCTGTGATAGGCTCGTGCGGAGAATTTGTTATCGTTATGATTCTAAGCCTTTATCTGCTGAAAAAACATCTCGGAATATCTCCCGATTTCGTCGGTGGATTTTTAAAACCTTTTGCCGCTTCGGTTCTTATGACAATCGTAATGCTTATACTGTGCAATCCGTTCGATGTAATTTTTAAAAACCGATTTTTCTCCGCAGCCATGCTTTTGTCCTCGGGCGGAATAATATATCTGCTTGCAATATCGTGTCTGGGTACTCCCGAAACAAAGGAGGCAATTAAGCGCAGAAAAACGGTCGGTTCAAAATTATAGAACCGGTATCGGCTGTGTCGGAATCGGCATTTTGCAGAGTTTTTTGAAAAAAATACTTTTAACTATTGCAATTTGCGTAAAAATGTGGTATAATACAAAAGCTAAACAGATTTAATAATATAATATTCAATATTCAGTCATTTTTAGGTATAGTATACTGTCATTTTTCATATCATAACGGTATGAATTTGTTAAAAATGCAAATTTCGTCCGTTATGATGTGGCATGACTGAATGTTACATTATTATTAGATCTATTTAGCAATAAAATCGGAATTTGCGTTTTTTATGCGCTTGCTTCGGCAGGTGCATTTTTTAATGTTGGCTCTTTGTCAATTGTTGGGGTGTAAATTCTCCCATATGTTGAAATTGAGCGATCTTATTTGTGAATATTGTTATATAGGTACGCACGAAGCGACATATAGTAGCAGTAGAGATGTGGAAATGTGGGTAAGTCGAAGACTTATCCATATTTCTATATCTTTTTAGCACTGAGCTGCAATGATGTTTTTGTGGAAGCAACATCAGTATATGGCTGCCACATATCGCTGACA
>CAKSIJ010000004.1 GCA_934462715.1 uncultured Clostridia bacterium
TGCATAAGGAACGGTCGGAGGAGCTCACGTTGGGAGCGTGTGTGTGACTGGATTCAGTCGATGAAAGGAGATTTGGAAATAATGAAAAACTTTAAGAAGATTGCCGCTTTCGGTATCGCTGCGGCTATGACTATGAGTATGGGCGTGTCTGCGTTTGCTGAAGTTACTGCTTCATCTACCGACGCTAAATTCGGTTCTTATACCGGCGGCGTTGCTAAACTCGCTAATGTTGCTATGATCGACACAACCAATCAGTGGACTGTCGTTATTATAGATAAGGATAAGGAGAATGCTAACCTTACTGCCGATGATTTGTATTACATAAACCAAGGCACAGGTTCTGAGAATTTTTGGGTAACCAATGGTATGGGTACAAAGGTTGACCTCACTACCCTCGTAAGCGAATCTGCTCCTACTAAGAATTTCATCATCAGAATCGGCGGAGAAACTATTTCGGATACTACAGGTATTATTGAAATACCATTTACTATAAACTATAATTCTGGCGAAGTTACATGGACTTATGGAGATGTAAACGGCGACGGAAGTGTAGACCTTGACGATGCTATGGAAATTCTCTATTATGACGCATTTATGGATAGTGTATTTGATGATGGTGAAGAATGGAGAATATCAGCGGGTAATGTAACATTTGAAAGCGGCGATGATGTTGTAGATCTTGATGATGCTATGGAAGTTCTTTATTATGATGCATTTATGGATAGCGTATTAGATCATTTGTTGTCGTAGTATTTTTGAGATTTTAAATGTTCTGTGGATGTGTAGGGAAAAATAAAGGAGTTATAGAGATGAAAAAAATTATTTCTTTAATATCTGTTTTAGCTCTTCTTCTATCTATGATGACAACTGT
Organism: uncultured Clostridia bacterium; assembly: GCA_934462715.1. Lineage (GTDB taxonomy): Bacteria > Bacillota > Clostridia > UBA1381 > UBA1381 > RGIG1988. The sequence goes on from CAKSIJ010000004.1 coordinate 872, forward strand.
TGCTTTCGCTGACGAAAACAACAAGTTGGAATGGGAAGAAGTTGGGAAGACAGAATCAACAATAACGTTGAAATTGGTATTTACAACAAATAAGAATATTACGTCTGCTGGATGTTATTTTTCTTTGGATGATGCTATAGCAAATGGAGTAACAGCGGTTTCTGGTAAGTATATATCAGCAAAGGTTTTCCAAGCAAATTATGCTAAGAGCGTTATAGCAGCAACAATTGCAGATACAAAAGGTGAAACTACTGGTAGAGTTGAATTATGTGAAGTTACTTTTACTTTTGGTGATACAACAAAATCATTTACATTGCCTTTGAAATCTGGAAAGAAGTTTGAGGTTAAAGATGCAGATAAGACGGTTGTAACAGGCGATTTTTCAAATACAGCATTTACACAGGAAATCACTGTTGGTTCAAAAGATGTTCCTGTTGAATCAATCGCATTGAACAAAGACGAGATCACACTCGACTTAAACGGTACAACAACAGAAACACTGATAGCAACAGTATTACCTGCTGACGCTACAGATCCTACTGTTACATGGGAATCAGACAAACCTGAAATTGCAACCGTTGACGGCGGTAAAGTTACAGCAGTTGCAGAGGGTGAAGCTAAGATCACTGCTACAGCAGGTGGCAAGACAGCTACTTGTAAGGTAACTGTAAAAGACACAACACCTCCCGAAAAGCCGATCGTAGACGTTACACCGTCAAAGATCACAGGCGATTACGGCAAAAAGACATTGAAGCACATTGCAAACATCGTGAAGAACGCTGACGCTACAGCATTTATCAAGGTTACAAAGACTCTCAACGGAAATACAGAGTCTAAAACAACCACTCAGACTATTGCTGAACTTCTCGGCGGTGTTGCAACTGAAGGTACTTTGGTTAGTGCTGACGTAGCTATCGGTGTTCTGACAGCTGATACAGACGCTGTATTCTCGTTCGGATTAGTTAAATAAGAAAGGTGGAGTAATAACTATGAAAATTTATGAAAAGCCTATGGCAATAATCGAAAAAATTGACGTTGAAGATGTTATCACAACAAGCGGTGAATTTAACACATTAAACGCTTCAAGCGAAGCTGCAAAAGCTGTTGCTGCACAAACAAGCGCAAGTGCCGCTATCGTATTTGAGTGGTAATTTAAAATTTAACTCATAAAAATAAGGATCTCCTTTTATCGGAGGTCCTTGTTTTTTTAAATATTTTGTGGTATAATATATCACAAAGAGGAGGATAAGCATGAAAAAAGATTACCATTTACACCCAAACATAATCAACAATCCGGGGCAGGCGGAGGAATTTATCAAAAAAGCCGTAGAATCGGGATTTGAGGAAATATGCTTTACCGACCATATGCCGTTTTCAATCACGCACGGCGAATTTGACAGGATTCCTCACGGACGTGTGGGCGAATACTGCGAAAAGGTCGGAGAGTTGGCGGAAAAGCACAAAAACGAGATAATCATAAAAACAGGGATAGAGATTGACTATCACCCCTATTACACCGATGAGATTAAAAGCGTGCTGTCACAGGGTAAGTTTGATTATGTATTGGGTTCATCACATCTGAACATTGCAGGGTACAGAATTGATTTTAAGAATACAACGAGAACGGAATTTGCCAAAATGGTTTTAAACAACTATTTGTGCGCCGTAAAATCGGGAATGTTCAATACAATATCTCATCTTGACGTGTATAGGTGGGTATTTTCCGAAAAAGAAAGCTATCCTCTGAAAGACGATAGCTTTGATGTGTTATCATGCGCAGATATATTAAAAAGTATATTTTCCGCACTTGAAAACAGCGGTATGTTTCTTGAAATCAATGCCGCACCCCTGTATAAAGGCTTTGATAATCTCGGATTTTATCCCGAAAACAAGATACTCGATATTGCAAAGCAATACAAGCTTAAATACATCTACGGCTCGGACGCACATGCACCCGATAAACAGGGCTTCGGCTATGACAGGATTACGGAAATTACGGGAATCAGGCTTTAACGGCGCTGATTCCTTTTTCTATTATTTCCTTTGCCCTTGCGGCTTGCTCCTTGGTTGCGTTCGGGGTATCTCTTAACGGATAGTCTATCCCAAGCTTATCGTATTTCGGAATTGCAAGGGAATGATAGGGAAGCGTTTCGATTTTTTCAACGTTTGAAAGAGTGCCTATAAATTCCCCGAGCAGTTCGAGATATTTTTCGTCAAAGGTAATTCCCGGAACAACAACGTGCCTTATCCATACCGGAATTTTTTTGCTGTCCAGATACCTTGCAAAAGCAAGAATATTTTTGTTCGAGTGACCGGTTAATTCCTTGTGCTTCTCGTCATCAATGTGTTTGATGTCAAGCATAACCAAGTCCGTTACGTCCAGAAGCTTGTCAGTTTCTGCGGTATCGTCCGGGTTAAAGGCAACGCCCGAGGTGTCAAGACAGGTGTTAACCCCCTTTTTCTTCGCTTCCGTGAAAAGCTCCGTGACAAACTGCATTTGGAGCATAGGCTCGCCGCCGCTGACGGTGATTCCGCCCTTGCCGCCCCAGTATGATTTGTACTTTAAAGCCTTTTGCAGAACCTCAGCCACCGAAAAAGTATCTCCGCCGAATTCCCATGTATCGGGGTTGTGGCAGTATTTACATCTCATACTGCACCCGTTTAAAAATACAACAAATCTGACCCCGGGACCGTCTACCGATCCGAATGATTCAAAAGAATGAATATATCCTGACATATTTTCCTCCTATAACAGTTCAGCCATCGGAATTAGCTCTACCGATGGCTGAATAATATTTAAATTATAAACAAATAATACGTTTATACTCCGAACCTCGAAAAATGGCGAGATACACAGCATATTTTTCCACAAACCCAAACGCGGAAAAGATACAAGCAGGTTGCCTTTTTGAGAGGTGACGGCGTATGTTTATACTCCGAACCTCGAAAAAAGGTAAGATGCGCAGTATATTTTTTGCGTTATTACATTGTTTTGTGGCAGGTACGTGATATAACGTCAAGCTGCTGTTCCTTTGTAAGGTCGATAAACTTAACTGCGTAACCCGAAACACGGATTGTGAAGTTAGCGTATTCTTCCTTTTCGGGGTGTTCCATAGCGTCAAGCAGCTTTTCTGTGCCGAATACGTTAACGTTAAGGTGGTGAGCACCCTGGTTGAAGTAACCGTCAAGTACGTTAACGAGGTTGGTTGTACGCTCTGTATCGTCATGACCGAGTGCGTCGGGGCTGATTGTCTGGGTATTTGAAATACCGTCAAGAGCCCATTCATACGGAAGCTTTGCAACCGAGTTAAGAGAAGCAAGCAAGCCACTCTTTTCTGCACCGTAGCTTGGGTTAGCTCCCGGTGAAAGGGGTTCGCCGGAACGTCTGCCGTCAGGCATAGCGCCGGTAGCCTTACCGTAAACAACGTTTGATGTTATTGTAAGGATTGAGGTTGTAGGCTCTGAATCACGGTAGGTGTGACGCTTCTTGATCATGTCAAGGAAAGTTCTCAAAAGCCATACTGCGATGTCGTCTGCACGGTCATCATCGTTGCCGTAACGCGGGAAGTCGCCCTCTGCCTTGTAATCAACCGCAAAGCCGCCTTCATCACGGATAACCTTAACCTTTGAATATTTGATAGCGCTGAGCGAGTCAACAACGTGTGAGAAGCCTGCAATACCTGTTGCAAAGGTTCTGCGCACGTCTGTATCGATCAAAGCCATTTCTTCTGCTTCATAGTAGTACTTATCGTGCATATACTGAATGAGGTTCAGTGTGTTTACATATAAGCCTGCGAGCCAGTCCATCATAACGAGATACTTTGAAATAACTTCATCATAATCAAGATATTCTGATTTGATAGGCATATATGCAGGACCTACCTGCTCACGAGTCTTGGCGTCAACACCGCCGTTGATAGCGTAAAGCAAGCACTTTGCAAGGTTTGCTCTTGCGCCGAAGAACTGCATTTCTTTACCTGTCTGTGTAGCCGATACGCAGCAGCAGATTGAGTAGTCATCGCCCCAAACAGGTTTCATAACGTCATCGTTCTCGTATTGGATCGAGCTTGTCTTGATAGAAATATAAGAAGCATATTTCTTGAAGTTTTCAGGCAGTGCGCTTGAATAAAGAACTGTGAGGTTCGGTTCGGGTGAAGGACCCATGTTTTCAAGTGTGTGCAGGAAACGGTAGTCGTTCTTTGTTACCATCGAACGTCCGTCAACGCCTATACCGCCGACTTCGAGGGTTGCCCATACGGGGTCGCCCGAGAAAAGCTGGTTGTATGACGGAATTCTTGCAAATTTAACCATACGAAGCTTCATTACAAGGTGGTCGATAAGCTCCTGTGCCTCCGACTCTGTAATTTTTCCTGCTTCAAGATCTCTTTCGATATAAATATCAAGGAATGTTGATATACGTCCGATACTCATTGCGGCACCGTTTTGTGTTTTGATAGCGCCGAGGTAACCGAAGTATAACCACTGTACAGCTTCTTTTGCGTTTGAAGCAGGTGCGGAAATATCAAATCCGTACATAGCAGCCATATCCTTTAAGCCCTTAAGTGCGCTGATCTGCATTGAAAGCTCTTCGCGCTGTCTGATGATGTTGTCGGTCATAACACCGTCGCCGCAGTTAGCGTAGTCTTTCTTCTTTTCTTCGATAAGGAAATCAATACCGTAAAGAGCAACTCTTCTGTAGTCGCCGACGATTCTTCCTCTGCCGTAGGTGTCGGGAAGGCCTGTTATAATCTTGTTGTGTCTTGCTTTTTTCATTTCCGGAGTGTATGCGTCGAAAACACCCTGGTTGTGAGTACGGCTGTACTCTGTGAATATTTTGTGAAGCTCTGGATCGGGAGTGTAGCCGTAGGTTTCGCAAGCCTGTTCAGCCATTTTGATACCGCCGAAAGGCATAAAAGCTCTCTTTAAGGGCTTGTCTGTCTGTAAGCCTACAACAGCCTCGATGTCCTTTGTGTCCTCGCCGATGTAACCCGGTTTGTGTGAAGTAAGGGTAGATACGATTGAAGTATCCATATCGAGAACGCCGCCCTTGGCGCGTTCCTCTTTCTGAAGCTCCTGGAGCTTGCCCCAAAGTTTGTTTGTATTTTCGGTAGGATCTGCTAAGAAATCCTCTTTACCATCATACGGTTTATAGTTTTTCTGTATAAAATCTCTGACATTGATTTCTTCTTTCCATATACGGCCCTCAAAGCCGTTCCATTGTTCAAAGCTAACCATGTTCTTTCAGTCCTTTCTTTTTTATTGTTACATATATTATAGCATACAATCAATTAAATGCAAATATCAAATTAATAATAGAGATATTCCAAAACGATATAACCTCAAAATTTGACAAATTTTTTAAACGATTGCGGTTTTAAATATCCTTTTTAAACAATCGGCGCTCCGAAAGCATGGAATTTGTTTTTGCCGGAGGGCTTTTTTGCCAGAATACAATACCATGATTTATGTTTTCTGTATGTAATAATATCGGTAAAGCCGATTTCCGACATACATTCCGTCAATTCCTCCGGAGTGCGGATTTTCATTCCCTCTATCATCTTGCCCCAGATCGCATTGGGATCGGAAGCGGCATTTACCGCCATGAATACGCCGCCCGGTTTTAAAACACGCATTACCTCAGAAAATGCCTTTGGTATATCGTTCCAGAAATAAATTGTTTCAAAAGCGGTAACTATGTCAAAATAATTCGAGCCGAGAGGTATATCCTCGGCGCACCCGTATTCGGCAGACCAGATGGACGGGTGAGTTTTGGAATTCATTTTTTTGCTTTTTTTCAGACATTCCTCTGAAATGTCTATGCCTATTATTTTGCCGTTGGTGGTGAGATTTATCATACGCTTCATATTTATTCCGCCGCCGCAGCCTATGTCCAGAGCCTTTGTTTCATATCCCCAGTTGTATTTGCTCATCGCCCATGAGGATATTCCAGTATGCCCTATATTCATGCACAGAAGAAATATTTTGCCTAAAAACCCTTTCGGGTTGCCGAAATTGCTTGTCCAGCCCATGCGGACTCCTCCTTAATGCCTGCAGTAAACAGATATTTGTGGTTTACTGTACAAAAATTCAAGCCGTTATATTATATTTCAGGCTTTATATTTAAAGTATAACATAATATTTCAAATTTTGCAATATTTAACAGGTAATAAAAGTACACAAAAAAAGAGCTGCCGGGGTAAACAATTTGAAGCATTTACTAAGGCTTGGGCGGTTGCTTCGCCATTTGCGGAAATGTTGCTTTTAAATGCCTTGAAGGCTTGACAGGCTTACGGAAAAATTGTATTTTCCCGTTGCCTGTCCCATTCTTCGCAGGATAAGGTTCTCTTTTTTGCTGTAATACGATTTTTCTTTTTCTTCTTTTTTGCCGTCATCAGGCTTAAGTCCGCCGCTGCCATTTATGATAATAATCTTTATGAATTGCACGGTTTGAAAGAAAAGCCGGCTAAAATTTAATATTGCATATTCAAAAAGAACGCAAAGAAAATGAGGCAGTATAAAACTGCCTCAAAAAATCTTTAAAGTATTTAAATCCAAACCGCTGACACAAAGACGTAATTAAAATTTATGATAACCTCAGTTATTTTCTCTTGAAACGGCGTCTTTATGTGAAAGACTGATTTTTCCTGTTTTCGGATCTATATCCATAACCTTAACAAGGAGCTTGTCGCCGACGTTAACAACGTCCTCAACCTTTTCCACTCTCTTGAAATCAAGCTTTGAAATGTGGCACAGACCGTCCTTGCCCGGAAGAATTTCAACAAACGCTCCGAACGGCTGAATAGTCTTTACTATACCGTCATATATTTCTCCGATTTCGGGCTCTTTGACTATCATTTCGATAGCTTCCTTAGCCATATCGCCCGATTCCTGATTAACCGCAAAGATATGAATTGTTCCGTCGTCCTCAATGTCGATTTTAGCGCCGCTTTCGGCAACGATCTTTTGGATTACCTTTCCGCCCTGTCCGATAACCTCTCTTATTTTGTCGGGGTCAATGTGCATTGTGCTTACCTTAGGTGCGTAAGGTGATAAATGATCTCTTGCCTCAGGTATAGCTTTAAGAAGAATTTCATCTATAATATAGCATCTTGCTTTTCTTGTCTTTTGGAAAGCTTCGTTAATAACCTCATACGGTAAACCGTCATTCTTTATATCCACCTGTATAGATGTAATACCCTTTTTGGTACCTGCCACCTTAAAGTCCATTTCGCCGTAGAAGTCCTCAAGACCCTGAATATCAACCATTGTTGTAAATCCGCTGTCGGTGGTGATAAGACCGCAGGAAATACCTGCAACGGGGGCTTTGATAGGTACGCCGGCAGCCATGAGCGCAAGAGTAGAACCGCAGACGCTGCCCTGTGAGGTTGAGCCGTTGGAGCTTAAAACCTCAGATACTACTCTGATAGCATACGGGAATTCACTCTCTGACGGAAGCACCGGAACAAGCGAGCGTTCAGCCAATGCGCCGTGTCCGATTTCTCTTCTTCCCGGACCTCTTGACGGTTTTGTTTCGCCTACCGAGTATGACGGGAAGTTATAGTGGTGCATATATCTCTTTGTATCGTCCTCGTCGATACCGTCAAGCTTCTGCATTTCTGCAAGAGGTGCGAGTGTTGCAACCGAAAGAACCTGAGTCTGTCCTCTTGTGAAAAGACCCGAACCGTGTGTTCTCGGTAATAAGTCAACCTCTGCTGCCAAAGGTCTGATTTCATCAAGCTGTCTGCCGTCCACACGTCTGCCCTCAACAAGCCAAGCGCGTACGATTTCCTTTTGCATTTTGTAGAGAATTTCTCCGAGCTGTTCGGCAAGATCGGGGAACTGCTCTGAAAGCGCTTCTGTAATTTCGTCCTCAACAACGCCCATTCTTTCATCACGAATGTTCTTGTCATCTGTGTCAAGCGCATACTTGATTTTGTCATATGACATAGCCTTGATAGCGTCCCAAAGCTCATGATTTACCGTATGAGCTTCATATTCAAATTTTTCCTTGCCTATTTCGGCACGGATCGAATCGATAAATTCGCAAATTTCTATAATCTGCTTGTGAGCAAACTTTATACCCTCAAGCATAACGTTTTCCTCAACCTCGTTTGCGGCAGCTTCGATCATTACAACCTTTTGCTTTGTGCCTGCAACGGTAACGAGCATTTCGGATTTTTCTCTTTGAGCAACCGTCGGGTTGATTACGTATTCTCCGTCAACAAGACCGAGCCATACACCGCCGATAGGACCGTTCCATGGAACGTCCGAAATTGACAGTGCGATTGAGGTTCCTATCATTGCGGCAACCTCGGGAGGGTTGTCCTGCTCAACCGAAAGAACGGTTGCAACAACAGATACGTCATTTCTCAAATCGGACGGGAATAAAGGTCTTATCGGTCTGTCTATAACACGGCTGGTAAGAATAGCCTTTTCCGACGGCTTACCCTCTCTTTTGATATATCCGCCCGGGATTTTTCCTACGGCATAAAGCTTTTCTTCATAATCAACGCTCAAAGGGAAGAAGTCAACTCCCTCTCTGGGCGTTCTTGAAGCGGTAACGTTTACCATTACAACCGTATCGCCGTAGCGTACAAGACAATGTCCGTTTGTAAGCATTGCCATTTTTCCTGTTTCAATTACCAGCGGTCTGCCGGCAAGTGTTGTTTCAAAAGTTCTGAACATTTTTATAATCTCCTTTTTATCTGTTTTTTTAGGGTATTGGTATTAACCCCTGTAACGGAAAAGGAGTTATTTTAGCAGATAGGCACAAAGCCTAAATCTTTTTGGACTCTCTGCTTATTTGCTAAATAAATCCGATTCCGAAATTTTTTTTAAATATACTTTGAAGCAAGCAAATAAAATTTGCTTGCTTCAAATAAAAAATTACTTTCTTAAGCCTAATTTGCTTACCAATGCACGGTATCTTTCGATATCCTGTGACTTGAGGTAGTTGAGTAAGCTTCTTCTCTTACCAACCATCATCAAAAGACCTCTTCTTGAATGGAAGTCTTTCTTATGCTCTGAAAGGTGGTCGTTGTTGAGGTGATTGATTCTTTCTGTCAAAAGAGCAATCTGAACCTCAGGCGAACCTGTATCGCCTTCGTGAGTAGCATATTCAGCCATAATCTGCTGTTTACGTTCCTTAGTCATGGTAATTTCACCTCCTATAATCAATAATCCCCGTATGCTGAGAAACCGTTGGTGATTCGGTTATCCAAGCTATAGGTTAAAAGAAATTTTAATTTTTTTACGGGATAATGCCCGTTCATTTGAATACCTTTAAGCAAGCAACTTATTTGTTTCTGTTGAAACGCTTGTTAAACTTCTCAACACGGCCGCCTGTATCAACAAGCTTCTGCTTACCTGTGTAGAAAGGATGACATTTCGAGCAGATTTCAACCTGGATATTCTCCTTTGTTGAACCTGTTTCGATAACCTCACCGCAAGCACATCTTATTGTTGTCTGCTTATAATCAGGATGAATTCCTTCTTTCATGGTATTCCCCTCCTTATAAGATTTTTAAGGCTCATAACGAACCAAATATAATTATAACATATATTTTCTGTTATTGCAAGTACTTTTTTTATATTTTTCGGCATTTTCAAGAAAAAAATTCACGAAAAGTGTTACAAAACACCTTTGCTTATGCTTTCTGATGGCGATACACGCAAGCAGCTTTCCGAACCGCAGTGCATAAAAAAGCGGAGCAAATCAAGCGTTGCTCCGCTTTTTCGTGAGAAAACAAGCGTAATTTACAATTGTTTCCTATTCGTTTGGTTTAGAATAACTGCCCCGGAAGCTTCAGCTTTTCTTTGGACGGAAATTCAGAGTCATACTTTTCAAAAGCTTCGGGATTCTCCCGGGGCGTAAAATATCCTTTCGGAGTTGCGTATTCTCCCGTGACGCCGTTTAAATATCCGGGCTCAAGCTCTTTGAGCAAGAAGAATGACGCGTCCTCTCCGTCGGCAAGCCCATGGTATCTGATACCGAATTTGCTCGCATAATCAAAACCGCTTTTTCCGTAGAAATCAATGTTTCCCTCAAAGCATACCGCCTTGCAGCCGTACTCTTTTGCCTTGTCAAGCGAATAATCGAGCAGCATTTTGCCGTAGCCGTGCCTTTTGAGAGTCGGAGTTACGCAGATAGGCCCCATTGTCATAACGGGGATATCTCTCCCATCATCTGCCTTTATAACGGTCTTTACAAAAATGTTCTGACCGATTAATATTCCGTCACATTCCATAACGAAATCAAGCTCGGGTACAAAATCGGGATCGTTTCTCAGTGTGTGCAGTACATAATGCTCAACGCACCCCGGGCAATAAACATTCCAAAAGCTTTCTCTTACAAGATTTTCGGTATTTCTGTAATCTTCCTTGTTTTCCAAACGTATTATAATATTTTTATTCATTGTTTTTCCTCCTGAATATTGTTTTTTTCAATTGCGTCAGCAGGGAGGCAGATTCGTTGTTCTCTGACCTCCCGGTCAGAGAACAAGATCTCGTGTGTTACACTTTGTCAAAAAGCATATCTCCTTATTATTTATTATTTATAATCAAGCATTTATATGCCTAACTATCAAGTTCAACAGGCTTTAACCCTGTTTGAGGATACAATTTATATTGCGCCCTTTGGTGTTTAAACAAGCTTTTATTCAACCGATATATACAGATAACAATGCGCTTTGCCGTCCTTTGTGTATTCGGCAGGCACGCTGCTTTCGTAGTCTTGGGTAAAGCTTCGTTTAATCTCGCCGTTTTTCGTGTCCGACCAAACCTTTTACCATGCCTTTTGCGTGCAGAATTTTAAGTCGCCGCCGGCATCGCTTATATCGTATTTCTTAAATTGTCCGTCAGCGGTTTTTTGTTCCATTTCCGCAAAAAAGTCCGCCGTTACGACCAATATACTGAGGTCATATTCTCCGGTTTCATCGGAAGCATAATTGCTGTACCTCGAAACGGGAGAAATTCCTTGTCTGAAATTGTGTTCGCTGTCAAACAAAACCGGCAGCTTGCCGTTTGTAATATCTTGCCATACTTCGTCTGTTTTTTCCATTCCGTCAGCAGTGTTGCTTGTGCGCAGTGTAATTTCATTTAATGTATATCCCATAACAATACCTCCGTTTTCGGTCTACCAGATTTTAACTCTGTCAGACGGCGCAACCCACATTCCGTCCTTTTCGGTTATGCCGAAAGCTTTGTAAAACTCATCGCAGTTTACAATAACACGGTTTACACGCAGCTTATCCTCCGAGTGAACATCAGCGCCTGCCATATATTTTGCAAATTCACGTGTTTTCGTACTTGCCCATGCATTTGCCATGGAATGATAGAGCTTTGCGTAGTCGGGGTTATCAAGCTTTGATACAACCTCGGTAATGCACTGTACGGCACCTTGATCCGAAACGTTTTCGCTCAGGGTCAGCTGTCCGTTCATCGGAACCCCGGGAAGCCCCTCTTGCTTGTCATAGAAATTGACCATTTTCTCGCACCGCTTTTCAAATTCGGCATAGTCATGCTCTGTCCACCAATCGGCGGCATTTCCGTTTTCATCAAACTTTGCGCCGTTGCTGTCAAATGCGTGTGTGATTTCGTGTGCTATGATATATCCGATTGCGCCTAAGTTTTCCTCGTATGACGCATTTACGTCATACATTGGCGGCTGGAGTATTGCGGCGGGGAAGGTGATGTCATTTGATGTTGCGCTGTAGCACGCATTGACCGTATATGGGTACATACCCCATTTTGTTTTATCGGGCGATGTTCCCTGCAATTCGGTCAGATACTGCATATTTGCCTTTGCAATTTCAAGTATATTATCAAAATAACTGCCGCCGTCCGCTTTTGATTTGATTTCAGCATTGTCAAGCTGGCTGTCGGATTTATCGGGATAACCTATTTTTATTCCCATTTTGTCAAGCTTGTTAATTGCTTTTTCTTTTGTTTCGGCACTCATCCATTCAAGCTTGTTTATGCGTTCCTTATAGACAGAAATGATGTCATGTACCATTTTCAAAACATTTTGTTTTGCTTCCTCCGAAAAATACTTTTTGGCATAAATTTCACCTATGTAATCCGGCATAATGTTCGAAAGGGTCAGCGTCGCAAGCTCCTCGTCGGAATATGAACCGGAAATGCCGAGATACTCCTGATTGAATGTGTTGGAAGCATCGGTAAACGCCGTATTGAGCGCACCGCCATAATTCATCAGCACACTCAGCTTTGCTGCATTTTTCAGCGCTTCAAGGTTTTCGTCAGTGAAAATTTTTGCAAACTCTTTTGTAAGCTCCTCGTCCATAATGAGAATGTTGTCCTCTTTTTTAAGACCGCAGCTGTCAAGAACCTTGTCCAGATCGATGTCGGGGAAGAGGGTTTGTATTTCGTCAAAGGTGTAGATGTTGTAAATCTTATCAACATTGTTGATTTCCTGGGGATTCAGCTGCTTTTCAGCTAAGGCTTTTTCCAGATTATACAAATCCTCAAGCTCTTTGTCAGTTATACTGTCGCCTGCAATTTCGGCAATTGTTTTTAAGTATTTCAAATAGCTTGCCTTTTGTTCGTCCGTGCCGCTTATATAAAAATCCTTTGTCATGCACGGTCCCATTGTGCCAAAATACATGATATATTTTGTACTGTCCTTAAAATCGGTGATGATTGAAAATGCCGTTAACGGAGCCATGTACAGATTTTTGATAAGCTTTGTCTGAATCTCTGCAAGCTCCCTGACATTTTTTGCGGAATCAATGTCTGTAAGATACTTCTTTATCGGGGCAACTCCGATTTCGTTTCGGCTTTCTTTATCCAGAATGTTGTTGTAAAAGTCGGCAATCTTTTGTTCCTTGCTCCCTTTTTCTCCGCCTTTTTCAATTGCTTCCTTAATAATTGCATTTACTTTTGCCGTGCTGTCATCCTGCAAATCATAAAGAGTTCCCGACATTACACGTCCCGGTTTTAGTTCGAGTCTATTAAGCGCGTCTTTATTGACCGCCGCATAGAAATCGTCTTTTTCATTAGTTCCGAAAAGCGAATACGCACGCTTTATGAAAAGCTCCATTTGCTCTTTTGTCACATCGTCATAGGGTGAGAATATTCCGTACTCTGTTCCTGCCGCAAGCCCTGCGTCAAGCACCGGCTGAAGCTCGGGTCTTGCCCAATCGGGAATATCGGTAAAATCACCGCTTTTCAGCGCAACTCTCGCATTATGCCCGGTAAGCTCGGGAAGTGTTCCGAAAGCTCGTGACAGCATTACAAGCGCTTCTGCACGGTTGATGTTCCAATCCTCATGAAGCTCGCCGTCACCGCCATAGCCTTTTATTATGTCGCTGCGCTTAACGTCCTTGTTGTAATCGTCTGCGGCGGAAAGCAGCATATCCGCAACCTCGCCGCGCGTTGCGTACATATCTGACGCAAACGCAGTGTTTGACAGCAATACGGCAGCGGTAACTGCCGCTGTAATAATTCTTTTTGTTTCCATAATTCTTCCTTTCTTTTTTTGATTTTTTTTGTTATTTTCTTGTGATGTCAGTCGCCGGAGCGTACTCTGAACCGGTTGTGTGTGATATATTAAAAGTCCGATAAAACAGCCTGACGTGTTCTTCAAGCCTTTTGATACATTCTTCTTCACGCTCCGGCTGACGGTCGCAGACTCCGAGCATGGTAATGACGGGCGAAACATACATCATTGCAAGAGTTTCAATATTTTCGTCCCTGATCTCGTCGGCGGCAATCAGATTTTTAAAAATCTCGGCATGATACCGGATCATACGATCGACATATCTTTCAGTGTAAAATGCCGAAAGATCTTCCGAACGGAACTGCTCGATAGTCATCATACGTCGAAAACGGCTGATTTTTTCGTCATGCAATGAGTATGAAAATATCTGATTTACTTTTTTAATAAGAACCTCCTCCGTTATTTCGGAAAAGATGCTCATATCTTTTTTTGCGTTCTGAACATGAATGTTAATTTTATCGGTATATTTTTCATATTGTAAAGCTGTATCCTCGACTATGGCATTAAAGATAGCCTGTTTGCTCGGGTAATGGCTGTATAGCGATGGCGCTTTGATTCCCACTGCTTTTGCGATTTCTCCCACGCTTACGGAATCGTAGCCGTTTTCTGAAAACAGCTCCAGCGCTTTATCAAGTATTCTCTTTTTTGTGTCTTCTTGTTTCATAGTTCCTCCTAACTAATGCTCGTTAGGTTTATTATAATACAATAAAATTTAAATGTCAATACTTTATAGGGATTTTTTGAAAATTAATCTGTTAGGAAAATTATTAACGGTAAATTTAGTTTTACAAAAAGCCGAACGGCTGCTGATGAATTAAATAAGCTGAAAAAAGTACGGCAGACGCTTACGGACTTCGCGGCACTTAAAAATGCCGGAGAGCGCAAGCGTCTGCCGTTGTATTCATTATTTAAGATTCATAATTATGTCAAATAATTCCTCGGGCTTTTGAACGATGTAATCGGCACCTGCGGATTGCAGCTCGTTTAAATCACGGAAGCCCCACAAAACGCCGATCGAGTGCATACCGGCATTTTTTGCTGTAAAAATATCGACATTTGTATCGCCGACAAAAACACATTCCAACGGTTCTGCGCCAAGCTCCCGAGCTGTCATTAAAGCACCCGTAGGGTTGGGTTTTGTTTCGATTCCGTCACGTTTTCCATGGCAGACATCAAAAAGACCGGGAAAAAGCTTTTCGACAACCATGACCGAAACGTTATCGGGTTTGTTTGATAAAACGGCGGTTTTGATTCCTGCCCGGCGAATTTTCTCCAGAACCGTACAAATTCCGTCAAAAGGCTTTGTGTCAAAAATTACGTCGCTTTCATATTCGGAATCATATTTTTTCTCTGCCTTTTCAAACATCTCCGGTGTATCTGCGTTATAGTGCGCAAGAAATCTGTGTACAAGCTTCTTTTTGCCGTTTCCTGCATAATATTTTACGGTTCCCTCGGTAAGCGGAGGAAATCCGAAATATTCAAGGGTGACATTGCAATAGTGTGTAATTGTTGAAATCGTATCAGATACGGTTCCGTCCAAATCAAATATTACAGCTTTAATCATGACTCTATCTCCAATCTTAATATGTATCAGACTTATCACTTTAACAATTATATTTTATAACACATTTTTTACTGTGTCAACATTCGTGCAAAAATTTATTTGTTTAAACAATAAAGAGTAAAGACAAAATCGGATTGTTGTCAAAAGTCACAATTGAGTAAAGGTTAAAAAACACTCGGCGCAGTTGAAACGGGGAAGAAATGATTTTAACCGTAAAAAAACGAAAACAGAGAATGAGAAAAACAGAGAAATAACGAGAATATGTGAGATTAAAAGAGATTTTAAAAAGCATTTTAAATTTTTTGAAAAAAGTATTGACAATTACCAAAAAAAGTAGTATCATTATTCATGCAGGTTTGATTAAAGAATCAACCGATCGGATTATAACTAAAAGGAGGATTTTTCAATGAGCAGCTATATGGCTAAACCACAGGAAATCAAAAGAAAATGGTACATCATTGACGCAGCAGACAAGCCTTTGGGCCGTGTTGCAGCACAGGCAGCAAGCATTTTAAGAGGTAAACACCTTCCGACATACACACCGAATGTTGATTGCGGCGATCATGTAATAATTATCAACGCAGCAAAAGCAATTCTGACAGGTAACAAGCTTAATCAAAAAGTTCGTTACTATCATACAGGCTGGGTTGGCGGAATTAAGGAGATTCACTATAACAAGCTTATGGCAGAGGCTCCCGAAAAGGCTATGATGTATGCCGTTAAGGGTATGCTTCCCAATAACACAGTAGGCAGAAAGTCTTTGACAAGACTCCGCGTTTACAAAGACGATCAGCATGAGCACGCAGCTCAGCAGCCGGAAAACTGGACAGGAGAAATTAAGTAAGGAGGATTTTAATTATGGCAAAAGAACAATATTACGGCACAGGCAGAAGAAAGTCTTCCGTTGCAAGAGTTCGCCTCGTTCCCGGAAACGGTAAGGTTACTATTAACGGAAGAGATATAGATGATTATTTTGGTCTTGATACTCTTAAGGTTATCGTTCGTCAGCCTTTGACATTGACTCAGACCGCTTCTAAGTTTGATGTTATCGCTAAGGTTGAGGGCGGCGGATTTACAGGTCAGGCAGGAGCTATCCGCCATGGTATCGCAAGAGCTCTTCTTGAAGTTGATTCAGACGCTTTCAGAACTGATCTTAAGTCAGCAGGCTTCCTCACAAGAGATTCAAGAATGAAGGAAAGAAAGAAGTACGGCTTGAAAGCAGCTCGTCGTGCTCCTCAGTTCTCAAAGAGATAAGAAAACAATCAGAAAACCCTTATTTTTCAAGGGTTTTCTTTTTTGTTACTTGATTTGTTGCAAGTTTGTCGCAAAAAAATACTGTTACTTATTGGGTAGCAGTATCAGATTGCTGACAAACCCATCTGAAAATGGTGGTTTTGATTCTGCATTTAATACAACTTCAATGCAAATTTATGTATATTTTCCGTTTTTCCGGCAATGCTATGAATGAAAAAAGTTTACGATTATCAGTATTTGCCGGAGGGATACATTTTATGAGGATACAAAGTAATTATATATATACCGCGCTGCTGTGTGCAGCCTTTATAACAGCGGGATTTTTCGGGGGATATTATTCGGGAAGAATGATATATAAAGATAAAGCCGATACTCAGCCGAACGCAAGTGAAAAAACGGAAATACAAAGCTTTCATTCAGCACCGACAGAGGAGGCGGAGGCAACTCCGGCAGAAACCGTAACGCAAGTCTATTATTTGCTTACTAGCGAGGACTCGTCATTAAGGTTATACGAAATCAGCGGAAACAGCAAGGTTATGATAAAAAATATAAGGTTCAATTCAGAATTTGTTCCGGCGGAGGACAGGAGAAGGCTTGAATCCGGTATTAAGCTAAGCACAAAAGAGGAAGGTTTCGGATTAATTGAGGATTTCACAAGCTGACAGCCTTACGGTAAAAATTGATTTTAGTATAAACGAAAACGGAGAACTATAATGAGAAGTCTGATAGCGGTTTTGGTATTGAGCGCAGCTATAATCGGCGGAGGAATATACTGCACAAGGCAGACCGACAAACTCACCTATGAGCTGACAAAAAGAACGGAAGAAATTTCAGAAGAAGTAGAAAACGGCGGCTTTAAAAAGGCAGCAGAGCTGCTCGGTGAAATTAACGATATTATCGAAAGCAACTCGCTTTTGCTTGCTTCATACATCGACCACGGAGAACTGAATAAGATTAATTTATACCTTACTCAGCTTGAAGTATATCTGGACAGGGAGGAAAAAGATGCTTCTCTTGTCTGCGGAAAGACGCTTAACAGGCTGTTCGTCAGCCTGCCGGAGGATTATAAGGTTAAATTGGAAAATGTATTTTAAAGCATAAGAAAACCCCGTGCAGAATATCCGCATGGGGTTTGGTTTCGTTTAAGACATTGCACCGAAATGGGCGTTTTGCCGAATGCCGCTGTAAATATATTAATCTCTCAGCTGATTTATATACTTGTTTGTTGAAAGTATTTTGTAAAGGACAGTTGAGCAAATCAAACCGAAAGCTGCCTGAACGAGGTTGCCGAGCATACCTGCGGTTGCTGTTTCAAAGTTCTTTGTAAGCATAAGATCGAACAGAAAATAACCCGATACCATGATTACTTCGGCTATTACCGCACATACTATTGCGGCAAGTATTGCGTTTGTTTTTTTAATATCCTTATAAAGCAGAGCGCATACCAAAGCCATAACCGACTTTATGATAAGAGTTGCCGGAGCAAAAACGAGGTATCCGCCGATCAAATCTGTGAGAGCAGAGCCTATTCCGGCAGCAAGTGCACCGTATACGGGACCTAAGAATATTCCGCTTATTATAACCATACAGTCACCGATATTAACAAAGCCGCCCGTTACCGTCGGAATTTTAATTATGAATGTCGCCACAAAGGTAAGAGCGGCGAACAATGCGCTTATTACTATCTTTTTTGTCTTCATACAAACATCTCTCCTTATGGTAATTTGCAATCATACGATTATACACAGCGGCTGTTCGTGTGATTGTGGTAATAGTACCACGATTTGGAGGTTTTGTCAAGCGGTATCGGCTAAATTTGCCGTATTGCAATAAAATATCGCAATTTGCCGGATTGTGTTGGTTATTAATACTTATAACAATAATTATATGTGATTATTCACTTTTTGAAAAATCCACATTTTCGATGATTTTCAGCATTTCTTCACATTCCAGCCCTCCGGAGCTGTACAGTGAGTATGCAAAGTCACCGTCATGCCACAAGGCAGTATGGCATAAATTATCGTTGCTTTTAAGAGTTGCCGAAACACCGTTTACGGATTCGGTAGCTTCTTGCTCATATGTGCTGTAATCTCCGCTTATATCGTCGTTTTCCGGATTTTTTTTGGTTCTGTATAAAATTCTTTCATCGCCGTTTGTGTATGATATTTGTATAAGCGAATCAAACAGCAGTGAAGCGCTGTCATTTTCGTAATTTTCCGGCATAAATTGAGGTGTTTTGAAATCGTAGTCAAGATTATTGCGTATATCCGAAACGGTTTCAATATCCGATGAAAACGGCGAGCCGCCGAAGGATTGCTCAAGCTGTTCGTCCTCCGGGGGCAGAGAAGCTTCGGAGCTGTTAAAGCCGGACGATAAAACGAGGTCTGTATTGTTGTCGGGGCTTGACGGTTTGTCATTCTGTGAGCCGGCAGCTGAACCGTGAAAGAACGAAGAATCTGACGTGTTGTTATCGTTCGTTTGCGGTTTTTGTGAGGATTTTGCAATTTGCTGCCCGGCTGAGGGTGAAGTCTTTTCGGGTTTGTACGGCTTTTCATAAATGCCGCTTTTCTCTGCCGGAGGTTCGCTGTTAACCGGTAAATTGTTTTGCGGAGCTTGCGATTGTACAGGGGCTGCGGAATGTTGGGGAGGAGTACTTACCGCAGGCGGCACATTATCAGACGTACTGCTTTTAAAGTGTACCCCGGACGATACTGCGGTAAAGCAAATAAGCAGACAAGCCGCATAGCAAAGACCTCGTGTTATGTGATAAGTATTTTTACGAACCGGTTTCTTTAATTCCGGAGGATTATTGATATTTTCAAGTATTTTGGCTTTCATATCTTCAGAAAGCTTGATTTTGTCCATTGCTTCTTTATAATTTTTACTCAAAGTCATATTCCTCCTTTAGCATTTCTTTAAGCTTTGCTCTTGCTCTGCGGAGCAGGGAGCGTACCGTTACGTCATTTTTGCCGGTAATTTTCGCAATTTCGGCTGTACTATATTCTTCATAATAATACATATATATCGTGATGCGATATTTTTCGGGAAGCGACATTACTGCTTTCAGCACACTGCTGTCGGTGTTGTAGCTGTCGTAGACGGCAACGTCGGGAGAGTCATCTATGGATTGCTTGTTTCTGTTCCAAAAGGTATTCAGCTTGTTTTTGCACACGTTTATTGTTGTGCGCAATATCCATGCTTTTTCATGATTTTTATCATTGAAAACAGGATTTTTTTCAATAATATGTAAGAAAACCTCTTGCACTGCGTCCTCCGCATTGGGCTTGTTTTTCAGATATGTATACGCTGTCCGCATTACGGTATCGCCGTATAAATCAAGCAGCTCGCAAGTTTTTTCCTGTGTCATGTCAGATAACCTCCCGGTATTATTGTGATATGTGAGCATATCTGTCCGAACCGTGAAAAATGCGGTTCGGGCACAGCCGATTATTTAATGTTTGCGATAATGTCTGTCAATTCCTTTTCGGTAAGAGCCTTGTTTGCGTAGATTGAATAAGTCAAATCACCGCTGCACCATACCGCATTTGAGAGGTCGTCATTTCCTTTGGCTGTTATTTCAAGATTGTTGATTTTCAGAGTTTTTGTGTTGCTGTAGATGTTGTAATCTCCGCTGATGTCGTCCTTGCCCTCTGCTGTTCTGTAGCAGATTTCGTTTTCGCCGTTTTTGAAAGTCAGCTGGAATATTTCGTTGCTGATAACCGATACATATTCCAATTCATATCCTGACGGAATGGCGGTCGGAATACTTACCGCAAATTTTACGGCTTTTTTTGCCTCGTCAACAGTTTTGTATTCGACTATCGGATTCGGAATCTGTACATTTTCTTCTGTATTGAAGATGATAGAATAATCCTTGACGGTATATGTATCCTCTCCGAGCAATAAACCGAACATTTCTATCGGCACGTAGGTTTTTGAATCCTTAAGCACCGGAGCTGCGCCGAGAGGGGAGGGAGCGGACATTCCGATAAGTCCCGTTGACGGAGAAGCTGACATATAGTAGCGATCCTGACCTATGATAATTGAAGTTTTTACCGTTTTGTTGTCAAGAACGATTGATTTGTTGTTATCGTCCCAAGTTACTGCGAAGCCGAGCTTTTCAGCCAATGCACGAAGCGGAACCATTATGTGATTGTTTTCGCTGTAGATTTCAGCGTCTATGCTGTCATTGTTTACGGTCAGTGTATATGCTGTCTGAGGTGCTGCTGATGTCAGCAGGATTTCCTCATTGTCATTTTCGGCAAATACCGTTCCCATAGCCGATAAGGTTAAAATACCGCTTAAAATTATTGATGTTGTTTTTTTCATAATTAATCACTCCTGTTTTGTTTATTTTTAAATTCCTTTTTTTGGGCCCTCATATAATAAACAAACGGAGAGGCAAAAATGTTGCAAAATATTTTAAATTTTATTAAAAAAAAGAAATAAAGCTCTCAATATGGTTATTTCATACCGAGAGCTGTTCCTTTATTCTGCCGAATCAACAGTATCGGTTTGCTCGCCGCTGCTGTTTTCCTCTTTCTTTTTGCAGGTTAAATCCGACAGTACATCGTTAACCTTTTCGATAACGTCGGGAACCATATCAATTATCTTGTTTACCGGTGAGCTTTCGGGAGTTACCGGAAGAAGCTTAATGCTGCCGTTGCCTACTACCAGAAAAGCTATAGGCTTAACGTTTGCACCGCCGCCGCAGCCGCCTCCGAACTTGTTGCCGTTGTTATCTGCCGATGACGGAGCTTTGCTGTCACCGAACTCGCTGCCGCCGGCACCGAAGCCGAAGCTTACCGTGGATACCGGTATGATTATAGTTCCGTCCGGTGTGGTAACGGGAGAGCCGACTACCGTGTTAACGTCCACCATAGATTTAATGTTGCTCATGGCTGTGTCCATAAGCCCCTCAATTGGGTGTGCCATAAAAATCAATCCTTCTTTCGTTTATTTTTATTGTTTAAATTGTGTTTTTACTTGTTGTTTGTTATATTTTCTTATCTTTAGGTACAGCTTTAAATCTTTTATCATTATAACCATAATATGCACATTTTTCAGTCTGACTATACCGTAAATCTTGCCGCTGTAAAAATTTGAATTGCGAAAAAGCGGCTGTATGATTTCAGTATGTTTTTTTAGCTTTACGGTGTTGTCTGTTAATGCAAGCAGATTATAAACGATTCCGTTTATAACGCCTGTTGCGATGCCTGTGTGCATGGGATTTTCAAAGTCAAATTCTATATTAGTATCTATTTCTCTGAATGTTACGGAGTGCTTGCCGGCATATGCCAGCAGCTTCAGCACATCGCCCTTTACCTGTTTATAGATGTATTTAGCTTTTTTTAAGCTTTGCATTGCGCCGTCATAGGAAAATTGCTTTTTTTCAGATGTTTTTTTTTCGGTTTTACCGTTTTTTTTCGCCTTTTTCTCTGACGGTGAAAGGGTGAATCTGATAAATCCGTATCTGAAAACCAGCTTCTGTTTAAATTCGCCGTTGCTTGCGGAAAATTCAAATTCAAGCAGTATGGGTATAAGAAGCAGAACGAATATAAGCAAAAGTATCACCGCAAGTATAATTAATACCGTCATATTCCGCCTCCGTTAATATTTTTAATAATTTTCAGCCGATTCCGACGAGTCGGCTTGAATGTCATTTGATTCTGCCGCAGAATCGGACTGACTGCTTGATTCGTCTGCAACAGGCATATCGGAAGCCTGTTTTTCTGATTCTGTGCCTGTTTCGACGTTTTCGATAGTCAGCTGTTCGTAGCCCTCCGTTATTTCCGATATGTTCACCTCGGGCAAATCCTTAGGTGAGTTAAGACCGAAGCAGCGCAGAAAATTTTGTGTGGTTGAATAAAGAATTGGTCTGCCGGGTGCGTCAAGTCTGCCGGTTTCCTCAATCAAATCTCTCTCGACAAGTCTGTTGATTGCGCCGTCGCTGTTGACCCCTCGTATAAATTCAACCTGTCCTCTTGTGATAGGCTGCTTGTATGCAATGATTGCCAATGCCTCCATCGCCGCATTTGACAGTGCCTGCCGTCTTTGCTCCCCGAGGATTTCCTGGATATACACATAATATTCGGGACGTGAACAAATCTGATAGCCATCGTCTATATCTATTATCATGACGCCTCTCATTTCGGTGTCATAGCTGTATTTTAAAAGTTTTACCGCTTCTGTGACGGTTTCAATGCCGGTGTTTAATACTGCCGCAAGCTTTGCCGCCTTGACCGGCTCGCCAGCCGCAAACAGAATACCCTCGATTGCACACTGTATGTTAATTTTATCCATAGTATTTGTATTTTTCTCCGGTTTTAGTATTTAAATTCAGGAAATTGTAAAATATCGGATTACAATTTCCTGTAATATGTACGTTTATTATGCAGCTTTCTGAGTTATGATAAAATCCTTTTTTTCGTAATCATAGTCGGCTGATATTTTGCTTAATTTAATCATTTCCAAAAGCGCAAGAAAGGTTGCTATCATTTCGGGCTTGGAATCGTTTTTTCTGAAAATAGATTTAAAAGGCAGCCGTTCTCTTTTTGAAAGCAGCTTGCAAACCTTTTCAACCATATCCTCAACGGATACCTTTTCTCTGCCGACAATCCCGGCAAAGGCTCTTTTTTTCGGCTTTTCCTTTCTGATTTTTCTTTGCAGAATGGAATTGAATGCGTCTATAAGCTCCTGCGTTTCGTGGTGCTTGCTGTAGGGAGGGATAGGAAAGCTGATTTTTTCCGAACCCTTAAAGAACATATACTGCGACCAAAATTCGCTTCTGCGCAGCTCCTTTGAAGCCTCTTTGTAACGCTGATACTCCAAAAGTCTTTGCGCAAGATCCTCTCTCGGATCCTCATCCTCTTCCTCCTCGTCCTTTGGCAGGAGAAGCTTGGATTTTATATACAAAAGCTGTGCCGCAAGAACCAGAAATTCGCTTGTATTGTCTAATTGAGATTCCTCGATTCCCTGTATAGCCTCCATGTACTGGTCGGTGATTTCAACAATGGGAATATCATAAATGCTCACTTTGTTTTTTGTTATAAGGTGAAGCAGAAGATCCAGAGGACCCTCAAAATTTTCCAATTTATATAGTACCTTTTCCATAGAAAGCTCCCGTCAAGGTAAAAGATTTACAAGATTTGTCAATATTTTTATTATTCCGCCGTAGAACAAATTCATTCCCGTCCCTATAACGCTGTCGAGCATACCGGTCAGAGAAAGAAACATAATGAGAAACATTGAATATCTTTCGTACTGCATCATTTTATAATAGGTACTGTCCTTTAAGAACATTCCGAGTATACGTGAGCCGTCAAGAGGAGGTATCGGTATCAGGTTAAATACGAAGAAGCATAGGTTAACCTGTGCGGAATAGCTGCAAGCCGTTCCGACTATTTGCAATAATTTTGCGGATACGCCTATTTTGGTGTAATGAATGATTACGGCAAACAGAAAATATATAAGAAGCGACACAAAAGCAAGGAGCAGATTTGAAAGAGGCCCTGCGATTGCTACGAGTGCCATGCCTTTTTTTCTGTCTTTATAGTACATCGGATTGACCTCAACGGGCTTTGCCCAGCCGAAGCCGGTCAAAATCATAAGTATTGTTCCGACAGGATCGAGATGTACAAGCGGATTTAGGGACAGTCTGCCCTGTATTCTCGGTGTGGGATCTCCGAGCTTTGTTGATACATAGCCGTGAGAACATTCGTGAATTACAAGAGCAAGTAAACGGAGCGGAATAAGGAGAAGAACCCAGAATCCGCTGCTAAACAGACTTCTCAGCATTTTTATTGTTTCCTTTCGTTGGTTTGTCGGGTGATTGCAAAACTGTCTGCAATACCTGATTTATCCGGGACTGCATCAGCAGCCCCGGATAATGGATCAATGTTATTCGGGTTATAAATTATTTATCCGATTTGCTCATGAATCTTGCATGAGCCTGTCTTAATTCCTCTGCCTTTTCTTCCGGAGCGGTCGGGTTGCAGTGCGCCCATGCTCCCGTTTCTGAGGAAGCGCAGTATTTGATCTTATCTGCCGAACGCATCGGAGGATAGAAAGCTATGTGGAAGTGATGGAAATCGGTGTTTTCACCTGTGTTGACCGGATTCTGATACATACACATCATATACGGGAATGTAAATCCGAACAGGCTGTCAAGAGTTCCTGCGGTTTCTTTAAGGATTGCCGCAAGATTGTTCTTTTCTGCGTCTGTCATTTCGTTAAGGTTCTGAATATGTCTTTTTGAAACAATGTATACACCGTAAGGATATTCGCAGAAAAACGGCAAAAATACTATAAAATCATCATTTTCGCAAATAACTCTGCTCTTTGCTTCGATTTCGTCATGCATCATGTCGCACATCAGGCAGTGGCCTGTTTTTTCTCTGTGTTCTTTGAAAGAATCTATTTCAAGCTCGATTTTCTTGGGAATTACCGAATATCCGTAAATCTGACCGTGGGGGTGTGGCATTGTAACACCTACCGCAGCGCCTCTGTTTTCAAAGATAAATACATATTTGATTTTTTCGTCCTTGCTGATTTCGTTGAAACGCTCTGTCCATAAATCAACCAGCTCTCTGATGTGAGGAACGGGAAGCTCGGGAAGCGTTACGGTATGCTCGGGCGAATAAAGAATTACTTCGCATTTTCCGTAAGCCGGCTTTGTCTTGTATATTTCGGTTTCAACGTCATCGGGAACGGGAGGATTCTGCGAAAGAGCCGGAAAATCGTTGTCATATTCATATACCGTAAACTTATCCGGAACTTTTCCCGAACCAGGACAAAACGGACACCAGTCCTTCGGCATCTGCGGTCTGTTCTGTCTGTGAGAAGCGATCATTACCCAATCCTTTATTAACGGATTCCATCTTAATTCTGCCATTTTAAATCAATCCTTTCAAATTTGTGCCTTTCGGATATGCCGGTGTTTGTGCATATCCTTTATTTTTCATCCTCGGATGAGGAATTTTGCAATAACTATTATATTGTACACCAAATTATCATGATATGCAATACCTTTTTTGCAATATGCGGACAATTACAAAATTTGCTTGTTTACGATAATGCCAGCGTAAATGTAAATTTGGTGAATTTGACATTGCTGCCCTCTTTTGCGTCGATGCACTCTACCCATATTTTCTGCTTGTGCAGATTCATGATGTTTTTTGCAAGGGAAAGCCCGAGTCCGGCTCCTTTTTTATCCTCGCTGCGTGATTTGTCGGTTTTATAGAAACGGTCGAAAACATTTTTCATTTCCTCGTTGCTTATGCCCGAACCGAAGTTGCCTATGCTGACATTTGCTTTTTTGTCGGCTATCATGGTTTTGATTATGATTTTAGTGTTTTCGTAGCTGAATTTAACTGCGTTGTCCAGCATGTTTATAATAACACGCTTAATGGCGTCCTTGTCCGCAAGAACGTTTATTTTATCCGGTTCAAAATCAACCTCTAACTCAATGTTTTTGGAGTCGATTTTCTGACCGAGCTGTATTATGCATATTCTTATAAGCTCGTTGATATCAAATTCGGAAATATCAAGCTTGTATTCCGAGGACTGCATTTTTGTCATTTCGAGCATATCGTTTGTCAGCTTTGTAAGACGTACCGATTCATCATATACAATTTGCAGATATTCTCTTTCTTTGTCAGGGGGAACCGTTCCGTCAAGTATTCCGGCGATAAAACCGGAAATTGAGGTCATGGGAGTTCTCAGCTCGTGAGAAACGTCAGAAACGAAACTTGCCCTCGAGCCCTCAAGACGCTCCAAAGAATCCGCCATATAGTTAAAGCTTGACGCAAGCTGACCGATTTCGTCCTGTGTTACGGGTATTCTTTTTGAAAAATTACCCGAAGCAATTTCAAGTACCGCCTTGTTCATTTCCTTGATAGGATTCGTTATGCGGCGGCTCTGGAAATATGACATTCCGCAGGCTATGAAAATAGACAGGCACGAAGCCATGAGAAGCATGATAACATATTCCTTCATCTGATCTCTGAGGTCGGGAATCTGCGTGTTGAAGTATATGCCGCCCACGATTCTGCCATTATATTTAATCGGGATTCCGACAACAAGGACGGTTTTCGAGTACAGTCCGCCGAAGTCGGAACGAAGCTTTATCGTTTCTCCCGAAAGAATCTTATCGTTATATTCGTGCGGAACACGGTTAAAATCAGCGGTTGAAGCATAAACCGCTCCGTTGCCGTTCACAACCGTTATATCCGATTCTATGAACTGCGAATACTGCTTCAGCATATTGTCATAGAGTATATAATTGCGGTAGTCCGGATTTTCTATTTGCAGATATATCGTCATGTATTGAATGTTTTCCGCCGCCTTGCGGTCGGTATCGTACTGCCTGTTGTTTATATAATCGTTTATAAAGAACAGAAGCACAAAAATCAACGTTGCAAGCGCAGTGAAAACTATAATCAGATTATTCCAAAAGAGTCTGGACAAAACCGATTTGTTCAATTATCTCACCTCAAATTTATATCCGACGCCCCAAACGGTTTTGAGAGTCCAGTTGCCCTTGACGTTTTCAAGCTTTTCTCTAAGACGCTTGATGTGAACGTCAACCGTTCTCGAATCGCCGAAGTAATCAAAGCCCCACACCTCTTCGAGAAGCTGTTCTCTTGTGAAAACTCTGTTCGGGTTTGAAGCGAGGAAGTGCAAAAGCTCCAGCTCTTTCGGAGGAATTTCTATTATTTTTCCGTTCAGCTTCAGCTCATAGTTTGCAAGATTAACGCTGAGATTTTCGTAAGCTACCTCCTCCGATGAGGTTTTGTCCTTTGATTCATATCTTCTCAATACCGCTTTGATTCTTGCTATAAGCTCCTTTGTTTCAAATGGTTTTACCATGTAATCGTCTGCGCCCAGCTCAAGACCGAGAACCTTGTCAAAGGTTTCGCCCTTTGCGGTGAGCATGATTATCGGAGTGTCGCTTGATTTTCTTATTTCCTTGCATACCTGCCAGCCGTCCGCCTCGGGCATCATTACGTCAAGAACAACCAGATCGGGTTTTTCCTTGTTAAATGCGCTGATAGCTTCCTTTCCGTTGGAGGCTGTGACGGTTGAGTATCCTTCTTTTTCAATGTAAAGCCTTAAAAGCTCCACAATATTGCGGTCGTCATCTGCTATAAGTATTTTTGCAGGAGTCATTTGTACCACCCTTTCAGAACGGCAGAGCCAATTTTTTATAAATAAAATATTGACACATCCGTTAAATTTTTTAACATTGATTATTAAAATTAAATTATATTTGTTTAATTTCCTTATATTATATAATATTTTTTCAATTAAGTCAATAATCAAAGTAAAATATGGCAAAATTTCTTTTTAGTAAGAAATTTTGGACGCAAATTTGACCGAAAATCACAAAAATATTGCGGCATTATTTAAAATTTGATGAACGTACCGAAACATAATTATGAACGGTTGTTTTCAACGAACCATTGCGGATCCTCAAAATACAGATATCGGCTTGTGCCGCAGATTGTGCAGGTGTAACGTGTGCCGATTCCGCCCGCTTTTCTCGAAGCGGCATAGCGAATGTCCGAAACCCGGTCTATTTCAAAACGTCTGCCGTCCTCCCATATGATTGCGAGCGGCGTTATTTTCCCGTCCGTATCGACGTGAACGTCTACCGATACATATGTTTTGTAATTTGTACTTTCCATTTGATCTCACCGCTTTTAATAATATCCGACAGGGTGTACGGTATGCGTGATTTTCGGGTCGAAGCCGGTAAGCTTTGAATCCTTTATCAGCAGACCTCTTTTTATGCAGTTGCTGCCGAATCTGTTTTTTAATTCGTCCTCCGCTCTTTCAAGTCTTTCGGTTTTTTCGGCTTTTTGAGCGTTTCCGTATATGTCAAGCTGAATAAACCCTTTTTTGTCGGTAAGGTCGCCGACTGTGATTCCTATCGCTCTTATCGGAACGGAAAGGCTGCACGACGCGAAAAAAAGAGAAACCGCCGTACCGGAAATGATTTTTTCAAGATTGGTATGCTCCGAAAGGGTACACTGCCTTGAAAATCCCGTCAGCCTGTTGGTTTTGATATATACGCTGACTGTTTTGCAGAAAAGATTTTGCTCCCTCAGACGTCTTGCAATGCTGTCCGAAAGAACATATATAATCATTTTTACGTCGTCGGCGGTGGTTAAATCGCGTGACGCCGTAACGCTGTTGCTTATGGACTTAACCCGTGAATCGTCATTGTATGCTTTTACCGGAGAGTTTTCATATCCGTTTGCGAAATCGTAGAGCATAAGACCGTTTTTGCCAAGCCATGATTTTAATTCGGAGGGGGACGTGTTCGCCAGTTCTCCTATTGTGTTAATGTTTTTTGAAATAAGCTTTGCGGCGGTGCGTCTGCCTACGTTGAGCAGGTCGGAAACAGGAAGCTCCCAGACCTTTCGGCGGAAATTTTCCTTTGTTATAACGGTTATGCCGTCCGGCTTTTTAAAATCCGAGCCGAGCTTTGCAAAAGCCTTGTTAAAGCTTACGCCGATCGATACGGTTATTCCAAGCTCCTCTTTGACGGTGCGGTTTATCTGCTCGGCGATTTCCTCTCCGCTGCCGAAAAGCTTCCGGCTGTCGGTTACGTCAACCCATGCCTCGTCTATTCCGAAGCTCTCAACCAAATCGCTGTATCTGAAAAGGATTTCCTTTAATCTTTTTGAAAATTTTATATAAAGCGGCATATTGGATTTTACCGCCGCAAGCTGAGGACATTTTAATTTTGCCTGAAAAAGCGGTTCGCCCGTTTTGATTCCGTAGTTCCTTTTTGCAATGTAGTTTGCGGTAAGGATAATTCCGTGACGTTTTTCAACGTCGCCGACAACAGCCATCGGCTTATCCCGAAGCTCCGGGCGGTAAAGACATTCCACCGAAGCGTAAAAGCAATTTGCGTCCACATGAAGTATGGTTCTGTCCATTCTGTTCACCTCTTAATACAAACGTTTGTTCGTATTGGATTATAGCATAACGCTTCTCGTTTGTCAACAGGAAAATATATACAAATTTGAAATAAATCAAACAATCCGATTCAAAAACGGAATTACAGGGAAATATAATGCTGTGTAAAAACTTGTGTAATAACGAAAAAACAATACAAATTTGTAGCATAAATATAAAATTGTTATCGGTAGTTACATGAATTTAACAAAATATATATAAATAATAAACAAATTATCTAAAAGTTATTGACTTTTTTTGAATTTTTTGGTAGAATGTTATCATGTTAATTAAAAAAGGTATTATCAGTACCTTAACAAAACAAATTTGGAGGGAATTAGTATGAAAAAATTCATTTCATTGCTGTTGGCGGCAGGCTGTATGTTAAGTATGGCTTCATGCGGAGGAAACACAACCACACAACAGGCTCAAAGCGGAGATGACAAAACAATTTATATCGGAGTTTACGAGCCGGCATCGGGAGATAACGGCGCAGGCGGAAAGCAGGAAACCTTGGGTATCCAGTATGCTAACAGCCAGGTAAACACAGTGGAATTGAACGGCGAAACCTACAAGGTTGAGCTTGCAACCGTTGATAACGAATCGTCAAACGATAAGGCTCCGTCGGCTGCACAGGATCTTATCAGCAAGGGCGTATCGGTGGTTCTCGGCTCTTACGGCTCCGGCGTTTCAATTGCCGCTTCCGATATTTTCAAAAAGGGCGGAGTTCCGGCAATCGGTATTACCTGTACAAATCCGCAGGTAACAGAGGGTAACAAGCACTATTTCAGAATCTGCTTCCTCGATCCGTTCCAGGGTACGGTTCTTGCAAACTATGCGAAGGCTCAGGGAGCAACAAAGGCATATTGTCTTTCAAAGCTCGGCGACGATTACTCGGGCGGTCTTGTAAACTACTTCAAGAAAGCTTTCATTAACCTCGGCGGAGAAGTTATCGACGAAACCTTCCAGGAGGGTAACTCGGACTTCACATCATATATTGCAAATGCAAAGAACGCAGGCGCACAGGTATTCTTCTCACCGGTATCGACAGAAGCTGCCGCTCTGATTGTTGAACAGGCTTCTTCACAGGGACTCGGAATGCCTATCATGGCAGGCGACACATGGGATTCAAACGTTATCCTCAATGCCGCAAAGGGCAAGGACGTTGAAATAATCGTAACAACCTTCTATCAGGAGGGCGGAAACCCCGAATTCGATAACGGTATCAAGGAATGGGTTAATGCAGATTCAACACGTCTTGCAAACAACGGTGGAGATGACAAAATCGCAGCTGTTACTGCAATGGGTTACGACGCATACTTTGTAGCTCTTGAAGCTATCAAAGCAGCAGGCTCAAAGGAACCGGCTAAGATTAATGACGCTCTTTGGAATGTAAACTATGACGGTGTATGCGGAAACGTTACATTCGAGCCGGAAAACGGTGACGCTAACAGAGATAAGGCTTATGTTAAAAAGGCTAACACAGAAACAGGCGACTGGGACTTTGTTGCTGAACAGGGCGTAGAGAAATAATTTAAATTAAAAGAATATTTTTACCGATTTAGCGGGATGACAAGGCTTGTCCTCCCGCTAAAATCAATTTGCGGAGGTCATAAGTCTGAATAAAATCGCCCATAGCACAGCTTTTTGCCTGAGGCAGCGCAGCGGCTGAATGGTAGTGAATGACAATTCAGTGAATTGTCAGAGCCGTTCAGCAACCGAACCGCAGTGAGAAGTACAATCGTACAGCACCACTCGCTGCAAAGCAGCTACTTGTGAGCGATTTTCTTTCAGATTTAACTTTTGTGCCTTACGGCACGGAAAGGAACGGTTATAGGAATGAACTGGGTAACACAAAATTTGCCTTTTATTCTTGCCGGTATATCGGTTGGCGGTCAGTATGCACTGATTGCGATCGGCTATACTATGGTATACGGAATATTAAAGCTTATAAACTTCGCACACGGCGATATATTTATGGTGGCAGGTCTTATAATGGTCTATGCAACAACCGCCATGCCAATGTATATATCAATACCGCTTGTGCTGATAGCTACGGTTTTATTGGGCGTTTTAATAGAACAGGTGGCATATAAGCCGCTAAGACAAGCTCCGAGAATGTCGATAATGATTTCGGCAATCGGTGTGAGCTATTTATTGCAGAACCTTGCGTTGTACATAACGGGAGGACTTAATCAAAACTATCCGAAAATACCGTGGATAAGCGATACTATAATGATTATGGGAGCTACGACAAAGCGAGTTACGGTTATAACGCCGATTCTGACAATTGCTCTTGTAATTCTGCTTGTACTCTTTATCAAGCGTACAAAAATAGGTATGGCAATGAGAGCAACCTCGGTTGATTTTGAAACCGCACAGCTTATGGGAATAAAGATTAATTCGGTAATCAGCATGACCTTTGTTATAGGATCGTTGCTTGCGGCTGTCGGAAGTCTTTTGTATTTTACAAATTACACCGGCGTTGTGCCGACTTCGGGAGCTATGCCGGGCTTGAAAGCATTCGTTGCGGCGGTGTTCGGAGGAATAGGCTCTATTCCGGGAGCGGTTATCGGTGCGTTTATCATAGGAATATGCGAAAATATCATCAAGGGTCTTGGCTGGACAACCTTCTCCGACGCATTTACCTTTGCTCTTTTGATAGTAATTCTTATCGCAAAACCGACAGGCTTGTTCGGCGAAGCGGCTAAGGATAAGATATGATGGGGGTGCGGGTATGAAAAAGAACAATAATAAATTGTCGGTTATAATATCGGCAGTGCTTATACTTCTGCTTTTGGGCGGAATATATCTGCTCGAAAACATAATGCCGCATACGGCTATGATTTTCACCGTTTTGAAAAAAGGTGCGATTTATGCGCTTGTTGCGGTATCTCTCAATCTTCTTAACGGCTTTACGGGATTGTTTTCTCTGGGACAGGCAGGCTTTATGCTTATCGGAGCGTATACCTACGCGATTCTGACAATTCCGACCGAAGCAAGAGCAAGCGTATACCAGTATTTTGACGGCGGCATAATCCAATTTGCGGTAAATCCGATTGTCGGAATAGTTGTTGCAGGTGTGATAACGGCTGCCGTTGCTTATCTGATCGGACTGCCGGTTCTGAAATTCAAAAGCGATTACCTTGCTATCGCAACTCTCGGCTTTGCGGAGATTATAAGAGCAATATTCCAGTGGGATAAAATGGGACCGATAACAAACGGTTCAAACCTTTTGAGAAAGTTCCCCGGCTTTGATTCGACTCTTTTCCCGTTTATTGTGTCGGGAATATGCATAGCGATAATAGTTATGATAATCAATTCAACCTACGGCAGAGCGTTTAAGGCGATACGCGATGATGAAATTGCCGCCGAAGCCATGGGTATAAATCTTGCAGCTCACAAGCAGATGGCATTTTGCATAAGCTCGTTCTTTGCCGGAATTTCCGGTGCGCTTCTTGCAATGTTCCAGACAACCGTACAGGCACAGGCTTTCAAATCGGCAATGACCTATGAAATTCTTCTTATCGTCGTTATCGGTGGTATCGGTTCGGTTACCGGAAGCTGCATAAGCGCATTTCTGTTTATTGCGTGCAACGAATGGTGGCTCAGATTCCTCGATGTTGAAAGAGCCGGAGTACCGCTTTTGAGATCGGGCTTCAGAAAGGTTGTATTTTCCGTAATCATCATGATTATCGTGCTGTTCTTCAGAAACGGTATCATGGGAACAAAGGAATTTTCTGTAAGCGGAATAATCAATGCCATACAAAAGCGAAAAAAGAAAAAGAATGAGGTGATCAAATGAGCGGCTGTGTTTTGAAAATGAAAGATATAACTATGCAGTTCGGCGGAGTGGTTGCCGTAAACAATCTTTCGCTTGAAGTCAACGAAGGCGAAATCGTGTCGCTCATAGGTCCTAACGGCGCAGGAAAGACTACCGTATTCAACGTTATTACCGGTGTATACGAAGCGACAAACGGCGTTATTGAATTTGAAGATAAGGTTATGCTTGAGAACTATCCGCGCAGAAAGATGAAAAAGCTTTATGCCGGTGAAAACAGGGGAGTATACAAAAGACGTATAGTAAAAACTCCCGATAAGATCACGAAGCACGGAATTGCAAGAACATTCCAGAATATAAGACTGTTTAAATCCATGACAGTTTTTGATAACGTTCTTGTCGCAAAGCATATGAACAGAAAAGGCAATCTGTTCACCGCAACATTTAAGCTGAATTATAAAGAGGAAGCTAAAATGCGTGAGGAAACAATGGATTTATTAAAGCTTGTCGGACTTGACGATGTTGCACACGAGCTTGCGACGAATCTTCCTTACGGAAAACAAAGACGTCTGGAAATTGCAAGAGCGCTTGCAACGCAGCCGAAGCTTCTGCTTCTCGACGAGCCTGCCGCCGGAATGAATCCGCAGGAAACAGACGAGCTTACCGCTTTTATCCATGATATAAGAGATAAGTTCGGCATAACAATTCTGCTGATAGAGCATCACATGAATCTGGTTATGGATATTTCCGACAGAATCTACGTTGTTGATTTCGGAAAGCTCATTGCAGAGGGAACACCTGAAGTAATACAGGCGGATCAAAAGGTTATAGACGCATATCTGGGGGTGGTTGAAGATGAGTAATATTCTGGAAATAAAAAATATGTCGGTATCCTACGGCGGAATCGAAGCCGTAAAAAACATCTCCCTTGATGTTCCGCAGGGCGAAATAGTAACGCTTATCGGAGCAAACGGCGCAGGAAAAAGCACAACCTTAAAAACGATTGCCGGTGTGGTTAAGCCGAAAAACGCTTCAATTAAATTTGAGGGAAACGAGATTTGCGGCAAAACTCCCGACTATATCGTGAAGCAGGGCGTAACGCTTGTTCCGGAGGGAAGAAGAGTATTTCCGAACCTTACCGTAAAGGAAAATCTCAGAATGGGAGCATATCTGAGAAAGGATCGCCTTGATGATGATTTTGAGTATGTGTACAAGCTTTTCCCCAGACTTAAAGAGCGTGAATGGCAGTATGCCGGAACACTCTCGGGCGGTGAACAGCAAATGCTTGCAGTCGGCAGAGCCTTGATGAGCAGACCTAAGCTTATCATGATGGACGAGCCGTCGCTCGGTCTTGCACCGTTGGTTGTAAAAAGTATCTTCGATATTATCAAAACAATCAATGAAAAGGGTATCACCGTATTGCTTATAGAGCAAAACGCAAACATGGCATTGCAGGTGGCTCACACCGCATATGTCCTTGAAACCGGTGAAATTACCATGACGGGAACGGGTAAGGAGCTTCTTGCCGATGAAAGAGTTAAAGAGGCTTACCTCGGTAAAAACAGAAAATAAACGTAAGATAATGATGAGTTGTGCCGCCGTTTTGTGCGGCATTACTTTTAAAAAGAAAGGGGATATATATGATTAAAAAGGTTTTTGCGGTTTTTGCAATGATTTTTACACTTGCAATCGGTTGTAATGCCGGGGTGAGCGCCGACAGCGTTATCGGGGATTTGTACAGAACAGACACGATAGCATATATCGACACAAATCCGATACCGGCGTACAGCTACAATAATAAACCATATGTGGTGGCAGAGGATCTGGAGGGCTACGGCTTTGATATAAAATGGAATCAGTCGGAGCAGACGCTGTACTTAAATTACAATATGTATAAAGAATATTTTCCGTATGATAATGTTGAATATTATTATGTCAAAACTAAGGTGGGATATGTTTATGACAGCGGTGTGACTGTCAAGCTTGACGGACAGACAATTACGTCATACAGTCTTGACGGAAGAATGTTGATAAGCCTTGACGAGCTTTGGAGATACGGTAAAGTTAACTGGTACGATGAATCAAGAACCATAAGCGTTACGACGAGAAATTTTATGGATAAAAACCTGGATTGGGAAACACTGCTGCCTGCTTATTTTATGCATGAAAGGCTTTATTACTGCTTGGTGAATATATGGGACGCCTATGATGTTCTAGATGTGTTTGATTACACTTCTAAAGTATCGTCTGACAATGATTTTTCAAAACAGATAGACCACGCATTTGACACTGCCGATAGGTGTCTGAACTATATTTCAAACGATAAGTATCTGTACGAAAGAGGAAATCTGTATCACATGGCATATAATGTTAAGAAATATGCCGAGGTTTACAAGGAAATTGCAAAATATATCAACGGCAAAACACCGAAAGAGATATACAACGGAACATGGATTTATACTCTTTACGACAGCAGCGTCGGATATTATAACGAAGCTGTAAGAAGATCGGATATAATGTTTGATACTATTTATAAATATATAGACGGTGATATAATTCCCGAGGTGAAATTCTGGTCATATTAATCGTATCGGTAAAATATTTGTTTCAAAACTGTGCCAAACACCGGTAACGGCTTGACAACTAAAGCAAAATGTGGTATATTAATATCGCAAGGGCTTCTGCTTGCCTGCGGCAGAGCATATAAACAATCAGCAGGAGGAAAGGCAAGAATAGGCAAATGAAAAGAGAATTGGTAAAAGGAATATACGAAAACCTTGAAGCCTATGACGGTAAAACCGTTATTCTGGGCGGATGGGCAAGAAGCATACGCGACAGCAAAGCATTCGGATTTATCGATCTTAATGACGGAAGCTGTTTTAAATCGGCACAAGTAGTATTTGAAAGAGATAAAATAGAAAATTATGATGAGATTGCAAAGCAGAATGTGGGAGCGTCTTTGGTAGTTGAGGGAACTGTTGCGGCTACTCCCGAGATGAAGCAGCCTTTTGAAATCAAGGCGGTTAAAATAACGGTTGAGGGAACATCAACTCCCGATTATCCGCTTCAGAAGAAAAGGCATACTCTCGAATATTTAAGAGAACAGGCATATTTAAGACCGAGAACAAATCTGTTCTCTGCTGTTTTCAGAGTAAGAAGCGAAGCGGCTTTTGCTATTCATCAGTTCTTTAATGAAAGAGGCTTTGTTTACGTTCATACTCCGCTTATTACTGCCTCCGACTGCGAGGGTGCGGGAGAAATGTTCAGGGTAACAACTCTTGATCCGGACAACATTCCGAGAAACGAAAACGGTGCGGTTGACTGGTCACAGGACT
This sequence comes from uncultured Clostridia bacterium, assembly GCA_934462715.1. Classification (GTDB taxonomy): domain Bacteria; phylum Bacillota; class Clostridia; order UBA1381; family UBA1381; genus RGIG1988. Next base: position 37,288 of record CAKSIJ010000004.1, read on the forward strand.
TTTTCGGAAAGAGTACAAACCTTACGGTATCGGGTCAGCTTGAAGCGGAAACCTTTGCGTTGGCATTCGGAAACGTTTATACTTTCGGACCGACTTTCCGTGCGGAAAATTCAAACACGGCACGTCATGCCGCTGAATTTTGGATGATTGAGCCGGAAATTGCATTTGCCGATCTCAACGATGATATGCAGCTTGCATGGGACATGATTAAGGCTATTATTAATCACGTTCTGAAAAACTGCCGCCAGGAGCTTGAATTTTTCAACAGCTTTGTTGACAAGGGTCTTATAGAAAGACTTGAAAAGCTTGCGGTGAGCGACTATCAAAAGGTTACTTATACCGAAGCAATAGAGCTTTTGCAAAAGAGCGGTGAGAAATTCAACTTCCCGGTTGAATGGGGCTGTGATTTGCAGACAGAGCATGAAAGATACCTTACAGAAAAAATCTACAACAAGCCTGTTTTTGTAATAGATTATCCTAAGGAAATCAAGGCTTTCTATATGCGTCTTAACGATGATAACAAAACCGTTGCCGCTATGGATCTGCTTGTTCCGGGCGTGGGCGAAATCATCGGCGGAAGCCAGAGAGAGGAAAGACTTGACGTTCTTCTTGCAAGAATGGAGGAACTTGGGTTCAAGGAAGAGGATTACGACTGGTATCTTAAACTCAGAAAGTACGGCGGCACAAAGCATGCGGGCTACGGTCTTGGATTTGAGAGAATCATCATGTATTTAACGGGAGTTGCAAACATCAGAGATGTTATTCCTTATCCGAGAACTGTAGGTAATGCTCAGTATTAAAATCGGGATTTCAAAAATGTTGCACAAAGATTAATGTCAACACAAAATAAATTAGCCAAAAGCGCAGGCAAAAACTTATTTTTGCTTGCGTTTTTTTTGATTTTGGGGTATAATATAAGAATAAGAAAACTGATAAAACAATCTTATTAAGACTATGGAATAACATTTGACAAAAGGATTGATAAAAACCAAAATGAAAAAATTGCTGATAATAGATTCAAACAGTATAATAAACAGAGCGTTTTACGGCGTAAGATATTTGTCTGCAAAGGACGGAACACCGACCAATGCAATTTATGGATTTTTAAATACCTTGTTTAAGCTTATAGAGGAAGTAAAGCCGGATTATCTTTGCACCGCATACGATCTGAAAGCACCGACCTTTCGTCACAAGCTTTATGACGGCTACAAGGCACAGAGAAAGCCTATGCCGGAGGATTTGAAAAAGCAGATGCCGATTTCAAAGGAAATATTGTCGGCAATGGGAATAAAGCATTACGAGCTTGAGGGTTATGAAGCCGACGATATAATCGGAACGGTATCCAGAATATGCGATGAAAACGGAACGGTTTGCTACATAGCAACCGGAGATAAGGACGATTTGCAGCTTGCAACCGACAAAACACAGGTTATACTGACCGTTACAAGAAACGGTGTAAACGAAACAACCTATTATGACGACAAGGCGGTAAAAGAGCGTTACCATGTCACGCCGACAGAGTTTATTGATATTAAAGCGTTAATGGGTGATCCGTCGGATAATATTCCGGGAGTGCCGGGAGTCGGCGAAAAGACGGCTATGTCTTTAATAGAGAAATACAAGTCGATTGAATATATCTATGAACATCTTGACGAAATCGGATTAAAGGGTGCAATGCTCAAAAAGGTGACGGAGGGTAAGGACTCGGCATTTATGAGCAAAACCCTTGCAACAATTGACAGAAATGTTCCAATAGACTTTGATATTGAGGAATGTCGATTCGGCGGAACACTTTCCGATTGCGCAACGGGCGAGGTACATTCGATACTTGCAAGACTTAATCTGAACAGCATAATAAAAAGACTGGATTTTGCTCCGGAGGAAGCGAAAAAGACAGAAACGGAAAACATTTTTGACGGAGCGGTGATTAAGGAAATTACTGCACCGGAGCAGCTTGCGGAGTTTGCAAAAAACGTTAAGGACGAGCTTTCATTTTCGTTTGATTTTGACGGCGACAGGCTCAGTACGGTCGGGCTTGCCAATGGGAATAATGCGGTCGGAATAGATATGTATTCTGTTGATGAGCAAAAGGTTACAAAGGAACTGGCGGAGCTTTTTTCTAAAAAGGACATAAAGCTTTATGGCTGCGGAGTGAAAGAGGATATTGTAAAGCTTCATGAAAAAATTAATTTTGAAAATTTAAAATATGACGTGGAAATAGCAGAATATCTTATAAATCCGGCAAAGTCCGATTATGCGATAGCTTCGCTGATTTTTGGATATTTCGGAATTGAGCTTGCAAAGGAGCAAAGCAAGCAGGTGTCCATGTTTGACGATTCGACGGATTACGAAATGGCGGCAAAAAGAGCGCTTGCGATAAAACCGCTTATGAAAAAAACAAGTGAAATACTTGAAAAAAACGGTCAGCTTAAATTGTATTACGATATAGAGCTTCCGCTGGTGGGAGTGCTTGCGGATATGCAGATTTACGGAATACGCATTGATAGAAAACAGCTTAATGAATTTTCCGAAATGCTTGACGGAAGAATAAACGAGCTTGTAAATGAAATATACAGACTGGCGGGTGAAGAATTTAACATAAATTCTCCAAAACAGCTTGGCGTTATATTGTTTGAAAAACTGGGACTGACCGCAGTCAAAAAAACAAAGACAGGTTATTCAACAAATGCAGATGTTCTTGAAAAGCTGAAAGGAAAACACCCCATAATCGAAGAAATAATGGAATACCGTCAGCTTGCAAAGCTGAAAAGCACCTATTGTGACGGATTATCGGCAGTGATAAATTCAAAAACGGGCAGAATACACTCACAGTTCAAGCAAACCGTGACGGTGACCGGAAGAATCAGTTCAACAGAGCCGAATATGCAGAATATTCCGGTGAGGACTTCTCTCGGCAGAGAACTCAGAAAAATGTTCATTGCCGAAAATGAAGACTATGTTCTTGTTGACGCAGATTACAGCCAGATTGAGCTTCGTGTTCTTGCGCATATAGCGGACGATAAAACAATGATAAAGGCTTTCTGCAATAATGAAGATATTCATGCGGTAACTGCTTCACAGGTACTCGGAATACCTCTTTCGGAGGTTACGGCAGAGCAGAGAAGCAGTGCAAAGGCGGTCAATTTCGGTATAGTTTACGGAATCGGAGAATACAGTCTTGCGCAGGATTTAAAGATTCCGGTAAAAGCCGCAAAAGCATATATAAACGGTTATCTTGAAAAGTATTCGGGCGTCCGTGAATATATGACAAGGATAAAGCAGGAGGCGGAGCATGACGGGTTTGTTAAAACGATGATGAACAGGATAAGATATATACCCGAGCTGAAATCGACAAACCACAATGTTCACGCTTTCGGAGAAAGAGTGGCGCTCAACACGCCGATACAGGGAACAGCCGCAGATATCATCAAGGCGGCAATGGTAAATGTTCACAGACGGCTGAAAGAGGAAAAAATGAAATCAAGGCTTATTTTGCAGGTGCATGACGAGCTGATTATCGAATCGCCGAAAGCGGAGGTTGAAAAGGCCTCGCAGATATTAAAAGAGGAAATGGAAAACGTGATCGTATTAAGCGTTCCGTTAAGAGCCGATGTGGGCAGCGGATACAGCTGGTATTCGGCTAAGGGCTGAGAATCCGAGAAGAAACAGTATGGATAAAGAAAACAAAACAGAGCTGCCCAAAAGGGTTGAATATATTATCGAACGTCTTGAAAACGGAGGCTTCGAGGCTTATGCCGTGGGCGGTTGCGTAAGGGACAGCCTTATAGGGAAAGAGCCTGAGGACTGGGATATATGCACAAGCGCACTGCCGGAGGAAACGAAAAAAATCTTTTCCGGGGAAAGAATAATCGAAACAGGCTTGAAGCACGGAACGGTAACGGTTTTGCTTGAGCATACAAGCTATGAGGTTACAACCTTTCGTACCGAAAGCGGATATTCCGATTTCCGCCGCCCGGATAAGGTTGATTTTGTGAAAACCGTCGCGGAGGATTTAAAACGCAGAGATTTTACGGTCAATGCTATGGCATACAACAATAAAAAGGGGCTTATCGATATTTACGGCGGCAGAGAGGATTTGAAAAAACGTCTTATAAAGTGCGTCGGAAATCCTCACGAACGTTTTTCGGAGGACGCACTCAGAATAATGCGTGCAGTGCGTTTTGCCGGGGTGCTTGGATTTGAAATTGAAGAAAAAACCGCCGCCACAGTGAGAAGTGACAGACTATTGCTTAAAAATATTGCGGCTGAAAGAATCAGTGCAGAATTTATGAAGCTTCTTATGTCAAAAAATCCGCATATGATTTATGATTATAAAGAGGTTATAGACGTTTTTATCGACAGGGCTGAAAATATCAAAAAAAATGAAGCGGAGCTGATCGGAGAACTTCCCGAAAAAAAATCGGTAAGGCTTGCGTTTTTGCTGAATACTTTGTACAAAAATGACGGTAATGCAAGCGGCTTGATTCATGCGGCACTGAAAAAGCTGAAGCTTGACAACAGGCTGATTGAAAAAACGGAGCGAATAATTTCATGCATGAAAAAGCATTTGCCCGAAAGTCTTGCGGATTGCAGATTTTTGGTGTCGGATCTTGGAATTGAAGCCGTTAGTGATTACATACAAATACTGTCAGCCGAAAAAAGTGCGCCGGACGACGGTTTGAAAAATGTCATGAAATGGATTGAGCAAATCGAAAACTGCGGATTGTGTACAAGCATACGGGAGCTTAAAATCGGCGGCAACGATCTGATTGACGCAGGAATAACAGATGGTATGAAGATCGGAAAGCTTTTGCGCATTGCGCTCGGCGAGGTTATAAAAGATAATCTTCAAAATGAAAAAAAAGAGCTTCTGGAGTATATTTTGAAAATGGCAGACAGGGTATAAGCTTATAAGACTTGGTTTAAAGGAATGAAATTGAATTATGATAATACTCGGAATTACCGGCGGAAGCGGCTGCGGAAAAACGACTGTTTCGGATTTGGTGAGAAAATCGGGCGCAGAGGTGATTGACACCGATATTGTTGCAAGAATGATAGTCGAACCCGGAAAACCGGCACTTGAAGAAATAAAAAAAAGCTTCGGCAGCGAATACATCAAAGAAAACGGAGAGCTTGACAGAAAAAAAACAGCAGAACTTGTATTTTCGGACGGTGAAAAGCTTAAGGAGCTTAACAGGATAACACATAAATACATAAAAACGTACATAAACGAATATATTGGTAATTACAAAGGAAGTATAATAGGCATAGACGGCGCAGTTCTGATAGAAAGCGGCATAAATAAAATGTGTGATTATTTACTTTCGGTACTGGCTGATAAAGCTGTAAGAATTGAAAGAATAATGCGGCGTGACGGAATTACCCGTGAAGAAGCCGAAAAAAGAATCAATTCACAGAAAAATGATGAATTTTATATTGAAAATTCGGACTATATAGTGTATAATAACAGTTATAAGGAAAGTCTTGCGGCAGAGGTCGGAAAAATACTTTCGGAAATCGGAAAGGAAAGAGGAACGGACAGTTGAAAATCAGACGTTCGGCGGCGGTATTGCTGATGCTTGTTGTGACTGCTTCGGCAGTGTACGGATTTTTCGGAGCAATCAGACTGATATATCCGCTAAGATATGAAGATTATATAGAAGAATACAGCGATCGCTACGGACTTGATAAATACCTTGTTATGGCGGTTATCAAGGCTGAGAGCAATTATATATATAACGCTCATTCGGGCGTGGCAAGAGGACTTATGCAGATAACGGACAGCACGGCTGATTGGATTGCCGGTAAGCTCGGCTGTGAGTTTGAGCGCGAGGACATAGAAAATCCCGAAATCAATATAAATATGGGCTGCTATTATCTTCGGTATCTTTTGGATTATTATAACGAAGATGTAAATCTTGCGCTTGCGGCATACAACGCAGGAATGGGGAATGTCAACAAATGGCTTGCGGATTCGGAATCGGGGACTGAAAACTCGCTTGATTCGATACCTTTTTCCGAAACCGAGAGATATTTGAGCAGGATAGAAAAAGGAATAAAAATATATCAAAGACTATATTAATTACTGACAAAAAATTTTACAGGAGGTATGAACTATGAACACAGTAATTACAATCGGAAGACAATACGGAAGTGGAGGAAGAGAGCTTGGGCAGATTCTCGCAAAAAGACTCGGATTTGAGTTTTATGATGAGGAGCTTGTCACAATGGCGGCGGAAAAGAACAAAATGCACAAGGATATATTAAAGGCGGTTGATGAAAAAGCGACCAAGAGCCTTTTGTATACGCTTGTTACCGGAAGCGATCTGAGATTTTTAAATTCATCGGTACAGTACGAAATGCCTATAAACGATAAGCTTTTTATCACACAAAGCGAAATCATAAAGGGACTTGCGGATAAAAGCTCCTGCGTTATAGTGGGAAGATGTGCGGATTATGTTTTGAGGGATTCGGCACAAAAATGTCTGCATTTGTTTATCTATGCCGATCTTGAAAAACGTATCGAGCGTATAAGCAGAAAATACGACCTTTCGCCGGAAAAGGCTAAAGACAAAATCAACAAAATTCAAAAATCAAGAAAAGCATATTACAATTACTATTCCAACAGAGAATGGGGAAATGTTTCAAATTATGATTTGTGCGTAAATACGGGAGTTCTCGGTCTGGAGAAATCAGCCGAACTGATTGAAAGCTTTATCAAGCTTTCCGGGGAGGAATAAGGATTTATGGTCATTGAATATATTAAGTCGATACTGCTCGGTATAGTTGAGGGAATAACCGAATGGCTTCCTATTTCAAGTACCGGACACATGATACTGTTTAATGAATTTACAAACACAAAAAGCGGTTTTCTGACGAGCGATGTGTTTTTGTATGTTATACAGCTCGGAGCGATTCTTGCTATAGTTACACTGTTTTTTAAAAAGCTGAATCCGTTTTCGCCATCTAAAACAAAGGAGGAAAAGGCGAACACATGGCAGATGTGGTTCAAGGTGGTTATTGCCTGCCTGCCGGCGGCGGTAATAGGACTTTTGTTTAATGATTTTATGGATAGGTTTGAAAATCCGTATGTCATAAGTGCGGCACTGATTGTCTATGGTATTTTCTTTATTCTTATAGAGAATAATGAGAAGAAGATAAAAACGTCCGATATTGATAAATTGTCATATAAAACGGCAATTCTTATCGGTATGTTTCAGGTGCTTTCGATCGTACCGGGAACCTCGCGCTCGGGTTCGACAATACTCGGAGCTATGCTTTTGGGCTGTTCAAGAGAGGTTGCGGCTGAATTTTCGTTTTTCCTGGCAATTCCGGTTATGTTCGGAGTGAGTGCCTTAAAGCTTGTCACAAACGATTACATAATGACCTCGTCTGAGTGGGGAATACTTATAGTCGGAATGATTGTAGCATATGTTGTTTCGATGATTACCGTAAAATTCCTTATGGATTATGTGAGAAAGCATGATTTTAAATCATTCGGAATATACAGAATTGTTCTCGGAATCATAGTCATATTGAGCTTTACAGTTCTCGGTTTATGATTATGTTTGGGGAAACAACGTAAAAAATATTAAAATATTAAATGATAAAGAATAGGAATGATTAATTAATGAAAAGAAAAATGACCGCGGCCGAAACAGTTATGATTACAAGTATGTTGTTCGGAATGTTTTTTGGCGCAGGAAATCTTATATTCCCGGTTCATGTGGGACAGATGGCGGGAAGCAATGCAATTAAGGCTGCAATAGGCTTGCTTATTACGGGAGTCGGACTGCCTCTTCTGGGTGTGGCTGCACTCGGTATGAGCAAAAGCAGCGGATTGTTTGAGCTTTCGTCTAACGTCGGAAAGAAATACGGCTATTTTTTCACTTGCCTTTTATATCTGACAATAGGCCCGTTTTTCGCAATCCCCAGATGTGCAAGCACATCTTTTACAATCGGAATTTCTCCGATTATAGGCAATGTATCGCAGACAATACCGCTTGCAATATTCACGCTGATATTTTTTGCGGCTGTTTTGTATTTTTCCCTGTGGCCGGGTAAAATACTTACATGGATAGGAAAAATTTTGAATCCGGTATTTTTGATTTTCCTGGCTGTGCTGTGTATAACGGCTCTGATTTCGCCGGCGGGAGCGATAAGCGACGCAGCACCTATGGGTGATTACGCAAACAGTGCGTTTTTCAAAGGCTTTTTGGAGGGCTATAATACTATGGACGCACTTGCAGGTCTTGCGTTCGGCATTGTTGTTGTAAACGTTATCAAGGAAATGGGAATAGCAGAGCCTGACGCTATTGCTAAAAACACGGTTAAAGCAGGTACGTTCAGCTGTCTTTTGATGGGAGCGATATATCTTGTGACCACTATAGTAGGAGCGCAGAGCAGAGGTGTTTTTGAGCCGGCTGAAAACGGCGGAATAGCTTTGGGACTCATAGCCGATCACTATTTCGGAACGTGGGGAGCGGTTATACTTGCGGTAACGGTAACGTTTGCGTGCCTTAAAACTGCGGTAGGCTTGGTGACAAGCTGCTCGGAGGCTTTTGTAAATATGTTCCCGAAAGGTCCGGGATATAAGGCTTGGGCGATTATTATTTCGGTATTCTCATTTGCCATATCGAATGTGGGACTGACCGCTATTATTGATTATTCAATTCCTGTTCTTATGTTCTTGTACCCTCTGTCGATTACTTTGATTTTGGTATCGCTGTTCGGAGGAAGATTCAAAAAGGATTCGGCGGTTCTGAAAAGCATAACGGCATTTACGTTCATTGCCGCACTTGCCGATTTCTTCGGAGCGTTGCCGAAAGATGTTATCTCGGCGCTTCATATCGGCGGAATTCTTGAAAAAGTGAACAGTGTACTTCCGTTTTCGGATTTGGGCTTGGGCTGGCTGTGTCCTGCGTTGGTTGGCTTGGTAATCGGAATAGGAATCAGTCTGACAAGAAAAACAAACAATTAACGGTAAAAAACAAGTTGAGAAAAGGGGCTTTAAACAGCCCCTTTTTATATGTATTAGAATTTAAAATGCACGGTACAAGCTTACACAAGAGAAAAAACATTGTATATGTGCAAATTAAACTCCGCTGTAAGCCGAAAATCCGCCGTCAACCGGGATAACAACGCCATCAACAAAGCTTGAAGCTTTATCGTTAACAAGCCATAAAAGTGTTCCTATAAGCTCCTCGGCGTCGCCGAAACGTCCCATAGGCGTTGCGGCAAGGATTTTACCGGTTCTCGGTGTGGGTGTTCCGTCCGAGTTGAAAAGCAAGTCCTTGTTTTGCGATGTAACGAAAAATCCGGGAGCAATCGCATTAACTCTGACTCCTACCTTTGAAAAATGAACGGCGAGCCACTGCGTAAAGTTTGATACCGCAGCTTTAGCTCCGCTGTACGCAGGAATTTTTGTAAGCGGCGTAAAAGCATTCATTGAGGAAATATTTATAATATTGCCCTTGTTGTTTTTGGCCATATCCTTTGCAAAAACCTGAGTGGGGAGAAGTGTGCCGAGAAAATTAAGGTTGAATACGAATGAGATTCCGTCGGGATCGAGATCGAAAAAGGTTGTTATTTCCTCTTTTGTTTTCAAATCCTCGGGGAACAGATACTCTTTTGTCGTAGTACCCTTGGGATTGTTGCCGCCGGCACCGTTAATCAGAATATCGCACGCACCGAAATCCTTTAATATTGATTCTCTTACAGACTGCAAGCTGCTTAAATTCAAAACGTTTGCCTGATAACCTATCGCCGTGCCGCCGTCCTTGTTTATTTCCTCAGCGACCTTTGAGGCAGCAGACTCGTTAAGGTCAAGAACCGCAATTTTTGCCCCGGTTTTTCCGAGAGCCTTTGCGAACATTCCGCACAAAACTCCGCCTCCGCCGGTGATTACAATAACCTTTCCGCTTAAATCCAAATCAAATGGTAAATTCATAAAAATCGTCCTTTCCAAACTGCTATTGATATTGTTATCAATGTGATTTTATTTGCCCGAAGTCTTTTCTATGGTTTCCCAAAGCCCGTTGATGTATACCGCACCGAGAGCTCTGTCATAAAGTCCGTAGCCCGGTCTGCCGCTTTCTCCCCAGATCATTCTTCCGTGATCCGGTCTGATGTAGCCGTCAAAGCCCTCGTCAAAGTACGCTTTAACAATCCCGTAGATGTCGAGAGAACCACAGTCGGTTTTATGACCGGCCTCTTCAAAGCAGTGATCGCCGGTAATTTTGATATTTCTGATATGAGCAAAGTGTATTCTGTCGGCAAAGGAATGAATCATATCAATGATGTCATTGTCGGGTGAAACACCGAGAGAGCCGCTGCACAAGGTAAGACCGTTATATTTGCTGTCATAAAGCTTTAAAAATCTTTCAATATTCTTTTTGGAGGTGATGATTCGGGGCAATCCGAAAATTCCCCAGGGAGGATCATCGGGGTGTATTGCCATTTTAATTTTAACTTCTTCAGCAACCTTTATCACTCTGTCAAGAAAATATTTAAGGTTGTTCCATAAATCTTCTTCTGATATGCTCTGATATTTTTCAAGCAGCGACTTCATATCCTCTTTAGTATAGCTTGCGTCCCAGCCGGGGAGCGATAAATCCCCCGAAAGAGGATTCATTTTAAGGACGGTTTCGTTATCGTAGCTGAGTGCATATGAACCGTCTGGCAAGCGATGGTGCAAATCGGAACGGGTCCAGTCGAAAACAGGCATGAAATTGTAGCATACGCAGTCGATTCCGGCTTTTGCAAGATTTTTGAGGGTGGTACAGTAGTTTTCGATATATCTGTCACGGTCGCCGTCACCGGTTTTTATATCCTCATGCACAGGAACGCTTTCGATAACCGAAAGCTCAAGTCCTGCCGCCTCAATTTCATTTTTCAGTTCGATAATCCTTTCATAGCTCCATGCCTCGCCTACGGGAATATCGTATATAGCGGACACTATCCCGGTAACACCCGGGATTTGTCTTATTTTTTCAAGGGTTACGGGATCGTCTTTCCCATACCACCTAAATGTCATTTTCATTGCATTTACTCCTTAATTGTAATCTTTTTGTTGGTTTTTGCACTTTCGTAAAAAGCAAAAAGTGCGTCCATGGTATTCTTTGCGCCTTGTAAATCGGTATAGCCGGCACTTTTTCCGCAGAGTGAGGAATAAAAGGCATTGATGACATTTCTATGACCGCTGCCCCAGTATCTTTTTCCGTCTGCTGTGTACATATCGGTTTCTATTATCTGTACATCATCTTCCGTTATACGGTAAAGACGCTCGTCCGCATACCTGTAAAGGGCATTTTCGCACTGTATTTCTATTCTCGGCGCAGGACTTTGAGAATAGCCGTTGGTAGCGTAAAATACCGCAGTACTGCCGTTTGCAAGCTCAATCAGTGCGTCGGCGGTGTCCTCAACCTCTATGCAGCCGTTAAGCTTTTTTGTGCTGACCGAACCCATGACGCTTTTGATACCGCCGCCGAACCAACCGATATAATCAAGCGTATGTATTGCCTGGTTGATGAGCAGGCCGCCGCCCTCGGTTGCAAGCTTTCCGCGCCATTCGCCGGAACTGTAGTATTCCGGAGTTCTGCACCATGTGAGAAATGCGCACATTGAAAGAACCTTTCCGTCAGGCTGAGTTTTGTTTATAATTTCATACAGCTTTTTTGCGCAGTTGTTAGTCCTGTTTTGCAGCATTACGCATACTTTTCTGTCAGTTTTGAAGCTCATAAGCTTGTCAAGCTCCGCAGGGAGCATGGTGACAGGCTTTTCAAGAACCACGTCCTTATCTGCCGACAAAGCTTTTATTGCCATTTCAAAGTGCAGATAATGCGGCGTACAGATGTGAACAGCGTCTATTTCCTTATCTGTAAGCATTTCATCAAAATCAGTATAAACTTTAACGCCGTATTCGCTGCGGCACTTTTCGCAGCGTTCTTCATTTATATCGCATACCGCATACAGTTTTGCGTCCGGGCATTTCTCCACTGCGTGAGCGTGAATCGGCCCTATAGCGCCGTAACCGACAATGCATACATTTGTCATGGTGAACCTCCGTTCTGAAAAAAATACGATTGATTTAGAAAAATCCCTTTGTTTTTAGATTGTCATAGCTTATTTTCAGACTTTCAAACGGATCTCTCTGGCAGGTATCCTGTTCAACGAAAGCGTATTCGCTTCCTGCTTCTTCGCAGGCTTCGATAATGGAATCCCAGTCGAGATTGCCCTCCATAACCTCTGCAATCTGACGGTCGTCGCCCGGTACAACCTTTAAATCCTTGAAGTGAATAATTTTTGCACGCTTACCGAGCTTTTTGATGAAATCCGCAGGATTTATGCCGGCAGCCGCAAGCCAGTATACGTCGACGATAAAATCGAAATCGCCGTATTCGATCAAGTAATCCATCATATATTTGCCTTCAAACTTAACAAATTCAAGATTGTGATTGTGGTACGCAAAGGACATACCGTGCTTTTTAAATTCGGCAGCCACCTTATTCATATCGGTGATAAATTTCGTGATTTCATCAAGTGATGTGCTGCCCCAAAGATTCGGGAAGCAGCCGAGTCCGGCAACCTTGCAGCCTAAGGTCTTGTGGAACTCTATCGAAAAATCGAGGTTGTTCATGTATTCGTCATAGCCTCTGTGCGTACATATCGGAAGTATGTTGTATTTGTCGCAAACCTCTTTTAAGTCCTTTGCCGGAATATTGCCGACTGCGGAAATCTGAACCGTTTTATAGCCTATTTCGGACAGCTTTTTTAATGTGCTGTCAAAATCCTCTTTTGTTTGTGTAAAATCTCTTACAGTATATAACTGTGCGCCTATTCTCTTATCCATATTCAAAATCCTTTCTGTCGGTTTTAATCAGCTGTTGTAGGTATTCTCTGTACCTGCAACAATATTTGATTCTTTTTTTACAAAGGTTGAGTTTTTAATCTTATCCTGAAGAAGCTTGTAAAACTCATCATGAGGGAAGTTTTTAACGTCTGCCCAGCCGCCTGTCCATGCGGAATAGTGGATAGCGTTGGAAATTGTAAGCCCCTTTATTCCGTCATAGCCGGGAGCGAGCAGAGGAGTGCCGTTAATCAGTGCATTTGCGTAATTTTTGAATATTCCAACGTGCTGTTCTCCGCCGTCGGTTGCAACCGGGATTTCGCACTTCCATGTTTCGGGTGCGCCGAAAACAAGCTTGTTCTTTTTGTTAAATTCTCTTTCTGATTCTGTGTTTCTGTAGAAAATAAGACTGTTGTTTTCTGCTACAAGCTTACCCATGTCGCAGGCAATTTCAAGTCTGTTTGTTCCGGGAGCTTCGCCTGTTGAGGTTATGTATACTCCCGTTGTGCCGTTATCATATTCCATATATGCGGTAACATCATCCTCAACCTCGATATTATAATATTTGCCGAATGAAACATGCGACATTATTTTTGACGGCATACCGAACATCCATTGCCATAAATCGAGCTGATGAGGATTTTGGTTGATAAGAGTACCGCCGCCCTCCGTTGCCCATGTCGAACGCCAGGTACAGCTGTCATGATAAGCCTGTGATCTGTACCAGTTGGTGATAACCCATTCAATTCTTTTTATATGACCGAGTGTGCCGTTTTCAACCAATTCTTTAATTTTCTGATATACCGGATTTGTTCTTTGGTTGTACATTATACCGAACAGCAAACCGGATTTCTTTGCGGCTTCATTCATTTCAAGTACCTGCTTTGTGTAAACGCCGGCAGGCTTTTCCACCAATACGTTGATTCCGTGATTGAATGCGTCTATAGCAATTTCGGGGTGAGAATAGTGAGGAACGGCAATTTCAACAGCATTGATAAGACCGCTTTCAAACATTTCAGTTGCCGTTTTGAACACGGGAACCTCGGGATATGCTTTTTTTGCCGCTTCAAGTCTGTCGGGGTTAATATCGCAGATTGCGGCAAGCTCCATATTTTCAATCTTTCCCGAATGAATACTTTCGCAATGTCCGGTACCCATGTTACCAAAGCCGACAATACCCATTTTAACTTTTTCGATTTTAGTCATTGTAAATACTCCTTTTTGATATTTTGTTTTTTTGCTTGTCAACATTAAATTTTTTATATGCTGTCGGTTATAGTTTTGAGCGAGATATATGCAAGCGTGAATTTTTCGGGTGTACTGCCATCAAGTTCAAGCATATTATCGTCAAGTTCAAGTGACTCGAGTCCCTTGAAGCTGCCCAAATGCGGCTCTAAGCTTAAAAATCCTTTGTAGCCGTCTGCGGCAAGCTTTGCGAGTATTGCCCTGACATTACCTGCGCCGTAGCCTGCCGGAACAACCTTGCCGTCCGGGAGGGCGTCCTTTATATGCATATAAACAACATAATCTTTGAGCATATCGAACGCTTCGAGAGTGTCCTGTCCGCATTGAATGAAATTTGCCGGGTCAAACACCGCTTTGAGAGAGTCGGAGTTGACGGATTTTAGAATGTCAAGGCAGTTAACCGCATTTTCACCGAAAATTTCTTTTTCATTTTCATGAAGAAGCGTAATGTTTCTTTTTTCGGCAAGAGCGGCCATCTGCTTTAAACGTGCAATTGCTTCATCTCTGAAGCTTTCGCTTGATATGCCGCTGAGGTTGTAGAAGCTGAATATGCGTATATAGCTTGTTCCGAGAGCTTTCGCAATTGTGATTACTCTGTCAAGTCTTTTCAGCTCCGCTTCAAAATCCTCCTTAATATCTGTTTTGCCTATGGGAGAACCTATGGAAGAAACCTTTATACCGTATTTCTTCATTTCCGAGAGAAGCTCCGAAACCTCATCATCGTTCAGATCGGCTATGTTTTTGTCATTAATTCCTCTGGGTTCAAAATAGTTGATGTTCAACTTGTTTAAGTGTTCAAATTGCTTGGTTATATCCGGATCAATTTCATCGGAAAAACCTGTTATAATAAATTCGTGCATATTTACCTCCGATATGTTTTTTTCTTAATTATAGTACAAATATTTGAAAAAATCACTACGCTATATTGACAAAAAGATTGCAAATATTGACTTAATGTGTTATAATATTTTCAGAACGTTATTAAATGGTAAAAGGACAGGCAGGGAGTGAAAAAGCTTATGGATAATTTATCTTATAAAAGACCGGATATTTCAAAATTTTATATTGAACACCCCGAAAACAAAAATTTTGTTTTACATAATCATAAAAATCTCCTTGAAATGCTGATATTTATATCGGGAGATGCGGAATTCAGAGTTGAGGGTGCGGTTTATGATCTGAAGCCGTACGATACTGTTATTGCTTCAAATTATGAAATGCACAGGATAATACACCGCTCCGATACTCCGTATGAAAGAATCGTTATAAATATACCGGTTGATTTCTTTGCGGATAACAACTGCGAGGAATTTTCGGGATTGTTTTTCAGCCGCGCTCCTGGGGAATATAATTTGATCAGCGGTGCCGATACAGAGAACACTTATTTTAAAAATGCGTGCGAAAGATTGGTAAGCTACTCCCAAAACGGTGCAAGTAACATTGTTTTAAATTGTGTAATAATAGAAATAATAAGCATACTTTTTAAATACCGTGATAAGAGTTCGGCAGAAAATTCATGCGGAAATAAATATATAAGAGATGTTATTCTGTATATTAATGAGAATCTAAGAAGTGAAATTACCCTTGACAGTATAAGCGAACACTTTTTTGTGAATAAGAGCTATCTGTGCAGAATTTTTAAAAAAAGCACCGGTTATACCGTTAACAGATATATAACCTTGAAACGGCTGATGTATGTGAGAAAGCTTTGCTCCTCCGGTATGCCGATAACCGCTGCAAGCGTTGAAGCCGGATTCGGAAGCTATTCCAATTTTTATAAGCTGTATAAAAAAGAAAACGGCTGCGCTCCGAGCAATGAACTTAAAGCGCAGCCGAATAACGGTGATGTTTAAAGTTCAATATAATAAAGACAAATATTCTCATATTCTCCGTTTTTAAGACGGAAGCCGCCGGGAACGGTTCCCAAGAGGCTGAAACCGATTCTTTCGTACAAATGGCGTGCGTGTATGTTTGATTCGACAACCGCATTGAATTGAAGAACCCGAAAGCCCAAAAGCTTTGCCTGCTTCATACAGTCAAGCACAAGCTTTTCGCCTATGTGATTACCTCTGCTTTCGGACAAAACTGCATAGCTGGCATTGCTTAAATGACCGCATCTGCCAACGTTGTTCGGGTGAAGAATATACAAGCCGAGTATTTTTCCGTCCTTTTCGGCAACACCGCAATAGCTTTGCGCCGCAAAGAAAGCTCCGCCGTTATCGTCGGTTAAAAAATCCTCCTGAGGAAAAGCCACACCCTCGTCAACCACTTCATTCCATATTTTAATCATTTCGGGAATGTCTTTTTGCTCAAATTTTCTTATAATAATATTTTCATTCATAATAATTCTCCGTTTCATCGCTTTGCGGTGGTACAAATCAAACGTGAAAAAGATACAAGCAGGTTGCCTTGTTGAGAGGTGACGGCGTATGTTTATACTCCTAACCTCGAAAAAAGGTAAGATGCGCCGCATATTTTTTACGTTAATTCCTCCGTTTTATCTGACAGTACACTTAAATGTACCTGCTCGGATCGAACAGGTACATTTTGACTTTTTTATTGCTTTAAAACCTCTATAGCCTTTTGCAGCTGAACGTCCTCTTCTTCGGTTAACTGCGAAATCTGTCTTGAATCGGTTGCTTCGATGACAATATCCGGTTCTATGCCTATTCCGTGAATACATACTCCGTTAGGAGTGAAGTATTTTGAGGTGGTAAGGCTTATGCCCGATCCGTCGCCGAGAGGGATAACCGTCTGCACAATGCCCTTGCCGAAGGTCTTTGTGCCTATAACGGTGGCTTTTTGATAATCCTTAAGTGCGCCGGTCAGAACCTCAGACGCAGAAGCACTTCCGCTGTTAACCAATACCGCCATGGGAATATCGAGCTCACCGGCGGAAGAAGTATAATCCTGACGTTTACCGGATTTTGTTTCGGTGTAGGTTATGATTCCGGCAGGGAGAAGCTCGTCGGCTATTTTATTAACAACCGTGAGATTTCCGCCCGGATTGTTTCTTAAGTCTATAATCAACTTCTTCATACCGTCCTTGCTCAGACTGTCTATTGCCGACTTAAATTCATCATAGGTATCCTGTGCGCCTTCTTCGTTGGTATCAACCGAATTAAATTCGGTAATTCTGACATATGCGATTTCATCATCAAGCATTTTTGACGATACCGTATTTACCTTAACAACATCTCTGGTAATGACATAATCCTGTCTTGCACCATCACGCTCGATGGTTACAGTCACCTGTGTGCCTTTTTTATCCTTAATATCGTCGCCGCGCATAATTGAAACGGCTTCAGACATTTGATCACCCGTGTACTCGACGCCGTCAACGGCTACTATATAATCGCCCGAGAGTATGCCTGCGTTTGCGCTCGGTCCGCCGTCCACGGGAGAAACTACAACAAGCTTATTGTTTGACGAATCGACCGACACAACAATACCTATGCCGTAAAAGCTGTTTGAAAGACTGGTGTTAAAGGAAGCAAAAGCCTCCTTGTTGTAATAGTTGGTGTAGTGATCATCTACCGCAGCGGCAAGTCCGGTTGCCGCATAATCAGCCATTTTATCCTCATCAATGTCAAATAAACTGTAGTCGGATATTATTTTGGAAACTTTTTGCACCTTGTTATTGATTTTGCCGTTGTTTCTAACATAAATAACATCTTTAAAGGTGTTGGTTAAAAGACAGGTAACAAGAGCTGTCAGTGCTATTACCTTTAAAGTATATTTGACTTTGCCGTTATTTTCTTCCATTATTCTGCCTCCTTTATAAGCACGCTTTGAGTATCCGCAGAGTGCCTTTAAGCCTTATATGCCGCTGATATACATATATAATATGAATGACTGCATAATTATATTCCGTGCGTCAGTTCAGATAGTTCAGCGGATTCTGAAGCGAGCCATTAAGCATTACTTCAAAATGTACATGAGGACCTGTTGAATTTCCGGTTGAACCGCACTTTGAAATAACCTGACCCTTTGTAACCTTGTCGCCTGCGGAAACAAGGAGCTTGCTGTTATGTGCATAAAGCGTAACATATCCGCCGCCGTGATTTATCGTAACATAATATCCGTAGCTGTTGTTCCAGCCGGCTGTTACAACTGTTCCGGAGTCTGCCGCAAATACGTTTGAGCCGAGCGGCGCGCCTATATCAATTCCTCTGTGCAGACGTCTTGTGCCGGAAATAGGGTGATTTCTGTAACCGTAGTTCGATGTGATGTTTGTCGAAGCGGACGGCCATGAAAATTTGCCCGTACCTTTCGGCTGAGTTGACGTGTCGTTTGAAGAACCGGAGGATTTTGACTTTGCCTTTGCGGCTGCCGCGGCTTCGGCTGCAAGCGCTGCGTCAAGTTCCTTTTTGAGCGAAGCGTAATCGTCCTCTTTCTGCTGCTCCTCTTTTTCGAGTGATTTAATATCACTGTTGATCGAATCTATAAGCTTCTGCTTTTCGCTTTTCAGCGATTCCAGATTTGCTTTTTTGCTTTCAAGTATTCCTTTGGCTTCAAGCTGTTCGTTCTGCTCGTTCTGAATAACCTGTCTTGCGTCTTCAACCGTTTGCTTTGCACTGATATAATCGGCAATGACGCTTTTATCGTAGTTATATACCTGTTTTACAACAGAAAGTCTTGTAACAAGATCCGCAAGACCGTTTGATTCGAGAAGCAGCTGCAAATATGAGGTTGCACCGTATTCATATATTACTTTAAGACGGTTTTTCAGCTTGTTGTTGTTTTCTTCAATTTGCGTGCTAAGCTCATTGATTTCTGCAGTTTTTGCAGATATTTTCTGATCCTTTTCGCTGATAATCGCTTCGGTATCGGATATGTCGTCAAGAACTGCCGAAATCTGAATATCAAGGTTGTTGCGTTTTTCAACCTCCTGATTTTTTTCGGCTTTTTTATCATTTATCTTTTTTTCGGTTTGCTTTATTGATTTGTCGCGGTCGTTGATTGCCTTTTTTAAATCGCTGACGCTTTTTGCCGCAAAAGCAGGCGAAAAAGAAGAAAACGCTATGATTAACGCTGTTAAAAGCGATATTTTTTTCTTATTTATTGACATATGTATCATCCCTTTCGATGTCAGGCTGTATGCAAAATTGTATTTTGCATAATTCATAATAAGTCTTAATCTTTAAAAGTATTTTAGGCTGCCGCCAAAGCGACAGCCTTTAAATTAAACATTCAAATATTTTCTCATTGACAATGTACTGCCGAGAATACCTATAAAGCATCCGAAAAAGATGAACAAACCGCCGAGAATCGGCGCTATTGCGGAATACTTCACAAGATCAAAAACGTCATAGTTTGAATGAACTATAACATTTGAAATGGCGATGTAGCCCCATGAAATAAGTCCGAAAGATATAAGCGCACCGAAAAATCCGATCATAATACCCTCGATAACGAAAGGTGTGCGGATAAATCTGTCTGTTGCGCCAATGTATTTCATGATGTTAATTTCTTTTCGTCTGTTGAACACCGTAAGCCTTACGGTGTTTGAAATGATGACAACAGATATAATAAGCAGTATCACCATTATAATTATGCTCAGATGACGGACTGCGTTTGATACGGAAATAACGATGTTTGTTACGTCCTGTTTATTCTCAACGTGTTCCACATCGGCAAGCTGCGCAAGCTGTTCTGCGGTTTCTTTTGTTTTTGTTATGTCCCGCAGAGTGATTTTGTATGAATCGCTGAACGGATTATCTTCATCGGTATAGGTGTCCATAAGACCCTCCTTACCCTCAAAAATATCGTTCATTGCATATTGATACATTTCCTCTCTTGTGTAGAGAGAAATCTCCTTTACGTTTTCATTGGCAAGAATTTCATCTCCCAGCTGAGTGACTCTTTCCTCACTTGTGCCGACGTTGATGTACAGCTGAATCTCACACTGATCCTTTACCTGCTCTGTCCAGTAGTTTACATTTAATGTAAGCGTTGTGAACAGACCGAGAATCAAAAGACAACAGGTGATTGTGAACAGGGAGGCAACGCTCATAAGACCGTTTCTGACAACGTTTTTCTTTGCCTGGGAAATTGAGTATCTAAGCTTTGACGGGTTCAACAAGATACTCACCTCCAACCTCATCGCGCACAACCTTGCCGTCGTTTATTTCAACAACGCGTTTTTTCATTACGTCAACAATATCCTTTGCGTGCGTTGCCATAATTATTGTTGTGCCCATTTTATTTATGCTTTCAAAAATCTCCATTATTTCCATTGCAACCTGCGGATTGAGATTCCCCGTAGGCTCGTCCGCAATCAGAATGGAGGGGTTATTTACAAGCGCTCTTGCAAGCGCAACTCTCTGCTGTTCTCCGCCGGAAAGCTCTTTCGGGAGCATTTTTGCCTTGTAATTAAGACCTACCATATTCAAAACAACAGGAACACGCCGTCTGATTTCGCGGCGCGAGGCTCCGACTATCCGCATTGCAAATTCAACGTTTTCAAATACAGTTCTGTCCTCCAAAAGTCTGAAATCCTGGAAAACAACACCCATTTTTCGTCTGAGAAAGGGTATTTCTTTCTGCGTGATTTTCGTTATATCCTCGCCGTAAAGATAAATACTTCCGCTTGTTACGTTTTCCTCTCGCATAAGGAGCTTTGTGATTGTAGTTTTTCCCGCACCGCTCGAGCCGACCAAAAATACAAACTCACCGTTTTCTATTTTCAGATTAACTCCGTCAAGCGCAAGAGTGCCGTTGTCATACTCCTTTGTAACATTTATAAGTTCTATCATTTATATTCACCCGGTAAAAATTACAATCTCATAGGATTTGACTGCAAGTATTTGTGAACCATCATTGCAACCTTGAACACAATTGCCTGGTCAAATTTTCTCAAGTCAAGACCTGTAAGCTTATTGATTTTTTCAAGACGGTAAACAAGAGTGTTTCTGTGTACAAACAGCTGTCTTGACGTTTCGGATACGTTAAGGTCATTTTCAAAGAATTTGTTTATGGTGAGAATCGTTTCGTTGTCAAGCAAAGTAATATCGTCTTTTTTCAGAACCTCAGACAGGAACAGTTCACAAAGCTTTGTCGGGAGCTGGTATATAAGTCTGCCAATACCCAAGTTTTCATAGTTCAAAATGCACTTTTCTTCTTCAAATACCTTGCCGACCTCAAGTGCAATCTGCGATTCCTTGTAAGCGTTGTTAAGCTCGTTTATGTTTTTGGCAACCGTACTTACACCGATTAAAACCTTGTTCATAGATTCTGAATTTATGGTGTCAAGCAGTGATTTTGCCATGTTGTCAAGCTCTTCGCTGTTTAATATTTCTTTGAGTTCTTTTATGAGGACAATGTTCTCGCTGTCGATATTAACGACAAAATCCTTTTCCTTGTCGGGGAAAATGTTTCTTACAACCTCATAAATCGACTGGTCGCCCTTTTGCTGAACCTTGATATAGAAAACGGCTCTCGGAACGTCGGTTTCGACATGAAGCTCATGAGCCTTCTGGTGAAGGTCAAATGCAAGCATATTATCGAAAATTATATTTTTCATAAATATGGTCTTGTCGTATTTTTCATCATAATAGTATCTTACGTTGTTTGCCGCAACAGTTACAGAATTACAACAGTATTTTGATATTTCGTCAACACCCTCAACGTAAACTACATATTCGGGATAAGGCTTGCCGGAAATAAGTCTTACGGTATAGCCGTTTTTGAAATAAAGCTTGTCATCGCTCGGGATAGAGTAAACAAGCTCCTCAATTATATCCTCGGAAATTTCCGGACCGTTAGCTGCCAGGACAAGCCCGTGAGCGTCTGCAATACCGAATCTTTTCGGGTACACGTCAGCCATTTGAGATACGATGCCCTGAAATGCTTTACTTATCATAATAATCTCCTCCATTTTATAGAATAGTCGGGCGGACGGATCGGTAGGATTTACCGGATTTTATTAAGCTTCGTGCCGTACCGAATATTTTTAATTTAACAGTGCTTTGCGTAATTACTTAACTGCCGTTTGGTATATACACAAGATAATTGTATCACAAAACGATAAATTTGTACAGTTTTTATTACAAAATTTTTTGAAAATTTTGCAATAATTTAAAATTTATTAACATTTTAATATGCAAAAAGAATAAAAAATTATATTTTTGCATATGCTTAGTGTTAATTTTTTTATAAAGCTTATGATTTTCTTTTTATAATTTTCTTCAAATCGCTGCTGATTCTCTTTTTGTAATCGCTGTATCTTTTTAAATGCTCGGACAAAGAAAGCTCATTATTGATAGCAAAAAAGAATTTCAGCTTTTTCTTTCTTTCCTCTGCCTGCTGAAGTATATTAAGCTTAAATTCTTCAAGCTTAACGACTATTTCGTTCTCTTTTGCAAAACTTCTGATTTTTACCATTATCTGAGCCGAATAAACGAAATCAACGATGAACACGCCAAAAAACATTCCGACAAAGAAAGAAAACGCAAGATTTTCAGACAGCCAGTTAAGGGAATCCAGTATATACGGGTGAATAAAGAAGTAGTACACCGCACCGAGAATAGCCCAGAAAAACGAGTAGAGGGGACAAATAATACCCTGAATGTTGCCCCACATATTGGAATAGTCCCAAAGCTTAACTTTCATGTGACGTATGAAAATTATACCGGCGATGTATTCAATGAGGGTCATCATTATTGCCATAATAATGAAAAGAATAATCTTTTTCGACCAATCGGGCATTGACGGCAGAAGCGCCTCACCCGAAGCCAGGAGATAAAGAATACAAAGACCGCAGCCGTAAAGGGGCAGACATGGACCTACAAGAAATCCCGGGTTCATCCATTTGCCGGTTTTTGTGATAAGCCTGCGAAAAAACAGCTCCAGTACCCAGCCCAGCATACTTCCCATGCTGAACAGAAATGCGAGAATCAGCAGTATATTCATATTATTCCTCCGTTTTGCCGAAATGTTGCTCCGGCATAATTTTTTGGTGTGCCGACAAATTCAGCGTATGTGCCGGCGTTGATCTACAGCATATATTATATCATATTGTCGTAAAGTGTCAAGAGTGAATTTGAAGTTTGTTGCGGAAATGAGCAAAGCCGGAAAAAAATGATTAACAGGTGTTGATAATTATATATTAAAGTGATATAATAACCAATGTGCCAAAATGATATATTCGATAGAAACAAAATTTTAAATAAAGAGGATATTCGTAAATGGAAAATAAAAATTGTTTATCAGCCATAAAATCAAAATACAGAAATCTGACAAAAAAGGAACGGCAGCTTGCAGATTATATGCTTGAAAATTTTGAAGCCGTAGTGCCTATGTCAACCGCCGAGCTGGCACGCAATGCGGGAACGGTACTATATTTTGCTGATGCGGGCGATAGGGTTTGTCGGTCGGTTTGTATATCCGGCTTTGTATAAACTTTGCCGCAATAATGAAAACCCCGTTTCGCTGATAGGTTTTCTGTATGTATAACAGAATCAATTTTGCTGAGCTTTGGACTCGGAATGATTTTTTCAACATACCTCGGCGCAGGCAAATCGAGTGCGGTATACGGTACTGTTATAAAGCATTTCGGATATTTGCCGCTGTTTGCGTCATGGGGCATATTATCGGCGGCTGCATTTTGATTATATGGATATGGAGAATAAACAAAAAGCACAATTACGCAAAATAAACATATAAAAATGACTCAAGTTTTTTTACGCTTGAGTCATTTTTATGTGTATTAAATTGCCGTTATATTATTCAACAACCTTTATCCAACCCTCAGGAGCAGGGATTGAACCCATCTGAATCCCTGTGAGAGTATCGTAAAGCTTTTTGGTTATCGGACCCATTTCTGTCATGCCGGACGGGAAGCAGATTTCCTTGCCGTGATCAACAATCTTTCCGACAGGCGAGATAACAGCGGCAGTACCGCAAAGACCGCATTCTGCAAAATCCTTAACCTCTTCAAACGGAATTTCTCTCTGTTCAGCCTTAAGACCTAAATAATGCTCTGCAACGTACATGAGCGAACGTCGTGTGATTGAGTTTAATATGCTGTTTGACTTAGGAGTAACAACAGTGTTGTCCTTTGTAACAAATATAAAGTTAGCGCCGCCTGTTTCTTCAACGTAGGTGCGTGTGCCTGCGTCAAGATACATATTTTCGTCATAGCCCTGATTATGTGCGTCAACTATAGCATGAAGGCTCATAGCATAGTTAAGACCGGCTTTTACATGACCTGTTCCGTTAGGTGCGGCACGGTCGAAATCGCTTACTCTGATTGTCAAAGGCTTAACTCCGCCCTTAAAGTACGGACCTACCGGAGTTGCGAATATTCTGAACTGAAATTCATCGGCAGGCTTTACTCCGATTACATTGTTTGAACCGAACATATACGGTCTTAAATAAAGACTTGCGCCGCTGCCGTAGGGAGGTACAAACGCTTCGTTTGCTTTGACAACCTTAACAACAGCGTCAATAAATCTGTCTTTTGGAAATACCGGCATTTCCAGTCTTTTTGCCGACAATTCCATTCTTTCAGCATTTAAGTCGGGACGGAATATGACAGTTTTGCCGTCCTTTGTTGTGTATGCTTTCATACCCTCAAAACAGGTCTGAGCATACTGGAGAACGCAAGCGCTTTCTTCGAGAGTGATTGTGTTATCCTCTGTAAGACAACCGTCGTCCCACTTTCCGTCTTTGTAGTTTGACACATATCTTTTATCGGTTTTTATGTATGAAAAGCCGATATTGCTCCAATCAATGTTTTTCTTTTCCATCAGTAATCATTCCTCTCCAAATTGATTAGTCAAAAAAGTAGTTGTAAAGCTACGTTTTTACAGGCTAATAACTCAAAATAAATTAGTTTGTTTTGCTTACGATTTTTTTCCACTGTTCGTATGCAGCGTCCCATTCGCCGGAATCCTGCGGCTCGTAAACCGCAATGTCAAAGGAGTTTTTAACAATTTTTCTGCCCTCGTTAAGATCCTTTATTGCTCCCGTTCCGATTCCCTGGACAATAACGTTACCTATGCTTGTAGCTTCAACAGGCCCTGCGCTTACAGTCCTCTTTGTTGCGTTGGCGGTAAACTGGCAAATCATCTTGTCCTTAATTCCGCCGCCGACAATGTTTATAACGTTATACTTGTTGCCGGTAACGTCCTCCATACCCTCAACCGTCTGACGGTATTTAAATGCAAGGCTTTGTGCGATACATCTGATGATTTCGCCCTTTGTTTCGGGTACTTTCTGACCGGTTTTTTCACAGTATTCTCTGATTCTCTTTGGCATATTGCCGGGAGTCTGGAAAGCCGGGTAGTCGGGATCTATAAAGGACTCAAACGGCTTGGCAGCTCTTGCCTGATTTTCAAGCTCGTCAAAGCTGAGTTCTTCACCCTCGCGCTTCCACTGTCTTTTTGATTCCTGAATGAGCCACAGACCCATAATATTTTTCAAAAATCTTATTGTTTTATTAACTCCGCCCTCGTTTGTGAAGTTGTATTTCAAGGCTTCGTCCGAAATGTTCGGCTGCTTTAATTCAACGCCCATCAGTGACCATGTTCCGCTTGAAATATAGATAAAGTCGTCTTTGTCAACAACAGGTACGGACGCAACCGCAGAACCGGTATCGTGCGAAGCAACCGCCATGACCGGTATTCTTCCTACTCCCAATTCTTCCGATATTTCCTCGCGCAGTACTCCGACCTGTTCGCCCGGATAAATCATGGGCGCAAAAATGTTTGTCGGCAAGCCGAGCTTTTCCATTATACCTGCTGCCCATGTGTGCGTTCTTGAATCAAACAGCTGTGAGGTGGAGGCAATAGTGTATTCGCATCTCTTTTCGCCTGTCAAAAGATAGTTGAATAAATCGGGCATGAATAACAGCGTTTTTGCATTTTCCAGCGCAACATCGTCCGAAAGCTTTGATGAAAGCAGCTGATAAATTGTGTTGAACCAGTTAAATGCTATACCGGTGGATTTAAAAATTTCCTCTTTCGGCACATGCTTAAACGCTTCGTCATACATTCCGTCGGTTCTTGTATCTCTGTAGTGATACGGGTTTGATAAAAGCTTATCGTTTTTATCAAGCAGACCGTAATCAACTCCCCAGGTGTCGATACCGATACAGTCTATATCCGCATCGCCGGAATTTACGCAGGCAAGTATACCCTGCTTGATTTCGTGGAACAATCTCATTACGTCCCAGTAAAAACCGCCGTTCATTGTTACGGGGTCATTTGAAAAACGGTGTTTTTCCTCAAGCGTTATTTTTTCGCCGTCAAATGTTGCAAGCATTGCTCTGCCGCTTGAAGCACCGAAGTCAAATGCAAGAAATTTATAATTCTTCTTCAAATTATTCACCCTTTCAGAGTATTTTTGTTTTGGCATGAGGGAGATGAACTCATGCCTGCAGTTGCGGCAAAATATTTTCGCCGCAGCAAAATTTTATTGTTTATCTTTGAGCAAATCTCTTATCTCCGTAAGCAAAAGCTCCTCGTTTGACGGTGTGACTTCTTCTTCTTCTGCTTCTTCCTCGTCCTTTTGCTTTTCAAGCTTTGCTTTTAATGTGTTCATGCCCTTGATTACGAAAAATACCACAGCCGCAACAATCAGAAAATCGATTATCGACTGTAAAAATTGTCCGTAGGGGATAATCAGCTGCTCGTTTATATCTATTTTAAGATTGCTCAAGTCAACCTTTCCGGTTGCAAGACCGATTATTGGGGTCAGTATATCGGAAACGAGCGAATTTACTATTTTTGTAAACGCACTTCCCATTATAACACCGACAGCCATGTCCATTACGTTTCCTCTTGCAATAAAGGTTTTAAATTCTTCGGCAATTTTCATAATAATCTCCGTTCCGCCGCATGGCATAAATTATGTATATGCTGTTTTTTAGGCACTTGTGAGATTAAAATGCAAGTCTTTCCTCGATGAACTTGTCAAGCTCCGCAATTTTAACTCTTACCTGCTCCATGGTATCTCTGTCACGAACAGTTACGCTCTCGTCGGCTTCGGAATCAAAGTCGTAGGTAATACACCACGGAGTTCCGATTTCGTCCTGTCTGCGGTAACGCTTACCGATTGAACCGGCCTCATCGTATTCACAGTTATATTTTTTTGAAAGCTCCTCATAAACCTTTTGTGCGCCCTCAGAAAGCTTTTTTGAAAGAGGAAGAATTGCAGCTTTAACCGGAGCGAGTGCCGGGTGCAGATGCATAACAACTCTCGAATCTCCCTCGCCCAAATCTTCTTCATCGTACGCCTCAACCAGGAATGCAAGCGCAACTCTGTCTGCGCCGAGCGACGGCTCGATACAGTAGGGAACATAACGCTCGTTTGTTACGGGATCGATATACTCCATACTTTCGCCCGAGTGCTCTTGATGCTGCTTTAAGTCAAAGTCTGTTCTGTCAGCAACACCCCAAAGCTCACCCCAGCCGAACGGGAATACAAATTCTATGTCGGAAGTAGCGTTTGAATAGTGTGAAAGCTCCTCGGGAGAATGATCTCTGAAACGTAAGTTTTCCTTTCTCATGCCGAGCGACAAGAGGAAGTTCATGCAGTATTCTTTCCAGTAATAGAACCATTCCATATCCTTGCCGGGTTCGCAGAAGAATTCAAGCTCCATCTGCTCAAATTCTCTTGTTCTGAAAGTGAAGTTACCCGGTGTGATTTCGTTTCTGAAAGATTTTCCTATCTGACCGATACCGAACGGTACTTTCTTTCTTGAGGTTCTCTGAACATTTTTAAAGTTTACAAAGATACCCTGTGCGGTTTCGGGACGAAGATATACAGTAGATGAAGAATCTTCGGTAACACCCTGGAAAGTCTTAAACATAAGATTGAACTGACGAATATCGGTGAAGTTCTTCTTTCCGCACTCGGGGCATACTATGTCATGCCCGTTTATGTAATCAATCATCTTTTCGTTGCTCCAGCCGTCAACAGTAAGACTTTCGCCGTGCTTGAAAGCGTAGTCCTCGATGAGCTTGTCCGCTCTGTGACGTGCCTTACATTCCTTACAGTCCATCAAAGGATCGGAAAATCCGCCAACGTGCCCCGAAGCTACCCATACCTGCGGATTCATAAGTATTGCGCAGTCAACGCCTACGTTATACTTTGACTCCTGTATAAACTTTTTCCACCATGCTTTTTTTACGTTGTTTTTAAACTCAACTCCGAGAGGACCGTAATCCCATGTGTTGGCAAGTCCGCCGTAAATTTCCGAACCGGGGAATATGTATCCTCTGCCCTTACACAGTGCTACTATTTTGTCCATAGTTTTTGAAAGATTGTCCATTTGTTATCCATTCCTTTCGGTACATTTATATCATAGGTTATTTTCAAATCACCCGATATATTTATATATAAGAAGTATTCTATCAGAAATCTGCAAAAAAATCAATATATTTGATGATATTTCTTCATAAATCACAAATATTTTTTTGTTTTGCATTAATTTTGCGCTTATTTTGCGGGGTGAAAAAATTCCGTACCCAAAAGAATGCGGAATTTCAGCTTTAATTTTGTTCGTAGCAAAAGCTGTACTCGTTATTTTCATTTTTTTTGCTGATATACAGCTGCGTAAGCGTTGCCTGAATATACGGAGTTACAAAAATAAATCCGATTCCGCACAAAAGTACGCCGAACAATATCCAGCCAAAGAAAGAGAGCTGCAAAACAAAGGTTTCAAATCTGCACCCTTTCATCATTTCTTCGCTTTTGGAAAGACAAGCTCTCCAATCTGTCATGGGATTATCGGCAAGTATCCAATCGGTTAAAA
The DNA here is from genome assembly GCA_934462715.1 of uncultured Clostridia bacterium. Lineage (GTDB taxonomy): Bacteria > Bacillota > Clostridia > UBA1381 > UBA1381 > RGIG1988. The sequence goes on from CAKSIJ010000004.1 coordinate 66,141, forward strand.
AGTACGAATACGACTTCATAATCATAGGTATAATTCCGAAAGCGGACAAAGCAACAAGTATTACAAAACTACCGTTGACTGTGCAAAGCGCAACCGATACCGCCAATGGGATTATGTAAAACAGACTCCATAAAAACAGCTTTAAGTCACGGACAAACAGCGTTTTTACAACGTTCATGTAATGCTCGCTTTTGAAAACATGAAATATCTCGTTGAAGTCAGCTCGGTCTGCCGCCGCATTGATGTAGAATCTTGTCTCACCGACAACAAGCGGATTCACAAAGAAAACAGAAAAGGCAAAATTCAAAATAACCAGGAGCAAAACAATAATCAATGCCGGAATCCCTATAGCAGCAAGAAGCTCCGGCCGCTGCAAGACTTCGGAAACATTGTAGCTTCTGATTTTTCCGAATTGCAGACTGATTTGCGGAACCGCCTGGGATAAAACTCCAATTAATGCGCTTGCCGCAAGACACATCCAATACTTTCCCTTTAAAGCCGCTTTTGCACGGCTTTTCAATTCAACACGATCAATCATAAAAAAATCCCTCTCATTAATTTTTTGTTATTATACTGCGCAGTCTTATAGACGCCGTAACAATAATTATCTATATTTAATTATACCATATATATTATTATTTGTAAATAATTAATTTAATACTTGTAATTATTTTGATTTTAATGTATAATATATGTTGAGAATTTTTTTAAAATTCATTAAGGGAGCTGATATTGAATGTATGATATAATTATAATAGGCGGCGGAGCTGCCGGAATGTCGGCGGCGGTATATGCCGGAAGAAGCGGATTGAAAACGCTTGTAATCGAATCGGTGAGTGCCGGAGGGCAGATGAATCTGACATATGAGGTTGACAATTATCCCGGTATATCCGATGAGCCGGCGGGCAGCGATTTGTCTTTTGCTATGAAGAAGCACGCCGAAAAGAGCGGCGCCGGATTTACAACCGAAACGGTAAAGGAGATAGAAAATGCCGACGGTGCAGTTAAAACGGTTGTAACGCGCAAAAACAGATATGATACAAAGACAATAATCTTTGCAACCGGAGCGAACCCGAGGAAAATCGGAGCAGAGGGAGAGGACCGGTTCTACGGAATGGGCGTTTCCTACTGTGCAACCTGTGACGGAGCATTTTTCAAGGGTCAGGATACTGCGGTAATCGGAGGAGGAAACACTGCTTTTGAGGACGCCTTGTATCTTTCGCGCTTTTGCCGTACCGTATACCTTGTGCACAGACGTGACGGCTTCAGAGCGGAGGGTAAAATGGTTGAGGCGGCAAAGAGTAACCCGAAAATAAAATTCGTATTGGATTCGACAGTCAGCAGGATTGACGGCGACAGTGCGGTGAACGGTATAACCGTTAAAAACGTTCAAAACGGCTCTGAGAAAACAATTGCGGTCAGCGGTGTGTTTGTTGCGATCGGAAGAAATGCAAACTCGGAGCTTGCCGGAAAATACGTTTATCTGGATTCTGAGGGCTTTATCGTTACCGACAGATATATGAGAACGAACGTTAAAGGAATTTTTGCCGCAGGAGATGTGCGCGATACACCTCTCAGGCAGATTATAACCGCTGCCGCAGACGGTGCGGTTGCGGCAACCTCCGCCATTCACTATATAAACCGATAACAGGCAGATAAATGCAGACAATTAACAATTGCCAATAACACAAAACGGAGAAATTATGGAAAGAAAAGAAAAAATACTGTCATATATCAACAGCAGAGAATATGTACCGTTGAAATATGATGAAATGAAAAATGTTCTCGCCGTTCCCGACGGGGACGAGGAGGAATTTAAAGCGCTGCTTTCGGAGCTCATTTCGGAGGGAAGAATTTTTCTTACGAAAAAAAACAGATACGATTCGTATAAGCGTGCCGGAGTGATAAGAGGAAAGCTGAGATGTGTTCCATACAACGGATGCGGATTTGTTGTTTCGGAGGAGGAAAATGTGCCGGATATATATATCCCCGGGTCGGAAATGCTTGACGCATATAACGATGACACTGTGCTTGCCGTTATAGATATTGCAAAAAATGAAAAAGGCAAGAACGAGGGACATATAATTGGGATAGCCGAAAGAGGAAACAGCCGTATAAGCTGTGTTGTAAAGTATTTAGAGGAGGGATATTATCATCTTTCGCCCGACTCTCCCAAAATCTTTGCTTCGGTAAGGGTAAAGGAGGAGGACGCACTTGGCGCAAAAGAGGGTGACAGGGTACTTATCGAGATAAGTGAATACCCTCAGAAAAAGGTTATAATCGGTCATGTTGTCAGCGTGTTCGGTTCTGCCGATGAATTGAAGAGCAGAATTGACGCAATAATAACCGAACATTCGATAAAACGGGAATTTGATCCCGAAACCGTAAAAGAAGCGGAAAAAGTACCCAAAAGGGTGCCGCAAAAGGAAATTTCAAAGAGGCTTGATTTAAGGGATAAGCAGATAATTACAATAGACGGCGACGACGCACGTGATTTTGACGACGCAGTTTCGGTGGAGTTGCTTGATGACGGACGGTATCTTTTGGGAGTTCACATAGCCGACGTTACGGAGTATGTAAAGCCCGGAACGGCGCTTGATGCCGAAGCCTTTGAAAGAGGTACGAGCGTATACCTTGCGGACAGGGTGATACCCATGCTGCCCTTTGAGCTTTCAAACGAAATGTGCAGTCTTAAGCCGCACGTAAACAGGCTTGCCTTGTCGGTGTTTATGAAAATATCGGAAAACGGTGAAATCGAATTTGACAGGCTCGTGAAATCGGTTATACGCTCCGCCGAGAGAATGACCTATAACATTACGGCGGATATTCTTGAAAACAGCGAGAGCAGGTATAAAAGAAAATATGCAAAAATTATGCCTATGCTTGAAAATATGAAAAAGCTTTCACAAATACTTTTTGAACGCCGCCAAAAAAGAGGAAGCATTAATTTCGATTTCCCCGAAGCAAAAATCATATGCGATGAAAAAGGTCAGCCGGTTGATGTTGTAAAGACCGGAAGAAAAATATCTCATAAAATCATAGAGGAATTTATGCTTGCGGCAAATGAAACGGTTGCGGAGCTTGCGTTTTGGGCGGAGCTGCCCTTTGTATACAGAGTCCACGAGCCGCCGACCGTTGAAAAAAGCGAGGATTTCAACCGGTTTCTTCATAATTTCAATTTGGGATTTAAAGGAAAAATCAATAAAGATCACCCGGTTCACCCGACGGAGTTTTGCAGGATTCTTGATCTGATAAAGGATAAACCCGAGGAAATAATGATTTCAGCTTATATGCTGCGATCTCTCATGAAAGCCGAATATAAGTGTGAAAATCTCGGTCATTTCGGGTTGGCTGCAAAGTATTACTGCCATTTTACGTCGCCGATCAGACGTTATCCCGACCTGATGATTCACAGGATTTTAAAGGAATTTATTGACGGTAAAAATACCGCGCATTTTGCCGGTGACGTAATCGCTGCCGCAAAACATTCAAGCGAAACGGAAACGGAAGCCGAATACTGCGAGCGTGATGTTGACGATCTGATGAAAACCGTATATATGCAAAGCTTTGTCGGTGCGGAATTTCCGGCTAAGGTTTCGTCGGTGACAAATTTCGGTATGTTTGTGCAGCTTGAGAATACCGTTGAGGGATTAATCAGGCTTGACTCTATGAAAGATGATTTTTATGAGTATAATGAAGCGGCAAAGAGTATAATCGGGGCACGCAAGGGAAAAAGCTATGCCGTAGGCTGTGATCTGAATGTGGTTGCGGTTAAATGCGACATTCAGGCACGGCGCATAGATTTTGTGCGTGTCGGAGATTTTTCGGGCTCAGAAATCAAGGAGGAACAGAAAAAGGCTTTTGAAAAAAGCAAGCCGAAGAACAAAAAATCCAAACCGTATTTTAAATACAAGAAAAAAAGAAAATCGGCAAAGGGAAGAAAAAGATAACTTTTGCATTAAGTTTTTAGAAGGCATAAAGAAATAAAAATTGCAGATGAAACTCATCTGCAATTTTTAACAATATGGAGGAGAGGATGAGATTCGAACTCACGGAGGCTTGCACCTCACAACATTTCCAATGTTGCGCCTTCGACCACTCGGCCACCTCTCCGTATTGACAATGCACTTATTATAGCATAAATATCGGCAGATGTCAAGACAAAACGGCAATTTTTTTGTTAATTTTCGGTTTTGCTGCGGTTTAAAAACAAAAACCGGGGAATAATATTTGTAATAATTGCGGCAATTGGGCTGTACAATATAAATAAATTATTAACAAACCAATATATTGTTGACATCAACAAGTATTTGTGGTAGAATAAGCAATGAAATTAAACTTTTGAACATTTTCATATGTTTAAGAGCAAAGAAAGGTATGGTAAATTATGAAGGTAACAAAAGATATGATAATAATGGATGTTCTGAAAATGGACATGGATACAGCAAAGTTTTTTCTTGACATAGGAATGCACTGCCTCGGCTGCCCCTCAGCAAGCGGAGAAAGCATCGAGCAGGCTTGCATGGTGCACGGCGCAGACGCAGATAAGCTGGTAGCTGACATCAACAATTTTCTTGAAAGCAAAAACGGCTGATAAGATATAAACACAAAATCCGCTTGTCAGTTATGCCAAGCGGATTTTTTTGTTAAATACATAAATTTCTTGCATGATTTTGAGTGATTTTACAATCGCTTGATTTACCGGAATTTTGAAGGGAGTATTTTTTATAAATGTACGCATCATTTCTTGCGTTATTGGTATTGATAATGTTTTCGGCATATTTTTCCGCCACAGAAACGGCATTTTCATCTTTGAATAAAATTAAAATCAAAAATATGGCGAATGACGGAAACAAAAAAGCACAGCTTACATTAAAGCTCTGCGAAAAATATGATAAGCTTTTATCGAGTATACTTATCGGAAATAACATAGTAAACATATTGTCAACGTCAATAGCAACCGCTATGTTCGTTACAATTCTTCCGAAAAACGGAGTTGCCGTGTCAACTGTTGTCATGACCGTGGTGGTTTTGGTTTTCGGAGAGGTCGGACCGAAGAGTATTGCAAAGGAAATGCCCGAAAAATTTGCGATGTTTTCGGCACCCTATATTAATCTGATTTGCAAGCTTCTGACTCCGTTTACCGTTATGTTTGTCGGGCTGAAAAAACTGCTTGCAAAAATACTTAAGGTCAGCGGTGAGGATAACCACATAACCGATGATGAGCTTCTGACTATGGTAAAGGAGGCTCAGGCGGACGGAGGTATTGACGCAGGCGAGGGCGATCTGATAAAGAGCGCAATTGAATTTTACGATCTTGACGTTAATGACATTCTGATTCCGAGAGTTGATATTATCGGTATTGAAGAGGGACTGACAAAGGAAGAAATAAACAGGATTTTTGACGAATCGAGATTTTCACGTCTGCCGGTTTATAAGGACACGATAGACAACATAATAGGCATAATCAATCAAAAGGATTTTAACTTCGGCGTTATGAGCGGAAATCAAAGCGTTGCGGAGGTAATCAAGCCGGTTGCATTTGTTTCGGGAAATATGAAAATATCGAATCTGCTTACTCTTCTTCAAAAGAAAAAAACACACCTGGCTGTTGTTACCGATGAATACGGCGGCACTGTCGGAGTGGTTACGCTTGAGGACGTTATTGAAGAACTGGTGGGAGAAATATGGGACGAACACGATGAGGTTGTAATTTACATTACAAAGCTCGGAGAGGATAAATACAGAGTGTCGTGTAACGCAAATCTCGATAAGATGTCGGAGCTTTTTGACATTAAGATCGAATCCGAACATTCAACGGTGGGCGGCTGGGTTACGGAAATGCTCGGACGTATTCCGTCGGAAAACGACAGCTTTGAATATATGGGACTCAACGTAACCGTTACCCGTGCAGATGAAAGACGTGCGCTTGAAGTGATCGTCACACGCGAACAGCAGTCGGATGAGAACGAAAATGACTGATAAGTAAACAAAATGTATAAACTAAAAAACCGCCGTCCGGCGGTTTTTTAGTATGTATTTTTGATAATTTAGAAAAAAACGAATTGTTATTTTATATCAGCACCTCCGAACAGGCACAGTCCGTTTATTGTTATCGAAGCGGTTTTTTCAACGGATGAGTTAACATTTCTCTTATCGGAAATTCCTCCGAACAGACACAGCGCATTCATTTTAACATCAACATTTTGCGGAATGATTAAATCAGCACCGCCGAAAACACAGAACAGGCTAACAGAGCTGTCTTTATCAAATTCCGCATCCGTGAAATTGCATTTTGCACCGCCGAAAACCGCTGCCACATGAGCGGCTTTCACATTGCTGCCCGTATAGCTTTGAGATTTAGCGCTGAACACGGCATTACATTCTGCTGAGCCGTCATCGACTATGACATTTTCCGAATAATCCTCGCCGCCCCGTATCGCTTTTACGATAAGCTTTATTCCTATAAAAATTATAATTGTGGGAACAAGCAGCTTCCAGAGCGTATCGTACTCGATTACACCTCTTGCCGCAAGGAGCAGATATACTCCAATTGCAAGAACTATCAGATTTCCTGTTTTATCCTTGTGCATAACAAGCCCGTAAAGGCTCGGAGCTATAATGAATACCGTCCACCAGCCGGCAAACGATATGTCGAACTGCATAATTCCCAATACGTCAAGCGCAAATAAGACTCCGGCGGCAATAAGCAATGCCCCGGCAATAATACCAAATGTTTTTTTCATAAAAAAACCTCCGTTCCGCCGCCTCGGGGCGGCTTTGTTTTTTACATTGCAACCGTATTACCGATCAAGTATACTTTATCACTTTTTTTAAATAATGTCAAGAAAATTCTAAGTTAAATGATACCTTGAAAGAAGTCTGTAAAGCTTATCTCCCATAGGAAGCATTTCTATTTCCTCCCTGTTAAGGGTGTGCGTTACAAAAATCAGCGCAAAGTATATGATTACAGCTGAAATTATTGCCGCAAAAACCGAAATTATGTTTGAAGCAGTTAACGCAAAAAGCGCCTTGTATATCAAAAATGCGGCAATTCCCATTACTGCGGAGCAGCCGAGCGGCTTCAGAATGTATTTTCCGGCACTGAACGATACGGGTATGTTTCTTGACAACACCGTATATCCGTAAGCAAAGGATATTATCTGACAGAATATTGAGCCGAGCGGTGCGCCGTAGATATTGATTGACGGCTGTCTTATAAGAATGGTGTTCAATATGAATTTCGCAACGCAGCCTATCAAAAGACCTGTCGCCGGGGCAAATATTTTGCCGATTCCCTGCAAGGATCCCGAAATTGTCTGATTCAGAGCAATGAATATAAGTGCAATAGAGCTTAACTGTAAAAGTTGCCAGCCGTCGGCTGCGTTGGGATAAAGCAGCTTAAAAATCGGGTGTGCAAGCGATATGAAGCCTGCCGCACACGGCATGATTATAAGCAGCGAGATCAGCAGCGAGTAGGAAACAAATTTTGAAGCTTCCTTTTTCTCGCCCCTTGTAAGCGCCGCCGATATGGACGGTACAAGAACCGTTGCAAAGGAAATGTTCATCGAAATCGGAAGATTTAACAAGGTGTCGCTTTTGGAAAGAACCCCGGCAAGACGGACAGCCTCGTTTTCAAGCTGCGTTATCGTCGGGTTTAGTATCTGATCTATTTTTCCGTGCGCCGGAATTGCCGAAGCAAAAGCAACCTCGATTCCTCTTGTTATCGTTGCGGTATCGACTATTCTGTTCACTGCCGATATTATCGAGCCGAGCGAAATGGGTATTGAAATCATCAGTATGCTTTTGAACATCGCCATCAAAGGCTTTGGAACACTGCTTACCTTGCTTGTTCTGATTTTTTCGTCTATTCCTTTTTTTCTTCTGAAATAGAAGCCGAAAATGTAAACCGTCGAAAGCACCGTTGCAAGGGTTGTTGCGAGGTTTGCGCCTGCCGCCATCATTGCTGCGTTCATATCGGAATCATCGGGGAACATGGTGTGCTTTGACATGAACACCACAATCCCGACCGTAAGCACGCATTTGAAAACCTGTTCGAGTATCTGAGAGCGGCTTGAAGCCTGCATATTCTGCATACCGACAAAATATCCTCTCACAACCGAGGAAAGGCATACGAAAAGTATTGACGGCGCAAGAGCCATAAGAACGTACCTGGCGTTTTTCATCTTTATGACCTTATCCGAAAGCACGCCCGAGCCGAAAAACAGAAGCGCAGAGGCGGTAACGCCTATAACGGTAAATAAAATCAGTGCGGATTTGTAAATTCTGTGCGCACCTTTATAATCTCCCGCTGCATTTTTCGCCGATGTCATTTTTGAAATCGCATTTGGAATACCGACTGACGATATTGCAAGCAAAAGAGTGTATATGTTGAAGCCTGCCTGATAATATCCGTTCCCCTGATTGCCGAAGCCGCTGATATTTGTGATTACAAGTCTGTATATTATTCCGAGCAGCTTTACGACTATCTGTGCGAAAAGAATTATCATAACATTGCCCATAAAGCCGGGCTTTTTATCTGTTTTAGTCATAATGCTACCTCGTTACTATTTATTTTCGGCAAGCGTGTGAAGCTCCGCTTCCGAAACTCTGTATGTAGTCCATTTATCCATGGGTCTGATACCCATTCGCTTGTAAAATTCTATTCCGGCGGCGTCCCAGTTGGGGCAGGAAAGATCAAGCTTTTTGCAGTCGCGTTCAAGCGCAATTTCCGCAATCCTGCGGAACAGCTTTTTGCCGTAGCCCTTTCCTCTGTATTCGGGACTGATAAACAAATCCTCTATGTATATTCCGGCATGACCGATAAAGGTTGAGAAATTGTGGAAAAACAAACAGAAGCCGATAGGTGTTTCGTCAACCTCAGCTAAAATCACCTCTGCCTTGTTGCGGAAAAACAGCCAGTCCGTGAGCGTTTCCTCCGATATATCCAAAATGTCCTCAAGACCTTCGTGCTTTGCAAGCTCCGAAATAAAACGCATTACGGTGTCTATGTCCTTTTTCCTTGCGTATCTGAATTTAAGCTCGTCCATTTTTTTGATTTTACCCCTTTCAGTTAAAAAAGTTATAAAAATACTTTCTATCAAAATTATCGGCTGCCTGTCAGCAGCCGAATAGTATTATATCAGTATTGAATTAAAAAATCAATAGTTTACTTAAAATTTCTGCATATTATATAAATTGTCGCTTCTTTGAATCAAAGTATTCTCTTTCAAAAAAATCTGCGGCGGCGAGAACACGGGAATCGGAAAATGCCGCTCCGGTTACGGATAAGCCTATCGGCATGGCATTTTTTGTATAGCCGCAGGGAGTGCTTATTGACGGAAGTCCGGCAAGGCTTGCGGAAACGATTAGCTTATCCGATTTTAGCTTATGTTTGTTTTCGGGGGTTAAATCAGAAAATTTGCCGGCTGCGTCGGGCGTAGTGGGCGAAAGTATCAAATCGCATTTTTTAAAAGCTGATTTATAGTCCTTTTTGAGCTCCTCCCTCAAGGCAAGAGCCTTTTTATAGCAGTTCTCGTAATTCTCCTCGGACAGAACGTATGCTCCGAACAGAATCCTTTTTTTCACCTCTTCGCCGAGATTCACACTCCTTGAAGATGAAATAAGCTTTTCAAAACTATCGCGGCATTTGCCGGGAATACCGTACTTTATGCCGTCATACCGTGCAAGGTTTGACGATGCCTCCGCAGAAGAAATAACCTTATATATATCGGGTGCAAAATCAAAATGATTTATCGAAATGTCAATTATTTCACAGCCGCAGCTTTTGAAAAAGTCAATCGCTTCAAGAACGGAGGACGATACTTCAGGGGATATTTCGCATGAAAAAAATTCTTTTTGGACACCGATTCTCATGCCCTTTACCGGTTTTCCGAACGCTTCGGTAAAATCAGCGCAGGATTTTTTGTGCGAGGTGGAATCCATTGGGTCCGAACCTGCAATGCAGTTCATGAGATGCGCCGCGTCCTCTGCGGAATTTGTAAGCAGTCCGATTGTGTCAAGGCTTGAAGCAAAGGCTACAAGCCCGAATCTCGATATAGCCCCGTAGGTCGGCTTAAAGCCGGTTACACCGCACAGTGCGGCAGGTTGTCTTACCGAACCGCCGGTATCCGAGCCTAAAGCGGCGGCGCATAGTCCTGCCGAAACGGCGGCGGCGGATCCTCCGGACGAACCGCCCGGAATACGGCTTGTATCGTGAGGATTTTTTACCGCACCGAAATATGACGTTTCGTTTGATGACCCCATTGCAAACTCATCAAGATTGGTTTTGCCTAAAATAACGGCAGAGGAATCGAGAAGTCTTTGCACCGCCGTAGCGTTATATGCCGGTACAAATTCCGACAACATTCCGGAAGCGCAGGTTGTTCTGATTCCTTTTGTGCAGATGTTGTCTTTAACCGCTGCCGGGATTCCGGTTAAATATTTTTGGCAGCCGCCGTCAATGAGCTTCTGCGCTTCTTTTGCCTGCTCAATCGCAGAATCGCCGCAAACGTTGATAAAGCTGTTGAGCGTTTTGTCATATGCGGTTATTTTATCAAGATAATGCTGCGTCAGCTCAACAGCCGAAATTTCTCTGCTGTCAAGCTGCTGCCTTAGTTTTTTCAGCGACATGATTATATACCTCTGTTTGTTGTGTCATATGATTTTGGGAATAGATAAGCAGTTATTTTCTTTTTCAGCGGAATTTGCAAAAAGCTTGTCCGAAGCCGCGAAGCTTGTCGGCAAGTCCTCTCTGAGAGAGGAGTAAGCTGCGGCTTCTCGCTTTTTTTCTTTCATATATGTTTTTGCCTGTAATATTTTGTCCATGTCCTCCGAAAAATATGACAGCTGCTCCGCAAGACGGCTTTTTGAATCCTCCGGTTCGCAAAGCGCATTGTTACGGCAAAGCTTATCGACAGTACTGCTGCAAAATTTCAATAAAATCAGTCCAATCGTTAATATTTCATGATTATTATATCACAAAACATTTTTATTGCAAATAAAAATAGAAAATTAAATGAACAAACCGTAAAAATTTACATAATCACTCTGAATTTTTGAAAAAAATTTGACAATTATATAATTATTTGATATAATAAATAATTGCGAAATATAATTTTTGCTGTTACATAGGAATAAAAGTCTGATTGGGGTGAAATTTATGGAATATACTCAAAAAGCTTCTGTCCGAAAAAAAACCAAAAACAGAAGTATGCTTTTAATATGCATAACGGCAAGCATATCTCTGCTGGGTTTGGTAATGGCGGTTTACAGCATTGTAAAGGTTAAGCTTGTTTTTGCACTTATATACGTTGTTGCCGCGGCGCTCGGGCTTATATATGCCGTTATGAGAATAAACACCGTTGTACCTTCTTATATTGCAAGAAAAGACGGATATTTGTATTTTCAGACGTGGCAGGGACTTTTTCCGTTCAGAACGGACAAGGGCTTTGTCGGGGAATATATACCTGCAAAAACGATATTAAAAAAGATAGATATTTCAAAAATTAACAGGATATATCTCGGAACGAGAAATTATCTTGTCAAGCTTCTGGAAAGCGGCAAATTTGCCGATGAGCTTGCGGAGGCAAAAAAGAAATACGAGAGTATTGTTAAGAGAATGGATTTTATCTATATTTCTACAAAAGACGGAAACGAAGTGTTCATGTCAGTGACAGACTTTGACGATGAGGAAATCGCAGATATATTAAAACCGATAGTTGATGCAAACGACAGAATAGATTTTAAGTGCAACAACAGAGTGATAAGCAAGAGCATACCACCGAAAAGAATATCGTTTTAGGCAGAAAATAATAAAGTCGGAGAGTGAAAAATAAGTGTTTGATAAACTTGAAGCATTGGAAGAAAGATTTAAGCTTGTATCGGAAAAGATAAGCGATCCCGAGGTTATAGCGGATATGGACAGCTGGCGCGGATACATGAAAGAAAATTCGGAGCTTACGCCGATAGTTGAGAAATACAGAGAATACAAAAAGCTGAAGCAGACCATTGAAGATGACAAGGAAATGCTTGAAAATGGCGATGACAAGGAGCTTGAAGAGCTTGCCAAGCTGGAGCTTGCCGAAGCGGAGGAGGAAATCGAAAGGGTTTCAAACGAGCTTAAGGTTTTGCTATTGCCGAAAGATCCTAATGATGAAAAGAATGTTATCATAGAAATCAGAGGCGGAACGGGCGGAGATGAAGCCGCTTTGTTTGCCGCAGACCTCATGAGAATGTATTCGATGTATGCGGAATCAAAAAGATGGAAGATTGATATATTAAGCTCCAATCCGACAGATATAGGGGGATACAAGGAGGTTTGCTTCTCAATCGAGGGAAACGGCGCATATTCAAGGCTTAAATTTGAAAGCGGAGTACACAGAGTACAGAGAGTGCCATCTACCGAATCACAGGGAAGAATACACACATCAGCCGTTACCGTGGCGGTTTTGCCGGAGGTTGAGGAAGTCGAGGTAGACATAAACCCCAACGATTTAAGAATAGATGTTTTCAGAGCCGGCGGCCCCGGAGGACAGTGCGTAAACACAACCGACTCGGCTGTCAGAATAACGCATTTGCCGACAGGTATCGTTGTATCTTGTCAGGACGAAAAATCACAGTTTAAGAATAAGGACAAGGCAATGAAAATTTTGCGTTCCAGAATATATGAGGTTATGGAGGCGCAAAGACATAAAGAGATTGCCGATGAAAGAAAAGCGCAGATCGGTTCGGGCGACAGAAGCGAGAGGATAAGAACCTATAACTACCCGCAGGGACGTGTTACCGACCATAGAATAAATCTAACGCTTCACAAGCTGGAGCAGATACTGAACGGTTCGCTGGACGAGCTGATAGACGCACTGATAACAGCCGATCAGACGGCAAAATTATCGCATAATGAATAAACAAAAATTTGATATACGGTAATTGGAAAACATTGGCTTTGCAATTACCGGAAAACTGTTTGACAAAGGGAGGAACGGCAATGGAAAGAGTACAAAGAATAGCGCAGGCGCTTTATGACAAGAAAGCAAAAAACATAGTTGCGCTCGATATATCAAAGATTACGAGCCTTGGAGATTATTTTATAATCTGCTCGTGTACCTCTGCGGCACAGCTCAGAGCGTGTACCGATGAGGTTGAGGAAAAAATGGGCGAGATTGGAATACACCCGGCTCACACCGAGGGTTATAACGGCGGGACATGGATATTGCTTGACTATCAGGATATTATAGTCCACCTTATGCTTGAAGAAACAAGAGAGTTTTACGCTTTGGAGCATCTTTGGGGAGATGCGGAGGAATTAAAGCTTGATTTGAAATAAATAATTGAAGAATTTATGTTTTCTACCGAAAGGAAAGTGTTATTTACAATGCAGAATTACAACTTCAAAGAAATTGAGAAAAAATGGCAGGATAAATGGGAGGAGGCAAACTGCTTCCATGCCGTTAACGGAAGCGATAAGCCGAAATATTTTGCTATGATTGAGTTTCCGTATCCGTCAGGAGCGGGCTTGCACGTTGGACATCCGAGAAGCTACACGGCTTTGGATATTATTGCAAGAAAGCGCAGAATGGAAGGCTATAACGTGCTTTATCCGATAGGCTGGGACGCATTCGGTCTGCCTACGGAGAATTTTGCCATAAAAAATAAAATTCACCCTAAAATTATAACAAAGCAGAATATTGATAACTTCACAAGACAGCTGAAAATGCTCGGATTTTCATTCGATTGGGACAGGGCGGTAAATACAACCGACCCCAAATACTACAAGTGGACTCAGTGGATTTTCAAAAAGCTTTTTGAAAACGGACTTGCTTACAAGCAGGAAATGCCGATAAACTGGTGTACGGGCTGTAAGGTTGGCTTGTCGAATGAAGAGGTTGTAAACGGCGTCTGCGAAAGATGCGGAAGCGAGGTTGTACAGAGAAGAAAAAGCCAGTGGATGCTGAAAATCACAGAATATGCTCAAAGACTTATAGATGATCTTGACGATGTTGATTACATCGAAAGAGTAAAAACACAGCAGAAAAACTGGATAGGCCGTTCGGAGGGCGCTGAGGTTAAGTTTACGCTCACCTCGGGTGACGATATGATTGTTTACACAACACGCTGCGATACACTTTTCGGTGCAACCTACGTTGTCCTTTCACCGGAGCATGATCTTGTTCAAAAATTACTCCCTCAGCTTGAAAATGCGGACGATGTAAAGGAATATATAAATCTTGCCGCTAAAAAATCGGAATTTGAAAGAACGGAGCTTGCAAAGGAAAAAACAGGTGTTCAGCTTAAAGGCATTTATGCAATAAACCCGGCGAACGGAGCAAAGCTTCCGGTATGGATTTCCGACTATGTTCTCGTAACCTATGGTACGGGCGCAATCATGGCAGTTCCGGCACACGATTCAAGGGACTGGGAATTTGCTAAAAAATTCAATCTTCCTATAATAGAAGTTGTTTCGGGTGGAAAGAACGTTCAGGAGGAGGCATATACCGACGTCGCGAGCGGTACTATGGTAAACTCGGGATTTTTGGATGGCTTGCAGGTTAAGGAAGCAATCCCGGCAATGATAAAATGGCTTGAAGAAAAAGGACTCGGAAAGAGAAAGGTTAACTATAAGCTTCGTGACTGGGTATTCTCACGTCAGCGTTACTGGGGTGAGCCGATACCTCTCGTACACTGTGATAAATGCGGCTGGGTTGCCATAGACGACAGCGAGCTGCCGCTTGAATTACCGGAAATCGAAACCTTTGAACCCGGCGAAAACGGAGAATCACCTCTTGCAAAGGCTTATGACTGGATAAACACAACCTGTCCGAAATGCGGAGGAAAGGCACAGCGTGAAACCGATACAATGCCGCAGTGGGCAGGCTCAAGCTGGTATTTCTTAAGATATACCGATCCTCATAATGATGAAGCCTTTGCTTCAAAGGAAGCGCTTGATTATTGGCTTCCGGTTGACTGGTACAACGGCGGTATGGAGCATACCACACTTCACTTGCTCTATTCAAGATTCTGGCACAAGTTCCTTTACGATATAGGCGCAGTTCCGACAAAAGAGCCGTATATGAAGCGTACCTCGCACGGAATGATTCTTGGTGAAAACAATGAAAAGATGTCGAAGTCAAGAGGAAACGTTGTAAATCCCGATGACGTTGTAAACGAGTTCGGAGCGGACGCATTCAGAACTTATGAAATGTTTATCGGCGCATTTGATCAGTCTACACCGTGGTCGCAGCAGGGCTTAAAGGGCTGTTACAAATTCCTTGAAAGAGTATGGAATATTCAGGATATGCTGACAGAAGACGAGGGATATTCAAAGGAGCTTGAAAAGACAGTTCACAAGACAATCAAAAAGGTCGGCGAGGACTTTGAAAGAATGAAGTTCAATACGGCTATTGCCGCTATGATGAGCCTTGTTAACGATTTCTATAAAAAAGGAAGCGTTACAAAGGGCGAATATATGACTCTCATTACAATCTTGAATCCTGTCGCTCCTCATATGACGGAGGAATTATGGGAGAAGTACGGAAACGGCGGCTTGCTTTCAATCTCCGCATGGCCGAAGTATGACGAGGATAAAACCGTTGATGATGAAATAGAAATTGCCGTTCAGATTAACGGCAAGGTTAAGGATAAAGCTGTAATCCCGGCAGGTCTTAACAGAGAAGAAACCGAAAAGGCTGTTATGGATACCGACGCCGTTAAGGCTTTGATTGCAGGTAAAAACGTCGTTAAGGTTATTCCTGTTCCCGATAAGCTTGTAAATATTGTTGTAAAATAATTATATAATAAAATTGCTTTGAACGGTGATTTACATCTGTTTAAAGCAATTTTTTTGCATAGGCATGAGTTAGATTCCTCATGCCTTTTTTGTCTTTTCAAATTTGATATATTAACTCCCGATATTCACATTTTATCTGTAATTTTTATCTCTAACGCATAAAAAAGCAAAGCAATATATGTTCACTTTGCATAAATTCTCACATTCTATGAGCGGAATTGAACATTGAAAAAGAAAAATGCGAATGATATAATTATTTTAAAGATAATGAGGGATTGGGAGGATTTTATGGACTTTAAAATAGAGTATAAGGAAACGGGGGAAATAGCGTCGGTAAAGCTGTATGATAAAGAGCTTTTGGCGGAAACAAAGAACGAGGTGTACATAAACAAAATACCCTTAAAGGTGCGAAAGGTAAGGGAAGAAAGCGACTTTGTAACCATGAAAGGAGAGTATTTTGTGGACCAGTTTACCGGTTGGGCGCTTGAAATAAGCCGTCAGCAGGGAATGAGGGATAACGCAAAGCACAGATGCTTCGGTATAAATTATTGGGTAAAGCGTGTTAAGGCCAACAACACATATCCCGATTCCGGACCGGGGGACAATGTAATTGAAGCACCGCTTTACGCAGATTATTTCTCGCTTTTAAATCTGAACTGGAAATTCTGGGGCGATGATACAAGAATGGTGTTTTCGTCTGCTCATGCAATGGGACCGACTCATGAGTTCGGACATTGCGGATACGAAAACGATACCCCTAAAAACTGCAAGAAGTATATGCAAAATCTTTGGAGGAGAGTATACCCGTCAACAATGCTTATTCACGGCGGTTTGTTCTATAATCAAAAAACAGAGGAATGGATTGCGATAACCTGCCGAAAGCCGCATTTGGGATATATTCTAAACATCGAAAATGCCGGTGATGGAGTAAGCTATGATTTTACTCTGCACAGTGAGTTTAAAATGGAGGAAACGCTTCGTATTCCCGAAATTAAAATATACTTCGGAAAAACAAAAGAAGAAATGGACAGCTGGCTCGGGGATTATGTGAGCCATTACTATGAAGAACCTCCCGAATGGGTGTTTAAAACCGCATGGAGAGAGGGTCTTGCGTGGAATAATGAGCCGTCATGGACAGACCAGAAGAACAAATACATAAAGGAAATCGAAAAGAAAGAATACACCGGCATAATTCATTCGCTTGTTACAAACAGACCGGTTATGTCCGGAACGCTTCCGATAAGCTATGAGCCTGACCCGAACCACGGAACGTGCCGAGAATTTAAGGAAATGTGTCTGGAGCTTAAAAAGATAAACATTCCTTTTATAGTATGGATGTCGCACAGCGGACTGCTTCCGGGAATGTATGACGACGACTGGTTCATGCGCGGAGTTGACGGCAGAATGACGATTTCATGGGGACAGGATCCTGTCGGAATGTACGTTGTAAATCCGGGGCATCCGGGATATAGGGAATACACGAAAAAATGGATCAAATTCTACATAAACGAATGCGGTGCAAAGGGCATTTTCTTTGACTGTATGGGCTGGACCTTCCCGTGCGATTTCAAAAAGCGTGATTTCATGCGTTACCCGGGTGATACAAACCTTATGGGCATAAAATTCATGGAGGAAATGTATGCGTACATTAAGGAATGTGACCCCGAGGCAATAATGATGGGCGAGGGAGCTTCGTTGGAGGGACCTATTAATATGTTCTGCGTTATCACCGATACAAAAAGAAGCCCCGAAAAAATCGGCTCTGCCGACTTCATTTTAAATCTGAAATCGGATAAGAAGTTTTGCATAAACAGAGCAAAGAAATATTCAATGTTTTCCGGTGTGTGCGAAATAAGCATGGACGATAAGTATAAGGAGCATAATAAGTTCATATCGGAATTTTTAAAAGAGCGTGGAGGAAAAAATACCTTTGAATACGTTTCAAGCGGAGTTGCAAAAAGCGGCGATATGATTTTTGTTGAGCTGTCAAAGGAACAAGAATATTATCAGTTTGAATTAAAGGAAGCAAAAGCGCTCAAAGAAATAATCACGGGCAGTGAGCTTACGGCAGATAACGGAGAGTTCGATAACGTACCGTTCGGATTCTATAAAATGATAAAATAGAAAATTGCGAACGGAGATGAGAAGTCTGAATAAAATCGCCCATAGCACTACTTTTTGCTCGGGGCGGTATAATAATACAGCACCACTCGCTGCAAAGCAGTTACTTGCGAGCAATTTTTTTCAGACTTCGGTTTTGTGCCTTGCGGCACGAAAAGGAATGGGTATAAAAATGATTGAATTAAAAAGCGATAAATTAAGAGTTGAAATTTTAGAGCCGGATTCTGAACGTCACGGCGCGAGATTTGACCGAATGGGATTTATCTCATGCGTGTATTTTGAAAATGAACCGATAACGAGCGAATATTTTGAGGATAACAACTTTGTCGGTTCGGGGCTTTGCAACGAATTTGGCATTACAAGCCCCGTCGGCTACAAAGAGGGCGAATGGTTCATAAAAATCGGAGCCGGACTTTTAAAAGCGGACAGCGAGCCTTACAGCTTCATGAAAAATTATGAATGTGTACCGGGAAAGTGCTTTTATAAAAAAACATCTCAAAATTCAGCCGAATTTGTTACGGAAGTCAAAACCGAGGACTACGGAATTTTATACAAGAAAACCGTTTCTCTTGAACGGGATAACATAAAAATTGCCTATATACTTGAAAACACAGGAATTAAGGCGATAGAAACGGACGAATACGCACATAATTTTTTGAAGATAAGACCCGGTTACAAAGCAATCACAGCACCTGTTTCGGACGATTCAACGCAAAGGATTGCGGCGGAGAACAACATTCTTTCAATTCCGTGCGAAAAAAGCGAAAATTTCATATGCCGTTACAAACCTAAAAATCCGAATGAATTTTCATGGTGTATATTGGACGGAAAGCTTAAAATTCACGAGTCGGCACATTTCTCGGTTAAAAATTTTTCGGTGTGGAAAACAAACGAAATCATATCTCCCGAGGTAACCTGCGACATTCGGATAGAACCGAGGGAAACAAAAGAATGGGAAAGAGTGTACACATTTAGAAACATACAGGGGGGATAACTTGAAAATATGCTGCGCATCTTACATCTTTTCGAGGTTAGGAGTATAAGCATATGCCGTCACCTCTCAAAAAAACAACCTGAAAAGCATCTTTTTCACGTTAAGATTTGCGCCGCCGCGGGGCGGAGAAATGGAGATTAAAATGTTCAAATGGGTTAATCGGAAATTCACAAACAGGGTAATTGCGGTTTTTGCGGTTTTACTGATTGTAGTGTCGCTGTCGGTTATGATATGGACTGCCGTTTACACGTCAAAGGTTGTGTACGGCTCATATGAAAAGACTCTCGGTATGCTTTTTGAGAACAAAGCAAGAGATGTGCGTGAGCTGATAGAAAGAACCGAGCTGGCGCTTGATCTTTTGCTTGACGATGAGAACAGCTTTTCCGATATGATTATTGAGAAAAACAATGATGATGTCAGAAGAATCCATGTATTTACGGACGCAAGGAGAATGTTTCTTACAAATTTAAGCATCAGCCTTAACAACATTACCCAAAACTATAATGCGTCACTTTTTGTAAACGAGGATATGGGAGCGTATGAGGTTTGTCCGAACGGCGATATGGTAGACATAACAAAGAATATTCCGATAGGAATCTACAAAATTGATACGATTAAGGATTCTCCTCAATTCACGAAAATCAAGGAATCCAACGGCGATATGGTATGGTTTTTCGGAGAAAATGAAAAATCGATTTATGCCGCAAAAAAGCTGATCAAATATAGGTTAATCGGCGGTACGGCTTCAATAATCGACATAGGTATCGTTTGCATTTCCTTTGACATTTCACATCTTGACAAGGATCTGGCGGAAAGCGTTCTTACGCAAAATGCAAAAATATCCATAGAAAACGGCGACGGCGAGATTATATATTCAAATACAAAGTCTGCGGAGCCTTCGGAAAAGAGCGTGTGCTATGAATTTGCGATTTCGGATAATCTGACAATGAAAACAATCGTGCCGAAAAGCGATGTAAACAAGGTTACGGGAAATTATATTTTAATATCGGTTTTGATAGTGTTTGTATTTTTAATGGCAGGAATCGGAGTTGTGGTTTTGATTTCAAAGAATATTACAGAGCCGATTGTAATTTTAAGCAGTCACATGGAGAATAACAATGAGCTGAAAGAAATCGGAATTAAAGAGGAAAGAGCTGATGAAATAGGGAACATTTACAGAAGCTACAATAAAATGGTAAGCAGAATCAACAGAATGATAGAAAAATTAAAGGAGGCGTCTATAAGAGAAAAAAACATGGAGTTAAGATTAATGCAGCTGCAAATAAATCCGCATTTTATATACAATTCATTGGACAACGTGAATTGCAGACTGCTCATGATGGGTGAATTTGAAGTTGCAAACAAAATTTCGGAGCTTGTAAATTATATGCGCTATAATATGAAAAATCCCGAGGAAGCGTCAACAGTAAAAAAAGAAACCGAAATGATAAAAAGCTATATGCACGCATTGGAGCTGCAATACGAAGACAGGATAAGATTAAAATTTGACATTCCGGACGAGCTTATGAATTGCAGTATGCCCAAAATGCTTTTGCAGCCGCTTGTAGAAAACAGCGTGACTCACGGAATAGAAACAACGGGAAGCAGATTTTTGGATATAGTTGTTTTGGTAAAAAGACATAATGACGATTTGAAAATTTCAGTGACGGACAGCGGTAACTGCACTAATTTGGACGAGATCAACCGTCATATGGCGGGAGAAATCAATATATCAAAAAACAGAGGATACGGAATCAGAAATGTAAACGAAAGGCTGAAATTAATTTACGGCGAGGGTTATCATCTGGAATATAACAAGGACGGACAGGGGCATACAAGAGCAAGCTTTAATATAAAGTATGAAATCTGCACCGACACGGGATAAAAGCCGTCAATAAAAATTTTGGTTATTTGGAAGGGAGAAAACAGAGGTAATTATGAAAAACAAAACACTTAAAAATCTGATACAGAACAGAACGCTTTTGCTAATGGTTCTGCCGAGCATTATACTGATTATAATGTTCAATTATGTGCCGATATACGGCGTTACAATTGCATTTAAGGATTACAATTTTACTAAGGGTATTCTGGGAAGCGAATGGGTAGGCTTTGAGAATTTCAAATTTCTTATCGCAAGCAAAAACCTTATGTGGAGATTGCTCCGAAACACGATAGGCTATTGGCTTTTATTTAACATTGTCGGAACAACCGCCAATCTGATTCTTGCATTTGCGCTTGACGAATGTACCGGAAAAAGATTTGTGAAGTATTCGCACACAATGATGATTGCGCCGACATTTATCTCGTACGTTGCGGTAACGTTTATAGTAACCGCATTTCTGGACGATTCGGTCGGACTTGTAAACAAGCTTTTAACCACTCTCGGAATGGAAACGGTACAATGGTATTCCTCACCGGGAAAATGGCCGGGAATACTTCTTCTGGTAAATCTGTGGAAAGGCACGGGATACGGCTGTATTCTTTACTTATCGGCATTGACCGGAATGGATCGTGAAATGCTCGAAGCTGCGGAGCTGGACGGAGCGGGTAAGCTGAAGCAGATATTCTACATAAAGCTTCCGATGCTGCTGCCTATGATATGCATTTTGCAGATTATGGGACTCGGAGGAATCCTTTCGTCAAACACCGGACTTTTCTATCAGGTAACAAAAAATATCGGACTGCTTTATCCTACCACACAGACGATAGATTCATACGTTCTGGACGCAATTATGGGAGGAAGCAATGACTGGGGCATTACCGGTGCGGTTTCACTGTTCCAGTCATCGGTAGGAACAATAATAGTAATAGCGACAAATTTGATCGTTCGCAGATGGGAGCCTGATTATGCATTATTCTAAACCGATAAAACAAAAAAATGAAAAAACAATCAAAAAAAAGGTAAAACACCAATATATGTTAAAGCTGTTTTTAATTATATTTACGCTGATGTGTATTCTGCCCGTAATATTGGTATTCATAGCGTCATTTACAAGCGAAGCGAGCATTACGGCAAAGGGCTTCAGCTATCTGCCCGATGAGTGGTCGATTGAGGCGTGGAGATATGTTGCAACCTTTAAGGATCAGCTCATAGATTCGTATCTTGTATCTATTTTTGAAACGGTTTTCGGAACGCTTCTTACATTGATTCTGACATCAATGTTCGGATATGTGCTGACAAAAAAAGATTTTTGTTTAAGAAACGCATTGACGATATTCCTTGTCGTTACAATGTTTGTAAACTCCGGACCGCTTGCAGGCTACGTTATCAACGCAAACGTCTATCATTTGAGAAATAATCTGCTTGTTCTGATTATCCCGGGCTGCGTAAGTGTGTTCAATGTTGTTATGATGAGAACCTTTGTGCAGAGCAATATCCCCGATTCATTAATGGAATCGGCAAAAATAGACGGTGCCGGAGATTTTTATACATATGTAAGAATAGTAGTTCCTCTGATGCTGCCGGTATTTGCGGCAATCGGCTTTATGACGGCTGTCGGTCACTGGAACGAATGGCAGACCTCGCTTATGTATATAGACAATCCGAAGTTTGCGACATTGCAGCTCATGCTTATGAAGATAGAAAAGAATATTTCGTTTTTGCAGGAAAATCAGGCAAAGCTCAGTGCGGAGCAGATGGAGCAGTGGCAGAACATTCCGAATCAGTCCTGCCGAATGGCACTTTTGCTTTGCACAATACTTCCGACAATGGTTGCATATCCGTTTTTCCAAAAATACTTTATCAAGGGTATGACCGTCGGAAGCGTGAAAGGGTAAAATTTGCGATTGCGGAATTTGCAGTTGCTGATTTATAAAAAAACTAAAATGGAGGAAAATTTATGAAAAAGGAAACAAAAAGGATTTTGGCGGGAGCAATGTGTCTTACAATGCTCGGTGTATCGGGCTGCGGACCGAAAAAGGGAGAAAATGCGGACGGAGAGAATCAAAAGCTTCGTGTGTTCTTTATGGATTCAAAGACTCCCGATGTTGATATGGTTGCGGAAAAGGTAAGCGAGATTACGCGTGAGAAAATCGGGGCGGACGTTGAATTTGTAATGCTCGATGATTACGGAACAAAGCTTCCTATGATGATTGCAACGGACGAACCTATGGATATATGCTGGGTTAATTCGGACGATCTGAGCGAAAGAGCAAGAAAGGGCGCATATGCGGATTTGACAGAGCTTCTGGACACAACCCCAGATCTTAAAGCGCTGTTTGAGGACGATTTCTGGAAAGGCGTAACAATTAACGGACACATCTATGCAATACCGACTAAAAAGGAAATGGCTGAGCAGTGGGTATGCTATGCTGAGGAGGACTTCTTAAAGCAAAGCAATATAACAATAGATCCGAATAAGATTTATTCCTTTAAGGAGCTTGAACCGATTCTTGAAAAGCTTAAAGAAACCGGTACAAGAAACGGCTTTGAAATAGGCGCAAAGGGTCAGCACAACGCAATGCACAAGCTTAACTATTTTGACACAATCACAGGTGATTTTGTTGTTGACAAGGAAACAAACAAGGTTCAGAACTACTACATGACTCCGCAGTTTGAGGAGTACATAAGACTTATGAGAGATTGGTATGATAAGGGTTATATAGCGTCCGACGTTGCAACGCGAGGCGGCTATAAAAAAGAAGCCGGAGTAACAAACGGTATAAGCTATGTAAGCTATGCACCCTATAACGAGGTTCAGGCTACAAAGTACAATAAGGGTGTTACGGTAACTCCGATCAAGATGACACCATGCGTTATCACAAACCAGTCAACCTGCGGTTCAGCATTTGCTGTTCTTGAAAAGTGCAAAAACAAGGAATTGGCTATGAAGTTTTTGGAGCTTTGGAACACAGACCCCGATGTTAAAAACTTAATCACACACGGAATCGAGGGCGTACACTATAATTTGGTTGACGGTAAGGTTGAACAGGTTGAGGGCGCAACAAGCAAATACTTAAATCAGAACTGGGCAAGCGGAAACGTATTTATAAGCAAGCTTTATGTTGGAGAGCCGGACGATAAGTGGGAAAAATACGATGAATTTAATAAATCGGCAACAAAATCCTTAACGCTCGGATTCTTCCCAGAAGTAAAGATGATTAACGATAAAATTCTGGCTTGCCAGGGCGCAGCTGCCGAATTTACAGGACTTTTGAGCTGCGGTGCGGTTGATCCGGACGAATATCTGCCGAAGCTTAAAAGCTCACTGGAAGCGTCGGGCGTAAATGACGTAGCCGAAGAATTACAAAAGCAGTATGATGAATGGTCAAAAAACTAAAAGGTTGGGTGTAAATTAAGTGGCAAGAGTATTAGTTGCAGATGATGATAAAAGGGTTTGCGAGTGCCTTGAAAGGCTGATTGACTGGCAAAGTCTTGAATGTGAATTTGCCGGAATGGCATACAACGGTGAACAGGCATACAAAATGATTGAGGAACAGCAGGCGGATATTTTGATTACAGATCTGAAAATGCCGGTTATGGGAGGCGTGGAGCTTTTAAAAAAGCTCCACGAAAACCATAAAAATGTTGTGACCATTTTTTTGAGCGCATATGAGGATTTTTCAGCGGCACAGCTCGGAATGGAATATAATGTCAAAAGGTATATCTTAAAGCCGCTTGACCAATACAAAATAAAAGAAATTACGGAAACCGTCTCGGAAATCAACGATCAACTCTCAAAAGAACAGTATCTGCACTACCTTTTGTCGGGAAGAAGCTTTGAGCATGATGTTAAAAATAATCTTGAAACGGGTAATTATGTGTTCTTTGAAAGTTTTTTTGCTGAAATGGAGGAGAACTTTTCAGAACAGTATTCGCTTTTGTCTGCCGTGTGCTTAAAAATCATAAATTTACTTTACGAATATCTGAAAACACTCGGATTTAATGAAAAGTCGGTGGAAAACGGACAAATGACAATAAACGAAACGGTAAATAAGCTCGGAGGAACGAAAAGCATTATTGATTTTACATGGAAAATGATACAAAATGTTTTTTCGGTAATGCCCAAAAAGGTTGACACCGTGACGAAGTTTATTGAAGAAATAAAGGAATATTTAAACGAAAACTATAACAATCCCGATTTATATTTACCGGTGATTGCCGAGAAATTCGGCTTTTCACAGCAGCATATAAGAAGATTATTTAAAAACGAAACCGGAACAACCATAACCGGCTATATTGCAAGAAAAAGAGTTGAAAAGAGCGAGGAGCTTCTCTTGAAAACCGATATGCTGATAAAGGATATAGCGGAATGCTGCGGTTTTACCGACAGTCATAATTTTATAAGCTGCTTTAGCAGGGTTTACAAAAAAAGCCCGGGAAAATACCGCGAGGACACCAGGGCGAGATACAATGAAAAAAAGGAGAATAAAGTATGAGCAAACTGAAAATTTGGCTATTGACATTAATTATGATGTGCAGTATGCTGCCGTCAATCCCGGCATATGCCGATAATTCGCTTTCATGGGATCATGAGCTTACGTTTGATACGGCATATGCAAATTCCTCTATGGATATATGGGGGAATTATGGATTTGTAGCACATTCAAAGGGAATTACAATTGTCGATCTGCAAAACGGAAAAACAACGGCGGAATGGAAGCTTGACAAGACGGCAGTTCCGGGGCTTTCAAGCTTTGTGCCTTTGAAAATAGAGGTAAATGACGAGTATATTTTAATCAGCAAGGCGGACGCTGTTCTGGTATTCCCGAACACAGGCGCATACACCGATACACCGCCGGCAATTATCAGACGTCTGGGAAAGTTTGCAAGCGTAACCAAAGCAACCGTTAACGGCGATTATCTTTATATTTTTGATAAGACCGCAAACGGAACGGTAAAGGGAATAAAGGCAAATAACATACTTTTATGGAAGATAGCCTTGCAAGATCTTGACAGCTTAAAGGCAAACGGTTCTGCGGCAAACAAATACTCGATAGTTGCGAACTGCACTAATGTTGAAAGGTTAAACCTCGGCGTTCATGAGGGAATCTGGAGCGATATTATAGTTGAGGACAATACGGCATATGTTACTGTTTTTAACAATACCTCGGCAGAGCCTTATAAAACGCTGTATCTTGAAGCCGTTGATCTTGAAACGTTTTCGGAGGACGCTGTAGCCGAAACCGAGCTTTATTCGGGATATCTGGACGCACTGACGGTCAGCTTTGACACAAAGGAGCCGGTGAGCGAGGATTGGCTCCGTGAAAATATGGAGGTATATCTCAGAGGCGGTGAGGAAACAAAGGTAATGCTTTCGGGACTTAAAAAGGGAGTATTTCTGATTACGGTTTTACCGCTTACCGATGGCGGCAGCCGTGTGACAATAAACTTAACGGATTTAAATGCTGTTGCGGCTTTATTTGAAAATGTAACGGCGGCTGAACTGTCTGGAAGTCAAAAGGTTATATGCACAAGCATCGAGGAGAATACATACAGCTTTGCAAAGGCAAGGGCAACCGAAAACTATGATGACGGAAACGTTAAGAAATCGGGAAATATGATTTACTTTACCACACGCTTCAACGGCGGCGGAAAGCCAAATTATTACATAAGCGCAAGGCTTGACGGACTTACGTGCGAAAGCGTTTCCGAACCTCAGGTTATGGGTTATTACAACAGCAATCAATCGGGATATATAGGAACTGTTTTGTACGGAAAAAATCTTGGCGGAATAATCTACGGAAACGATAATAATTTCTACGGATTTTCAAGAGATACCGGTTTTGACGGATCTGTTTCGGATAATGTGACGGTTAAAAAAGGAATTTCATCGTCAAACAAATTCTCCGACTTTATAACCTACGGCGGACGTATATACTATCTGATGTCAAATAATAACGGAATTGGCGTACTAAGTGCCGGAGGTGCTTCTGATTTTTCAAACGCTGTTCCGAATGGCGGAAAATTCCCGGTAGTATTCTACGGAGCTTCGGGCAATGATGAAATACCGGCAGGAGTAGCCGGTGATACGCTTTCAATTCCGGTTGAAAACGGATTGTTCAGATTTACTGTCTATTCGTACGGTGAAAACAGCTTTAATGCGGCTGTAAACGGGGAAGAACTGACAATAACCGCAGCTTCCGCACCGATTGCGGAAATCACGGCTGCCGATGACACAAAATTCACGGTCAAGAACAACAGCGCTTTATACGGAAGAAACAACAAGAGCTTTATTATATCGGAAGCAGCGTATGACGCCGAAAACAAGCTTTTGGGATATAACGAAACAAGCGCAGACATTGCAAATGATGATGAAAAGGATATTTCTTTGACGGTGCGGGAAAATGCCGTAAAGAGAACGGTGAATATTTTCACCGCAAAAAGACAGCCGCTTTTATCCTATGAAATTACGGCGGACGGAATAAAGCTTTTGAGTACACGCACAGCGTTGGGCGAGGTTAATGAAATCAAGTGCTTTGACGTTAAATACGATTATTCTAAGGAGATTGCAATCATTTCGGGAAAAACCGATAATAAGTCGGAGCGTGCGGTAAGTGTCACGATAATGAAAAATGACGTACCGGTATTTTCGGGTATTGCAAACACAGACAATAACGGCGAATTTTTAATGGAATATTTCTACGGTGATGAAACACCGGCACTGGATGATGTTTATAGGGCGGAAATTTCGGCATCGTTTTCAAATGCCGCTCAAACCGGGGAATTTTCTCTGATTAATTCCGCAGAAGTAAATGAAAAGCTTGATAACGTTATCAAAAACGCAAGCACGGGTGCGGATTTGAGAAATATGCTTTCACAGGACGAGGAGCTTGTAAAGCTTTTGGGTATAGATCTTTCAAACGAGGACTACAAGGCATTGTCAGAGGAATCAAAAAATTCGGTTATGCAGGTTGTTTTGGAGGATATAAAGCAGAACAAAACGGCTGAAATCCAAAAGGATTTTGCGGCAGAATCGAGCAAAAAGAGAAGCGAAGAAATTACGGCACAGGCATTAAAAGAGGTTAATTCGGCAAAAGCTTCGACTCTGACAGGTATTTTGGATAAGTACAGAAAAGAATTTGAAATTACCGACGAGCTTTGGACAAAATACAACGGTATGGGATCTAAGGTATCCAATGTAAACACGGAGTTCTTAAACAAAGGAAGTGTTTCCGCAGCAGCTGAAATTGCGGCAAGACTTGACAGCAGTATCACAACGGTCAAGAACAGAAAAACCGACAGCTCAACCCCGAGCAAAGGAAACGGAAGCTCATCGACAAGAGGCAACGGCTCTGCCGGAACAAGTAAATCGACAAGCTACACCATGACCGAAACTCCTCCGGGACAAAAAGATGAGTCTAAGAAGATTGAATTTACCGATGTTGACGATTCACACTGGGCAAAGGCAGCAATTGATGAGCTTGCGGACAAAGGCATAATTTCGGGAATGAATGACGGAACCTTCTGTCCGAACGATGATGTTACACGCGAGCAGTTTATAAAAATGCTCGTTACCGCAATCGGCGATGAATTGGGAGAAAACTTAAAATCGACATTTACAGATGTTGACGATAATGCATGGTATTATCCGTACGTTGCAAAGGCTGAGGAAATAGGTCTTGCAAAGGGATCTGACGGACGCTTCGGAATCGGTGAGAAAATCACAAGACAGGACGCTTGCGTATTCTTGGCAAGAGTTGCGGAATATATGAAGCTAAAGCTTGAAGAAACAGACAAAACGGCAGAATTTTCCGATAATGACGAGATTTCCGATTATGCTTTGGACGCTGTTTACGCTATGCAGTCAAACGGCATAATAAACGGTATGGACAACAACCGTTTTGAAAGTGCAAAGCCCTGCACACGTGCAATGGCGGCAAAAATGATCTACGGTCTTTTGCAGTTGGGAAAAAATGAATAAACAGGAGGAAGTATGATAATGAGCTTTAAGAAAAAAATTATCAGCGTTGTTTTGGCAATTGCAAGTGTAATTCCTACATTTTGCGTTTGGGCAGAGGATGAAGCACCGCAAAAGACAGTTGCCGAAACAAACACGGAAATCAGAACGGCAATGCAGGAGGAATTTTCTCTGATTGAATATCTGGGTGTTCTGAAAAACAACAACGATATTGATTTATCGGGTGCGGTAACAAAGCATGAATATGTGAGCGCACTGTTAAAAATGTTCGGTTACTCGGGCGACAGAAACAATCAGGTTGATTTTCCCGACATTGATAAATCGGCTTCATATTATCCCGATATGGTGGCGGCATATTATCTCGGCATTGTAGAGGGCGACAACGAGGGGAATTATCTCC
This sequence comes from uncultured Clostridia bacterium, assembly GCA_934462715.1. Classification (GTDB taxonomy): domain Bacteria; phylum Bacillota; class Clostridia; order UBA1381; family UBA1381; genus RGIG1988. The sequence continues at coordinate 95,300 of CAKSIJ010000004.1, forward strand.
CCGAGGGCGGAGTAACGGTTGATACCGCCGCAAAGATGTTGGTCAGCGCAATGGGGGGCTTTTATAAAAAGCTTGCGACAAGCACAGGAGGTTATCCCAACGGCTACACAACGGTGCTGCGTGAGATGAACTCGTTCAAAAACGTTAAAACGGCAGACGGTTATCTTACATATGCCGGAATGGTAAAGGTTTTGTTCAACACTCTTTTTGCAAAGGACTACGATATTTCGATTGACGGAAAAAACATCGAAAAGAGTGAGGACACAATATTAGAGAAGCAGTACAATATCGAAAGACTGACGGGTATAGTTACGGCTTCGAGCTTTTACAAGCAGATAGAGGACGAAGCGTATGAGGGCTGCATTGAGATTGACGGACAAAAATATGACTTGAACGGAGCGTCAGGCGCAGACGATGAAAAAATACTCGGACAAAAGGTGTATTATTACCTTCGCCATGAGAGCCGTTCAAACAATGATGACGGAGAAATCGTGATATTGAATCCCGTCCCCGGCAAAAATATCTTTTTGGAATTAACCGATGAGGAAATCGAAAAGGACAGCACATTAGACCGTGTAAACTATGAAAAGGACGGGGATACAAAGTCGAGATTTGCAAAAATTTCAAAGGACGCTGTATATTTTTACAACGGAAAAATCTGTTTTGCAATGACCGATGACGATATGTCACCAGAGCCGGGAAGAATCAGACTTCTTGACAACAACGCAGACGGAACCTATGATTATGTATTCGTTTCGAGTTACGAGGAGCATTTGACGCTTATGTCGACAATGTGGCAGATCAGCGACAAATACACCGACTGGACTCTTAAAATCGACAGCAGAAATCCTCAGTACAAATTCTACAGAAACGGAATCGAAATCACACCCGATTTTATCGGCGAATGGGATGTTCTGAGAATTATGAGCTTCAAGGGCGAGGACAAGGGTATAATCGAGGTTGCAAGCGGTGAAATAACCGGTAAAATCACCGGCACTATTACCGATGGCGTTAAGATTGACAACAAGGAATACAAATTCTCGCAGATTTATAAAGATGCGATCAAAAACGATTCTTTCTATTTAAAGAAGATTGAAAACGGCTACAGTGCGATTTTTGCAACAGACGGCTACGGAAAAATCACCGGTATCAAGAAAATGAAGGCAGGGGATCTTGATTATGCTTTCATGATTAAAACATACTTCAACGATGATACACAGCAAGCGTTGGTCAGACTTTACGGTATGTACGGCGTTATGAAAAAGCTGCCTTTGGCAAAGAATGTGAAAATCAACGGCAAAAAATATAAAATTTCAGGCGAAGTACCGGGTATCTTGCTTGACGCAGACGGAAACACAATAAGCCAGCTTATAAAATATAAGACTAACGATAAGGGCGAGGTTACGGAAATTCTGCTCGCGGAGGACAGAACCGATGTGGGCTACAGCCGCGGAGAATTTTCACTTGACTATGCTTATTCAAGCAGTTCGGGATATTTCCCGTATAACTTACAGGAATATACAATTGGCGGATACAGAGTTTCGCAGGCGGAAATAACACCGTTCTTCTATATTCCGGCAGATCTTACTGATTACAACAGATACCAGTTCTTTGACGCACAGCAGGACTTTTGGAATCTGAATAAGGAAATGAACATTAAAATATATGATTCAACCAGATATGTTCCCGACTATGATTTCAAAAGAGCGGGCGCGATTGTAGCATATGAAAGAGCATCGCTGTCGCAGCCTTCAAATCCGTATACCGCAGGTTCTGTTTGGAACAGCGGAAACCCGTACATTGTAGCGTCCACAAGACAAGAGCTGAATGAAGATGATGAGGTTGAGGTGATTATTGAAGCCTATACCGATTCATATAACATGACATTAACAACTCTGAGATTTGCGGATACCGTATACAACTGTGACACCAGAAACGTATACGGCGGAGGAGATAAAAAGCCGGAGGACATCAAGGTCGGAGATGTTTTAAGAATAAAATACGAAAATGATTTTGCCGCGGATAAAAAGGTTAAGCTTTATGTTGTTCAGGCAAGTGTGGATAAGTATACTGATCCCGATCTTGAATATTCGGCAAGTATTTCTATGACCGACGGCATAAACCCTGATGACAACAATTATAAGGTTATGCTTGGAACCGTTATTTATGCAGATACGGCAAGCTATGAGTTCATATGGAAAACAAAGAACAGTCTCGGAGAAGAAAAGTTCCATCCGGTTGTGGTCGGATATGCGTCAAACGGAAGCGTATTCATATATGATAAGCAGACGGAAAAACTGACTGTCGGAACCAGAAAATCTATTATGAAGGGAACGAGAGCGGTAATGGTCAGCGGATATTCAAGACAGTTCGGAACCTGTATAGTCGTTAAGGAGTGATGGTTTAATGGGAAAAAGTAAAAGGATAATTGCAGGTATTCTGCTTTCAAGCTTGATTTTATCGGGTGTACCCGGGAAAATCAAGACGGCATATGCCGAGGCTGAGAATATGATAGGCGTTCAGTCACAAAACGAGGGTATGACAGCGGTACCTGCACCGGATAATGTTGTTATTGACGGTGATTTGAGCGAGTGGGACTGGTCGGGAAGAATCAGAATGTTCGCAGACATTTCGTATGAAAACACATATTCCAATGAAACAGCCGTAATGTATGATGACAATTACTATTATATAGGCTTTAAGGTCAAGGATCCTACACCTATGGAAAATCCGTTTGACCCTGTCACCGAGGGAACGTGGATTTGGAAAAAGGACTGTGTTCAGCTGAGATTTATAACCGATAAAGTTATGTGGACAACATTTGCATGGAATCATGAGCAGAACCGTGCAATGCTTTTGCAGGATTATTGGCTGGACGAAAATAACGGTGGAGCCGAAATCGATTCAATATGTTATTATTCCGACCCATACGGTACAAAGCTTACCAATCACAAGGTAATAAAGCTGAATCCGAGGGTGGTTGACGGAATTGAAATCGCATATCAAAAGGACATATACAACACAGGCTATAATATTGAAGTAAAGCTTCCGTGGGAGCTGCTTTATATGGAAAAGCCAACGGAAATCACGGGCAGTACTATCAGGATGGGTATTGAAATGTACTGGGGCGATAATACCGACCGTGTAAACCATGTGTATTCATATAAGGACAATATGCAGCCCGGACAGACTCTCCGTGATTTTTTCTGGATAGGAAAGGATATGTGGGGAAACGTTACCTTTTCACCAAACGGAAATGTTCCGGTAAGGGAATATCACCAGGAGATAAAACCGCTGACAACAGGTTATTTTAATGTAGACATCGAAGTGCCGAAAACGGCAAAAAGCTTAACGGCGGTTATAAAGGACAAGGACGGAAATATTATACGTCATCTTGTTGAGGAAATGGAAATTGCCGACTATATCACGAGGGAAACAGACGAAAACAATGTTGTGACGGTAAAGTGGGACGGAAGAAACGATTATGAGGAAATGGTATCACCGGGAAAATACACGGTTGAGGGCTTAACTCATGACGGAATCGACCCATACTATGACATAACCTTCTATAACCCGGGCAAAATTCCGTGGCAGACGCCCGACGGAACAGGCGCATGGGGTTCCGACCACAATCCGCCGAGAGTAACCTGTGCATACGGCGATATGTTCTATTTCGGCTGGAGCCAGGCAGAGGGCGGCGACGCAATATTTGCAATTGACAGTGAATCTAACAAAATCTGGGGTGAAAACCGCGGAGCAATGCTTATGACGGCAAACGAAAAGTATCTGTATTCGCTGCCGACCGGAGGCTTCTATATGGATACCTCGAATGGCGATACATATTTAATGAGGTTGGACAGATTAACCGGCGCATACAAGCCTTTCGTTCTGGAGGACGGAACTGAGCGGACATTTGAGTTAATGCTTAGTGAAATTCTCGGCATGAACGGTGATAGACTGCCGTTTCATACCGGACTTGCAGCAACCGATGATTATGTTGTAATTGCTATGGCTGCAAACAATACTAATATAACGGCAGGCGAAACCTTGGATTACGGCGCAGGACTGTATGTTATCGATGCAAATACCGGAGTATTAAAGAAAAAGATACCTCTTGACAATGTAGGTCAGATTGCATTTTCACAGACTACGGGACTTTTATATGCAATAGTAGGAGAAAATATCTGCGAGGTTGACATTCATTCGGGTAAAATCCGTACGATTGCGGTAAATGCAGGCGCTGATTTTAAAATGGGAACACCGATAGCCTCCGATGATGAGGGAAACATTCTTGTAATGGATATAGGTTCCGACAGACAGATTAAAGCTTTGTCGCCGACAAACGGAAATCTTATATACACCGTCGGAAAGCAAGGCGGCAGACCGTATGTAGGAAAATGGGAAAAGGAAGGTTTAACCGAAAAGGTATTCGGAATGTCCTGTAATAATAAGGGTGAAATTGCAGTAGCTGAATTGTGGGAGGTTCCGAGAAGAATATCCGTATGGGGCAAGGACGGAAAGCTGATTCGCGATTACATAGGAAACGCCGCATACGGCGGAGCGGGAACATTCATCCACGACCAAAATCCCGAGCTTGCATATGCAGGACCTGTTGAAATGAAATTAAATAGGGAAACAGACAGCTATGAAGTGACAAGAATTCTGTGGTGCCCGGATATGGAAAAGGGTGAGGGCTTCCCGATACCGACCGGTACTTACGGAACAATACAGCATTTTTACAGTGACGCTTCGGGCGAACGGCATGAATATATTTATCAGCCGGGATATGCTTACTATGATCCGACGGTTTTGTATATGGAGGACGAAAACGGAATATTCAAGCCCATGAGCGCAGTGGGACTGACGTGTTCGGTTGTGCAGAATAACAACAATTCACCGTTCAGTGACTGGTGGTGCGTCAACTATACAAAAGACTTTAAAGTAAGCGGAAACGGTTTTCCTTTCAGTAAATATTATCCGAAAATGAGCTCTATGCCGTGGCAGTGGCTGTATTTGTGGAATGATGAAAACGGCGACGGAATGTTGCAGGAATCGGAATGTATATTCTTACCGAACACAAAGGGTGCGTCGTATTACTACTTAAATCCGAGAAGCGGCTGGGGCGGCAGAATGGCAAAAACCGATTTACGGTTTTTGGGAGTAGGATCGGGAGCAGGAGTAACAGAATACATTCCGGCATATTTCAGAGAAAACGGGGCTCCGGTCTACACTATGGATTCGATCAAGAATTACAGACAGGAGCTTAGCGGTGGAGATGAAATTTATATTTTGGACGGCACAAATGACTTTATAAAGATGAACAACCTGTATGCCGTTCAGGACAGAGGAATGAATGATTTGAGCAGCTGGTCCATAGATCACGGTACGGAAAAGCTGACACAAAACTGGTATATTTATAATAAATATCCGGGCGTAGCAGGTTCGCATTATGCTTTGATTACCGAAAGAAACAGTGATTTTACAGGACCTTTGAAAATACTCGGTGACGCTGAGGTTGACGGCGAAAGAGTTTTTGCGGTAAGAGGAAACTACGGCTGCGATACTGTGTTTACTACCGACGGTATTCAGGTCTGCACTCTGTTTGTTGACGTAAGACGGCCTGCGCAGCTGATAGCACCGAGCGTTGAGGAGGCAAAGGGTAAAAACCTTAATTATCTTTCCGAGGGCGGAGAGCCGTTTTCGGGAATATTTGTCAAACAAAATGACGGCAAGGTCAGACTGCTGACAAGTATAGCGAGAGGCGGCGGACTTGTCTGCGAGGTTCGGGGACTTGAAACAATAAAGCGTTTGGAGCCGATAGAATTAATTGCGACTATAGATAAGCTTGACGCAGCGCGCGGATATGTTGAGCCTACGGAAAAGAAGAAAATTCAAAATAACGAACAGCAAGACGATACAAGCATTATTGCCAAGAGAGCACCCTCCGCAATGACAATAGACGGTGACATCAAGGATTGGCAGGGAACAAAAGCCGTAGAGGTTTCGGGAGCTGCCGAGAGCGCTTCAATCAGACTTTCGTATGATGATGAGAAGCTGTATGCATTCTTTGATGTTAAGGATAATTCACCTATGGTAAACGGCGGTGCAAACTTTGAAAAGCTGTTTAAAACAGGTGACGTTGCGGACATATTCTTAAGTCCGACCAATAATAACAGCTCCGATCCTGCAAGCGGAGATTTGAGAATTTCACTGTCCGAAATGCAGGGCAAGCCGATTGCGGTTCTTTATAAGCAAAAGGACGCAAATGCCGACGGCTCGAATTTCTACAACTACAACTCACCTGTCGGCAGTGTTGATTTTGACGTTGTTAAAATAATAGATAACGCCGAAATCTCAATAGTTAAGTCGATTTCCGGCTATACTCTGGAGGCGGCAATTCCGTTTGCGGCTCTGGGTATTACGGTCGATGACGATACAACGCTTTCCGGTGATGTCGGAATCGTGGCTTCTGATGAAGCCGGCACGATAAACACGGCAAGAATCTACTATTATAACAAGGATACGGGTCTTGTTTCCGACCTGCCCAACGAGGCAAGATTCTATCCCGATAAGTGGGGAGTGATTAAATTTTCAAAATAAAAGGGCAAAGTGAAAACATGAACAGCTCCGGCGGCGCAGCCGCCGGAGAGTAAACAAAAAAAGGAGGAAACAAAATGAAAAAAAGAATTATAGGTACTGTACTGACAGCTGCAATGCTGGCTTCAGCAATGCCGACAGCATTTGCGGGATTTTATCCAACAGGTGATTTTTTTGAAGCAACGGATGTGGAGCAGACGGACTCAAGAATGACTTTCCAGTTTAACAAAGCATGGAAATGGGATCAAAGTGATAACTTGCAGTACAAGGATACAGGAATAGCATACGGAAACAACGCTTGGTTTTCGGGTTTTACCGCACCATGGAAAGAAGATTTTACTCATTATGACAAGCTGTTTAAATCAGGCTGGCCTGGAAATGACAATTCAATTCTTCTGACAGCGGGAATGGACGATACAATTGTTGACGCCGAAACTCTAAAAAATTCAAAGTACGCATATGTACAAAGAAACGGTGCGGATATGTGCGAATGGAATGGCTACCTGTTTGTTTTGATGAACCAGTATCTGATGAATGTCAGAACCCCGGAAAACAGAAATGTTGCGACAAGCGATATGTATTACTACAATGAGGGTACTGTTTTTGCGGCGAATGAAGGCGGCGGAGTATGGGCAAAGACAGATATAAACGGAAACTACATACTTGATGATAACGGTGACAAAATAACAGTGGAGGGATTTGTAAGCAAGGGCTGGCTTACAAAGAACAGCTCGCAGATTCAGGTATATGATATTACAAACGGCGGCAAGACAATGATTGCCGATTGGGACTGTCAGGAGGATCTGGGAATCAACGGATCTGCCGAGTATGCCGATTATTGTACCGTAGGCTTGGACGTTACCGATGATTATATTTACTGTTATGTCGCACCGCGCGGATACACAACAAACTATGCACAGGACGGAAAACAGAACTTGAGCGTAGCGATTTTTGAAAATACAATAGACCGTGAAAATGCTTATTATGAAGTGCCGACAAGAGTGCATTTGAACGGAGAAGTAAACAATGTAAATCTTTTGTGTGCAGGCAATGTAAATATCAGCGGTTCAGCCTATCAAGGATTCAGACACTTTTTTATCGGCGATAAGCTTTTGACCATTCCAAACAATAATATGACTTATAACCGTGTTGACGGCATATCAATAGCAAATATCGGTGATATTGCAAATAGAAACATTTCATATACACAGTACAAGTGGAATGAATGGCTGAATTTTGATTTGCCGTCAGACTGCACAAATGCAAAAGCAGTAAACTTCAGAGAATTCAGCGTTTGCGGAAACAAGGGCTACGCATGGATTCAGTATCCGTTAAGCGGAGATCAGGAGGAAAAATTCTGTCAGACAGTTGTTAAATATGATTTGACAGATCCGAATAATCCTGTAGAGCTTGCAAGAAAAGAGTACAGAACAGTTAACAGAAAGGTTACCATATTAATGGATACTCATGAGGATTATATGTATACAATTCTGTCTTATGATGAGGGACTGTCAGACTATACGCAAAATGATCCGATGATTATAGTATTTGATGTAAAAAATGATACTGCGCTTGAAGAAAAACAGGTAATTCATCCGACATACGGAAGAGGCAACAGAGAGGGAATTTTGTTCTCAGCAACAACAATTGCGGAAGTAGGCAACTGGCTTTATGTTAACATCATGGGCGGAAGAGGAAACAATGCGGCATGTGAATATTTCTTTAAGCTTACCGAGGATAAAACAGAAATTGAGGACGCTTATGCGACTGTGTCAAGAATCGGTACTCCGGTATTAAATTATGTAATATACGGAAACAGAATGTATGTTGCACCGAGCAGTCTTACGGGAGCAAACTGTGTACCGCAATGGATGTCAAAGGTTTATGTATATGATATGTCGACTGCTTTGCCGGTTGACCTGAAGCTTGACAGCGTACCGGAAATTGTTGAAGCACCGTATACATTGACAGGCAAGCTCGCAGGAGCGGCATATGACGGTAATGTATTTATGATAACCGTAAACAATCAGGAACCGACCTATGTAAATTATACTGACATCGAGGGCTGGGGCTTTAACGAAGGCGACTACTGGGCTTCGTTGAAATATACTATAACAGAACCGGGAGATTACACAATAACGGTTACACCGATGGATTCAATGAATGAACCTGTAGACGGCGCTGCCGAAACAGTAAGTTTTACCGTTGCACCGGCTTCAACTCCGGAGGAATTTAAGCTTTCGGCAGCATATTCGTCAAGCACAATCGCAGAGGGCAAGCTCACAGTTACACCTAAGATTACAAACAACATAAAGCAAGGCGAGATTAAGGGTATCCCGGTTGCTGCGCTTTATAAGGACAACAAGCTTGTAGACGTTAAGACAGGAACAGAGCAGACAATCACTGAGGGCGCATATTTGCAGTCCTTGGGCGCACTTGAACTGACAGTACCTGCCGATACCGATTACTCAAAATACAATGTAAAGGTATTCTTGTTTGACTCATTAAAGACATTCAAGCCTTTGCTTGAAAACGCATCGTTAAAAAAGTAAAATAAGCTTTCTTTGCACGGCGGAACAAAGCTTCCGCCGTGCAGGGAAAAAATAAAAAACAGTTTATTAAGAATGTAATATAAAAATCAGAAGAAATTGTTAAATAATTTGCGTGAAAAGGGAAATCAGATGAAAATTAAAAGGTTAATATCGGCAATTTTGCTGAGTATTTATTGTGTGGGAATCTGCGGCTTCAATACCGTGCTTGCGCAAACCGATATAGGCTTTGCGTTTGACAGGGAGTACCTCGATTGGGGGGAAAATTCCTATCACATCTTCGGCGAGAACAACGGAACGGATACATTGGAATTTACCGTTTTTGCGGCGGTATATGAAAATGACGTTTTAAAAAAGACAGCGTCGGGGGAAACAAGAAAGGTTCTGCCCGGTGAGAAATTTGATTTTGAGGAAAGCATTGATGTAGACGGCATTGATTTGTTATCCTCATATTTAAAGGTTTTTATTTGGGATAATGCAAATAACATGAAGCCGCGCACGGAGGTTTTAAAGCCGCAGGGATTGAAGTTTACATATTCGGTTGAAAAGGACTGCGTGACCTCGGCAGGCGTTTATGATGAGAATAACAGATTGATTAGAACTCTTTGGAGCGGTGAAAAGACCGCCGCCGGAGAGCATGAGGGGATATGGGACGGAAAAGACGATAACGGATATCTGGCGGAAAGCAAGAAATACAGCGTAAAGGTGATGTCGAATAACGTATCGTATAATTTTGACACTATTATAGGAAATAACAGCGAATGGGAATCTGACGATACAAAATTCCACGGCGGCAGCTTTATAGGTGATATGGTTTGCGTAGACGGCAAAATGTACTACACACAGCCGTATCAGGAGGGAATAAAGACAGGTGTATTCTTCAGAACCTCAAATCCGCATATTTCCTGCAATACCGAACGGTTTGGAGTCGGTAATCAGACAAGCAGAAGAGTTGCTTCAGACGGAAAATTGTTGTATTACGGAAATACCGAGCCGGGCGGTGTACGTACGTTTGTTTATGCTTATGACGCAAAAACTCACGAACAGGTTACTTTTGAATACGGAAGACCGGCGGCAAACCACTGGGGACACACAAATGCGTACCCGAGCACCATAAACTATCTTGAACATGAATCATGTGCCAATATAGGCGGACTGGACGCACAGAATAACGGAGATTTCCTGTTTGTATCCTACATTTATACAGGAAAAGTATATGTTTTAAATAAAACAACAGGTCAAAATCTTACCGAAATCGAGCTTGAAAGACCGCAGGCACTTTGCTGCGATTACGGTAACGGAATTTATGTGGGATACAAAAATTCTGAGGGTACAATGTCTGTAAGCTACTATACGGTTGATGACAGCGGTACGCTGACTCTTGTTGATACCTTTGACGAAGCTTTTGACGATATCCGTGACCTTGCAGTATCGCCCGACGGAAAAACACTTGTAGTAGCAGATGGCGGAAACGAAAACAAGATAAAGGCATTCGATGTTACAACAAAGCAAAGAACATGGACATTCGGCAGCGGAGAAAGCTATTATACAGATCCTACAGTTAAAGATGATAAGCTTTTGTTAAATGATAAGGATCCTATTCAGAATAATACTTTCGTTGCTTTTGAAGAGGACAGTAACATACTTTGGTTCGGAGATTTGGGAAACTGCCGTGCAAGAAAGCTTGATTTGTCAAGCGGCACACCGGTTATTGCCGATACCATAATGTATCAGTGGTCAAGCCACAATGCGGCTGTTGACTTAAATAATCCCACAAGACTTTTTACAAATTTAAGAGAGTTTGAAATAGATTACAGCGAGCCGGACAGCAAAAAGGCATGGAAGCTTAAAAGAAACTGGATAAAGGTAGCTGAAAATATAAGCTATTACGATCAGGATCTTATGGAAGATACCATGACTCTTTCAAACGGAAGAACCTATACAAAGATATATGACGCAAATGCAAATACAAAATATTTATATGAAATTTGCGACACATATTTGCGAAATACCGGGATAGACCTTACCAGATGGGAATTGAGACAGGACGGTAGTCTTGGACAATATCTCCAGACGGGAATGGATAAAGTGTGGTCAATATGTGATTTGCAAGGCTTTGATGAGGATAATAATCCTATATGGAGTGAAAAAAGAGAGCTTGCAAGAGTGCCGGTTGACGATTACAGCCCGACAAGCAGCGGAAGCAGAAGCACCTGTCTGCCGATTACTTCATCTGGAGTTCTGGCTGTAATGTCACCGTGGATAGGAGGAACGCAAACATTCAGAGACGCTAAGGTAATGCATCTGGGCGGCGTTGACTTGAATGGAGATACTACAAAGTGGTTGTTCAAAACTTCGCCTCAAGGTTCTAAAAACTACAGGGGAGATTTTCCGAAGGACGGTATCTTTGAAGCCGGTAACGGGGTTTCGGGAACGGCAAGTGATGTAAAAACATTCGGAAAAAATATAATATACCAATATTACGGTGAATTTTACAAGAGCGGTCAAGCCGATAAATTCTATCATTATTATGATAACGGACTTTTGGTCGGAGTATTCGGAAATGCGTCGAAGCAGAAAGCTGAATACGGCGAAAATTGGAACGTGGGAAATATGGCAGGTAACGGCTTTGACTTTTACTTTGTCCGCCCGGAAGGAATGTCTGATGATGAGATGTATATATATCAGAATGACGAAAGTCACAAAGGCGGCGTATGGCGCTGGAGAGTGACGGGACTAAATAGCATAGAAGTACAGACAATCAATATAAAACTTGATATGGGCTTGAGAAACGGTCTGTCATGGGAGTATTTACCGCAAAAAGAATATGATGCGGATTTCGTAACAGCTTCCGGGGCCAGCACAGTGTTTAATAGTGCTGTCGCAACAGATACAAATGATGATTTTCTGCTCAGATATACCGGATTCTTCAAAGTGCCGGAAAACATTACAAAACTTCAGTGTATAACAAAAGGTAATTTGAGAATTGTATTGAATAAAGAGGAAATATTAAATGCAACAGGAACAAAACTGATTAATTTTCCTAAGGACTTAAAAACCGGCGAGCTGTATCCGATTGAGATTGAGTGCAGTAAAAACGGTACGGCATATTCAGCACCAAAGATATATGCACAATTTACCGGAGTTGCGAGAGGAGTACAAATTGATGATTATTTATATCGAAGCAATGAAAAATACATCAACGAAAAGCATTTGACTTATAATCTTCTTGACGGTCTGCCGTTCGATGCAACAATTGAATCCGGAACAGCAGGGTGGACAGCAGAAACTGGAATAAACCAATTCTCGATAAATAAAACGAATGTTGTAAATGACGGTTATGATGAGGAAAGGGATATCAGCATTTGCACATATGCTTCGTGGGATGATGCAACAAAGGATAAATCAAGAATAACCTATAGAAAGCTGCCTTCAATAAAAGGCGATATTAAAGGCTGGACGCTAAATTCAAAAATAGCACAGCTGGGCGGCTGGATGAATTACGGAACGCTTGGAAATGAGCAAAACTCTGCCGGTATGCATTTTGATATCGTTGACGAAAACGATAAGGTTATTTCGAGATTTTTTTGGGGCAGAGGCACTAAAACCGGACAGGATAATCCGGATAATTACTGGAGTTATGCAAACGGCAAAAAGCTTTTCCAGGGAGATATACGAGGAAACGGCGCATTTATAAGCCAAATGTATTTTCATGAGTTTAATACTCCGTCACCGCTTGTAGTAAGTGCCGATAACACAGGTATAACATTCAGCTATTATGGAGAAACGCTAAAGCTCCCGGTTTTTGAGAAAGATGCTGATTGGACCAAACCGGCTAAACTAAGGATTTCTCAGTTTATAAATGTACGCTCGGGACAGCCTATTTCAATGGAACTGAATCTAAGTGAACTTTTGTATACTGTAGATTATAACTAACGAATTGTAATACTGCCATTTTACAATAAATTGAAATAAAAAGCTCCGACCCCAAAATCCGGGGCGAAGCTTTTTATTCTTTTTACACATCATTTGAAAAAACTGCACATTAAGGAGAATTAATTATGCGCTTAAAGAAATTAAAAGAGGAATTTGAAAAAAACAAAAAAATATACGATTCAAAAAAACTGAAATTTATCGGCGTTGACGGCTTTGACGTATACAATCCGTCAATCCCCTTTGAATTTCAAAACAAAACATATATTTTCGGAAGATTGGAAAAAAGAGAGGAATGGGCAAGAAGCTGGGTAAGACTTTTTGAGAAAACCGGAGATGATACATATTCGTTGATTCAAAACAGCATGATTTATCAACTTGAAGATCCGTACATTTCAAAAATCGGAGATGAAATAGTAATGGGCGGAACTCATGTCAGATATTCCAAAGGTGAAATCGACACCTATTACGGATATTTCTATCGGGGACTCGACATAAACAATATGTACTACTTTACAACAGGCCCCGACTACATGAAGGATATCCGTCTGATTGAGCTTGACAACGGTGAAATAGGAGTATTTTCACGCCCGAGAAGCAAGGAAATCTATAAAAAGTACGGAAGCGAGTCGGTTGTCGGCTTCACAACAGTAAAAAGCCTTGATGAGCTTTGCGCCGATAAAATACAAAATGCTAAAGTCGTTGAGGGACTGATACACAATGATGAATGGGGCGGCTGTAATCAGTGCTATCGCTTGAAAAGCGGGAAAATAGGGGTAATCGGACATCAGTCCTATAACGATAACGGCGTGTCGGTTTATATGAATACCGCTTTTGTATTTGACCCGATAACCTTCGAGGTATCGGATTTTAAAATAATAGGCACAAGAAGTTGTTATCCCGAAGGCCCTTCAAAAAAGCCCGATTTGGTTGATTGTGCGTTTACCTCGGGAATCTGCAAAAGAAATGATGAAAAGGTTAATTTGTATAGCGGTATAGGCGACTGCGAGGCAGGCAGGATAACAATAGACAACCCGTTTGCAAAAGATGAAATAATATGGTAACAGATTCAACGGAAAGGAAAAACGTGAAAAATATGCTGCGCATCTTACCTCTTTTCGAGGTTAGGAGTATAAACATACGCCGTCACCTCTCAAAAAGGCAACCTGCTTGCATCTTTTCCACGTTGAGGCTTGTATCGCCGCACGGCGGCGGAATGGAGGACTAATATGTGTGATTTAAGCTTTTGTGTAATATCCGATGCTCACATTACATCGTTCGGTGATGAAATAAACAAGTTTTCAAAAACACTGAAATATTACAGTGAGAATCATAAAGAATGTAATTTGTATGTTTTTAACGGCGATATTGTGTATCAGGTGGAATCGTACGACAAGCCGAAATGCGAAAAGCTCAATTCAGAGTGCTACGACATAGCAAATGCGGAAATTGAAAAATACATACCGGAAAAAAGAAAGCTTTTCGTTTTAGGAAATCACGAATTTCCGCAAGGAAATACAGAGGAAAAAATAACTTATGACGCATTTTCGATGTGGAGTGAGAAATTTTCATCGCCGATTCACGAGCATATTACGGTATCGGGGTATCATTTCATAAAAATGGGAGCGTGTTCGTGGGATTTCACCGTGGGAGATGCGGAGGAGGAATGGGCGGTTGCCGAAATTGAAAAGGCGAAAAAGGATAATGATTTACCGATATTTGTTTTTCATCACGGCAGTATTCCCGATACTGTTGCATATTCCGAAAACAGTACACTTTTTTCAAAAAGCTTTTGCGATTACTTAAAGAAGCAGCCGAGAGTGATTTTTACGGGCGGTCATGAACACAGTCATTTCCTGGACGAAAAATCAATTTTCCAGAACGGCTTTACCATGATAAGCGCACCGATGTGCGCCGGAGTTTCCTGCTTTGACGGCTGTGATTTTTTAAAGCCGAGGGTGGAGTGCGTGTCGCAGAGTCTGTTTTTTGAGGTGACAAAAAATAAAGTGAACGTTTACAGAGTTGATAATTCCTGCAATAAGGTCTGGAAAGAAGCGTGGGAAATCGATGTTGACGAAAACAAAAGAGGTATATACAAATACGGAAAAGACAGAAAAGAAAATTATCCGAAAAACGGTTTTAAGCCTGACGCAAAAATCAATGCCTATGCGGAAAATGACAGCATTATGTTGGATATTGAGCAAAGCTTTCTGAACGATACGATAGTGGAATACTATGATATTTCTGTTTGTGACACGGCAGGGAAAGAGATATATCGCACGAAACGGCATACCGATTTTTATAAGCTTTCAATGAATATAGAACAGGACAAAATTTACAAAACAGATATTCCGAATCAGGATATTGATGAGTGCGTAATAAGCGTAAAACCGCTGAATTGTTTTTTTGAAACATTCGGCGAAGCGCTTTCGGTTAAAGTGAAATTGTGAAAAGAGGTATAATAGATGTATAAAACTGAATATAAAAAATGGCTGAACAGCCCGGCGGTTGACGAAAAGACAAAGGAAGAATTAAAGAAAATGGCCGATGAGGAAATCAGCGATTGCTTTTACCGCAATCTTGAGTTCGGAACAGGCGGAATGAGGGGGATTTTAGGCGTCGGAACGAACCGTATCAATGTGTATACAGTAAGAAAAATCACGCAAGGCTTGGCAAATGAAATAAAGGGAATACCGGGCGGTGACAAAATGGGGGTTGTTATTTCCTATGATTCAAGAAAAATGTCTGAAGAATTTGCAAAAGAATGTGCAAGCGTTCTTTCGGCAAACGGAATTACGGCATATGTTTTTGACTCATTAAGAGCGACCCCGGAATTATCCTTTGCGGTAAGATACTTAAAATGCATACGGGGGATAATGATCACCGCAAGTCACAATCCGAAAGAATATAACGGATATAAAATATATGCAGGCGACGGCTGTCAGCTGCCGCCCGAGCCTGCCGAAAGGATTGCAGGGTATATAGACAAAACCGACATTTTTGCCGATGTTAAAATAAGCGAAAATCCGTCATATAAAATTGTCGGAAAGGAAATCGACGATGCGTATATCAATGCGGTTTTAAAGGAATCGCTCGGGGTGAAAATCCCCGAAAATATGAGGGTTGTATATACTCCTCTGCACGGAACGGGCAATATTCCGGTAAGACGAATACTGTCCGAAATCGGTGTGAAAAATGCTTTTGTCGTTCCGGAGCAGGAGCTGCCGGACGGCGATTTTAAGACAGTCAAATCCCCGAATCCGGAGGACAGTGCGGCAATGAGCATGGCGATAGAGTATGCTAAAAGGATAAATGCCGATCTGGTGCTCGGTACAGATCCCGATTGCGACAGAGTGGGAATTGCGGTGAAAAACCGTGAAAACGAGTATGTATGCTTAAACGGAAATCAGACAGGAGCGTTGATGTGCGAATTTATATTGCGAAAGCTCTCTGAAGAAAACAGAATTCCTAAGAACGGTACTGTCGTAAAAACAATTGTAACAACGGATATTATAGAAAAAATCACGGATGAATACGGCGTCGGAACGGTAAATGTTTTAACCGGTTTTAAGTACATAGGCGAAAAAATCGGAGAATTTGAAAAGCAGGGGAATGAAGAACGGTTCATTTTCGGACTTGAAGAAAGCTACGGCTATCTGAAAGGCACGTACGCAAGAGATAAGGACGCTGTTGTTGCTTCAATGCTTATATGTCAAATGACGGCGGACTATATTGCAAAAGGAAAAAGCGTATATGACGGAATGGCAGATTTATACAAAAAATACGGTTACAGCGAACAGCTTTTAAAAACCTACACAATTCCCGGGGCCTCCGGTGCCGAAAAAATAAAACACGTGATGAGCAGTATCAGAAACAATCCGTTTTCGGATATAGCGGGATTCAAGGTTATTAAAACAGAGGACTACGAAAACGGAATAAATAATCTGCCGAAATCGAATGTTATAAAGCTTATTACAGAGAACGGCTGGATTGCCATAAGACCGTCAGGAACAGAACCGAAGCTTAAATTGTATTTTGAAATTTCCGGAAAGGAAAAAGCAAGGGTCAAAGAGGATATGCTGTCCGTAAATGATGACTTTGAGAAGAAAACGGAAAAAATTATAAATGAGGGTTAGGCGCGAGCTCGGCTCTCTCATGCCTAACCGATACGGGTAATTGTAAAACTTGCGGATTTACAGTTGCCTGTTTGGTTTATACTGTAGAATCTTGTTATATTTATCATTTTATTTGAGAAAAAAATAATGCATAATATCAATT
The DNA here is from genome assembly GCA_934462715.1 of uncultured Clostridia bacterium. Classification (GTDB taxonomy): domain Bacteria; phylum Bacillota; class Clostridia; order UBA1381; family UBA1381; genus RGIG1988. The sequence goes on from CAKSIJ010000004.1 coordinate 112,657, forward strand.
GACTGAAATGCTGTGATGATGTATAATAATATGGTCAGATAGTAATTTAATACAAAAAGGACTGATTCATATGAAAAACACAAAACTCAAAGGAAATTTAATGCTTCTTTTGACCGCATTTATATGGGGTGTATCATTTATAGCACAGAGCAAGGGTGTTGAAGAAATATCACCATCGGCGTTTAACGGAATAAGAAGCATACTCGGCGGACTGGTGCTTCTTCCTGTTATATATATTATAGATTCGGGTAAGAAAAAGCGCGGTCAGCCTGTTGCACCGGTTGATAAAACGCTTTTGCTCGGAGGACTTGCCTGCGGAGTTATTTTGTGTCTTGCTTCAACCATACAAACAATCGGTCTTAAATATACAAGCCCGGGAAAGGGCGGATTTATTACGGCATTGTATATGGTATTTGTCCCGATTATCGGTTTGTTTACCGGCAAAAAGCTGCGCCCTGTGCTTGTTGCGGCGGTGCTTGTTGCGGTATGCGGACTTTATCTCATGTGCATAAATTTCGAGCTTGCCATTAATAAGGGCGATATACTTATATTCATCTGCGCAATTCTTTTTACCGCACATATCCTTGTTATAGACAAGGTATCGCCATTGGTTGACGGAGTAAAGCTTTCGTGCATACAGTTTTTTGTGTGCGGTATTATAAATGTGCTTTGGATGTTCATTTTTGAAGAACCTCAGCTAAAACCTATTTTAAATTCATGGCTGCCGATTGCATATGCCGGCATATTCAGCTGCGGAGTGGGTTACACTCTCCAGATTGTCGGTCAGAAGTACACCGACCCGACCTCCGCTTCGATTCTTATGAGTCTTGAATCGCTGTTTGCAACGCTGTCAAACGTTATCCTTGTCGCCCTCGGCTGGAATCTTACCGGCGGTCAGCTTTCCGCACGCGAAATAGTCGGCTGTGTTCTGATGTTTGCCGCAATCATGCTTGTACAGCTGCCCGAAAAAAACAAAAAATCAAACAGTGCCGATACAATAGGCGTTATAAACAGTTGATTACGGTAGGTGATATTATATGACAAGACGGGAAGAACTTATTTTTCTGCTTGAAAGCATTAAAAGAGGTGCAATAGATCTGGAATTTTTCTGCCGTGAATTTTTCAGAGTATATTTTTACGTTGAAAAGGATTCTGACAAGCCTACTCAGAATGAAGATAAATTTATGAAAGAGCTTGCAATGATGTGCGGAAAATATGCAAACGATCTTGATAAGCCGTATTCCTTTTATTCCGAAAAGGATATGCTGACAAAGATAGGCTGTTGGGGAAAGGTTATATCCGATAAAAAATAACAGGTAAAAAAACGCTGCGCATTTTACCGTTTTTCCTTTTTGACCGCAGTATTAACACCGTCGCAATGGGCGGAGAAAAAATGAGGGTTAAATTATGATTTCAGCTGTTATATGCGAATACAATCCGTTTCATAACGGTCACTATTATCAGCTTGAACAGATGAAAAAAGAAAGCGATTCTGTTATCTGCATAATGAGCGGAGATTTTGTTCAGCGGGGAGCTGCCGCGATATATGATAAATTTATAAGGACGAAAGCAGCGTTGCTCTCGGGAGCGGATCTTGTCATTATGCTTCCGGTTGTTTACAGTCTTAGTCCTGCCGAGCTGTTTGCTTTTGGGGGAGTATCTCTTTGCGATAAGCTCGGAGTGGTTGACAGGCTGTATTTCGGAACGGAGTGCGGCGATATTTCTCCGCTTTTTAAAGCGGCTGAATTGCTTCTGGACGAGCCGCCGCAGGTTTCGGGTGAAATAAAAAGGCTTTTATCGGACGGAAAAAGCTACCCTGCGGCAAGAACGGCGGCTTTTTCTGAATTCATTGACAGCGCTGTCCTCGAACAGCCGAATAATATTCTTGCGATTGAATATATTAAGGCACTAATCCGCTTAAACAGCAATATAGTGCCGATAGGAATAAAGCGTAATTCGGCAGGTCATCACGATTTTGAGGCTCACGGAAATATTGCTTCCGCATCGGCAATCAGAAGTCTTGTATCGGAGGATAAAGCGATCGAAGCGCTTGTTCCGGATAATGCTTTTGAGCTTTACAAAAATGCCGAAAAGACAGATACAAACAGTCTAAGCTCTGTTCTTATGTACACTCTGAGAACAAAATCCGCACGGGAAATAGCCGTAATAAACGAGGTTGCGGAGGGACTTGAAAACCGAATCAAAGCGTCGGTATATCAATGTGCGGACTTTGCCGATATTTCCGATTATATAAAAAGCAAACGGTACACAAAAAGTAAAATCAACCGCATACTTCTTTCTGTTTTACTGGAGATAGACAAAGAAATGCCCCGAAAAGCTCCCGAATATATCAGAGTTCTGGGAATGAACAAAAAGGGAATGAAGCTTCTTTCCGATATAAAGCAAATATCACAGCTTCCGGTTATAACGAAAACAGCCGATTACAAAGGCTTTTGCGATGCGTTTGAAAAGGATATTTTTGCCTCCGATCTATACACAATTTGCCGAAGCCGGCCCGATTTCGGTCATGACTTTAAAACAAGCCCGGTTATTATGTAAAAAATCTCCGTTGTCCGTACTTAGCATACAGACAGCGGAGATTATTTGTTATTCGGGTAATTCGTCTTTCTTAAACAACAAACCTATTGCCCACAATCCGGCAATTCCGACTATCGTAAATATGATTCTGGAAATTACCGAACCCTGACCGCCGAATAATGCGCCTACTATGTCAAAATTAAATATGCCTATACTTCCCCAGTTAAGCGCACCGATTATTACGAGTACCAATGCAATTCTGTCAAGCATTTCAAGACCTCCTTTCTCAGGCACGGAGCCTGCACAGCTCAGATGCGGCTATGCCTGAAACACCTGCCTTTTATATTTTATTCTGCCGCTTTTCTTTTAATACATACCTGTGTATAATCTACACTTTTGGAATATTTTGCGAATATTGAAAATCGGGTTTTAAATGATTTTTCAAAATTAAAAAAGGTTTTTCGATAACATATTATATTATAAAGTAACAAAACATATACTTTAATCATAAATTAATAATAACAAATTCAAGGAAATATGAGGTGTAAATTGAAAAAAATGCTTTATTATGTTATTACGGTTGCGGTGATTATAATTATCGGCGCATTCTGTATAGTGCTTGCAAGTGATGAGAACGAGAAAAATATAGAATTTCTCGACAGCTACGGCTGGAGAGCCGAGCCTGTATGCATAGAACAGGTAAGCTATAAAATACCCGATAACTTTGACGAGGTTTACAATAATTACAATGAACTTCAAAAACTTTCGGGCTTGGATCTCACGCAATACAAGGGCAGAAATGCCATACGGTATACATATATCATATCAAATTTTCCGATAGAAACCGAGGAGGACGTTCGGGCAAATGTTATCTGCGTTGCCGGCGAGCCGGTGGGAGGAGATATTATGACGGTAAAGCTTGACGGATTCATGTATTCGCTGAGCTATCTGACAACGGGAAAATAAAAATATTGTTTTTAAGAAAAAAAGTAATAATTCCGAATATTCATGAATATAATGTTATAAAGGCTTCCGAAAATAGTTAACAAAAGACAGAATAACAAGGCATCAGGATAAAAAGCCGTGTCTTAAAACATGAAAGGAATGATTATTATGAAAAAAATAATAGCTGTATTGTGTGCCGGGATAATGGCCTGCACTGCTGCGTCATGCGGAAATAACTCTGAAAACAGCGAGGACGTTCAGCAAAATATACCGTCCCAAACGGAAAGCGTTCAAAATGAAAACAAGGACCGACAGGACGAGGTAAGTACTTCGGCAAAGGAGAATGAAACCGAAACCGACGCCGATACCGAGTCGAAAGCGGAACGCAGTGCCGATGAAAGCAACACAGAAACGGAAGCGGACGCAGATATGGAAAACAGTCAATAAATATTAAAATATACATATGGGAAGCCACAAAAATTTAACGAAAAAACAAGGCAGACATACCAAAACGGTACGTCTGCCTGTATTTTTTGTTATCTTAACTGTGCCTGAAGCTTATACTCGAGGTCTTTTAGTATTTTGTTGAATACCTTGTTGATTTCTTCATTTGTCAGGCTTCTGTCTGCGGCTCTGAATGAGATTGCATATGCAACGCTCTTTTTGCCGGGCGGTATCTGCTTGCCCTCGTACACATCGAACAAGTCGAGAGTATCGAGAAGCTGACCCGAAGCTTTTCTGATTACGGCTTCAATATCTCCGACAGGACGTGATTTGTCAACCAGCATTGCAATATCTCTGGTTACTGCCGGGAATTTCGGCAGCGGCTTGAATTTGATGTTGTTGTCGATTGCTTCAAAAACGGAAGCAAGACAAAGCTCTGCCGCATAGGCTCTTGTTTCGATTTCAAAGTTTTCGGCACAGGTTGGGTGTACTTCTCCGACAGTACCGATTTTTTTGCCGTCAACCAGTACGGCGGCACAGCGGCCGGGGTGATATGACGGGTTTTCGCTGTCTGCTTCAAAGGTAACATTCTTCACATTAAGCTCAGAGAGCATAACCTCGCAAATACCCTTAATATCATAGAAATCAATGTCGTTTCCGTACATTCCGAGCGTTATAATTTCGGGTTCATCGGGAAGCTTGCCCTTTTCTGTCGGAATGTATATTTTTCCTATTTCAAAAAGACTTGCGGCAACATTCTGGTGGCTGTAGTTATATCCGAGAGCCGAAAGCATACTTGCAAGCGTTGTTGTACGCATTACAGAGGTGTCCTCACCAAGAGGATTGGATATTGTTACCGAATTGCGCTTTTCGCTGTCGGCAGGGAAAAGAAGCTTATCGTATATTGACGGACTTGTAAAGGTGTAGGTGCAGATTTCGCTCATTCCCTGTGCTATCAGTATATCGCTGATTTTGTCTCTTGTAAGCTGAATCGGAGAACGCTTCCCTGTTGTTGCGCTTCCCGACATTACGGTTACCGGGATTTTATCGTAGCCGTAGAAACGTGCAATTTCCTCGGCAATATCGGCTTCCGCTTCAATATCGGGTCTGAAGGTCGGAGCAACAATAGTCATTTTTCCTGTGTCAACCTCAAAGTCGATTGCTCTTAAATATGCCGCCATATCCTCCGTTGAAATATCAGTACCCAAAAATGCGTTGATTTTATCGGGGCGGAACTCGTGAACTTTTTGCGGCTTGATATGACCGGAAATATCTATCAGTCCTCCGACAACCTCACCGCAGCCTAATTCTTCAACAAGCTCGCAGGCTCTCAAAAGTGCCGGAACGGCATTGTTGACGTCAAGACCTTTTTCATAACGTGATGAAGCTTCTGTTCTTAAACCGATTCTTTGTGCGGTAAGTCTTACGGTAACAGCGTCAAAGGTTGCCGATTCAAAAACGATGGTTGTTGTGTCGGGCTTAACCTCTGAATTGAAGCCGCCCATAACTCCGGCAACGGCAACCGCTCTTTCGCCGTCTGCAATAACAAGATCGTTTGCGGTGAGCTTTCTGTCGGTATCGTCAAGTGTTTTTATTATCTCGCCGTCAGAAGCGTCTCTTACAATGATTTTGTTTCCGCTCAGATCTCTTAAATCAAATGCATGCATAGGCTGACCGTATTCGAGCATTACATAGTTTGTTATATCGACAATATTGTTGATAGAACGCACACCGCAGGCGTGCAGACGTCTTACAAGCCATCTCGGCGACGGACCTATCTTAACGTTTTTAACCATCTTTGCGCAGTATTTAAGGCATTTGTCGGGATTTTTAACCTCAACCGATACCATGTCCGAAATGTTTTCGCTGTTATCGTGAACCTCCGGTTTATGAAGCTTAAACGGACGCTTAAAGGTTGCGGCGGTTTCTCTTGCAAGACCGATAACGCTGAAGCAGTCCGGTCTGTTGGAGGTGATTTCAAATTCAACAACATCATCGTTAAGACCGAAATATTCCTTTATATCCATGCCGACCTTTGTGTCATCGGGAAGTACAAGGATTCCGTATTCGGGCTTGTAGCCAAGGTCTGCGTCTGTAAGACCGAGTTCTTCGTGAGAACAAAGCATACCGCAGGACTCAACTCCTCTGAGTTTACCTGTTTTAATGGTAACACCGCCGGGGAGGTGTGACATATTTTTTGCAACGGGAACAATCTGACCGACCTTAACATTCGGTGCGCCCGTTACTATCTGTAAAACCTCATCTCCGACATCAATCCGGCAAACAACCATGTGGTCGGAGTCCTCATGCGGCTTTATTTCAAGAATTTTACCTGTTACGACATTTTCAATTTCTGCGCCGGTGTTTTCAACACCCTCAACCTTTGAACCGGTCATGGTTACGGCTTCGGCATATTGCTTCGGTGTAATGCCCGACATATCGGTGTAATCTGCGAACCAACTCATTGGTACTTTCATATATAATCAATCCTTTCTGATAATATTCAATTAAAACTGCTTTAAGAATTTCAGGTCGTTTTCAAAGAACAGTCTTAAATCGTCAATTCCGTATTTACGCATAACTATTCTTTCAAGACCGATACCGAAAGCAAAGCCGGAATATACCTCCGGATCGATTCCACAGTTTGCAAGAACCTTTGGATGAACCATACCACAGCCGAGAACCTCAATCCAGCCCTCGCCCTTGCACACCCGGCAGCCCTCGCCGCCGCATACGAAGCAGGCAACGTCAAGCTCTGCCGACGGCTCTGTGAACGGGAAATGGTGAGGGCGGAAACGAACCTTACAGTTTTCGCCGTAAAGCGATTTCATGGCGGCTTCAAGCGTTCCCTTAAGGTCTGACATTGTAATGCCCTTGTCCACAACAAGCCCCTCAATCTGGTGGAATACCGGTGAGTGGGTTGCGTCAACCGTATCGCTTCTGTAAACGATTCCGGGCGCTATTATTCTGATAGGCGGTTTTTGCTTTTCCATAACACGAACCTGCATAGGCGAGGTTTGCGTTCTCAAAACGATATTATCTTCAATATAGAAGGTGTCCTGCGTATCTCTTGCAGGGTGATTTTTCGGGATATTCAGAGCCTCAAAGTTGTAGTAATCATACTCAACCTCCGGTCCCTCTGCAATTTCAAAGCCAAGACCTATAAAGGTATCCTTTATTTCATTCAAGACCTTGTTAAGAGGGTGAAGCGTTCCCAATTCTCTTTTCTTGCCGGGAACGGTAACGTCTATAACCTCCGTTTTCAGTCTTGCGTCGCGAAGCTTTGCTTCAAGCTCTGTTTTCTTTTCGTCGATTTCCTTTGTCAGAAAATCTCTGATTTCGTTTGCAAGTGCACCTATAGCCGGTCTTTCCTCCGGTGACAGCTTACCCATACCCTTTAATACGGCGGTAAGCTCACCCTTTTTGCCGAGATACTTGATTCGTATATCTTCAAGCGAATCAAGCTCGGTGGAGCTTGACAAACGGCTTTCAACGGCATTTTTAATTTCCTGAAGCTTTTCTCTCATTGATAACTCTTCCTTTCTTTTTTTATAAGCGATTGATGTGTCGCCTGTTTTTGCATTAAAAAATCCCTGCAAATATTGCAGGGACGAAACAACAATTCCGCGGTACCACCCGTGATTCCCGGTAAAACCGGACTCTTTTTGTGCGATTATACGGCCGCATACCGTTACCGACTACGCACCGAAAAGGCTTCACCGATACAGCTCCGAAACGAAGGTTCGTATCATACTCTTACCGCTGCGGCTTACAGCCGATGACCGCTGCTCTCTTATGGGGAAATATGAACTACTGAATTTCATCATAGCTTTATATTATTAAAAACATATTTATAATATCATATTAAACACAAAATTTCAAGACATTGCGGATAATTTGTTGATTTTTTTGTGAATGTTGTCAATTTTGCAAAAATCTTTTGCGTCATTTATGGTAAGTTTCATGTGCATTGATTTTAAAAGCTCGGTAAATCTGCTCCAGCAGAACAACTCTCATCAGCTGATGGGGGAGAGTGATTCTTCCGAAGCTGATTTTTTTTTGCGAGAACTTTTTAATGCGCTCGTCAAGACCGAGCGAACCGCCTATTATAAAGGTAATATGCCCTTTTGCCATTGCTGCGCTTTCAACCGTTTCCGCAAGCTCCTCGCTTGTAATAAGTCTGCCCTCAATGCACATTGAGCAAATTACGCTGTCTTGATTTATTTTAGACAATATCAAGTCACCCTCGGCTGATAAAACCTTGTTTTCAAGCTTTTCTCCGGCATTTTCGGGGATTTTTTCATCGGGCAATTCGATAATATCCAGTTTGGCAAAGCGTGAAATTCTTTTTGAGTATTCACAGATTGCTTCTTTTAAGTATTTTTCCTTTAATTTCCCTATACAAATTACAGTAACTTTCATTAAAATGCAGTCACCTCATATCTGTCCGCAACTTTTAGCCCAATATCCTTTCCGGGAGATGCACCGTATTTTTTCAGCGCCTCGGCAACGGTCTGATAAGCAACGGCGGGGAGGTTGTTGTGATTGCTGAGATGTGAAAGCAGTATGCCCTTTGCATTGGCTTCAAGCAAACTGATTACTGTATCTGCCGCAGTATTGTTTGACAAGTGTCCTTTGTCGCCCAATATTCTGCGCTTCAGCTCATAAGGATAGTCGCCGTGCATAAGCATATCCACATCATGATTGGCTTCAAGCATTATGTAGTCGCTGTCGGAGATTGAGGAAAATATTTCATCCGTCATAATTCCGGTATCGGTTGCAATCGAATATTTAACGTTTCCGGCAGTGAGAGTATATCCGACGGGATCTTGTGCGTCATGCGATATTCTAAAGGAATGAATATCAATGTCGCCGATAGTAAAATCCGAACCGGCTGTTATGATTTTTTTGTTTTCGTTACGAATAACCCCGACATTCATGTTTTCTATGGTTTTTTCGGTCGCATAGATCGGTATGTTGAAACGGCGCGAAATAACTCCTGCACCGGCAGTGTGATCGATATGCTCGTGAGTGATTAACAGTGCGTCAATATCCTCGCACGCAATCCCGGCATTTTTTAAAAGCTCTGCGGTCTTTTTACCGGATATACCGCAGTCGATAAGAATCGTTGTGTTATTATGCTGTATTACCGAAGCGTTTCCCGAGGAACCGCTGACAAGTGAAAAAAACATACTAATCTCCTATCCGCTCAGCCGTTTTAAACGGCCGAATCAAAATAACCGCAATGAAAATCACTGCGGTTATAAAATTACCTGTTACAGAATTATACAACCTGTACTCTTTTTATATCTCCGCCGAGCTTTATAAATTTATCTTCAAAGTTTTCATAACCTCGGTCGATGTGGTATATATCATGAATTTCGGTAACGCCGTCTGCCATAAGACCAGCGATTATCATTGCCGCACCGGCTCTCAAATCGGTCGCTCTGACAGATGTGCCCATAAGCTTGTCAACGCCGTTTATAATCGCAAGCTTGCCCTCAACGTTGATGTTTGCTCCCATTCTGATAAGCTCCGCAACATATCTGAAACGGTCGTCCCATACTCCCTCTCTTGCCGTACTCGTTCCGTTTACGGTGGATAAGAAAGTAACAAGCTGCGGCTGCATATCGGTCGGATAACCGGGGTAGGGGAGAGCTATAAAGTTTATTTTCTTGAACACGGTGTTATCGGGAACATAGACTCTCAGCTTATCGTCATATTCCTCAACCTTTGCGCCCGATTCTATCAGCTTTGCCGAAATCGGCTCAAGGTGACGTGGAATTATGTTTGTTATGGTAACATCTCCGCGCGTTGCGGCTGCCGCTATCATAAAGGTTCCTGCTTCAATCTGGTCGGGAATTATGGAATAAATTCCGCCGTGGAGCGTTTGAACACCCTTTATTCTTATGGTGTCGGTTCCGGCACCTCTGATATTTGCGCCCATTGCGTTTAAGAAGTTTGCCAGATCGACAATATGCGGCTCCTTTGCTGCGTTTTCGATTATGGTTACACCTTTTGATTTAACTGCACCGAGAATTATATTAACGGTTGCTCCGACGCTTACCACGTCAAAGTATACGTTTGCGCCCGTAAGCTCGTCCGCTTCCGCATAAATTGTACCGTATTCGGTTTTGATTCTTGCCCCCAGCGCTTCAAAACCCTTTATGTGCTGATCGATCGGTCTTGTGCCGAAGTCGCAGCCGCCCGGCGATTTTGTAACGCAGCGGCCCGAACGTCCGAGCAGTGCGCCGATGAGGTAGGAAGAACCTCTCATTTTCTCGGTAAGCGTGCTGTCGGGTTCAACGGACTTTACGTTTGTGCAGTCAATGTCAACAGTGTGCTTGTTTATATATTTTATTTCAGCACCCAGATTTTGCAATATTTCAAGATACAATATGACATCTTTAATGTCGGGAAGATTTTCAAGACGGCAGTTTGCGTTTATAAGCAGACAAGCGGGAATTATTGCTACTGCCGCATTTTTAGCTCCGCTTATTGAAACCTCGCCGACGAGTTTTTTACCGCCCCTTATAACTATTTTTTCCAACTCAGCAACTCCTCTTGGTAGTTTTTTAATCAGAAAACAATACTCTGATTTTTATATATAATCACGAAAATTTCATCATTAAAATCAAGTTGCAATATCAACTAATATATTATAACAGTTAATTGTATAAAAGTCAATAAATATAGAAGAATTTTACTGTATTTTACATTTAATTTTATTATTGTGTACAAAAAAATACGTGTCGGATAAACTTATTTTAAAAAAATTAAGGCAAATTAAAATAATTCTTCAAAATTATTGAAAAATAAAGGCATTTTTAGTATAATAGGATAAACGGATAAATTTGCAATTATCCGATATTAATATTTGCGAACGGAGAATGAAAATGGACAGAGTAAAAATCTTTAATGACAAAATTGATATTGAAATATCTGCTTTGGGTGCGGAAATGAAAAGTATGAAATACAAAGGAAAAGAACTGCTTTGGGGCGGAAATCCCGAGGTCTGGTCGGGACAGGCACCGCTTCTTTTCCCGATATGCGGCGGTCTTAAGGACGACTGCTTTATTTGGAAAGGAAAGGAATACAGTCTGCCGAAGCACGGATTTGCAAGAAAAACCGTGTTTGAAACGGAAAGCCGCAGCGATTCTTCGGCGGTGTTTCTTTTGAAAGGGAATGAAGAAACAAAAAAAAGCTATCCCTTTGATTTTGAATTGAGGGTGAAATATGCCGTAAAGGACAATGTTATTTTTGTTGACTATGAAGTAAAGAACGACGGAAACGATACAATGTATTTTTCAATCGGGGCGCATGAAGCGTATGCCTGCCCGGGAGGAATTGAAAATTACAGCGTTGAGTTTGAAGCTGAGGAGGAATTAAATTCGTCGCAGCTTGACGGAAATCTACTTAAATATGAAGCTGTCAAGCTACCGAAAAAAGATAAAACTCTTGATCTTAAAAACAAGTATTTTGAAACCGACGCACTTGTTTTTACGGACATTTTCTCACGCTCCGTTACGTTGAAAAACAATGTATCCGGCGAAAAGATAAAGGTGGATTTCCCCGACAGCCCGTATCTTCTTTTATGGACAATCCCGGGTGCTGAGTACATATGCATAGAGCCGTGGAACGGAATACCCGATTATGTCGATTCGGATCGGAAAATCGAAAACAAAAAAGGGATCATAAAGCTTGAATCGGGAAAGACGGTAACAATCGGTCATAAAATAACTTTTGAAATGTAATCGGTTCATATGTGTATGAACTGTATAAAAAAACCTCCGGTATACCGCAAGACGGTATCCGGAGGTTCATTTTATTTAACTGTTATTTGCTTTTTCTTACCGCTTCAAATTCTTCAATGATTTGTGCACTCGGAGCTTTAGTCAAAAGGCTGACAATGATAATTACTGCAATGCTTACGATAAATGCCGGAAGCAATTCATAAACTCCGAACACTCCTCCGATAGGCTTGATTAAGTATTTCCATACAAATACCATAATACCGCCGGCAGCCATACCCGAAACTGCTCCGGGGAGAGTTGTGCGCTTCCAGAAAAGCGAGCATATAACTATAGGACCGAAGCTTGCGCCGAAGCCTGCCCATGCAAACGACACGATGCCGAATACTGAGCTGTCGGGATTTCTTGCAATTATTACACCGAGAATTGCAATTGAGATAACGGTAATTCTTGCTGCGAGCATACTTTGTCTTTCGGAAAGCTTAAGCTTGAATTTTTCCTGGAGAATGTTCTGCGATACGCTTGAAGCAGCTGCCAGAAGCTGAGAATCAGCGGTTGACATTGTGCTTGCAAGTATTCCCGAAAGCACCAAGCCCGCTAAAATAGCAGGTATTACACCGTATTCGGAAAGCAGATGCGAAAGACGTATGATAACCGTTTCGGTGGCGGAACCCTGAAGAGCCTCGATAATTCCCAAATTGCTCAGCGCTCTGCCCGAAACTCCTATACAGACAGCGACAAACATTGCTATAACAACCCAGATTGAAGCAACACGTCTTGAAAGTTTAAGATTTTTTTCATCGTTGATTGCCATAAATCTGAGAAGAATGTGCGGCATACCGAAATAACCCAGTCCCCATGAAACGGTTGTGATTATGTGAAGAAGATTATATCCGGAGCTTGTACCGGTATCGGGGGAGTATGAGCTTGTCATTGAAAGGAAGCCCGGCATTGACTGCACGTTTTCAACCACAGCATTAACACCGCCGGCTTTTACGGCTGCAAACGCAAGAATCGCAAAGATTGCGGCTGTCATGATAATGCTCTGAATAAAGTCTGTGATTGAAGCCGCAAGAAATCCTCCTGCCGCCGTATATCCGACAATAACGATTGCCGAGATAATCATTGCGCCGACATAGCTTACGCCGAACAGCGAAGCAAAAAGCTTTCCGCAGGCAGCAAAGCCGGAAGCGGTGTAGGGGATAAAGAATACAATGATTATAATTGCGGCAATTGCGCAAAGTATGTTTTTCTTGTCATGGAATCTTTTTGAGAAAAATTCCGGTATTGTGATTGCGTCCAAAAGGTGCGTGTATCTGCGAAGCCTTCTTGATGTTAAAAGCCAGTTGAGATATGTACCTGCGGCAAGACCTATAATCGTCCAGCCTACGTCGGCAAGACCCGACAGATACGCAAGCCCGGGAAGCCCCATAAGCAGATACCCCGACATATCGGAAGCCTCCGCACTCATTGCGGTAACGAGCGGACCGAGCGTTCTGCCGCCCAGATAGAAGTCCGAGGCTGAGTTGTTCTTTTTCGTGAAATATACTCCGACAAACAGCATACCTATCAGGTATACAACAATTGTCAGCATAATACATACGGTTGATGTATTAAACATTTTAAATCCTCCTTTGTTTTTTGAAAAACAGAATAATATATCTATTGTATCATAAAATTTGACAATTTTCAATATTTTTTTAAATGTTTTTGAATTAATTTTGAATTTATGTGTAATTTTTACAAAGTCCCCTGAACAATATTTCAAATATCGTTCAGGGGACTTATCCTAACACTGTATGATTAAAAATATATACCTTTAAATTTGAGCTTTACGTTTCAAAAAGCTTAAAATCATGATTTTCGCGGACAACCGGCTGAGAAAGCGTTATAACCGTTTCTTCGCCGTCGGATTTTATATCCACTCCGTAATTGTTGCCCCATATAAGCTTTAGTCTGTAGGCTACGTTGCTCAGACCTATATTGCAGTTTGTATAAAGATTTTCGCTGTTCAGTTTTTCTCTAAGCTCGTTTAACTGATTTTTCATGATAGCTTCGCCATTATTTTTTATTTCGATAATGAACGTGTTATCGGGACTGATGTAGGTTTTTATGTTGATTGTACATTCTTTTGTGTTAAAAAGCGGCTTAATACCGTGTTCGACGGCATTTTCAAGTATCGGCTGCATGATATGCTTTATCGTGCTTAAAGTATATACATCGGTTGCAATATCCCATTGAACGTCAAAGGCGTAATCGTATTTTATCAAAATGAGGTGCATATAATTTTTTGCCGCTTCGAGCTCATCGCTGAACGGTATTATATATTTTGTGTTATCGGTAGACGAAGCGACTATCTTTGACAGAAGACAGGTTAGCTTGACCGCCTCGGTATCGTGTCCGACTTCGTTAATTATAGAAGTGTTTATAAGATTCAGCGTATTGATTATAAAATGCGGAGTAATCTGATTTTGCAGTGCGAGGGACTGCGCCTTTTGAAGATTCACAGCTTTTTTTGCCAGCACGTCCTCCAGATTGTTTATTTTTGTATGAAGCAATTGGGAGGCGGTCAGAATGTAAGATATTTCGCCCGCATTTTTTTCGTTTTGGAAAATAGTCGGCTCTTCAAGCGCCGAAATCAGCTTGATTATGGAGCGGTACTGCTTCTGCGAGAAAATGTGGGCAAGGAGCAGCGAAAAGAGTATTGCAAATATAATCAGCAGAAAGTAGACGGTATAATATACTCTCTGCGTATGCTTCAGCGTGCCTGCCGCAGTTCGGAAGTGCAGAACGGCAGGATAATTTGAAAGATTTGCCGTTACCTCAAACGGCGATTTTGACATGATTGCGGCGTCCGAGGACATAGCAAAGGAATCGGCACTGTTAAAAGTAAAGTAAATGCTTTCGTTTTCATCGGTGAACGAATTGTTTATGCCGTCATAGTCCACGGTAACGGTCAGTACACCCGGATATTTTGTAAATTCCTGAATGTTGTAGCAAAAAACTATTTTACCCCGCTCGGGAAAAAAGGAAATATAATTGCTTTTGCCTTTTTTAAGATATTCGTCATACCAAAGCTTGTCTGAAAACTTATCAATATAGTTTCCCGAATTGCCGAAAAAAGCAAAAACATAGCCGGTAGACAGATTGTATAAGTAAACGCCTTGTATTCCGTGTGTGGTTTCGGTAAAATTGTTGGTGGCTTCTATTATTTTATCAATAGGGTTTGAAATATAGTTTCCGATTTCGTCAATATCTTTAAGACGGAGAATGTAGTGAATGTCACTGCTTACGTTCAGCTGATTGTAAAAGCGGTTTGTTTTTTCAAAAACATCGTCATATGTAACGGCTGCCTGCATGGATTTCAGCGCAAGCTTATCCGATATTTCACGGTGCAGAGTTTTTGAAAAAAAGGTGTAGGAAATGATGCAGAGCAGAATTATCGGTATCAGAGCCACTAAGGCAAAATGAAAAAAGTATTGAACAAACAAGCTGTTCAGCTTGTATTGGCTTATGAATTTCTTTGAGAATATGTTTGAGTTTTTCATTATGACAGCCTTTCTGCCCGTCGGGTATATGCACGCTTTTTTATGCGGGCATATAAGGAACGTGCCTGTATGTTAAATTATGCTTTTTTGTGAATTGAACGGTATTCGTTCGGAAGATAACCGGTTATATTCTTAAAGGTCTTTGAAAAGTAGGAGTTGTAGTTATAACCAACCATTGCGGAAATCTGTGAAATTTTCAGATTTGTATCCTCCAGCAGCTTTTTTGCATGATCGATTCTGATTCCGGTCAGATAGTCCACAAATGTCACGCCTGTCTTTTTCTTGAACAGTGAGCTGAAATATACCGGGTTAAAGCCGGATAATGAAGCGATTTCGGTAAGGGCTATATCTTCGTTGTAATGCTCGTTGATGTATTTTAACACATCGTCCAAAGCCTTGTCTGAAATCGGGGCATTGGCGGCAGGGGATGCCACGTTCAGCCCCGAAAGATTTTCGGAAATCTGCCTGACGTTGACCGAGGTTGTCATCGAAAGAGTATTTAACAGCATATCGTGGAGCTGCTCGGTATATTCGTAGATATTTTTTCTGAAGGTCTTAAACGCAATATCCTGCTTGCTTAAAATAAGAATATTGAAGCTGTCATATATGAAGTTGATAAGCACGCAGTACCAGACGGGTGTTTCTGCACTGATAATCCGTGACAGTGCGGTTATCAGCCGTTCCTTGCCGTGATACCATATATTGGAAAAGTACTTTGCCGAATCTATTATTTTTACGTTTATAACCGAGGTATGGCAGTCGTTAGGGTCTATAAAGATACCTGCATCGTTCAGTAAATTTGTGATCTTATATAAATCGGACTGCTGAGTCATAAGCATACAAAAAAGCTGATGAGAGTTTTCGAGTATGCTGTTCCAACGGTCGCCCGATTCTGTTTTTGCGGTGGAAATAGCGTTGTAAAGCTTTGTAAATTCACGCGTGATTATATCGGCGCTCAGCGGCTTTAAAAGATACGAATACACATTGCACTGAAGCGCCTGCTGCGCGTATTCAAAATCTTTGAACGCACTCATAAAAACAATTTTGGTCGACGGATAGTGATAGTAACAGTATTTTGCAAGATCAAGCCCCGACAGACCGTGCATTTTTATATCGGAAAGAATTACCGATACCTCATTGTTCTTAAAAAATTCCATGGCTTTTTCAACGTCGGAAAACATACCCGTAATATTGAAGCCCAAAGCGTTCCAGTCAACAATATTCTTCAGCTGTCTGAGCTGATTGAGTTCATCGTCAATAATAATAAGGTTATAATTCATAATAATCTCCATTCCGCCGCAAAGCTGCGCCGCTTATTTAGTATGTACCGTTTTTGCCGTTACCATTATTATATTAGAAAAGTTTGTATCAGTCAATAAAAACTTAAAAAAGTATTATAAGAACTTAAAATTGTTTTACCAAAATAAAAAAATAAATGCTATAATTTTAATATAAAAAGCAGTTATAAAACAGAGCGCTGTTCTCGCAGCGGCTTTCAAGGGAGGAAAAAATAAAAAATGAGAGCAGAGAAAGAAAAGAAAGCAATGCGGCAAATCAATCCGGAAAAAAAGAGGAAAAAGATAAGCGGCAGGGAGTGGCAATGGATACAGATGAGCATATTTCCGGTACTGCATACATTTATATTCAGCTACTGTACGCTGTACGGACTTTTAATTGCGTTTAAGGACTACAAATACAGTCTCGGAATCTGGGGCAGTAAATGGGTGGGACTTAACAATTTCAAGTTTTTCGTTCTGTCCAACGATTGTCTGCGGCTTGTAAAAAACACGATTTCGTTAAACGCACTGTTTATAGTAACGATTATGGCGGCGGAAATTGCGCTGGCGATTGTATTTTACGAAATTACCAGCAGACGTGCGCTGAAAGCATATCAGACGATTCTGATTACGCCGAATTTTATTTCATGGGTAACGGTCGGATATGTTGTGTACGCATTCTTGCAGCCGCAGTACGGAATAGTTAACAACATATTGAGAAGCCTCGGACTTGAGGGAATACAGTTTTACAACGAGCCTGCCGTCTGGCCGGCGATATTAAACTTCGCACAGGTTTGGAAGGGTGTCGGAATGGGCTGTATAATTTATTATGCAACGCTCATGGGAATAGATAACACCCTGTATGAAGCGGCAAGAATCGACGGTGCCACAAAGTGGCAGGAAATAAAGCATATAACGCTTCCGATGCTGTCAAGGCTTATCGTGCTTCAGCTGATAATGGCGGTCGGAGGAATATTCAATTCCGATTTCGGTCTTTTCTATCAGTTGACAAGAGATTCGGGCGCACTTTACAAAACCACCGACGTTATCGATACATACCTTTACAGAACAATGAGGGTTATCGGCGACATGAAGCTTTCAAGTGCGGTAGGACTTTTAAAATCGGTTGTCGGATTTATGCTTGTATATCTGACAAACTTTATTGTAAGAAAATACGATGAAGAATTAAGTTTGTTCTAATTGGCAGAAAGGGAATGAAAAAATGAACGGAAAAAGAAAAATTAAAGTAAGTCAGATTGTCTTAAATATTATACTGATACTGATGTGCGCAATGACGCTGTATCCGCTTTTATTGTGTCTGGGCGTATCGTTCTCGGAGGAACAGGACGTTTTGAAATACGGATACGCCATGATACCCAGGCATTTCAGCCTTGCGGCATACAAGTATGTATTTGCAAATCCGAAAAGCATTATAGACGCATACACCGTAACGATAATATTCTCGGTTGCAGGCACGCTCGGAATGTTGATATTCAATTCGATGATGGCATATCCGCTGTCAAGACAAAAGTACAGATTCAAAAACGGGCTGAATTTCTATTTTTACTTTACCTGTCTTTTCGGCGGCGGACTTGTTCCGACATATTTGTTGTATACAAGGTATCTTCATTTGAGCGATACCATATGGGTGTACATAATCCCGGGACTGGTAAGCGCATGGACTATCTTCTATATAAGAGCGTCCTTCCAGGCGCTGCCGGAGGAGATAATAGAGTCTGCGGTTCTGGACGGGGCGAGCGAGTGGAGAATTTTGGTTACGTTTATGATACCGCTGTCAAAGCCGGTTCTTGCAACACTGGCGCTCCAGTCATTTCTGGGAAAATGGAACGATTGGTACACCTCAATGCTTTACATAAACGACAAAATGAACTTGATAAGCTTACAGTACCTGTTGCAGAGAATAATGCTCAACGCAAAGCTTTTGCAGGATAACAACACATCGGGGCTGATAGATGTGTCGCTGATACCGGGAGAAACCGCAAACATGGCTATGATGTTTGTTGTCACCGGCCCGGCGCTTATAGTATTCCCGTTCTTCCAGAAGTATTTTGTAAAGGGTATGGTTATCGGCTCGGTTAAGGGTTAATATGTAAATTGAAGCTGCAATTCCAATCGGAAAGGGGGATAACGGAAAATAAAGTGTCAGACGCTGTTAATAAGAGAGGTGATACGAAAAAATATTATAATAAGATAAAATAACAACAATCATAAAAACAACAATAAAGAAGTGAGGACTAAAAAAATGAAAAGAAAAATTATATCTGTTATGTTGCTGTCTGCAATGCTTATAACGGCGGCGGCAGGCTGCAAAAAGACTGAGGAAACCGTAGACAACAAGCCTGTTCTTAAGGTTTATATGCCGAATATGGCGGGAACAATAACTGATCTGGATGAGGTTATAGCAAAGGCAAACGAGCTTGTTGCGGACAAAATCGGCGCAAAAATGGAGTTTATTTACATAGACGTTGGAGCGTACACCGAAAAAATGAACATGAAGCTTGCTTCAAATGAAGAATTTGATATATGTTTCACATCGGGCTGGCTGAATCCTTATGAAAAGGCTGTAAAGAACGGCTCATACTATCCGATGAAAAAGCTGATAGATGAGAACTGCCCGGAGCTGTGGGACACAATGGAGGACTACTGGTGGGAGGCTGCAACCTATGATGATGATATATACGGCGTTCCGAATCAGCAGATAGTCAGCACGATACCGGCAATGACGATGAATAAGAAATGGGCTGAAAAGTATAATCTTGACGTTGATTCAATAAAAACCATTGACGATATTGAGCCGTTCTTAAAGCAGATTCACGACAATGAGCCGGACGTTTATCCGGTAAGACCTGCCGGACTGGGCTATAAAACAAAATATGAAAGCATTATTTCCTGCATAAGACTTGACGGAAGCAACGAGAATGAATATAAGGCGGTTTTTGAGTGGGACGATCCCAATTATATGAGATCAATAGAAAAAATGAGAGATTGGTTCAAAAAGGGCTACATAAGACAGGATATTGCGTCGGTTATCGATGACAACAACGATTTCAAGGGAAACAAATACGTTATTACCGCAACAGGCTGGAAGCCCGGCTTTGAAGCTTCACAGGCGGCACAGCTCGGCGGAGAGCATATTGCGATACTTCTTGACGATCACGTTACCGTTAACAAGGGCAGCTGTCTTGCAACCATGTGGGCAATCAGCGCAAACACAAAGTACCCGGCAGAATCCATAAAGCTTATAAACGAGTTTGAAACAAATAAAGAGCTTTACAATCTGCTTTGCTACGGTATCGAGGGCAAGCACTATGAATGGATTGACAGCGAGCACGTCAGACAAAACAAGGACAGCGGATATTTTATGAATCAGGCATGGGCGTTCGGGAATCAGTTTAACGCATATATCAGAGAGGGTGAGGACACCAACGTTTGGGTAGAAACCAAGAAGATAAATGCGGAAGCTGTACCGGCAAGACTTATGGAGTTTGAATTTGACAATTCCAACGTTCAGATGGAAATTTCGCAGTGTGAAACAGTACAGAGTGAATTTAAAAATATCTTCAACGGCTCTGCGGACTACACAACTCAGTTCCCCGAATACAAGGAAAGAATGATGAAAGCCGGAGCGCAGAATATTTTAAACGAGGTTCAAAGACAGCTTGACGAATTTGCAAAAACACAGAAAAAGTAATTGCATGATAAAGGAATTGAAAGGACAGTTTGTATGAAACAGTATAAAATGGGAATTGTCGGACTCGGAGATATGTCAAGGTATCATATCTGGGCATTGGAGGACAAGGGCTATGAGAGAGTAATCATTAAGGGAGTATACGATATAAACGGTGAAAAATATGAGTTTGCGAACAAAAAAGGGTATCATATATACAGCTCATATGAAGATATGCTCTCTGATGATGAAATAGATATTGTACTTATAGCGACCTCGAACGAGGTACATAAGGAGCTTTCGATAAAGGCTCTTGAAGCAGGGAAGAATGTACTTTGCGAAAAGCCGGTTACACCGACCTCGGCGGAACTTCTCGAAATCATGAGCGTTGCCGAAAAAAGCGGAAAAGTATTCACGATTGACCAGAACCGCAGAGTCAACAAGGACTTTGTTCTTATGAAACGCTGTGTGGAAAGCGGTATGATAGGAAAGCCGTACATCATAGAGTCAAGCGTGGATAACGAAAACGGTATGCCGTCCGGTTGGAGAACAATAAAAAGGCTCGGCGGCGGTATGCTTCTTGACTGGGGAGTGCATTTGCTTGACCAGCTGATGTATATGTATGACGAAAAGGTTGTAAACGTATTCTGCAAAATGTATAAGCTTCAATATCCCGAGGTTGAGGATAACTTTACTTTGACAATCACATTTGAAAGCGGACTTACAGCTCATATAAGGGTGGAAACCAACAACTTTATAAAGCACCCGAGATGGCTTGTTATGGGCGAAAAGGGAACGCTTAAAATAGATGATTGGGATTGCAGGGGCGAGGTTATAAGTACAGACGAAGAAACGAGGTGGACTGACGACGTTATTTACACAAGCGCAGAAACTATCAAGGCACAAAAACCGGACGGAGAGAGAAAGACGGTAAAAACCGAATTGACCGCACCGGAGGACTTTAATGACAGTATAACAGCGGTTTATGAGCAGATGATTGACGCAATTGAGAAAAAGGCGGAGCTTACAATCAAGCCGGAGCAGGCTTTGAGAGTTATAAAGGTAATGGAAGCCGCTTTTGAATCGAGCGAAAAATCGGAAGCAATCAAAACTAATATTTAATTTAAAGGAGAGTTTGATATGAAAAAATTAACATCATTAATTCTGACAATAGCAATGGTATTGTCCTTAATGACATCGGCGGCTGTTGTAAGCGCCGAGGGAACAACTGAAACACTATCGGTAATTAATTTTTCGGGAACTACAACCTATTATTCAAAGGTCGGAGCTGAGGGAAAGCTTGTAGGTAAGTTTTCGGTAACGGATAACATAGTTGATGAAGATACTGGAATAATGACCCCGAATACAATAGATTATAAGCTTGACGAGTATACAGGCGGAGAACTTGTATATACAAGTGAAAACCCCGATGTAATTGCAAGCGTTAATCGTGACGGAAGCTTTACTACCGTAGGCTACGGCTATACCGTAATTACCGCAACTGCTTATGATAAGGATAATATAGCAAAAGCAGAGGGCAGCGTTGTTATTACGGTGTTTGACAGCTTTAACGACGGTATTGATAATGATACAAATATGAAAGATGTTGCATACGCAAAAGATCCGGAAACTAACAAGGAAAACTTTGAGCCGGGAAACCCGGATAAAATCGGCAACAGAGATAAGAGTGTAAGCTTGCTCATAGATGACGGCGAGTATTACTGGAGTACATCAAACTATGCTACCAACAGTTATACCAAAAAAGTTGACCCGGAAGATGAAAATCATACAGTAATGACGCCTACAAGCAGTCAAGCCAATTATTTCTTCTATGGCTATCCCTATCCGACTCATGCTTGGAACGCTAAATATTTAGCATGGCAGACAAAGGAAAGAGTAACAAATGTTTGGTTCTATGACAGCATGGAAACAGTTAACAATTCTGTATTTTTAAGCTTTTGTCATAACTTGGCAAATACTTCGCAAGGTATAAAATTCGGATATAACAAGGATAACAGATATCTTGTGACATCATCGCAGAATTACGGCACAGCAATCGGTGATTCGGAAATGAGCAAGGTGTCAGATGTGCAGAGAAGCAAGGGATGGCATCAGCTTGTGCTTGTAACTGAAAAGGCAAAGCACCTTGATCCGTCAAAAAATATCTATGCTAAGTTTTATATTGACGGTCACTTGATTTATGCTGCGGATATTTATACCGAAAAAAATAATGATATGATGATAAAGGGAATAGCTCTCCAAAACGGAAATACATATTTTGACGAGATCTATTCGGTTGAATACAAAAAGCCCGTTGAGATAAGCGTTATGCCGGAAAACAATGCGCAGAATGTACCGGTTGAAACAAAATTTGAAATCAATTTCGGACGTGAGGTTGAAAACACAGACGGAATTACAGTAACCTGTAACGGAACAGCGGTTGAACCCACAATTACACAAAATGCCGGCAGAGTAACTGTTGACTGCGGTATACTTGAAAAGAACGCTGATTATACGGTAACTGTAGGAAATACGGTTACATTCAAGGACAGAAGCCAAATGCCGGAAAATCTCGTATTTAACTACAAAACGGCAGACGGTACTTCGGTAACCGATTCTATGGGAAGAAAGTACAGCGTTGTGGGAAGCAAGTATATTTCGTTTGATGACAGCACAAAGTCTGTTGAAGATTACGGTATGAATTATGTTATGAGCACAGACGGTTTTGAATCAAAGATTGAAAACGGTGCGGCAACATTTACAAAGAAAACAACACTCAGCGACGGTTCAGCTAACAACAAAGCAAACTTTATCTTATTAAATTATCTTTCGTCTATTGATCCGCAGGCTACAACAGATATGCCGAAAGCGGGAGCAATTGACAGATACGTTATAAAATATAAGACAAAAATTAATGAGTATGCAAATGATTCCAATCTCGTACGTCCGATATGGTCACTTATGGCAGCAGGAAACAATAAAAACAATTCTGCATTTTTCAGAAGTGAAAGAATGGATTACTTTAAGTTACTTGAAACAACAATTGTAGGCGAAGGTGATAACCGCCGACTCAGATTGACATCTAACGGTGCTGATTTGATTAATCTTAAGGATTTAAGCAACTGGAACGAGGTTTGCTATATAGTTGACATCAACAATTGGGAAACCGGCAATAATGCTACCGTAAATCTTAGTGTAAACGGAAATGACGGAGGTACTATAGCGGCAGATACAGCTGCATACAGAGGAAATAATCAGACTGTCGGAATAGACCGTCTGGGAAGAATAGCAATGTGCTTTGTAGAGGGACAAATGCAGCAGGATACAACAATTTCTGTAAAGGATTTTGAAATCTATGCACTCCAAAAGAAATGCGACTACAGCAATCTTACCGTTACCGATACAGAGGGTACTGAATTAACCTCGGCAAATATCGCCGGACAAACCGTTAACGTATCGCTTGACGTTGTAAACAACAACGCTTTAGTACCGAATCAGGAGCTTACAGCAACTGTTGTTATCTACAACAACGAGGGCGAAGCAAAGCTTGTTACCGCTGCAAAGGCTGTTACCACAGCAGAGCTCGGAAAGGTTACGAACGTTAAGGTTGAAAACATAGCAATACCCGAGCAGGGAGAGGGCGACGGATATCAGATGCGTATCTTCATCTGGGATAACTACAACAACCTTGTACCTTTAACCGATAAAATAAGCTTTAAATAATTAGTATGGATTTGCCGGCAAATTTGAATTTATAACACAATTTGCCGGCAAATGCCGCTGAATGTAAAGGAGCAAGCCATGAAAAAAACTATATCGCTGCTGTTGGGAGCGGCGTTGATTTCGGCAAACGTTATACTTCCCGTTTCCGCCGGTGCGCAGGAAAGCACGGATAAATTAAATATCCATGACCCCGTGATAAACTATGAAGAGGGAACGGTAACGGTAAGCGGATATATAACGGATTTTGTCTATAACAAATACGATCCTGTTACAATCAATCTGATTGTAACAGACGGAACTGATTACGATACCTTTAAAACGGATCTTAGCGGACTGGTATATCTGAATGAGATACCTGTCGGCAAGGACGGAAAATTTGAATGGGTATATGATGATGGACTGAATGAGGGAGAACATGTTGTTAACAGAACGCTGTTTTTTACAAACCCTTACAGCGGTGAAAGAAAAACCGCAGACTATATGCTGTCGGACGGCACAGGCTTTGACGAAGTCTTAAACGCACAGCTGCTGGCAGAAGCCGGAAGCCCTGTTTACTATGTAAACGGAACTCTTTATGAAAGCAGTAAAGCGGCTTATTCGCAAAACGGAAATGTTTATCTCCCGAAAGAAATGCTTGATAACGCAAAAATATCTTATACCGCAGACGGAGGCTTTGTAAACGCTGACGCTATAAGCGGAGATAAATATATATCGCAGTCTACCGGACTTGTCGTTATTGGAAAGAGCGATTGCGCCGAGTTTGATAACACGATAGTCGGCACAATGTTCGGCGTGTACGTCACAACGGAGGGTGACGATAACAACAACGGTACGGTAAATAAGCCGGTCAAGAGCATTGAAAGAGCGGTTGAATTGTCCGAACAGGCTAAGATTAAGCACAAAACGGTCTATGTCAAGGGCGGAGAATACATCACCTCGGGAACGATTGCACTTGAT
Organism: uncultured Clostridia bacterium; assembly: GCA_934462715.1. Taxonomy (GTDB): domain Bacteria; phylum Bacillota; class Clostridia; order UBA1381; family UBA1381; genus RGIG1988. Next base: position 137,528 of record CAKSIJ010000004.1, read on the forward strand.
TCGGGCAACAGAGGTCTGACGATTAAAGCTCTTTGCGGCGAAAAGGTAACCGTAAGAAGAAACAGCTTTATTCCAAAGGAAAGCTTCGGCACTGCCGATGATAATGCAATTTCGTCACTGAAATTCCCGGCCTCCGTTAAAGGCAAGCTTATGGTGACCGATTTGTCGGCTTATGACCTTGTAAAGATTGCCGACACACAGAAAAATGAGTACAGCTCAACGAACTATGAAATACCACGGTATTATCATGTATACCAAGACGGAATAAAGCAGACTCTGGCAAGGTGGCCGAACGGTGAAAAATTCTCAAATTACAGTCAATCCTCGGAAAAGGGCAGTTTTGACGATATTGAAAAGCTTACTTTGTGGAGCGGAGCTAAGGACGCATATACCTACAGCTGTGCAGGCAGCGGCTACGATGTATCGAGAAACCTTATAACGGGAATTGATATGGATAAGAAGCAATTTATCGTTGCCGACAATTCGAGAGCATACCCGGGCGGAAGATTCTTTGTTTACAATATGCCGCAGGAGCTTGACGTTCCGGGCGAATGGTATATCGACTATGACACCAAAAAGCTTTACTATTACCCGATTGACGGCTTTGACGGAATCGATTTTGTTTCGGAGGGCAAGCCCTTTGTTACGATTAACGGTACCTCCGGTATCACGCTTGACGGTATTGATTTTGAGTATACACGTGAAAATGCGATAAATCTGGATAATTCCGCAAATGTCACAATCTGCAATTCAACAATTCACGGTATCACGGGAACTGCCGTTTATGTAAGACACGCAAACAATTTAACAGTCCGTAACTGTGAAATGTACGATTTGGGTCTTGGCGGAGTTAAGATGTGGCAGGATGGCAAAGACGATAACGCCGTACCGTGCAATAATAAGGTAACGAATTGTCACATTTACGATTTCAGCGTGAACATGAATACCAACCAGTACGGAATTTATTCTAACGGTCCGGGAGCGGAAATATCGAACAATACGGTACACGGCGCAAACCACATAGGTATTGCGTTTGCCGGAAGCGATGTGACCGTTTCGGGTAACGAGGTCTACGAGGTGGGCAGAGAAACAGGCGACGCCGGCGGTATTCACTGCGGCGGCACATACACTCAGCAGGGTATAAAAATCGACCGCAACTTCCTGCATGATATCGATTACTATATCTTCTCGGTTTACTGCGATGACAGAATAAGCGGAGTTGAGGTAACAAACAATATATTCAAGGATACCAACTGGATAGGACAGTTCAGCTCGGGACGTAACAATACATTTAGCGGAAACCTTGTTATAAACAGCGGTTATCTGAATTATACAAACGACGCCGCAAACGGCGGCTGGAGAAGTCCGTCAAAGAAATTTATACAGGTAACAGTTCTGGATAAGATTGCGGACGGTACGATAAATGAAAGTGCATGGAGAGCAAAATACAGAGGCTTCGGTGAATTTCTTGATGAAATCAAAAAAGCAAATGAAGATAATGATTTCTTAGAACTTTCATTTGACAACAATCAAACCTTTGATACCTATTACAAAACTCTCGGTTTGCCGAAGAATTTCATCTACGAGAACAACACCTTTGTAAAAACCGATGATTATGAAAGAAGAACGAATCATTTTGATTCGGGATATGCAAAGGATTCCACGGAAACACATCTTTCAAAGGACGCAGGCGTAAGAAAGTATTCCGACAGAATACAGGAGGAAACGCTTCTGACTTCAATACCGGAGTATGACACATCATCAATAGGAAGCACGCTTAAAAGCACTGTAACCGCACCCCGGGCTGTATATCCGAAAAACAATGACAGCCTTGAATCCGGAAGCTTTACGGCAGTATGGAACAATGCTCACGGAATAAACAAATACAGACTCACAATTGCCGATAACGCTGATTTTAATAATCCCGTTGTTGACAAGGTGGTTTATTACAACTATTATGACGTTGAGGGTCTTGCAAACGGTAATTATTTCGCAAAAATCACGGCACTCGATCAAAGACAGCAGTGCTATGATGAAGCGGAAACAACTGTAGCTTTCTCGGTAGGTGAAAACGAAACCGAAAGAACGGTAACCGAAAATGAGGACGGAAGTCTTACCGTAAGCTTTACCTCGGCTTTGGGAATAACAAATCCGATTAACATTATTGTTGCCGGAAAGAACAGCAGCGGTATACTGACCGATACCAAGCTGTTTGAAATAACTCCCGAAAACTCAAAAGCATGGTTGCAGACCGTAAGCGTTGAAGGAGATATTAAAGAGGTATATGTCTGGGAAAAAGGAACAATGACCCCTAAATTTGAGAAGTGGAGTAACAAAAAATAAACAGACGTAATTATTTGTTTTGAGTGTTGAAATGTGAAAAAGGTTAATTATAACCAATTATAGGATTTATGCCTGCTCCGCAGTAATACTGCGGAACAGGCAGGATCGATTTATAACGGAAAAGTAAGGATAATGCGGAAACGTGCAATGTATTTACCGCATTGAGATTTGTGCCGCCGCATGGCGGCGGAATGGAGGATAAATTAATGTACAAGCGAATTATCGGCTTATTGACAGCCTTATGTATGTGCACCTGTACATTTGTGCAGGCGGCGGATATTTCGGATTCCGAAGCATTACCGGCAAAAGAAACGGTAATTGAAGAAGTGACGGAAACCCAAGCAAACGATTTTGTGGAACAGACAGATGATTCAGACAAGGAAAAAGAAGAACAAAACAGCGAGCAAGAGCCTGAGGGTGAAAGCAAAACCGAAGAAAAAATAACAAAAACCGATAATGAAAATGCTTCCGAAAGCAGCGAAGCCGAAGAAAATAAAAAAGCCGAAGAAAATAAAGACGGCGAACAGGAAAGCTATGCGGCAAACTATGAGAACGAAGCGGTTCTGTTAAGTGCGGAAAATGGGGAATTCGGCGAAATTATCGATATTGATTTATCCGAAACGGTTACATATATGCTTAGGGGCAAAAGCTCAAATATTATCGTGAATCTTGTTGATAAAAATTATAACGTAAAAAAATTAAGCTCCAAAAGCGATTATCTGACGTTTACGTCATATTCGCCGTCGATTGTGAGCGTTACGGACAGCGGAGCTTCCAAGGGCAGAATAACAGGAAAAAAATACGGCTCGTCAACGATTGAGGTTACATATGATGACGGAAGTGTTTCCATTACGAAAAAAATGATTGCGACCTGTTATCAGAGCGAGCAGTTTCATTCCAAAAGCGAAGGAAATATAATAGCCGATCCTTTCGGATATACAAGCAAAACGGTATATGCAAGAGGACACAGCCAGATCGCGTCAAAGCCTCACCCCGAGGCAATGACAATATGGTTCTTTGACGATATGACGAAAAAGAACAAGCTTGTCGGATTCCAGGGCTGGTACAATATAAATATTTTGAGAAACAGTGAAGACTATTATATTGAGGAACCGGACAGCGGCAGGGCAAAGGACTATACATACGAAAAGTATACGATAAAAAGAACCTACGGCTGGCATCAGGCTAATATTATAAGATATACAGATCCGTCAAACGTAAATCAAACGATAGCTTCGGCATACTTAGACGGTGAAATGATTTTCTGCGGCACACAGCCGCACGATTCGGGATATTGGCAGGCATTTGAAAATACCGTCAGCAAGGACAGATTTACAATGCTTGTAAACAACTGGGCATACTCGGGCGAGGGTACATATTCTCTGGAATCGAGAGCAGAAATCCCGACTCCGTCAAAGGGAACGGTAGATCCTTATGACGGGGACGGAAACAAAAGAACGCTGTCGTTTGATTTTACAAACGAGGTGACTTCCGCAAGAGCTGAAAAGAATATAATTCTGAAAAAAGGCTCGATTGCAGAGGTTGCAAACGGCGGAGGAACCGTGGTTGACGCAGATATAACGGTTGACGGAAAAAGAGTGACGGTAACGCCTAAATTTCCTCTTGCCTACAACACGGCATATGCGATAAAGGTTAACAAAACCCTGCTTGCAAAGGACGCAGATCTCGGACGTCCCATGATGCTTGCAAACGATTATGTAATAGGCTTTAAAACCTGTGAGGATAAGTTCACGATTTCCGATATGAAATTAAACGGCAAAACATATTCGGTTAAGGTGAAGAATAATACCGAAAGCGGAGCTGCGCTTTATGCGGTAATGAGTACGTTCGATTCGGACGGACTTATAGTTGAAACGCTTGCAAAGAAAACAGAAATTGCGGCTTTGACGGAAAGTACCTTTGAAATAACTGCGGAAGCTGATTTTGCAAAGGCTGAATTATACGTCTGGGACGGCGTTAGCGGTGAAAACATAAAATCGCTTGAAAGAGTGATAACAAATACAAGAGCCGCCGGCGATACTGTTGAGAACGGCGAGGAAAGCTTTGTAAACGTAAGACTGGAGGACGAAACCGACACGCTTTATGTGAGCGGCTTCAATCATAACGGAATTGCGGATATTCCCGTTACGGTAAGAGTAATCAAGCCGACCGAGGATTTTGCACAGTCTTACATGGATATAGCAAAGGCAGACGAGAAAAGCTTCTCCGGCATATATTACAGATGTGAGGAAATTACAACCGACAAAAACGGCAAATTCAGCTACTCATTTAAAATAAAAGGACTGAACGGTCTTTACAGAATCATCATCAATATGCCGGACGGCGAGGTGTTTGATAAGGAGTTTAACTTTACCTCAATCGACCTTATAAATTCGGCAATGGATTTACTGAAAGGCTCGGACGAAAGCACGATTGAAAACAACTTCCTTGAAGTAAAGAACAAGCTTGACATGACGGATAAACGCTTCGATTCTCTTGCAAACAAACAATTTATTTACAACTATATGCTTGAAACAATAAAAGAAGCGGAAAAGTCGGATACGGACGAATTGGTATTTGATCTCGAAACGGCAAGAAAAACCTTTAAAATTGCATTGGAATATATGTATAATGCGGAAAATCCGTCGGGCTTGAAGCAATGGCTCAGCGGCGAGGAAAGCGGATGGACCTTAAAAGACACCATTGCTCACAACACATTTATGGATATGAGCGATGCAAAGGTTTCCACGGTTGCTAACAGAATCAGAAGCGCAAAGAACATGAAAGAGTACAAAGACGGCTTTGTTGATGAGGTTGTTATTACCGAACTTAAGCTTATCGGAAACAAAAATATAGTCGTAACCACCTTTAAGAAGTTTGACGAATACATTCATACCGATTTTTCAAAGTACAACAAGCTTACCGAAAGCCGCAAGGATAGCGTTAACATGAGCTTTTTGAACGGCGTCGGCAGTGAAAACAGCATATCGGAAATTAAGGGACTGTTTGAAAAGCTTGCGGCAGACGAGCTTACCAAGCAAAACAACTCGGGCAATTCGTCAGATACAAACAAGCCCGGCTCCGGAAGCTCAGGCTCATCAGGCTCGGGTAAGGATTCGGGTATCAGCATAATCATCAAGAACGAGGACATAAAGCCGATAACCGTTCCCGACTGGTATACAGACCCCAAAACGGTTGAAGCGTTCAGCGACCTTGACAAAGCGGAATGGGCAAAGGAAAGCATTAACGCACTCTACGCACAGGGAATCATAAACGGCAGAGGCGACGGTATGTTTGCGCCGAATGATTCGGTAACGAGAGAGGAAATCGCAAAAATGCTTGTTACAGCCTTAAAGCTTGAAGCAACGGACGGTGAAACACCCGAATTTTCAGATGTTGATAAAAACAGCTGGTACTACGATTATGTAAAAATTGCATATCAGCACGGAATAATCGCAGGTATGGGCGACAACCGTTTCGGAGTGGGCGAATATGCGACGCGTGAAGCTGTTGCGACAATGATTTGCAGAGCGGCGGACGCTAAGGGCATATATCTTGACGACGTAATAACGATATATCCCTTTGACGATGACCAAAGCATTTCCGACTGGGCAAAGGAATCGGTACAGATACTGCGTGAAAGTATGATTATCAGCGGAATGTACGAAAACACCTTTGTTCCGAAAAATAACATAACAAGAGCGGAAACCGCAAAAATTGTTTACGGCTTATTACAGTATAAATAATGGAGGAGCAGGATATGAAGATAAAAAGAAAAATTATAACGGCTGTTTTGTCATTTGCATTGACGCTTACGCAGTTTAATGCATTTGCCGAAATCAAACGTGAGGATTACGCTACCGATGAGGAATACTATCAGGCTCTTGAAAAGGAAGCGGAGGAACAAAGAGCCGCAGAGCATGAGCAGGAAACCAAAAATAACGAAAGCGGCAATACCGAAGAACAAAACCCCGGCAGCACCGGTGAGGAGGTTAAGGAAACCGATGAAAACACCTCGCTGTACCCCAAAACGGTTCTGGACGGTGCAGAGGAAAATTCACAAAAGTACGGTATGCTGCGAGATATGAACATAATGGATTACGGAGAAAGCTTTGACAAGAATCAGAGCGTTACAAGAACGGAATTTGCCATTATGCTGTCGAGAATCATCAATGCGGGAAAAGTGCCCGAGGAGGAATATCCGAGATTCATGTTTGAGGACGTTTCCTCAACAAACGAGATTTATAACGATATAAGCAGTCTTATAAATGCAGGAGTTATTCTGGGATATGACGACGGCACATTCGGCGGCGACAAGAACATCACCGCCGAGGAGGCGCTCATAATGGTTGTAAATCTTATGGGATTTGACAACTTCGGTTCAGCCGACATCGGAAAGTACGATACATACAAAATGTTTGTCAGAGATACAAAGCTTGAAAAGTATTTCAGAAATCCGTATTCCGAGGTAACAAGAGAAAATGCGGCGGATATTCTCTATGAGCTGCTGTTTGTGAACACTATGGAAAAAACCATAAATTCAGGCTCGGGAATGGAATATGCATTCACCGACAAAACCGTTCTTTCCAAGTTTTTCGATTACAGCGTTGCTGAGGGAATCGTTACCGCAAACGAGTATACGTCGCTGACCTCTGCCGGCGGTTCGATCGGTGAAAACAGAATTTCGGTTGACGGCACAGACGTATACTTTGAAGATAGAGCCGACATATATGCATACCTCGGTTATCGGGTTATGGTTATATATGATGACGCAAACAACGGTAAGGCAATAAAAATCGATACGAGATACAACAAAGAGCTTGAAATTTTGTCGGACAAGATAGACAAGATGGACGAAACGGCATATTCAATCAGCTACGAGAACGAAAACGGTTCGATGAAGAACGTTAAAATCAGCAAGGATATTACAATCATCTTCAACAATGCGGTAATAGATGACCTGTACGATAACATGATATTCACTCCGTCTGTCGGAAAGCTTGTTTTTATAGACAACGATAAGGACGGAAGCTATGAAATCGTAAAGGTTGATTCCTATGCGACATATGCGGTTGACAGAATTTCTGCAAAGGACAAGACATTTACCGACAAATCCGGTCTGCACGGCGAACTGAAGCTTGATAATAAAAGATATTCGGTTATGAAGAACGGTGCGGAAATCGATTTTTCGGACATCAAGACAAATGACGTTGTAATGGTTGCGGCGCCTTATGTAAAATACAAAACCGAAATGCAGACCAAATACATGACCCCCGATAACGATAAGAGCGAATTTTACAGACTTATCGTTTCGGATCACAAGGTCAGCGGAGCAATTTCCGGTATATCGGGAGATGATTCGATAACGATTGACGGAAAGAAATATGAGTTATCGGACGAATTAAAAATTGCACTGGCAATGAAAACGGCGTTTATTCCCGAAAGCGGCGTGACTGTTGAGATAGTTCTGGATCTGAACGGAAAAGCGGCATACTTTAATACCTCAACAATCGCAAACGACAGCGACTACGGCTTTTTAAAGCGTCTTGTACGCGATGAGGATACGGAAAACGTTATAATCCGTCTTTTCAACTCAAGAGGTCAGCACATAACCTCGGTACTCCCGGAAAAGGTTTACGTTTACAGAATGTGGTCACAGGGGGAATATACAACAAACAACTATAAGAAGAAAAAAATAAAATCCGAAAATCTTATAGATAAGGTTACCGTACCGGAACTTTATAACGGCGATACCTTTGTTCCGCAGCTTATCAGATATTCGGCTAATGCGGACGGAGTGATCGATACAATTTATATTGCGGCCGACACCTTCGGAGATACTATTTCAAGTATTATAAAAAGACCTGTCGGAAACAAGGAAATATTTACAAGAGAGTTTGACTCAACGCACTTTAATCAGAAGTACGACGGTCAGGGTTACATGATGTACTTCTGGTACAGAATCTATCACAAAGAAACAACATATTTCACAATCCCCGGAGATCTTAATGACGATTCTCTCTATAAGGTAAGCACCGACTGGGAATCGTATTCGGCTTACACAAGCTCAACTCCTAATGATAAGTGGAATTTCTGCGGCTATGATTCGGACAGAGATTGTCTGCTTAACGTTCTTGTTATGAGAGAATCAGGCTCATCGGGTGCGGTTACGGGTACTATTTGTAACGATTCGATATTCTTCCAGGACGGAATATTTGTCAAGGAAATAAACGAATATTACGATGAAAAGAGCGAAGAAATTAAATACCGCCTTGAGGGACTGACAAGAAAGGGAAACGTTTCATACAATTTTGAAAGCGAGAACCTTGTATCAAACGTTGTGGCACAGCGTGACGATATATCCATGATTCCGATAAAGGATTTGAAATGCGGAGATCTTTTGTATGCGAATATCAATTCAAGCAATGAAATATCGGGCTTCAGAATAGTATGGCATAATGCCGGAGATAAGAATGAAAGAGGCTTCTGGGGTACTTACAGTCAATACCCGGTTGCCGGAACATCGATAAATATTCATTCTCCGTGTATGAACAACAACGGTTATGTTACGGGAATCGGAGATTATGCGCTTTATATCAAGGCATATGATGACGATACCTCATATCTGAGAAAGGCTATCTGTACACAGATTGAAACCGATGTGTTTCTGCTTGATACAAGAAAGGGCGAGGTCAGCAAAATAGATTTCAGCGATATAAGAGTCGGCGACTATGTAAAGACCCGTGCCGGATATGTTAAGACCAATATAGTTTTGGTTGTAAGATAATAATGTTAAAGGAGCTGCAAGAAAAAACTTGCGGCTCCGGAAAAACAGCTTTAAAGGAAAGGAATGATTAGATACATGAAGAAATTAATCCTGTTTTTATTAACGGCGTCAATGATAGTTCCTCATGCGGCATTTGCGGAGGAAATACCCGAAAGCGCTGCGGCTGAAAATCAGCAGACGGAGCAAACGGAGCAGACCGGGCAGACGGAGGAGGAAGCCGAAAAGCCGATTGCGGGAACTGAGGACGGTATTTTCGTTGACATAAACGCCGCCGACGGCGGAAACGGAAGCTTTGAAAAGCCGTACAACAATATTCAGGCGGCAAAATCCGCTGCTGCCGGACGTGACAAGTCCAAAAAAGTCACCGTTTACATAAGAGAGGGCGAATATGAGATAACAAGCGGCTTGAAGTTCGGTCATGACGAGAGCGGAACTGCTGAAAATCCCGTTACCTTTACCGCCTACAACGGCGAAAGGGTTGTAATATCGGGTGCAAAGAAAATCAGAAGCGGTCTGATAAAGAAACTGTCAAACGAAGAAATTGCAGCTAAAATCCCCAAAAACGCAAGGGATTGTATATGGGAAATTAATCTTTCGGGTATCGGAAGCTCAAAATTCGGCGTATTGCCGGGAGCAGAGGTGTTTTCTTCTCTTAACGCACCGTATGCACAGTCGAATTATTCAGAACTTGTTTACGATGATACAATGCTGACAATGGCACGTTATCCGAATGCGGATTATCTGACCGTTGTAAACACGCTGTCAAATTCGGGAAGCGGCTTGCAGCAGATTAAGGTTCAGCAGATTTCGGAGGACGCTGTGAGCGTTAAACGCTGGGAGGGGCTTACAAATGTTCCGGTTGCGGTTCAGGACTCCAGCTGGGGTTATCGTTACACCTTTACCAGAATGAACGCAGTGGATTCAGCCAAAAATGCAATCTCCGTGCAGGGAAATTTGGGCGCATTCAATCCCGATTCGAGATTCTTTGTGTTCAACATTCCCGAAGAGCTTGATTCACCGGGAGAATACTATTTCGACAGGGATAATGCAAAGGTATATTTCTATCCGCCCGATAAAAACGTTTCAAAGGACGTAAAGGTAACGGTCTGCGAGGATCCTATGCTGACCTTTGATTCGGCGGAATACATAACCTTTAAGGATATTGCATTTGAAAATACCAGAGGCGACGGTATCAAAATGGAAAAATCCAAGGGTATCGTAATTGACGGCTGTACCGTCAACAATATCGGCGGTATGGGAATTACCTGTAACAAGGGTCATGAGTGTAAGGTGCTGTCAAGCAAGGTATCAAATATCGGCTACAGCGGAATTATGTTCCGCACGGACGGCCCTCAGGACGCTGATATAACGGCGATGAACCTTTCGGGAAACGTTATTGACAACAATGATATTTTCCTGTGCGGAAGAATAGCCGCAGCTACCTATGACGGAATCGATATTGTATACGATATAGGCATTACGGTAACAAACAACAGAGTGCATAACGTACCTCACGGCGGTATTAACGGACACGCAGTTGACAGCCGTGTGGCATATAACGAGGTTTACAACACAAACAGAGAATGTATAGACGCCGGAGCGATTTATTTCGGAGGAACATACATTTACAACAGAGGACTGGTTATAGAGAAAAACTATGTTCATGACAATAACCGTGACCCGAGATTAAACGGCGGTGCGGTTGTCGGTATTTATCTCGACGATAAAACCTCAGGTGTTACCGTCAGAGAAAACATTGTACAAAATAACTTTTTGGCAATGTTGTTCGGCGGCGGTGACGATAACACAATAGAGGATAATCTTAGTATAGACAATAAGGCAAACATATCTTATGACTGCCGTGGTATGAACTGGTCAAAATCGGGAACAACCCAACAGATGTCGGAGGAGCTGCGTTATATCAGCTGGCCGAATCCGGCATGGAAAGCAAGATTCCCCGAGCTTACAAAGCTTGAACAGATGTCGCAATCGGGCGATGAGGTTGCCGGAGTGCCTTATGATAACACTATCACCGGAAACATTATTTTGGGTCAGGGTTCAACGGGTATTGCAACGGCGGTTGTTGAGAACGCAAAGGCATATGAGGAGCATTTAAACGTTGATAAGGAAAAATTCGATTTTGCGGATTTTGACAACTACAATCTTACATACACCAAAAATGCAAAGCTCTACACCGAGGATAATTCCGATTTCCCGGTAATCGACTTTGAAAACATCGGCTTAAAGCAAAAGAAAGAACTGGGAACTACAGAGCTTATCGCACCTACCGACAAAATGGAGGGTATCGAGGGTAATTCTGCGGTATTCCGCTGGAAGGTCAATAACGGTGCGGACAAATACAGAGTGCAGATAGGTCTTGACAGCAACTTCTATGCAAAGGTTTATGACGAGGAAGTTATAGGAAACGTTTTGGAGCTTGACAATCTGAAATACGGCAGAACCTACTACTGGAGAGTTCAGCCGGTAAAGAGCAGCGCGTCGGAAACCGGCGACGGAAGCTTTTCGGAAATTCGCTCCTTTACAACGGCGGCAACCGAAATGGTTAACAAAACCGCACTGTCAAAGGCTCTTGACGAAATTGGTTCTGCATACCTCAAAGCAAACGAGGGAACAACCCCGGGTACATACAAGCCGGGAGCAATCGAAGAATTTGACAAGGTTGTATCGGAAGCAAACGATGTTCTTAATAATTCGTATGTAAAGCAAAGCAAGGTTAAGGCAATGACCGCAAAGCTTGAAAAGGCTAAAAAGGAATTTTTGGCAAAGCAAAATCTGCTTATCACAAACGTTGACGATTTCATTGACGATAAGGAAAACTGGTCGGGCCCGATTACCATAGAAAACGGCGAAATCTACTTGAACGGCGCTTTGAAAAAGGGTAACTATGCCGGCTACAGCGGAAGAAAAATCGGTCAGTATGAAATCTTAAGAATGAAAACAAATTCCAATCTGTCAAACTACCAGGGCTGGGGTATGAACGCCGACCACCCGGACGATGAATTGTGGAAGTCCTCGGGATACACCATAATCGGAAAGAGAAACATATTTGAAATTCAAAGACGTTACTGGAAAGACGATGGCGGTATCGCTGCGGAAATTTTGGGTACAGTTGTAAACGAGGAGTCTATAATGACCTCCGGTAAGTGGTATACAATAGAAATCGGCTGTGTAAAAACGCCGTTCGGTACAAGAATCATCATGAATATAGAGGGAAAGCCTGTTGTCGACTTCCTCGATTCAACCGGTCTTGCACTTGAACCCGACGGATATTTTGCATTCTACGAGGGCTCAAGCGAATATAACTCTATTGCTAAAGTAAACAATTAAGTCGGTTGGTTAAATACGGAAATTCCTGTAATGAGGTATGAACCGACTTGCAGGAATTTCTTTTTTAAATTAAGAACCGTTATTGCGAAAGGAGTAAATTACAATTATGATAGATAAATTGGGCTTGCAGCTATATACCGTATACAAGCATTTGAATGACGAGGACGAAATAAGAAAAACCTTTAAAAGTCTTAAAGAATTAGGATATGACGAAGCGGAAACCTGCGGCTGCGAAATTGATTACGGTCTGTTCTATGATTTGGCAGAGGAAGCCGGAATAAAAATTATAGGCGCACAGGCACAGTACGATTTGATGAAAAGCGATATTGAGAGTGTAATAAGAGAGAATAAAAAGCTTCATGTTAAAGATGTCGGAGTGGGCGGCTTTGATACAAGATCCGAGGAGGAGGTCAAGGGCTTTATAGAATATGCAAATAAGATTGCAAAAAGGTTCGGCGAGGAGGGGTTGAAGTTTACTTATCATAACCATAATCACGAATTTATCAGATTCCCCAACGGCAAATGTACAATGGATATGTTGTTGGAGGAGTTTGACCCCGAAAATACAAGCTTTGTTCTCGATACCTGCTGGGTACAGCACGCCGGCTGCGATGTATGCTCGTGGATTGAAAAAATGTCGGGGAGAATTGATATAGTCCACTTAAAGGATCTGACAATGGAGCGTGACTGGACAAACTGGGGAATCCCGAAAGCAAAGGTCGCCGCAGTGGGTAAAGGAAATATGGACTTTAAAAGAATCATAGAAGCGTGCGAAAAGGCAGGGGTTAAGCACTATTGCATAGAGCTTGACAATTGCCCGGAGGATTATCACGATGAATTGAAATTTATAAGTGATTATATGCACAAGAATTTTATGAAATAACAAAATACGGTAGTTTATTTTTTAGTACTTGCCGATTAACAAGAATTAAGGAGAAAGAAACATGATAAAACAAATACCGGCATTAGAGCCGAACGAATACCAAAAGGAACACATAAAAAGAAAATTCGGAATGTTTATACATTTCGGAGTAAACACATTCGGAAATACCGAATGGTCGGACGGAATGATTAACGCACTTTCCTATCAGCCGGAAACGATAGACGCAGACAACTGGGCAAAAACGGCATATGAAGCCGGCATGAACTTTATAGTCCTTGTGACAAAGCACCATGACGGATTTTGCCTGTGGAATACCGAGTACACCGATTATTGCGTTAAAAATTCCGGAAACAAAACCGATGTTGTCGAGGCCTTAGCAAAGGCTTGCAAAAAATACGGCTTGAAGCTCGGACTTTACTATTCTCTCTGGGACAGAAAAATACCTTGTTACATGGATAATTTCAAGGGCGAATATCTGCCGTACATGAGAAATCAGCTCAAAGAACTGATGGACGGAAGATACGGGAAAATATGCGAGCTGTGGCTTGACGGCCCGTGGGATAAATCAAGACGTGAGTGGGAACTTGATATTTTGTACGATACGGTAAAGCAATTGCAGCCGGGCTGCCAGATCGGAGTAAACCATACGGTAGGCGAGGATACGGGCAGGGCGGAATTTCCCGAAGCAAGGTGGAAGCCGGAAAACTATCAGGAAAACGATCCTTTGAGAATGTTCCCGAGCGATTTCAGACTTTGGGACGGCTGTATGTCGAAAAAGGACGATCCGAAAATTTACACGTTCCAAAACAACAAATATTATCTTCCGTGTGAAATAACCTTTTGTTCAAGACGCGGTTTTAACTGGTTTTACTCAAATATTTACGAAACCGTACCGCTTGTTGACGCGGAATTAATGGCTCAAAGGGCAAGGACGGTATTTGATACCGATAATATTCTGGTTATCAATCTGCCGGTAAATACAAAGGGTACTCTTGTTGAGAGCGATGTTGAAAACTTAAACAAGGTATCCGAATTGCTGGGCATGAGAAGAAATTGGAAAGAATAATGCGAAAAATATGCAGTGCATATTTTGGGTTTAATAGTGCCGCCGTACGGCGGCAGAACGGAGATTAGCATATGATAAAACTGTTAAGCACAAGAGTGTCCTCGGAATGTCTTTATCCGAGAGATGAGGTTTTTGTCGAGTGTACCTTTGAAGCGGAAAACGACAGTCCGATTACGGAAAGCGTTGATTTGTTCTGCGATTTCGTTTTCGGTCACATGACAATTCCGGCAAACAGAGCGAAAAATTATACGGTGAAAACAAGAATGTATCCTCAGCCGGCGCTGTGGAAAAAGGGCGACATCGTAACGGTCGGCACAAGGTGGCAGATTCCTGCGTTTACATACGGCGGCAGCTTCGGATTGAATATTGGAATATGCAACGGCGAAGCCGTTCCGGTTGATTTTGCTGCGGATGGCAAAACGGTCAAGCGGAAATATGTCGGCGATATACAGCTTTCGTTCGGCGGCTGTGCGCCCAAATTTGTTAACAGCCACCGCAGAGAGCTTGTTTTTGAAATTGAACCGCCGGAAATTAAAAATAAAAATGTTGATTCGGGATTGGTTTTGGAAATTGCTGAAGTAAACGTCAGGGACAGGAAAACCGACAGCGTTATATGCGAAATGCTTACGTCCGAAAACGGCTGTTATTCAAATGCTTACACAAGCTTTGAAATAAAAACCTCGGAGGAAAACGGCTTGACGGAGATTACTCTTGAAAACGTATGCGAAAGTGACGGCTTTGAACTGCTTGATGTCAAATTCCCGACTGCTCTGGCAAAGAAAAGATCAAAAATGATAACAACCTTCATGGGCGGAAGAAAATTTGACTGTGAAAATGCATTTGCATGGGGATATGAGCAGAAGTACGATCACCGCAATGCCGCCGTTATCGAATCGGAGGACGGCTGCACCGTGACGGACGCACCTTTTCTTGACGATAAGCTGCACCACAGCGTTTATGAAATGAACGGCGAGCGTTTCTGCGCAGCCGGGGTAACGTTTACCTACAGAGTGCGTGCGTTCGGGGAGCTTGAATCAATAAAGGTTATAAATATCCCGACGCTGTACATATACGAAGCCAAGGATTTTTCTGAAGTGCTTTTGTATCTCAGAAAAGATTTGAAAAAGAAAACCCATATGTATGACGGCGCACTGTTCTATTATTTTCAGATAGAATGTGACGGCTTTGACGAGGTGAGAACCTTTAAAGAAGCTCTGCAAAGAGTAAAGGAGCTTCATGAGCTGACCGGAGGGGTTAAACAGGTCATGCTTTTGAGAGGCTGGCAGCATGAGGGGCACGATACCGGTTATCCCGATGTGTTTACGGTTAATAAAAAGGCAGGAACGCTTGAAGATTTAAAATATCTCATCGAAGAAGCGAAAAAATACAACGCAATCGTAACCTTTCATGATAATTATGATGATATGTACGAGGAAAACGGATATTTTGACAGAGAGCTTGCGGCAATGAATGAAAGAGGGGGCTTGCTCAGATCATGGATATGGGTAAGCGGAATCAGCGTGTTGACAAGCTTCCCGAAGCTTGTTAAAAGCGGAAAAATGAGTGAAAGAGTGAAAAAGACTCTTGCAATGTACCCTGTGCATGATTCTTATCACCTTGATGTTTTGAGCTGTGAGGTTAAAAGATATGATTTTTCGCCAAAAATTCACATGGCGGCACAGGAGGTTTTGGAGTACAAAAAAGCGGTAGTGAGAGAATTTGAAAAATACGGCTTTACGGTGACGAGCGAAGCCGTTTCGCAGCCGTTTGCCGGAGTTATCGGTCATGCGTGGAGCATAGGTTATTCACGTGCGGAAAAGCTTTTCAGCCATGACGAGCCGTTTCCGCTTATGCCGATGATTTATCACGGATATGTGCCGTATTCGGGCGGTAACTGCGTTGAGGGTATAACGTCGGGAGCAACGATAGTCCCCGGAATTACCGGAGAACTCGGAAACTATAAGGAAATATACTATCTGCGCACTCTGCCGATATTGCGGCTGTGTAATTGCACAATTGACCGATACGGGCATAAAGACGGCATTTATACAACAACCTACAGTAACGGCACGGTGATAGCGTATGATGAAAAAAAGGACGATATAGAAATCAGAAATAATGACCGGTATCAAGTTAAAGATTCAAATTTGCTTGCAGAGGGCTACAGCAAAGGAGAGTATATCGGATATACGAAATACGGAAGTTACAAAATGAAAAAGTATTTTAACGGAGAAATCGAAAAGATTACCGAGATAGGCAACGGAAGCGGAGAAATTCCGTACAGCGTAAGGAACGGTTATATCTGTATCGACACGGCGGAAAATACGGCTTTCATTATAAATGTGAAATAAATTTTGGGCTTGAATGGATTGGGAGGACATAATCATGCATATTACGGACAGACTGTATAATAAAAAATGGGGAATATTCAATCACTATCTGAATTTTGAAACCGAGGACGGCGATCCCGACTGGAACAAAAGAATTGACGGTATCGACACGGAGAAAATCGCCCATACCTTAAACAAAATGGGCGCAGGGTATTATTTTATAACGATAATGCAGGGAACAAAGTATCTGATAGCGCCGAACAAGACATATGAGGATATTATGGGTGTTGAAAACGGCATAATCACACCGAAACGTGATGTTATACTTGATTTATATAAATCGCTGTCAAAGTACGGAATTGATCTTTATCTGTATTTTACCGGCGACGGACCGCACAATGACGAAATCGGAAAGCAAAGGTTCGGATTCAGCTATGACCCGAACGATATATGGCCCGGTGGATGTTCTAAAGCCGTTCCGCTGACAGGCGATAAGGCGGTCAGCAGAGAATTTGTTGAAAAATGGGCGTCGGTTTTAAGGGAATATGCCGAAAGATATAAGGATAAGGTGTGCGGCTGGTGGGTAGACGGCTGTTACTCGTTTTTCGGCTATAATGATGAGCTTTTGAAAATTTATTATGACGCAATCAAAGCGGGAAATCCGAATGCCGTCACAGCGTTTAATACCGGAGTTTTCCCCGAAACAAAAAAATGGTTTAAGGACGAGGAATTTACGGCGGGAGAATTTAACGATTTCACCTATATTCCGACAGAACGCTTTAATGACGGCGCACAGAATCATATTTTAGCACCGCTCGGAAGAAAAGAACCGCCGGTTCACAGCAACGGGTGGGCATATATCGGAGCAAAACGCAGTCATGAGTATATGAAAAACTATATAAGCGAAGTTAATAAAAACGGCGGTGTGGTTACCGTAGATATTAAGGTTTATGCCGACGGAAGCTTTGATCCGGAACAGGCGGAAATAATGACGCTTAAAGAGTAAAAATTGCGGAATCGGCATTGAAAGCCGATTTGGATTGGGAGAGGATAACGTGAAAAATACTCTGCACATCTTACCTTTTTTCAGGGTTAGGAGTATAAGCATACGCCGTCACCTCTCAAAAGGCAACCTGCTTGCGGCTTTTTAGCGTTGAGATTTGTGCCGCCGCACGGCGGCAAAATGGAGGATTAGCATGAAAAAGACAGTTTACATAGTAATAAATCAGCATTTCGATTTGTCATGGAGAAGATGCTTCAGCAGAGACATTGAATACAAAGGACAAAATTTTGTTTCCTATTCAAAGCTTCAGGGCTATTACATAATTGATAATTTAAAATATTTAAGAAAATACCCCGATTATAAATTCCAGATAGAATCGCCTGCGGTTCTTGATAAATTTATCGGTACGCACCCGGAATATGCCGATGAGATCAGCAGACTGATACGAGAGGAAAGGATAATTATTCCGTTTACCGGGATGAATATTGTCGATTCGAATCTGATCCGGGCAGAGAGTATAATAGAAAACTTTTTGTACGGATATAAGTATATGAAAGGTAAATTCGGGGTGGTATATGACGGGTGCGACCGAAACGACGCTTTCGGAAACTCTGCGCAGCTGCCGCAGATTATGAATGGCTTCGGTGTGAAATGGGCATACAATTTCGGGTATTCAAAAACCGATAAAAAATATTGGAGGGGATTGGATTCGAGCGTGATATGCACTCCGAAATTACAACCTTCGGGAACAACGGGCGGCTGGTATAAGTACAGACCGTGCCCAAATTGCAAAGGCTATGGCTGTGAAAAATGCGGCGGCAGGGGAATAGATGAAAACTATATTGAAAGTTACAGAAATTTAATATCGGACGAGGCTGTTGAGGCAAGCAGTCAGTCGCCCTGTTATATATATGCTTCCGGCGAGGAAATACTTCCAAACGATCACCTTATGAATTGGGTTAATAATAACAAGGATAAGTATAATATCGTTTTCTGCGGAATTGACAGCTTCAGACAATTCTTTGAAAAAGACATTGAAAATATTCAAAATGCGGATATAAAGGATTTTTACGAAAAACAGGAGCTGAATCCGAATAATACCGGCTGTTACGTCACGAGAATAAAGCTGAAGCAGAGAATAAGAGAGGCGGAAAATGAGCTTAAAAAGCTTGAATATCTGTGCGCACTGCAAAATGCTGCCGATAATACCGACTGCAGAAGCAAAACAGAATCAATATGGCATAAGCTTTTGTTTGCCATGTTTCATGACAATATCACTGCCACACACGTTGACGCGGTGTATGATGAGGTAAATGATACGCTGGATTGCGTTTTTGAAGAAATCGACCGGCTGAAGCAGCACTTTGAAAGCGATAACGGCGGCATGGTATATGTTATGAATCCCAATAATGCCGAAATGACAGCCGTTGCGGAATGCACAATAAAAAGCTCTCATAAACCGGGATTGGCTGACGAGAACAAAAACGCGGCGGCAATACTTGAATGTGTAAAAACGGATAACGATTTTTACAGAATTAAATTTGTTGCCGAAAATGTACCGGGATTCGGGAAAAAGCATTATAGGGTGACAAAATCTGAGGATATTGATACCGAAATCGAAATTATATCAAACAGGGACTGCATATCGGCAAACGGTGCGGTTCTGGATAACAATACCCAATATAAGAATACGGCGGATAACGATGTTGGCACATATACGATTGAAAATGAGTTTTACAGAATCGAATCCGATATTAACGGTGTTAAATCGGTTTTTGACAAGAAATTGAAAAAAGAAATTTCTGCAAGAGGTATATATTCGCCGTTTGAATGGGTGCTTGAACACGATGAAGGTTCTCCATGGGCAACCTTGAGCGAGGACAGACAACAATCCGGACTTGGAAATTATACCGTATTAAAGAGAATTGAAAAAAATGATAATTTTCAAAAGCTGATATACGAGGTCGAACCGGACATTCTGGAGGCGTACAGCGTATTCGGAATGAAGATAAGCTATGAAATAATGCTGTGTAAAAACACGGATAAGGTGCTGTTTTCGGGCGACGTTTTCTGGGATACCTATAATCACAGACTGCGCATAGCGTTTCCGTCGGGCATAAGCGGAAATCATTTGTATGAGATACCGGGAGGAATCATTAAAAGAGAACACTATAACAGTACAATTTTGCAGAAAAACGGCAGAGCGGATTGGGCAGGCGCAAACGGCGACTGGCCGGCAATCGGCTGGGCCGGTATAGAGGGTGAGGACTACAGCTTTGTTGTATTTAACAAAGGAACTCCGTCCTATATGATTCAAAAAGATGAAAGCGGAAACGAAACGATTTTTGTATCTGTTCTGCGAAGTCCGTCCGTTCCGACTTATTTACACGATCCGAGCGTTTACGTGATGAACGAATGGGACGGTATGAGAGATTCGGGAAAGCATCATTTTGAATTTGCTGTGAAAGCATACGGTCATAAGCCGGATATAGAAACGGTAAACGACTCTTTGGCATTCGCTGATCCGTTTATCTGCACCGGTAAAGAAATAAACGTTTCCATGCCGAAGATACAAAGCGAAAGCACAGCGGTTACTTATGTAAAGCAGGATATATACGGCAAGGGGATAATTATAAGACTTACAGAGTATAACGGGAAAGAGGACGAGGTATACTTTGACACCGAAGAAATTTTTGCTGAGGTATATGAGGTTGATTTAAAGGAGGAAACGATAACTCGGATAACAAACGGCAAATTGGATATACAGCCTTACGGCATAAAAACATTATTGCTTGTAAGCGGTAAATCAGAGAATAAACAGATACAGCCGTGCTGATTTGATTTTTTTGTTGACGTATAAAGCGCATTATGGTAAAATGTATATATGAGTGAAAATGAAGGGAGCGGCAAACCGCCTATGAAAACCAAAGCGATATACATATGCAATGAATGCGGCTATCAGACAACAAAATGGATGGGAAAATGCCCGGGGTGCGGAGCGTGGAGCAGTCTGACCGAAACGGTAGTCGGCGATGAGAAGCCGAAAAGCGGAACGGCAGAGGGCAGAAAAACAATACGAAGCGCAAGAAAAATCAATGAAATTACATATGACTCGGAAGAAAGGTATCATACCGGAATCGGAGAGCTTGACAGAGTTCTGGGAGGAGGTATGGTGAAAGGCTCGCTTATTCTTGTCGGCGGTGACCCGGGAATAGGTAAATCCACACTGCTTTTGCAGATATGCAGCAATCTCGGAAAACAGAAAAAGATACTCTATATTTCAGGAGAGGAATCGGAAAAACAGATTAAAATAAGGGCTGAAAGACTCGGGGTTACAGACGCGGATTTATATTTGCTGTCCGAAAATGATGTTGAGCAGATACTCGAATGTATAAATACTGTTTCACCCGATGTTGTAATAATCGATTCGATACAGACCATGCATATTGATTCGATAGCGTCGGCTTCGGGAAGCGTTCCGCAGGTGAGAGAAGCGACAAACGCATTCATGCGTGTGGCAAAGCTTGACAATATATCAATGTTTATAGTCGGTCATGTAACAAAGGACGGCGCATTGGCAGGACCGAGAGTTCTGGAGCATATGGTCGACTGCGTGCTGTACTTTGAGGGTGACAGACAGCTTTCTTTCAGAATATTAAGAGCGGTTAAAAACCGTTTCGGGTCTACTAATGAAATCGGAGTTTTCAGTATGACCGACAGAGGATTGGAGGAGGTTGAAAACCCGTCGGCAATGCTTTTGGAGGGCAGAAGCCTTAATTCCTCGGGAAGTGCGGTTGTCTGCACTATGGAGGGTTCAAGAGGTGTGCTTGCGGAAATACAGGCGCTTGTAACGCCGGTAGGCTTCGGAAATCCCAGACGTATGGCAGACGGTATAGATTTTAACAGACTGATGCTTATGATTGCAGTGTTGGAAAAAAGATGCCGTTTGAGCTTGTCCAATCAGGACGTGTATATAAATGTTGCCGGCGGACTTAAAATAGACGATACAGCGGTTGATCTCGGAGTTTGCGCCGCGATTATATCGGGGCTGTGCGATATGCCCATACCCTGCGATACGGTGTTTATCGGAGAGGTCGGACTCGGAGGTGAACTGAGAAGTGTTTCACAGCCGGAAAAAAGATTGAGCGAAGCATATAAGCTGGGCTTTAAATGTGCGGTTGTTCCAAAGCTTTCGCTGAGAAATATAAAGATTCCCGATGGTATGCGGATAATAAAGGTATCGGCATTGTGGGAGGTGTCGAAGCTGATAAGGGAAAGCAAGCTTGCCGGGAATGAGGAGTAATACTGTTTATCGGTTAAAAAGCTTTTTATAATACGACCGGTGCCGTCAATTTGCGTTTTATCTGCAAGCTGACGGCACGTTGTTTTTTATTCATATTTATTTTCAAGGAAATTCTTTAATCTTTGAATACCCTCAACGATATTATCCATACTTGTAGCATAAGACCATCTTACGAAATCGGCTGCGCCGAAGCCCGTACCCGGTACAACGGCAACCTTAGCTTTTTCGAGGAAAAGCTCTGCAAAATCATCTGAATTGTTGATTATTTTTCCGTAATAGATTTTGCCGATAAGCTCGCCGATGTTCATCATAATATAAAATGCGCCGTGAGGCATTCTGCATGAAACACCATCTATTGAGTTAATTGCTTCAACCATGTAGTCACGTCTGTTTTTGAAGTGACGGCGCATACGTTCGATTTCTTCATCACCGCCGTTTAAAGCCGCAACCGTGGCTGCTTGTGCTATGGAGTTAGGGTTTGAAGAAGCGTGCGACTGAACGTTGGACATGATTTTTGCGATTTCGGGAGCGGCCGCCGCATATCCTATTCTCCAGCCTGTCATGGCATAGGTTTTTGATACGCCGTTTATAACTATTGTAAGAGCCTTTATTTTATCGTTGAACGAAGCAATGCTGATATGCTCTCCCTCATAAATAAGGTGTTCATAGATTTCGTCGGAAACAACATACAGATTGTTCTCAACGGCAAAATCGGCAATTTCTTTTAATTCCTCTTTAGTGTATACCATACCGGTAGGATTGGACGGACTGTTGAGAATGATTGCCTTTGTTTTGGGAGTCAGCGCACGTCTGAGATCCTCCGCTTTTGCCTTAAATTCGTTTTCTTCCTTAGTGTTGATTATAACGGGTATTCCGTCCGCAAGCTTGATAAGCTCCGGATAGCTTACCCAGAACGGTGCCGGGATAATTACCTCATCGCCGGGGTTAAGAATTGCGGTCAGTGCGTTCATAAGAGAATGTTTTGCTCCGTTTGATATAACTATATCTGTAGGTTCGTAATCAAGACCATTTTCTCTCTTGAACTTCTCTGCAACCGCCTTTCGCAGCTCCAGTGTTCCGGCAGCAGGTGTGTATTTCGTCTTTCCGCTGTTGATTGCGGCGATTGCTGCGTCCTTTATATATTGAGGAGTGTCAAAATCAGGCTCGCCGCAGCCGAAGCCAACAACGTCCTCTCCGTTTGCTTTCATCTGTTTGAATTTAGCGTCAATTGCCAGCGTGGGTGATGAGCTGATTGCTCTTGCTTTGTTAGATAACATTGTCAATCCTCCGATTTTTGCATTAAAATAAATTACAGGGTGCATTTTTCAATGCTTTACTATTATATTTTACTACTGTTTTTACAAAAATGCAAGAACTAATTTAATTTGTTTCATTTTTTCCAAACTATAGACAAATCCTAATCAGCCTTGCCATGTTTTTATATGCAATTTTTTCTGATATTTTGTCATCAATTCCGCTTTCCTTGATTTTGTCAAAGATTTTTGCCATGTCGCTTACTCCGTTAATTCCGTCCGGAAGTGATTCAACGCCGTCAAAATCCGAACCGATTCCGATATTGTTTTCACAGCCCATGCTTAATAGATAATCAATATGCCTTAATATATCATCGGCAGTACATTTACCGCTGTCCTTTAAAAATACGGGATAAAAATTCATACCCATAACGCCGTTAATGCTTATAAGCTCTTTGATTTGCTCATCTTTCAGATTTCTCGGGTGCGGACATACGGAATATGCATTCGAGTGGCTGGCGCAAACAGGCTTGTCGGTAGTGCTTAATATGTCATAAAACATTTTTTCGCTTGCGTGTGATACGTCAACAATCATTCCGATTTTGTTCATTTTGCGGACTATCTCTTTCCCAAAAGCACTCAGACCTCTGCCGTCGCCCAAAGCACCGCCCCCGAGAGCGTTATCGTTATTCCAGGTAAGAGTAATCATTCTTACTCCCATAGAATAGAGAATATCAATGTCATCGGCACTTTTAATACATTCTCCGCCCTCAACCGATATAAATGCACCGCATTTGTTATCCGCAAGCGTTCTTTCCATATCGCTGTATGACCGGCACAACCGTATGTCATTGTTATATTTGTCACATTGCTCCGATATATATTTGATTATTGATTCGCATCTTTCGTACGGGCTGTTATAATATTCCGGATCGATAAAAGCGGCGAAAAACTGAATATAGCTTTTGTATTCTTTCATTCTTTTAATGTCAAGCATAAGGGGGTTGTCAAATAAGGCATATCCTTTGTCCATTGCTTCGCTTGCGGTGTCGCAGTGCGCGTCGCAGATTTTAAGATTCTTCATTGCTTGCAGCTTCCTTTCAAAAAAACAAATAACGCTTCATTATATTAATATGCCGAATTGCCCCATTCGATTCATTTTTGCATAAATCCGAATAAGAGGAACGTTTGAGAGAGTGCCGAAAAAGAATAATAAAAACGGCAAACACTATTGTGCTTGCCGTTTTGGCTGCGGAAGAAGGATTCGAACCCTCACAGAATGAGTCAGAGTCATTAGTGCTACCTTTACACTATTCCGCAATGTTATTGGTGCGAGGGACGAGACTTGAACTCGCAAGGTATGAACCACACGCCCCTCAAACGTGCGCGTCTGCCGATTCCGCCACCCTCGCATAACAACGAATAATATTATAGCATATCCGATTTGATTTGTCAATAGATTTTTTGAAAAAATTTCAAATTTTTTATTGTAACAAAAGCATAGTTCTTTTCCTTGGTTTTAGCGGTTGGAAAAGCTCCCAACCGCTAAAACGCAAATAAGCATTTATCATATGTTTTTAGCTGTTTAATGTAACCGTTCGGGTTTCTGAATCCCAAAGTACATCAAAACCAAATTCGTTTGCCACTGCCCTTACGGAGATGTACATAGTATCGTCTATAAATCTTGCGCACACTTCAAGAGGAACGTAAAATCCTGTTTGCTGATTCTTTCTCATTCCGATCAGATTCGGAAGAATTTCAAGAGTAACTCCGTTTCGGGAAATTGTTGTTACATATGTATTCTCATCAAAGCTTACCTCGCAGCCTGTGTCTTTAAATACATCGGCAGGCACTAACAATCTGTCGTTGAAAAGAACGCATTTGTTATATAACGGATTGGTTGTGCCGTTGATTTTTATGGTGACATTTTTTTGCTCAATGCTGAAATTTTCAAAATTCATGGCATACGAGTCCATATAAATAGCCGGGCATTCAAATTTACTCTTGTCCTGTCTGTACTCAATTCCCGAGGTGTAAACAATTCCGGGGTATTCTGTAAAGGATTTATCAAAATCTCCCTCGTGATAATCGTATTGAGAAGCAAAAGCGAGTTGTTTTTCTCTCAGAGTGTCGGGTGTGGTATCATATGCAAATGCAGCCGTTCCGCAGAATACGGGTACAATCATAAATGCACATGACAACCGGGTTATAATGCTTTTTTTCTTGGAATAGTTCATTTTTTACATCTCCTTTGTGAATTTGGTGTTATCAAAAACTTCACATTTAATCAACATTTGCAGAAATACTGTTCGGATTTTGTGCTTCGCTGTAATCTATTTCATAACCAAATGCTTCTCCGATGAATCGGAGCGGAATAAAGGTGCGGTCATTTTTTAACAGAGGCGTTGTATCCATTTGTTTTTTTATATCATTTACCGATATTGTTGTATCGTTAAGATGCAGTATGACTGTATTCTGATCTTTGGTAAGCGTTATTTTTTGCTCTGAGCCGTCCCACAATACTTCAAAATTTAAAGCTTCCGCTATAGCTCTTACCGGAATTTGCACGCGATCGCTTTCATCAATAAACGGTTCGCTGTCTTGATTGAAATTAACTCTGTCATAGCTTTGCTCTGCTTCGTTGTAATGCTCATTATCGACAATATGAACTCCGATTATATCGTTCGCTTTTGTGACTGCTATTGTTTTATTGCTTTCTGCAAAAACATTTACGGCAGAAAAAATACTGATTGCAAGCAAAATCAAGCTGAAATTTTTTTTCTTCATAAAACATTCCTCTCTTTCGACATGGTAATTTAAAGTTTTACGATCGGAAAAATTTCCGACCGTAAAACCAAAAGAAAATCAATCTGATTCAAGACACAAATCACAAGTTAATGTTTTGTTTGTGCTGCTTTCACCGCTGAATTTATATATGTATCTGTGTCCGATTGTAGGAACTTCCATCATATAAGTACCCGGGGTTCGTACAGTGTTCCATTGTGCGGTGTTATTGTTTGTATCAATCAACGAATAATTAAGGGCGTTAAGATATGCACACCAATTTCTTGTTCGGAAGCAAGCATATGTGTCTGCATTTGTTGCAAAATATGTACCGCCGATTTGTATTCCTTCGTTTCCTGATGTATTTTTTGGAATTTCAACACCATTAAACCAACCGGAATACCAACACGGTTCAAACATAGTTTCAACAGGTTTAGGTTCTTTAATTTCAGTAATAACAGCTTCCTTTTCTACGCCGTTTTCATCAACATAAGTAATTGTGTCACCAAGTTTTGGTGAATAAGTCACAGTAGCTATTTCTACTTTAGTGCCAACCTTAGAATTGTCTTTTGCCAAAGCTGCCATATTTATTGCAGAAACTGACATAATTGCCACACAACCCATAGCTATAATTCTCTTAAACTTTTTCATAAAAATCGTCCTTTCTGATTTAAATTGTTATTTTCAGCATTTATTTTTTTATAAATCTTGACATACAATAAAAAATAGTGTACTATAGTGGTATGAGAGTTCTTTTTGAAACATTTTTAGTGATGACTGTCGCTTGTGTGTTTTATATGAACTCTTTTTATAAATGCTGTTTTTCTTTTTTTGACACATCTTATCCGATACGTTATCAATGATTAAATGCTGCAAAATATTTTATCTTTAATTTATACAGCAACCCTGCGAAGTTTTGCGGCATAATCATTTTGACGAAATCAATACAATCTGTATCAAATGACTTGTTTTGGTGCTACCGACAAACATTTTGTTGCCTGTCGGTAGCTGAACAAAGCATTATGTAACTTAGTTCTCCGAAGTTTTCGTTTTCTGCTTTTGAATTAAAAATTTCTGCAAATTTTTCGGTTCTTCCGGTTGATATGTACCGGCAGCTGAAGCTAATCCGGCAGCAGCCAAAACAGCTTCTAAAGCCCAATCTGCTGTCATAGACAGAATTTTATTAGTTATCTTTTTCATAGTTACACCACCTTTCGTTTGTTAAAGTACCTATTATCGCAAGTGCTGTTACAGCACAAAGTGATAACCAAATAATAATGCCATCAATTTTGCTGACAAAGATTGTTAATATTATGGAAACAATCGCAAAAAATAAATATAATAAAATTCCTGCTTTGCGATTTTTTCTGATTTGCTCGTCTGTTAGCTTTTTGTTGGGGTGCCTGACTGGTACTAACACTATCATTATTGCTAAATTTATTGGAAATAACCAACATAATAATAGTGGATTTAATTGCATTATCTCGTTTGTCAGCAAATAAATGCAAAGAAATATTGTCAGCATTGTCGCTCGGCATATATAAGCTTTTGAAGCGTGATACCCTCCGCAATACACCCTTGTAAAACAAAATACAACCAAAAATTCAATGGCATATCTGAATTTCCAAATTAAAGCTGACGATAAAAGTATTATACCAAATGTGATAACATCATTTAATATTAGTTCAATGCCATATTGATATACTTCTTTTTCATTCTCTTTGATAATACTTCTTTTAACATAAAAATCAGCTATATTTGATGATAGTTGTTTTATGGGAAAGCACCTCCTTTTTGCTTCATCTACAGTGTAACAGATTTTTTGCAATAAAGCTATCCGGTTGTCGAGTTTGGTATAATTTTTGACGAATTTTGCACTATTCGCATTTTTTATATAGTATATCACAGCAAAACATACCTGAATTATTTATAAAATATTGTATCATGCCGTTATTATCTTCTACAATTTTACGAATGATTTTTGTTCCGAATCCGTGCTTTGCTTTCCCTTTTTTTGTTGTTTTCATATTAATATTTGAAAACTGTTCATTATAACTGTTTTCAACAAATATTGAAACGTATTCTCGCTGCAATTGAACATTTAAAATAATAATTTTTTCCTTTGATCTTTCAGCAGCTTCAATTGCGTTATCAAGTAAATTACCAAACAATACAACAATATCCGATTTTTTTATAAAATTAATAGCGTCATTAGAAACATTAATGCTTGGAAATATTCCTTTTTGTTTGCACAATTCTAATTTTGTGTTTATTATGGCATTAAAAACATCTGTATCAGTAAAAATGATTTTTTGTACCGCATTTAAATTTTTATCAAATATACTCTCGATATATTCGTTTATACCGTTACAATTACCGTTATCTGACATTGTTTTAATGGCAAGAAAGTGCTTTTCCAAATCGTGCTTGACGGAATAAGTGTTTTCATATAATGCTTTCATGTTGGTTTCCATGCTTTTTATATTGTCATATTGCAGCTTCAAAAGCTCATAGTCTTGCTTTGTTTCCATATCTTGCTTGATTTTATACATAAAAAATATAGTAATAACATTTATAACTACTATTATTAAGGATAAGAAAAACATTTGAGGTATAATAGCTTCGTAGCGGAGGGTTACTTTCATAATGATTGTTACTCCGACCCATGTTAACAGCGGCATTGTTGTAAAAAGAATCCATTCTTTTTTTGTGAGCTTATATTCGGTATTTATCTTTATTATGGTTTTATAAATAAAAAACTCCAATGCTCTGCACAGGCATATAATTATAACCCGTCTATATGTAAAATCTCCGATCAATTCTCCTGTTGAAGCTTTGCACAGATATGCCATTAAAAGTATTACAACGCTTGATACAGTGAATAAAATTGCCGTTGAGAGCAGTATTAAAAAAAGCTGATATTGATACGCACCCTTTAAACAGCTTCTTGCGTATATGAAATATGTTAATACAATTAATCCTGTTAATAATCCGTCATACAGCACGATTTGGTTTATAAAATATATTTGAACAAATGCTATAGCCCACATAACAAAAAAACCGATTTTATAAATTTTACGCTCATTTTTAAAGCCTAAAAATTTTGTGATAAATCCCGTCCATATTAACATTTGCAACAAGCTTGATACTATTTCAAACACGGTTTCCATTATCTTATACTCCTTAAATAATTTTGAAACATTTCTTTGGTATGTGCCATTTTCGCCCGGCTTACAGGTAATTCTTCGCCGGTTATCAATTTACACGAATTTTTATCAATCTCGCTTATAAGCCGGCAATTGACCAAATAACGATTATGTATCCTTGCAAAAAAGTGCTGTGACAGCTGCGCTTCTATATTATCCATTTTATTTCTGTAGCTTACCGAGCTTGATTTATCTTTGTAAATTAATCGAATATAATGATCATCTGTTTTGAAATAAGATATTTCTTTCAGATTTATTTCTATAACCTTATTATTTTCAATATTTATTGCAATCAACGAATTCTCATATAAATCAGTTTCAAGCTTTTCAAACAGTTTGTTTATAACTATTTCAAGCATTGCAATTTGCGATTTTGGAACGAACCAAAAAGGCTTGTATTCATAAGAAGAAAATACCATTGACTCTTTGCTTGAAACAAAGACTATAGTTGTATTATTTCTGATTTTCAGAAGCTTTTCAGCTGTTTCAAATCCGTTGATACCGGGCATGGAAATATCCAAAAATACAGCGTCAAATACTTTCTTGTTACAGATTTCTAAAAGAATTTCGCCTCGTTGGCAGGTAAATATATCGCATTTTTTATCATGCTTTTTTGAGATTTTATTAATGTATAATGAAATGGTGTCGATATATATTTTCTCATCATCGCAAATAGCTATCTTCATAAATGTAATTCCTCCCAATGAAATATAAACCCAATACGAATTTTTGTCTGCATAGTATCAATTAAACATATTATACCACACATCAGCCGACAAGTAAATACTTTTTGTGCAAAATTTTGCATATTTACCGCAAATTTTTCTCAGATTGTCAACACACAAAAAAGCTGAAAACGCTTATTTATCCTATACCCGGAGTTCGTTTTGCTGTCATAACGGGCAGAAAGTAAGCGGCGGAGAAACAATCTGAATATATTTATATTTTTTTAGAATATTATACAAGTAAATTAATGTTTAGCAGTATATAATTATATTATGAAACATAGTTTTCAAATATATTTTATATATACATAAGGAGGAAAATATTATGGCAGAGAGCAGATTAATCGGAGATTATCCGGTAATCGGTATCCGTCCTACTATCGACGGAAGAAGGGGACCCTTAAAGGTAAGAGAAAGCCTTGAGGATCAGACAATGAACATGGCAAAATCGGCGGCTGAATTAATCTCGTCAAACCTGAGATATTCAAACGGCGAGCCTGTAAAGGTTATAATTGCCGACACTACAATCGGAAGAGTTGCAGAGGCTGCCGCTTGTGCGGACAAGTTCAAGAAAGCCGGTGTTGACATTACACTGACAGTTACACCTTGCTGGTGCTACGGCTCGGAAACAATGGATATGGATCCTATGACAATCAAGGGCGTTTGGGGCTTCAACGGAACTGAAAGACCGGGTGCGGTATATCTTGCTTCGGTACTGGCTTCACACGCACAGAAGGGCTTGCCTGCTTTCGGTATTTACGGTCATGACGTATGCGAAGCCGACGACACATCAATCCCGGCAGACGTTCAGGAAAAAATCCTGCGTTTTGCAAGAGCCGCTGTTGCCGTTGCAACAATGAGAGGTAAATCTTATCTGCAAATCGGTTCTATCACAATGGGTATTGCAGGTTCTATAATTAACTGCGATTTCTTTGAGGAATATCTCGGCATGAGAGTTGAATCTGTTGACGAGGTGGAAATCATCAGAAGAATGACAGAGGGTATCTATGACGAAGAAGAGTTCAAAAAGGCTCTTGCATGGACAAAGAAGAATTGCCCGGAAGGCTTCGACAAGAACCCCGAAAGCTTACAGAAATCACCCGAAAAGAAAGAGGAAGAATGGGAATTTGTTGTTAAGATGATGTGTATCATCAAGGATCTTTACAACGGTAACAAGAATCTTCCCAAGGGCTGCGAAGAAGAAATGGTCGGTCATAATGCAATCGCCGGCGGTTTCCAGGGTCAAAGACAGTGGACAGACTTCTATCCTAACTGTGACTTCCCCGAATCCCTGCTTAACACGTCATTTGACTGGGAGGGCGCAAGAGAGCCGTATATCCTTGCTACAGAGAACGATACCTTAAACGGCGTATGTATGCTGTTCAGCAAGCTCTTGACAAACACAGCTCAGATTTTCGCCGATGTAAGAACATACTGGAGTCCCGAAGCTGTTAAAAAGGCTACA
The DNA here is from genome assembly GCA_934462715.1 of uncultured Clostridia bacterium. GTDB lineage: Bacteria > Bacillota > Clostridia > UBA1381 > UBA1381 > RGIG1988. The sequence continues at coordinate 169,024 of CAKSIJ010000004.1, forward strand.
GGCTATGACATTGAGGGCAAGGCTAAGGAAGCCGGCGGATTTATCCACCTTATCAATTCCGGAGCTGCGTGTCTGGACGCTTGCGGAGAAGTTAAAGACGCAAACGGAAACGGCATAATCAAGCCTTTCTGGGAAATGACGGAAGCGGATCAGCAGGCTTGCTTAAAGGCAACCACATGGAACGCTGCCGATCTGGGATATTTCAGAGGCGGCGGATATTCTTCAAGATTCTTAACCAGAGCCGAAATGCCGGCTACAATGCTCAGACTTAACCTTGTTAAGGGACTCGGCCCTGTAATGTACATCGCAGAGGGCTGGACCTTGGGACTTCCCGATGAGGTTTCCGACAAGCTTTGGAAGAGAACAGACTACACATGGCCCTGCACATGGTTTACACCGAGAACAACAGGCGAGGGTGCGTTCAAGACCGCTTATGACGTAATGAATAACTGGGGAGCTAACCACGGCGCAATCAGCTACGGTCATATCGGTGCTGACGTTATCACACTCTGCTCAATGCTCAGAATACCTGTTTGTATGCATAACGTTCCCGAGGATAAAATATTCAGACCCGCAAGCTGGAATGCTTTCGGTATGGATAAAGAGGGACAGGACTTCAGAGCTTGCAATGCTTACGGTCCTATGTATAAGAATATCAGATAATCAATATACAAAAAAATCGGGAATGAAAAGTTCCCGATTTTTTTACGCCTTATTATGATTTAACGACTTTCGATATTATAGGATAAATGGCTTCAGCCCATTTTTGACAGCCGATACCATTCGGGTGACCGCCGTATGTTGCTTTCGAGGGATATTCGGCATTTTCGGCAAGTATCTTTGTGTTGTCAAACACCGCCGTCCTTGCTTTTAAATCATTTAATATGTATTCGTTAATCCGATTTCTCTTTTCTTCGATTTCGGGACTCATATCAAAAGGCGGTACTGTTTGAACCAAAACCTTTACATTGTGCTTGTTTAGATAATCTACCGTTTCCGAAATGTTATTTATGATTTCCTCTGCGCTTTTGCCGTTCAGCAAATCATTAACGCCGAAGCACATTACAATAACATCATTATGTATTGCCTTATACGCCCAAGCTCCTTTTGAGACTGCATCACTGCTTCTTGCAAAGCCCAGCCCGAGATTCCAATATGAATAATCGCTGCCGAGAGATTCGGACGCTTTTGCACACCAATGCGTGTATGAATTTTTGTCGGTTCCGCATCCTTGTGTTATGGAATCGCCCCAATAGCCGATTCTTCTTTTCACGCTTCTTTTGCAGCCTATCATTCCGGGGAACGGAAGCTTAACCGATGGCTCAAATATACCGTCTTCCATAACATATGATGGTATAAGTGTTTCCTCATGGTTTGGAATCATATGTCCGCAAAATGTTATTTCAATGCAAATATAATTGTTTTTTTCGGCACTCAGCATTATCGGGTCAGTACAGAAAAATTCGCCCGGTGCGACTGCTTTTTCTCCGTTGCCGTTAAAGGTTACGTCGTGCATAACAGGACTTTCCGAGTTGTCAGAGGTCTTTGAAATGCCGAGCTTTATGCTCAATATTTTATAACCTTCACAAATCATATTGCAAACGCTGTTTTTGCCGTCGGCAAAGGTTGAGTCCAGAATGTTTGAGTAAAGAAGCGAATATTCATATTTGCCGGCGGTGTTCAGCTTATAATACTGTCTGCCGGTATATATCTTATTACTGTCCTCGGTTATAAAAAAGCTTTGATTTCCGCTGCCGGCTGTTGTTGCCGAAACATAATTATCAAAAAAATCCATATAGTCAATATCCTTTCGGGAGTTTTAGTCTTTTATTCGCTAATACTATAACACAACAGTAAAGAATTGTCAATGGGCTGTTAAAAATTCCGTTAAATACGGCTGTAAAAAAATAATTATTATATTGCAAATATAAATTAAATATGATATAATATACACAAAGCATATTAAAAATGCATATTGTTGCCGCACAGGCGGCGGAACGGAGGAAAGATATGAAAAGCAAACGAGTAATTTCGGTTTTATGTGCCGGGGGTATGATGATGTCGGGAATAACATCATATGCGGCAGACGGCGATCTGGATTTTCTTACCAAAGAATACAAAAGCTTTGAGGGAAAAATAAAAATCAATGCAAAGCTGAACAAGCCACTTGATGTTTTGGCAAAAATACCTGTGGGTGATAACTATATCGACCTGCAAAAGCTTGTTGAGAGCGCATTGAACAGCACCGGAGAGTATAACTGCAAGGCAGTTATGGAGCTTGACAGCGGAAAAATGCAGATGGAGATGACAGGAAAATCAAATATTCCGCTGACGGTTAACCGCAATCTTGATGTTGATATTAACGCAAGACAGGGAGTATGGCTCAACCTCGATTTTAGCGATGATGAAAATCCCGTTTACGAAACAATAATGCAGAATCCGATATTTGACAAGTACATATATATGGATATGACAAGCGAGATGATGACAGCTCCGGCAAGCTCTTTGGGAGTTATCGGAGGCGCTGACGGACCTACATCAATATATGTTTCCGGCGAAACGGGAAAAGATTCCGAAAACACAGAGGTTATCGGCGGAGCGGATGAACCGACTTCGATTTACGCAACCGACAGTGGTGAAATTATAACAGTAAACACACCGATTGACACTATGAAGAATATGCTTAATAAGGATACATATTCTCAGATACAAAACAGCTCTGTTGAAGCAATGAAGAAAAATTCGACGGTTAAAAGAAACGGAAGAAATGTAACGGTTACATTTACCGATAAAGGTCTTAAGCAGTTCCTTGCAGAAACTTTTAAAACCGCATTGGAGCAGACAGGCGGCAATTATTGCTCAATGTTTGCAAACAATGACGAGATAGGAAGCAAATTAAAAAAACTGTTTGATGTACCTATGTTCAATGAAAGCGAAGCACTTAAGGTTGAATATATTCTCAGTGCCGATGATTATGTTAAATCAATGAAATCAACTCTGAATATTAAGACAAATGTTTTTGATCTTGTTATGGCAGCAACCGGTTCAGACGCAATCGAGATGAATCGCGATAAATCAAATATAGATTTGACGTTATATACCGAAACAAATTATACAAGCGTTAACGGTAGGGTAAATGTCAGCTTGCCGGAACTGACCGAGGAAAACAGCTTCAATCCGTTAGAGGCGGGAGATACGGTCGGAATAGAGGATGGTGCTTTTGATTACAGCAAATGCAGCTGCGAGTATTACGATTTGTATATTGGTTCTGCCAAAATTGACGGAAACAAAGTCGAATTTCCGCTGAGAAGCGCATTTGACGGAGTTGACATCGAATATAACAACGGAAGAATTACAATAACAAAGGACGAACAGTACCCAGAGGATTACGAATGGCAATGGTACGGCGGCTGCTTTGATAAAACTATTGTATTCAATATAGGCAGCAATATTGTTTTCGTTGACGATAAGGCAATAACGGTGTCGGATGCTCCGTACATTTGCAATGATATAACATATATCTCCAACAGGCTGATTGAAGAAATATCCGGGCTAAGACTTAACTATCTTGACGGTGTACCGGAGAACGGCAATATAGGCTTCAGCGTAAATTATGAGAAGACGTGTGATTACTGTAAAGAATTTTTTGCGGCACAGCAGGAAAGCTGATTTAATGGGGCTGTCGAAAGACAGCTTCATTTTTTTGAAAAAAATAAAATTTTTTTCAAAAAAAGCTTGCATTTTTGGTATAAATATAGTATAATACAATTATTAAGAACATACGTTCGCAATTTCGAAAAATTAAACTGTGAAATAAGCGGTTTTTGATCAGAAAGGAAAGTATAAATAATGGAAGAAGAAAAGAAAGAAGTAACCAAAGAAACAAAAAAAGCACAGGACGGCGAAAAAAGACAGGTGAGCGAAGAAAAGAAAAGAGCTTTAAATTCTGTTTTTGAGGTTATAGAAAAGCAATACGGCAAGGGAAGTATTATGAAGCTCGGCGACACAACCGCAGTTGACGTTGACGTTATACCGACAGGCTCGATGACTCTTGATATGGCGCTTGGCGTAGGAGGAATACCCCGCGGCAGAGTAATAGAGATATACGGCCCCGAAGCGTCGGGTAAAACAACCGTTGCACTGCATATTGTCGCAGAAGCTCAAAAGAGGGGCGGAGAAGCGGCATTTATAGACGCAGAGCACGCACTTGATCCCGTATATGCCGAGCGACTGGGAGTTGACATAGACAATCTGATAGTCGCACAGCCGGACACGGGAGAACAGGGCCTTGAAATTGCGGAAACGCTTGTTAGAAGCGGTGCGCTTGACGTTATAGTAATCGACTCGGTTGCAGCACTTGTTCCGAAAGCCGAAATTGAGGGAGAAATGGGCGATTCTCATGTCGGTCTGCTTGCAAGACTTATGTCGCAGGCTTTGAGAAAGCTGACGGGTATCACAAGCAAAACAGGCACAACCGTTATCTTTATAAACCAGCTGAGAGAAAAGGTCGGCGTAGTTTACGGAAACCCCGAAACCACCCCGGGCGGAAGAGCCCTGAAATATTTTGCTTCCGTTCGTCTTGACGTAAGAAAGCAGGAGGTTATCAAGAACGGCACAGAAGCAATCGGAAGCAAAACAAGAGTTAAGGTTGTAAAAAATAAGGTTGCTCCTCCGTTTAAAGAGGCTGAATTTGATATTATCTACGGTCAGGGAATTTCAAAAGAGGGAAATATTCTTGACGTTGCGGTTAATCTCGGCATAATTCAAAAGAGCGGTGCGTGGTTCTCGTATGAGGGAGAACGCTTGGGACAGGGACGTGACAACGTTCGCAAATATATGCAGGAAAACCCGGCATTTACAAAGGATATTGACGCTCTTATAAGAGAAAAAATGGCACAGAAAGCTAAAAAATAATTCACTAATCACCCGAACCCCCGGTTTGCTGCGGATTGCGAACCGGGGTTCATATTATTGCGGCGAAACCGATATTTGCACCGCAGTGCCGTATAGGACGGATTTTTTAAAATATGCGACTAAATATCACTATAAAAATTTAATAAAATTGTGGCAAAAAAAGTGTATAATATGCTTAATAATAGGGTATCTTTACTAAAAAATGACGTATGTTTTATGAATGTTTTAAAAAACTATTGACTACTTGCAATTTTTTTGTTATTCTAATATTATTATTATGTGTCTAAATATGTAGATTAACTTTACAGGGGGCTACCATCTATGTTTTCAAAAGAAGTTGTTGTACAAAACCAGGTTGGACTTCATGCAAGACCTGCTACGTTTTTTATTCAGAAAGCGAATGAGTTCAAGTCAAGCGTCTGGGTAGAAAAGGATGAAAGAAAGGTTAATGCAAAGAGCCTGCTAGGAGTTTTATCGCTCGGAATAACAAAAGGAACTTCTATAGCTATTATTGCGGACGGAGCTGATGAGCAGGAAGCCGTAACGACCTTGGTTAATCTGATTGCATCTAATTTTACTGAATAATCTGTTTGTACAAAATATTTTTAGTTAACTAATTCAAGGGTAACTCTGCATTCGGCTGATGGTGTAGAGTTATTTTTGATTATCGGAAAATTCAACCGGCGTGAAATTTGTCATCGGAGGAATACGGTATGTTTAATATCAGAGAAGAACTGCAAAATTTGCCCGAACAGCCCGGCGTGTATCTTATGCATGACAAAAATGATACGATTATCTATGTCGGCAAAGCAAAGATTCTTAAAAACAGAGTAAGGCAATATTTTCAGAACAGCGCCAATCACACGCCTAAGGTTCGTGCCATGGTATCGAATATAGAATATTTCGAGTATATTGTTACCGATACCGAGATAGAAGCACTTGCTCTGGAATGTACGCTAATAAAAAAGCACAGACCAAAATACAATATACTTCTTAAAGATGATAAGCAATATCCTTATTTAAAGGTTACAATAAATGAAGACTGGCCGAAGGTGGTTAAAACCAGAACCCTGAGAAATGACGGAGCAAAATATTTCGGTCCGTATATGGGAATGTCTACGATAAAAAACACAATGGAAATTATACGGAAAATATTTATGCCCCCGAGCTGCACGAGAAAATTTCCGCAGGATATAGGAAAGGGCAGACCGTGTCTTAATTATCACATAAAAAAATGCTTTGCTCCGTGTACCGGAAATGTTTCGAACAAGGAATACAGAAAGGTATATTTTGATATATGCGCCTTTTTGGAGGGCGACCACAAGGAGCTTTTAAACGAGCTTGAAGCAAGAATGAAAGAAGCCTCTGCAAATATGGAATTTGAAGAAGCTGCGGCGTTAAGGGATAAAATCAAAGCAATAACGGCGATTGATGAAAAACAAAAGGTGGTAAATTCCGATAAGCAAAACGATAAAGATGTAATAGCTTTGGCAACCGGCGAGGGTAAGGCATTTATTGAGGTGTTCTTTATCCGTGCGGGCAAGCTGAGCGGACGTGAAAACTACTGTGTCGACGAGGTTGACGATATGTCGGGAGCAGATATTATTACCGATTTTATAAAGCAATTTTATCAGGACGGGGTATATGTACCCGATGAGATAATAACGCAGAGCAGAATATCCGATGAAGAACTGATTTCGCAGTGGCTTACGGGAACCAGAAAAAAGAAAGTAACAGTCACCTTTCCGCAAAGAGGGGAAAAGGTGCGCCTTGTTGAAATGGCGGCAAAAAATGCAGATATTGCATTGAATAATTATAAGATAAACAAACTGCGTGCCGAGGATAAAAAGCGTGCCGCTTTCAATACAGCGGAGTATCTCGGAATGGACAAGCCTGTTCGGATAATCGAAGCGTATGATATATCAAACATATCGGGAAGCAACAATGTTGCTTCAATGGTCGTGTTTGAAAACGGTAAGCCGGTGCGTTCAAGATACAGAAAATTCAAAATAAAATCCTTTGAGGGTGCGGACGATTACCGTGCCATGCAGGAGGTTTTATACCGCCGGTTAAACGAAGCGAGAGAAGAAACCGAAAAAATCGAATCGGGACATATGAATCTGAAAGATGCTAAATTTCTGCCCCTGCCGGACGTTATATTTGTTGACGGCGGAAAATGTCATGTTAAAGCCGCACAGGAAATGCTCTGTATGACCGATACCGACATACCGGTTTTCGGCATGGTAAAGGACGACAGGCACAGAACAAGAGGTCTTGTTACCGCAGAAGGTGAAATAGGCATAAACCAAACAGGCTCATTCTTTCATATGATAACGAGAATACAGGACGAGGTTCACAGAACTGCAATAACATATCACAGGGATTTGAGGAATAAAATAGAATCGGAGCTTGACGCAATCGAGGGAATAGGAAAAACAAGAAGGAATGCTCTTTTGACTGCATTCAAGTCTGTTGACGGAATAAGAAATGCCAGCACAGACGAGCTTGCGGAGGTTGACGGCATGAGTAAAAAAGCGGCGGAAGCCGTGTACAACTATTTCAGAAAGACCAAAGAAAAGTAACGCGAAAAATATGCTGCGCATCTTACCTCTTTTCGAGGTTAGGAGTATAAACATACACCGTCACCTCTCAAAAAGGCAATCTGCTTGTATCTTTTTCGCGTCGAGATTTGAGCCGCTGCATTGCAGCGGAATAGAAAAGTAACGCGAAAAATATGCTGCGCATCTGTTTTATATTGTGGTTTGTGCCGCCGTACGGCGGCGGATTGGAGATTGAAATGTTCAGACTGATTGACAATAACGGTCTTATGTATTACAAAATAGATTCCTTTGAAGAAACCGGGCTTGTGAAGCATTGCTTTACAACGAGATACGGCGGAGTCAGCAGGAACGAATATGCACAGCTGAATCTAAGATTTCATTGCAGTGACGACAGGGAAAATGTTTTGAAAAATTTTGAAATTATATGCGATGAAATCGGTGTTGATTATAAAAAGCTTGTTTTATCAAAGCAGGTACATGAGGATATAATATATGACGTGACGGCGGAGGATACGGGAAACGGAATAACTAAACCGAACAAGCTTGAAAGTGCGGACGGTCTTATCTGCGCCGAGCCGGGAATACCGCTTGTGACCTTTTATGCTGATTGTGTGCCGCTGCTTTTCCTTGACAAAAAGGAAAGAGTTATAGCAATGTCACATTCGGGCTGGAAAGGCACTGTTAAAAATATTGCCGCAAAAACGATATATAAAATGATTAACGATTACAATTCAAAAAAGGAAAATATTCTGTGTGCGATAGGACCGTCAATATGCGTTGACTGTTTTGAGGTCGGCGGCGAGGTTGCCGAAATTTTTGCGGATATGAAATGCGGAGAGGTTGTTAAATACCGTGACAAATATCATGTTGATTTACAGAAAACGATAAAGAATCAATTGCTTGAGTGCGGAGTGGAAAATGACAGTATAACCGATTCCGGTATTTGTACCTTTGAAAACAGCGAGCTGCTTTTTTCTCACCGCAAGACCAACGGAAAACGAGGAAATATGGCGGCTGTTATGCAGCTGATATAGATGATGTGTACTTACCGCGGGTAAGGATAAGGAAAGAGTATAATGATAAAGAAAATTAGTTTAAAATTAGTATATATGTTGGTATTGAGCCTCGTTTTAACATCATGTACGGGTAAGACAGGCAGCAAGGATGACGGAGAGGATATTATTTTGCAGCCCGAAACGGGAAACGTGATAAAGCTTGCCATAGACGATACCGATACACTTAATCCGATTTTAACAAAATCAACCTCGGTTAAGGACGCTATGCAATTGATATTTGAACCGCTGTTCAGCTTTGATTCGTCGCTGAATCCGGTATGCGCTCTTGCCGAAAGCTGCAATCAGTCCGAGGACGGATTGTCATATACCATAAAGGTCAGACAGGGAGTTTTGTGGCATGACGGAACACTCGTTACGGCGGCAGATGTTGTTCATACAATAAATCTGATAAGGTATAACGATTCGGAATATACAAGCTCGCTGTCATGCATATCCGCAATTTCCAAAACCGATGATCAGACTGTGATGATAAGACTTGCAAGACCCGTGCCGAATTTTTGCGCACTGCTGACCTTCCCGATAGTTCAGAACAGCCGTGCCACCGAGGCGGGAGCGGATTATAAGCCGATAGGAACAGGACCGTTCAAATATGACGATAAAATAACCTCCGATGTTATCAGACTGCTTGTTAATGAAAACTGGAGAGGTTCAAAGCCGTCTGTGAGCGAAATACACTTGAATCTGATGAAAAATCCGAACGATATTATCAATGCGTTCAATGCAAGCGAAGTTGACGCGATCACATCTACGGTTATGGATATAAAAACAAACGCAATAAGAGGAGAGGTAAACTCTTATGATTACGTTTCAAATAAGATGACCTTTGTCGGATTTAACGTGTCATCTTCCGTTTTCGGCGGAAACAATACAAGAAAAGCCGTTTCTTATCTGGCGGACAGGCAGGATATAGTAACGAATGAAATTTTTTCGAGAGCCGAAGCGGCAAGAATACCTGTAAATCCCTCCGCATGGTACAGCCCCAAAATATCCGACAGCAAATATGAGAGAGATTATATAGAGGAAACACTGGCTCTTGACGGCTGGAAATTGCAGGAAAACGGTCAGTTTACAAGGTCTGTTGTGCAGACGAATGAAAACGGAGAAGAAATTCAAAGCGGCGTCACGGAAAAGCTTGCGTGTGATATTATAGTCAACGACGATAATGACGAAAGATACAGAATAGCAACAAACATTGCCGACAGTCTTAATGCTTTCGGAATCGAAACTACCGTTACCATACTGAGCTATGAGGATTACGCACAGAGAATTGCCGACAAGAATTATTCAATGTTCATAGGAGAGGTCAAGCTGTCGGGAAATATGGACTGCTATTCCTTGCTTGCGGCTTCGGATAATTATTTTGGATATTCCTCCGGGAATATGAACAGCGCAATTTATAAGCTTGGAACAGGGAAAACTCTCGAAGAAACGGCTGCCGCATTTTCGGAATATGCGTCGGTATTTACGGAGGATATGCCTTTTATACCTCTGTTTTTCAGAAAGGAAACGGTATATTTTGCAAAGAATCTTTCCGGAACGAGCGCACCGAATATGTTTACGGCATATTGCGAACCGGGGAACTGGTATATAATTAACGGAATAAAAACCGATACTGAAATAAATATGAATGAAAATGCGGACAAAAAATAAATGAATTGGGGATATGTATTATGGAACCGGCAGATATTTTAACCTATTTAAAGGAAAATAAGGGCAGCCTTTCAAAAAGGCAAAAAATAATATCGGACTACCTGAGCGAAAATTATGATAAAGCTGCATATATGACTGCGGCGGCACTGAGCGAAACGGTCGGAGTCAGCGAATCAACCGTTGTCAGATTTGCTGCGGAAATAGGTTTTTCGGGTTATCAGGAAATGCAGAGGTGCTTAAGACAGATAACAATGACTCAGTCCACTTCGGTTAAAAGAATGGAAATAGCGTCAAGACAGCTGGGGACGGGAAGTGTGTGTGATGCAGTTCTGAAGTCCGATATAAGAATGATAGAGCAGACCATGGAGGAGCTTGACAGAGAACAGTTTGATTCTGCCGTTGACGCTGTATTGAAAGCTGAAAATATTTATATTACGGGAGTCAGAAGCGCAGCCTCGCTTGCCGCTTTTGCCGATTTCTATTTCAGGCTGATGTTCAGCAACACAAGACTGATTAATTCTGCCGATCCTGCCGATATGTTTGAACAGGTATTGCATATCGGCGAAAAAGATGTTATAATAGGTATGAGCTTTCCGAGATATTCCAAAAATATAATAAAGCTTTTGGAATATGCGAATAAAAAGGGCGCAACCGTGATAGGAATAACCGACAGCGTTAATTCACCCTTGAAAAAGATGTCAAGATATTGCCTCACCGCAAGAAGCGATATGGATTCCTTTGTGGATTCACTGGTCGCACCGTTCAGCGTTGTAAATGCGCTGATTGCGGCACTCGGAATGAAGCATAAAATGGAAATCAGCAAGACCTTTGAAGATTTGGAAAACATATGGGACGAATATGAGGTATACGATAAAGAATGATTAATAAGGTGATAGTGGTAGGCGGTGGGCCGGCAGGTATGATTGCGTGCGGTACTCTTGCCGAAAAAATACCGGAGGTAATTCTTATAGAAAAAAATAAGTTTTTGGGGAAAAAGCTGAGAATTACCGGTAAGGGTAGATGTAACATAACAAACAGTGCAGATATAGAGGATTTTATAAATAATGTTCCGACAAATCCCAGATTTTTGTACAGTGCGTTTTATTCGTTTACAAACGATGATATTGTTTCGCTTTTAAATTCTCTCGGAGTCAAGACAAAGGTTGAAAGGGGAGGAAGAATTTTCCCGGTAAGCGATTCCGCTAAAGAGGTTGCGGACGCTTTGAAGAAGTATGCACTGAAGAAAAACGTCAGACTGATCAATGCCGAAGCGTTGAAAATACTTACCGATGAAAATCGTGCAGTAGGAGTAAAAACCGACAGGGGCGAATTTCGTGCCGATGCGGTGGTTATGGCAACCGGGGGAAAATCCTATCCGCTGACAGGCTCGGACGGCAAGGGTATGCTGATGTGCAGGGAAGCCGGGCATACAATAATTACTCCCAAACCGTCGCTGATACCCATAGTTACAAATGAAGCATGGGTTTCCGACTTGATGGGTCTTTCTCTCAAAAACATAGAAATATCGGTATACAATAAGAAAAATAAAAAAATATATTCCGATTTCGGAGAAATGCTTTTTACGCATTTCGGAATCAGTGGTCCTGTGGTTTTGTCGGCTTCGGCACATATGAAAAACCTTGAAAAAGAAGCATATACGATAACTATAGATTTAAAGCCGGCTCTTGATGAGGAAAAGCTTGATAAACGAATCTGCCGTGATTTTGAGGAATTTAAAAACAAGCATTTGATAAACGCTCTTGACGAGCTTTTGCCGAAAGCACTGATTCCTGTTGTAATAAGTCTTTCGGGAATACCGCCTCATAAAGAGGTCAATTCGGTGACAAGAGAGGAAAGACATAGTTTAATAAAAATAATTAAGGCATTAACACTGACGGTAAAGGGTTTTCGCCCAATTGAAGAAGCGATTGTCACATCCGGAGGGATCAATGTTAAGGAAATAGATTCATCAACAATGGAATCGAAAATTGTAAAAAATCTGTATTTTGCAGGAGAAATGATAGATGTTGACGCATATACCGGAGGGTTTAATCTGCAAATTGCTTATTCAACAGGCTATCTTGCGGCATTGGGAATTATTGGATGATTCCCGAAAAAGGAGGTACATATGGAAAATAATATAGGCAGCCGTGAAGTATCAAAGGCGGCAATTAAGATTGCAATGACAACAACCAGGACAGAAGAAGCCGAATATAAAGAAAAAGTAAAAAAAATGGGAATAAGATGTGCCGCTATTGACTTTGGCGGCGAATTTTCAAATTCCGTTACAAAAATCATCGAACGTTCGGTTGTTGCTTCAAAGCGTGAAGGCGTTATCGGTGAAACTCACGCCGAAGAGGGCGCTGCCGCAGGTGCGGCTCACGAAGCTGTTTCACATATTATCAGTAAATCAATCGGCATGAATGTCGGCGGAAAAATCGGCATTGCAAGATACGGCGCTCATATATCTGTGTGCGTGTTCTTTGCTGTGGGATTGCTTAATCTGAATGATGTTGTTATTGGTTTGGGTCATAGGGTTGTGTAAAAAATATATTTTGCCTGAATCTTTTGGATTTTGAGGTATGTTCCGTGTAATAATACAAACAAATCGCATCAATTGCGTTGAAAAATTGTTAATAATAAAGTTTTAAAAACGGTTGTCAAATCAAGAAAAAAATGGTATAATTAAAATATGATGAAGTTTTACGAGAAAAGGTGTGTATTTTATGAAAAATGAAGAGGTTATAGTTCTTGATTTCGGCGGTCAGTATAATCAGCTCATCGCAAGACGTGTAAGAGAATGTAACGTTTATTGCGAGGTTTTGCCGTATACTACTCCGATTGAGAAAATAAAGGAAAAAAATCCTGTCGGAATTATTTTTACGGGAGGTCCTAACAGCGTATATGAAGATAATGCGCCCTCATGCAGCAAGGAAATTTTTGAGCTTGGCGTTCCAATTCTCGGAATTTGCTACGGAAATCAGCTTATGGCGCATATTCTCGGCGGTAAGGTTGTAAGTCCCGATAAGAGAGAATACGGAAAGACTGAAATTGAGCTTAGCGATTCCTTGCTGTTTGACGGAATCGACAAGAAAAACGTTTGCTGGATGAGTCATACCGATTACGTTGCCGTTTTGCCGGACGGATTTAAGGCTGTTGCAAAAACAGAGTCCACTCCGTTTGCAGCATATGAAAACGCAGATAAAAAACTCTACAGTGTTCAGTTCCACCCTGAGGTAAACCATACTCCATTCGGCAAGCAAATGCTTAAAAACTTTTTATATAATGTGTGCAATTGCAAGGGCGATTGGCTTATGGCTGACTACGCAGAGAAAACAATAGCGGCACTGAAAGAAAAAATCGGAGATAAAAAAGTGCTTTGCGCATTGTCGGGCGGCGTTGACAGCTCTGTTGCGGCAGTCCTGATACATAAGGCGGTAGGAAAACAGCTTACTTGTATTTTTGTCGACAATGGTCTTTTGAGAAAAAATGAGGGCGATGAAGTTGAACTTATCTTCAAAAAACAGTTCGATATAAATATGGTAAGGGTTAACGCACAGGACAGATTTTTGGACAAGCTTGCAGGTGTTACCGCTCCGGAGAAAAAGAGAAAAATTATCGGCGAGGAATTTATCAGAGTTTTTGAGGCAGAGGCTAAAAAAATCGGTACTGTTGATTACCTTGTTCAGGGTACTATTTATCCCGACGTTATAGAAAGCGGCGCAGGCGACGCTTCGGTTATAAAAAGCCATCATAATGTCGGCGGTCTGCCCGATCATGTTGATTTTAAGGAAATAATTGAACCGCTGAGAAATCTCTTTAAAGATGAGGTGCGCCAACTTGGTATCGAACTCGGTATTCCCGAAAAGCTCGTTTGGCGTCAGCCGTTCCCAGGACCGGGTTTGGCGGTTAGAGTTATCGGTGAAATTACAAGAGATAAACTTGCTATCCTTCGCGATGCCGACGCTATCTTCAGAGAAGAAATCGCTGCCGCAGGTCTTGATAGAAAAATTAACCAGTATTTCGCCGTTATTACCGATATGAAAAGCGTTGGCGTTATGGGCGACGGCAGAACCTATGACTATACCCTCGCTCTCAGAGGCGTTACTACTACAGATTTTATGACCGCTGATTGGGCTAAAATCCCGTATGATGTCCTCGAAAAGTGCTCTAACAGGATTGTTAATGAGGTTAAACACGTTAATAGGATTGTGTATGATATTACCTCTAAACCGCCGGCTACTATTGAGTGGGAATAATAAACAAATCCCCGAAAACTGCGTTATAATGCGGTTTTCGGGGATTTTATTTTGAAATTGATAACAGAATGATAACATTTGTTATTTTTCAGTATTGTTTTTCAGTTTCTTAAATTCTTCATGTAAGCGTTCAGCCTTAATACGAGGATAACTGTAACGCCACATATCATATTCTTCCTTTGTTATTTCACCTGATTTAAGTTTTTTGAATTCGCTGTTCCATGAACTAAGCATTTTGCTTACAGTTCTTGTGACAGCGTTTTTGTTTTCTACGGACAAGTGCACTTGCCCGTCAACCTCATTAGGAATAATGCCGTATTCATCTTCTAAGCAAAAAAGTGTGTGCATAACAGCATCGTAATTTTCTAAATTAGGATCGGAAATTGCGTATATGCTTACTCCCAAAGCACCGGCGATTTTCTCAAGCTGCTTTTCGGACGGTGTACGGTTTCCGAGCTCATAATTACGGATTGCCGGCTCGCTTAAACCGGATTTTTGTGCAAGCTCTTTTTGAGATAGGCCAAAAGCCGTGCGGAACCGCTTAATCTTTTTCCCTACTTCCATAGTGATGTACCTCCAAATATCTGTTATCAAAAATAATCTTTACATACAGTATAACACAAACCGTTCAAAAATGAAATAGTTT
>CAKSIJ010000005.1 GCA_934462715.1 uncultured Clostridia bacterium
GTTTTGAATTTTGATGTTCTCGCACCCAAAACACCTATTGAAAAATGGCGCATACCGTTTACCACACGGCAGACAGCTGCAAAATCGTGCAGATTTTGTTCAAATTCTTTTGAAAGCGGTGATACAACGTGCGGTGCAAAAACAGTGTACTGAACACCGTACTGATGAAATACATCTTCTATGCTGAATTTTCCGCAGTATGAGTCACGGCGATGGTCAAAATCCATCTTTCCTATTTCATCGGGGTATGCCTGAATATAAATCGGTTTGCTGCAATGTTCCAATGCCGCAATCGCACCGTTTTCATCGCTGAAATTCGGCAGCGACATGATAACTCCGTCATACTCGCCCTCATGCTTTTTCAGCCACTCGGCATATTTCCAGCCCTCTTGGCGTGTTTCAACAGCGCCATAACGAGTCAATTCCTCGGGTGCGATTATGTAATCGTAGCCTGCATCTGTAACGGCTTTCACCATTTCTTCTCTTGCTCCGGCGATAAGACTTGCCGGGAAAAATCCTCTGTTTCCGAAATACAATGCGAATTTCATATAAAATTTCTCCATTCTTAAGATTTTTTTAATTTACCTCTTGATTATATCATAATTTGTGTTATAATTATAGTTAATAACATACGAAAAACTGTAATTTTGTCCGAAAGGTTGAATGTTTATGCCGTCCTTTTTTTATAATAATGATTTGCCTGAACTGATGGAAAATTTTTATACCCTCACAGGAATACGAATTGTACTGTTTGACAGCGAATTTAACGAAATTCTTTCATTCCCTTCAAATGAAGTTTCGTTTTGTTCTCTTTTACGTACTGATAAAAAATTTGATGCTTTGTGCAAAGAAAGTGATAAATTTTCATTTGAGAAATGCCGCAAAATCCATTCTCTGTGTATTTATAAGTGCCATGCCGGTCTTATAGAAGCTACTGCACCGATTATGCAAAATAACGCTATTATAGGCTACATTATGTTTGGTCAGATTACAGATATTAAGGATAAGGACTCCGTTTATGATTTTGTAAATGAGCTATGCAAAAAATACCATATTTCTGCCCCTACTCCCAATGAAGCAAGAAAAATTAAATACAAAAATTCAAAACAGATACTTGCTGCCGCAAAAATACTTGATGCTTGTACAAGCTATATAATGCTTAAGGAAATGATACGACCTAAAAACAAACACATAATCGAAATTATTTCCAATTATGTGGATATTCACATAAGCGAACCTATTTGTGTTGATGACATATGCAGTGTTTTAAATATAAACCGTACACAGTTGTACGAAGAAACGAAGCAATACACAAACGGCGGAATAGCTTTGTTTATAAAAACCAAACGACTTGACAAGGCAAGAGAATTACTTATAAATACCGCTATGTCAATTTCGGAAGTATCTGACAAAGTCGGATTCTCGGACTATAATTACTTTTTGCGTGTATTTAAAAAGCATTACGGTATTTCTCCGAAAAAAATGAGAACAGAAATATCGTAACTGTCTTTAAGCGATGCTTCAATTGTTGAGCCGCAAGTGATACATCCTTTTAAAGCAGGATAGGATGCAACATAGCCACCCTCTGCGGCGTCTTCTGCAATTTTCATGCGATATGGGATTTTCATGTATTCATCAATCTTTTTAATCTTTATTTGCCTACTCATTTTTGATGATTTCTTTGATCAGGAGTACATACGCTTTGTTGATTGGTTCATGATTTGTAATAGTGTTTCGGAGTTTTGTACTTAATTGCACTCGAAAAACATAATATAATATACCGGCATATAAATTATTTTGCCTTTTCGTTTTGCTTCTCGTGCATTGGATAAAACATATCCCTTTTTTATGCCGCAGTCCTCATTGGAAACAAAATGATTTAATGCACTGTGAACAGTATAATCTTTTTCGGATTTTATTTTCATAGGCACCACAGAAAGATCATTAAAATTATTAAGTATAATCAAAGCATTTCAAAATCAAACAAAATTTTGCCTCAAACAATGGAATGGAAGCAAGGACCATTATTAGCCGCTATATTCAATTTGTTGACTTTTTCTACTGTATATAATGCCCCGGAAGCTTCAGTCGATTTGCGAAAGCCGTTTTAAGCTGCGCCATTTTGAGGGCGGAATATGCTCATGAGATAAAAACATATTATAAAAATTTGAATATGTGTCATAGCCGCATTCATAAGCAACGGTTTCAACGGGCTTTGATGTTATCTCAAGTAACCGCTTTGCCTTTTCTATTCTCATGTCGTTTATATATTCAAAGGGAGTCATGGAATATTCGCGCTTAAAGATATTGATTATATGATTTTTGCAGAAGTTAAATTCTGCTGCAAGCTCTGCAAGCGTTATGCGCCGGGAGATGTTTCGGGAAATATATTCCGCTATTTCGTTTGCATATGTGGGAGCTTTTTTATTGGAAAAGCGATAAAGATGCGATAAAATTTCAAAGAATTTTGCGCTGCATTCGCATTTTGTTGCTCTGCCATGGGCTATTTCGTCGAGGTGATACATAATCGGTTTCAGTTCAGAAAGATCAAATTCACCGCTTTTGGGGAGAATTTCGCCTTCGTCTGCCCATTCAGCGTCAAAATGCACATATAAGTATTTCGGCGAGTCGCTCGCAATTTCACCTTTTTGCACGCTGTGACACTTTTGAATGTGATATTTGCCGGGCGAAACGGAGTATTCGGTTCCGTCCTCGGAAAATCTTAAAATTCCCTTAAACACAAGTAAAAGCACATCTTCGCCGCAAACTCTTTCGATGTGATGCTCACCCTTGTTAAAGAACCTAAGGGACGCATAATGATAATCCAATTTTTTGTTTAAATCAATTCCATACATTTTAAATCACCATTCTTATTATATCTTATTAGTGTGATATAGTCAATATTTTTTTGGATATTTGGTATTTATTTATAAAATGTTTTGTGATAGAATGAAGAAAATAAAGAAAAGGGTGGTTAAAAAAATGAAAAAATACAAATTTTTCAGCACGAAAGAAACCGAGCCGACGGGTTGGCTTAAAAGACAGCTTGAAATTCAGGCGAAAGGTCTTGCAGGAAATCTTGATAAAATATGGCCCGATGTGCGCGACAGCGCATGGATAGGCGGAACAAAAGAGGGCTGGGAGAGAGTGCCATATTGGCTCGACGGATTTATTCCTCTTGCCTTTTTGTTGAAAGATGATGACTTGATAGCAAGAGCAAAAAAATATGTTGATGCAATAGTTACGCAGCAGCAGAGCGACGGCTGGATTTGCCCGTGCAGCGCGGAAGAACGCGCGAATTATGACACATGGGCGGTTTTGCTGATAAGCAAGGTTTTGTGCCTTTATTATGATTGCACGGGCGATGAAAAAATTTTGAATGCAGTTATAAAAAGCCTGAGAAACTTAGAGACGCATATATGTTTCCATACATTGAGAAGCTGGGGAGCATCCCGCTGGTTTGAGGGCTTGATTGCAATTCACCGCGTTTATGAAATAACAGGAGAAAAATGGCTTTTGACTCTTGCAAAAAAGCTGTCGGTTGAGGGCTTTGATTGGAAAAAAACATTTGAGCGCAACCTAATTGAGGATTGCAGTACCGGCTGGGATATGTTCTCTCATATAGTGAACAATGCTATGATGATAAAATCGGAGGCATTGATGTCACTCTTTGATGAAAGCATTGACAGTGAGGAATTTGCCGATATGGCGTATGAATACCTGACAAAAAATCATGGAACCGCAATAGGGCATTTTAACGGCGACGAAAATCTCTCCGGAACCTCGCCGATACAGGGAGCGGAGCTTTGCAGCATTGTTGAGCTTATGTATTCATATGAGATATTGTTCGGAATAACGGGGAATGCAAAATGGCTTGACAGGCTTGAACTTCTGGCATATAATTCGCTGCCGGCAACGATAACCTCCGATATGTGGGCGCATCAGTATGTGCAGATGGTTAATCAGGTTGCATCGTTTCCAATGTCAAAACAGCCGTTCAGAACAAACAACAATCAGGCGCATTTGTTCGGGCTTGAACCGCATTTTGGCTGCTGCACGGCAAATTTCGGACAGGGTTTCCCAAAATTTGCGATGTCGGTGTTTATGAAATCGGATGACGGAATTGCAGCATGCGCCATTGCGCCGGAGACGGTTAACACGAGGATAAACGGAGTGAATGTGTCAATAGAGTGTATAACCGAATATCCGTTTAAAAATATCGTCCGATATATTGTTAAGCCTGAAAAAGAGATAAAATTTGCTTTCAGCATAAGAATACCGCAGTTTGCCGCAAAAGCAAGCATTGATGGAAAAGAAACCGCGGAAAGAGGTCTTGTAAAATTAGAGAGAGTATGGTCAGAGGAAGCCGAAATAAAGGTTGAATTTGAATTTGACACGGAAATTGTTCAAAGACCGAACAATATGGTATGCCTAAAGCGTGGACCGTTATTTTATTCAATCCCCGTTGAGGGACAAAAAGAAAGAGTGGAATATGAGGCATATGGTGTTTTGCGCAAATATCCTTATTGCGATTATTATATTTACCCTAAGTCAAAATGGAATTATGCGCTTGCAGACTCAAAGTTTAAGGTTTATGAAAATGATGTTGCCGAAATGCCGTTTGATATGGAAAATCCGCCCGTTGCAATTGAGACAGAGGCAGTCGAAATTGAATGGGGCTTTTCCTGTGGACACTGCGATGCAGTACCCGAAAGCACCGAGCCGATAAGCGAAAAGAAAACCGTCAGATTTGTTCCTTATGGCTGCACGGAGCTCAGAATAACCGAAATACCTTGGGTGGCGAAAAATTGAAGTAATTTATAAACGGGCAGTAAATGAAGTTTTCTTTTTTTGTCAATTTGATTGCAAAACCATAAATGTTACATTTATTTATCACTCAAAGAGATAGTTTATGAATTTTCAGCGAATATATTGGGTGTAAAAACAACTTCCGTTTATCAAATTGAGAGAAGGTAAAAGCAAATGGAGAAAATCGAAAAGAACACTGTTTTAGCTGTGTGACAGTTAAAATCGTCGGATTATAGCAGTTATATTAATCCGGAAAATGATTTATGAGGCGGCACGCAGCTTCAAGGCCGATATTTTGTTTATTCGCATTGTTGAAAACTGCCACTTTGATAGTTTTTAACCGGAAGTATTTAAATGGATGAAAAGACAATAAATCCGGTAATTGCAGGTAGTGTAAAGTGAATTATGAAAACTACCGGAAATCTTATTTTCTCTGTGCAATATTTTATCATACTCCAAAATACTTGTAAAGCCTGAAATGAACGGGCTTACAGCCCGGGCTTGACAAGCATTTCAGAGTATGATTGAGGGTAATTACAAAGGAAATAAGGGAGGTAATCGTCATTTTCTACAATGACGCATCTCAAACCGCATAAATACTGGGGTTTTCAAAAGAGTTCACAAATACACTTTACACTACCAAAAGGACGCAAGAGATAAGATATACGAAATAGATTTGTCGGAATACGGCTTTGAACCTGCCGAGTACGGAGTGAGGGGATTCAGAAGAATGCACCGTCCGTCCTCAAATGAGCTGTTTATAAACGGAGCGGCACAAAGAGTCAGCGAATACCCGAAAAATGATAAGGCAATTTCGATGAATCCGATTGAGGGAGGAAACGATATTTGCAGCAAAGGTGATTTTAACCTAAGAAAGCCTGTGATTAGCTATTCCGATGACAGAATCCTTTTGTGGAAAAACGCTCGTGACGCATATATGAGCGGAACGCTTGCAAGAGGATATGCGGATAATGCAATCGGAATAGAAAAAATAGATACCCAAAACAGAACTCTTACGTTGGAAATCAATGCGCTGTTTGAAATAAAGGAAAATCCGGAGCATAGATGGAAGATTATAAACCTTTTGGAGGAGCTGTCTGAGGAGGGTGAATACTACATAGACAGACAAAGCAAAAAGCTGTATTTTTACCCTTGCGAAAAAAACCGATATTCAGTCAGCAACACTTCAAATTTCTGTTCTTGATAAACCCATGCTGCCCTTTATAGACGCAAAAAACATAAAAATCCAGGGAATTACCTTTGAAAATTCGAGAGGAATCGGAGTTTACATAGGCGGCGGGACATCGGTTGCAAACAATGTGTTTATAGACTGCTATCCCGGTCCCGACCCCAATACCTATGACAACAATTACAGTGAAACACACACCACCGAATTAAAAAGGAGAAGGGTTGAAACAAAGGACGAAAACGATATTACCGGCATTGACGTGACAAGCGATATATGGAGAGAAAAATATCCATATAT
Source organism: uncultured Clostridia bacterium (assembly GCA_934462715.1). GTDB lineage: Bacteria > Bacillota > Clostridia > UBA1381 > UBA1381 > RGIG1988. The sequence goes on from CAKSIJ010000005.1 coordinate 6,296, forward strand.
GTACGAAACATACGTAAACGACTTTTTGCAGGGAACAAGAAATTACAATAATTTTGTCTGCTGCGGACAATATCAGAATTTTGTCGATGAAAATCCGAGTAATTTGAACTTTAATTTCAGAAAGGATTCATATATGCTGACAAAGTGGGCAAGGGTTCATGATGTAATTAAGGGATATGACGGAAAAGCAAAAATATGGTTTAAAGATATTGACTTCGATTCAATAGGACTTGTAGATGAGGAACGTAAATGGATTGTGTAAAAATAATTGCAAAAGCTCTTAGTAACACAGAAAGGATAAAGGTTTATGACATTAAGGGAAAAATATTCAAAACATTCATGGTGACAATAAGGGAAATAAATACGCACGGAGGACCGGAAAAGTTTTTTGAAAAATATCCGGTTGGCGGAATGTATTTCGGAGAGGATAAGATATATCGCAATGAACGGGGCATTGAAATAGGAACAAAACTGACGTTTGAAAAGCTTAATGAGTGTAAGAAATATTCAAAAAAGAAGTTGTTTGTATGTGCCGATCATACATGGATAAGGGGACAAAAAATAAAATTGGACGTACAATGTTCGTTGGGGTCATCGCAAAATCTTGATGACGCATACAGCTACGGTAAAATTGTTGGTATGCAGATGAACGATAAGGGCGTAGATATGGTGCTCGGACCGAGCATGGATATGTGTTTGGATCATACTATGTATATGAGAGCAATAAGCGATGATCCGATAGCTGTAGGAAAGATATACAGAAATGTTGTACGGGGTATTCAAGATCAGGGAGTATGTGCTACGGTAAAGCATTTTCCGGGACTCGGAACATATTTTCTCAATATGCATATGGGTGCGGGTGCAAATATCCTGTCGTTTGATAAGTGGATGGAAACGTACGGATATACTTATAAGGAAATGTTTAAAGAAAATGTTATGTCTGTTATGACAACTCATGCAACTCTCAGCGCATATGATAACGAGCTATCGGACGGATATCTTCCTATTGCTACATATTCAAAGAAGCTTACAACGGATTTGCTTAAGGGTGAGCTTGGATTTGATGGAGCGGTTATTACCAACGCACTGATAATGGGCGGAATGGCAACGGGAGATTTGGTGGCAGAAACCGTACAGGCATTTAAAGCCGGTGCGGACTTGCTGCTTTGGCCGCCGGTTGAAGCCGCAGAGGCAATAGAAAAAGCTATTAATGACGGAGAAATACCTATGAGCCGTCTTGAGGACGTATTAAGCAGAATTGAAAAATTGGAGCAATTCAGAAATAAAGCTCTTGAAGATAAAAAGTATGATGCTCCGAATGCGGAATTTGCCGATGAAAAGCTTCTCTCAATTGCAAAGAACGGAATGTGTGAATTAAGAAACAATATAAATCTGCTGCCGCTTAAAGCAGATAAGTACGAAAAAGTGCTCGTTGTAGACGTTACTGATGATGACGCTTTTTCATCACAGATGCTGTGCGATGAGTTGAAAAAAAGAGGGATTAATGCAGAGGTTAAAAGAGATATCTATGATGTTCCGTCAAGAGTGTGCTGGCAGTCCGATATAGACACACTGCAAAATGAGTATGATCTTGTCATATTTAATGTAAATGCGTGTTTCCTTGCAGAGTGGAGCGTGCCTCATATGCTGATATGGGCGTCGCATTTGTTTGATAAAAATAAGAAGCTTATTGTGAATTATAGGGGTCCGTTCTTTGCAGAGGATTATTTCCCGGAGGATCCGACTTTTATTGAAATGAATTGCGCTCCGACCGTGGAAACGATTGAAATGCTTGTAAAAGGATTGTTTGGCGAAACAAACTTTATAGGTAAGAGTTTGTTGTAAGAACGAAGATAGCCTGCATTGACGGTCTGACGGGGTTTACAAATGCAATAGAGGGATTTGATCGGCAATTTTGTAAGGTTACAAAAAATAAAAGCATATTTCCTACAGATGACAGCCTTTTAAAAATGCTGTATCTTGCTATGATGGTCATCACTAAAAAATTGACAGGTAAGCGCAAAGATTGGGGACAAATCCATTCTCAGCTTGAGATATTCTTTGACGACAGATTGCCCGGGCAGCACAAAATTACCGACAAGTCAAGGGTAATGCAAGCCCCTTACAAGGGCGCCCTTGACATGCCGGAAATTTCATGCTATACTGTAATTATGGACTGAAAGCTAAATTTGCTTTCAGTCCATAAAAACTAATTAGATTATATCATCATTTAGGAGTCGAATTTGAGTTTTACACAAAATGAGGGATTGCCCCTATTTCTTTTTTCTTTTCTTCTCTTTAATCTCTTTTTTTGTCTGTTCAATTTCCTCTTCTGTTTTCATCTGAGGAATAAAACTTCCGGCAAATCTGCTTCTTCCCTTGATATAAAACACACCGACTATCGAAAAGCAGACAGCGCCTATACAGTTTACTATCAAATCCTCCATTGTGTCCATTATGCCTATATCAAGGTATCCTCCGTCAATAACAACCTGCTGTGGAACTCCGTTGACCGTACCGTCTATTACGGTTTTTGCAATGTTCTTAACTACGGTAGCGGTGTTTGAAAATCCTCCGGTAATATCTGTAGACGATACAACCTTAACAATTGTGTCCTTTTGCATATCGGTGAAAGTATAAAAGTCCATGCCAAACTCGAAAAATTCCCACAGAACGCCGATTGTCATCGAGAAGCAGAACGCAACAAACGCCACAAAAACAGGCGACATATTAAAATGCAGCTTGGGGTGTTGATTCAATATATCAATCATTGCAAAGCCTATCGCAGCCATTATAAAGCCGTTAAGTGTATGCAGCATAGTGTCCCAATGAGGAAAGCGCTGATAAAAACCATTGATTTCTCCGAGTATTTCCGCTGCAAAAATGAACAGTATTATAATGATTTCAAGCACGGTCGGCAGTTTTATATTCAGCTTTCTGTCCGCTATTGTCGGAATCATAAACAATATGAGTGTAAGTATGCACAAGAAGAAATTATCATAATTTTTCTGCACAATGTTCAAAACCATTACCCCTATAACTAAAAGCCGCATTACAAAATACAGTATCAGTTTTCCGCTTATTTTTTTATTTTTCATTTATTCCTCCGTTCGTTCATTTACACGCTTTATCAAGAGCCTGCTTTATGTCCTCGATAAGGTCATCGGCATTCTCTATTCCCACGCTGAATCTGATAAGATCCTCGCCGATACCGCACTCTTTCAGTTCTTCATCGGTCATTTGACGGTGAGTAGTGCTTGCCGGATGAAGTGCACAGGTTCTTGCGTCGGCAACGTGAGTAACAATTGCGGCAACTCTCAGATTATCCATAAATTCGATGGCTGCTTTTCTTCCGCCCTTAACTCCGAAGCTGATAACTCCGCTCGAACCGTTCGGGAGATATTTTTTTGCAAGCTCATGATTTTTATTGCTTTCAAGTCCCGGATAATTTACCCATGACACTCTTTCGTCACTTTCAAGATATTCCGCGATTTTCTTCGCATTATCGCTGTGTGCCCTCATTCTCAGATGAAGCGTTTCAAGACCGAGATTCAATAAAAATGCATTCTGAGGTGCGGGAGCCGCTCCCATATCTCTCATAAGCTGAACTCTTGCCTTTGTGATATATGCCGCATTACCGAAGTTTTTGCTGTAAATCACACCATGATATGATTCGTCAGGCTCTGTAAATTCCGGGAATTTACCGCTTGCAGCCCAGTCAAAATTACCGCTGTCAACAATCACACCGCCCAGAGCGCAGGCATGACCGTCCATATATTTTGAGGTTGAATGAACAACAATATCCGCACCAAATTCAATCGGTCTGCAAAGTATCGGTGTTGCAAACGTATTGTCTACAATCAAAGGAATTTTATGCGAATGTGCAAGCTTTGCAAACTTTTCTATGTCAAGAACCGATAATGCCGGGTTTGATATGGTTTCTCCCATAATCGCCTTTGTATTATCTTTTATTTCTTTATCAATTTCCTCATATGGCAAATCGGGATTTACGAAGGTTACTTCAATGCCGTATTTTTTCAGCGTAACGCCAAGCAGATTAAATGTTCCGCCGTATACCATAGATGAACAAAGAACGTGATCGCCCTCCGAGCATATATTCAAAACAGCCATCATGCTTGCGGCTTGTCCGGACGATGTCATCATAGCTCCGATTCCGCCCTCAAGATCGGCAATCTTCGCTTCAACGCAGCCTACTGTAGGATTTCCCAGTCTTGTGTAAAAATATCCGCTGTCCTCAAGATCGAAAAGCCTGCCCATGCTGTCGCAGTTATCATACTTGAATGTAGTGCTTTGATAAATAGGCAAAACCCTCGCTTCTCCGTTTTTGGGACTGTATCCCGATTGAATACACTTTGTTTCAATTCTCATAATGATCCTCCATTCCGCTATAAAAGACTATTTTAACTATTATTTTATATTCTATTTTATTGTTTGTCAAGTCATTATAAAAATTTCTGTGTATTTTGTAAAATTCAGTCAATTATCATGGTTGTTTCTCTATGCGAAATTAATTCGGCTCTATAATAAATGTTGGAGTATAGAAAAAAATTCACAAAAAAAGCGAGCATATTCGCTCCAAATCCTGTATAATGGAATTAAGAACTAAACCTACAGAAGGAATTAAATATGCTCGACTTAAATTATACACAATATATATTAAATTTACAAGAGGTAATTGTAAAAAAAGTTATAACTACCAAAGAATCTACCGTTATTGATATTAAAATGCCACAAAAGACACATACTGCCCTATTTATGCTAAGGAGAATGTTAAAATAATGTATGCGTCTTATCATGAACCGGGCGGGAATGATGTTGCTATAGAGCTTGTGGAGAAGATTTTGAAATTGCCTACAGATCGCCGGTTTCAATAAGGTGAGCCGATTCCTAAAATGTTCCGACAGAATATACATCATCAACTATTTTGAACGACTTGACTTTTCCTTCATAAGTTTTCTTAAGGAAAGATTTTTGGATACTCTAAAGGAAGTGCTTCAGTTAGAGGCTGTCATTGAAAAAACAAGGGAATACACGCTTGAACAGATATGGTCCGGCAATATGGACGAGCAGGACGGCAATATAGAAAAGCAAATCCGATTCGATGAAGAAACAGAAGTGTAACCTTGTGTTACAGGCTTTTTCTTTACCTCTTTCCAACGCTTTTTTCTAACACGACTATATTAAACGTCAATAACCCTTGCCAAAGTCTGTATGTTCTCAACCTTTGCAGTGTTGTTTTTTTGTGTATATAAATCCGCTCTGTAGTGCTTGTTTGTCCATGTCTCAGCTGTGTTGTTACGTCTTGTAATGGTGTACCGTTTTCAAACAATATACTTGCTACTGCATGGCGATAGTCGTGTATTCTGCAATGCGGTAAACCTATTTGTTCGGTTAGCTTTTTTACTATAGAAATACAGCAAGTAAGAAAAAAACTGTCTATTTATTAAAAAAAATGTTTATATGTCCTAAAAAAAATCATCAAATAATGATATAATAGCAATATCAGCTTTGTAAAAATCGGCATGAAAATATTGTCATAAGTTTTTGCGGAATATTGATTGATAAGCCGCACTATTTGTGATAAAATACAGTGAGGGCTATTGAGAGAATGAGGGAACAGGAGAGGAATGATAAACCATGTACCATATAGCGGTTGTTGATGACGAATTGAGTACAAGAGATTTTTTGAAAAGGTATATCAACAATAACAGAAGCGATTTTGTGGTTGATATGACCTTTACAAACGGAAATGATATAATAGAATACATCAAAGATAATCAAACAGATGTAATAATATCCGACATCAGAATGCCGAAATGCGACGGGCTTCAGCTTAGTGAATACATACATAATAATTACCCCAAAATAAAGGTTATTTTAATGAGTGCATATGAAGAATTTGAGTATGCACACAAGGCGATAACTTTTAACGTGTTTTATTACTTGCTGAAAGTAATAGACGTTGACGAGCTGGGAGAGGTGCTTGATAAGCTGAGAATGTTGTTGGATGAGGAAACTAACAATGAAAAGGAAGAAATTAATAAGATATATCTGCAAAGAGAAAAGATTTTTTGCGATTGCCTTTTAAATTGCGATATAAAATCAAAGGAAAAGCAATTAAAGGGTGCGGGGATAAATCTGGCACCGGAGAAAATTGTTTTTGAAGTTTATGAAATATTTGTCAGTGATATGGAGGAATTTTTGGAAAATCAGTGGCAGTACGGAAAAGAAAAATTTTTAATTTCCATAGTACAGCTGATAGATATGGTGTTTGACGAGGTATACGTTTTATATCACAACTGTTCGGGCACAAAGATAACCGCAGTCGTAGCGGTAAATGCCGAAACTATGTTGGATTCTCAGAGAATAACAAGGGAGTGGAAAAATAAAATCAGCTTATTCTTAAAAAAGGCTGTTGATATTAAATTTATACTGCGTGACAAATGTGAAGAATTTTTCCAAAACGATATTGAAAAGGTTTTTGACGGCAGCTCGAAGTTGAAGGACGAGGTTGAAGAAGATAACAGAATTGACGATATGACCATAGAAAATGAAAATGTCGAAAGAGCGGTTGAGTATATAAAAGAAAACTACATGAATGACATAAGCAGAGATGATGTTGCCGAGGCAATATATCTGAACAAGGTATATCTGAGCAGTCTTTTTAAAAGTCATATGGGAATGACCATAAACAATTTTATCCTTAAGCTACGCATGGAAAAAGCAATAAAACTGCTTTCGCAGGGTGAAAAGATAAGCGGCATATACGAAAAGGTGGGTTATAATTCTCAAAGACATTTTTCAAGAACCTTCCGTGCATATATGGGGTACAGTCTGAGCGAGTATAAACAAAAATTTATAAATTAGAACGGGGAGCTGCGTCATGAAAAACAGCATATCGGGATTTTTCGGTAAATACAGATTCAATTCGGTACTATTTAAATATTTCATTCAGATGTTTGCAATAATGACCGTAATTTTTTCGATAATAATTTGTTCTGCATATAATATCATATTGAATATGTTTTTCAACGATATGTACGCCGATAACAACAATGACTTGAAAAGGCAGAAAAGCTTGTCGGAGGCAACCTTCAGGGATATAGAATACATAGCTTCCAATACCATAGTGAACAGTTATGTGGATATGTTCTTCAAGTTTGGCAGCAGTAAGTTGTATATCGGAGATGATATTGACCGCGAGATTGCAAATTTGATAGTATCGTATAAAAGCATATCGAGATATATACATTCGATATATGTTTATTCCGAGGCAAACAAAGAGGTATGCAATGAAGTCGGAAAATTCAAAATCGATAATTTTTACGATACGGAATGGCTGAAAGAATACGAGAGCGGAAACAATGAGGTGTCTATATATCCGCGGAAAATATCCGGATCTTATCCCCATGTTTTGACAATGATACGGAGAAACGACAGTATCGGTGCGGTTGTAATAAATATCGACATGGAAAAATTCAGGAGGATTATTAAAAATTCCAACGAATCCGAAATCGGCGATTTTTATATAATTTCAAACGATGATAAAATAATATATTCTTATGATCAGGAGCTTTTTTTAACCAACGCACAAGATACTCTCGGAGAGAAGTATCATGATGAAAACATTCTGAAATCCGAAAGCAAAAAAAGAGCAAAGTTTTCAGTTATAAGCAATTCAACAGACTCGGAGTATTATGACTGGAAGTATTATGTGATTACCGAATGGGACAAATTCTATGACAGATACGAAGCAATTGTAAGAGCGATGGTAATGGTGTGCGTACTCATGTTGATTTTGAGTCTGATTATATCTGTAAGTGTTGCTTCGGCGTCATTCAGACCGATTTTGGATATTATAGATGTGATAGACTACGGAAAGGTTAAGCACCCAAACGAGAAAAAGGACAATGAGATAAAATACATATCAAATAAGATACTCGGAATTTTAAACAGCAATAAAATGCTTAAAGAGGAATTAAACAATGAGCTTGAGGAGTCGCAAAGATACCAGGCTTTGGCATTGCAGATGCAGATAAATCCGCACTTTTTGAACAATACATTGAGCAGCATATATTATGACCTGCTGGAGACTTACGGCAGTGACAACAAGATTTCAAAAAGAGTTATGATACTGTCAAGAATCATCCGCTATTCGTGTGATGTTGAAAACATATTCATTAAAATGAGTGAAGAAATTAAGTGTGTTGAGTATTACGTTCGGCTCATGCAATTGAGATACGGCAATTTTAAGTATGAGTGCATTGTTCCGGAAAACCTTAAAGATACCGAAATAATAAGGTTTTCAATCCAGCCGCTGATAGAAAATTCCATATATCACGGCATAAACGAAATGGGAGAGAACGGCGCTATAAGAGTTGAAGTATCGGAAAATGACGCCAATCTTTCGGTAAGCGTCCGGGATAACGGAAATGGAATGGATGAGTGTAAAGTGAGAGAGCTTTACGAAAAATGCCGCAACGAGGATATACAAAAACGCAGTATCGGGATTAAAAATGTATATAGGCGAATCAAGCTTTTGTACGGAAATGATGCGCAGATGCAAATCGAGAGTGACGGAAAAACGTATACGCAAATAACTCTCCTGCTGCCGAAAAAATAATCTCAAAAATCATGGGGAACTGTCATAGGCTTTGGCAGTTCCTTTTTATTTGTCCATACAACCTTTCTAATTGTCATTGAAAAATATGCGGTATTTTTGGTACAATTATATCAAGATGATGGCAAAAATATAGTTATTTTTAACATCTGCACAAAGAATTGGAGTGATTAAATTGAACAGCAGGACTGTGAAAGCAAAAACAAAAAAGCCGGCAAAAAAGAAAGCCGGCAACAGAATCGATAATCTGCAAAGAATGATTATGTTTCTGCCCGGACTGATACTTGTTATAGTATTCGCATATCTGCCGATGATCGGTGTGGTAATAGCATTTAAGAAGTACAATCCGAATCTCGGAATTTTTGGAAGCAAATGGGTTGGACTTGATAATTTCAGCTTTTTTATAAAGTCAAGCGATTTTATAAGGATATTCAGAAATACGATACTCTATTCGTTTGACTTTATGATTGTAACGACAATTGCAAATGTGTTTCTTGCCATATTGTTTTATAACGTAACAAGCAGAAAGGCTTTGAAATACTATCAGACAACGGCGATTTTTCCGTCGTTTATGTCAACCGTATTGGTTTCCTACATAGTTTATGCATTTTTGAATCCGACATCTGGGTTCGTCAACAGATTGATTGAGTTTTTCGGGGGAACCGGAGTTGACTGGTATGCAGAAGGCAAGGCATGGCCTTTTATACTCAATATAGTGAAGATATGGAACGGAATCGGAGTCGGAAGTCTATATTATTACGCGGCTATGCTCGGAATCGACGAATCCTTGTTTGAAGCAGCGAGAATTGACGGCGCAAACAAAGCACAGGAGGTAAGATATATAATCATTCCGGAAATTACGGGATTGATATGTATCTTCCTTATACTTGGTGCAGGCGGCTTGATGCACGGTGATTTCGGACTTCATTATCAGGTTACAAGAAACCAGGGTGTTTTGTACCCTACGACCGACATAATACAAACCTATGTGTTTAGGGCAACGCAGACAGGCTCAAGTATGGGACGTACTGCCGCAATAGGCTTGTTCAGCTCGGTATGCGGTACGGTGCTTGTGGTTGTGACAAATCTTATTGTAAGACGAATTGACCCTGAAAAGAGTTTATTTTGATTTTGGAAAGGGGGTTTTATTCAATGAAAAAAAGAATAGGCGGAAAAATAGCTTTAAATTTGTTTTTGTTTTTAGGCAGTCTGACATTTATAATACCTTTGGTAATGATGTGTTCTATATCACTGTCGGCTGAAAATGCAATAACCGAATATGGATATACCGTACTTCCAAAGGTGTTTTCAACAGCGGCATACAAATCTGTTTTTGCGAATCCGCATCAGATAATACAGGCATATAAGGTTACGATAGCATTTTCCGTATTGGGAACGGCTTTATCGATGCTAATACAAAGCATGATGGCATATTCTCTGTCAAAAAGCGATTTTACCGGCAGAAAATTTTTTACCGGTATGCTGCTTTTTACGATGCTGTTTAACGGAGGTCTTGTACCATCATATATATTGAATACACAATATCTGCATTTGGGAAATACCTTTTGGATATATATTTTCCCGACATTGGTTTCGGCATTTAATGTGTTCATGTTCAGAACAAATATAGCGGCATTGCCCGACGGGCTGCTGGAGGCGGCAAAGCTTGACGGCGCAAGCGAGTTTACAATATACTTCAAAATTGTTTTTCCGCTGATAATACCTATATTGGCGTCGCTCGGATTTTTGTCGCTGCTCGGAAGATGGAACGACTGGAATACCGCACTTTTGTATATCCGCGACAGCGAATTGTATTCGCTTCAATATTTGCTTCAAAGAATACTCAATGAGGCAGATTACATAAAACAGATGCAAAAGGCAGGAACAACCTCAATGTTTGACGCAAAGAACATACCGGGAGAATCTCTCAGATACGCTATGGCTGTTGTGGCGGCAGGACCTATGCTTGTGGTATTTCCGTTTTTCCAGAAATACCTCTCAAAGGGCTTGACGGTTGGATCGGTTAAAGGGTGATTTAAAAGATAATTTTATCTTTTAATTATAATAAAGAGAAAGGATTGATTTAAAAAATGAAAAAACAAAGAATTATTGCGTATGCACTGACAGGGGTATCCGTACTCGGAGCGCTTGCCGGCTGCGGAAAGGAAGAAAAACAGACAAATGGAAACGTAACATTAAAATATGTTATGATAGGTCCGGGACAGCAGGAGGATTCCAACAAGGTCTGGGCAAAGTTTAACGAAGAGCTGCACAAGAAGCTGCCTAATGTTACGGTAGATTTCGAGGTTATTCCGATTGCGGAATACAGTCAGAAGTTTATGCTCATGCTGGCAAGCAGGGAAAAGGTTGACATTGCAAGCACCTATGGCTTATCGTTTGATGAAGAAGTAGGAAACGGAACATTCGCCGATATTACGGAACTTATAGATAAGTACGGCAAGGAAATGAGGGAACTGCTGCCCGATTATTTATTTGATTACACCACATATGACGGAAAGATTTACGGAATACCCACATATCAAATGCTTTCGGTTCCGACTTCAATGAAAACTCAAAAGGCGCTTGCCGAAAAGTATTTGGACGAGGACGGGCTTACAGCCGAGCTTAATTCAAATGTACGTGTGACGGATAAAACGATTTCATATGTTACCGATTACCTGCAGAAGCTCAAAGATAACGGAGAACTCAGAAAAGGACCTCAAAATGTACCGTTTACCGGAAAAGGATTTGACCGAATAGTGAACAACTACGGTTATTTCTTTGATGATGAAAAGTGTACCGTTTATTATATGTATCAAACCGATGAATACTTAAAGGACATTAAAACATGGCATGAATGGCTTTCAAAGGGATTCATAAGAGAAGATATAAAGACTAACGATGACTGGAACAAATTTACCGAAAGCGGTTGGGTAGAGTGGACAGGAAATTATGAACCGTGGAGCGATGAAAACGAATCAGAGACATACGGCTTTGACATCAGCAATATTCCGTATTCGGATAAGTATTACATTCCTATGTCAAATACTGCGGGCAGTACTGCAATTTTGGAATCCTGCAAGAACAAGGAGGAAGCAATGCAGGTTTTAAACCTTATTCAAAGCGACAAGGATTTGTATAATCTTTTGGTATACGGTATTGAGGGAGAACATTATACCAAAGTGAGTGACGATGAAATTAAAACAAACACCACAAGCGAATACAACGATAACGATTCAAAATACGGATTATGGAAATGGGTTGTCGGAAATACGCAGCTTGCGTACAGAACACAGTTCAATCCCGACGGCTACAAGGAATGGGTGTTTGATGAAATTAATTCAAGCACTTTAAAATCAAAGCTTATAGGCTTCCACCCGGAGCTTGACAGTATATCTGACGATTTGACTCAAATTTCTTCCTTACATTCGGAATACTACAATTCGAGCCGTGACAGCGGAAACATGGACAGATATAACGAGTGGATGGAAAAAATCACGCTTGCCGGAAATCAGAGAATAATTGATGAGCTGCAAAGACAGGTCGATGAATTTCTTGCAAGCAACAAGTAAGTACTTTAAAAGTTTAGACTTAAAAAAATATATTATTTTTAGGAGGAAAAACAATGAAAACAAACACTAAAAAAATGATTTCGCTTATGTCGGCTTTGGCTGTATGCGCATCATACGGCGCAATTATTCCGGCACAGGCAGCTTCAACGGATGATAATGCGTCAAGCATTACGGCAGAATTTACGGCTGTGACAAAATCCGATGTAACATTCAAAACATCGGACGGTTCTGCACTCACATCGGCAGAGGTTTACGCAAGCCTTGAAAATGCAATGAAAGGCACGAATGCGGTTATGCAGGCAACCCTTTCGGATATCGACGGTGACGGCAATAACGATACAATTTCATATCCGAGCGCAATCGGAGCTGCCGACAGCTTCACTTGGGGAAACGATTACTATTTAAGACTTGCAACAAATACCGAAGCTGATAAGTATATTTATAAAAAGATAAAATACAATAAAATCCAAAGTGCCGATTTTGAAAATATGACAACAGGCGGACATACTTTGGATGATGTATTTGACGGAAACGGAAAAAGAGTTTTTGAAAAGTCAACAGATAAAAAGTTCGGATTTTATCAGGATAGGTGTTCTCCGACCGTTTCAATGCGTAACTCGTATCAGTATTCATACTACCTTTTAACCCAAACAAAGGGAGTGAAAAATCCGATTGTCGAATACGAAGCCTACATAGCGCAGATACAGCCCAGTTATGAGGGTTCGGAGAATAAAAAGTGGAACGATCTTATGGGATTTGTTATCGGCTATAATGACGCCGATATTGCAAAAAGTATAACCGAAGCATATAAGCCGGGACATCCCGCTTACAGAAACGATTGGGCAGATCATCCCGAATACACAATGGGCTGGACAACAACAAACATCGGTTATGTTGAGGCCGGCCTAAACGATGACGGAACAATGATTATCGGAGCAAGAAAAGACGGAACAAACAACGAACAGACAGTGTTCGTAAAGACTGCAAAGAAAGATGTTGACTTTGATTTGGACGTCAGCGCAAATGATCCTAGTAAGCCGAAAATATTCAAAAATTTTGTTTTTGAAATGGCACAGAACGACAAAAACGTTATGGTCAGAGCAACACAGAAAAAGGACGGCGGCAATCTTTCCGAAACGCTTATAAAGGATATGACCGGTTTAAAGGTTAAGGACGGCGGCTATATCACAATCTGCGGAAGCACATTTAACGCATATAACGGAATAGCTGTTGACAATATTCTTATCTATAACTACGAGGATTTACAGACCGAGCTTGACGAGGAATACAGAATCGCAACATCGGACGACGCTCAAAGTTCTGAAATAGAAGCAATTATATCGGGTAATTCAAAGGAAGTCAACTTCACTCTGAAAGTACCGGCAATGGTAAAGAGCGTCAGCGTAGTTGACTTGGCAGGTACGGTTGTCACATCGGCAACGGTAGAGAGAGAAAATAACAGCAGAAGTGTAAAGGCTGTATTTACAGAACCGGAAACGATTGAGTTTGATAAGGCATATAAGCTGAAAGCAACATTTGTTGACAATAACGAGAGCGTTTCGGCACAGGCATTCAGACTTGATAAGATTTTCACAGAGGATTTTGAGGGATATAATGCCGGTGATAAATGGTCAGCCGCATTTGTTCCCAAAGGTGAAGGCGGCAAGGACGGTACGGGAAAGTTTTATATAATCTCTAGCCAATCGGCAGCTGTAGCGTCCGATACCGATAATAAGTATTTGTCACTCAACGCTCAATATCCGCTTGTTATCAGCGATGAAAGCTGCAAAAATCTCGGAAATGATTTTATTGTGGAAGCAGACATCGAAGTTGATAAGTTCTATAGCCGCAGCGGTGATAATGAGCCGCGTTACGGTATGGTCGGATTCGGTATCGGAACGCCTAAGTTCCGTGATTTCCAGCATCCCGGATATGTAGATTTAACCTTGTCGGGCGGACAATATTGGTGTTCTGCTGTCGGTGTGGTAAACATGGGTATCAGACAAAATGACGCCGAGGATAAAGACAGCGAAAAAGGCTCTCTTGAAATAAACTACTGGAAGAATACTGACACTGTAAATGCGTTAACCACATTTGCAAATATAACAGAATTTAACAAAGACGCAAATTACGGACAGGAAAACACAAAGGTTAAGGATAACTGGGCAGCAGGACAGGCTTATAACATGATAGGTCAAAAGAGCGGCGGAACATATTCGATTCAGGTAAGAAACGGCAGTGAATGTTTCAGTGCAGCAACAAGCGCAGCCGACATTCTCTACAATGTGCCCGAAAGCGCAAAGATTGCGATTTACGCACACAGCAGCACAACAAAAGTAGATAATATTAAGGTTTACCGTTTTAAAGTTCTTGACAGCGTTCTGGAATGGAAGCCTGTTCTTGACGGCAACACGGTATCTGTAAACGTTACATCCTTTGGGCAGACAGCTGACACGGCAAAGGTTATTGTTGCATGGTACACCGATAAGGACGAAATGGTTGACTGCGCAATTAAAGATGTGAACCTTAACACGATTTCAACAATCGAACCTGTAACCGTCCCGGACGGAAATAAGGTAATCGTTTATATTTGGAATAATATGGACGATATTAAGCCGCTTCTGCCGTGCGAACAGTTAAGATAGGAGAATAGAATATGAAAACTAATAAATTTACAGCAGCTGCACCGACTGCAATGCTTGCATTGCAGCCGGCAGCCTTTGCCGGAACAACCGCATATAAAAACGGCAGAACAATGGCTGTTTCGGGTCATGTCAATTATTTTGACCTTACAGCAGATTCAAGACTTATATATGTGGTAAAAAAATGTATGCAGAGGAGAGATGATTGAGATGAAAATTTCGATTAATTCGGATACGACAGTTCTTAACACGGAATCTGATATTGATATATTAAAAAGCGGATATTCACGTATTTTTAACGTTGGCTTTGACGGAACAGATCAATCAATACCGCCTGTCAGTTATGGGTCACCGCTGAAAAGCTCCGAAGAATTTAAGCGCTGGGCGTACTCTGTTGAGGAGGCTGTTTCTTTGGCGGGAGGACATTTTGCTCAGTGTCATTGCCCTGTGATAACACGTGCGGAGCACGGCGGATTTGTTCATGGGGAAGAGGAAATACGGACGTATGACGATATTTTTCGTGCTGTGAGGAATTGGGATTGCCCTATGGTTGTTCACCCGATTAATCTTCCGGGGTTTTCAGAGGATTCTATGCTTGATGAGTATTTGAGAATTAATGTAGCCTTTTTCAATATGCTTTTGGAATATGCGGAAAAGTATAATGTTAAAATTGCGGCGGAAAATCTTTTTGATATTCCAAATTCTGCACGGCATTTTTGTTCAAAGCCGCAAAATTTAAAATATATTATCGATAATGTAAATTCACCACTTGTCGGTGTATGTATTGATACGGGTCATGCGCTTGTGTCGGGAATTGAACCGAACATATTTCTTAATGTATTCGGGGAAAAGGTTTTTGCACTGCATATTCACGATAACAATGGATTTTCAGACCAACATAATCTACCGCCATTCGGAAGCATTGATTGGAATAAATTTATCGAAGCATTGAAAAGTATTAATTATACGGGATATTTTAATTATGAGGTAAACGGCGGAAAGGTGTACGATATGCCGATGAGTGCCGGAGACGCATATTTAAGTTACGCTTATAAGTTTGCAGTGGCTTTGACAAACTGCAAAAAATCTGACAACTACCTTGTAAACAGTTAAGATAGGAGAATAGAATATGAAAACTAATAAATTTACAGCAGCTACACTGATTGCAATGCTTGCATTGCAGCCGGCAGCCTTTGCCGGAACAACCGCATATAAAAACGGCAGAACAATGGCTGTTTCGGGTCATGTCAATTATTTTGATCTTACAGCCGATTCAAGGCTTACATATGTGGTGAAAAACGGAGATGAAATAATACATATAGGAGAAATGCCGATAAATAAAGAGGATTACTATTGTAAGTTTAATTTAAATTCAGAAATAGATCCTCAAAGCGTTACTGTATCTGCAAGACTTGACAATAAAGATGTTTCGGACAGCGTTGAAAATATTACAATAACCGATGATGACAGCACAAAGGTTGAGCTGAATATAACAAACGGTGAAAACGCAAGGTTTATTTCGGACGGTGAGAACGTAAAGCTTCAGTTAAAGGCAACCGCACAGGCAAAATTTGATGATGAATTTGATTTGATGTTTGCTGAATATGATAAATCCGGAAAGCTTGTCGGAACGGTAAACAAGCAAAACGTTTTACTCACGACCGATACAAAATCTAATGAGTATACCGATACAATAGAATATACTCCGTCAGGCAATGATGTTTATACCGTCAGAGCTTACGCATGGGACGGCATCGGTTCAATGATACCGCTCGGCAAGGCGGACGGTATATCAAAGAAAACATATGCAGGCGATTTGTTCACAAATGCTGATGGCAGTATCAATGCGGAATTGACGGGCGATTATACCGTTGCATATATCGGCGGTTCGCTTACTTCCGGCGACAGTGACTACGAGGGAGGACAGACAACTCCGCAATCCCGCGGCTGGGCGGCAAAAACAACTGCATTCATTAAGTCGCAATTCCCAAATGCAAGCTTTAAGCATTTAAATGCCGGTCTTGGCGGAACTACCTCGGAATACGGCGCAATACGATTTGCAAAGGAAGTAGCGTCTGCGAATCCCGACATAGTATTCATCGAATTTGCGGTAAACGATTCCAGCGACTATGTAGAAGAAGGTACGAGCGGATACGAATGGAGAAAGTGGCAGTCCATGAAATATATGGAGAAAATGGTTCGCATATGCAAATCACTTCCCAAAGAACCTGTCGTATACTTCGTATATGCTCCCAAGCCTTTTAATGCCGACGATCCCTCAAGACGCGGAACAAAGCAGGGATATGTGTGGAAAGATGTGATTGCTGATTACTACGGTATAAAGACAATAGATATAGACGCATATTTCAGCAGATTATATGAAAACAGTGAGGACAAAGCTGCAAAGTCATACGTTCAATTCCTGTATGATGAGGGATATTATAAGGCACATTCAACGGAACCGTTGGTTTTGGACGTTCACCCGACCGAAAAAGGGTACGGAATATATGCGGACACGGTAAAGGAAGAACTCCAAAAAACAGGAGCATTTGCAAAAATGAGCAATGACCTGAAAACGCCTTACTGCACAGCGGATAAGTCGCAGTATAATGAAAATGTCATGGAAACCGAGTATAACTATATCGGACACGACAGCAGCAGACTTTCATTTACCGGAGCGTGGGAAACAGACAACAGCTTTGACGGATATTTTGGAATTAACGGTTTAAAACGTACAACAGGTAAAAACAGCGTAGGCTCTGCCGTTTCGTTCACAACCAAGGCACGGGAAATATATATCAAGCGCATTGCAACAAAAACTGCTGCAAAAGCGGCATTGTACGTCGACGGAAACTATGTGAAAGAGTTCAGCGTATATTCACAATTCGGTGAAATGAATTATTGCTTACTGCTTACAAGACTGCCGAACGACGGTGCGGAGCACCGAATTACGGTACAGATAACTTCAGCAGATGATAATTTATCAACATTTGATTTTTCTGATTTTGTAGAATTATTATATTAATCAGTGACATACAAGGCTGCTGTTGCGGCAGCAGCCTTGTAAATAATACAATTACGGAGATTTAACGTGAAAATTATACTGCGTATCTTACCCTTTTCCGAGGACGGGAGTATAAATATATGCTTGCGCCTCTCAAAAAGGCAACCCGGGAAGTATCTTTTTCACGTTGAGATATGAGCCGCCGCATAGCGGCGGGATGGGAGATTATAATGAAAAAAAGACTTTTGCCAATGATATTAATAATTTCAATGCTGCCGGTATTAGGTATTCACGCCAATGACAACAAGCGAATTAAAGCCGAATTGTATTCGGATAATACCGTGGTATTTGTCTATAACGGAAAAGCAGAGGAACAAAACGAAGCTTTTATGAGCGCTGCGGTATTTGACAATAACGGAGCAGCGTTGGGAATAGGTCAGCTTAACAGGCTTGATGAGAATATAAGACTTGTTTTAAAAGTACCAAAATCAAACAGAATAGAAAATCTTGTCTTTAAAATAAGGATGAACGGTAAGATTTACGGAAATAATGACATTGATTTTGATAAAAAAGAACTTCCTGTATATGACAATGTTGTATATGCAGCGCCCGACGGCTGTGACGAGTATTCGGGAAGTATGTTCACACCGGTGAAAACAATAGAGAGAGCAAAAGAGATAGCACGTGAAAACGGTATAGATATGATAGTTTTCAGAGAGGGAAAATATGAACTAAAGGATACGGTGAAATTTAACAAAGAAGACAGCGGCACATCGGACGTGCCGATTAGATACATGGCATACCCGGGAGAAAATCCCGTGTTTTACGGAGGGGTGTATATAGCCGGAGCGGAATTTGACGACGCTTCAGCTCAGGAGCTTGAACTGCTCGGAATATCGGATTCTCTGCGCGGGAAAATAGTAAAATATGATTTAAAGCAAAAGGGAATAACAAAAGATATGCTCGATTATGCGCTGCCGCAGTGGAGCGAGGGCGATATGTCGGCATACGGCAATGTTGATAACCGTATGATGGTTACGGTTGACGATGTATTTTATCATACGGCAAGATATCCGAACAAAATCGAAAACAAGGACTATCCCGAAAATCCGTATGACAAATATTTGAGCATAGGTAACATAATCGAAAATGGGCAAAATGGCAAAAATGCCGAGTTTATAAGCAGCTGTGAAAGAATATCGGGCTGGAAAAATACGAATAATGCGCTGATTACGGGTGCAATGAGTTATCACTATGCGCCGACAAGCTGCCGTGTTGATATTGACAAAACAAACAACCATGTAAAACTGAAAAAATACGGCGGAGCATATACTGTACTTTCAAACGGCGGCAGGTATTTCTTTGACAACATTCCCGATGAGCTTGACGAGGACGGAGAATACTACATAACCAAGGATTGCGAGCTTTATATGTTCAAACCCGAAAATTTCGGCAGCAGGTGCGTGAAGGTTTCAACCTTTGACAAGGAGTATATGTTTGACTTTACAGATGCGTCAAACATAACCCTTGACGGCTTGACAATAGAAATGACCAAAAGAAATGCAATAAGAGCAGTAGGCGGAGAAAATATATTAATCAAAAATTGCAGCATAAAAAATATCGGAAATGCCGGAGTTACTTTCGGACATAAGTATTTTGACAATTCATTTTTTCAATATTTTGATATATCGGACGAAAATGAAGTTCAAAGGCTTTTAAAGATGTATGACATTATGAAATCGGGCAGAAATCATACCGTTGACAATTGCCGAATTATAAATACGGGAAAGCAGGCGTGCAAATTTGCCGGCGGAAGTATGCTGACCCTTGAAGAAAGCGGATTTACCGTAAAAAATTCCGAATTAAAGTATTCCGGTATGTTCTCATCGGGCTATAATTCGGGAATAAGCCTTTCGGGCTGCGGATTTGAGATTAAAAACAACGATATTTACTTTGCAAGGGGACAGGCTGTGACGGGTCTTGTTAATATGAGCAATATAGTATACAACGATTTCGGAAACTGCTGCTGCGATATGCTCGAAGATACGGGTGTAATCTACATAAACTATGTTGCGTCAAACCTCGATACGAAAATCAGATATAACTATATACATGACGTTCCGGATTTTGACGTGAGATTGGGAAAAGGACACGGATATGCTTTAAGAGGCTCGGTATATCACGATAACTGCGATTTTTATGAGGAAAATAATTTTAACGTTATTGCAAACGTGCCGACGGGTGCGGCAAGCGTTCGAGAGGGTGACAACTATGTCACAAATAATTTGTACATAGATTGTGACAGTGCAATGAACAATACAACAGACAGCTTTTCTGAATTGAAAGGCAAAGATTTTGATTGGGTAAGCAAGCGGTACGGAAATTTTCCGAATCTTTATTATTCCGACAAGATGCCGATTTATTCGGATAACGGTGTATTCAACAAATGGCATGAAAAATATGCGCATTTTAAAGATATGCTCGATTGGTACAAAAACAAGTCCGATTATACGCAAACGATGCAAAAGCTTTACGATAACGTTGTTGTGAATATAAGAAAGAGCAGAATAGGGAAGAAATTTGACAACAGCATTAAAACAGACAAATACGGACTGATTGACAATAATTTGTACTTTACAGAGGATATAGGCTTTGAGGATTATAAAAGCAAAAACTATCAGCTTACAAAAACAACAGCCGAAAAGCTTGGTATCGAGTGGACGGATTTAAGGAAAATCGGTGCGGACGGAACGGGCATAAAGGAGAGTATTAATTTACTGCCCATAACTCCGGCTGTTACAAACTCGTCTTTAACGCTTTCGTTTGAAGAGGGAGTCGGAATCAAGAATGTATTTGTAAACGGCAGGCAAATATATGAGGGGAAATATATTCTGAACTACAGAAAAATACAAAATGTACCGGAGCAATATAACAGAATAATGCTCGATAAATCTTTGTTTGCTCAAAGCGGTGAATACGAAATAAAGGCGGAAAGCTATTTCGGTACAACCGAAACGGTGAAAATTGATGTATCATCAAGTGAAAGCGGCTTAAATTATGATAATGCCGCAAAAATCGCACTTGAAAAAGGAGCGTACTATTCCGGCGCATATCTTGACATTAACAGTGTGCTTACGGACGGAAGCGCAAAGCTTGAAGATATAATCAACGAGTGCACTGAGGTTATAAGTGAAAATTACAGCGGCATTATTTTAACCGATAACGTATACAATGCGGTATCAGATAAATACTATTTAACCTTTGAAGTGCTGGTCAAAGCGATTCAAAAAATATACGATGACAATAAAAGCGAATTGATAATATTGAGTGCCGATACTTCAACGTATACCGATAAGGTTTTTGACATACCCGATAACGCAAGCGTTACTGCGGTATTCGTTGATGGGAAAAAAGCGGAATACACACAAGACTCAAACCGTCTGACAGTTCTAAAGGACGCATTTAACAAAATCGGAAAATACAAAATCTGTGTATATACTACAGGAAAAGAATGGTTTTGCGGAACTGTTACGGTTGATGAGCTGAATGTCTTATTTACCGAAAACAGTGTAAATGAATGGGAAAAAGAGTATGTTCGGGGAACGTCCTCAAATCCAAAAATTCCCGTCGGTAAAACAGTTGACACCACACTGGTAACGCAGTATACTGAAAATAAAATAAACCTTCACACGATTGATACATTCGGTGAGCTTGCCGGCAGCAATGCGGTAAACGCAAATCTTGCCGTCACAAAGGAATTATCGGACGAGTATATCAGAGATGACGTAACAGAGGTAAGATTTACGGTTAAAAACAGCGGCAACGGTTTTTCAAAAATTCAAATTATGCTCGGAGACAGGAATCTTATGAGTATCGGCTCAAGTACGCTGAGTTCTGCATGGCCGTACTACTATGTTGACAGAAATTTGGATTTAAACTCATATCTTGAAGAAATTGATTTTAAAATCCAATATAACATGATTGACAAGCAGGAAAGAATATGGTATAAATCTCATTCGTCGGATAAGTGGCAAGAGGTTAAAAAGTATAACAGGGTATCGGACGATGAGGATAAGGCTGCAACAGGCTACAGCACCGAATACATGACATTGGCAAATGCACCGATTTTCAAAACAATAAGCATTGTTAAAAACGCAATCGGCAACAGCACAGTATCGGATATATCAGTAAAATCACAAATAAACGACATGATAAAACGAATCGAAGCTCTTGATTCGGACAACAGGGAGGAAATCGAATCGCTCATGTCGGACTACGGTGATATGACAAAATATTTTTCGGATGAGTGCAAAAGTAAAATTACGAACTACTCAAGACTTGAAAGCCTGTATAATGCTCCGAGCGTACAAAATATTTCGTTCAACGGAAAAACGCTTACTGCCGATGTTGATACGCACGAAAAGGAATGTGTGTTTATAGCCGCCGTTTATAATAACGGCAGGCTGGTTGAATCAACGGCGGTTGACGGAGCAGAGATTTCGGACAATAAACTCAAAGCGGAGTTAAAGAGCTATGTTGACGGTGACAGCGTAAAGCTGTTTATAATGAATAATTTAGACGCATTAAAACCGTATGGTGAAGTAAGGAAAGTAAGGTACTAAGAAAGGATGGTTTATCAAATGAAGAAAAAACTGATTTTAGCGTTGGCGCTGACGGCTTGTATATCCTGTGCCGGTGCCGAAGCGGCTGAGTTTTCCGATTTGCCGGAGGACAGCTACGTTGCCAATGCGATAAAGGTATTGAGCAACAACGGCATAATAAACGGTGTTTCGGAGGACAAGTACGAGCCTGAGCGTAATGTAACGAGAAGTGAATTCTCAGCTTTGGTAACAAGAATGATGAACTATGATAAAAACGAATACCGAAATGTTTTTACAGATGTTTCATCGGATTCATGGTATGCAGGCGATGTTCAGACTCTCTATGACAAAAAAATCATAAACGGAGTATCTGAATATGAATTTGCACCGAATGAGCTTATAACAAGGGAGCAGGGAGCAAAGATACTTGTAGGACTTTACGAAAAGAACTACGGTGAGCTTCAAACCTGCGCTTCAAACATGATTACCGCAGCGCTTGATTATCAGCAAATAAGTGATTGGGCGCTCAATGATATGTGGAAAGGGCAAATGCTCGGATTTTTGCCGAGGATTGTAACGGTAAACAGGTCGCAGTTTAACTCGCTGATAAAGGGAGAGTATTATGTTCACCCTCAACAGCCCTTGACAAGAGCGGAAACGGCAGAAATAATATACAACTTCACAAAAGCGGTAAAGAACATTGAAAAAGCTATAGCTGAGTAACGGAGGTAATTATGAAAAACATACTTAAAAAATCATTATCAATCCTGATAGCGTGCGCTGCCGTACCGATTACCGCGGTACAGGCGACGGATTATAAAACAATCACAATACCCGGGAACGATTCCTGCATATCGGTAAGAAACGGTGACAAGGAATATCAAATGTCGGGTTCGGGAACCATTGCCAATTCGGGGTATATGACATACACAAGCTACGAGGACTGCGACGCAGTTGTTTACGTTGAGCCGGAAATCTTTACCGGCGGAAAATATAAGGTTGAATGGTACAATGTTGTATATGATGTGCCGTATGCTTCGGATATTATAGTCGATGTTTATACCGACAGGGAAACAGACAAGCCGGCAGCAGAAACAATTTTTTCGCAGCTTAAGGACGCAGGCGAGGAGGGTTGGTTTGAGCTTGGAACCTTTGATTTTACAGCCGGCAAAAATGCATATTTTACGGTAAAGAGCAGAATTATTCCGCAGTATCGTACCACAAGAGATAAGTTTATATACTACAATTGCGTGAAACTCACACTCATAGAGGAGGACAACAAGGAATATTCGGTTGAGCTGCCGAAGCCGACAGAAGAAAGCAAGGCTGTTATCACTAAGGAGCTGCCGAAAAAGCGGGTGGATTTACCCGATCCGTCAAAATCGGAGATGAAGCTTTATGTAAGCCCGGGAGCAAACGGTGACGGAAGTGTGTCTAATCCTTTCGGCACTATCGAGGCGGCACAGGAAAAGGTAAAGCAGTTAAATGAGAGCGGAAGCTACCCAAAAGGCGGCATTACGGTTTATCTTCGCGAGGGAGATTATTATTTGCTCGAGGGAATAACTCTTTCGCAGGGCGGAACCGAGGAAGCGCCTCTTTTCTACAGCTCATATGAAAATGAAACGGCGAGAATTTCCACTTCGATGAGATATGATAAAGTGCATTGGAAAGAAATAGACAAAAACGGTACTGCGTATAAAAAAATACCGAAAGAAGTGCGTGACAGCGTTTATGAAGTCCCGTTTTCCGATATCGGCATGGAGAACAAGCCGCAAGCCGAATACGGCGTACCTGTTATAAATATTATGACGGACGGCTATATAAATGCAAGATACCCGAACGACGGAACGGTTAAAACGGGTGCGAGAGTGAATGACGCCGGTTCTGCGGCAAATAATGTTCTTGCTGTCAAGGGTGCAACCTTTACATATATACCTCACAGCCTGACATGGGATAATTCGGAGCTTATTGCAAACGCAAGATACCGAGGGGTTCTTTCGGCAGAGTATGTCACCAATGACTTAAGACTGGGTTATGTTGATAAAAATAATATACTGCTTTCAACGGCAAATGTTTACAGAGAAAACGTATCAAGTGCCGGCGACCCTAATTCGGCGCATTATATATACAATCTGCTTGAAGAGCTTGACGCCGAGGGTGAATATGTAATAGATTATCAGACCTACAAGCTGTATTTTATACCTAAAAAGGGCGGCGAAAGCATTAATCTATGTAAGTCGGACAAGAATATTATAACGGTTGACGCAAAAAATGTTATCTTATATAACCTTGACGTAGGATATGCCGTAGGGTGTATGGTGAAATCAGAAGCCAAGGTTAAGAATCTGCAAATAATAGGCGGAAAATATCATGATACTGCGGCAAGCACGCTGAGCGTTCTCGATTTGTCCGGAAAGAATATAGTTGTAAGGGATTTGGATATTTACAATGCGGAAAATACAAGTGCGGCATATCTTCGTTCTTTCCATGATGAGGAACTGGGAAAAGATATATGGCACGAGGTTTTCGACGGAAAGGGCGAAAACAACGGACTGATAGAAAACTGCGTTGTACATGATACGAAGGTAGGTATCGGAATAGGCTGGTCAAACAACAACACGGTAAGAAACAACTATTTTTACAACATAAAGCAGACAGCATTTAATACAATAGGTTTTAACAATACTGTTGAATACAATATGTTTGAAAATGTTTGTTACGACAGTGACGACGTTGGAGCAATGTACGCTTATTGTCATAACTTAGGATATGGCAATGTATACAGATACAACATTATCAAAAATGCCTTGGGCAGAGAAAGGGGCTTGGCAAGCGGCATTTATCTTGACGACCGTACTTCGGGCTTTGACGTTTACGGAAACATAATGATAAACATTTCCGACGCTCCTTTCCACAGAAACAGCGGTGACGAAGTAAAATTTCATAATAATATAGTATACAGCGCACAGTCTGGAAGAGGATTTGGAGCATATTACAGTGGAATTCAGAAACGTACAGGCAGTAATCTTGAAGAGAAAATCACAGAGTTAAAAAGAGTGGTGGACTACAACGGCGAAGAGCTTACAAAAAAAGTCGTTCCTGAACTTTGGGACAGATACGAGAAGCTGCAAAGCGGAGAAGCTCCACTGGTTTTGTACGGATCCACATTGGAAAATTCAATAATGTTTAATTGCTCCACAGGCGATATGACTTGCGGCGTAAGGTATACGGAGGAAGAAGCGGCAAAGAGCGGACTGACTCTCAGAAATCTTGCATACTTAACACCCGAGCAGACAAACTGGAATCCGGAAACGCTTGAGGGCTTGGATTTTGACTATATAAGGCAGTTCGTTCCGGGATTTCAGGATATACCTGTAGATGAAATCGGTATATACACAGGCGGCGCAAGAACACAGACAACGAGAAATATTGTTGTAAGCGATACGCCGCAGGCAACGATATATTCTCCGGCAAACGGCGATGAAAATATGTCAAACAGCGTTCATCTCAAATGGAACAACATAATTGCTGAGGGTGCGTCGGGTTATGAGGTGTACATTGCCGAAAATGAGGAACTGACAAAAAATCTTATGAAATTCTCGGTAAGCGAATCGGAGCTTGATTTGGAGAACCTTTCGTACGGAAAAACTTATTACTGGACGGTTGTAACTCTCGGAAAAATCGGAAACGAAAACAAAATAAATCACGGCGGGATACAGCATTTTTCGACAATGAGCCTTGATATGGCTTTGGATTCCGAGCTTGCAAAATGCAGAGCATACCTCTTGAATATCGAGGAGGGCGACGCAAACGGAATGTATCCGGCAGGAACCAAAAAAGAGTTTGCAAAAACTGTTTCCGAATTGGAGAAAAAGCTCAAAGCTGTAAGCACAGATGAGGAAAAAGAAGCGCTGATCGGCAGCATTAAAAGCGAATATAACAGTCTGATCGGCAAAAAATATACAGATAAACAGCTTTCGCTCTACTATTATGACGATTTTGAAACGAATGAGATGGAAGAACAAGCGTCAACAACGCTGACTCATATGGCAAGCGGAAATGATCCGTTTACATTTGCAGGAACGAAAATAACCGCAGATCCGCTTGACGAACATAACAGCGTTCTACATATTGTCGATAATTATTATAAGACTGAAAACTACGCAATAAAGGACATACTCGGAACAAAATGTGCACAGATGAGCGTTGATATTATGCCAAAATCCGGAAACGGCTGGTGCGGATTTATGAGAAGCTTTCCGAAGTGGATGGAGGTTGTCAGGGAGGACGAAGTTATAGCGCCGGTACATTTTTACAACGGTAAAATCTATGCGGGCTTCAATAAGGAGATAGAGCTGATGGACTATGAGCCGGGCAAGTGGTATAATGTGAAAATTTATGCCAATATGAATACCGGTACATATGATGTGTACATTGATTCCATTCAGCTTGCGGACGGTGTACCGCTGAGCAACGGCGCAAGATCAGGCTTGGTTACCGAAATCGGCAGAGCGATGGCAATCTGCAATTCCGATATTAATAACGTTAAGGCAACAAGAAATGCTCCGGGAGAGTGGTATATAGATAATTTCCTGATTTTCACCGCAAAGAGCAAAGGCATAAGCAATTATGCACAGTATATCAGAGTGAACGACAACGATGTTCCCGGCTTTGATCTTGAACGGTATAATTACAATCTTGACATGACAAAGGAAGAATTGAAAAAATCAACCGTTGAAGCAAAAGCTTACGGTGATTATACAAAAACCTATGTTTTGGACGGAGAATACGGAAAATATGTTATTGTATTTTCGGGTGACGGAGAAGCAAGAGAATACAGACTCGTTTCACGAAAATAAGAATGGAGGAAAATATGAAAGGAATAGTTAAAAAAAGTATATCGGTTTTGATGTCTTTTACTGTAGTTACTGCCGCATTGCCTGCAATGGCAGAGAAAAGCGGCACGGCTGAATTGATTTCTGTTACAACCGAGGGCATTAAACTGGATGCAAAAAACAAAATTACATCGGCGGCTTGCTATAAAAGCCTGTCGGACGCATGGAATCAAAATAATGCTGTCATTGACTGTACGGTCAATGACAGCAACGAGATAAGCTTCGGTACGGAAATAGGAAACGCAGTTGACTGGGACAAGGCTTTTTATATAAGGCTCGATACCGAGGGCGGTGAGCCGATATATAAAAAACTTGTATACAAAAAGCTGTTTTCCGAGGATTTTGAAAGCTATAACGGTAATTACGAATTAAGCGATATAATACCCGAGCTTAAAAATCTGAGTGACAAATATCATAAATACGGCATATGGAAAGACAGAGTATGGCCGGACAGTTATACTATGAGAAGCTCAATGAACGATTTTATGCTCAAAATCTTGCCGTCAAAGGATTATGAAAATCTCACAGCGGAGTATTCGATAAAAAACACCTCGCTCGGAGAAAAGTCTGAGGGAAATGTAACGTATAAGGATATTATAGGCTTTGTTATAGGATATACCGATGGGTCAACAATAAATTCATATAAAGCCGGACACCCGGCTTATACCGGTACGGCTTCGGGCGGCTGGATTTCGGACGATATAGGTTATGTTGAAATGGGTTTTGATATGGACGCGGATATTTATATCGGCGCAAGAAAGTTAAACGGAAAAGCATACGGCGAAGAAAGAAAATCAACAGCCGAAAAAGGACTTACAGCTGAAGATACTGTGGGAATCCACAGAATAAAAATGAGCAGATGTAACGATTATATTAATTTTTACTGGACTCAATCCGATAAGGAAATTTCGGACAGCATAAGCATGGATATGACCGGGTATGCAATAAAGGATAATTCCTATGTAACAATAGCGGCAATGCCGGGTGGCGGGTATAACGACGGCGCACTGGACGATTTGCTTTTATACACATGGGACGATATGCAAAAGGAGCTTGACAGTGAAATTGACAATATCGTAAACGGTGATAAAATAATTATAACAAACGTTGAGGAATTAAAGAAAAAATATTCGTCAGCAACGGAAATCACTTTATATGAAGAAGATAAAATAAGCAGCACTCTTGCGATATATGAGGCTCTGCCCGATGATATGAAACCCGGCATAAAAGAGGAATACATACAGTATTTAAATGACGCCGAAAGCAGAATCGGGGAAATAAAGTCGGCAACGCAAGCCGCAGGCTTTGAACTGCTGAGAAGAACTCCTGCCGGATATATATATTCGTTCAGCAATAAGGTTGATATTGATAATGTAAGCGTTAATCTGATTGCGTGTACCGATTTCAAAGCTTATGACAGCAATGATAAGCACTACATATGTATTCCGGAAAAGTACATTACAGATACGAAAAACATAATTTCCGTAAATAATGATATTCAGATTTTGGCAGATAATTCCGAAAAGGTAAACGATGAAAGTATTGCTCTTATAAGCAATGACCCGACAATCAGCGTTGATAACGGTACAAAAACAATATCGGGAGTGGTTTACGGCGAAAGCTTTGAAGCGTTGGCAGACAAATTAACCATGCCTGCGGATTGCGAGCTTTCAAAAGAAGAAAATGAAAGCTTTGTTATCAAAAAGATTTTTGAAGATGATAAAAAGCAGGAATATACGGTTGTTTACAATCACTATATAACCGTAAAAGCACCGTATGTTCTGGACGATACCGATAAGTTTACCGTAAGCGGTATACCTTTCGGCGAAAAGCTTGCGGATTTTGCAAAGAGTATAAATCATTCGGAAAAAATCCATATAGCAATTAACGGTCATATATTAACCAATGCGTCAGGTACGGTAAGGGATAAGGATATTTTGAGCGTGTACATTAAAGGCGAGGACGAACCAAAGCAAACATTCACGCTGATTACCGCAAGCCGTCCGTCAGACCTTGAAATAACGAGCGACGTATACGGTATAGCAAACAATGTTATATCGGGAGTAAAAAAAGGTACGTCATATGAAGAATTTGTTAAGGCTTTTGAGTGCAAAAACGGAACGCTTGCCGTATTTGACAGCAAAATGCAGGAAAAGAATTTCGGCACAATGGACGGCGGCGAAACAGTAAGGCTGTTTGCGTACTATCCAAAGCTTGACAATGTGTACAAAGCCTATAATATTTGTTATGATGAGGAATTGTATAACGATATAATAACAAACCGCGACAATAATAATTTCTCAATATCGGGAAGCGATATTCAAAAAACCGCAGCAGCATACACCGGATATGACGGAAGCCCGAGTATGCTTTGGAGCGATGACGGAAAAATCGAATTCAGAAGCAATCCTTACGATAACAAATGTACCGTATCAATTGAAGCATATACAGCAAGGTCGTATAACGGCTTGCAATGCGAATACAGCATATATGTCGGAGATAAGCTTGTCGGAAACAAAATAAAGGTTAACAACACCGAATATCAGACAAATCCGCAGTTTGTAAAATTGACAGACGTCGAGGTTGATAAGGGTGAAATTATAAGAGTATGCTCAAAGTCGAAGGGGACTCCGTTCAGTGCCGTAAGATTTTCCGATAACCGTGCGGCATATGTCAGCAGCATAAATATAGACGAAAACGAGATTATCGGTTCATTTTCTGAGGGAATAGCCTATAATTCCGCAAGTCCGTTCAGCGCACAAATCTCGTTTGCGGCAAATATGGATTCAAATACCGTAAACGGTGAAAATATAAGATTGATTTCCGAAAACGGTTACAAATTAAACGGCTCTGTTACATATGATGACCAAAGCAATGCATATACATTTGCCGCAAACGAAAAGCTGAAATCGGGTGTAAACTACTATTTGCAGATTTCAACCGATGTAAAAACATCGGGCGGATTCGGTCTTGTGCGCTGCTATACCGTACCGGTCGGAACGGAAAGCAAAGCAAATCATGCGTATGCAAAAAGCATATACAGCGATAACAGCGGATATGCCGAATACTCTGTAGAATTATCTGATAAATGCGATAAAAATTTAAATATACTGTTTGTATCTTTTGATACCGGGTTCAGCATACTGTATAACAAGAAAATCAGCGAAATTCCGAGCTTGGATAATATCGGAATAAAAGCGGAAAAGGACAATGACAAGCTCAAAAACATAAAGATATTTATAGTTGATCAAAATTACAAATTATACGACATAGTTGAAATTGAGGAGGATTCCGAATGAAGATGAATGTTATTTTTAAACGTCTTGCCGCGCTGACAATGGCAGCGGTAATGCTTACTCCGGCGGCATTGCCGATAAAATCGGCAAAAGCGGCAGGGAACATATCTTATTATGTGAATGCGGATTTTGATAACGGGGAAATGCCCTTTAATACAAGGGACGGAATTGAAGTTATCCAGAATGAAACCGGATATTGTATAGAAATGTCATCGGATATTAACAACAAATATCCGGAAATAAAAACTAAAACGGACGGAAGCTTCACTCTCGAATTTTCAATGACTGCGGGAAAGGACTCATACCCGTATGTATATCTGCAATTTGATGACGGAGATTATGTCGAGTTTTTCAACGTATTTTATCCGCAGATCAAAAGTGCGACAAGCGACAACAGATATTGGTCATGCGTTCCGATGTACGGGCCGTTCGGCGAGTATAACGAAAAGACGGTGGATATGTACTATGCTCTGAGAAACCAATGGGTTGACTGGCGGTTTGATTTTGACAAAAGCACAGGCTTGGTGACAACCTACATAAACGGAGAAAAAATCACAAAGTATTACAGCAATCAATATATAACCCAGAAACCGCCGATTTGGAAGGGCAGCAGCCTGACCGGTGTGAAATTTTCTCTCGGCTCAAGACAAAATGCAGCTATGAAGCTTGATAATATAAAGATATACAAAACTCCGGCAGAGGAAAATGCGGCGGAAAAGCAAGATGATGAGTATGAAAATCTGAAAAACAAGCTCGCTGTTTTGGGAGTGCTGTCGGAAAGCTTTCTGAAGAACAAGGTCGGAGCCGAGCTTAAGCGGCAGGAGTTTGTTGATATGGCTGTAAGACTTGCCGGCTACACCGGCGCCGTTTCGCAAAACAGCAGATTTGAAGATGTTTTGGCGAGCAACAAATATTATTCTTCAATTAACTATGCTGATGAAAATGGGTACTTATCTGACAGTGACGACAACATCTTCAGACCGGCGAAATATATAACATTTATTGAGGCAGCGTCAATTTTGACAAATATCCTCGACTACAAAAAAATAGTTGAAATTTCGGGAGGTTATCCGAACGGCGTGACACAGACTCAGATATACAAGGATCTGATAAAGGGAATAAGCGTAGAAAATATCAATCAGAGAGTTACAATGAAGGACGCAGTAAAATTGATTGATAACGCATTGACAATTCCGGTGTTAAACGCAAATTTCACGGGTGACAAAATCGAATATTCTTATGACGGAACAAAAACGCTTTTGGAAAAAAACTTTGATATGGAACAGGTGTTGATGCGGATTACCGATGTTGACCGAAACAACAGAAGCATAAGCGTTACCGATGAAAAAACAAACCAAACGGATAAGTATAATCTTTCCGATACCGTTTCCGAGCTTAATGCTATCGGAACGAAGCAATATATACTGGTAAAGGACGGTACTGTTATATATATGTATCCGTACAAAAATTCAACGGTAAAATACGGATATGTTTCATCATACAATAAAGACCTTACTCCGAACAGCGTAAGCGTAAAGGAACTGAAAAAGCTGGCATTTTCAAATTATGACGGTACCGCAAAGGTAAGCGATACTGCTAAGCTGTTTATAAACGGCATTGAAATGTCAAGAGATGAAAAAGTAAATTTAACAGGAAGCTGCGTGCGTTACTGTTATGAAAACGGTGAAATAGTAAGAATATACGTTATCGGCGACGCAAGCCAAAATTATATTCCGAGCAGCGGAGGAATTATTACGTCAATAAATAAAGAAAAGATACGCTATGCCGAATACGGCAGTAAAAGCAAATTTCTTGACAGCCTCGAACAATACGATTCTGTGATAACCGTTATAGACGGACGTGAAACGGAGTTTTCGCAGCTGAAAAAAGAAATGGTTATTGACTATGCCGTATCGCAAAACTGCCTTTATATTTATTCAACACGAAATACATATTCGGGAAAGCTGAAAAGCGTTTCATCAGATGAATTAAAGCTTGAAAACGATACGCTTTCAATATCCTCAAAGCCGATATATGTCAGCAAAAATAACGGCGAGGAATATTCGGACGGTATCAATTTGAACACATTGGCGTCTGCGGAAATAAAGGTATTTACCGATATGTCATGCGCTGTCAGATACATTATAGTAACCGGGGATAACGGTGAGTATATCGCTGTTGTTCAATCGGCATATGAATCGGACGACGGAGAAAAAATGCTGAAAGTGTATGTCATCAGCGATAATAACCTTGAACTCAGATCGTACGAATACAAAAGCGGCAAAAAGACAATATACGATCCGTATATAACCTATGAGGAGGCGGCTCAAAACGCTAAAAAAACAGACGGAAGCGGCATATACCGCATACAGGTCAGAAACAGCAAAATCAAAAGCATTAAAAAGCCCGAGTGGTCAAAGGAATATACGGGTGCCGGAACGATCGACCGTAATTACAAAAGAATCCGTGTAAGAGATGATAATAACAATTATGATTACATTAATGTAAATACAGATAATTTCCTTGTTCTCCCGAACTATAACGGAGATTTTGAACCGCAGTTGTATACGTATAAAAGTATGGTATCAAATTCCGATGAGAACTCAAACAGCAATTCCGAAGTTGCCAGAAATTTTTCAGAGGTTGTAATGAAATATATCAAGTTTGAAAATGATGATTTTGTAAAGCCCGAGCTTCTTTTGATAAAGAACAATACCGACAGCATTTACAGAAATGTCAACTATTTCGGAGCGGTTACGGATAAGAGTGCAGAGTGGTCGGACGAGAGGGAATGTGTCATATACAAATATAAGATTTCGTGGATGTATGATGATAAATCCGGCAGCTCCGATATTGTAAGCACACAGGAGCTTGTGGATAATGATGGCAATCCGGTCGAGATGGGTAATCTCATAATGTATAACCCTAATTCGCTTTATGAAGAAACGGGCAAAATAAGGGTAAACGGCTTATTTAACAGTGAAAAGATATTTGATCAAAGCTGGAGGGATCAGTCTTTCGGAAATTATTCCGTTTGCTATGCCGGAAAAATATCCGCCGTAAGAGACGGCTATATCCTTGTAACGGACGGCTCGGGAGATGAAAAATGGATTCAGATGTCAAACTACATAAAGCTGTTCACAACAAAGGACGGAAAGACGCTTGAAGCCTGTGAAGCGGCAAACGCAATAGGAAAGCAGCTGTATACGGTAAAAAGCAGCGATAAAAAATCATATCCGAGCGGATTGATTATTTTGGGTATAATACCGGAAGATTAAAAAAACCGATTGAGAGAATAATGAGTAATTACAAAAAAACATAATACCGTGATTACTCAAACTCTCGATAATCAGAAAGGACATAATTTATGAAAAAAATAAATTTGTTAATATTTACGGTACTGACATTTGTTTTCAGCACGGTTGCCGTTTTTGCGCAAGGGGCGGGAATCGAGATAAACAAAATTGAAGATTCGCGAAATAAACGCTTGACGGTAAACGGAAAAATAGAGAACGGTGCGGAATCGGATATATCAATACATATAAAAGATAAAAATGAGGAAACGGTTTATTACGACGCAGTAAAGAGCAGGGAAAACGGTGAATTTTCATTCGGTATAGACGCAGTATATTTTGCCGAGGGTGAATATCACGGGTCGGTTTCAGATGAAAACAATACGGTAAATTTTGATTTTTCACTGCCGTTTGACAATTCCGCCGCAATGCCTATATCGGCAAGCGTTTCGGACGGAACGATACTTGTCGGGAATGACGGTATAATAGACGCAGAATTTGCACGAGCATATGTGGATTTGAAAAACGTAAAGGTATCAAAGGGCAGAATAAATAAGAACGATTATGAAGTCTACGGATTGCCGGAGGGTTGTGCCGTGAATGTAACTGCCGTATCCGATGAAAGACTGGCATTGGATTTTTCAGGGAAAGCCAATGATACTGCGGAGGATAAGAATATATCGGTTTTGCTGAAAAGCAGTATTATTTATTCAGGTTCAGCCAATACCGATTCCGCAGAAATTAAAGGAATAACAATATATAATCTTGAAAAGTCAACAAGAGCATGGTTTGGTGATTTGGGCACACTTTCATTGCCGATGAAAAACGAAACGCAGGCACCGTCAGGTACGGCAGAATTAGAACTTATGTTCAGAAAGATGAATATCGATAAGGTTTTGGAATACGGAAAGGACTATACTTTTTCAAGTGACAAGCTCCCAGAGGGAATTAACATGGTTCTGACAGCAAACAAGGCAGACGGCAAAATTTTGATTTCATTTATCGGCTCTGCAAAACAAAGCGTAACCGCACCGATCAGCATTGACGATCTGGTTATAAAATCAAATTGTGCAGTCGGCGCAGTATCCGACAGCAGACCGATTGCTGTAACAATTACCGCAAATAAATCCGGCTCACAGCAGGGCGGCGGAAATTCAAATAACGGAAACGGCAACAGCAAAACCGACTCGGCTGTAAGCAATCCGAATACATGGAACGGCACTCATACGGTAGATACGAAAAAGCAGTCTTATTTTAATGATATAGTATCGCATTGGGCTGAAAACGCTATAAACAAATTAGCGGCGGCAGGCATAATAAACGGCTATGAGGATAATACCTTCAGACCGGATAACAGCATAACAAGAGCGGAATTTGTAACTATGACGGTAAATGCACTCAATATCAAAGCCGATAACGAATATAACGGAACATTCGGGGACGTTTATTCCGATTCGTGGTTTGCGGAGCAAGTTCAGTGCGGACTTGACAGAGGATTTATTTCACAAGATGAAAATTTCCGGCCAAATGATAATATAAAACGCTCCGAAGCAATGAAGATTCTGATTGGGGCATACTTAACCAACCATGACAAAATAAACGTTATAATCAGCTGCGATTCTTTTGCGGATTCGGCAGAAATACAAGAATGGAGCAGGAATTATATTGATCAAGGACTGTCGATGGGAATTGTAAACGGTTATGAGGACGCCACGTTTAAACCCAACAAAAATCTCACAAGAGCCGAAGCTGCAACCATGTTGAGCAAAATTAAAGATTTATTGTGATAGGAGTGTTGTACATGAAAAAGATTATCGCATTATTGGCGGCGGCAATGATGATGACTTCCGCCGTACACGCCGAGGTAACAGAGAACAAAATGTATACGGGAAACCATGTAATAAACGTTTCGGGAGCGCTGGACTCTGAAGCGGATACGGACAATGTTACACTTGTTCTGAAAAAAGGGGACGAGGTCGGCGCAGTGTATGAAACTAAAGCAAACGAGGATAAGTCTTTCAGATTTACATTTAAATTTGATAAAAGCATTGACGAGTACGAAGTTTTGGTAAGAAGCGGAAAAACGGCTTTGTCTTATAACATTGCCGAAACGGATTTGCTGAGTGAGGCGGTTATTGCCGACAGTGAGGTCGATTTTATAAAAAAGGATACCGCAACCATGCGAATAAGTATTGACAACAGATATTTGGTTGACGGATACAACTATAAAATGATAGTGGCAGGATATGATGAAAACGGAAAGCTGATTGATGTTTCCGCCTCCGAAAGCAAAACAGCGAATAACAGCGGAATAACAACAGATGGATTTGAAGCAGGGTATACTCTTGAATCGGGAGTTAAAAGCGTAAAGGCATTTTTGTTTGACGATACAAAAACTCTGATTCCTTTATGCTCTGCAAAATTTAAAGATGTATTGCGGTATAAAGACAAAGCTCCGATTGAAGTCCACACCGGGGAAAACGGCGAAAAGGTTTGCATTGCTCTTATGGGCGACAGCACAACAGAGGGTGCGGGCAAGGCAACATCAAGACCGGGAACATCACTCGAACAATATCCAAACGAATGGGACAGCGAACCGGGCATTTATCACGCTTACGATTATTATATGTCGTACGAATCAAAGGATCACAACTTAGATGATGTTATGGACGATACAAAGCTGTGGAATATAGAAAGAATAAATGCGGCAAGAGGCGGAGCAACTCTGGCGGCAACTCTTCCGAACAATAATTTCTTCGGTCAGTACTCAAAAATTACAAAAGAGCCTGACGTTCTGATTGTTATGGGCGGAATAAACGATGACGGTCAGAAAAACCTCGGATTTGTTGACAGTATGGCAAATGATACATTTTATGGGGCACTAAAAACGCATATGAGAAAAATGATTGAAGAATATCCAAACACAAGAATTGTCTTTATGACTCCGATTTACAGAGGAGAAAGAGAGGGAATCGGAGATTATGTAACCGCAATAAAGGAAATGGCAGAGGTATACGGAATAAATGTGATTGATTTATATAATGCCGATATAAGAGATGAGTTAAAAGACGCGCTGTTCGACGGAACTCACCCGAATGCGAAGGGATATCAGATTATTGCAAAATATGTTATGCAGGAATTGCAAAACAGCAATATTGTAAAAGTTGTTGACTAAGCGCTGAAGACAGAAACTAATCTGTAAAAAATGTTGAAATCGGCAAGGATAAAAGCAGCGGTCTGTCAAGGGCGGTTTGTAAACCATTTTGCCCTTGGCAGGCTGATTTCGTATGAATAATCAAATCAAAGGAGCTTATAGTAAAGTCGGCTCGAATATAAAAAAAGCATATCGATAACATCTGCTGACAGCTTTAACGGATTTTATATTCCGGCTGCAAAAAACACGATTTCACTGAACAAATTAAACTATTTACTGAACAAACTAAACGTTTTTCACAAATGCGCTTTATTTTTTATATTTTTAATGGTACAATGTAAATCGAGTTAAATTATCAGGCAAATTGGGTTACATGGCAGCGAATTTAAGGTGAGCCGAAAGCAGCTGAGGACTAATCCGTAAAATGTGTTGAAATCGGTAAATTCTGATAAAAGCAGCGGCCTGTCAAGGGCGATTTGTAAACCGTTTTCGCCCTTGACAGGCTGATTTTCGTATGATATATTGTGATAAAATTATTATAAAATAAAAAGTGTTGGAATTTTTCGGCGCATAAAACGCTGCGGATTTATTGATGTTGGAGGTAATTATGAAAAAATATGCAAAAGCAAATGAGGTAAGAATATCAGAGATAACGCCAAAGGGCTGGCTCAGAGAAGTGTTGCTTGATGAAAAAAACGGAATGACGGGGAATCTTCACAAAATAGGCTATCCGTTTAACACTGAGTGCTGGAAGTACAAAAGCCTGGCAGAGGGCGGATATGACGAGTGGTGGCCGTATGAGCAGAACGGTTACAGAATAGATTCGATAATAAGAGCGGCAGGTATTTTAAAGGATAGTGAGCTTTACGGTGTCGTAAGAGATGAAGTGGAGCAATCAATAAGCTATGACGATGATTTTATAGGCCCTGTGGAGCTTAAAGAATGTAAGGGCTGCTACAGATGGCCGATGGCTGTATATTTCAGAGGACTTTATGCAAAATGGAGTGCTGACGGGGACATAAGATTTATAGATAAAATGCTTAAACATTATCTGTCTGACTTATCGGATTATCACGGCGGCAGAGATGTAGTCAATATAGAAACCATGTTTAAGGTATATGAACTTACGGGCACTGAGGACTTATATAAAAAAGCGGTAAAAGCGTATGAGCTGTTTGACAATTCGGACGAAAAAAATTCAAACGCAAAATCAATGCTGACGGATGAGAAGCCTTATCAGCACGGTGTGACCTTTAATGAACAGGCAAAGCTTGCGGCAATTATGTACATATATACAGGAAATGAGGAATATCTCAGAGCTGCCGAAAAAGGATACGAAAAAATCGACAAGTATTGTATGCTGCCCGACGGCGTTCATACAAGCTGTGAATTTACATACGGAAACGAAACAAAATGGGCGCACGAATCCTGCGACATTTCGGACTATACATGGTCTGTCGGTTATCTGCTTGAAGCAACCGGAAACGGTAAATATGCGGATAAAATAGAAAAGGCTTGCTTTAATGCCGCATTCGGCGCAATAGGTCCGCATTTTAGGACAATTCAATATTTTTCAACCGTGAACCAAGCGGTTGCGGCAAGAAACAGCACAACAATCAAGGATTTTGCAAATACACCGAGAATGGCATATCAGCCGCATCATTATCCGGAATGTTGTGTGGGAAACATAGGCAGAGCTTTCCCGAACTATGCCTTGAGAATGTATCAGAGGATTGAAAACGGCATTGCGGCAAGCCTTTACGGCGACAGTGTTTTTGACGGCGAAGAAATGCGTATAGAACAAAGCGGAGGATATCCGTTCGGCGACGAAATACATTTTGATATTCAACTGAAAGATAAGACTAAAAACGAATTAAAACTCAGAATACCGGGGTGGTCGGCTAAATATGAAATATACAAAAATAACAAGCCGCAAAATGTAAAGTGCGAAAACGGTTATGCCGCACTCAATGTCGGTGACGGCGACAGAATTTCTCTGAGGCTGTTTAAAGAGTTTAAATCCGAGGAAACTCCGGACGGAGGTATTTACTACACCTACGGACCTTTCGTTATGAGCCTTAAAATAAAAGAAAGATGGGAAGTTGACAAGGAGGAAAAACGTCAGACAAAGGAATTTCCGGCATATAACGTATATCCGGAATCCGATTGGGCATATGCCGCCGCAGGCGGCGAAAAACCCGAGATTATAACGAACAATACCGGTAAAAATCCGTTTTGGGACGGCTATCCGATTGAAATAAAAATAAAGCTTTGCAAGCTCAGCAATTGGGATTTGGTAAAAGAAAAAATATCGGAGAATGAAAATAAACAGGAATTGGGCATTGACGATAAGCAAAAGGAATGTGGTGCAACCGAGGTTTTCGGCGAGTCGCTGAAAACACCCGAATTGCCCGATGAAGATTTTGTAAAAGACAATCTCGGAGATTTTGAGGAAGTGACTTTAGTTCCGTACGGCTGCACCAATCTGAGAATTACGGTATTTCCCAAGATGAAATAAAAAAATATCAGGTTTTGGAGAATAACGTGAAAAATATGCTGTGTATCTAACCTTTTTGAGGTTAGGAGTATAAACATATGCCGTTACCTCTTAAAAAGGCAATCTGAAAAGCATCTTTTCGCGTTAAGATGTGTGCCGCCGCACGGCAGAATGGAGATTAAAATGAAAGAACAAATTAAAACAAAAATTCAAAACACCGTAAAAATTATAGATACGTCCGAAACAAAGTTTGTAAACATAAATGAGTACAGGCATCTTGTCAAGGATAACGTATGGACAAAAGCAATTCAGACAGCATTGGAGGAAAAGAAGAATGTATACATACCGAATATGGGGCATGAAATCCTTCTTGACGGAACTGTGTTCATGGATTCTTATACAAACCTCAGAGTGGATGAAAACCAGGTTATCAGATTGAAAGAAAATACAAATTTATGTATGCTGAGAAACAGGAATATGCTTCCCGGGGGTCATATGTATATTGAACAAAATGATCCGGATCAATATATAACAGTAACGGGCGGAGTATGGATGTCCCCCGGTAACGGCAGGCTTGCCATGGATAATCTCAACACAATAGTCGGCGGGTTTTCGATGCTTGCATTTTCAAATGTCCGGTATGTGAATATAACCAATGCAACATTTTCACAGGGGAAATCGTATGCGATAATGCTGAGCAACTGTACAAACTTTTATATTGACAATATCACTTTTGATAATTTCGGCAAGGACGGAGTTCATGTGGACGGACCGGCAAAATTCGGCATTATCAGCAATATCAAGGCTGACAGTCTGGGCGATGACCTGATTGCACTGCTTGCGTGGGACTGGTACTCGTCAAGTGTAACGAACGGTTGTATAAGCGACATTTATGTCAGCAATATATGCGGACAGGGAAATGAATTCAGATTATTGACGGGCAGAAAGGTTTATCGCAACGGCAGAAAGAAGGATTGCGATATTAAACGGTGCGTCTTTGAAAACCTGAGCGGATTTTATACATATAAGCTGTATTATCAGCCGCATTACATGAATGTTGTTTGGGGAGAACATTTTGATTCAGCAGAAACCGTCGGACGAATGGACGATATATATTTTGACGGTATTAATGTTAATTATGTAAAGACCAAGGGGTTCGGTGATATACCGATGTACGGCTTATTTGATATTTTGGCGGATTGCAGAAATCTGAACATAAGCAATGTAAACGTCGGTACTTCGGTTGATGAGCTCGATAAAAGCAATATAAAGCTTGTAAACGTAGGTCCGATTTCGGCAACATTTAAAAATACAGACGACAAAACAAAATGGGGCGACTTTTTTGAACCCGATATGTGTTGTACCGTTGAGGATATTAATCTCGCCAATATTGTATTTAACGGAGAGAAAATAAAAGACGCAAAAAAGCTGGTTAAGGAAACACATCAAAAGATAAATACTGATTATCCCAATACATTGCCTAAGGGCGGCACGGGATTCGGAAAGGTGGAAAAAATCAATGTTAAAGACTGATACCAAATCAACAGGCATTGCAAAAAGCTATAAATATGAATCCTTTCTGGTTGTGTGCGCAATGCTGTGGGGACTGCAATTTTCCATGCTGAAATTCGTAAGCGATTATTTCGACGAGGTAAGCTTGCTGTTTATAAAATTTCTGCTGAGCGCCATTATACTGGCAGCGATGGGATATAAGAAAATTCCGCAAAACAAAAAGGTGGTTTTTCACAGCGTTATGCTCGGAATACTTGTGGCGGTTCACACATACTTTCAAACGGTTGGACTGAAAAACACAAACCCTGCAAATTCAAGCTTCATCATTACAACAAACGTGATATATGTTCCGATTATCGAGTATTTTATTTTTAAAAGAAGACCGGGGAAAAATGTTGTTGTGGGATTGACTTTTATAACTGCCGGATTTTTTCTGATATCGGGAATCATCGGGTTAAATCCCCTGTCATTTAATCTGGTTCTCGGAAAGGGTGATTTGCTCTCACTTATTTGTGCAATTCTGACAGCATTTTATATGGTGTATTTTAACTACCTTTCGTCAAAATATGATGAAGACGCGGTAAATATAATCCATATAATCGCGGCAGCGGCAACAATGTTTATCGTATGGATATTTACAATGATGTACAAGGGTTGCAAAATGGAATTTTCAAATATACCTGCGGTGATTGGGCTTCTGTACTGCGGATTGCTGTCGGGCGGTGTTGCATCCTTGCTGCTTGCAAGAGGTACAGCTCATGTTGAAGCTTCAAAAACAGCCATATTATGCGGATTGGAGCCTGTATTCGCAACATTGTTTGCGGCGGTTCTTACAATATTTATTCCGAGTCTTGACGGCAAATTAACCGTTTCGACAGTTGTGGGAGGTGCGCTTATTTTTTACGGCGCAATAAAAAGCTCTTTAAAAAAGCAGAACAGCAAAATTTAAGCCGCAGTTATGCGGCAGAATGGAGAAGAAAATGAACAATATACCCAAAAAGCTTATAAAGAAAATAGAAAACAACTTAGATAAAATAGGTAACGATTTAAGAGGATTCCCCGGCTGCTTGAGCTAAGCCAATCCACAAAACGAACAATATCATTGTTAAAGGTTGAAAAACGTTTGCGTGAATAGTTTGGTTGAATATCCGAAGTGGTAGTGATAATGGTTGCGGTGAAGAACGATTTTTGAACATCAACACCGCAGCAAACAGGATAAACAACTTTCAAGATAAAAACCTCCTAAAAAATTATAGTGAGGAAAAACATTGACTGAGTCATCACACAATTAACAGGCGTTAAAACAATTCTTAACGTACGGGCTCTATGGCACCACTTATTTGTGCTTGAAAGATGATTCTAACACTGATTAAAATACTGTTTTCAGGAAGTTCCTCTACAACTCCTCCTACCGTGCTTTGTAGTATATTTTTCCTCAAATACAGTATATTAAAAAAACAGCCGCTTGTCAGCACTTTCATTTCTATTTGTGCGCTGACGCGTAAGCGGCAGAATGGAGATTAACGTGAAAAATATGCTGCGCATCTTACCCTTTTTCGAGGTTAGGAGTATAAACATACGCCGTCACCTCTCAAAAAGGCAACCTGCTTGCATCTTTTTCCCGTTTAGATTTGTGCCGCTGTACGGCGGCAGAATGGAGATTAAAATGGATAAGAAAGATTTTATATCCGGTTTGATTGAAAAAATGACTTTGGACGAGAAAATCGGACAGTTAAACCAGGAATGGACAACAAACGACCGTATGGAGGAGCTGGAGAGCTTAGCCGCAAAAGGAATGTTGGGTTCCTGCATTTTAACCGATACCCCGTGGGCAGGTAATAGTGCCCAGGAGGATTTATACATAGACAGATTAAATAAAATACAAAAAGCCGCTGTTGAAAAAAGCAGAATGGGTATTCCGGTAATCAACGGACGGGATGTTATACACGGGTCAAAAACAATATTCCCGATTCCTCTTGCACAAGCTGCGTCATGGGACTATGACCTTATTAAGGATTCGGCAAGAATAATGTCCGAAGAAGCGAGCTATGACGGAGTTCACTGGACTTTTGCACCAATGCTTGACATATGCACAGATCCGAGATGGGGAAGAATTATAGAATCGCCCGGGGAAGATCCGTACCTCGGACGTATGTTTGCGAGGGCGAGCATTGAGGGCATACAGGGAAAAGATATGAAAAAGCCGACTAGTCTTGCCGCTTGTGCAAAGCACTATATAGGCTACGGTGCGTCCTGCGGCGGAAGAGATAAAGACCCTTGCGAGTGGTCGGAGTATTCCCTTAAAAACAGAGCGCTGCCGGCATTTAAAGAGGCGGTGGAAAATAACATTGCCACAGTTATGAGTTCTTTTAACGAAATCAGCGGACAGCCGGTTACAAGCAGTGAATATCACATAAAAAAACTTTTGAAAGAGAAACTGGGATTTAACGGTTTCGTGGTAAGCGATTGGGCGGCAATAGAAAGACTTAAATGCCAGGGTGTTTCGGATAATGACAAGCTTTCGGCAAAATTGGCAATGCAAGCCGGTGTTGATATGGATATGGTTGATAATATTTACGTCAACAATTTAAAAGAAGCGGTTGAAAACGGCGATATTTCCGAAACGCTGATAGACGATGCGGTAAAGAGGATATTATCTGTAAAGTATGATTTGGGTTTGTTTGAAAATCCGTATTTTTCGGAAGATGATAACAGCGACAAATTTATGAAAAAGGAATATCTCGATAAGGCAAAGGAGATTTGTCTGAATTCGATGGTTCTTTTGAAAAACAACGGTGTACTGCCGCTCAAAAAAGGTTCTCTTGTTTCTGTATCCGGACCTATGGCGGAAGAAAAAGAGTCGCTTTTGGGAAGCTGGCACGCAGGCGGCAGAGCAGAGGACGTAATCTCTTTGGCTGACGGAATCAGAAAAGTGAACGGCGAAAATAATGTTTTTGCAAACCAATCGACAACGTTTGATTGCTTATACAGATTTATTGAGTATACCGACACGATGATTTTGGGACTGGGTGAAAGCAGTTTTGTGACGGGCGAGGGAAACTCTCTTGCCGATATAAATTTAGCGCAGGAGCAAATTAACTGTGCTAAATTTGCAAAGGAAAAGGGAAAAAAGGTTATTGCCGTAATCTTTGCCGGACGTCCTCTTGCAATAACGGATTTGTTGACGTATTGTGACGCAGTATTGTGGGCATGGCACGGCGGTACTGTGTGCGGTTTGGCTGCGGCGGAAATTCTGTTCGGAGAATTTAATCCGTGCGGAAAATTACCTGTAACCATGCCCCGTACGACCGGTCAAATACCTATATATTACAACCACAACAGGAACGAATGTGATTTAAACGGATACTATGAAAACAAAATGAACTACCGTGATTGTGTAAGCACGCCTTTGTTTGAGTTTGGGTACGGACTGTCTTATTCCGATTTTTCATATGGTGAGTTTAAAACCCAACTCGGAGAACGTGGCATAGAGGTTACGATGAGAATTAAAAA
Organism: uncultured Clostridia bacterium; assembly: GCA_934462715.1. Lineage (GTDB taxonomy): Bacteria > Bacillota > Clostridia > UBA1381 > UBA1381 > RGIG1988. The sequence goes on from CAKSIJ010000005.1 coordinate 50,916, forward strand.
TGTCGGAGGATATGACGGTTCAGACGTTGTGCAGTGCTATGTCAGCGATGTTGTTGCAAGTGCTTCAAGACCGATTAAAGAATTAAAGGCATATAAAAAGCTATTCCTGAAAAAGGGTGAAGAACGAAGCATAACACTCTGCATACCTTTCAAAGAACTTGAGTTTTACAATATTCAAGGCGAGAGAGTATTTGAAAACGGAGAGTTTGAGATTCAAGTAGGAAAATCCTGCAAGAATATCTTATTTAGCGAAAGAATTACCGTAAACAAAAATTAGCAAAGAAACGGAGAATTAATAACCCATGAAGCTGATAGAGAATCCAAAAATTACATCAATAAATGCATTGCCGCCGAGGAGCATAATCAAACCGGAAAACAAAATTACAGATTTGTGCGGAGAGTATGATTTCCGCTATGACGGCGGCGAGTGGGGGAAGCTTGCCGTGCCGTCAATGTGGCAGTATCACGGTTTCGGAACACCGAGGTATACAAACGTTGATTATCCGTTCCCGTTTAATCCGCCGTATATATGCGTACACAATCCGATTGGTGAATATAAAAGGACTTTTAATATAGAAGTATTGAGTGAAAAAACGGTTATTCACTTTGACGGAGTTGATAATGCTTATTTTGTTTACATTAACGGACAGCAAGCGGGATTTGCCAAGGGCAGCCGAAATATGCACGAATTTGACATTTCAAAGCTTGTCAGATTGGGTAAAAATGAGCTGTACGTTAAAGTGTACACTTATTCGGACGCAAGCTATATGGAAGCTCAGGATATGATACTGGCAAGCGGAATTTTCAGAAGCGTCTATCTCATAGAAACGGACGATGTAAGCGTATGGGACTACACAATTAAAACCACTATGACAGAAATCGAAGTATCGGTTGATGTGGATTTAAAGGACGGATATAAGCTTTTGGTAACGGTTGACGGTCAGAAAACATCTGACAAAGAACATACGTTCAAAATAGAAAATCCGAAGCTGTGGAATTGCGAAGAACCCAATTTGTATGACGTAACGATTGAGCTTTATCGCAGCGGAAGTATTACCGAGCGTCATGTGAAAAGAGTCGGAATGAGAGAGGTTGAAATAATTGACGGAAGGCTGTGCATTAACAAGGTACCGATTTTGTTAAAGGGAGTAAACAGGCATGAATACGTTCCCGATAACGGCAGGGCAATAGATTTTGAAACAACAAAGACGGAGCTGGAGCTTTTAAAGAAAAATAACGTAAATGCAATCAGATGCTCACATTATCCCAATAATCCGTTTTTCTATGAGCTTTGCAGCGAAATGGGATTTTATGTAATGGACGAGGCGGATTTGGAAACTCACGGCTGCGGAGTCACCGGCGATCAGGGGTGGCTCAGCAAAGACGAGGACTGGCTCGGCGCATATTTGGACAGGGCGGAAAGAATGTATGAACGTGACAAAAACGAAACCTGTATCATTATATGGTCGGTAGGAAACGAATGCGGTAACGGCGATAACCTTGTAAAGTGCTCAGAGTACTTAAAAAGCAGATACATCATGAAACCCGTTCTCTATCCGCAGGATAATTCCCATGCACCGGAATTTACCGATTTCAGACAATGCGGTTACTGCCCGTTATGGGTTCTTGACCAATTTGAATACGAAACGGACAAGCTGTGCGATAAGCCTGTTATAATGACGGAATATGCCCATGCAATGGGAAACAGTCCCGGTGCGCTTTGCGATTACTGGGAAAAGATATACAAGTATAAGACCTTTGCCGGTGGATTTGTGTGGGAGTTTAAAAATCACGGATTTTTAAAGAACGGTACATATCTGTACGGCGGTGATTTCGGTGAAATAAATCATGCGGCAAATTTCAATCTTGACGGTTTTGTATTTTCGGACGGCGAGCCTAAACCGGCAATGAAAGAGCTTGCCTGTGCACTGTCGCCGCTTCAATGCTCATATGAAAACGGAATTTGTCTTACAAACACAAACAGCTTTACCGATATAAAATCGTTTGACTGGGAACTGACCGAGGACTTTACCGTAATCAAAAAAGGGACGGAAAACATATCGCTCAAACCGGGTGAAAAGATGCTTTTTGACGTCACGCCCGACAAGCTTAAAAAGGGTGCTTCATACAGAGTAAATATAAAATACGACGACGTTATCCGTCAGCTTGAATTGCCCTACGGTGAACCTAAGGATAAATTTGAAAAAAAAGCATTTTCTTATACGGTTGACGGCAATTCGATAAGCGGCGACGATTTTAAAATAGAATTTACAAACGGAATGGTTTCAAGCTATGTTGTAAACGGAAAAACACTGCTCAATGCACCGATAAAATTGAATTTTTACCGAAAGCCGACCGACAACGACGGTATAAAAGGAAAAAGCGAGGTGCTGACATCGACATGGGATATGAGCCTTTTGAGATATTTTGATTTTTATACCGAAAAAAGCAGCATTGAGGAAAATGAAGATGAAGTTATCTTCAGATTCGGCGGAAAAATAATGCCCGAGGGTAAGTTTGTCGGCTATATTGCAGAGATTGAATACAGAATATATAAGGGCGGAAAAATTCTTGTCGGAATAACAGCCAAACCGTACGGATATATGCCCGAAAGACTTCCGAGAATAGGAGTTATGCTTGATGTGCCGAAGAGCGACACGGTTGAATGGTACGGCAGAGGACCGCACGAAAATTACCGTGACAGAAAACAAAGTGCGCCGATTGGCTTATATTCAAGCAAAATCAGCGATATGAGCGTTGAATATGAAAGACCTCAGGAGAACGGCAACAGATGTGACGTCCGTTTTGTAAACATCGGAGGTTTGAACGTTTCATCAAGTGAAAATTTTGAATTTTCGGTTCATGACTACAGCTTTGATGAACTGATGAGAGCGGAGCATAAGGGCGAAATAAAAAAAGACGGCAGAAATTACTTGTATATAGATTACATAAATCGTGGACTCGGAAGCGCTTCATGCGGACCTCAGCCGGAGGAAGAATATGAACTGCGACCGCACAGCTTTAGGTTTGTTTTCATGCTGAAAGCAAATGACGGTGTGTTTGAAAATGTCGAGTTCGATATTAAAACGCAAAAACTGTCCGATGCCTATTCGCCTGAAAATATAACAAAGGTCAAGGAAAATTTCGATTGCAGATAGAAATTTATGCTGTTGTTTTCTTTGCAGACAGAAAAAATATCGTTTTACGATAAAGATTCAATAATATAAAAGAGAGGTTTTAATTTATGGTCACAGATAACACCGGGAAAACTTACACACCGGAAATTACTCAAAACGGAAATATAAAAAGATTTACCGTAAGAAAAAACGCAGTTTCGGCAGGCATTGAATATGTGGAATTTACCGATAGCAACTTTTGTGCTTCGGTCGGTGAGGGCGGATATTATACCATTGCCGATGTGAATAAACAAGGCAGCTATCTTTGCCGGTTTGACAAAAAAGAAGATCAAGAGGTAATTTTAAAACAAAACCTTATGCCGATTTCCGGAATAAAAAAAGAAAATTATACCGCTTTGATTATCGCAGTCGGAATGAAAAACTGTTTTTATGTAAGGATTGGTGTAAAGGATAATAAATACACTATGGCGCTTCGGTTTGTACTTGATAAAAATGAACCGTACGAGGATATATCCTTTGAAATTCACCGCCTAAATGATGATGCCGATTATAACGATATGGCAAGAGAATACAGAAAGTATCAGCTTGATAGAGGTGCGTGCGTACCGATCAAAGAAAGGATAAAGAATAATCCGGCGCTTAAATATGCAGCAGAATCGGTAGAAATACGAATCAGAATGGGTTGGAAGCCAGCACCGCCCACAGTTATTGAACAAACGGTTGAAAACGAACCCGAAATGCACGTTGCGTGCACATTCGACAGGGTTAAAGACATAATAGACGAGTTAAAAAAACAGGGAGTTGATAAGGCACAGCTGTGTCTTGTCGGCTGGAATAAAAGCGGTCATGACGGCCGCTGGCCGCAGACCTTTCCTGTTGAGGAAAAGCTCGGCGGCGAGAAAAAGCTCAAAGAGCTGATAAGGCATGCTCAGGATAACGGCTGCCAAATCGTTTGCCATACGAACAGCACCGACTGGTATAATATTGCCGAGGGATACTCTAAGGACGAGTGCGTAATCAAAAATGCAGACGGCAGTTATGCGGTAAATGATTGGGCATGGAGCGGCGGCAAAATGTACAATCTTTGCCCTATAAAGGCATATGAAATAGCAAAAGAAACGCTGCCGAGGGTTGCCGGACTCGGATTTTTCGGTCTGCATTATATAGACGTAATGAGCGTTGAACCGCTAAGAAGATGTTATGACAAAAATCATCCGGTAACGGAAAAGGATACAGAGGAAATATTTGAAAAAATCGGTAAGATGTCGCACAAATTGTTCGGAGGTTTTGCGTCAGAGGGAGCTTTTGATTTTGCTGCTCCGTATCTTGACTATGCTTATTATGTTGCCGGCGATGGTGACGCAGGAAGTCTTTTTGACGTGCAAATACCGTTGTGGCAGTTGGTTTACCACGGTATAATTCTTTCAAACCCGACCGGTTCTACAACAAATTATACAATAAAGGATAAAAAGACAAAAGAAAAGGTTAAGGCATACGGCGGCCGTCCGAGCTTTTACTTTAATGTTGACTTTTACAATTTTGACAAGAATGATGAAGCTCGCAGAAAAAAAGATTTGCTGTGCGATACGGACGAAAATCTGAGATACAGCGTATCAAAAATCAAAGAGGCATACGAAGAATTTAAGGAGCAAAGGCATTTGCAGCTTGAATTTATGGAAAAGTATATTTTTGAAGAAAACGGAACAAGGACAGAGTATTCAGACGGGAGCGTATGTGAAATTTTACAATAGACAAGTTTAAGGTTGTTAAAAAATATAAAAGAGCAGAAAGGCGGAAACAAAATGAAAAAATTATGGTATTCAAAGGAAGCGAGATACTGGGAGGAAGCGCTCCCGATAGGCAACGGCCGAATCGGAGCCATGGTGTATTCGGGCGCTCAAAGCGACAAGCTGCAAATAAACGAAGAAACACTGTGGACGGGCAGACCGAACATGGAAACAAGGCAACATTCAATGAGCGAGATTGAAAAAATACGAACGCTTGTAAAAGAAAAGAAATATCCGGAGGCAACAAAGGCAACGTCGGATATTATGCTGGGAGTTCATTCGCAAGGATATATTTCATACGGAAGTATGTATGTTGATATTTTGAATTTGCGTGGAGAAGCAACGGATTACCGCCGTGAGCTTGATATGTCAAACGGCATGGTAAATTGTACATATACAGTCAACGGAATAAAGATCAGAAAGGAATACTTTGTTTCTCAAAAAGATGATGTGGCTGTAATAAACATCAGCACAAGCGACAGGTGCGATATTCATGTGTATCAGGCGGTAGAGCCGGAAAACAGGGTATATACCGAGAACGGAATACTTACGTCTGTCGGCAGATGCCCGACCGAGCTTTCACAGTATACAAACGATGTGTTATACGAAAATGACAAGGAAAGCATACATTTTTGTTCGAGAATAAAAGCAATCACCGCTGACGGGCAATTTGCAGGCGGCAATTCGCTTTGGATAAAGGGGACGCAAAATGTAACTTTGATTTTTTCTTTGAAAACAAGCTTTAACGGCTTTGATAAAATGCCTGTTTCACAAGGAAAGGAATATATCAACTCAAGCCTTTCGGCAATTGAAAATGCGGAAAAATACAGTTATGAAGAATTAAAAAACAGGCATATTACCGAATATAAAAAATATTTTGACAGAGTGGATTTTGAAATTGACGACGAGGACTTTTCAAATATTCCAACAAATGAAAGGATAAAAAATGCTGCGGACGGAACGGTTGATAACGGACTGGTTACCTTACTGTTCGATTATTCGCGCTATCTTACAATATGCTCGTCAGCCGAGAACGGACAGCCGACAAATTTGCAGGGAATATGGAGCTATCACCTCATAGCGCCGTGGCATTCAAATTACACCATGAACATAAACACACAAATGAATTACTGGGCTGTTGAAACCTGTAATTTATCGGAATTTCATATGCCGCTTATGAAAATGCTGAAAGAATTTTGCAAAAAGGGAAATAATTTCGGCTTGCGAGGCTGGTCGTCATGGCACAACAGTGATATATGGCGTTTTAATTATGAAGCAACAAAGGGCGTCTTGTGGGGCTTTTGGCAGATGGGCGGATTCTGGACGTCAAGGCACATCTGGGAGCACTACATTCACACAAACGATAAAGAATTTTTGGCGGAATATTATCCTGTTATGACATCGGCATGCGAGTTTTTGGAGGATTGGATGACAGAAAACGAAAAGGGCGAGCTTACAACCTGTCCGTCAACCTCACCGGAAAATCAGTTTATATATGACGGCGAGGAATGTGCTGTATGCGAGGGATCGGCTATGGATATGTCGATAATATACGACTTGTTTGATAAAACCGCAAAGGCAAGCGCTGTATTGGGAAAAGACAGAAAGCACTATGAAGATATTTTATCAAAGCTAAAACCTGTGAAAATAGGCAGGGACGGCAGAATTTTGGAGTGGGGAGAAGAATTTACCGAAAGAGAGCTCGGACACAGACATATTTCTCTCTTGTACGGCTTCTACCCGTCAGATATTATGACCGGTAAAAAATACGCTGACGCAGTGCTTGAAACTCTGAGAGTAAGACTTGAAAACGGCGGCGGTCACACCGGATGGTCAAACGCATGGATTGCGTGCGTATATGCAAGATTAGGTGACGGTGAAAAAGTTATGCACCATATCAGAAATATGTTTAAAAAATCAATTTATCCGAATATGTTCGACGCGCATCCGCCATTTCAGATTGACGGTAATTTCGGTATTGCCGCAGCTATCTGCGAGAGCCTGATGCAGAGCCACACAGGTGAGATAAGGCTTCTTCCGGCGTTGCCGAAGGAATGGCAAGCGGGCCATGTTAAAGGCTTTGTCGCAAGAAACGGCGAAACTATTGATTTTGAATGGAAAGACGGTAAAATTGTCGAAAAGTAATTTGAGGTGATAAGCAGATGATTTCAAAGACAGATTTTAAAAATCCCGATTCAAGATTTGCTCCGTATTGCTTTTTCTTTCTTAAAGGTGAATTTAATTCAGAGAATATGGAAAGCATGCGCAAAATTCTTGAAGAAAAGGGATTCAGTATCGGATATTTGCAGGACAGAGGGATAACTGATAACAAGTTTTTGAGCGGAGGTTGGTTTGAAACCGTAAGAAAAACCGCAGAAAAAGCAAGTCTGCCGTTCGGCCTTTGTGATGAGCAGGGCGGCATGTACGGCGGTATGTGCATGGATAAAAATATTCCGAAAGCGGTATCGCTTTCGGTTGAAAGAAAGGAAATAGCAGGTGAATATACGGTTCCCGATTGTTTTTTTGCTGTCAGCTTCAGCCTTAAGGATTGGAAAATCGACAACAGCACAATGCGGCTGTTATATCCCGGTGAGAGTGAAAAGGAAAACGGGGTAATATATCAGTTCGGAAAATATCACAAAAGAAGTATGTCGGGTTCGGATATTGATTATCTGAATCCCGAAACGGCAGATATTATAATCAAAGAGGTATACGAAAAAATCAAAAATCATCTGTCGGATTATTTCGGAAATAAAATTACCGGATTGTTTATGGATATTGAGGGCGACTTTGGTTATAAGCTTGCTTACAGCGACAGCATGAGGGAAAAATACAGAGAACTGTTTGACGATGATATGCTGATTAATATGCCGCTTTTGTTTGAAGAAGATATTGACGGTAAGTGGGTTTGTGCAAGATACAGATGGCACACGGCAGCGGCAAAAACCTATGCCGGATTTTTTGCCAAAATATCCGATTGGTGCAAAAACAACAACATCGAATTTACCGGCCATACATGGGAGGAAAACCTATACGGGCAGGTTATGCAGGAGGGAGATTTTTATGATGTTGAAAAAAACTTTTCAATTATAGGAACGGACAGTCTAAGGCTTGAGTGTTATTCTCAAAGAGAATTTGCCGAGGCTAAGACGGTAGCACATATGGAAAATAAAAGGCTCATGTGCGAGGCGCTGGGCTGCGCCGGAAACGCACTTTCTCCGCAGGAGTTTAAAAGAAGTGTAAATTGTCTGACGGCATGGGGAGTAAGCCACATAATTCTGCACGGTGTATATTTGACCCGTGATATTGAACAAATGGGATTTATGCCCGATATGTGCGACAAAAACCCGTACTGGGACGGTTTTGATATAATTTCGGAATATATAAAAAGAACATCGTACATAACCTCTGAAACGAAAATTTGTGCCGATACGGTGATTCTAAATCCGATTGACAGCGTTAAGGCACTTATCGGAGATTATGTGCTTGATGACAAAAACGAGTTTTCGGGATATATAATCGAACAGCGTGATATGTTAAAATGTGCGCACGGACTTGAAATCAAAGAAATTGAGGACAGTTACAGCAGCGCAATCAAAGAACTGACGGAAAAGCACATAGAATTTTTGGTTTATGACACCCAATATATGCTTTCTTCGGATTTTGATGGAATAAAAAATATCGTTATTCCGACAATGCCGATTATTTCAAGACGTGTTTTGGAAAAAATACGCACTCTTTCCGAAAAGGGAATTAATATTTACTTTATCGGAAGAACACCCTTTGCAAGCATTGAAAACGGTATAAATGACGATTTGAGGGATATGCTCTACGCTATCAAAAATGTCAAATCCGAAATTGATATAGAATCGTGTATCAGACTTGAGAATAAAGGCTTTGATTTTATATCCTCACACCGAACTGACGGCAGCAGTCACTATTTTTGGATATATAACAATACCTCAATAAAGCAGAATGCCGTTTTCAAAATAAAAGGAATAAAGGGAAAGGTGACAAAAATTAACTGCGAAAGCGGTGAATTTTCCGAAATATACAGCATTGAAGAAGCTGACGGCGCAAAGGTGTTTACGGATTTTGAAGCTTATGAAGCTTTTTATGTCAGAATAGACGAAAGACGTGAGATTATACCCAAAAAATGGAGCGTATCTTATAACGAAAAGGTATTTTCAACAAATAAGCTGCAAGACTGGGTAAATTACGGTATTGACAATTTCAGTGGATATGTAAGCTACGAAACCGAATTTGAAACGGACTTTATATCACATACGGAACTGATTATCGAAGAAGCTTATCACGTTGTAAAGCTATATGTTAATGACAAATACGTCGATATTAAAATGTGGCAGCCGTATAGCTTTGATATAACAGACTATGTTATTTCGGGCATTAACAAAATACGAATAGAGTGCGGAAATCTTTTTTCAAACAGCTTGAAGCACTACAAAGACAAAAAAAGGTGGCAAACAGCTATTCACCGAACGAACCCGATAGACAGCTATAAAAGTGGAATATACGGTGATGTAAAGGTAGTTATTTTTTAATATACAGTATATATACAATTACAGAATTATTAAGCAATGATAAGAAAGGAACAAAAAAAATGAACATTAAAGAAAAAATCGAAAGACTTGAGGATAACAGCGAGCTTATTGTGGAAAGCGGCAGATATTTTGTTGACGAAACCATAAATCTCAGCAACAGAAAAAATATAAAAATCCGTGCAAACGGCAATGTAATATTTGACGGGGGAATTGTCATACCCAAAGAAAAGGTTAAAACTTACGATAAAAACATTAAGATGATTGATTTATCGGAGTACGGACTTGATTTGGCGGAGTACGGAACAAGAGGCTTCAGACGTTCGTATGTTAATTCACAGAACGAGCTGTTTATAAACGGCAAGCCGTACAAAGTGCCTTGCTATCCGAAGGGCAAGCCGTTTACATACGCTGACGGAGATATTAAGGATTGCGGAAGTATACCGACAAAATATGAGTATGACAACAGACCGGCGGTAATTAATGTAAAAGATGAAAAAATACTTTCATTTGCCGATGAAGAAGATATATATCTTGCCGGATTCCCGAGTCAATCGTGGGCAGACGACTGTATTAAAATAGCAAAAATAGATACGGAAGAAAAAACAATTACAACAACCGAGCCGCATCTTTTCGGGTTCAAGGTGACCGGTCATTCATCATGGTATATATTGAATTGTTTCGGTGCGCTCAGCGAATCGGGAGAATATTATATCGACAGAAAAAATCAAAAATTGTATTTCATATCCGATGAAGAAATCGAAACAATTCAGCTTTCGGTTCTCGGCAGTGCAATGATGTCGCTTACGGATTGTGAAAATGTTTCGGTTGAGGGAATAACCTTTGAAAACAGCAGAAACAGCGCAATATATATTGAGGGCGGAAACAAATGTACATTCAATAACTGCACATTCAGAAATCTCGGAATACTTGCAGTACAGATAGGACAGGGAGCGACTGACCAGCCGAACGGATATAACACTCACCACGGCGAACGTGCCGATTGGGTTGAGCCGCCCGTACCTATGTCAGGAAATATGGGTTCGTGGCACGAATATCTGTACGAATTTGCCGCATGGGACAATAACGGCGGATTTAATCACTCAATAGAAAACTGCAAAATATATAACACCGGTGCCGGCGGTGTACTTCTCTCGGGCGGCAACAGAAAAAATCTGATTCCGGGAAATAACAGAGTTTATAACTGCGAAATTTACGAAGTAAACAGACTTGATAAGACCTACAAGGCAGGCGTGAATTTGATGGGAGTGGGGAACACCGTTTCACACTGCGAGATATACGATATGCCGGGAATGGGTATATATCTGCATGGAAACGATCACATTATTGAATACAATAAAATACATGACGTTGTGAAAAGCGTATCGGACAGCGGAGCAATTTACATGGGACGTGACATGAGCGAGGTCGGAAATATATTCAGAAATAACTACATATATAATCTGAAAAATGTGCACCCGACAGATGCGGGAGTGTGTGCGATATACTTTGACGACTGGGATATATTTAACGCAGTATATGATAATTTCTTTTACAATATACAGGGCGGAGGCTTCTGCGTGATACATCATACCTGCGGAGGACTGCTGTCGTTCCATGATAATTTTATAATAGACTGCGTACCGGGTATTATGCCGGATAACATGAGCAATGCATATATAAGAATGCACAGAGAACCTTTGGCAATGGTAAGAGTACATACCGTCGATAAGGACGATATGCACGGAGTGGATATAACGTCCGAGGTGTACAGAGAAAAATATCCGTATCTCTATGACGTATACAAGAACGATGCAAGACCGGAATGGATGTATTATAACAATCGGATTCGCTACAAAAAGTATGATTTGTTTGTTGACGGCGAAAACGGTGATTTTACTCAGGTAGATTCTTGGGGAAAATTCTGGCGTGATGAATTTGACTGGATGAGAAGAACCGATGTGGTTATGGGATATGATAACGATCTGGCACCGACTCATAGGGTGGACTTTAAAGGTATAGGATTGATAAAGGAGGAAAAATAATGATATATCAAGATGTGGAATTGTTTAATGCAGAGGAAGTTGAAGAATTTGACGGCGGCGTCATGTTGCAGCGCTTTACAAAAGAGGCCTGCCGTGACACTCAGTACAGGGCGTCATGGATGGTATCGGCAGCAATGGGGTGCGAAATTCGGTTTGTTGCGGAATCTGATGTTTTTTGGATAACGCTTGGAGCGGTGACAAAGGATATTAATGTTTACGTAATGCGCGGAGATTATTTTTACGATAAATATATAATAAAAGCAGGCACAAAAACGGTTCTTGAATTCGAGAATCACGACTTCTTAAGCGAATATAAAAAAATAGATGAGGCACGGTTCAGTCATAATGTATGGCGGTTCTATTTTGAATATGAAGGTCCGATTGTGTATTACGGAATACGCTCATTGCACGGAAACGTACGACCTCCGCATACATCGGAAAAACCAAAGAAAACAATTCTTGCATACGGTTCGTCAATAACTCATGGCTGTTGGGCGATGGATTCGAGAAATTCGTATATTCAACAGGCAGCGCAAAGATTGAATATGGACGTGATGAATAAGGGTATGGCGGGTGCTTGCAGATTGGAAAACAGCATTTGCGATTTTTTGATAGACTTAAAAGGCTGGGATATAGCTTTTCTGGAATTGGGAGTTAATGTTTTGGATCACTACAGTGTGGAAAAATTTGAGCAGTGTGCAGAATATCTTGTTAAGAACTTGTGCGATAGAAACGCAGACAAACCTGTATTTTTGACGGGAAGTTATTATAACCACATAAGTTTATCCGAAAACAGAGAAAAATCCGATTTGTTTGAAGCTGTTTTAATGAATATCAGGGACAAATACGGACTATCAAATTTGCACTATGTGAGCGGCGAAAAGATAATGGACAGCACAGAATATCTGAGCCGTGATGTTGTACATCCGTCGGATTGGGGACACATACGCATGGGTGAAAATCTGGCTCGGATTATTGAAAAGAATATATGAGAAAGCATAGCAGAATACTTCAAGGCGGTAAAACGGAGAGGTTAAATATGGACGATTTTGCAAATATAGCAGCAAACGGAATAGGCGGAAGGCAGGAGTTTTTACACAAAAACGAACCTCCTGTTACGAAAAAAACGGTATCAAGGCTGAAGAAAACACAGGAAACCGGAATAAAGACAATACCTAAAATGTCGAACAAGGAAGAACTGTATGCGGAGCTCAAAAGACAAAAGGAAAAATATGCTCCGTTCTTGGAAAATCATGCGCCGGAGATTAAAGAACTATCAGAAAAAATTCATTTAAGCGATTTTGTTCTTGATGGGGAAAAAATTAAAATACCGCATTACGGCGGTCCCTGCGGATATAACAAGCAGGTCTACGAAACAGAATTTGAGCTTGCCGAAATCGATCCCGAAAAAGCGTACTATGTGTGCTTTAAAGGCGCTGACTACAAGGCGGTTGTTTATGTGAACGGCGTATGCGCCGGAATACATGAGGGATTTTTCTCGCCGTTTGAGTTTAACATTGACGAAAACGTGAAAAAGGGGACAAATAAACTCAAAATTGAATTGTATAACGACTACATTTATATGGGCAACGCTTTTGCAACTCAGGAAAAAATCGAGGGCGATAAGCTCTATGCGGCAACCGGCTTGGGTTGGGACGATCCGCAGGTCGGCTGGCATCACTGCCCTCCGGGTATGGGACTGTTTGACGAGGTTTTTGTTGAGATACGAAATAGAGTAAGCATTCACGATATTTTTGTCAGAAATGATGAGATATGGGTTGAGGTTATCAACGATGACTATACTTCAAAGAATATTGAATTTAACATTTCAATATACGGTCAGAACTTTCACGAAACCGTGGTCGAGAATTTCAGATATGCTCCGTCAACAATGAAAACCGTAGGCATGGGCGACAGTCTGACGGAGGCAAGTGTTGGTGATATGCTCGGAAAAGGTATTCCGATGCCGCTTAAAAAAGGGACTAATATATATAAAATTCCATTCACGGTAAAGGATCCGAAAATATGGGATTTGGAAACTCCGTATCTTTACCGGGCACAGATCGAAGTTGTTTTCGATGGAGAAGTAAGGGACATAAAATCAAAGCAGTTCGGCATACGCACCTTCATTCAGAATACCGAAAGCAATCCAAAGGGAATGTTTTATCTCAACGGAAGAAAAATCCGCTTAAGAGGCGCAAACACCATGGGATTTGAGCAGCAGGACGTCATGAACGGAAATATCGGGCAGCTGATTGACGATATTCTGCTTGCAAAGATATGCAACATGAATTTCCTGCGTTTAACACAAAGACCGGTACAGGATAAAGTGTACGAATATTGCGACAAATTGGGACTGATGACTCAGACCGATTTGCCGCTGTTCGGCTGTATGAGGAGAACAAAGTTTGCCGAGGGAATAAGACAGGCAGAGGAAATGGAGAAAATAGTCAGAAATCATGCGTGCAATGTTGTGATTTCCTACATCAACGAACCGTTTCCGAATGCAAATAACGAACCGCACAGGCATTTGACAAGAGCAGAGCTTGAAAGCTTTTTCGATTGCTGCGATGCAGTTGTAAAGCTGCAAAATCCCGACAGAGTGATAAAGCATATAGACGGAGATTACGATCCGCCGTGCAAAACTATGCCGGACAATCATTGCTATCCTATGTGGTATAACGGTCACGGGATCGATATAGGCTTGCTGCACAAAGGATATTGGCTGTCAACAAAGCCGGGCTGGTATTACGGCTGCGGCGAATACGGTGCGGAGGGCTTGGATTTTCGGGAGATTATGGAAAACAGCTACCCGAAAGAATGGCTGAAAGAACCGTTTAATCCGTGCAGCATAGTAAACGCTCAGACGGGCAGATTTTATTATTTTTTCTACGACAAGGGAGATAATATCGGAGATTGGATAGAAAAAAGTCAGAAGCATCAGGCGTTTGCAACGTCAATAATGACCGAAGCGTTCAGAAGAAATGAAAGCATGGTTTCAAATGCAATACATCTTTTTATAGACGCATGGCCGGCAGGCTGGATGAAAACAATTATGGATTGCAAGCGAAATCCGAAGCCTGCATATTTTGCATATAAAAATGCTCTTGAGCCTTTAAAGCTGTCGCTCAGATGCGACAGGTTTACATATTATGAGGGTGAAAAAATATCCGTTGAATGTTATTTGTGCAACGATACAAATTTAACCGGAGAATATACCGTCAGATATGAAATGAACGATATGGCCTGCGAATGTTCCATAACGGCAAAGGAGTGCGGCGTAAGCTATGCTTCAAACGCTGAGTTTATAATCGAAAAGGTAAACGAAAGAGAACAATTCACACTCAAAGCAATTCTGCTCGATAAAGACGGAAATCCTTTAACATATGAGGAACAAACCGTTGAAGTGTTCGCAAAGCCTGATGAGCCCGATAAAACTCAAAATGAAATAATATTTGATTTGCAGCCGGGCGAATATGAAATCGCGGGCGAAACGGTCAGAGTAAAACCGTGCGGTATGCTGCCGGTACATTTCGTTTCGAGAAAAACGGGTCATAAGGCTGTACAAAAATTCAAGGAAAAGGATTTTTCGTATTGGTACGATAAGGACAAGGATATGATAACTCCGATTTTGTATAACACCTTTGAAGCGGACGGCTTTACGCCGATTCTCACAAGCGGAAATACGGACGAAAACGGCGTATGGCACGAGGTGACGGCTTGTGCGGAAAAGGTGTATAACGGCAAAAGGTATATTATTTGTAATGTTGATTTGCGATGTGAAAATCCGGTTGCATTATTGTTCTGGAATGAATTGAAAATGCTATAATAATATAGTGCATTTTTTGAGGAATGCACATATTTGCGTTAACACATTCAAGAAAACATCAAAGCACTTGTACATTAAATAATTATTTAGTAAAATAAACGCAGAATACATTCTGTTTTGGCTTACTATGAGAGGTAAGCCAAAACGAAGGTGTTCTGCGTTTTTTTTGTTATGTCGGTTGTCGAAAACAAAAAATTAAGTAAAGTTCACAAATCGCCCCCCTTGATTTTTATTATTTTTTTACATTTCGCCCTTATAAATAAACGGACAATGTGTTAGAATTTATTACAGTAAGGGAAAATGGGTGTCCGACAATCTGTGATAAAAGAAACGTAAGAGAAAATAGGTATGACGAAAGGAGATAGAATTTAATGTTTAGAGCGGTTATTATTGATGACGAAAAGATTGCGAGACGCACCCTGGAAAAATATCTGAATGATTATGCCGAAGGCTTTGAGATAACAGCAAGCTTTTCAAACGGCGAAGGAGCAATAGAGTACTTAAAAGAAAATGACGCCGATGTTGTCTTTACTGATATTAAAATGCCGGGAATGTCGGGTATTGAGGTAGCAAAGTGGATATATGAGAACAAGTCGCACATTAAGGTTGTTATGGTAAGCGGATACAGTGATTTCCAGTATGCACAAGAGGCAATGAAGTATAAGGCGGTATATTATCTGCTGAAGGTTATCGATATTTCGGAGTTTAAGGAAGTAATCGGAAGACTGGAAAAGGAAATACGAAAAGAAAAGTATGCAAGCAACTATGTTGATACAGAAACATTCTTTTGCAATCTGCTGTGCGGACTTTTCAAAACGGAGGAAAATATGTATGAAGAATTTGCAAGGTGCTGTTCCGTTCCGAAAGAGTCGGCAATGTGCAGGATAATAACGGTAAAATTTGATGAATCCGAGCAATTCTTAACCGAAAAGTGGCACTATGATAAGGATATGTTTCGGAATGTTGTTTCAAATATTATCAAGATAGCGCATAAACAATGCTTTACCATGCTGATAAATCAGAACGAATATGAATACAGATACATTCTGCTTTTCAGCAAGGACGAGGAGCCGGATTTTGAAGCAGTTGATTTTGAAGAGCTTATCGGCGAGATGATAAGCGAACACGTCAGACTTACAGAAAACAAGGATGTCACTCTCGATGACCTGTATCATCAAAGGCACAACAATATACTTGACGAGGACGAGAGAAACAAAATAATTAACTCGCAAAGCATTGATGAAAATTATGAATTGAAAAACAGCCTGATAGCGAACGTGGTAGCATATATCAATGACAATTATGATATAGGAATTACGGTAAATGATATTACGGTAAAATTCCACGTCAGCCGCTCGTATCTGACAAGGCAATTTAAGGAAATTACCGGCAAAACAATTACAGAGTATATGATTGACATCAGAATGAAAAAGGCGGTGGAGCTTGCCGCCGAAAATATAAGCACGGAAAACATTTGTAAAATGATAGGATATATCGACGTTCGTAATTTTCGCAGACTTTTTCAAAGATATACGGGAAAAACGATACAAGAGTACAAAAACAGCCTAAAAAAACCAGACAGTACGAGCAAAGGAGGCATAACGTGAAAAATATGCTGCGCATCTTACCCTTTTTCGAGGTTAGGAGTATAAACATACGCCGTCACCTCTCAAAAAGGCAACCTGCTTGCATCTTTTTCCCGTTTAGATTTGTGCCGCCGTACGGCGGCGGAATGGAGATTAACATGAAAAATATGCTGCGCACCTTACCTTTTTTCCGGGTTAGGAGTATAGACAAACACCGTCCCATCTCAAAAAGTCAACAAGCTTTTATCTTTTTCATGTTGAGATTTGAGCCGCCGCACAGCGGCGGAATGGAGGTTTGATATGTTCCGTGAATATTTTTCACTGTTTTGGAGGAAATACAAATTCAGAAGTATAGTTTTCAAAAATTCAGTGCGGCTTTTTGCAATATTTTTTGTGGTGTTGATGATACCGATGCTTTTTATATACAGATTCACGATAAGCGACGCAAAAAATACGGTAATGAACACAAATCGTGATACGGTAAAAATGCTGGGCTCGACAGCCGAGGCTCTCATCCGGGATACGGAGTATCTGGTGGCGGAAATGCTTGCTGATGATAATGTGGTGTATTATATGTCTATGAACAGAGATGTTAATTTCGCAGACGCCGATAAAGAATACATGATGAGCAAGGTAAACACATATATGGCAGGAAAAAACTTTGTAAATTCAATTTATATTTATAACGGAAACAAAAATCTTATTTGTACTAACAGAGTATGTGAGAACTTGGATGAATTTGACGATACATCATGGGTGAATGAGCTTGATAAGAATTTTGTGAACAACTATAAGATGTTTTCGAGAAAGCCAGATAACACAGCAATTACGGTGTTCACTCTAATAAAAAAATCAAGAACCGGTAAAAGTGCGGTTGTATTGAATATTGATATAATGGAGCTTGAAAAGTATATATCAAGACAGTTTTCAAAAAACAGTGTTTTTTACATTGCGGATTCGGGAGGAATTATATACACCAATCAGCTTACAAGCAAGAGAAATGCCGAAGTTGAACAGCTTATTTTGAAAATGATTGATGAGGATAACTATAATGACATTGCAGATATTTCTTCAAAAAATATTACCGTTTCGATTGACAAGTCGGTATATTACAACTGGTATTATGTATGCACATCTGAAAACAATAACTATACATCAATTATAAACGGATTGTTTTACAGAATGTTGGCGCTGTTTTTCGGATTGATGATTATACTCATAATAATATCCGTGATTGTGGCGGTCAATAATACCTCGCAGTTCGTAACGATACTCGACTTGTTCGAAAACCGCGAATTATACAACAGCTTAAATCAGAATGAAATCAGTGAAATTGCAAGCAAAATTATATGTCTTATGGATGATAACGAAAAACTGAAAAATGAGGTGACCTCGCGAAACACTCAATATGAGCAGTGGAAAACAAAGGCATTGCAGACGCAAATCACGCCGCATTTTCTGAATAATACACTTGCGGTTATAAATTATGAGGTTATCAGCAATTTTTACGACAGTGAAAAAATTTCCGGAATGATTTCGAGATTGTCAAGAATATTGTCCTATACAATGATAACCGACAAAATTTTTGTCACACTCGGAGAAGAACTTAACTTCCTAAGAAACTATGCCGGACTTTTGCAGCTGAGGTACGATAATTTCAATCTGATAACGGAGGCTGATAGCGAATTGCTAAAATGCCGCATATTGCGAATGAGTCTGCAGCCGCTTATTGAAAATTCAGTATTTTACGGATACAAGGAAAAGGGCGGCGATATATACGTTCGTTGCACCGAGAATGACGGAAGCCTAAGAATTGTCATTCGCGACGATGGAATTGGAATGACGAAAGAAAAGCTTGCGGAGCTTATGACGGAATTAAAAAGCGGTGAAATGACAAGCAGCTCCGTGGGAATAAAAAACATATATAAGAGATTAGAGGCGGTATACGGGGACAAAGCGTCTCTGGAGATACAGAGCGAACCCGGAAAATTCACACAAATTATTTTGAATATTCCAATGGATATATAATAAAGGCTATAACAGAAAGGACTGTGCAGAAATGAAAACAGAATTAAGAAAAAAAACAACAACATACCGTAAGGGCAAAAAGGGAGATATACGGCAGATGGATTTGATGATTTTGCCCGGATTTTTGCTTACGCTGCTCTTTTGCTATATTCCGATGTTTGGAATAGTGCTTGCTTTTAAAAACTTCAATCCGAATCTCGGAATACTTGCGAGCAAATGGGTGGGATTTGACAACTTTAAATTTTTCTTCAAATCCAACGACTTTGTAATGCTCATGCGAAATACGGTTTTGTATGCGCTGTGGTTTATAGTGCTTTGCAATTTTACGAATATCGTTTTTGCAATAATGTGCTATAACATTAAAAAGACATGGGCGCTGAAGTATTATCAGACAACCTCTATATTGCCGACCTTTATGTCTATAGTACTTGTATCGTATATAGTTTATCTGGTATTGTCACCTGTAAACGGAATTTTAAATAATATACTGGTAAAGTTCGGAATGGAACGTATAGACTGGTACGCAGATCCCAAATACTGGCCCTTTATCCTGTCGGTTGTCAAGGTATGGAACGGCGTTGGATACGGAAGCTTATTATACTATGCAACAATGGTGGGAATTGATGAAACCTTGTTTGAAGCGGCGGAAATTGACGGTGCAAACAAATTCAGACAAATAATACATATCATCATACCGGAAATTATGGGACTTTTGTGCCTGCAAATCATAATGGGAGTCGGACACGCAATGAGCGGCGATTTCGGATTATTCTATCAGATACCGAGAAACATAGGTTTATTATATCCGACTACGGATATTTTGAATACCTATACGTTCAGGGCATTGCAGGCAGGTACAAGCATGGGAAGAACAACGGCAATAGGTCTTTTCCAATCGCTTGCAGGAGTTATACTGCTTGTAATATGCAACAGTGTTATTAAGAAGATAGATGAAGATAAGTCAATGTTTTAATGAGGAGCAAAAGTGATGAGAAAGACAAAAATATCAATCGGACGAATTATATTAAATGCAGTAATGATAATCATAAGCCTTGGTTATATACTGCCGATATTGCTGATGATTTCAATTTCATTTTCTTCGGAAAAATCAATAACCGATTTCGGTTATCAGCTTATTCCGAATATGTGGAGTACGGACGCATACAAAATGATATTCAAAAATCCTTATCAGATATTAAATGCATATAAGGTGACAATTGCTTATACTGCATTGTCAACGGTTTTGAGTATTATTGTTCAGACGCTTATGGCATATCCGCTTTCAAGGTCAAACTATAATAAAAAACAATTTATTACGGTTTATTTGATGATTACAATGTTTTTCGGAGGCGGACTTGTTCCTTCTTACATACTGAATACGCAGTATCTGCATTTGGGAAACACCTTTTGGATATACATTTTCCCGGCATTGACGAGCGCATGGAACGTAGTGCTTTTTAAGACATTCTTTAAGGGACTGCCCGAAGGCTTGGTAGAAGCGGCGAAGCTTGACGGTGCGAGTGAATTTATGGTTTACAGAAGAATTATTCTGCCGCTGTCGACACCGATAATTGCCTGTGTTGCATTTACAACGGTGCTCGGAAAGTGGAACGATTGGAATACTTCTTTGCTTTATATCAGAAGAAGTGACTTATATTCTTTACAATATCTGCTCCAGAGAATAATAAACGAAGCTGATTATATAAAAAATATACAGGGCACAACAGCAGGTGCGCTGGTCGGAGAGGAATTGCCGGCTGAAACAATGCGTTATGCAATGGCAATTCTTGCGGCAGGACCTATGATGATTGTATTCCCGTTCTTTCAAAAATATTTTGCAAAGGGACTGGTTGTAGGTTCAGTAAAGGGATAATAACTGCTTATGGCAGTTATATAAAAAATGTATAGTGCCTTACGGCACGGAAAGGAGAAAAAAATGAAAGGAAAAAAAGCGTTATCATTTATGCTGGCGGCGGGAATGATAAGTGTGGCGGCAACGGGCTGTGCGGGAGGTGCAAAAAAACAGGAAAATGTAACTCTCAAATATGTTATGGCAGGCCCGGGAATGCAGGCAAATTCACAGGAGGTTTGGGCGGCATTTAATGATAAGCTGCATGAGAAACTTCCAAACATTACTGTGGATTTTGAGATTATTCCGCTGTCCGAATACAAACAGAAGGTTATGCTGATGATGTCCGCAAGAGAACAGATAGATATAATCAATAATTACGGACTGGATTTTGCAACCGAGGTTTCAAACGGAAGCTTTGCGGATATGAATGACTTGCTTGACAAATACGGAAAGGAGGTAAGAAAAACTCTACCCGATTGGATATGGGACTACGAAACGGTAAACGGTAAAATTTACGGTGTACCCTCGTATCAGATGATGGGACAGACAAGATGTATATGCTTTGTAAAAGAATTGGCTGACAAGTATCTTGACGCTGAGGCATTAAGAAAAGCGCTTGATTCATCAAAGACATTCTCTCAGGAAGTATATGACATTTTGGGTAATTACTGCAAGGTGCTCAAGGATAACGGAATCAATTTCAAAACAACTTCGATTTTGAACGTAAAAGGCTATGACGGGATAACAAATTCCTATTCGGTTGTTTACGGTGACGATGCGTGCAAGGTAGTGAATACGTACGCAAATGATTCGGCAAAATTAAGATACAAGACAGCAAAGGAATGGAAGGATAAGGGTTACATCAGACCGGACGCACTATCCGCAACAGATGATGAAAGCTACTACGGCAAACCGGACGGCACTGCGTTCTGGGACGATATTTACACACCGTATCAGGAAAAGCAGCTCTCCGAGAAATATGGCACGGAGATACTTTGTATTCCGTACGATACAGAGCCGCCTATAGGCGGAATAGCGCTTGCGGGCGGAACATCTATCATGGCTTCAAGCAAATATCCCGAGGAAGCAATGCAGTTTATAAATCTGATACAAACAGATAAAGAGCTGTATAACTTCCTGGTATTCGGACGTGAGGGCGTAGATTACGAAAAGGTCGGCGAAGATGAAATAAAGACTACATACGATTCGCAGGGAACAGCGAACGACAAATACGGAATATTCAAATGGATAGTCGGAAACGCAGAGCTTGCATACAGAAACCAGTCTGAGGATGAGAACTATCATAATTGGGCATTTAATGAGGTTAATTCATCTACAAACCGTTCAAAGCTGATAGGATTCTTGCCGGATACCGCAGCAATTACCGATATGCTCACACAAACGGACGCACTCAGAACTCAATATTTACAGCCCCTTAATGTTGGTGCGGTAGATAACTGGGAACAAAACTACGAAGAATTTGTTTCAAAGCTGAAAACAGCCGGCGAAGATACAATTATATCCGAGCTTCAAAAACAGGTAGATGAATTTTTAGCGCAAAAGAAAAAATAAAACCGTTATAAGAGTTTAAAGGAGGATTAACATGAAAAAATCTTTAAAAAGAACATTATCACTGTTTACTGCTGCGGCAATTGTTTCGGCAGGAGCGGTAATGCCTGCAAGTGCGGCAGAAACAACGGTACTGGGTACTACAAAAAGCTATAGTTTTAAAGTATCCGGCAATGACGGAACAATCGGTAAAGTGTTTTATATGAGCTCTCCGGACAATAATCCCGAAAATGTCAGACAGATAGGCTCTGTGTCACTGGCGCACGAGTGGGGCGCACAAAGAGGGGCAAAAATTGTTTTGGATTTTTCACCCTATGCCGATGATATGGAATTTGTGAAATCGGTAAAGATGCTGCCAAACGGATACTTAAGAGATAATATGGGTATAATTGCGACAACAGATAAAGAACTTTCGGCTAACGATGACGGAACTTTAACCGTTGACGGAAAGACATATTCACTGTGGTTTAAAACCGAAGCCAACGGGCAATACAAATACTACACCTATTCAACTGATTTAAAAACAGTTCTAGTTCCTACAGTTATGCCTGCCGGCGTAACATACAGTGAGTTGTATTATGACGAAAATACTAAAAAAGGAAACGCTGTATGCGAAAGCGGCGAAGGCATTAATACAAGTGAAAATGCAACAGCGTTAACTCGTGTATACAGTGAAAATGACATAAATTACATTACAAAAAACGGCGGCACACGTGTTGTATTTGATTACAATGCCGAAAGTGTAGACATTACGGAAAATGTAAAGAATATTCTGTCAAACGGCGGTACGATGGTTGCCTACAATTTCTGGCCGTCGCCCGACGATACGAACCTTTACAGTCATGAATTAATAGGTGTAAAATATGATATTACATACTATGATGAGACTGAGGTTCTGGCAAATTACAAGACAACCGACAAGCCGTATGAATACTTAAGGCTTGCGCTGACGGCTGATGAACTGGCTGCATATGACGGATTGTCAGAGGTAGATAAGAACTCAATTATCACATCAACCAAAGAAGCAGCCTACAACAGCTTGGCGGAGTTCAAGACAGCGGTAATCAATATGATTTCCGAAATCAAAGACGGCGAACTGCTTGCAGCAGCTGTTGAAGCCCTAAATAAAAAGGACTCAAGTGCTGACAGCTACATTCTCTCGGCACTCGGCGAGGGCAGCAAGGAATATGCAAAATTTAACAGAATTAACAACAAAACCTTTGTATACGAGTCTATGCTTGGCTCAGTTTTGAATACATATGCACAATTCAAATCAGCCGCTGCGGCAGCTGTTGCGGCTTACAAGGGCGATAACCTTGCAGATGAGGATAAGTATACCGATACGGCAAGCAAGTACTTTGAGTTTTACGACGGAATAGTAAATAAAAATGACAAAAGCGGAATTATTTCATATAGCAGCAGCTCAAAAGACATTACGCATAATTACGGAAATTTGTGTGCTGCAAAGCTGCAATTTGCAACTGATTTTATCAAGCACCCGGATTTCATCAAGACAGTAACGGTAACTGCGAATGTGATATCAAGAGAGCCGAACCATACAGATGTACAAATGAAATCATATCTCGTTGATACCGTTGCCGGATATGATGACGCGTCAAAAGAGGTTTTGACGGAAGCCGGAACTAAGTATTATTCGGACGAGTATACTGTGGGAAATCAGTGGTCATCATTTGAGATAGGCGGATTTGATATAACCGAGAGCGTAAAGACTCGCATGGCGGAAAGCGGATATAACGGAACTGTGGCATACAACATGATTAATGACGCACCGTCAGATTGGTACAATGTATATTCTGTAGGTACGGGTACATCATTTAAAGTAACCGTAGAGTATTATAACGACTATGATTTTGCAAACATGACATTAACAGAGGATAAGGTAGGAGCGGCAATACGCTTTGTATGCGGAGATGACATATA
The DNA here is from genome assembly GCA_934462715.1 of uncultured Clostridia bacterium. Taxonomy (GTDB): domain Bacteria; phylum Bacillota; class Clostridia; order UBA1381; family UBA1381; genus RGIG1988. The sequence goes on from CAKSIJ010000005.1 coordinate 75,249, forward strand.
TGCGTCTTACAACAAGCTGAGCGACAAAACAAAGGTAAATGAAACCGCACTCAAAAAATATTCAACAAAGCAAGCTTTTGCCGACGCTGTTACAACCGAAGTAAAGAACAGTTACATAAGCGTTATAAACTCGGCAACAACCGAAAGTGACGTAACCGACATTCTTGCGGATTTATTCGGTACAAACAGTGATTTGTATAAAACCTACTCAGGCTTTATCCGCAAGGACGATATTATTAGGGCACTTACGGCAGGCAGCTTTGAAACGGTTGACGAATTTAAGGAAACGGCACAGACAGAAATAGAAAAATATGCGGCTAATCCCACATATCCGGAGGATAAGGCTTCAAGAACCGTCAACGTATTTAAAAAAGACAGCTTCAGCACCGATTATATGTATATTTACTCAAACGGAAATGTACGCCTTGATGCGAACGGAAATAAATCATACGATGCCAGCAATATAAATTCAGGCTATAATAGTTCGATGAAGTTTGTTGCGGAGAATATAAAAGTACCTTATTTGGAATATGTAAAATCGGCTGACCTATCCTTTACGGCATGGACGTCAAGGGCAGATATTGGAGCTTACACAGATACGGCTTACAGCTTTATCACAAAATCACAAAAGGAAGATACCCAAGAGGCAAAGTGGGCTGACGCACTTGTAAACGCATATGCAAAATCAGAGGTCAGCATGGGAACGCCGAATATGGGCGGCAACTATGATTTTGTTTTCAGCTATGATATTACAAGTGATATAAAAGCGCTTGAAAACGGACAGGGTTCTTTATACTACATGATTCACCCGCAAAAAATTGACAAAGATAATTTTGTGGATTTCCGTTTCAGAAACGTGCCGAAAATCAATGTAACATATAAAAATGCATACGATTTGTACACACTTTATAAAGCTGCCGATGACCGGAAGAAAGCGGAGATTATAGATGTATTTGCATTCATAAACGACATTGAACTGGCTCAAAACTCCGAAAATATTGCCGCAGGTTTAAATACAGACAGCTTTGATAATTTTGAAAACGGTATTTTAAAGTATAAGCAGTATGACGTAACTATCGGAACGATCGAAAAGACCGAAACCGGATATACGGTTGATATAACCAGTCATAAGAACGGACAGCAGCCTATTTTTGCAGTTGCCTGCGCATACGGCGAGAATAACAAAATGCTGACAAGCGTAGTATTTGACAAGACAGCAATCGATTCAAAGGCAACCGAAAGCTTTGTATTTGATTTTGCGTCAACAGACGGTATTTCTGAAATTAAGGTGTTCTGCTGGAACAGCTCTGATATTATGAAGCCGTATTGCGAAAACAGAACCTATACTGTTGCCAAATAATAGTTTAACGAAAAAAATTACGGATTTCGGCGGCTTTGCCGCCGTGATCCGCAATAACATTGACATTTGAAATTATGGAGGTTTACATGAAAAAGATAATTTCTTTGCTGTTATCGGCAGCAATGAGCGTCAGCGTGATTGTGCCGATTAGCGTTTATGCAAGCGAAAACATTACATTAAAGACATCGGTTGACAGATATGTTGTCCGAAACGATAACTCCAAAATCCAAAGATATTCAAACGAGGGTGTTGTAACAACCGAATGGGGCAATACAACCGGTGCTAAAGTGATATTTGATTTGTCGAAAATAGAGGAAAAGGAAGGAATACTGGCGGCATATGTCACCGCTCAGGCAAGAGGCAGACAAACAAACGTTGACGATTGCGTGTCGTATCTTATTCCGACAGTTATTTCGAGCGATGACGCTTCACTTGAAAAAATGGAAGCAGATAGCGATGAAGAAAAATTTGTGTCGGATACATACAATACTATAGCAAATAACAAGGAATTTACAATTCCGAACATGGACATCAGTCCGGACTTGATAAAAAAGCTCAATGCCGGTGAACAACAGGCGGCATACATTTTAAGATTGGGCGTCAGTAAGAATGCAGGTTACGATTTCCGCGGCAATGATCGTTTCACTTTGGAAATCGTATACATGGACGAAGCCAATCTTTCATCTATGAAGAAAAAAGAAGTAACAAGATACATGGATTATTACCTCGCCGAAACATCGGAATATGCCGAATTTCTAAAACTCAGCGATAAGGGAAAGGAAGCCGTAATTAATCTCGTATATGAAGAAAGAAACAAAATCAGCAATAAAGAGGTATTTGCCGATGCACTTAACTTCTGCATTGAAAAGTATTATGCAGGTGCGGATTTTGAAATTGAAGATGTTAATGAATTTACCGCGCATTACGGCGCAGCAGAAAAAAGCAACGTAACGGCATATAATTCTTTATCGGAAACAGGTAAGGAAACTGTAACACAGAAACTTATGGCGGCGGACAGAACAAATATATCATCAGCCGATGATGTTGACGCTTTGTTCGGCACTTTGATAGGAGAATATTATATAAACGGCGAAACTGATTCTTCCGATGTACAGCTTACGGCGAAAATAAACGGAGATGTTTCGATTTATAAAAACACAGACGTTTCGCTTGAGGGACTTGCGAACGGAATAGCCTTTGCGGCTGAGGGAAAAACTCTCGACTTATCAAAACTTGAAATTACGGCGAACGGTGAGGACGTGAATTTCTCGCACGAGGGACAAACCGTAAAAATCACCGACAGCATACTTCCCGAAACGGTTTATACCGTAAGATGGACAGGAATTGCGGACGGAATTTATGATTCATGCTTTACATTCACGACAACGGGCGTATATGTAAGACTTGAGGCAGGCTTATTAAAGGACAGCTTCAAGGAAAAGGAAACTATTGAATATACCGGTACAACCGCTGAATTTTCATCGGGAAGAACCAATAAAATCGAAGCGGATTTGATTGACGTATCAACCGAAAAAAATGATGTGGTAAAATACGAAAAGGGCATATTTACCGCTGTTAAAAGAGGCATCGAAAAGGTAACGTTCAAAAAGGATAACGAGGGTGATCATCCAAGCGTCAGCGCAAAGCGCATGATGTCGGTATATTCGACAAAATCGGAGGGTACGCTCGATTCGGAAACAAACACTTTTACGTCAAACGAAAAAAGCGATACCGCCTCGGTAATTTATAATGCCGGCGGCGCAGCGTCATTCAAGTTGACAGTCGGCGAAAATACATTCGATGTAAACACCGAAGAAAAAGGTGAGCACCAGATTTTTGTTAATCTGAAAGACGGAAAGCTTAATTTATACCGTGACGGCGAATTGACCGAATCAAAGGATTGTAAATCAAAATTTACGTCTGTTTCGGTAAATGACGTGACGGGCGGCGTACAGTTCAAATCTGTTGAGCTTATGGATGTGTATGGAACGGTTTGTACAGCTGAGTGGGTAACTCTCAGAAATGTTAACAATCAGCTTATCGGCGAATACAAGTACACCGACCCGGACGAGGACGATAAGGACAGCGAGCAGGGAACTGTTTATAAGTGGTATCTCTGCTCCGGCAGCTCAAAAAGCTTGATTCAGAATGAAAACGGCAAAACTCTCTCAAACGCTTCAAAATACGGCGGAAATTCTGTTGTATTTGAGGTAACTCCGGCAAATGCACACGAACAGGGTATGCCCGCAGCCTCCGAACCTCTTGCAATAGAAAAAACAAGAAACAGTTCGGGCGGTAATGACAGAGGAGGATCTACAGGCAATAAGGGTATAAGCAAAGGCTCGTCCGATCCGATCGTAACCATTGCTAAAAATACCGAAAAGGAAAACAATCAGCAAAGCGAAACAAAAGCATTTAACGATGTCACCGATTCACACTGGGCATACAGCGAAATCAAAGCTCTTACCGACAAAGGCATATTAAAAGGTTACGGCGATGGAAGCTTCAAGCCGTCCGGCGAGGTTACAAGAGCGGAATTCCTTTGCGCACTTTTAAAAGCTCTCGGAATCAATCCGACAGAATATAACGGCGGATTCTCCGATGTGAGCTCAGACAACTGGTATTCGGGATATGTTTCAGCTGCGGTTGCCAAAGGATATATCAGCGGCTTTGGTGACGGAACGTTCGGAGCGGACAAGCACATCACAAGAGAACAGATGGCTGTTATACTTCAAAAGGCACTTAACGCCGTTAACACAACGAAAATTTCCTTTACCGACAGTGAAAGTATTTCACCATGGGCTGCTGAAGCTGTCATAAAAGTATGCGCGGATGGTATTATGAACGGTAAGGATGACGGCAGCTTTGCTCCGCAGGCAAATGCAACAAGAGCGGAAATGGCGGCAATACTTTACAGGATAATAAACAGATAACAAAACTACTCAGCATTGAAAGGAATGATTAAAAACATGAACAAATTCAAAAAACTTGCAAGTATGGTCATAGCGCTTTCGATTATGTTGTCATGCCTTGTTATTTATTCACAGCCTGCGTCGGCGGCAAAGGATTACAGCAATCAAATTGAGTTTTTGACAGCGTTGGGAGTTGAGGGATTTACGGTTGACGGTGCGGCGCAGACCGTTACAAGAGGCGCTTTTGCAAAGGCATTGTCGGAAGCTCTCGGAATTAAACAGGAAGAACCCAACAGCATTAAATATTTTGAAGATGTTGCGGAGGATAACGAGTATTTCAAATATGTAAGCTTTCTTGCCGGAAAGGGAATAATTCAAGGGTATGAAACCGGAATGTTTCAGCCGGAAAACAATCTTGCATATAACGAAGCGTTAAAAATGGCACTAATGTCTTTGGGTTATGATGTTTACGCACAGGCAAAGGGCGGATATTATGTAGGCTATATACAAACAGCCGACAGCATAAAGCTGAGCTTTGCGGTTGAGGACGTTAACGGCATGAACAGAGGAGAGGTTGCGAATCTTCTTTATAAAATGCTTGATTCCCGTTACGTCACAACCAATATATCCGGCGAAAATTTTCTGGAGTATAAGGAGAGCGACGAGCTTCTTATCAAGAAAATATTTGACCTTGAAGAGCATACCGGAGTTGTGACGGCTATTAAAGCAGGTACAATTTACGGCGCCGGTGTAAATGAAGAAAACGAAATAATGATTGACTATAAAAGATATAGAACGTCTGTAAAAAAACTGATTAATTATCTCGGCGTTAAAGTAAAGTACTACGCTAATGAGGATGATGAAATAGTATATCTTGAAAATGACAGAAAGGTCAACATTATCAGTGCGTCATACGACGATATTGAGGACAAGACAACAGCGCAAAACATTATTCTTTCAACCGACAACCGAACCAAGACATACAATGTGAACAAAAATGCGTTCTATGTTTACAACGGCGAACCGCTTTTGGCACCTACAGATGAGGACGTTAAACCCGGATACGGCGATATTAAGCTCATAGATAACAACGGTGACAATAAAATTGATGTTGTTATCATATGGAGCTATAAAAGCTATGTAATCAAAAAAGCAACTCAATTAAGAGTGAATTTTAAGGATAATCCTGACAATTTCCAATATGTAAAACTTGATGATAACGATGTTACTACAAGTGTTATATACGGAAACAGCTATATGGACACTAATCTTTTGGATTCCGGAAATGTAATCACATATGCCGAAAGCAAGGATAAAAAGAGAATAACGCTGTTTGTGTATGCCGGCGAAATTGAGGGTAAGCTGACAGGCTGGAGCAAGCTTTCAAATACGGCAACGGTTGACGGGGAAGAATATAAGGTAATGCCGGGAACCGATTTGTCCGGAGTGCAAGGCAAAAATTCGACCCTGTACGTCGATAAAAATATGAGTATTGTCGATTATCTGAAGTACGATGAAGAAAGAATCGGACTTATGACGTCAATGAAATATAACTCGGACGACGAGGAGCTGTATATTAAAATAGTAAGTGAAACGAGCGGAGAAGCGACAAAATACACAATTCCGGACGGGGCGAAAATCAAGTTTGGAATAGGAAACGATAAGAACAGTAAGAAAATGCAGCCTAAGGATTTATATGTAAAGGTTAAGGGCGAAGATGAATCGATTCCGAAGCAGCTTGTTATGTATACATTAACGCAGGACGGAGAATCAATCGCATCTCTGACCGTGCCTGAAAGCACAGCAGATACACTTCCGAAAAATGAGGAAGAGGAGGATAAGCTCAGACTTTCGTATACATACACGACAAGCAAACCCAATGCACATTACTACCGCTGTCTGCTTAACACCCCCGATGATGAGAACAAGAGCTATATTGATGTGGTATATGCAAAAACAAAATTTGTAACAATAGCGGAAGATGATAAGGATTGCAGCTTTGACAGCGTAGAGGATTTCTGCGGCGGCAGTGATAATATGTACTTTGCAAGCTTTAAAGCGTACAACAAAATGATGACGGGCTGGTATAAATACATTGTGATAGAAGCTGATTCTTCATCATCGTCAAGCGCTGATTATACAGTGGGAACGCTGACAACTTCAATGAAACCAATGATTGTCACCGATTCGGTGCTTGAATGGGATGAAACAAAAGAGGAAATTGTGTCAAGAGTCACAGGCTATACGGTTAATGATTCATCATCATACGGAAAATCGGAAACGTTGGTAAATCATTATGATAATGAACTGAAAAACAGTGAATTCAAGCCAATATCCCAAAAAGCGAGAGGTTCACGCTATGCCGAGGGAACAATCGGTTTTACCGAGCTTAAACGGGGTGATGTTATTATATATGATACTCACGCAATGACCGGTAAGGTAAACGTATGGGCAATGCTCTGCAAGGCTGAGGATTTGAAAACGGATTACTCAAACAACGACTTCAGTGCCAACAGTCGAATGATTATAAACGGCAGAATATCGGTAATTGCCGAGGAGAGCATGCGAATGGCGACAAGCGGCTATTCGGGCGGCACACCGTCGGAGGACTACAGCGGTATTATATCGCCAAACGTTTCCGACGCTAATGAAATAATGATTTTCAGAGGATGGAATGAGTATAGCGGATTTTTAGGAGCGGTAGTTAAATACAACACGCAAAACAATAAGGCTGAACTGGTATCATGGGACGATATAAACGTCGGCGACAGAGTAATTACCTACAGAGGCGGCACATGGCAGCATACAAGAGGATTTTACGTAATTGTTGAGTAAAATTATTCACCGCACGGACAGTAACACTGTCTGTGCGGTGAAATGAAAAGAAATGATAACGTGAAAAATATGCTGCGCATCTTACCGTTTTTTGAGGTTAGGAGTATAAGCATATGCCGTCACCTCTCAAAAAGGCAACCTGCTTGCATCTTTTTCACGTTGCGATTTGTGACCGCCGCAAGGCGGCGAAAGGAGAATTGAAATGAATAAAAGAAAAATTACAGCACTGCTGATAGCGGCTATGTTTATCACGGGTACTGCGGCTGTCTGCCATGCACAGGATACTGCTGTTATAAGCGCACAGCTTGCCGACAGTGCAAAAATCAAGATGAACACCGAAACGGCGAAAACAGAGAAAGGTAAGGACGGAGGATTCATTTTCAAAGACGCCGACAATGCTGTTGCACAATTCGGAAATATCGGCGACATTTCGGAAGCGGACATGACCTTTAATCTTTCGGGCGAGGATTGGATAGGCTTTCAGCTTCGCTCGGCAGATACGTCAAAGAGATGTTGGATGACCGATTGCTATGTGGTTATAGTAAAGGAAAAGAACATAGAAATTCAGGCATTTAACAGTCAAAAAAAATCAGGATATTTAGCTAACTTCAATTATGATTTGCCTGTAAATGAAAAAATCAACGTTAAAACCGGCATTATTCCGACAGATAACGGAAACTATGTTTTTATAAAACTTGGAGATACGGTTTTAGGTGTATACGATAAAGAAAATATTATGTCAGAGCCGGGTGATTTTGCAATTGAGGGACAGCTCGAAAAAATTGAAATTTACGAAACAAAAGCTGACGGAAAAGAAACAGAGGGCATAAGCGTTGCATATGACGAAAAGACAAATAAAATGATTGCAAACGGCCCCGAAAATGCAGTCTTTAAGTGGTATATAAGCGGTGATGAGTTCGTATATGACGATAAGGTTAAGACTGTTGATCCTGCACTTTTTGAAGAGGCTGAGGGAGTAAACGAAAATGAAATTTCACTCCAGGATAACGAAATAGGCAAATATGTTTATTGTGTTGCCGAGGCTGACGGCTTGAATATTTATTCAACGCCTGTATATGCAAGTCCGGTTGACTATGCGGCAAGCAACGGATTTATCGGCTGCGTAGGATATACCACAGCATATGCAAAGGGCAAAGTCTTTACATATGATGAAAATGACTCAAATGTGTATCCGGACGAGCTTACCGAAAATGTGTTTCTGCCGTTAAGGGGAGTAATGAACGGCTTCGGCTGCCCGATTGAATGGGACGGTGAAAAACGTGAGATAAGCATAACCGCTCCGATCGGAAAGGGTAATTCGGATCTCGTTCTGTTCAGCGTTGACAAGCAAGGCTTTGCGGATTTCAAAGGACTTATGGGTTCCGCAATGAACGATAAGCCGATTTTGAAAAACGACAAAACATTCCTTGACGTATATTCAACAGCCGCAATTCTCGACTATGACAACGTATTTACCGATAAGACCTCGGGACTTATCGTAATGTCAAAGCCAAAGCTTAATTTCAGCTCCGATGAAATATCAAAATTGTGCGATATGATTATTACAGGCGAATAATTCGCAACATAAAAATGTACAATTTCTCAGTTGAAAGGGAGAAACAAATGAGTAAGAATATATTAAAAAGAACTCTCGCAGTGTTAATGTCAGCAGCTGTTGTTTTTCCGTATGCGGCTCATGCCGAGGAAAATCACAATACCGTAATATTCGTTGCGCCCAACGGCGATGATAACAACAGCGGAGGGATTTACTCGCCGCTGAAAAGCCTTGAGGGTGCACGCAACAGAGTAAGGGAATTACGTTCAAAAACAGACGGAAATTCCGACAGCTTTACGGTTGTTTTCCGTGGCGGAGAATACAAAATTCACCGTGCCGCTGTCTTTGAAAAACAGGATTCCGGAACTGCGGAAAATCACATAACCTACAGAGCATATCCGGGAGAAAATCCCCGTTTTACGGGCGGAATAAGAATCGGCGCTCCGGAGCTTTCGGCTGTGACCGACAGTGACGTTCGCAGCAGATTGAAAGAGCCGGAAAAGGTCAGACAGATTAACATTAAAAAGGTATTCGAGGATTATTACGGCTACACGGTACCCAAAAGCTATTGGACGCATACGGCAGATGATTATACTCCCGAAACCGTGCAGCGTGAGATGTATGCTTTTGACGGTGAGCAGGAGCTGTGGCCGGCAAGATTTCCGAACAAAGAGGGAGGAGATTATGCCGAGGTAAATCCGAGAACCGTATTTATGTATGCAGACGGAAGTGCGGGTTCACAGGGAGGCAGTCTTAAGTATTCCGGCAAAGACAGTGAATTGTCCGAAAAAATCAAAGAATATGCCGGCAGAAATAATGTTTATATATACGGAAACCTTATATACGGCTTTTTGCACAATGAGATGAAAACCGTAATATCGGCGGACGGTACAATGAATGTGCCGTCGCTTACGGGAACGGATGACAAGGTTCTGAGTCAGCGCCCGTTTATCCTTTTTAACATTTTGGAGGAACTGGACGCTGACGGAGAATACTATGCCGACCCCGATACAGGTATGCTCTACATATACAGAACCGATTTCAAAGACAGTGACGTTTTAAATATTGCGGCTTATACGGACGAATATATGCTGAAAACATACAATACATCATTCGTTGATTTTGAGGGACTGACCTTTGAAAATACTAAGGGCAGCTGCGCATATGTCGAGAGCGGAGATAGCGTGGTTTTCACTAACTGCTCATTTAACAATATCGGAAGAACGGCAGTTGTCATCGGCAAGGATCAGGGACAGCTGTTTCACCGTGACGGGGAAAGCAGATATTCAAAATACAACAACAGCTATGCCGATTATGCCAAGGCAAGATATGATTTGCACATGAGCGACAGCTATTCGACTTCACGCACAGGCAAAAATCACGGTCTTGATTCCTGCCGAATAATGAATACGGGAACTATGTCGGTTAAGCTGAGCGGCGGAAGCGTTGTGAGAGGCGAAGAATGTAACTACTTTGTACGCAATTGCAATATCCAATTCAGCGGCTGTCATAAAAGAACATATTCCGGCGCTGTGAACATATCGTACAGCTACGGAGTTACGATTGAGGGAAACACTCTTGCACATTGCCCCGGAGCAATCATCAACGGCAATGCATACAAAATGCTGATAAAAAATAATGACATTTATGACGGCATGAGTGAAAGCTATGATAATTCACTTATTTATGTGAATTACGAAACACCGACTCTTGATGTAAAAATAATCGGTAATTATTTCCATGACGTTCCCTCGGAAGTGCCGCTTACACGCACAAACATTTGGGCACCGCCGCAACGTGGTGCGATTGCTTTTGACAATGCTCCGATGGGCGGCGGTATAACAATTGAGGATAACATTTTTGCAAATCTTCCGTACGGTGTTTGGTATACAAACGGAACAAGCGTTAATAACAACGTTTTTGTGAATGTGTTCAATCCGATAAAGGGCGGCGGCTCAAATAAAAACAGCGATTCGGACTATCCGCTCAAGGCTTCTTGGGATTTTCTCACCGAAAACAGAAGCTTTACCGATATGATCAGCTTTGAAACAAGAGATAAAATCGGTATGAGCGTTGCATCGCATGAAAACTACGAGAACCTTATGTCAATGCCGATTTTTGCTTCGGGAACTGTCGGCGAGGAACAGAAAGCTCTTTACCGTCAAAAATATCCGCAGTTTATGGATTGGATAGATATAACGGTTGATAATAAATCCAACGGCTTGGGATATATGAACATTAACAATAATCTTATTGTAAACGTAGGCGGAGGAACAGAGGAAGAACCACATAAATACGACCTGTGCGATTACTATTTCACACCTGATGAAGTCAAATCGCACGGCGTATATTCGGCAGACGGAAAGTACACAATCGAAAATAACATTTCGACAAATGAAACAAGTATGCTTGCCGATTACGAAAACGGAGATTATTCCTACGGCACTGCACAAATATCCGCTGTCGGCTGCAAGGGCAGTGTGGGTGCGGGCGAATATTCAAAGGAAATTCACGATACCGCAAACGTAACACTGAGTGCAAAAGAGTACGAAAAAACAAAAATCGTCAACGTTACAGGCAGTGACGTTCTGTTGAACGAGGGAGATCTTGTTTCTATGTCCGTCAAGGACGCCCAAGGCAATATGATACAGCTTGACCAGACAAAAGCGGATAAAAACGGAGGTTACAAATTCAGATTTGAAACCGGTGCCGAAAATATTTCGGATTACAAATTGAATGTATATGCCGCAGGAAGATTGCTGGAAAAAAGCATATTCGCAACGAGTAATAAAAACGATGTCATAAAGCCGGATTTCAGCTTTGAAAAAACAGGAGCTGACTCGGTGACTCTTAAAGTGAGCATAGACAACTCTTATCTGATCGACGGTTATACTTATTCGATGATTGTTGCCGGCTACTCCGCTGACGGAAAGCTTTGCGGAACAGAAACCGTAAAAGCGGGAACCGCAATAAAAGACGGTATTACCGAGGATTCGCAGAATGTTTTACTTTCGGCTGTCTTTGACAACGGCGAATACGAAAAGATGAGTACAATATACGCATACCTTTGGGACGGACTGAATAATATGACTCCGCTTGCAGAGGTTCAGCGGATAAAGTAAACTCCAAGATTTTAACGGAAGAGAATTCCGATAAAATAATTTAATTTCCGCACCGGAATGTCGGTGCAGCGGTGCGGAAGAATATTTACCGACAGAAAGGAATGAAAATCATGAAAACAAAAAAACTTATTACGGGAATTGTTGTGGCTGCAACGGCGCTTTCTTGCTTTACCGTTCCCGTTTCCTATGCCGAAGAGCTTACGGGAACAATTATCTATGTTTCTCCGAACGGTAACGATTCAAACGACGGCAGCGAGGGTTCGCCTTTGGCGTCTATGGAGGGCGCAAGAAACAAGATAAGGGAAATCAAGAAAAGCGGTATGCCGGAAAACGGCATTACCGTAGCGTTCAGAGAGGGTTCTTACAAATGGACCGACACTCTGGAATTCAATTCGGAGGATTCGGGAACGGAAAATGGTAAAATCGTATACCGTTCGTATCCGGGAGAAAAAGCTGTCATGGAGGCAGGTATCAGAATACCGGGAAGTGCATTTGCTCCGGTTACGAATGAGGATATTCTCATGAAATGGTCAAATGCAAAGGCAAAGCAAAATATAAGACAGCTTGACATAAAGTCTTACATGGCAAAGAACGGCTACAATAATGTTTCCGATTACTATACTCAAATGTACGATACATACCATTTCGGAGGTACATATCAGGGACAGTCTGAGGAGGTTGTTAAAAAAGAGGGTAACAATACAGACATTAGACGACCGATTTATTCGTTTGACGGCGAACCGGCATTGTGGCTTGCAAGATACCCGAACAAGGAGGGCGGCTGGTATGCCGACACTCATCCGCAGACTAAGTTTTTGAAGGTCGGAGAGGTAGTCAAGGACGGCGGTAAAACAGAAGCTTCAACCTTTAAATATTCCGAAAGAAGAATTTCAAAATATGCAGGCTATGACGATGTATATGTGTTCGGTCACTTGAAGCACCTTTTCTATCATGACGAAGCAAAGGTAACAATCAACTCAAAGGATCAGACAATAACAACCGTTTCTCCACTTCCTTTGGGAATATCGTCAAACCGTGATTATTTCATATTCAATATTCTTGATGAGCTTGACGCTCCGGGAGAATATTATGTTGATAAAAACACAGGCATGATGTATGTATATCCGAACGGAGATATAAATTCAAAAACCTTGAATGTGTCTTTGCTCGATAAAAACTGGATGATTCAGATGAACGGAACCTCAAACGTTACATTCTCCGGTCTTACCTTTGAAAATTCAAAGGGCGGCGGAATAAAGACGGCAGTCGGCGACAATGTAAGAATCGAATACTGCTCATTTAATAATTTTGGTACAAAAGGCATAGAAATAGGTGACGTAACCGGAGTTCCGTATTCATATTACGGTCGTCTGAACTGGCCGGAATTTGATAAGGACGATAATCTTGACTGGTATCAGGAACAGGATAATTACTGGAAAGAAAATTATATAAAAGGTAAAAATAACGGTATTTATGGTTGTATAATAAATAATATCGGAAACAGCGGTGTTGACATCAGCGGCGGAAATCCTCATACGGACGAGCGTTCGGGAGATTATGTGGAAAACTGCATAATAGAGAATACGGGTGCGTATAAGAGAACATATGCCGCTTCGATGGTTGTTCGTGCACATGGAATCAGTATTAAAAATAACCGTCTGGGACATACTCCTGCTGCTATAATAAACGGTAATTTCACTGTGGCTGATATTGAAAACAACGAGTTGTATGACGGTATGACAGAATCCAACGATAACGGACTTATTTACTGTAACTACCAGTATCCGAACCTTGATATAAAAATAAAAAATAACTATTTCCACGATACACCGGCAGAGCATGAAATCAAAAATGCGTCATCAGCCTTTTCACAAAGAAGCGGTATCGCATTCGATAATAACTACGGCGGCGGAATCGTTATTGATAATAATGTGTTTGTAAACATTCCGAGAGGCTCTTTCTTAAAGACAGATACAGTCATGAACAATAACGTATTCGTTGATTGCTTTACACCGATGCAAACCGGAGGAATAACGGCAGATATGGACGTTGATATTCCGGAAAACATTACGGTTGAAACAACAAAGGATATGCATGATTATAATCAGTATTTCCTGTCATGGCCGATATTCTCAAAATCCGAGCTGGGACAAAAGACAACAAGCGAATGGACTCAAAAATATCCGTCGGTTATGGACTGGGTAAATATTAAAAAGACTAAGGAAAACGGCGGCAAAAACTTCTATGAAGCTAAGAACAATCTTGTTGTAAACAAGAACACACCGCTGCACGCAGCAGCCGTAAAGGTTGGAACAGAGGATCTTTATCAGGGCGGTATGCACCACGAAACAGCCAATAATGTTTACACAGACGACACATCTATGTTTACCGACTATGCAAACAGAAACTATCAGCTGACGGCAGACGCAAGCGCTAAATACGGCAACACCTTAAATCTTTCAAAAGTAGGCCCTCAGATTGACATGGTAGGCTCGGACAAGTTTGTCGGTGCAAACGTTGCGCTCGCAAAGCCGACATCGGGAACAATATCAACTCCGTCGGCAAAAATGCCCGAAAAGGTTAAAGGCGCAGTTATTCTGAGAACAAACAGCCCGAACGCATACGCAAACGGTAAGCTTACAAAAATTGATACATCAAACAGCGCAGTAATGCCGAAAATCATTGACGGCAGAACTCTTGTTCCGGCAAGATTTATTTCGGAAAGCTTCGGCGGTGAGGTCGGCTGGGACTCAGCAACAAGAAGCGTTACAATAACGATAAACGGAAAAACGGCAAGTCTTGCAATCGACAGCAAGGATTTGCTGATTGACGGTACAAAAGCAGCCGAAATGGATGTTCCGGCACAGATTATCGAGGACAGAACAATGGTTCCTTTGAGAATACTGTGTGAAACGGTTATCGGTAAAAAAGTATTTTGGGATAATAAGGGACTTATAGTTATTTCGGACACCGACAATATTTTGGACAGCACTGCCGATTCGGCTATTGTTGACGAAGCGTTGAATATATTGAAATAACAGCATAAAAATTTCGGGTTGCTGCATAAGCGGCAACCCGAAATTTATCAAACACAAAATGTACGGTATGTAAAGAACAAGTTAAACAGGAGGATTTGGAACTATGAACGATATTTTTCTCAGATACCCAGGAGGGTTGGAGAGAGCGGTAACATTCAGTTATGATGACAGTAATCTCACAAATATGAAGCTTGCAGATATTTTTAATAGGTATAAAGCAAAGTGTACATTCAATCTCAATTCGGGATTTTTTACAAACGAGGATGTGGCAGGAAAGTATACCTATATGAAAAAGAGCGATGTCAAGGAATTGTTCAAGGGTACAGAGCATGAGGCTGCAATACACGGTTACACACACCCATTTTTTGATTTGCTCCCGGACGGGCTGACGGCATATGAAATAATCAAAGACAGAGAAACTCTTGAAGATATGTTCGGAAAGCCGGTAAAAGGCATGGCATTTCCAAACGGACCGGTAACGGCTGATGCACAATACAGCGAAAAAATAACTCAGCTTTTGAAAAACTGCGGAATTTGCTACGCAAGAACAACGCTGAAAGCCGATAATTTCAGACTTCCCGATGATTGGTACAGACTGAGAACAACCTGTCACCATAATTCGCCGGAGCTTATGAGTACCGCCCGTTTGTTCGCCGAAACGGATATTGACAGAATACCGCGGCTGTTCTACGTTTGGGGACACAGCTTTGAATTTGAACGTAATGGTAATTGGAACGTTATGGAAGAGCTTTTGAAATATTTGTCGGGATTTGATAATATTTGGTACGCAACCAATATGGAAATATATAATTATGTGCGTGCATACAATTCATTGCAATTTGACGTAAAAGGCACTATGGCTTATAATCCGTCATGCGTGTCGGTGTATGTCACGCGAAAGGGAAAAACAAAAGAAATCAAGCCGGGAGAAACAGCTTTTTTGAATGATGAATAAGCAATAAATGTTTATGAAAGGATTTGGTGGTCATAAAAATGACAAACGAAGAAATGGGGCTTTATCTATACGGAGCTGGTAAAAAGGAACACGACATTAACAATATATACGGATATAACAACTTTAATCTGCCGCAGGAGCTTGAAGGCTGTTACATATGGTACTTTACAACTACTGCTGAGGACAATTTCGCTCCGTATGCAATGAGCGGTAAAAAGGGGAAAGTGTTGCTTGACGGAAAGGATATTCCGTTTAAGTACATGAAGAAAGATATAGGATGGAATCCGTGGTTTGTTGCGGTAGATATAAGACGTTTGGGTTTTGTTACCGGCAAAAGCTATACAATAACAATTACCGGATTTGAAACCGAATCCGGGGAATTTAGCGAGCCTGTTGATACGGTTATCGAGTGCGTTCCTTATATCAGGGACGAAAAATACAAAGAAAACGATGAAATGACTCTTGTAACTGCACAGGAGGGAGCGGTACTGTTGAAAAATAATAATAAGCTGCTGCCGCTGAAAGAAAAAAGGATAAATGTGTTCGGTGACGCTTATTACCGTTTTTATAATATGTCGGGCGGTGCCGGTTCGATAAATCCGAGATACAGTATCGGCTTTGTTGAGGGATTGGAAAAGTACGGAAATTTTGAACTCAATCCCGAACTGCTGCATTTTTTCACGGACGGTTTCGGTACGGTTCCCGATAAAGATATGATTGAGCGTGCAAAAGAATACAGTGATACGGCTGTAATTACTGTTTCAAGAGGCTCAAAAGAAGCTACAGACAATAATCTCGATAAGGGCGGATATTACCTCACAGATGAAGAAGAACAGCTTATCAAGAATGTTACAGCAGTGTTTGAAAACACAATAGCAATCTTAAATGTCGGCTGGCAGATAGATGTAAGGTGGATTGAAAAGTATAATGTAAAGGCAGTGTTGTGGTTCGGATATGCAGGTCAGTCGGCGGGACAGGCGCTTGCCGATGTGTTAAGCGGAAAAGTGTCGCCCTCCGGACATCTTCCCGATACATGGGCATATGATTATTACGATTATCCGTCGGCAAAAAACTTTATAACCAATGATGACATAGAAAAGACGTGCGACAAACCTCTTGTTGAAAATGTGTATGAGGAGGGAATATATGTAGGATACAGATACTTTGATACTTTTAAAATTCCTGCAGCATATCCTTTCGGGTACGGACTTTCATATACCGAATTTGAAAAGAAATTTGTATCGGCAGATTACGAAAACGGTTGTCTGAAAGCGTCTGTGAAAGTTAAAAACATCGGTAAATGCGCCGGCAAAGAAGTTTTACAGCTGTATGTAAAAGAGCCGGACGGTAAGCTGGAAAAATGCAGTCATAAGCTGATTGATTTTGCAAAGACAAGGCTTTTAAAACCGAATGAAGAGGACGTTTTGGAATTTTGCGTCACTGACCGTGAATTTTCGTCTTATCTTGAAGAAAATGCGACAATGATAATGGAAAAGGGCGAGTACAAAATTTACGTTGGCGAGCATATAAACAACTTGGAGGAAATATTTTCTTTTACATTGAAAGAGGACAAAGTGCTTCAGCGGCTGCACAACTATTGCAAACCGCCGAGAAAAATTAATGAAATTTCAAAATACGGTAAATCAAAAGCTGACGGATGTTCATTTTGCGATTGCAAAAACGAGTCCTTTGATTTTTCCAAAACTCAAAGAAAGAAGTTTGTGCCTAAAAAATTAAATGAGTATTCGGGTGATATAATCAGCTATGAGGAGGCAGAAAAAAATCCGTTTTTACTTGATGATTTTGTTGCTCAAATGAGCGTGGAAGAACTTGCAAGAATAAGTGTGTGCGCACAAGCATGGACTATTGACGCATTTGGAGTTGCAGGTTCGGTATTTCCTGTTGAAAAATATAAAATGAAGCCTTTCCTGTTGGCTGACGGTAACACTACCGTAAGAATGAGTAAACGTATGACGGGATTTCCGAGCAGCAATATGATATGTGCAAGCTTCAATCGTGAGATGTCATACACGGTCGGCAGAGTAATCGCCGAGGAGGCGCACGAAGACAAAATTCATTTAATTTTAGCGCCGGGAATGAATATTCATAGAAATCCGCTCTGCGGGAGAAATGCCGAGTACTTTTCGGAAGACGTTGTTCTGAGCGGAGTTATGGCAGGGTACATGACAAAAGGCTTGCAGGATAATAAAGTTGCCGCCTGCCTTAAACATATTGTTGCAAATAATGCGGAGCTTTCGAGGAAAAGAAGCAACAGCGTTATGTCGGAAAGAGCTTTGAGGGAAATATATGTAAGAAACTTTGAAATTGCCATGCAAACTGAAATGCCCGAATCAATCATGACGTCGTATAATGCTCTTAATAATAAATACACGGCAACAGATGAAGAATTGATGATGGGCATATTCCGTGAAGAATTAGGCTTTTGCGGATATATAATGACCGATTGGGAATCGTACGAAACCGTCGATTGGGTAGAGGCGGTAAATGCCGGTAATTGTTGGATTACGCCCGGTTCGTCCGATGATAAGTACACTAAACCTATTGTTGAAGGTGTTGCAAACGGCAGCGTCGATGTTGACAGGCTCAGAGAAAATGTAAGGTGGCATATTAGTATTATGATTAAATATACAATAGTATAACAATACTATACCAAGCTTATAAAGACAGATACGATTATTTTGTATGCTACAACTACAAAGGAAATATGTGAAAGTGTCCTCTATGATATTATTTTTTGAACAGGTACAGACAATGCTTTCATATTTGCAATCATTTGAAAGTGATATTGCAAAAAGCCTTGTGGATAAATCCACAAGAACAAAACAAGCATAACGAAAAAAGTTATGCTTGTCTTTTTTATCACACATTTTTTCAGTGTAAACACAATAAAACCAAAAAAATGACAACAGTTCCGTACATTTAGATTTTTATCAGCTTAGCATTCAAGATTATACTATATTGGTAAATATAGAAGTTGTGCAAAATAAGGTACATTAAGTTCACAATAAAAAAATGCGCTAACCGATGTCAAATGACGATAAGGAAGAAAGGCAAAAATGTGTTATACAGCCGGATTGATACGATATTGTAGAAAATTAAAACTTGGAGGATTTTACAATGAAATCAATATTTGAACAAAATGGCGGAACATACACAAAAGTCGGAGATTGCTATATCCCTAATATCGCAGTACCCGACACAAAGAAATACAATATCGGTAAGTATGGGAATTTGAGAAAAATATTTTTGAAAGAACATCATAAATCATACTATACAGCTCTTTTTATGGAAGGTAAACTGTTTGAACACCTTGCAGAAATAGACGAAACCTGTCATAAATGCCTAAAAGATATGGTAACAAAAATGGCAGAACAAGAAAGTGTTACGAAACAGTTAAAAGCAACAGACCAAATGCTGTGGGTGCAGAAAATGAACAGTATTCACGACCGGGCAGAAGAAGTCATTTTGAGCGAATATATTTATAAGGATACAATATAATAAAAAGCCTCAGCTGTTGCCATTTTGGGCAACAGTTGAGGCCTATATGTTTTATCCGAACTTATAAAATTAAACCGTTTTAACAAAATTGTTTTTATATTGAGCATAAAGCCGAACAAGAAAATCGTCATCCAGAAAAACAACCTGCTTTTTTGTAAGCTTGGCAATAAATTTTATGTTTTCCATTAATTGAACATCAAAAATTGCAGGAGCTATTACGGCTATTAAATCTACTCTTCCGTCTGTAAATCCAGATAGTGCTTGACTAAGAATTTCTCTGCCAGTAGATGACGAATTTGTAATTTTTTTGTTTTTTGATTTTAAAATCCCCTGCAATGTATATGTTGCATCATCAACAGAAACAGACAATTTAATATCTCCAAATTCGTGTCCTTGATGTGGTTGAGGAATAAATTCATCAAAAATAGTGAAAAGTTTTAAAATGCAGGCATCTGAATTTGTATTTTGATTATATTTGCATTTTCTGCAGTTGTCAATAGAGGGCGCATTGCACTTTTCACCAAAATTTACAATATCCTGTTCATATTCATCAAACATTTTTTCTGTAATATTGATTTTATATAAATTTTTAAATTCATTAATATCATTTGCTGTAATAAGGCTATGTTCAATCTTTTTAATACGCTTTAAATGGTATCCTTGTAAAATATATATGTCATTTGTATCAATATTTATAGTTTGATCAATTGCATTTATTTCAGTTCTAATCTTTTTAATTAATTCCTCTTTAATATTAACTACAGTTACTTCATCAATTGAATCAAAATAAATATTGTTTCCACAGTCGCAGGTGCAATATTTCTGTTCAGTAGCACAATCCTCACAAATTAATTTATCTCCAATAAGTTTCATCATCGGAGAACCACAATTCGAGCATTTTAACAGAACATCATCGTTACATTTATTACAGTTCCCATACAAATTATATTGAGTATCATTCTTAAAATATTTATAAAATTCCAGTGGTGAAATATTAACTGGTAGACGCTCGATATTACTTGTATTTATCTTTACCATTGCAACTGCAAGTGTTTTTAATATATTTCTTTTTGAATTACCAAGTTTCCCCCATTCGCCAGAAGAAAATAGATTTAGTGTAGAAAACTTTTCAATACCGTCATCTGACAAAACATCTGAATAGTAATCCATTATTGCCATTATTGTGTCTATGCTCCACTGTCTAAATTGTTCTGCTGTAACATTTTTGTTGATATAGAGTTTTCCCTTATTATTATTGACACCCATTGTGACGATATCGCCCTCAATATTCTCATCATATAAACAAGAAGTCATATCATATCCATCACTGAATTCCTTTAAAATCTCGCTTTCTTTTTGCCCGAATTTAGCATCTGTAAATGTTGCTTTTTGTGGTAAATCTGGGTGTTCCTTCAACTGTGTCAATGATACCTTTTTCCTTGTTGCCGGATCAAAAATTGTGTCAAGTGTTTTTTTGTCTAATGATATCCCTATTACTTGCACATTATATAGTGAACAAAAAGCTGTCTTTATTCTTTTTTCGATCGTTGGAGGCATATTATAGATTGCGACAAAACCTTTGTCAACACATACCCATACAAAACATTCAACTCTTTCATATATGTAGTTAAATTTTTCGTTTTCGTCAACATAGTTATACTTTTTCAAATAGTTGAGATTTATTTCAAATATCGACAGTCCTTGCTTATCTCATTTTATGACGTCAGAACATTTCAAGTTTTTGTATGAAGCGTCATCAACGTAATTATACTTTGACAGTTCGGCTTGCATAGCTGTTTTTAAATCATTGCTGTTAGTGTTTTTCCAATAAAACCACTAGCCCACCCCAACACAAAACCAGGTTTCATTCCGTATCTGTAATTATTAAAATACTGTTGAATCAGTTCATCATTAATTTCATGCGACATATTAATAATATTTATAAGCTGATATTTGGGACATTGCCTTATAGCCTTGTCTAAATTATCAACTTTTCCTTTGCCGGTAACATGGAGATATCTATTTTCTAATGCTTCATATTCAATGTTATCCGTGATAATTTTACAAACGCCTTCCAAACGCATTAATTCCAATGCAGTTTTACTTTCGCTCGTCAATAAAATTCCCTCCTTATTTTTTAGCCTCATTCCATTTCCTTAATCGTTTTGTAAGCATAAACACCGATGTGCAGGAACGCCAATCGGAATAACTTTTTCCAGAATGCAGTTCATGATACTCATATCCTCTTTTAGCACATTCTTCGGCAGTTTGAATATTCAAGTCTGATAGTTTTTCACAAACACGCTCGATAATTGTATTGCTTTTATCATACTCAACGCCAAATTGTTTGCTTATCATTTCATTTAATTTCTTGCGGTTTATCGGACCTGTTTTGTTTGAAAAGTACAGTGTAAACCAATACTCAATAGCTTCATTTGAAAAGGCGCAGTTTACCTTTGGATAACGAGCCGATTTTCTTATTGCCTCATCAAAATCTTTAAAATCGTCTTTGTCAAATACGCACCAGATTTCATCAAAGTCATTTTGCAGAGATATAGCTTCGTCAACAATCGCAATAGGATTACTGTATTTGCATGTAGTAATTTTTACTGTAACATTTTTTAATCCGGAACGGTATTTCTGCTTAAATTTGTTAAAGTAGATTTCCTCTGTTTTACCGCCGCAAAGGACAAGTACTCTGTCACGCAATTCAAGAGAAGGGGCCTTTCTTTTGTATTTATTCATTTAAGACAAGCCCCCTTAACCGTTAATGCCCGAATCCTTAATGTTAGGTAGGGCCCCATATACACCAAGTAGATATTGCTTTAAAATTTTACTGTCTTTTCGTATGCCCTTAAAGTCACAAAGACTATAAAGCTTGCTTACACCATATTCATCTTTTTCAAGAAAATATATCTGATCTCTACGAATATCTTCATCAAGTAAAGTTACATCATGCGTGTTACAAATAAGCTGAGCATTATTGGGATTTTGGCTTAGTGAATTGAACATCATAACCAAATGACGTACTAATGCCGGGTGCAATCGAGCATCTATTTCGTCAATTAACACCACACTACCATTATTTATGGCAGAAATAATCGGTCCTGCAATTTCAAAAAGTTTCCTTGTTCCAGCAGACTCTAATTCAAATCCAAAGTCGGACATTGTGTAATTTTCCCAATTCTTATCATAAACCCTTTGCTTTACCTTTAAATCGATGTTTTTGACATTCATCATATTTTTAAATTTTTCTTTATAACTTTTCTTAAGAGCTGCCATAAGTGTTTCACTCATCTTATCGTCTGTTATTTCCATTTCAAAATCATCAATCGGTATACCTAGCTTATTCATAAGTTCAACAATATCTTTTTTGCCATTTTCATGTTCTTCCATATAATTAACAGTGACAGATAAAAGCTGGTTGGTATCATCAGCATCAAAAATCTGAATTGCCTCAAACCATTTATAAATTTTCATAGCCATCTCATTATTACAAAAGTTTGCCCATGAAAGAAACAGCACATCTTCACGCGTATTCTTAATAACATGCTCGACATTCTTAAACTCTTTTGAATTAATTTTTATATTTTCAAAAGTGCTTCCATTGCGTGTGAATACGTTAACTGTTCTTTTTTCTTTTTTATCAAGATATTCTTTGATTATTTTGTTGTTTAATACCGAAAAGCCGTAGTCATACAAAATTCCTTCAACAATAAATGCGATTGAAAAGCTCGTCGGCTTATCTTTCGCTACATTGTTAAAAAGGAAATAATTCGGTTTTGATATAATGCGTGATTGAACATCTAATTCCGCAGTTACAATGTATTTCATAAATGCTAGTGCGTCGATAAAGTTTGTTTTTCCGCTGCCGTTGGCACCGTACATAAAGCAACTTTTTAGAAGTTCTCCGTGAGGCGTTGAAAATGTATTTAATTCTTTATATCTGCTGTCATTACCGCTTACAGTCATCGCAAATTCCGTATTATTATAAAATGATGCAAAGTTTTCAAATGTAAATCCAACTAACATTATAATTCCTCCATTCTTAATTACACTATTATTATACCCTTAAAGTTTAAAAATGTCAACACGTATTTAATATATTTGTGAAAAAATTTCAAATTTATTAGATAAGCGTAGCGGTATTGCAATAATAAAGAGCCTTGATGTCGTATTTTTTCATCAAGGCTCTTTAAAATTATCTCGCAAAACAAAAATAAGCGGTTATCGAAACAAGTAATAATGGAAATAAGTATTCATAGTTTGAACATATGTAAGGTAAAAAACTTTGGGTCATTCTGGAATCGTATTCTAAGTTTATTCCCATTTTACGTTCAATCCTGCCAATTTTAATATATATCTCCTTGTTTTTCTTTTTCAAGCTGATAATTGTTAGAATCCATCCAACCGCACACACTAATATGCATATAAAGAAAGGAAAGGATACTTTCATACCGTCTTTATACATAAAATAAAATGATGCGGTGGCCGCTGCAACAAAAGTCAGATTAGCATTAAATCTTTTTCCATTATTATCTTTTATCATATCCATATATGTTTTCCAAATTTCAATATAACATAGATTTATATGTTTTTTCGGAACTTTATTCATATGTACCTACCCCGTTTATTCTGTTATCCATTCACTGTTTGGAATTTTTTCGACTGCAGTAATAGGTCTAATTGTAGAAATATTATCCCATACCATAACTTTTACTGTATCAATGTCACCAAAGACAGCAAAGGTTTCATTTTCTTTACTATATACACGCTTTTCAATTCCTAACAGCTTACCATCCTTATATGTTGCAACAATAATTGTGGGCGTATTTTCTATATAGTTTAGAGTTACATTACATAACTTGTATGCTCCAAAGTTTGTAATCTCTGTTTTGGTGTACGGAATTATCTTCCATACAGCGTATAACACGACATCTTGATTTTCTGAATACAAATCGTCTGGCATATAATCTGCTATAGCAGCATCCTTATCTTTTGCCCAACCAATAAATTTGTACCCCTCACGTGTAGGAACTGTCTTTGAAATATTTGTTACCGTATCATACTCACAAGAATCGGTCCAACTGTTTTCGATACCCCCGTTAGTGTCATAAACTATTGAGTAAAGCGCTTGTTCCCATCTTGCATAAAGCGTTTGGTCTGATGTTATTTGAACAGACGAACTACTTATTATGCGGTCACCGCCGTTGTTACTTGTATACCATCCCTTGAAAGCATATCCTTTTCTGACGGGTGTAGGTAAGTTACCATATGTTGATGCATATTCTACAATTTTATCGTGAATCGTGCATTCATCCGAATTTGATTCAAATTTTATGTTATAAGTATTAGCTTTCCAACATGCGTATAAAATAGCATTTCGATTATCTGCAAAAGTTCCTCCAGCTAACCAAGTTGAGTTTGTTGTATTTGGATTTTCTGACCACCCAACAAAAGTATATCCGTTTCGTGTAGGTATAGTACTTGTTAATGTCAAAGGGGTACCATATTGTTTTACCTGGTTACATATTAAACCGTTCCCTCCGTTTGTGCTATAACTTATGATATAACGTCCAACACTAAATTTTGTATACCCACTATTGGAACTCCCTGCACTGTTTACTGCCTCAACGTTAATCTTGTATATTCCAGGTGTAAAATTATAGTGCATATAAGTATTTTTTGTGTTTATGCATTCATTGTATCATGCATCATTTTCATAACGGATAGCAATCCAATAACTATCTGCATTCTCTGAATACCAACTAATAGCACAGTCAGTATCAGTTTCTAATATACTAATTTGTGGAATCTGTGGCACAGTCTGCAACGTAGTAAAGTTCTTTACATTACCATATATCCAAACCCCATACTCATCTTGAACAACGAGTTTATAGTAATATGTTGTACCTGGTTTTAATCCTGGCATATAATGAGATAGTCCGTCATTCCACGTTATATTACAATCAAATGTTGTATAATTGGGCATATCAATGGTTGTACCCCATTGGAAACCTCGTTTTACTATTCTCGCTCCGTTAGGATTAGAGAAAACTCCATACAACTTTGCTGAAGATGTTGTAATATCTCCGGCATCTTGAGTTGTGCATATTACCGCAGAAGATGGTGCCGCCAAGGTTTTAAAACTTATTACATTTCCATACGAAAAACTTCCATCCTCACTTTGAGTAACCAGTTTATAATAATACGTGGTATTGGGTGTTAATCCGCTTATGGTATGTGACAACCCGTCATCCCAAGTTATATTGCAATCAAACATTGTGTAATTTGGCATATTTACACTAGAGCCCCATTGAAAACCCCTTTTGATTATTCTTGATTGAGCAGGGTTAGAGAATGTTCCATATAATTTTGCCGAATATGTAGTAATATCCCCGGCTTCTTGAGTTAAACATATAATTTGAGATGATGGAATACTATTTGTTTTAAAACTTTTAGTATTTCCATAAATTACAGTGCCATTATCGCCTTGCACAATCAATTTATAGTAGTAGGTGGTGTTTGATGATAAACCTGTCATATTATGGGACAACCCATCTGCCCATGTTATATTGCAGTCAAACCATGTATAATTTGTCATAGCAGTACTATTACCCCATTGGAATCCCCGTTTAACTATTTTTGCACCTGTCGGATTGGTAAAAGTACCGGTAAATGTTGCTGAGTTTGACGCAATATTAGTTGCATCTCCGGTAGAACACACAACTTCATTTATAGATGGTGTTGTCGTTGCAAGCGCATAATCACCCTGCCACCCCCAACCTCTATATGAATAATTACAGTTTATTACATAATCTATGGTTGTTTTTACAATTTTCTTGCTCCATGCATGGACAATATATCCGTCACCTACATATAATCCAACATGACCGGCTAATTGTCCACATGAACTATCCGTTACACTTGAGCCGCCAAAATATACAGCTGCACCAAGCGGAATATCATTTCTTGATGACGAAATCCCATAACTTTGCCATGCCTTTGTTGCACAACATGCAGATTTTGTATTACCCACACCAAAACAATTATGTATGCTTTGATAAACGAATGCTTGACAGGCATTGCTTGTAAAAGAATTTCCAACTTTTTCATTTAGATAATTCACAAGTGCGTAGGCGTCACCGGTTGGTGTATAGGTTGCATATACGCTTGCAAAAGAGCTAATAACACAACTTACAATAAGCAAAAATACAACAAACCTTCTTTTTCTCATTTTCAAAATCTCCTTCGTAAAATTAAAAAGTGCATAACCCATATTTCAGAGTCATGCACCGAAAAACGCATAATCTCTAAAATTGTTAAGGTTGTCACACACTTACAATGTATACCAATGCAAAGACATGGCAAAAACAAGAGAAATGCGTTTTTGCCGAAATTATATATATATCTTTGCATAACTATCCTATTATATTGTAAGTATGTGACTATACTACTATATCACAAATTTCCATATAAATCAATACCTTGCAGTGATTTTTATTTAAAAGACTACGTAGATAACGTGTTATATACAAAAATACATTGCTTTTTTTAAAGATATGTTATAATAAACTAAAGAAGGGAGGGCATAGAGCTATGACTAAAGAAAATTGTTCAAACAGCTCTGAGTGTATGGTACTTATGCTATTTGATGAGTGGAAGTTTCGATTGTCACAATATTGGAGTATCACATCAAAGGTTATTATGTTAAATTTTATCTTATTTTTCATTCCATATATGAAAGAGGCTTAGCATATTGTTGGAATTAATATGCCGAATGTAGCATTTCCTATTATGGCTATGTTTTTTGCAACGCTGAATTGTTGTATTTCCTCTGTAGAAATGAAAAAAATTAATTTAATAAAGGAAACTATCAAAGGCTATATTCGTAAAAATTTTGATGAGCTATCAAATGCATATAAGACGATTAATGCGGGAAATGTTCTGGTTAAATCTCACCACCACATACCACTTTGTATTTGGGGATTACAAATGATTTTGGGAATTATAGTTATAATTTCATTATTATAATTGAGTTATAGACTTTAAAAGCACATAAAGCAAGTGTTTGCAGAACGCTACATATAACAAGCAGCCTTTCGACAAGGCTGAAAATATGAACACAACAGGGTTACATTTTAGTAACTGTGTTGTGGTCATACATAAAAAGCAAGCTATATAATCGGAACATTTACCGATACAGCAGCTTGCTTTTTGTGAAAATATTTTGAGGATAAATATTCAAGGCGGAAGCCTTGAATGAGCATAGTAAAATTTGTGCGGCGGTAACAAAGTTTGCTATGCGTTAAGGGAGTGCAGAGGGAAAGTCTGCCACACACTTTGCGTGCAAAGTATAGTGTGTTACACCTTTGCCGACGGGGCGGGTGTGAAAATATGTTGCTCGCCGTTTTTGAGCGGCATATTTTCGCAGACGGCAAAATTACAAAAGGGTGGTCGTCTGCCGCAGAGACCGGCAGACGGTCAGCCTTGCAGTAATTTGTGAAGTCGGCAAACGGTGTAAACGCCCGCAGAGAATTACTTATATTTACACAAGCCGTTCTTCTCCATAAGCATATCAATCTCACAACGCATATCGAGATACCACATATCAAAATCGTTAAAACTCAATGTGCCATCTTTTACCTGCTTTTTCATTATGCTTGCGACACTCTGAAATTCCTTATAGGCTTCTTGCAGTTCAGCAAGAGCTTTTTCATCAAGATTTCTTTTTTTCGCCTTTTGTATCCTGTTATACCAATACATATTTTCATTTCGGTATGTAATTTCATAATCCACCTTGCGGGTTGCATTGTCAAACTTCTGCTTGTTTTTCTTTCGCTGTGCTTTCCTGCACTTATCGGAGCAGATAACATTTTTATTAAAATCCGTTGAAAGAAACAGCTTGCCGCAGACCTTGCAATAACTGAAATACTTTTTTTCTTCGTATATTGTTTGCATATAGCTTATAATTATAGGAAGCAGTGTATTATCAGAAACCAAATATTCAATTATATTTCGCCTATCCGGCACTAAAATTTTCTGCACAGGATATTTGTAGTATTCATATGGCATATCAGAAAGAGGATTTATTATATCAGACCCTTGCCATTTCAAAATTTCGTCCATTAAAATGTAGCGGAATGGCAATGTCATTTCCTCTATTGCGGTATACATATCCCGTGCCTTGTTTTTTTCGCTCTCTTTGTCTTTCTTGTCAGCAAATCTTTCCAACGCATTTAGGTACTCACCCCATATTTTTAATATAAGAAACTTCATAGGCGGATTGCCTTCGTTATAAAAATTCTCAATAACTTTTGTGTTTATATAAGGTTTTTTACAAATATTATTGTATAAATGACCCATCAAATCCCGAAGTTCCATTGCCTTTGGTTTAATGTCAAGCAAAAATGAGCCGATAGGTCTCATTTCCTCAAAAATAATTGTTCGTTTTTTCCAGCCTCTTAAATAACGGTTTACATCATCAAATTCACCTATGACAATATGCTCTCTTTTTCTTTTAAGGTCGATTCTTACCGCAATTAAGGGCTTTTCGAGCATTGGTATATTGGGCTGTGGTATTTGTATCTTCATTTCCTGTTACCTCGTTTATGAGAATTATATTTTTAGAGTTTTATGATTACTTAAAGTATATACTAAAAGCCTTTACAAGTCAAGTTTTTTGTGCTTTAATCGAATTGTGAATTGCAATCCACAAACATTAAAAGCAACAATTTGCAAGGAGGCAAAAACAATGTCCGAGAACAAAAAATACTACTACCTTAAACTCAAAGAAAACTTTTTTAACAGCGATGAGATAGTATTGATTGAAAGTATGCAAGATGGCATATTATACTCTAATATTCTTTTGAAGCTGTATCTTCTGTCTTTGAAATATAACGGATTTCTTCGGCTTAATGAAAATATGGCTTATACTGCACAGATGATAGCAACTATAACAAGACACGAGGTTGGTACTGTTGAAAGAGCCTTAAATGTATTTATGGAATTTGGTTTGATAGTGCCGGCAGCCGACGGTTCCATATATATGACTAATATAGAGGATATGGTAGGTAAATCTTCAACGGAAGCAGACAGAAAACGGCTTGCAAGAGCAGAGGTCAAAAGACTCGGCGGACAAACGGCGGACAAATGTCTGCATAATGTCCCAGCCGTGTCCGAAAACTGTCCGCCAGAGATAGAGATAGAAAAAGAGTCAGATATAAAGAAAGAGTCAGAGCGAGAGTTATATGGGCGATACAGAAATGTATCGCTCACAATATCCGAATATGAACAGCTTAAATGCGATTATCCTATATATGCCGATAAATATATTGAAAAATTATCGGAATATATGGAAAGCACAGGCAAAGCCTACAACAGCAACTCGGCAACAATCCGCAGTTGGCTTAAAAAGGATATTAAAACAAAAGACTATTCCTGCAAGGAGGGAGAGAGCTTATGATGAACAAAGAATTTGAGCGTATGCAAAGGCTTAATATGCTGAAATCAATGTGTTTTCAGGATTCCGCACTATACTGTTGGACTTTTGGAAATGATAACGGCAACAATCCGCTTATCGGTAAGGCAAAAACCTATGCCGATAAATGGTCGGATATGCTGTCAAAAAACATAGGTCTGCTCCTTTGGGGTGAAGTCGGAACGGGCAAAACCTATTTTGCGGCTTGCATCGCAAATGCGTTGGTAGAAAACTGCGTATCTGTGAAGATGACAAACTTCTCGACTATACTCAATGACTTGTTCTATGAGAACGATAAAAATCAGTATATCAACCGACTGAACAATCACAATCTGCTGATTATTGATGATTTGGGGATTGAGCGTGATACAGAATACGCATTGGAGCAGGTCTATAATATCATAGACGCACGGTACAAGAGCAATAAACCACTTATCATAACAACAAATCTATCCATTACAGAAATTAAAAATCCTATTGATACTACACACAAAAGAATTTATGACAGAGTATTGGAAATGTGTGTGCCGATTAAGTTTGACGGAGAGAATTTCCGTCAACAAAAAGCAACGGATAAAATGGAAGCTATAAAGGCAATTTTCAATTCGGAGGTAAAATGATTATGGCAAAAGCAATATTAAGATTTGCAAAGTATAAAGGCAGCCCGGCGGCGAGATTAGAGGGACATCACGAACGCAAGAAAGAGAAATACAAGAGCAATCCCGATATTGATACTACGAGAAGCAAATACAATGTTCATCTTATCACGCCGCAGATGAGTTATAAGAAAGAAATAGATACCCGTATTACAAAAGCAAAATGCAGAACCCGCAAGGATAGTGTGAGATTTATTGACACAATTATTACTGCAAGCCCCGAATTTTTTAAGAGCAAAAGTTGTGATGAAATGGTAAAATTCTTCACTCACGGATTAGAATTTATCAAGTCTGAAATTATTCCCGAAAATATTTTTTCGGCAGTAATCCATCTTGATGAAAAGACTCCTCATATGCACTTGTGTTTTGTACCTCTTACAAAGGATAACCGGCTGTGTGCAAAAGAGATACTCGGTAACAGTATAAAAATGGTACAATGGCAGGACAAGTTCTACGAATATATGATAAAGTTTTATCCGAAACTGGAACGGGGCGAGCCTGCCCGTGATACCCACAGAAAGCATATTCCCACAAGTGTTTTCAAGTCAGCATACAGATTGCAGAAAATGCAGCTTGAAATTGAGAGCATTTTAGAAACTACAAATATTCTCAATACAGGCAAAAATACAGCAAAGGTTGCGGCGCTGATTAAAAAGTTTGTACCGAGGGTTGAGAGCTTTGAAACACAGGTAAATATGCTCTCAAAGTCTTTTAAAAGGGCAGCGGAGGAAAATGCGGAACATTCAAAAGCATTAGACGGCTATAAAGACAAAACATTTAAGCAAAACCGAGAGCTTGCTAATTTGAAATATACCGTCAATGAATTGTATGATTTTCTCAACAAGATACCTGCTGAAATAATAGAACAGGTTAAGGAAACGGAAAAGAAAGCTCAAAGAGAACGCAGGCGGAAACGAGAAATGGAGGCGGAAAGATAATGAAGAAAATCACTCTGAAACCTCAAACAACATCTTCCCCCAAGCAGTTAAAACGTCCGCAAAACATCAATATCAAGCGAAAAATCGGCTCAACTACATATATGGTAAATGCTTATTTTAATCAGGAAGCTAACGGCGATATGGTTTCAAAGGTGAAAAATCTTATTATAAGATAGGCTTGTGCAAAAGGGAGAAAATAAATTTTATTAACCTAAATCGTTGAATTTGACAGTCGGCTATGGTATAATGTCTACACTACAATATTTATCATATCCGGCTGTCGGAAAGGAGAATTTATTAAATGATAAGACAGTCTAATGATGATAAAATAACTGCTCTTTACTGCCGATTATCGCAAGATGACGGGCGTGAGGGCGAAAGCAACAGTATAACAAATCAAAAAGCAATTCTTGAAAAATATGCAAAAGACCACAACTTGACGCCATACAAAATTTATGTTGATGACGGAGTAAGCGGAACTACCTTTGAGCGTGACGGATTTAAGGAAATGCTTGCGGATATTGAAAGCGGAAAAATCTCTGCAATCGTTGTTAAGGATTTATCCCGTTTTGGCAGAAATCATATTATGGTTGGATATTACACCGAAATGTATCTGCCGTCAATGAATGTGAGATTTATCGCCATCAATGA
Organism: uncultured Clostridia bacterium; assembly: GCA_934462715.1. Lineage (GTDB taxonomy): Bacteria > Bacillota > Clostridia > UBA1381 > UBA1381 > RGIG1988. The sequence continues at coordinate 107,270 of CAKSIJ010000005.1, forward strand.
CAATGTTGACTCTGACGGTACCGAAAGCAACGAATTTGCACCATTTACCAATATTTTTAATGAATGGTACGCTAAAAACGCAAGCAAAAAGATACAGGCTGTGTTTAAGGCGAAGGGTGAATCGGGACAGCGTTTAGGCTCTGCTATCCCTTACGGCTACAAAGCAAATCCCGATAACCCGAAAGAAATCATCATTGATGAGGAAGCTGCAAAAGTTGTCAGATACATATTTGAGCTTTGTATGTGCGGCAAAGGTCCCGGCAAAATTGCAAAACAGCTTACCGCAGAGGATATTTCAACACCTATGGTATATTTCAGAGAACACGGCTTGCCTTGCAGAACAAAGGGCGATATGAGCAATGTGTGGTGCAACCGAAGTGTTTCGGGAATACTCGAAAATATGACCTACATAGGACATACTGTAAACTTTCGGACTGCTACACAGAATTACAAAACACATAAGAAAATACGGCAACCGAAAGAAAATTGGCTGATATTTGAAAATACGCACCCGCCCATTATTGAAACATCTGTATGGGAAAAAGTGCAGGAGTTAAGAAAAAATAAACGCCGTTACACAAAGTCGGGAAAGAAAAGTATTTTTGCAGGACTTTTGGAATGTGCGGACTGCGGTGCAAAGCTGTATTATTGCACTTCCAAAGCTCATAAAGACGGACACGATTATTTTGTATGTTCCAACTATAAAGGAAATACGGGAAAATGTACGGTGCATTATCTTCGTGAAAGTGTGCTCTATGATATTGTTCTTGAACAGGTGCAGACAATGCTTTCATATTTGCAATCGTTTGAAAGCGATTTTGTAAAAAGCCTTGTGGATAAATCTGCAAAGGATAAGAAAAAGGAAATCGCATCACGCAGAAAGAAACTCGAAGCAAGCAAAATGCGAATATCGGAGCTTGACGAAGTTTTTAAAAGAATTTATGAGGACAATATATCCGGCAAGTTAAGTGATGAACGCTTTGCAAAACTGTCGGCAGACTATGAAAAAGAACAAAAACAGCTTATATCCGATACTGAAACGCTTGAAAATGAGTTAAATCAAGAGGTTGAACAGGTTGACGGTGTAGAGCAATTTTTAAGTATTGTCCGTCAGTACACTGAAATTAAGGAGCTTTCTGCAAGAGTGGTAAATGATTTGATTGATAAAATCAAAGTTCACGCAGTAGATAAGTCAAACGGTCAGCGAATACAGCGGATTGATATTTACTATACCGCAGTAGGTCTTATAGATGTATCACAGCATATACAGGAATTGGCTATCTAAATATTTTTATTCGATAAACAATGAGGCGATACAACGAGCAAAAACCCATTGTATCGCCATTTCTTAAATCTTCCTTATACTCATTTAACCGAAGCCAGCGCACAAAAAACGCAAACTCCGGTTGCCAAACCAATTAATATCTACCATAAAATGCACACTTGCAATTAAATTAAGAAGATATAAGGAATTTGCATTTTTATGTAAATCCATTCTTCTTAATAAAATTACAAGTAAGATTATATTAAATTGGTTTGGCTACACCATTATACCACAAAAACATATAAATTGCAATAGTTTTAGAAAAAATGATTTAAGTTTTTGTATTTTTTTAACCGGTATTCATTTTTGACTTTTGCCGGCAATTATTTAATCGGCTTCAAGTGCCAGATTTTATCGTTATATTCCTTTATGGTTCTGTCACTGGAGAAGTAACCTGCGCAGGCGGTGTTGAGTACGGTCTTTTCAACCCACTTTTCCTTATCCTGATAAAGCTTTGAAAGCTTCTCCTGCATACTGCAATAGTCCTCAAAGTCGCGCAGTACCATATAGGTGTCGGGAGTGCCGTAATCTCCGAACAGCAGAGTATTGTAAAGGTCACGGAACAGCTGAGTATTTCCGTCGGAGAAATCACCGTCTATAAGCTGTTCGAGAACAGTTCTCAAAGCCTTATTTTCGGCATAGATATTCTTAACCTCATCTGAGTTGTTGTATTTTGTTCTTGCTTCAACCTCATCTGCCTTAAGACCGAAGATAAAGATGTTATTCTCGCCGACCTGTTCGAGCATTTCAACATTTGCACCGTCAAGCGTACCGATTGTGAGTGCGCCGTTGAGCATAAATTTCATGTTACCCGTACCCGAAGCTTCTTTTCCGGCGGTTGAAATCTGTTCAGAAATATCAGCAGCAACCGTAAGCTTTTCTGCGATCGATACACCGTAGTTTTCGAGGAATACCACCTTGATTTTGCCCTTTATGCGTTCATCCGAGTTAACCTTTGCGGCAACGTTGTTTATAAGCTTTATAATAAGTTTTGCTCTTGCATATCCCGGAGCGGCTTTGGCTGCGAAGATGTATGTTTTCGGATAATATTCCATATTCGGATTTTCAACAAGTTTGTTGTATTCCGCCATAATGTGCAGAATGTTCATAAGCTGACGCTTATATTCATGAAGTCTTTTAGCCTGAACGTCAAATATCGAATCGGGGTCAACCTTTATGCCGTTGTGTTCAAGGATATATTCCGCAAGCTTAACCTTATTTGCTTTTTTGATTTTTGCAAATTCCTCGCAGAATTCCTTATCCTTTGCGTACTGTTTCAGCTTTTTAAGTTCATCGTAATTCTTTAACCAGCCTTTGCCGATTTTAGCGGTTATAAGCTCCGTAAGCTGCGGATTGCAGTTTGCAATCCAACGGCGGAAGGTGATACCGTTTGTGATAGCGAGGAAACGGTCGGGGTCAATTCTGTAGTAATCTGCAAATATATCGGAGGTAAGAATCTTTGTGTGCAGTCCCGAAACACCGTTTACCGCAAAACAGGTAGCAAGACAGAGATTTGCCATGTATACCTTGTTATCCGCAATTACTGCCATATATTTATGCTTTGCCGGATCGTTCGGATATACTTCTTCAAGATGAATCATCAGACGGCGGTTGATTTCTTCAACAAGCATCGCAATTCTCGGCAATACCTTTTTAAACATATCAAATGGCCATTTTTCAAGCGCTTCGCTCATTACGGTGTGGTTTGTATAAGCGAATACCTTTGTTGTGATTTCCCATGCGTCGTCCCAGCTTAAACCCTTGTCGTCAAGGAGTATTCTCATCAGCTCGGGAATTGCAAGCGTCGGGTGCGTATCGTTAATATGGATAACAGCCTTTTCGGGGAGAAGCTTCCAGTCATATCCGTAACGTGATTCAAATTCCTTTAAAATCCACTGAATTGTTGCGGAAACAAGGAAATACTGTTGTTTTAATCTGAGCTCCTTACCCTCAATGTGATTATCCTCGGGGTAGAGAACCTTTGAAATTACCTCGGCAAGCTCTTTTTCCTCGGTTGCTCCTACATAGTTACCTGTATTGAACAGCTGCATATTCATGCTTGCGGGTGACTTTGCCGACCACAGGCGGAGCTTGTTTACGATTTTTGAGTTGTAGCCTACAAGTGGAACATCGTATGGCATAGCTATTATGGTTGTGTAGTTTTCGTATTTGCAGTATGCTCTGCCCTCATGCCATTCCGTATAAGCGTTGCCGCCGAATTTTACCTGAACGGATTCCTCCGGTCTGGGGATTTCCCATACGTTCCCGTTTTCAAGCCATGAGTCGGGCATTTCTACCTGGTAGCCGTCAACAATTTTCTGCTTGAACAGACCGTACTCGTATCTGATTGTACAGCCGTAAGCGGGGAGATCAAGCGTTGTGAGCGAGTCAATAAAGCAAGCGGCAAGACGGCCGAGACCGCCGTTGCCCAGACCTGCGTCGTTTTCAAGCTCTGCGATTTCGTGAACGTCATAGCCGAGTGATTTTAATACCTTTGTATATTCCTTTGTTTGCATAAGGTTCAGAACGTTTGTTGCAAAAAGTCTGCCCATCAGGAACTCAAATGAAAGATAATAAAGCTTTTTTGAATTTTCCTCTTTAACCTCCTTGTGAGATATTGCCCATTTTGACATTATCCGGTCACGGGCGGTAAGAGCGCAGGCGGTATATATCATTTTGGGGGTTGCGTCCTCCATAGTTTTACCGAAGTGTCTTGATACCTTTCCTATAATCTCGTTTCTGAGCGCTTCTTCCTTGACGGTCAGTTTGACTTTATTTTCCATCTGATTACCATGTCCTTTCCACATTCCGTTTTGTTTTGATACCGTATTAATGTCATACGGTAATTATTTTGCTTTGGTTTTTTTAGCCGCTTTCTTTTCGGTTTTTACCGGCTTTTCGGCTTTTTTCTCCTCTGTTTTTACCGGCGAGGATTTTACCGCTTCTTTCTTTTCGTCAGCTTTTTTAGCTTCCGCTTTTGCAGGCTCAATCTTTGACGCTGCTTTTACCTCGGATTTCGGAGACTCCGTCTTTATATCTGATTTGAGAGCTTCCGTCTTGGCTTCTGCTTTGGGAGCAGCCTTTTTTACCTCGGTTTTCGGAGCTTCTGCTTTAACAGCTTCAGTTTTTGCTTCCGGTTTTACTGAGTCCTTTTTGACTTCTGCTTTATCGGTTTTTTTTGCAGTTGTCTTTTTTGCGGCAGTCTTTCTTGCAGGCTCTTTCTTTTTGGCGGCTTTTTCGCTTTTTGCTACGGCAGTCTTTTCCGGCTTTTTGTCATCAGCTTTGACTTCCTTTGCTTTACTTGCCGGTTTTGCTTCTTCCTTGACCGGAGCTTCAAATTTGATTCCGGTTATATCTTCATACATTTTAATGTATTTGTCTGCCGATACGCTCCACGAATAATCGGTTTCCATAGCGTTTTTGATTATTGTGTTCCATGAAGCCTTGTCATCATAGTATATCTGCATAGCGTATTTGAGTACATATACCATATCCTGTGCACTGTAGTTTTCGAATGAGAAGCCAGTACCCTCTTTTGTAAACTCGTTGTAGGGGATAACGGTATCTTTAAGACCACCCGTTTCTCTTACTACGGGGAGAGTTCCGTATCTCATGCTGATAATCTGCGACAAGCCGCACGGCTCAAATGCCGACGGCATTAAAAATGCGTCGCAGCCTGCGTATATTTTATGTGCCAGATCGTTTGAGAAGTATATGTTTGCCGATACCTTATCGGGGTACTTCCAAGCATAGTGACGGAAAAGATTTTCGTACTTTTCATCACCCGTACCGAGAATGATGATCTGCATACCGCCGGCACAAAGTTCTTCAAGTGCCGTTGCAATAAGGTCAAATCCCTTTTGATCCGTAAGTCTTGAAACTATTCCGACAGTGAATACGTTTTCGTCAACAGGAAGATTTAACTGCTCCTGCAAACGGATTTTGTTAAGCTTCTTTTTCTTTTCAAAATCCTTTTCGCTGTAGTTTTCGTATATAAGCTTATCGCCAGATGGATTCCATTCCTTGTAGGAAATGCCATTGACGATTCCGACAAGGTCGTTTTTCCTTGCGCTTATAAGACCGTTTAAGCCCTCGCCGAACCATTCCGTCTGAATTTCTCCGGCATAGCTTTCCGATACGGTTGAAATCTTATCCGCATAGGCAAGACCACCCTTTAAGATATTTGCGTCATTGTAATATTCGAGCTTATCGCTTGTAAAGTAATAATCTCCGATACCCATAAAATCCTTGATTTTGTCAATATCCCAGCGACCTTGATATTTAAGGTTATGAATTGTCATAACGGTTTTGATTCCTCTGTAGAAGGGGTTGTCGAGGAATGTATCCAAAAATACCGGAATAGCGGCAGTCTGCCAGTCATTGCAGTTTATTACGTCCGGTCTGAAATCAATTGTCGGAAGCAATGACAAAACCGCTTTTGAGAAGAAAATGAATTTTTCGCAATCAAGGTGAATGTAATCATACGGCTTATCACCGTTAAAGTAAAATTCGTTGTCAACAAAATAGAAAATACAGCCGTCATGTTTAAGCATAAACACACCGCAATACTGCTTTCTCCAACCCATATCTATATAGATATGATCCAGATATGTCATCTGATCCTTGTATTCCCGGGGGATGCATCTGTAAAGAGGCATGATAACTCTTGCGTCCACGCCTTTTTCACAGAGTGCGGGGGGCAATGATCCCGCTACATCTCCCAAACCGCCTGTTTTAGAAAACGGAGCCGCTTCCGGGCTGACATAAAGTACCTTCATAATTATAACCATTCCTTTCAGCATTATTAGTCGGTTTTATAAAAACCGCTATATTCACCTTTTGTATTTAATAATAAGTATCTATAAGATGAATATGTATAATTGACCGCGGTGCTGTAATATTAATATGTATACTTATATTTTACCTCAAAATATGTATTTTGTCAAACTTTATAGGGCTTACTTTCAATAAAGTGTGAAAATTTACACCTCTGAGCATTTAATATATAATGCTTTTTATATATTTTTAATAAGCTGAAATTACAATTTGACAAAAAAATACATTTTTTATCTTTAATAACTGTATATATATCTATGTGTTATCTTACATATTTTTGAAGGCTTGACAAAAAAATGATAAAAATGTATAATGGAAAATATTATACCATGCTGCAGGGGGTGAAGCTTGTTTGAATAAAAGAGATTTGATATTTATCGTTTCGGCGGTTATTTTGTGCGCAGTACTTTTTGCGGTTAACAGATACGCTAAAAATGGGGGAGATACCGTTGAAATATACGTTAACGCAAAGCTTTGCGAAGCCGTACCGCTTAACGAGGATTCCGTAAAGGAAATAAACGGCGGAACTAACAGAGTCAGAATCGAAAACGGGGAGGTGTTCATGGAATATGCCGATTGCCCCGATAAGCTTTGCGTAAAGCAGGGGAAAATATCGGACAGCAGCCGTGATATTGTTTGTCTGCCGAATAAGGTAACCGTTAAAGTGATAAAAAAAAGCGAAACCGATGCGGTGAGCAGATGAAAGCTTAAAAATTGATGAAAAAAGCAGAAAATCAGAGAATAAGTGAGTTAATGCAGAATATATTAATATTACGGCATATTATATCAATTTCCAAAGATTGAAAAATCATGAAAAAAGACTATAATATAGAGTATTAGCACTCAAAAGAAAAGAGTGCTAACAAAGAATAGGAGGAATGATTTATGAACATCAAACCATTACAGGATAGAGTAGTAATTAAAATGCTTGAGGCTGAAGAAACAACCAAGAGCGGTATTATACTGACAAGTGCGGCACAGGAAAAACCGCAGGTTGCCGAGGTTGTGGCTGTAGGACCGGGCGGAACGGTTGACGGAAAACCGGTTGTTATGGAATTGAAAGTAGGAGATAAGGTTTTGATCTCTCAATACGCAGGCACTAAGGTTAAGCTTGACGGTGAAGAATATACAATTTTAAGTCAGAACGATGTACTGGCAATTGTTGACTGATTAAAAGATATATAAGTTTGTTGCCGCCGTGCGGCGGCGGAATGGAGGAATTATTATGGCTAAACAGATATTATTCGGTGAAGAAGCAAGACGTGCTTTGCAGAGCGGTATCGACCAGCTGGCAGACACGGTTAAAATCACACTCGGACCCAAGGGCAGAAACGTTGTTCTCGATAAGAAATTCGGCGCACCGTTAATCACAAACGACGGTGTTACAATAGCAAAGGAAATCGACCTTGAAAATCCGTTTGAAAATATGGGCGCACAGCTTGTTAAAGAGGTTGCAACCAAAACAAACGATATTGCCGGTGACGGTACAACAACCGCTACCTTGCTTGCACAGGCATTGGTAAGAGAGGGTGCAAAAAACGTAACAGCAGGCGCAAACCCGATGATTGTAAGAAAGGGTATTCAAAAAGCAGTTGACGCAGCTGTTGCAGACCTTTTGAAAAAGGCTAAAAAGGTATCGGGTAAAGAGGATATTGCAAGAGTAGCTTCGGTATCGGCAGCTAACGAAGAAGTAGGAAATCTGATTGCCGACGCTATGGAAAAGGTTACCTCGGACGGCGTAATTACCGTTGAAGAATCAAAGACAGCCGAAACATATTCAGAGGTTGTTGAGGGTATGCAGTTCGACAGAGGTTATATATCGCCTTACATGGTAACAGATACCGATAAGATGGAGGCAGTTATAGATGATGCTCTGATCCTTATTACAGATAAGAAAATATCAAATATACAGGAAATCTTACCGCTTTTGGAGAAGATTGTACAAATGGGCAAAAAGCTTGTTATTATCGCTGAGGACGTTGAGGGCGAAGCGCTTGCAACTCTTATCGTTAATAAGCTCAGAGGTACATTCGTATGCGTGCCGGTTAAAGCACCGGGTTTCGGCGACAGAAGAAAAGCTATGCTCCAGGATATTGCAATTCTGACAGGCGGTCAGGTAATTTCAGAAGAACTCGGACTTGAACTCAAGGACGCTGATATAGATCAGCTCGGACGCGCAAAACAGGTTAAGATTCAGAAAGAAAACACAATAATCGTTGACGGCTGCGGTGATTCCGACGCTATCAAAGCAAGAATTGCTCAGATCAAGAATGAAATTGACCTTTCAACCTCAGAATTTGATAAAGAAAAGCTTCAGGAAAGACTTGCAAAGCTCTCGGGCGGTGTTGCCGTAATCAAGGTCGGCGCAGCTACCGAAACAGAAATGAAAGAGGTTAAGCTCAGAATAGAGGACGCTTTAGCAGCTACCAAGGCAGCAGTTGAAGAGGGCATAGTTGCCGGCGGCGGAACAAGCTATATCAATGTTATCCCGGCTGTTGAAAAGCTTTTGAAGAATACAGAGGGCGACGAAAAGACAGGTGTTCAGATTGTATTAAAGGCTCTTGAAGAACCGGTTAAGCAAATTGCTAAAAATGCAGGTCTTGAAGGCTCCGTTATCGTTGATAAGGTTAAGGCTTGCAAGGTAGGCGAAGGCTTTAACGCTCTTACTCAGGAATATGTAGATATGATTAAGGACGGTATCGTTGACCCTGTTAAGGTAACAAGAAGCGCACTGCAAAATGCTGCAAGCGTTGCGGCTATGGTTCTTACAACAGAAAGCCTTGTTGCAGATAAGCCCGAACCTGAAAAACCGGCTGCTCCGGCTATGGATCCTGGTATGGGCGGAATGTATTAATCTGAAATTAATGGTTAAGATAAAAAATTGCCTTGCTCCGAATGGAGCGGGGCAATTTTTTTGCGTACAAAATCGGACTGCCGAAGCAGTCCGATTAAAATGTGCAGTTTATCTTCTTGATAATACGTCCTTTTCATACTTTCTTACGCAGTCAAGCCATTCAAGACCGGGGTACTTATTATTCTTTTGGCAATAATAGTCCCAAACAGCGGCAACGGGCGAAGCCTTAAATTCCTGAACATAAGCAAGTCTTGCCGAAACATCACCGTCTTTTTCAAGCTTTTTCATCAGCTCAACCGGCTGCAAGAGAGCGGACAGGATTGCCTTTTTTGTATTTCTCATACCGATAACCCAAGCGGCGATTCTGTTTATAGAAGCGTCGAAGAAGTCGGTTGCGATAAAGGTATTGCCGAGCTTATCCATTCTTACAAGCTCCTCCATGATCGCTCTTGTTTCGTCATCATATGCGACAACATGATCGGAATCCCAGCGAACGGGTCTTGAAACGTGGAGAAGTACGTTGTCAGAGAAAGTATACACCGAGCTGAGCTTTGCCGAAACAACCTCGGTGGGGTGGAAGTGACCTGTATCGAGAGTCATGATAATATGGTCTGAATTTTTCTTCATAACATATCCCATGCAAAATTCGTGCGAGCCTACCGTGTAGCTTTCGGCGCCGATACCGAATACCTTTGATTCAATACCGTCCATAACGCCCTTTACGTCCTTTGTTGCTTCAAATATTTGGTCATAGCTGTCCTTTAAGCGAAGCCTGGGGGAGAGAGAATCTACGGGAACCTCCTTGTCGCCGTCCGGAGTCCAGTGGTTGATTACGCAGGTTTTACCTGTTTCTTTATAAAAATATTCGCCTATTTTTCTTGAAGCGATACCATGCTCAATCCAGAATTTTCTTATGTCCTCATCGGCGCATGAAAGAGTACCGTTATTGCTCTTATCGTGTGAAAAATATGTAGGGTTAAAGTCAAGACCGATTCCTTTTTTCTTTGCCCATTCGACCCAGTTTTTAAAATGTTCAGGCTTGATTTCATTTCTGTCGACAAAACTGTCCGATTCAAGATAGCTTGCGTGAAGATTAAGCTTTAATTCGCCGGGGATATACTTCATGGCTTCCTCAATGTCGCTTCTTAATTCGTCAGCAGTTCTTGCCGCACCGGGATAATTTCCGGTTGCCTGTATTCCGCCGGTGAGCGCACCGTCCTTGTGTTCAAAGCCTTTAACGTCATCGCCCTGCCAGCAGTGCATTGACATCGGCGTTTTATCGCATATCTCTATTGCTTTTTCAACATCGATTCCGTATTGTGCATAAAATTCCTTTGCAGCTTCAAAAGCCTTTTCGGTATTGTACATTTAATTCCTCCGTTCTGCCGCAGCGAGGGCGGCATAATTATATAGTTTTTGATTACACACAACCTTTAACGGGTTGTACTTAAATGAAATCTTATCATATTATAATGTTAAAATCAAGTATGAATTTGAAAATAAATGCAAAATAACAAAATCAGTCTACCTTTATGATAAAATAATCTACTTTACGTCAATAAATTCCGTCGGGTCAAGCTGCTCGCCGTTGTATCTTATTTCAAAGTGACAGTGCGGCCCTGTGCTGTTTCCGGTACTGCCGACAAGAGCGATAGACTCACCCTTTTGAACGACATCGCCCTCGTTTACAAGGAAACCGCTGCAATGAGCATAGTAAGTAACATATCCGTTTCCATGGTCGATTTTTACCAATAAGCCGTATGAACCGCTTTCACCGACAAAGCTGACCGTACCGTTGTCCGACGCTTTGATTTGCGTGCCTGTCGGGGCGGCAAGGTCAATACCGCCGTGCAGCCTGCCCCAGCGCTGACCGTAGCCCGACGTAAAACGCCCGTTTATCGGAGCGTCAAAGCTGCCCGTGCCGTAGCCTGCCGGGGGTTCGAGAGTTCCTGTCAGAATTTTTTCGTTTATAGGCTCTGTAACGGTTTTTTCGCTTACCGTACGTCTTTCTGTTTCTTCACCGTTGATATAGGTTACTTCATCCTTTACAAGACTTTCTCCTGTTACTCCGTCCGTTACCGTTACAACGCTTCCCTTGTACATTGTATCGTCCTCTGTTTCAATTGTTTTAAAGGGAACGGCGGCTTTATATTCGGTCAGAACTGTTGTTTTGACATTCAGCAGCTTGTTTTCCGTCAGATAATTAAACGCTTCCTCGCGGCTCAATATTTTTGCTCTGCATACATATTTTTCTTCATATTCAAGCTTGTCTGTAAAATCTGTCTGTCCGTCATCTATTTTGTATAATGAAAGAATTTCGCCGAGAACCGAAACCATATCGTCATATTCGCTGAAGTTAACGGCTTCGCTGTCATTGATACTCAAAACTAATGCCCGGCTCATAAGCCCGGAGGTTTTCTTAATATTTTCCTTTAGCTCGTCCTCTGCGGTCAGGCTGTTTTTTGAGATTATTTTTTTTGTCAGCTTAAGCTCAGACTCTATATCCGAATTTATTCCGTATGTATCGGATATTTCCGAGTTTATTTCGTCTGTAATCTTGTCATAGCTGCCGCTGTCTGCAACTCTGCCTATAACCTGTCCTGCCGCCGTGATTTCATATCCGCTGACAAATGCCGAAGAACCGAAGGTTATACCGAGTACTGCCAATGCAGTCATAATTCCTGCCGAAGCTGCTTTTTTCACTACCATTTCTTTCATTCCTTTCGTGTTGACACAATATCTCAATTTGAGCTGTGTTATTATATAATATATTCAATAAAACTCATTATATTACATAATTATTAAAAGAACATTAAGAAAGATAAGATATTGTAATAATTATATAAAAAAATTCCGGAGCAGCTTTTTTCTGCTCCGGATTAAATTTTTTATTCTTCTGTATTGTATTTCATTGCTCTGAGTGAATTGATTACGGCTATAATGCTTACGCCGACATCGCCGAACACCGCAAGCCACAGCCCCGCATAACCGAGTGCACCGAGAACCATAATCAAAACCTTTATGCCAATAGAGAAAACAATGTTTTCCATTACGATTTTCATGGTACGCTTTGATATTTTTACCGACAGCGGTATTCTTGAAATGTCGTCCGAAAGGAGAACCATGTCAGACGCTTCAATTGCGGCATCCGAGCCGTTCAAGCCCATTGCTATACCGACATCGGAGCAGGAAATAACGGGTGCGTCATTGATACCGTCACCGGTGAACGCAACATTTCCCTGAGATTTGAACCCTTCGATTATCGAAACCTTATCCTGAGGAAGAAGTTCATAATGCACCTCGTCTATTCCGAGCGCTGAAGCCACTGCTTTTACCGAGTTCATCTTATCGCCCGAAAGAAGCGCCGGAGTGATTTTCATTTTTTTGAGTTCGTCAATTGCGTCCTTTGCTTCGGGCTTGATTCCGTCCGTAAATTCGGCATAACCTACATACTTTCCGTCAACGGCAAGATATGATACGGTAAATTTACTGTCGGCAGGGGAGAAGTCGATTCTGTTGTCACGCATTATTTTTTCGTTGCCGACCAGAACGCTTTTTCCGTCAATTTTCACGCTGATGCCTTTACCGCCTATTTCGGTATAGTCGCTTATTCTTGAAGCGTCAATATCTTTTCTGACAGCTTTTTTGTATTCATTCAGCAGTGCATCAGACAGAGGGTGCGTTGAGTAGTATTCGGCATAAGCAAGCGTTTCGAGCGCTTCTGCCTTTATGCCTTGGCAGCGGATTGCTTCAAGTCTGAACGAGCCGACAGTCAGAGTTCCTGTTTTATCAAATGCAACAATTTTTAATTTTGAAAGCTTTTCAATTGCAAGACTTCCTTTAATCAGCATACCGTATTTTGAAGCACAGCCGTTTGCGGAATAAAACGCAAGCGGAACCGATATTACAAGCGCACACGGACAGGAAACAACCAGAAATACCAATGCGCGGTAACCCCAATCTCTGAAGCTTCCGCCGAAAATCAGGGTAGGAACAAGGAAAGTGAGCAGTGCCAAAAGTATTACTATCGGTGTATAGTATTTTGCAAATACGGTAATGAATTTTTCCGAGCTTGATTTATTCTTATCAATTTCATCAAGCATCTTGACTACCTTTGATACGCCCGATTCGGAATACGGTTTTGTGATTTTTACCTTAATAAGAGAATCGCAGTTGATAGTTCCGCTGATAACTTCATCGCCTGTATTTACAAGGCTGTAATCCGATTCGCCTGTCATTGACGAGGTGTCAAGACGGGTTTTCCCCTCGATAACAACACCGTCCGACGGAATTTTCTCACCGGTTGAAACGGTAACAATATCACCTGTTCTCAATTCCTCGGGCTTGATTTTCTTCGTGCCGGATTCGGTTACAAGATTTGCATATTCCGGCTTTACGTCAATAAGCTCTCTGATTGACTTTTCGGATTTTTCGCTTGCGGTGCCACAGAAAAATTCTCCTATCTGATATAAAAGCATAACCGCACAGCCGTCCGCATAGTCACCGAGTGCAAAAGCGCCGAGAGAGGCTATTGTCATAAGGAAATGTTCCGAGAAAATTCCGTTTTTAAAAAGCGACTTTATTCCGTTGATTACAACATCATAGCCGAGAATTACATATGCTGCGATAAAGAGCAATATGTTGTAGTCAAATTTGAATAAAAGACCTCCGATAAAAAGAACACTTCCGGCGATCAGCCTTGTTATGATAACCTTGCTGTCCTCCTCGTCATGCTTGTGGTCGTGACTGCAGCCGCAGCCGCAACCGTGTGAATGACCGTGTTCATGGTCATGTCCGCAGCAGGAATCATGATGATGCTCGTGCTCATGTTCATGCCCACAGCAGTGTTCGTGATGATGTGCATGCCCATGATCGAGGTGATGTTCGTGTTCATGTTCATGGTGTTCATGCGTGCGTTCATCATGCTCATGACATGAGCATGAATTTTCACAGCTGTTGTGCTTTTCATTCTCTTTCATATCAATCCGCCCTTTCAATACAATTGAATAATTGTTCATATGTTCATTATATATTATATTTTTCTGTTTGTCAATAGTATTTGTAAAATTTTTATGATTTTATGTTTTATACAATTTTTAACTGCCGCAAGCAAAAAAACAGGAGATATGTACCAATCGGCACATATCTCCAGTAAGGGAATATTTCCCGGGCAATTATGAAATTACCCGATTTAATTATCCTGGGATTCTAAGTATTTTGATTAGTCGTTGCACATACAAGTAATAATTACGATGATAATTAACACCCAAAGAATCATGTTAAAATCAAAGTTAGCGCAGCCGTTGCCGCATCCGCAGTCACCCATTGAAAAGTCCTCCTTTCAGATAAGCTTAACAGACTTTGTTGTTTTCTGCCTGTTGTAATACTATATTATGAACAGAAAAGAAATTTTGCAGCTTGTCTTGATATTTTTATTTTTTTGTAGTATAATATATTGTGGTTTATAGTGTAAAATGAAATGCTTGTCATTCGGATTACATATTATTGAAATTTGTGACGGAAGCGGAGAGATCGTATTGGAAAAAGAAAAGATTGACAGAATAAGCGAGTTGTCGAGAAAATCACGCTCGGTCGGACTTACGGAGGCAGAGCTTTTAGAGCAAAAAGAACTTCGAGAGGAATACCTCGCAGCAATCAGAAAAAATTTCAGAGCACAGCTTGAAAATATTGAATTTGTTGACGGTAAGAAATCTTGATAATCTGAGGATAATAGCTTTATGAGGATTGATGAAATAGATAAAAATTTTTCGGTCAATAACAATATTGATAGAGAAAATATAACATTTTTAAATGTAAAAGAAAAGCCGTTAGATATATATGGTGCGTATGATTATTTTAACCGTTTGCCGAAAGAGGTTGCCGAAAATATAAACGAGGGCGTTGCGGTATTTTCAAAATGTACGGCAGGTGTAAGAGTGCGTTTTTCCACCGATTCGCCGTATATTGCTATAGCTGCAAAAATTCCGTCTGACTGCGAGCACGTCCGAATACCGCTCACTTGTACATCGGGATTTGATATGTACGAATATAAAAACGGTGATTATAAATACTTAAAAACCTTTGAGCCTGCCGGTACGGGCTGTGAAAGAGTTTCGGGAGTTTATGATTTTCATTCCGGCGGAATACATGATGTTATCATAAATTTTCCGGTTTTTAACGGAGTTGACGAGCTTTATATCGGGATAAAGGACAAAAGTAAGCTGCTGCACGGCAGTGAATATAAAATCAAAAAGCCTGTTGTGTATTACGGCTCGTCCATAACGCATGGAGCTTGTGCGTCACGCCCCGGGACGATATATGAATCGATACTTTCAAGACGGTTCGATTCGGATTTTTTAAATCTCGGATTTTCGGGGAGCGCATTGGGAGAGGAAACAGCAGCAGAATATATTTCAAAGCTTGATATGTCAATATTTGTACTTGATTACGACCACAATGCGCCAAATGCGGAGTATTTAAAAAATACCCACGAAAGGTTTTTTAAAACGGTCCGTGCGAAAAATCCCAACTTGCCGATTGTAATACTTTCAATGCCGTTTACGGAATGTGTATACGATTCTGAAGAAAGAAGAAAAATAATTAAGGCTACATATGAAAATGCGGTAAAAAACGGTGATAAAAACGTTTGGTTTATCGATACTTCGGAGGCTGTGAAGAAGCTCGGCGGAGAAAACGGAACGGTGGACGGCTGTCACCCGAACGATTTGGGATTCTGGTGTATCGCGGAAAAAATCGGAGAGGTTTTTTCCGAAATATTAAAAGCATGATGATAGAAAATATTAACGGTAAAATAATTATATAAATTAACAAAGGAGTTTTAAGAAATGTTAAAATTTGTAATAATAGGAATAGTTTTATATCTTGCATTCAGCGTCAACACGATTGCGGGCGTGGTTGCTTCGCTTTTGGCGATTGGATTTATTCTGTACTGGAACATACCGTTTTTCTATGCAAGAAACGGCAGCAAGGCATTCAATGAAAATGATTTTGAAAAAGCGCTTGCGGAGTACGAAAAGGCATATAAAACAGGCAGGGCGAGTGCGGACACAATACTTACATACGGAATATTGCTTTTGAGAAACGGAAAGCCGCAGGAAGCGGTAACGATTTTCAATCTTGTTATAATGAACACGAAAAACAAGGATGACTACAAGAAAAAAGCAAAGCAATACCGTGCCTTGGCATATTATAAGCTCGGAAATGCCGATGACGCTCTTGACGAAGCGGAGGAAGTATTTGACAAGTACAGAAACACTGTAAGCTACGGTCTTTTGGGCTATTTAAAAATTGTCACAAAAGCTGCTGCGGACGAAATATTCGCTTTCTGCAAAGAGGGGTATGAATATAACAGCGACGACAGGGATATATGTGATAACTTTGCATATGCTTGTATCAGAACGGGCAGATTTGACCAGGCAAAGAAAATAATAGCAAAGATGCTTGAAAAATTTCCGACCTTTACCGAAGCATATTATCACGGTGCAATGGCATATTTCATGACAGGTGATTACAAGACGGCGGTTGATTTGCTCGATCAGATTGAGGATAAGTGTATAAGAACATATCTGACAACAATAAGTGAGGACGATATTGAAGATCTCAGAACCGAAATAATGACAAGAGCGCAGGCGCAGAGTGCCGCAAAGGACGGATCGGACAATGATTAAATTTAAAATTATAAAAGGCACAGACGGAAGTACAGCCTGCCGAGATTTCAGAAAGGCAATCCTTTCCGATGAATGTAGGCTTTTGGACGAGCCTGACGGAAATGACGAAAAAGCATTTCACATAATCGGTGTTGAAAACGGTGAGATTATATGCTGCGGTCGGCTTTACAAAACAGGCGACTATGTTTATTGCATAGACAAAACAGCCGTCAGAGCCTGTGACAGAAAGCAGTATGTCGGAGATACCGTAATACGCGCTTTGGAGGACAGGGCAGTGTCCGAAATGGGAGCGATAATAATGACGAGCGTTCCGCAAAATGCATGGCAGTTTTTTGAGCATGAGGGTTATCTGCCCGTCGGAGAAGAATACACGGAAAACGGAATTTTATATAAAACAATGAAACGTGATCTGACTAAAATCAGAGGCTGCCGGGGAGGTCAAAAGAAATGATTGCACCGCTTGCTGACAGAATGAGACCCAAAGAGCTGGACGAGTGTATCGGTCAGAAGCATTTGATCGGTAAGGGAAAGCTTTTAAGAAAGATAATAGAATCGGGACAGATTCCAAATATGATTTTTTACGGTCCGAGCGGTATAGGAAAAACAACTATAGCAAACATAATTGCGTCAAAAACCGGGAAAAGCCTTTATAAACTGAATGCAACAACGGCTTCGGTTTCGGATATTAAGGATATTATATCCTCGCTCGGCAGCTTTACTGACCGTGACGGAGTTTTGCTGTATCTTGACGAAATACAGCATTTCAACAAAAAGCAGCAGCAAACCTTGCTTGAATACATGGAAAACGGTAAAATTACGCTTATAGCAAGTACAACGGAAAATCCGTATTTTTACATATACAATGCGGTTTTATCGCGTGCGGTGGTATTTCAGTTTTTGCCTGTTGACGAAACGGATATTGCGGACGGTCTTAGAAGATGCATATCAAAGATGGAGCAGGAGGAATACAAAAACTATAAGCTGATTGCCGATGATGATGCGATAATGCATCTGGCGAAAATGTCGGGCGGAGATGTGCGCAAGGCGATCAATTCACTTGAAGTGTGTGCGCTCGGAGCTGTTCCGGACAGTGAGGGAAATCTGCATATTACTCTTGATATTGCGGAACAGGCAACACAAAGAAAAGCGATGCGCTATGACCGAGACGGCGACAGCCACTATGATATTTTGAGCGCATTTCAAAAATCTATCAGAGGAAGCGACCCGGATGCGGCGGTTCATTATCTTGCAAGACTTTTGAGCGCGGGGGATATTCAGAGTGCGTGCAGACGTCTTTTGGTTATCGCCTCGGAGGATATAGGCTTAGCTTATCCTATGGCGGCGGCGGTCACAAAAGCGTGCGTTGACAGCGCATTGCAGCTTGGCTTGCCCGAAGCGCAGCTTCCGTTATCAGAAGCGGTTATTTTGCTTGCGACAGCGCCAAAATCAAATTCTTCGGCGATGGCAATATGGAATGCAATGGCGGATATTGAAAAATCGGACAGCGGAGAAATCCCGGTTCATCTTAAAGACGCACATTACGGCGGTGCGGAAAAGCTCGGACACGGAACGGAATACAAATATCCGCACGATTATGATAGTCATTATGTGAAGCAGCAGTATTTACCCGATAAGCTTAAAAACAAAAAATATTACAGCTTCGGGGATAACAAAACCGAGCAGACGGTCAGACAATATTGGGATAAAATTAAAAATAATAAATAAGCCAAATCCATAAACGGCGGAACGGAGAATGAAATGTATTGTAAAGAGTGCGGCAGAAGAATCGCAGATGAAACGGTATGCCCGTTTTGCGGTGCAAAGCAGAACAGAACCGATGAAAATGAATTTTACAGCTTTTCCGATTTTGCGGTCAGGGTGGATAATGACGGAGAATTGAAGAATAACGGCAGTTTTTTTCATAAGTCTGAAAGCTTCGGCGAATACGGAACAAAATCGAGAATCACAGCGGGAGTTTTGCAGCTGTTTTGCGGAGCCCTCGGAATCGGCAGATTTTATATGGGATATAAAACCTATGCGGTGCTTCAGATTGCAGCTTCTGTAATAACATGCGGAGTCGGCGGAGTAATCTGGGGAGCGGCGGACGGAATTGCAATATTGACAGGCAAGGTATTGTACGACGGTGACGGCAAGCTGCTGATATAATAAAAGCTGCTTAATAATTTGTTTTAAATTATCTGAAATAAAAAAATAACTACGGAGAGAAAGAACAATGTCATTGGAAAACAAAGATAAGATAAGAAATTTTTGCATAATAGCGCACATAGACCACGGAAAGTCAACGCTTGCGGACAGGCTTCTGGAGCTCACCGGCGAGGTTGAGGAGCGCGATATGGAGGAACAGCTGTTAGATAACATGGATTTAGAGCGTGAGAGGGGAATAACGATTAAGGCGCACGCAGTCCGTTTGATGTACAAGGCTGAGGACGGCGAAATATACACCCTCAATCTAATAGACACACCTGGACACGTTGACTTTAACTATGAGGTTTCAAGAAGCCTTGCTGCCTGCGAGGGAGCTATTTTAATAGTTGACGCGTCACAGGGAATAGAAGCGCAAACGCTTGCAAACACCTATCTTGCACTTGAACATGATCTGGAAATAGTTCCTGTTATAAATAAAATAGATTTGCCGTCCGCACAGCCGGAGAGAGCGATTGCGGAAATCGAGGACGTAATCGGAATACCTGCCGAGGACGCACCGCAGGTATCGGCAAAAACAGGTCTTAATGTGGAACAGGTTTTGCAAGCAATAGTAAATAAAATACCGTCACCCGTGGGGGACGAAAACGCTCCGTTAAAGGCTCTGATTTTCGATTCTTATTATGACAGCTACAAGGGCGTTATAGTTTATGTGAGAGTTAAGGACGGAGAATTAAAGCCGGGCGACAGAATAAAGCTTATGGCAACGGATGCCGAATTTGATGTGGTTGAAGTCGGTGCACTTCACGCAAACGGCATGATACCGCTTTCGAAGCTTTCTGCGGGCGACGTGGGGTACATTGCGGCAAGTATCAAGAATATTCAGGATACAAGAGTCGGCGATACCGTGACGCTTGCAAACAGACCGGCAAATGAACCGCTTCCGGGATATAAAAAGGTAAATCCCATGGTTTATTGCGGAATATATCCGGCTGACGGCGCACAGTATGACGATTTAAAGGACGCACTCGGAAAATTGCAGCTGAATGACGCGGCGCTGATGTTCGAAGCAGAAACGTCTGTTGCATTGGGGTTCGGATTCCGCTGCGGATTTTTGGGACTTCTGCATATGGAGATTATCCAGGAAAGACTTGAAAGAGAGTATAACCTTGACCTTGTAACAACCGCACCGAGCGTTATATATAAGGTTCATAAAACCGACGGCTCGGTTATCAATGTGGATAACCCAACAAATCTTCCGAATCCTACCGAAATAGATTTTATGGAAGAACCTATGGTTAAAGCCGATATTATGGTTCCCACCGATTTTGTCGGAAACGTTATGGAGCTGTGCCAGGAGCGCAGAGGAATATTTATTGATATGAAATACATGGAGGCGACAAGAGCGCAGATATTTTATGAGCTGCCGCTCAATGAAATAATCTACGATTTCTTTGACGCTTTAAAATCCAGAACAAGGGGATATGCGTCATTTGATTATGAGCTTTCCGAGTACCGCCGTTCCGAGCTTGTAAAGCTTGACATTCTCTTAAACGGCGATATGGTTGACGCACTTTCCTTTATAATTCATAAGGATAACGCCTATTCGAGAGCAAGAAAGATGTGCGAAAAGCTGAAAGAAACAATTCCCAGACAGCTTTTTGAAGTGCCGATTCAGGCTGCGATAGGCAACAAAATTATCGCAAGAGAAACGGTTAAGGCAATGCGAAAGGACGTGCTTGCAAAGTGCTACGGCGGCGACATAACCCGAAAGAAGAAGCTGCTTGAAAAGCAAAAAGAGGGTAAAAAGCGTATGCGCCAGGTTGGCAGCATAGAAGTGCCGCAGGAGGCATTCATGAGCGTGTTAAAGCTTGATACCTGATGAATTTAAAACACAAATATTAATGCGCATTTATTTTGTGCGTGCAGTGTTTTGCATAGATATGACAAATTAATGCAAATTTCTGCAAAAATCACTTGACATTATGAGAATAAAATTATACAATATAGGTTGGTTGATTTATCTCAGCCTGATATTGTAATGATTTTTACTACCGAAAGGATATGATATACAGATGTTAATAACTCACGCACCGAAGGGTACAGAGGATTTACTGCCGCAAGACAGCTACAAATGGCATTGGCTTGAAAAAAAGTTTAAAAAAGTTTGTGACTGTTACGGCTACAGAGAAATCCGTTTTCCGACCTTTGAGCATACGGAGCTGTTTGAAAGAGGAGTCGGAGATACGACCGATGTGGTACAAAAGCAGATGTACACCTTTAACGATAAGGGCGGAAGAAGCATTACATTAAGACCGGAGGGAACGTCCTCTGTTGCAAGGAGCTTTTTGGAGCATAACCAATATGCCGAAGCACTTCCGTTTAAGGCATTTTACAATGTGCCGTGCTTCAGATATGAAAATAAGCAAAAGGGAAGATTGAGAGAATTTCATCAGTTCGGAGTTGAGGCAATCGGTTCTTACGGACCGTCGATAGACGCAGAAATTGTAGGTCTTGCGCTCAGCTTTTTGAATGATGCGGGACTTTCCGATTTATCGGTGAATATCAACAGTATAGGCTGCCCGAAATGCAGACAGCGCTACAGAGAAGTGCTAAAGGATTTTTTAAGACCTAAATATGATGAGCTTTGCGATACCTGTAAGAGCCGTTTTGAGAGAAATCCTCTGAGAATTTTGGATTGTAAATCGGAAATATGCCAAAGCCTTGTAAAGGGTGCACCGATTCTTCTTGATTATATATGTGAGGATTGCTCAAAGCATTTTGACGGATTTAAGCACTATCTTGATTTGCTCGGAGTGGGGTATACCGTTGATCCGGGAATTGTAAGAGGACTTGATTATTATACAAAATCGGTTTTTGAAATAATAAGCGGTCCGTTTACGGTATGCGGCGGCGGAAGATATGACGGCTTGATCGAGGAATTCGGCGGCGATCCGCTTCCGGGAATAGGCTTCGGACTCGGAATTGAAAGACTTCTGATACGTCTTGACGAGCTGAGCGTTAAAATTCCTAATGAGGAATTGCTTGACCTTTATATTATAGCACTCGGCGAAAAAGCGGGCGATTACTGCTTTAAGCTTGCAGGAGATTTAAGAAACAGGGAAATCATGCTTGACATTGACCATATGCAAAGAGGTTTAAAGCCGCAGATGAAATATGCAAACAAAATCGGCTGCAAATATACCGCAGTTTTCGGAGATAACGAGATTGAAAGCGGTACGGTAAAGCTTAAAAATATGGAATCGGGCGAGCAGACAGAGGTCGCTGTAGATAAAATTGCAGATTTTATAAAAGGAGATAAATGATAAATGGAAACGATTAAGGGGTTTAAAAGAACGCACAAATGCGGAGAACTGAGCGAAACTAACATCGGTGAAGAAGTTATTGTAATGGGCTGGACGCAGACCTACAGACAGCTTGGCGCTTTGACTTTTATTGATTTGAGAGATATTTCTGGAATTGTACAGCTGTCATTTTCCGAGGATATTTCAAAAGAAGCGTTTGATAAGGCACAAAAGGTAAGAAACGAATATGTTCTTGCCGCTAAAGGTGCAGTTGTAATGCGTTCGAGCATAAACGATAAGATTAAAACGGGAAAAATCGAAATTCAAGTAACGGAATTGAGAATACTGGATGAGGCTGAAACACCTCCGTTTGCCGTTGAGGAAAACTCATCTGTAAAGGACGAAATCAGACTTAAATACAGATACCTTGATTTAAGACGTCCGGACGTTCAGAAAAATCTGATTGCAAGACACAAGATTGCACAGCTGGCAAGAAATTATTATGCTGATAACGGATTTTTGGAGATTGAAACTCCTATTCTTATGAAGAGTACACCGGAGGGTGCAAGAGATTATCTTGTTCCGAGCCGTGTTCACCCGGGAAAATTCTATGCACTTCCGCAGTCACCACAGCTTTACAAGCAGCTTTTGATGGTATCGGGAATGGACAGATACTTCCAGATTGCAAAGTGTTTCAGAGATGAAGATTTGAGAGCAGACAGACAGCCGGAGTTTACTCAGATAGACTTGGAAATGTCCTTTGTTGAGCCCGAGGACGTTATGGGTGTGAATGAAAAGTTTGTTCAAAAGCTCTTCAAAGAGTTCAAGGGTATAGACGTAGAATTGCCTTTGAGAAGAATACCTTATAAGATTGCTATGGAAAAATACGGCTCTGATAAGCCCGATACGCGTTTCGGATTGGAGCTTGTAAATGTTTCGGACGTTGTTAAGGATTCGGAATTTAAGGTATTTTCAGGCGCAGTCGCAAACGGCGGCAGCGTAAGAGGTATAAATGTTGACGGCGGCGCAGATAAGTTCTCGAGAAAAGAGATTGACGCACTTGCCGAGTTTATAAAGAGCTACCGTGCTAAGGGTCTTGCATGGCTGAATGTCGGAGAGAACGAGCATCGTTCGTCATTTGCGAAATTCTTAAAGCCGGAAGAAGTTGACGGACTGATTTCCACTATGAATGCAAAGCCGGGCGATTTACTGTTATTCGTTGCTGACAAAAATCAGGTGGTATTTGATTCACTGGGCGCATTGAGAGTTCATATTGCAAAGAAATTGGGTCTGATTGAAAAGGGAAGCTATGATTTCCTGTGGGTAACGGAATTTCCGCTGTTGGAGTACAACGAGGATGAGGGACGTTACCAAGCAATGCACCACCCGTTTACGGCGCCCATGGACGAGGATATACAGTATCTTGATTCCGACCCCGGCAGAGTGAGAGCAAAAGCATACGATATTGTTATAAACGGCTGTGAAGCAGGCGGTGGAAGTATAAGAATTTACAATTCCGCACTTCAGCAGAAGATGTTTGAAGTTCTGGGACTTTCGGACGAGGACGCTTGGGCAAGATTCGGATTCCTGCTTGAGGGCTTGAAGTACGGTACACCTCCTCACGGCGGTATGGCATACGGTCTTGACAGACTTGTTATGCTGATTACGGGCTGTGAAAATATCAGAGATGTAATCGCATTCCCAAAGGTACAGAACGCTTCCGAGCTTATGTCGGGCGCACCCGATGTCGTTGAGCCAAAACAGCTTGATGAATTATCTATCGCTGTAACAAAAACAGAAGAAGAATAATAACGATTCGGCACAGGGGATAAACAGCAGTCCTTTGTGCCGTTTGTTTCACCGATAAAACCGAAAACGCATAATATACAAACAGAACAACGCTTTTTGCTTACGGTAATTTGAGCGGAGGTATATGTCTATGCGTATGGGACTTTCAAAAAGTAATATAATAAAGTATAAATACAGAACCGCTTTTGCAAAATTTTTTTTTGCTGCAGTGTTTTTCAGCGTATTTGCCGCATTTGTAATGCTGTTTATGCAAATGAGAACTGCATTTTTAAAGGTGCTTGTACCTCATGCCATAAATATCGGTTCTGACGCAATCAATAATACAGTTGAGGACTATTTTGCAAAGAATCAGTTCGATTATGATGATTTTGTAAAGCTTAGCTATAACGATGAAAACGAGATAACCTCGGTACAGACAAAAACGGCGCTTATGAATAAGGTTAAAGCTGATTTGTCTATATATTTACAGGATCAGGTAACGAATATCAAAGCAAGTCCCGTTACAATGCCGCTTGGAAATATTTTTAACAACCCGATTTTTTCGGGACTCGGACCGGATTTGAAAATTACCGTCAAACCTACCGATATTACCGACCTTGTATTTTCGGATAAATTTGAGTCGTGTGGAATAAATCAGGTCAGGCATAAAATATACATAGAGGTTTTTGTGAATATATCCGTTCACTGTGCATCTATGAGTAAAACAGAATTGGTTGAGGATACAATACCGATAGCTGAAACGGTAATAGTCGGCAGAGTGCCGCAGTATTACGGAAACGGCGATATGAGCGTTACGCCTAAGACGGAGGAGGAATAATTTTGGAAAATGCACAAAAAAGAATAAATGAGCTTACAGAGCTTTTGAATTACCATTCAAAAAAATATTATGTAGACGATAGCCCCGAAATATCCGATATGGAATATGATAAGCTTTTGAGAGAGCTTGAAGAATTGGAAAATGAATATCCTCAGTTCGCCGCACCGAATTCGCCGACAAAACGGGTCGGCGGTGCTGTACTCGATAAATTTGACCCGGTGGTTCACGAGGTCAGAATGGAAAGCTTGCAGGACGCATTTAATGAAGCTGAAATATATGATTTTGATAAAAGAGTTGCAAGCGTCGTTTCGGACTATACCTATGTTACCGAACACAAAATTGACGGTCTTTCGGTATCGCTTGAATACAGAAACGGTGAATTTGTGAGAGGATCTACAAGAGGGGACGGAAACGTCGGAGAGGACGTTACAGAGAACTTAAAAACTGTCCGTTCAATTCCGATGAAGCTGAACGAGCCGATTGAATATCTTGAAGTGCGAGGGGAAATTTTCATGTCAAAGGAAAATTTCAACCGGCTAAACGCTATGCGTGAGGATATGGAAGAACCGCTTTTCGCAAATCCGAGAAATGCGGCGGCAGGGTCGCTCAGACAACTTGACTCAAAAATCACAGCGCAAAGAAAGCTTGATATATTTGTATTTAACATTCAGCAAATTGCAGGAAGGAAAATAACTTCACATCTTGATGGACTGAAATTTTTAAAAGAACTCGGGTTTAAGACGATTCCCGACAATAACGAATATAAAACGATTGCAGACGCATATAAGCGCGTACTTGAAATAGGGGAGGAAAGAGGTCAGCTCTATTATGATATAGACGGTGCTGTTATAAAGGTAAACAGCTTTACACAAAGAACCATGCTCGGTTCTACCGCAAAATATCCGAAATGGGCGATTGCATATAAATTTCCGGCAGAACGGCAAAAAACAAAAATTGAAAAGATTGCCGTTCAGGTCGGAAGAACGGGAGTGTTAACTCCGCTTGCGGTTTTAACACCGGTAAGAATTGCCGGTTCTGTTGTTTCACGTGCAACTCTCCATAATCTGGACTATATTGTCGAAAAGGGTATTAAAAACGGTGATACTGTAATAATTCAGAAAGCCGGAGATATAATTCCGGAGGTTGTCGAAGTAGTTAAAGATGAGAGGGACGGAACGCAAACCGATTTCGTTATGCCGGCTCATTGCCCCGAGTGCGGTGCAATTGTTGTCCGCGAGGAGGGTGAGGCGGCATACAGATGTACCGGAGCAAACTGCCCGGCGCAGAGAATGAGAAACATTATTCACTTTGCTTCCAGAAATGCAATGGATATAGACGGCTTGGGTCCTGCAATTATCGAACAAATGCTGTCAAAAGGTCTGATAAGCACCGCCGCTGATTTATACTATCTTGAAGCGGATAAAATTGCCGGTCTGGACAAGCTCGGGAAAAAATCTGCCGAAAATCTTATCAATGCGCTTGAAAATTCAAAACAGAATCCGCTGTACAGATTAATCTACGGACTTGGAATAAGACACATAGGTGAAAAAGCCGCCAAAATACTTGAAAAGAAATTCAAATCAATGGACTCAGTAATGAACGCATCAAAGGAAGAAATATCGGCTGTTGACGATATAGGCGAAACAATGGCTGACAGCATATGCGAATTTTTTGAAGAAAGTCAGAATCTCGAACTGATTGAACGGCTGAAAAACGCAGGAGTAAATATGATTTCAAATACCGAAGAAAACGCATCCGATTCAAGATTTGAGGGAATGACCTTTGTACTGACAGGAACATTGCCGGGATATTCAAGAAAAGAAGCGTCCGATATTATCGAATCGTTCGGCGGAAAAACTTCGTCCTCGGTTTCTAAAAAGACAACCTATGTTCTTGCCGGAGAGGAAGCCGGAAGCAAGCTTACCAAAGCCGAAAATATTGGCGTGAAAATCATAAATGAGGAAGAGTTTAAACAAATGATTCATTAAATAAATCCTATGCTCTGATAAAAAATTTATTAACAAGGAAAGAAACAATATGATTTATGAAGAAGCAAAAAAAATCAGCGGTGAATTGATAGAACTGCGCCGAGAATTTCACAAAATACCGGAGCTTGAAGCCTGTGAGTTCAAAACCTCGGAATTGATTTGCAAAAAGCTTAATGAAATGGGTATTCCGTATAAAAAATGCTATGGCACGGGGGTTGTTGCCGATATTAAGGGCAAAAAGGGAAACGGCAAAACACTGTTGCTCCGTGCCGATATGGACGCATTGCCTATGGTGGAAAAAACAGATGTTAGCTTTAAGTCAATCCATAAAGGCTGTATGCACGCTTGCGGTCATGACATTCACATGACCGCACTGTTTGGAGCCTGCAAGCTTTTGATGTTATCAGGCTGTGAATTTTACGGAAATGTCAAGGCTGTTTTTCAGCCGGCAGAGGAGGGTGACGGCGGAGCAGAACCTATGATTCGTGAAGGTGTGATGAACTCGCCGATAGTTGATTCTGCAATCGCTCTGCACGTTGAACCCCTGGCAAGCTACAACACTTTACAATACAGAAACGGCTCAATCATGGCATCTCCCGATGATTTTAAAATTATAGTCAAAGGAAAGGGCGGTCACGGCGCTTGCCCGGAAAAATGCATAAATCCGATATATGCGGCGGCTGAACTTGTCAAAAGCTTGTCTAACGTTGTTTCGGATAATTTTCCAAATCCCGATGTCTGCGTTGTTTCTGTCTGCACAATAAATGGCGGGACTATGAACAATATCATTCCCGACACTGTTGAAATTACTGGTACGGCGCGTTCTCTTGACATCGAAACACGAAAGAAAATTGAAATCCTGATTGAGAATTGTATCAGAAAATCATGCGGAGAATCGGGTTGTGCCTACGAATATCATTTCAGAAAGCTTTATCCGCCGGTGATAAATGATAAAAAAATGAATGAAATTGTGATAAATGCGGCAAAAAAGCTTGGGTGCTTTGAAAAAATTGAGGAGCTTGAAAAAGCGTCTATGACGGGTGATGATTTTTCTTATTTTTCTCAGCTTGTTCCGTCGTCCTATTTTAAACTCGGAGCAGGTAACGATAAAATAAATAAACCGCTGCACAGCTCGGAATTTGACGTTGACGAAAGATGTATCTGCCGAGGCGCGGCAGTGCTGGCACAGTCGGCTTTGGATTACCTGAACGGCGAGAGCGTATTAAAGTGATATTCCCCGGGGAATAATGCCTGTTTATTTACAGTGCGACGATTTTAATTGTTCGAAAATGCGCTGTTCCCGAAAAGATAAAAAGGAGAAAATATTTTGCCGGAATTTGTAGAAAAACCGAATTTGCTGACTGGTAAGGTAGCAAAGGTTATTGTTGATTACAGAATCAACCCAAAATCAATCGAAAAGCTTTCGGAATTCGGAATTGATGTGATAAAAACCAAAAAAATTGACGGTTTGTATGAATCGGTGTGCGGTCATGCCGATATGCAGATAGTACATCTCGGAAAAAACACCTTTGTTTGCGAACCGTCGGCTTACGATTATTATAAAGCTCAAATGCCCGAAGCGAAAATAATAAAGGGAAAGACGCTGCTTTCGGACAAATATCCGTCAGATATTGCCTACAACGGCGCCGCAATCGGTAATTATTTTTTCCATAATTTAAAATATACCGAATCAACCGTTTACGAATATTATAAATCCATGTGTGGAAAATTAATTAATGTGAAGCAAGGATATACAAAATGCTCGGTTTGCATTATTTCGGGAAATGCGATAATCACGTCCGACAGGAAAATAAACGAATCGGCTCTGATGTACGGTATCGACTCTGTGTGTATCAATCCGAAAGAAATCAGGCTTTGCGGAATGTCTAACGGCTTTGCCGGGGGAATAGGCGGCTTGATTGATAAAAACACGCTTGCGGTAAACGGTGATGTTTTCCTTACGTCGTTCGGTGCGGAATTTATCGGATTTTGCGAAAAACACGGTGTTTCGGTTATTCCGTTAAACAGCGGTATTCCGGAGGATATAGGAAGTATTCTGCCGGTTGAGCAATACTGATAAGCTTTTCCGGCAACAGATCTATTTGCATTTTGATGTCCTGCTTATTTTGACGACGATTTGGGAGGGAGCAGATAGATATGGTTACTGAAATTAGCGAGCTGAAAGAGCTCGGAAGCTGCCGCAGTACTGAAGCGGCTTACGGATTAAGGGAGCTTACCGATTATTTAACTCTGTATATAAATATGCGAGTGCCGCTTGCCGAAAGAATTATCATAGAACCGAATGAGAACGGTTATGTTTTGCGCAATTCTCACCATAACAAAATTGCAGAATTTGATTTATTTGACGATGAAATATTAGACGTGCTGATGACGATTGCTCCGAAAAAAATAATACTGAACGGAATCGGAGGATTTCGTGACAGGGAGCTGATGAGAATTATTGTGGCGGTGTTCAAGGAAAGAGCGGATTTGATATTTTAACGGAACAAAAGCGGCGGATTTCGCCGCTTTTGTGCTTTGATACATATTAATATGTCTATTGTTGAATTTTAAAATTTACCTATAATACCAAAGTCGGCAAATTCAAAAATTCTTGCATTTTTATCAGGGTTAACCGCAATAACCGTACCGGCGTTTTCAAAACCGCAGGTGTGCTGAACTGCGCCGGAAATACCACAGGCAACGTATACTTTGGGCGCAATGATTTTGCCGGTAAGACCAACCTGCTGTTCGTACGGTGCAAGCCCCATATCAACCAAGGCGCGTGACGCTGCGATTTGTGCATTGTATTTTTGCGCAAGCCATGTATAGACTTCAATCGAATCTGCCGTACCTCTGCCGAAACCGAAAACAATACCGTTTTTTTCTGTTTCTTCAACACGAACAGTTGCGGTTTGAGGTTTTGTGAGACATTCGATTTTAGCTGTCAGAGTACCGCCGAAGGTGGGACGGTACATATAAAGCTTGCCGCCGTCACATTCGAGTGCGGTACAGTCGGCGCACAATCCGGTTTTGAGAATAGCCGCAGCACGAGGGGCGTTCTTTCTGCCCCATAAATCGGCTTTCCACAAAACCGCATTATCGTTTTTGACAAGCTCCGTTATTTCTTTATAATTCTTGCTTTCAATTATTCTTACGTTTACCGCAAGCTCATGTGCGATATTCTCTAAATCAGCACCTATTACAGTAATCGATTCAAGCTTTTCTCCGCGTGTTCTTGGCTTGATTTCGGCTTTTGCCCTTTTTAATGCTTCGGATATTACAAAATCAAGCTCATTCGGTGAAATGTACCGGCATTTTCTTGCGCCGCAGCTGCTTTCAAATGTTTTGATAACCCTTGTGGGCGAACCTTTAAGACCGCATTTTGACGTGTCAATTTCTGCGGTATCCGCATCGATTACTTCAATTTTTTTCGGCTTTGAACCGATACGGGGGAAACGCAGAGTATTAAAACGCTCAACAGTCAGCACTGCCGGTAAGGATGTTTCTTCATCGCCCATACGTGTTTTGCAGAAAATCTTATCATGTATTTCCGCTTCCATAACATTGGTTATGAGGTTATACCCGAGAAATTCCGACAGGCAAGGTCCGACTTGTGCGGTGTCGCCGTCAATGCTTTGTCTGCCGCAGATAACAAGCTCGGGGTTAATACTTTTTATAACGCATGATAAAGCATAGCTTGTAGCGAGAGTATCGGACCCGGCAAGACGTTTATCACTTAACAGAATAATTCTGCTGACGCAAAGCCTTGAAATACGTTCGAGTGCTGAAGCGCAAGCCTGAGAACCCATGCACAAAACCGTAATTTCGGCATTTTCCACACACAGCGCACATTCCAAAGCACATTCGTCAAACGGGTTTAATTCACCTTTAATCACCTTAACGCAAACCGTTATTTTCATCTGTTTAACCTCCTGAATGAATAAAAAGCACCGTCAGCAGTGTGCACTTTTTGTTGTATTCAGTATATTATATATCAAAAGCTTCGTTGTAAATCGGAGCAAGTATATCATGAATTTTTCTGTATCTTTCATAAAGCCTTGCATACTTTGCGGTGTTTTCATAGCAGGGTTTTGTTACCGATAATGTCTTTGAGCATACGCTGACCGCCTGTGACGGACTTTCCCATATTCCGGCGGCAATCCCTGCGAGCATTGCCCCTCCCAAAGATGAATCACTGCTTTCTTTTTGTACAAGCTCAATTCCCAATGAATCGGAAACAATTTGCCGCCAAACCGGACTTTCGGAGCCGCCGCCGATTATGTTGGCATTTTTCGGGAAATCAATTCCAAGCTCATCAAAGACTGTTTTGCAGTCCATGAGCGACATTGCCACACCTTCCATTACAGCGCGTGAAAAATGCGCTTTTGTGTGAGATGCACGTATGCCGGTAAAGCTTGCGCAAAGGCTCGGATCGGCATATGGCGTAAGCTCTCCGCTTAAATACGGGTGGAAAATCAGTCCGTCACAGCCGACGGATATATTCTGCGCTCCCGAGTCAAGTTCGTTATATTTTCCGCCGAAGGTGTCACGATACCATCTGTAAGATGCGGCACATGATTTTGTTGCCGTTCCGGGATACCACAAGCCTTTAACTATGTGTGAATAATTAATCATGTGTTTGTGCGGATACGGCTTATCCGTCACAATGCATATTCTTCCTGCCGTTGCAAGCTTTATTGTCATATTTCCATTTTCGACTGCACCGGAGGCGAAAATTTCCAATGCGGTATCGGTTGTTCCGCAGATTACTTTTGTATTTCGTGAAAGACCGGTTTCCAAAGCTGCCTTTTCGCATATCATACCGGCAGATTCGGAGGGGGAGATGATTTTCGGCAAAATACCGGTATCAAGACCGATTATTCCGCAAAGCTCCTCAGACCAAGTGAGGGTGTTATAATCAAAGAGCATACTGCCCTCGGCTTCAATATAATCTGTGCAGTATTCACCGGTTAAAAGATAGCGGATATAGTCCTTCGGAAAGAATATCATACCGATTTTTTCCCAAATTTCCGATTCGTTGTTGCGTACCCACATAAGCTGCGGCAGCGTCCAGATTGTGTCAACGCTGTGCAGGGCTTTCTTTAATACTGTATCGGCATAATTTTTTCGGATATATTCACATTCTTTGGTACTGCGGCTGTCAGTCCAGTATATTGCCGGACGAAGCACGTTTCCGTTTTTATCCGTTAAAACAGACGTATGTGTAGCTGCGTCAAGGCACAAAGCCACAATATCCTCTTTGTTTATGCCGCTTTTTTTGAATATCTCGGATATATTTTCCCTGACTGCCGAATACCAGTCATCGGGATTTTGTTCTGCATATCCTTTTTGCGGATAATTGGTAGGATATTCCACCGTATGTGTTGCGGCGATAACACCGTCCTCTCCGAGAAGCGTTGCTTTTGAAGCGCCGCCGCCGAAATCTATTCCGAGTAAGTATTTCATAATTATCTCCGTTCTGCCGTTATACAAAAAAAGTATTTTATATAACCGCCTAAAATCATCTTTTTATTGTATGATTATTTTAAAAAGCTATCCTGTAATTTTCGCCGTGTATTCCTGGATACACACCTCTTGCAATTAATGCGTTGTTGTCCTCATGACATATCAGCCATTTATTCTTTTTGAATAACAGCTTGTCGTCGGACGGTATATCAAGAACATCGTTAGTGTCCTTTGGCAAAACCACCACGCAGGAAAATCCGTCTTTTTCGGTTTGGCAAGGACAAAAATGCAGACTTGTGGAATATACCTCAACAGCGTCGCCCTTTTCGAGGTAAAACGCTTTTATATTCTCCGATTGATAATCATTGCCGTTCATTTCATATTCAAGCCCCAGAAGCAGAATCAGCGGTGTTGCGGCAATGTTAATTTCGGAGCTTTTGTGAAATTCAAGGGCGTTTATACAGCTGTTGCTGCCGTGACACAAGCCTATCTGCGCCGGGCAGCCGCCGAAAGAAAGTTCTCTGATTTTTGCGGAGCATGAAAGATTTTCAAGCTCGGGCACAGACAAAATATATTCGGAGCCGTTTTCGGGACGGGTGATTTTTTCACATTCAAAAACAATTTCATGCGTATCAATGCTAAGTACATGACCGTATTTCTTAAATTCTGCGGAATGAATGTCATATATTTTTATGTTAGGGTTAAGAGCTTTTAGTTTGTTGAGCATAATAAAATATCCTCCTTGTTTTTATATAAGCCGGAATTGCAGAAACGGGGAACAGATGTCCGTTCCCGTTTTCTGCAATATAATGTTACATACTTATTTGTTCAGCCAAGCGTGTTCCTCATCGGTGGTCATATAAAAACCTCTGTCCTCGCCAGCCATTATCCACAGATAGTAGTTGTCATATCCGGGGGCTGCATGGAACGGGTGGTAACCTCTGGGTATTTCAACAAAGTCGCCCGATTTAACAACATATGTTTCGTCAACATCACCCTCCATTGTGTATACGCGCTGAATACCGAATCCCTGCGGCTTTTTAAATTCATAGTAGTATATTTCTTCCGTTTCGGCTTCTGTCGGCATATTGTCGTCGTCATGCTTGTGAGGAGGATAGCTTGCCCATTGTCCGCCCTTAACGAACGCTTCGCCTATATAAAGCATCTTTGATTTTACTCTTTCATCGAGTATGAAGTGTGCTTCACGCTCCCAGCCGGGCTTGCCGAGATTTTTGATTATTACGTCCTCGGGGTTTATTATGGCTGGTTCAAAAACTTCACAACAGGGAGATTTTGAAACACAGATTTGTACCTCGCCCTTTGCGGTGACTGTAAACGGAGTGTTTGCCGGTACATAGATACAGGTAGCCGCACCGTCAAAAACGTCCTTTCTCTTTCCGACATTCGGAAAGTTAAAGTTTTCGCCCTTTACATCGCATTTTCCACCGAGAATGACAAGTGCATATTCTTTATCCTTTTCACGGTAAGACTTCTGTTCACCGTCTGCCAAACGAAGCATATCTATTTCAACCTTTTGGCAGCCGCTGTTTTCACGCTTATATATTTCGGATTTTCCGAATTTTTTTGTCCAAGTTCTTTTATAATTCATTAATTCCACGCTCCTTTAAAAATTTGATAACATCATTAAATTCCGGTACGCTTTCTCTTGCGCCTATGCCGGTACATTTAAGTGCGGATACGGCACTTGAAAATATGCAGCAATTTTTATAATTATAACCCATTTGCACGCAAAATGCAAATGCTCCGTGAAAAACATCGCCTGCGCCGTTTGAATCTACCGCCTCAACGGGAAATGCCGGGTATTGCCATACAGTTTCTCCGTCATATAATATTCCGCCGTTTTTTCCGTCGGTGATAACGACCGTTTCGGGAGAATACATTTCAAACAGTGCCTTTGCAGCGGATTCGATATCGTTTGTTTTTGTATGCCCCGTTGCAAATTCCGCCGAGGGTATTAAAATATCTGCAAGAGGGAGTAAGCGTTCGATTCCGTCATAAAGACCTCCGGCATCATAGAGAACCTTGGTTCCGTTTTGACGTGCTGTTTTTGCACCCTCGATCGCAGCACCCAATTCGTTTCCATCAACCATCAGAATATCGGCATTTGCTATTGCCTGTTTTTGCTTTTCCGAAAGCGACAGGGGAGGAATGTTGCCCTTATCGAACACACAGGTTCTTGAAGCAGTTTTTGTGTTCAGCCATATACATGATGTGAAAGGTGAATAACCTCCGATAGCATCTACAAAGCTGTTATCCAAACCATACTTCGCCATATCATCAAGCAAGAAACTACCGCATGAATCCTTTGACAAAACACCGATGTAAGCCGCTTTTGCCCCGAGCCTTGCCGCAGCGCAAAGACCTGTTGCGCACGGACCTCCGCCGCTGACCTTTACGCTTTCGGCACGCATTTTAGTATCCTCTTGCGGAAAATCCGAAAGAGTGATGAGAGTATCGTAAACATTTGCGCCGATACCGACTATCATACACGATCCCTCGCTCCCAGAAGGTCGATTTTTGTAAGTGCAAATGCCTTTACATTTTCGATTGCGTCCTTCATGAATAAATCTATGGCAATCAAATCTCTTGACGTTTCAAATACCTTGTCAAGAAAAGAATAGCATACGTCCGTACCGAAATTGATTTTGCGTATTCCGGCTTTTACCGCCGCCGTAATCTGATCGTCCGGTACACCGCTGCCGCCGTGCAGAACAAGGTGTGCTTTTGTTGCTTTATGAATTTCCGAAATTCTTTCAATATCAAGCTTCGGAGCTTTTTTATATCTGCCGTGAGCTGTTCCGACAAGGATTGCAAGGGCGGTAACGCCTGTTTTTTCAACAAATTCTTTTGCTTCGTCAACCTTAGTAAATTCCTGCATTTCACTGTCATTTACACTTCCGACATGACCCAATTCGCCCTCAACCGCAACTCCGACAGCACCGCACATATCAACGATTTTCTTTGTTTCGGCAATATTCTCATCAAGCGGAAGTGACGATTTATCTATCATGATACCGCTTGCACCATATCTCAGCGCTCGGGTTGCTTCGGTAAGACCTGCGCCGTGGTCTAAGTGGAAGCATACCGGAACGCTTGCGCGTTTTGCCGCCGCAAGCACGATAGGGGACACATAATAGCCCTCCTCATTTGTAAATAAACGGCTGTAGCTTTGTATAATTACCGGAGCTTTTGCTTCCTCTGCGGCTCTGATTACACCCATAACCGTTTCCATATTGTATACGTTAAATGCCGGAATGGCAAAGCCGCCTTTTTCCGCAATATCAAGAATTTCCTTTAAGCCTGTAAGCATTCTGAAACTACCTCCTCAATTGTTTTAAGCTCTGTATCTTTAGGTTTAACCGATTTGAGCATTTCATATTCTGCCGGGTTTTCGGTTACAAGAATTTGCACGTTCATATTTTTAGCGTTAATCCATCTTGCTTCGGCAACCTCTTTCATCACCTCGGGCATATACTCGTTCATGATGAGATTGCCGGCAAGGATTGTATCTTTGCCGAAGCAGAGCATTTCTCTGTTTTCTCCGCATGAAGCTATAATCTCTCTGACCGGTTCTGTTTCGTCCAAATCTCTTGCAAGGATTGCGGAATCCTGAAGCGTGAAATATTTATTTGTCTTTTTAATTTTGATTGCGCCTGTTTTGATTAATTCTGCAATAAATTTAGTGAACGTAACAACCTCGCATGAGAGTTTAATGCCCCATTCCTTATATTCTCTCAGGAATATTTTAGCGTCAGACGGATCGTAGCAGATAACCTTTTTGAATGTGAGCGCTTTTGCACAGTTTTCCATGATTTCCTTTGTTTCGGCTGTTTTTCCGATAAGAAATTCCATAGCATAACCACTATCGGGTTCTTCGGGCAGCACGGTAAAATCAATTCCGATTCGCTTTAAAAGCTTAATTGCGTTTACTGCCGATTCAGGACTTTTATACATTGCGTCCCTGCCGATTAACAGCAGTGTATCGGCATTTTTGGGAAGTGATTCGATTTCCTTTTTTAAAGCAGAATCAATTTCCGATTCGCCGTAAACATTGCCGTATTTTTGGATATTCTCAACCAATTTCATTATGTAATCGGGTGTTTCTCCGTTCATTATTAGCTCGCTTCTGACCTCTTTTACTGCCATGACTGGATCCCAGCCTGTTACACATTCCTTTGTGCAGGCACCGCAAAGAGAACACTCATATATATTATCGGCAACTCCCGATAAAGGCTCAGCTTCTCTTTCTACCAGCGAAAGCGCTAACATTCTTGCACGTGCGGTATTTCTTTCCTGACCTGTCACATTTCCGATCGGGCAGATGTGACGGCACATCCAGCAAAAACGGCAGCTGTCTATTATTTCTTTACTTTTCTGTGATATTAGCATTGTTATTACCTCCTTACAGTCCGAGCTTAAACGGATTCATTATACCGTTCGGGTCAAGCTCTTTTTTCAGACCCTCAAACACCTGCATTGCCGGACCGTACTGTTCTTTCATCAGTCTGCCGAGCTTTATGCCGACTCCGTGGTGATCATTTACAACACCGCCGTTTGCAAGTGCGGTTCTTACTCCGCAGCTCCAGATTGCATTGTGCAGACGTAGTGCTTCGTGCGGATCTTTGGGAACATCGTCAACTATAAAGCGGTCATAAATCATACAGCCCCATTCGTACCAGTGTGAGAAGTGTGCGATAAATCTTGCCATAGGGAAGTTTGTTTCGATTGCTTTTTTCATTTCCCAATAGATTTTTTCAATCTTATCATACGGAGCAATTGTATCCATAGTTCCGAAAAGCTGCGGTAAATCCATCATGTTGCCCGGATAGAAGAAGGTGATTTTCTCTTTCCACCATTTTTCGCCGTATTCCGAACCCAAATCCTCGGCATTGTATTTTTTAAAGGTTTCCATCATGATTTTATGCTCAACGTCAACTATTTCCTTTACACCCTCGATTGCAATATTCATAAATGCGCCCTTTTTCTCAACACCTACAATTTTCTTGATAAGAGTTGAAGTTTCGGCTTCATCGTATAATCTCATTACAGACGGCTTGAATTTTTGCAGCAGTTCTTTTCCGGCATGGAATGCGTCGGTCATGTTTTGGAACAAAAATCCTCTGAATTGTCTTGATTCCGGCTGATCGTATATTCTCATCTGAGCCTTTGTCATAATGCCGAGAGTTCCCTCCGAACCGATGAAAATTTGGTTTAAATCCGGACCTGCGGCATGCTTGGGTGCGGGCGAGGTGTTGATTATATCACCGTTCGGAAGAACAACCTCCATGCCGAGAACCATATCGTCAATTTTGCCGTATTTTGTAGACGAAACACCGATACCTCTGTGTGCCAAAAATCCGCCAACGGTCGAGCAGGTCAAAGACGACGGATAGTGCATTGTGGCATAACCCTTTTCATTTGCCGCCCATTCAATGTGCTTATAGATAGAACCTGTACCGCACTCTATGTACATACTGTCTGTATTCACGTCATAAATCTTGTTCATGCGCTTTGTGTCAAGAAGTATCCCGCCGCAAACCGGAAGTGCACCGCCTTGCGTTCCGCCGCCGCCGCCCCAGGTGGTAACGGGGATTTTGTAGTAGTTGGCAATCTTTAAGATTGCAGAGGTTTCCTTTGCGTCCTTAGGCGATACGATAATATCCGCCTCGGGCATTCTTTCTCCGCGGTCCGCCCACATTCTTGAAAGCCAAAAATAGTCAACTGCGTGTGTAAGCTTGTCGATTTCTCTTGTGGAACAGTTTTCTCTGCCTACTGCGTCCTCAAGTTCGGACATAATCATGTCCATCATAAAACTGTTTAACTGCATAATCTTTTCTCCTCCTGATTATTTTTCTATCGGATCGTATTCAAGACCCGGAATAAACTTACAAAATTCTTCGAGTATATCGGAATAATTTCCGTAAAGCTCTGACATGTGATGAATGTAAGGCCCGTTTATCAGCTTTTTCTCAATTGAAGATAAATCCTTAAATTCTGCCCACATATATGTGCCGAAAGTGTGAGGGCCGTCTGTGGTTTTAAACTCGCCGCCCAAAAGCGTGTAATTGCCGCCGTCACCTTGGAAACGTGCTATTGTATAATCTCCGTCCTTTGCTTTAAATGACGGTTTTGTGTTAAAGAGCTTAGCCGCCGAATCGTCTGATTTGACCGAATAGGGGAAAGGACCGCAGTGCCATAATAATTCCGCATTTCTGTTTTCGGGGTGCCTTACGGTAAATTCACCGAACAGCGGAGCTTCCTTTCCTCTTGCGGCGCATCTGAGGAGTGCGCAGGTGATTGCGCCGTGAATATCCGATTCGCACGCAACTATATATCCCATATCATAGAGAATACTCATGGCAAGGCATGGATTTGCGCCGAAAGCAAGCGGCATTGCCGTCCAACATTCAGATGACAGAACGTCAGAGCCGGTTTCATCAAATATTTCCTTATATACATATACAAATGTAAGCATTTTGCGTATTGCTTCATCATCTAACCCGAAAATCTCGTATTTCTTTTTGAGTTCTTCGGTATCTGCGATAAGCTCGTCTGATTTTGACAAAATTAATCGGTTAAACTTTTCTTCAACTTGCGCCATATTTACATTGTTGAGGTTTATACCGAATTTTTCGGTCAGCTCAAGCTCGTTGTACATAACGCTTTTAAACGGTGTAAGTCTTGTTCCTACTTGGGTTATTTTCAGATTTTTAAAGTTTTTAAGCATGGTAACAACCGAAAGAAAACGGTTCAAGCCGTCCGCAAATATTCCGTCCTCAACCTTGCAGTTTTCTATGTACGAAAATGGAACATGATAACGTCTTAACTGCTTGCTTATAGCAAAAAGTCCGCATTGAGAATCGGTGTAGCGCATACCGTCCGGTTCAAAGACGGTGTCCTGAGGCCCCCATAACAGCACAGGCAGACCCATTTGTTTTGCCACACGTCCGCAGGCTTCTTCATTTCCGAAGTTGCAGTTGATTATGAAAATAGCGTCAACCTTTTCTTCTTTCAGCCGCTGACAGACTTTGTCACAATCGGAATTTTTGTAAAGAACTCCCATATCGTTCAGCCATTCGAGGTCGGTAAACTCTGTTATCTCATCGGAAAAATGCTCCTTTATGTACGCTACGGTATGGTTTTTTCTCTCCACGCCCTTTGCAGGCTCAAAAATACCTTTTCTGGTTGCAAAATCGCCGAGGTTGCGCACATCGGGAATAAGACCGATTTTTATCTTAAAATTCAGCATATAATCACACTCCTAAAAATAATTTTCATTTTTAATTAAAAATCTAAAATTATTATATCATAATATGAAAATATTTTCAAGTCTTTTTACAAAAAAAATTTTAGTATTTGACATTTTTTTAAAATTGTTGTATAATGTAATGGAAAAAATTTTCATATTTCAATAGCTGAAAGGTGCAAATGATAAATATATGAATAAAACAGTGTTAAAAATAAAAATGCTTTACCCCAAAATGGGTAAAGCGGAAAAGAAAATAGCGGATTGGATTTTTGAAAATCCGAAAGGACTTATACCTCTCTCGATAACCGAGCTTGCCGAAAAATGCGGTTGCGGTGAGGCTACAATCGTTCGTTTTGCGAAAAGGCTCGATTTCGGAGGTTATCAGGAGCTTAAAATTTCTATAGCGAGGGAGGAGGGAACGAGCGAGCTGACGAATGGAATAAAAGCGGAGGATTCATGCTTTGATATTTTTGAAAAGGTGTCAAACGATATTTACTGTGCGCTTGAAATGACGAAAAATTCCTTAAATCGCAGCGAGCTTGAAAATGCGGCGCAAAAGCTTCTTACTGCCGAACAGATTATGATTTACGGTCTGGGCAATTCTGCGTCGGTTGCTATGGATTTTCAGCATAAGCTTTTGAGAATAGGCTGCCGTGCGGCGGCGTTTTCGGATAATCATATGCAGGTGATTTCAGCGTCGCACATGAATAAAAATGACGTTGCGGTCGGAATTTCACATTCCGGCTCGTCAAAGGATATTATAGACGCACTGAAAACGGCAAAAGAATGTGGTGCAACAACAATTTCGATATCAAATAAAGGAAAATCACCTATAATTAAGGTGAGCGATATTGCTCTGTTTACCGCTTCAAACGAAACGGAATATTCAATTCTCGGATTAAATTCAAGAATAGCGCAGCTTGCCATTATCAATTCGATATATTATTATGTGGCAAACAGGAAAGATGTTTCATCATCGGCGGCAGAGCTGACCGAAAGAGCACTGCAAAATAAAAAATTCTGATAAGCTGATAATAGGATAGCTTATCATATGAAAACCCCATGCTTTTTGCGCATAGGGCTTTGACGTTTAATAGTAATCTTCGTCTTTGATCATATCAAAGCCTAAAGGCTTCATGCTTTGGAAATCTTTCCGGACAAGGAAATTTATATCGGTAGAGATTTCGGTGTTCAGACCATGAATTGATATTTTCAGCGTTATGCACAATTTGAGCAATCAATTCCATTAAAATTGCAATCCATATTTTTGACGAGAATCCCGGGTACGGTATCAGAGGACGCAGTAAATTTCTGTGTGCTTGACAGAGAAAAAAGAACCGTTACCGTAGTGCGTATCGGCGCTTGCGTGAATGACCTTATGGAGGAGAGAATCGCAGCCGTATATCATTATTAAAAAAGAATTAAATTAGTCGGTGCATATCTGCACGATAATGATTCAAAACGTTATCGTGCAGATATGCACTTTATTTTTGAGAATTATAGCAATAATTTTTTTGTATTTATGTTGACATATGTGTATTAGTGTGGTATAATGTGGAATTGTGATTAAAACAATATAAAAATCAGAACAGGGGTGAAATGTATGTTTGCAATCGAAAGAAAACAGTGCATATGTGAAATGCTCGAAATGAACGGTTCTGTGTCAATCGGCGAGCTTATGAAAAAATTCGACGTTTCGGTCGAAACCGTCAGACGTGATCTGCTTCAGCTTGAAAGGCAGGGCAAGCTCAGAAGAATTCACGGCGGTGCAATTCCTCACGGGGGAATAAAAAAGGAGGAATCCCTTGCGGTTCGTATCTCTGAGTTTGAAAAGGAAAAGGAGGAGCTGTCGCAAACGGCTGTTACGCTTATCAATGATGGTGATATTATAGCCGTTGACTGCGGAAGTACTGCGATAAAGCTGTGCGAGGCGATTGTAACAGGCGTTGATTCGCTTACGGTTTTAACTGCTTCTTTGGATAATTTTAATATACTAAGGCGGAATCCGAGAATAAACGTAATATTAATAGGCGGTTTGTTCAGCGAGGAGGATAATGTATTCTACGGAAGAATATCACTTGAAACGATAAAGCATTATCATGTTTCAAAATGCTTTATATTCCCGTATGCAATATCCCTCAAAAACGGTATCTCGGGATATTGCGGTCATGCTTCGTATATGCAGGAGGCAATGATGTCGATTTCGGACAAGGTGATTATCCTTGCCGACAGCAATAAATTTGAAAAAAGCGCTTTTGAAAAACTGTCTGATACTGATAAATCGTTTACATATGTAACCGATTCAAAGCTGCCCGAGGTTATACGCAACGAATACATTGAAAACGGTATTGATTTAATTGTTGGAGAGAAAGGTAAAGTCTGAATAAAATCGCCCATAGCACTGCTTTTTGCTTGGGGAAGCGAAGCGGCTGAATGGGAGTGAATGATAATTCGGTGAATTGTCAGAGCCATTCAGTGACCGAACCGCAGTGAGAAGTACCGGTGTACAGCACCACTCGCTGCAAAACAGCACTCCGAGTGATTTTCTTTCAGACTTTAGGTGCCTTACGGCACGGAAAGGAATGGTTATAAAGATGAAAATGACAGCGAAAAATAAATATGCCAGCTTTCTTGTATTTTTATGTTCTGCGATTTATTTTGTTAGCTATCTGACAAGAATTAATTATGCAGCCGTTATGGTTGAGATTACAAAGGATCTGAACATAACAAAAACAGCCGCTTCGCTTGCGCTCACCGCAAGTGCGGTAAGCTACGGAGCCGGTCAGCTTATAAGCGGTTATCTCGGAGATAAATTTAAGCCCGAAAAAATTATTGTGTTCGGTCTTATATGCACGGCAGCAATGAATCTGCTGATTCCGGTTATGTCCGAGCCGGGTTACATGACGGCGGTGTGGTTTGTCAACGGCTTCGCACAGGCTATGATGTGGCCGCCGATTGTGAAAATTATGACGTCAAGGCTGAATGACGAGGAGTACAAAAAAGGCTGTATAAAGGTTTTCTGGGGAAGCTCCTTTGCAACTATATTTGTATATATCGCCTCACCGTTTTTCATTCACATAGCAAGCTGGAAAGCGGTTTTTGTGTTTTCTGCCGTGTGCGCCGTTATAATGTGTTTTTTATGGATATTCGGATATAAAACCGTAAAAAAACACTTAAAAAATAATAATGCGGCAGTCACAGCGGAGGAAAGTTCACAAAAAGAAAAATTTACACCTGCCGTGTTTGCACTTTTGCTGGTATTTATGTTTGGCGTTGCAATTCAGGGAAGTCTGAGGGACGGTGTTACAAACTGGATGCCGTCATACATATCGGAAACCTTTAATCTCGGAAGTGAGATTTCAATACTTACAAACGTTGTACTTCCGATATTCAGCTTATTTATGTATTCTCTTACAAGGGAATTAAATAAGCGTTTTATTAAAAACGAGTGTTTGTGTATGGCGTTTATATATGTGTTCGGAACTGTGTGCGCTCTTTTGTTCGCTCTGTTCGGAAATAAAAATGCAGCATTTGCGGTGTGCATTGCGGCAATCCTTGCCGGTGCGATGCACGGAGTCAACTACTGCCAGACCTGTCTTTCTCCTGTTTATTTTAAAAGATACGGTAAAGTATCTTTGATTTCCGGGGTAATTAACAGCGGTACATATATAGGAAGCTCAATTTCAACCTACGGTATTGCATACCTTTCCAAAACGCTTGCATGGGAACAAATTGCATTTATCTGGTGCATAACTGCGGCACTGGGAGGAGTTGTATGTCTTGCAATATCGGGAACGTGGGGCAGATTTACGAATAATGCGTCCGAATAAGAATCGGGACTGATACATAAAAACGGATATAAGATATGAAAAAAACCGGAGAAATTTTCCCCGGTTTTTTTGATGCTCGTTAATAATCAGTTGGTTTTGATTTCAACTATTCTTGCGTTTTCGTTCCAGTCTACTGTATAACCGAAAGCTTCTGCAACCGCTCTTGCGGGAACAAGAGTTGTATCATTGTAAAGCACGGCAGGTGCGTCAAGAGTCTTTTCTGCACCGTTTACGGTCATTTTATCACTGTTTATCTGAAGTGAAATCTGAGAATCACCCTTCTGCGATGTAACAGTCTTTGTTTCGTTATTCCAGTCAACGGTTGCGCCAAGTGCTTCAAAAATTGCTCTCAACGGAACAAGAGTTCTGTTCTTGTATACCATGGGTCTTTGTGCAAATTCAACGCCCTCGCCGTTGATTCTG
This sequence comes from uncultured Clostridia bacterium, assembly GCA_934462715.1. Classification (GTDB taxonomy): domain Bacteria; phylum Bacillota; class Clostridia; order UBA1381; family UBA1381; genus RGIG1988. The sequence continues at coordinate 151,046 of CAKSIJ010000005.1, forward strand.
ACTATTACATCGTGTGATGAGAAGTGAGCCGAGTCAACAAGCTCTGCAAGCAGACTGTCTGTTGTTGCTGCGTTGTAGTCGCCGCTGTGTCTGCGTGCTATCAGATAGTACAGACCGTTTTTAACGGTTGCGTAACATTCAAACATATCCGATTCATATTCCGATCTGAAATGAACAAAAAGTGCTTCTTTCTGCTTTACAAAATCATAATCATAATATGTTTTGTCGCCGAGTGCAAGCATCCATTCTCTGTTTAAGTAGTCCTCAGATTTGTTATAGAAGTTCTGAACTCTTGTTGAAAAGTCACTTTGAGCAACACAGAAAAAATACTCTCCGACAGGGTTGTATGTATAAGAATCTATCATCATTATCTGGTGCTTTACAAGGGTTCTGAAGTTTGCGCCGGGAGCACCGTAGATTGCGGCTATCGGGCCGTCCTCTATGGTCGAATCCTGCGAGAAAGCATAGTAACCTGCCGGTATTGTTGTTTTAAAGTAAAGCGATGGCACCTCGTATTTGGTCGTTGCCGCCTGTGCTGTTGCGCCGATTGATGCCAATGTGATAATTCCTGCCGAAATAAGGGCAGTAAGTCTTTTGAATTTCATAATAAACCTCCAAATATTTTTTTCGGATAACCAAAGCAGATTTTGTTATCCGGTATTGATTATAAGTGAATTATATCACAAAATATGGAAAAGTCAATAGATATGTAACAAAACGTGCTTATTTTTTCAAAAATATTGTTTATTTTACTGAAAAAAAATCTTGAATCCTATGTTGACTAAGCTATTATTTTATGGTAGAATAAACTGATAAAGGAAATCTATAGATAAAATGATAGACTGCGGATTGGAGTTGATTTCATGGAGCTTGATAATAAGGTAAGTATTATCACAGGTTCGTCAAGGGGAATAGGCAAGGCGATTGCGCTTGATTTTGCAAAAGCCGGCGCAGCGGTTATAATAAATGCCACAAAGGAAAATGATACCGCAAAAAACACTCTTTGTGAGATAGAAGCGCTCGGTGCAAAAGCAAAGCTGATATATGCAGATGTCAGCAAGCCCGAAGAAGCTGCAAGACTTATTTCCGAAGCGTACGATACATTCGGTAAAATTGACATACTTGTAAATAATGCCGGAATAACCAGGGATTCTCTCATGCTTCGTATGGACGAGGAAGCGTGGGACAGTGTTATTGACGTAAATCTCAAAGGTCCATTTAACTGTATAAAGGCTGTTTCAAGAATAATGATGAAACAAAAATGCGGTTCGATTATTAATATGACTTCGGTTGTCGGAATTACCGGAAATGCCGGTCAGGCAAATTATTCGGCGTCAAAAGCCGGTCTTATCGGTCTTACAAAAACCACTGCAAAGGAATTTGCAAAAAAAGGTATCAGATGTAACGCTGTAGCTCCGGGATTTATCGAATCCGAGATGACCGATGTTCTTCCCGGGGAGATCAAGCAAAAATATCTTGATAATATTCCGCTTGCACGTTTTGGCACGGGTGAGGACGTGGCAAAGCTTTGCAGATTCCTTGCTTCAGATTTATCACAATACATCACAGGACAAGTAATTAATGTTGACGGCGGCTTGGTAATGTAGGTGCGGAATCAAATGCGCGCATCTCACCATTATTCGGAACTTGAAGTACAAACGTACGACTGCGTTCCTCATAACGGCAATCTGCACGCATTTGATTCCGCACGCTGAAAAAATGCACATCTCACCATTATTCGGAACTTGAAGTACAAACGTACGGCTGCGTTCCTCATAACGGCAATCTGCACGCATTTGATTCCGCACGCTGAAAAAATGCACATCTCACCATTATTCGGAACTTGAAGTACAAACGTACGGCTGCGTTCCTCATAACGGCAATCTGCACGCATTTGATTCCGCATGCTGAAAAAATGCACATCTCACCATTATTCGGAACTTGAAATAAAATATTTAAAAGTATTAAACTAAAACGTGAAAGGGGGTGACGGTAATGGAATTTGAGAAAATCAGATCGGTAATTGTTGACCAGCTCGGAGTAGATGAGTCACAGGTAACTATGGACGCATCGTTTGTTGATGACCTCGGTGCGGATTCATTGGATGTTGTTGACTTAATAATGGGGCTCGAACAGGAATTTGACATTGAGATTCCCGACGAGGATGCAGAACAGATTTCAACAGTCGGTGATGCAGTTAATTACATCAAGGAAAGAGAACAGTAATATTAGATACCGCGACCCGGTGCGATAAAGGAGTTACCGGCAAACAATTACCGGTAGCTCTGTTTTACTGTCGCACCGAAAATACAAAAGGAGGCTTTTTGATGGCTCGTAGTATTGGTGAGCTTGAAAAAATTATAGGGTACAGCTTTAAAGATAAGAATATTTTAAAAACGGCTCTGACGCACAGCTCATATTCAAACGAACACGGCTGCAAAAGCTACGAAAGACTGGAATTTTTGGGAGATTCGGTTTTGAGTGTAATTGTCAGCAAGTATTTGTTTGAAGTCTTAAAGGAGGTCAAGGAGGGAGATTTGTCAAAAATCCGCGCGTCATTGGTTTGCGAGGAAGCGTTGGCAAACGTTGCGCATGAAATGGGGCTTGAAGCCTTTATCATACTCGGAAACGGAGAGGAACGTGCCGGGAGCATGAACCGACCGTCGATTATGTCGGACGTGTTTGAGGCTGTTTTGGGCGCTATGTATATAGATTCCGGCTTGGACGAATGTACCGAATATCTTTTAAAGGTTATGAAGCATAAGCTTGACGAGGGCGCTCGAAGAAAAATTGCAAAGGATTACAAGAGCCTGTTACAGGAAATAGTTCAGCAGAAATATCATGAAAAAACAAAAATAGAATACAATACCGTATGCGAAAGCGGACCGGAGCATAAAAAATTCTTTATCATAGAGCTTATCATAAACGGAAAAAAGATAACGAAGGGAGAGGGCGGCTCCAAAAAAGAAGCGGAGCAAAATGCCGCTCACAAGGCGCTTTCCGAGAAAAGAAATGAAATACTGTAATATACCGATATTCGTTCCGCACAAGGGCTGTCCGTTCGATTGTGTGTTCTGCAATCAGAAGCACATAACCGGCACGGATGATGAGGTGAACGAAGAATATATAAAAAATACAATAGAGGAGCATTTAAAAACGCTTCCGAAAGAGGACTGCACAATTGAAGCGGCATTTTTCGGGGGCAGTTTTACCGGAATAGATCCCGAAACACAAACGATGTTTTTAAGTGCTGCTTATGAATATGTGAAAAACGGCAGTATAGACGGAATCAGACTTTCCACACGTCCGGATTATATTGATACCGCGGTGCTTGAAAGATTAAAAAAGTACGGCGTGACCACAATTGAGCTTGGCGTGCAGAGCATGAATAAGGACGTTTTGGAAAAATCGCACAGGGGACATACAAGGGAACAGGTTATAAAAGCCTGCTCGCTGATAAGAAAATACCCCTTTAAGCTTGGATTACAGATGATGACCGGACTCCCCGGAGATACGCCTGAAAGGTCAATGCAAACGGCTGATGAAATTATTGCCTTAAAGCCGGATTTTGTCAGAATATATCCGACTTTGGTCGTTCGTGACACATATCTTGAAAAAATGTATATAAAGGGCGAATACCGTCCGCAAACGGTTGAAGAAGCCTGTACGCTTTGCAAAGGTTTGCTCAAAAAATTCAACGACGCTGATATAACGGTAATAAGAATAGCCTTGCAGACAACCGATGAAATATCTCCCGGCGGCTCGATTACGGCAGGTCCGTTTGACGCACAGTTCAGAGAGAGAGTTGAAGCTATGATATACTACGATAAAATGGCGGAGCTTTTAAAGACGGAAAAGAAAAATAATATTTGCATTTTGGTAAATGATAAAGAGGTATCAAAGGCAATCGGACATAAAAAAGAAAATATTGCAAAGCTTAAAAAGGCTTTTGGTATCAATGTGAAAATAAAGGGCAGCACTATAGTGAAAAAGGGATGCTGTGAAATATATGACGGTTAATTGCCGGACAATGGTTTTGCAATTGGCTATGAAATATGTGAGTAACGGAGGTTAAAGATAAATTGTATCTTAAACGATTGGAATTGCAAGGCTTTAAGTCCTTTGCCGATAAGACCGTTCTTGACTTCGGTCAGGGGGTTACAACGGTCGTAGGACCGAACGGCAGCGGAAAGAGCAATATCTCGGACGCAATACGCTGGGTTATGGGCGAAATGAGCGCAAAAACGCTCAGAGGTTCAAATATGCAGGACGTTATTTTTGCCGGTACCGAAACGAGAAAAAAGGTTAATTTTGCCGAGGTCAGCCTCGTGCTTGACAATTCGGATAAAATGTTTCCTATTGAATTTGACGAAATTGTTGTTACCAGAAAGGTGTTTCGTTCGGGCGAAACGGTTTATCAGATAAATCATGCCGACTGCCGTCTGAAAGACATACACGAGCTGTTCATGGACACCGGTCTCGGACGTGACGGCTATTCTATGATAGGTCAGGGAAACGTATCTCAGATTCTTTCAACAAAGGCGGAGGACAGAAGAAGCTTTTTTGAAGAAGCGGCAGGAGTATCGAAGTACAAGCACAGAAAGGACGAGGCTTTGAGAAAGCTTACAGCGGTAAATGAAAACCTTGTCAGAATCAACGATATTGCAAATGAACTGGAGGGACGGCTCGGTCCTCTTGAAGCACAGTCGAAAAAGGCGAGAAAGTACATGGTGCTTTATGATGAGTACAAGGGACTCGATGTGAGCATGAGCCTTTATTATCTCGAAAAGAATGCGGAAACACTCAAAAAATCACAGGAAATCTATAACAGTGTGCTTGGCGAGATAAACGAGCTTAAAGAAAAGGAAACCGACATCGAGCGTGAAAGGGACGAGCTTTATATTAAAAGCAGTGCAAAGGACGAGGAACTTTCGGCAAAAAACAACGAACTTGTCGAAAATGAAGCGGAGTGCAACGCAAGAGGCAACGATATATCGATTGCCGAAAACGATATAAAAAACAGCAGATCCCTGATTGAGCGGCTTGACAAGGAAATTGCGTCAACCGACAGCGGAATAGAGATTTCAAACAGACGTATCAAAGAACTGGAGGAATCTATTGCACAGAGGGAAGAAGAAAAGAAAAGCTTAATGAACGGCTTTGAAGAAATTCAAAAGCGGAACAGCGAAATATACGAAAGAATCAATCAATATAAATCCGAGCTTGACAAACTGAAAGCAAAACAGCTTGAAAAGCTTAACGAGCAGTCGGAGGCAAAAGCTCAGACAGAGGGTTCAGAAAAGCTCAGACAGTCGCTCATGGAAAGAAAGGCTTCTCTTGAAGAGGAATTAAAGAACAGGGGAGCAGGTGTTGCCGCAATTAAACAAAGAATTGAGGAAACAAAAACACTGTCCGATGAAAAAAGAGAAAAATCGGCAAAAATGCGTGAGCGTACCGACAAGCTTCGTGAAAAGCTTACTTCTTTAAATTCGGAATACGAATCGGCAAGACGCGAGTTATCACAGCGGCAGGTAAGCCTAAATTCCAAAGCTTCGCAGAAAAAGATTCTTGAGGGAATGGAAAACGATTACGAGGGCTTTTCAAGAAGCGTTAAAGCGGTCATGACTGCTCCGCAGCTGAAAAAATCAGCTATATACGGAACCGTTTCGGGACTTATTGATGTTGACAAAAAATATGTTACGGCTATAGAAATCGCTTTGGGCGGCGCTATGCAGAATATTGTTGTCGAGAGCGAGGAGGACGCTAAGGCGGCTATTAGCTTTTTGAAGCAGAATAAGTCGGGAAGAGCAACCTTTTTGCCTATCAGTGCGGTGTCTGTAAGAAATCTTGAAAATGCTAACGAGGTATCCAAACAAAACGGTTTTGTGGGCATAGCTTCTTCAATTATCAGATATGATAAAAAATACGATATCGTAATGAAAAGCCTTTTGGGCAGGGTTGTTATTACCGATACAATGGATAATGCCGTTGCTATGGCAAGAAAATTTTCATATCGTTTTAAAATAGTAACTCTTGAGGGCGAGCTTTTGAATGCCGGAGGTTCAATATCGGGAGGAAGCGTAAACAAGACAAGCGGATTTTTGTCACGTTCGGCGCAGATTAAGACTCTGGGAGAAGAAATTTCGGCTCTTAATAACGAAATCAGCGAGCTTTCCGGAAAACTCAAATCATCGGAGGAAAGCATTAAAAGCATAAACGCACAGCTTTCCGACTATATGCCGATGCTGAGGGAATACGAAAACGAAATACTTGTTGCGGACAACACGATAGAGCATTTGAAAAAAAGCCTGTCCGATTCCGATACAAGCGAAAAGAATCTTGCGGGCGAGCTTGCAGAGCTTGACAAACGTCTCTCGGGTTCTGCCGATGAGGTAGCAAAGCAAATATCTGCAGCGCGCAGACTTGAAAATGAGCTTGATGAAATAAACAAACAAATAGCAGAATCGGAAAGTAACTTTGATTCTCTGACAAGCGAAAAGGACGAAAAGGCAAAAGAGCTTATGGACGAAACTCTGCGTTTGAGAACTCTTGAAAAGGATATTGAAAATGACAGACAGACAATAGCCGACATGAAATCCTCAATTGATGACAGAAAGAAGCAAAGGCTTTCAAGATGCGAGGAAAGACAGTCGATGTTTTTGAAAATTGCAGAGCTTGACGAGGTTATCGAAGAAAAAAACAGGCTTATCGGCGAAATAAAGCAAAATTCAGAGAAAATCAAGGGCGAAATAGAGAAAATAGAAAATGAAAAGCAGTCGATTGTCGAGGGACTCAAGAGCATAACCGACAACAACAAGAGTCTTACCGACAGAATGATGGTTCTTCAGCAGGAGCTGTCAAAGGCAGAGGCTAAGCAGGTAAAGACGGAGGAAAATACCGAAGCGATTGTCAACAGACTTTGGGACGAATATGAGCTTTCACGCTCACAGGCGGAGGATATAAGGCTCGATATTGAAAACTTTGACGAGGCAAAGCAGAGAACAGCCGAATTAAAGGGCAAAATCAAGGCTCTCGGTAGCGTTAACGTTGATTCTATCGACGAATATGTATCAACAAAGGAGCGGTACGATTTTCTTATCGGTCAGAAAAAGGATCTTGAAACCTCTGAAGATAACCTTAATAAGGTAATCAACTCCATGCAGGAGCTTATGGAGGAGCATTTCCAGAAACAATTTGCCGAAATCAATAAAGCTTTTTCAAGAGTTTTTGCCGAATTGTTTGGCGGCGGTCAGGGCAGATTATCCTTGTCTGATCCGGCTAACGTTATGGAAAGCGGAATTGAGATAGACGTTCAGCTTCCCGGAAAAGGCTTGCAGAACATAAACCTGTATTCCGGCGGTGAAAAATCGTTTATAGCGATAGCCTTGCTGTTTGCGATACTTGAAGTTAAGCCTACGCCGTTTTGCTTTCTTGACGAAATTGACGCAGCACTCGATGACGTTAACGTATCGAGATTTGCCACATACCTTAAAAATTATCTTAACGCAACGCAGTTTATCGTAATCACTCACAGACGAGGAACTATGGAGGCTGCAAATATTATGTACGGCGTAACAATGCAGGAAAAGGGAGTATCGAAGCTTTTGTCACTGATGATTGACGATGTTGACAACAGCATGGTAAATTAAGCTTTTTATCGTTTAATATATAACAGTGCCGCAGCTTATGCGGCGGAACGGAGAAGTAAATGGGATTTTTTGATAAACTGAAAAAGAGTCTTGCCAAGACAAGGGAATCTATATCCGAACAGGTAAACAACGTGTTTAAGGTGTTTGTCAAGGTGGACGAGAAATTTTTTGAAGAGCTTGAGGACGCTTTGATTTTATCCGATATGGGTATGGAAACCACAGAATACATTATTTCCGAGCTTCGCGACAGAGTTAAAACAAAGCGGCTTACAGACGGAAACGATGTTAAGGAGGAGCTGAAAAATATAATCGGCGACATTCTCTGTGAAAACGACTGTTCCATGAATATCGAAACCGTACCGTCGGTTATTCTGGTAATCGGAGTAAACGGCGTGGGTAAAACAACGTCGATAGGCAAGCTTGCGGATTTTTATAAAAGACAGGGGAAAAAGGTCCTGCTTGCAGCTGCCGATACGTTCAGAGCGGCTGCAATAGATCAGCTCGATATATGGGCAAAGCGTGCCGACTGCGATATAATAAAGCACGCAGAGGGCAGCGACCCTGCCGCCGTTGTCTTTGACGCCTGCAAGGCGGCGAAAGCAAGAGGAACCGAGATTTTAATCTGTGATACGGCAGGCAGACTTCACAACAAGAAAAATCTTATGGCGGAGCTTAACAAGATTTCAAGGGTAATAGACAGAGAGCTCGGAGAAGCGTCAAAGGAGGTTTTGCTTGTTCTTGACGCCGCTACCGGTCAGAACGCACTGAGCCAGGCAAAGCTTTTTTCTGAGGCTGCCGAAATCAGCGGAATCATATTGACAAAGCTTGACGGCACAGCAAAGGGCGGTGTGGTTGTTCCTATTTCAAGGGAGCAGAGGATTCCGGTAAAGTTTGTGGGAGTAGGCGAAAAGAAAGAGGATTTGCAGGAATTTAACCCTTATGATTTTGCAAAAGCTTTGTTTACAAATGAAGATGAGGACGAAGCTGCTGATGAGGAAAACAATTAATAATTTTATTCTAAATAAAAAAACTCATGAAAGGTGTGTGTGATTTATGAAAATTACAAATGATATTGTTTATGTCGGAGTGAACGACCACGAAATCGACTTGTTTGAGGGACAGTATGTTGTTCCAAACGGTATGGCATATAATTCATATGTTATTTCTGACGAAAAGACAGTGGTTATGGATACCGTTGACGCTAAATTCGGAGGTGAATGGCTATCAAACATCGAAAAGGCATTAGACGGAAAAAAGCCGGATTATCTTGTGGTTCAGCACATGGAACCGGATCATTCCGCAAACATACTTAATTTTGTAAAAAAATACCCCGAAGCTAAGCTTGTTGTCAACTCAAAAACAGTTACCATGCTCGGTCAGTTCTTTGATTATGACTTTTCCGATAAGCTTGTTACCGTAGCTGACAATGAAAAGCTTTCGCTCGGAAAGCATGAGCTTACCTTTGTATTTGCTCCTATGGTGCACTGGCCTGAGGTTATGATGACATACGATTCACATGATAAGGTATTGTTTTCAGCCGACGGATTCGGTAAATTCGGCGCACTTGACGCAGATGAGGATTGGGCGTGTGAAGCAAGAAGATATTATTTTGGAATAGTCGGAAAATACGGAAAACAGGTACAGGCTGTTTTAAAGAAAGCTGCCGGACTGGAAATTGAAAAAATATGTCCGCTGCACGGACCGGTACTCAGCGAAAATCTTGATTATTACATTAATTTGTATAATATCTGGTCGTCCTACGGCGTTGAGTCGGAGGGAATAATGATTGCATATACTTCGGTTTACGGAAATACGGAAAAATGTGTACATCTTCTTGCACAAAAGCTTACCGAAAAGGGAGTTGCCAAGGTTGTAACAGCCGATCTGGCACGCGATGATATGGCCGAATGTGTAGAAGACGCATTCAGATACGGAAAGCTCGTTCTTGCAACGACAACATATAACGCAGATATTTTCCCGTTCATGAAAACTTTTATTGAAAGTCTGACAGAGAGAAATTATCAGAACAGAACGGTTGCATTTATAGAAAACGGTTCATGGGCGCCCGTTGCGGCTAAGGTCATGGGAAGAATGTTCGAGAATTGCAAAGACATTACCTTTGCGGAAAATACGGTTACAATCAAGTCCGCAATGAAAAAGGAAAACGAGCTTCAATTGGACGCACTTGCGGAGGAACTGGTAAAATAACGTATAATAACCCCGGATTGGATTTGAAACGGAGGTTTTGTGTATGAATTTCAGAAAAATCATCTTGTTTGCCGTCATATCTTTTGTCTTGGCAGTGCTGCTTGTTTCATGCGGAGAAAGAAAGTGTGGTGATTATCCGGCAAAGAAAAGTATACCTGATGTCATGGGAGAACTTGCTGTTAAGTTTTTAAAGATCGGTCAGGCGGATTCTATAATACTTAAAACCGTAAACCACACGGCGGTTATCGACTGCGGTGAAAAGAATGACGGAGATAAGATAATCGAAGCACTGAAGAAAATGGGCATAAGCAAAATAGATTATCTTTTTATCACCCATTTTGATAAAGACCATGTCGGCGGAGCACCGGAGCTTTTCGGATATATTGTACCGGATAATATTATAGAAGCAAATTACACGGGAACCGGAAAAGCATATATCAATTATGCCGAGTATACAGAGAAAAACAATATAAAAAGAAATGCGCTTAAAGATAAAATGAGCATAACGCTTGACGATGTTCTTCTTAATATTTACCCGTCATTAAAGGACGAATACTCTGACGGAAACGACAACAATCATTCGATCGTGATAACCGCAAAACATGGAGAAAACACATTGCTTTTCACAGGAGATGCGGAGGAGGATCGGTTAAAGGAGTTGAGCGGGCAAATCGGAGATCTGCGGTGCAGTCTTGTAAAAATGCCGCATCACGGCAGATTCAATTCATACACTAAGGCATTTCTTGATCTGACAAAGCCAGAATTTGCAGTGATAACAAGCAGTGAAAAAAATCCTGCCGAGCAGGAAACTCTCCGTGCACTTGAAGATATAAAATGCAAAATTTATCAGACAGCCGACGGAAACGTAAAAGCCGTAAGCGACGGTAAATCGCTTAATGTTGATTTTGAAGTATGAGGAAAAGGGACACTAACGTAAAAATTCGTTATTGTCCCTTTCTTATTGTTTTTGGCATATAATCGGAAAATCCGAAATAATAACAGATAATCCGAGCATTTTAAAGAAATGTATTGACTATTGTGAAATTTATGGTATAATATTAATTAATTTTCATAACGGCAGGAGTTGCATAAATGAACAGAACGGAATTGGTTAACGTAATGGCGGAAAAAGCACATACATCCAAAAGGGACGCAGAGATTTTCTTAAGAACGTTTATTGATATAGTCGAACATGAAATCTCCGTAGGACACGAAGTAAAACTTGTGGGATTCGGTACATTTGAGTCGCGCGAAATAGTTGCACATGAGGGAAAGCACCCCAGAACGGGAGAGAAAATTAAGATGCCGGCAACAAAAACACCGGTATTCAGAGCAGGCAAGGACTTTAAGGATATGTTTAATAATTAATATAAACAAAACGGATTATGGTTGTCTCCATTATTGCTTATTTGCTTTAATTGTTTCACGTCATTTCCGTAATAGTTTCTGTCTATACCGCTTTGCTTGTTTACTTTTTGAGCAATTGTATTGGGTTTATATATTAAATTAGAATGTTATACAATCTCAACATACTTGCCGTCAGCATTTTGTTTTATACTGTCATTACATATCAACATAATCTTTCGGTGAATGACAACTTTTAAGACTTTTAAAAATAAGTCCGTATTATAATCTATATAATCAGCTGATTGATTGATACAATTTTCTGTATTTTCAGCATCAGTAATATGACAAAAACCCACCTGAAAATGGTGGGTTTGTCAGTAATCTGAGCCTGTATTATTTTATAAAGAAAGTAAATTCAAAGTCCTCCGGCTTCAGACGGTATTCCTCTCTCAATTCGGGACCACAGCTCTGCGAGCCGATACCGGAAACCTTATAATCTATTCTGAGATTGGTTTTTCCGTTCTTTTTCAGTTCGTCTGTGTGCATTGCGGTTGTCAGTGCTTCGGAGGTGTATTGAGAAACGTTAAACTCAAATTCACTGTCGGCGATAAATTCAAGACCGCAGCCCATTGCAAGCATTTTTGTTCTTATGTGATTGCCGTGCTCCTGCGGCATAATGTAATTCACATATTCACGCTCGGCATTGCTTTCAAATCTGCCGATTTTTGCGTGATAATGCATATCACAGTAGTTCTCACCGTCACCCATGCCGTAATAGCTGAAGCTGTCATTTTCCTTGTCAATGGTAAATTCAAAACCGAGACGGGGGAGGAACTTAAACATCAGCGTATCGGCGTAATGTCCGGTAAGACCTACTTTTACCGTTCCGTTTGCGAAAAATTCATAGCTTGCGGTGTAACGCAGGAAAGGTCTTCTCGATACACCTGCAAGGCTTGCATTAACTTCAATTCTGTTTTCGTTGACAGTTACCGAATAAACCTTGTTGAAAAGCTTGTTAAGGTTTTCGGCGGACTGGTTATCCTCGAATAATCCCCATGAAAATTTAACGTGTCTGTCATTGTCGGTCGGCGCTCTCCAAGCAGTCAGCCTTACCGGTGCACAGAGCGTTTCAACTCCGTTTTTCTTTATCGAAACAAAGCTGCCGTAAAGCTTTGAAAATACATAGCTTACATTGCCTGCTTCCGCATAGATATATTTGTCGTCCTCTTTCAGACCGTCAAACTCCGAATCAAGCTCGACAGGAGCTTTTAAGGATTCTATTTCATGCTGAACAAATCCTCTCTCAAAGCCGTTTTCATACTGATATAAAGTGAGATACAAGCCCATTTCACACTTTTCGTCAAGAGAGAAAGGCACTTCGATTTCGACCGTTTCGTGAGGCTCGGCATTTATATTCAGTTCCGCTTCGCTGATTATCTTGCCGTCCGATTCAAGCACTGCCTTAAAGGTGAATTTACTGAGGTTTGTAAAGTCATAACGGTTTGTGACCGTCAGTTTTCCGTCCTTGTATTCGGAAGCAAAATTCTGATAACTGTATTTTGTATTCAGAGAGCCGGCTTTAAAGCTTCTGTCATGGAATACAAGACCGTCGCAACAGAAGTTTTTATCGTTGGTGATTTCTCCGAAATCTCCGCCGTATTTTCCTACGCCGTTCTCAATAACGGTGTGGTCTGCCCATTCCCAGATACAGCCGCCGATGAATTTCGGGTATTTGTACATAAGCTCAACATAATCGTGAACATCTCCGGGACCGTTGCCCATTGCGTGAGAAAACTCACAGAGGAAAACCGGGTGCTGCAAAATCTTTTGATTTAACATATTGCTTTCGATATCTTCAAGCGACGGATACATTCTCGAATAAACGTCCGGTATGTCAAAGTGATGTTCTCTTGACGCGTCCTCACAGTGAACGAGTCTTGACGAATCTCTGTTTCTGATCCGGTCGATCATTTTTCTGTGGTTAATGCCGTGGCCGCTTTCGTTGCCGGTTGACCACATAATAACTGAAGCGTGGTTTTTATCTCTTTCAACCATACGCACCGCTCTTTCAACGAATGCATTTTCCCATTCGGGGAGATTGTTTATCCAATCGTCTGGTTTTACGGTATCATCATATTTGTACATACCTTCTCTTGTTGCAAAGCCGTGAATTTCTATGTCGGTTTCGTCAATCACATAAAGACCGAGTTCATCACACATATTCAGAAATTCCGGGGTAGGGGGGTAGTGCGAGGTTCTGACGGTATTAATATTAAGCTCTTTCATTTTTTCGAGATCGCGTCTTATATCTGCGTCCGTCATATACCAGCCCTTTTTAGCGTCCGTGTCATGATGATTTACACCTTTGAGCTTTACGCTTGTACCGTTAATCAGAAGCTCGTATTTATCCGAAATTTTTATGTCCCTCATACCGATTCTTATCGGTATAAATTCGGTTTTACCGTAAACCACAACAGTGTAAAGATATGGATTTTCTGCGTTCCACAATACGGGGGCTGAAAGATCGCACGGCTTTTTATCTGCGTCAAAGATTTCATAGTTATCTTCAGAAACATAGATGTTTTCCGTGTCTGCACTGACATCTATATCGGTTATATGTCCTTGCTCTCTTGATAAAAGATATACATCTCTGAAAATTCCATTGAATCTGAAGAAGTCCTGATCTTCAAGATAGCTTCCCGAACACCATTTCAAAACCTTTGCAACGATTTCGTTTTCGCCCTCTTTTACATAATCGGTTATGTTAAACTCCGATTGCAGATGAGAGCCTTGCGAATATCCTGCAAATTCACCGTTTACATACACGCTTACACATGAGCTTACGCCCTCGAAAACTATGTATGTTTCTCTCTCGCTCCAGTCCTTATCCAAAGTGAAGAAACGTCTGTATACACCGCACGGGTTCTCGTCCGGAACATACGGAGGATCAACCGGGTGGGGATAATTAACGTTGGTATATATCGGCTTTTCGTACCCTTGCAGCTGCCAGCAGGACGGAACGGGAATTTTATCGGTAAAATCGATTTTTTCGGGAACGTCTATATCACGCTCGTAAAAGCTGAAGTCCCATTCTCCGTTTAAAAGCCTGTAAAATTTTGATTGTGAGCGGTCGCCGGCAAGCGCTTTTTCAAGACTGTCATAAGGTATGTAGTATGCACGCTGAAGCTCTCTTTTTTCACTCAGTCTGTTTAAATCTTCATAATTTCTCATATTTATAACTATTCCTTTCTTTGCCGAAGTGCGGACAAATGCGAATTTATTTGCTGCTGCCCAAACGGCATAAAATTTTGATTTGCCGATGCTTGAATTGCATTTGATTGCATCTTACAGGTTTAATTATAATATATGGTGATTTGCTTGTCAAGATAAAAATATTGTTCTTTTTTATAAAGAAAGTGCAAAATAAAACTATTCCGGTGTTTTATTCTGCACTTTGTTTCATTGTTTATTCAATTGATTTTCTTCTGTTTCTATTTCTTCCGCAAGTTTTTTTATTTTAGGGTTTTCGCACGCTTTATTGAGCATATCGGGTCTTTTTTTATATGTATTTCTGACCGCTTCTTTCAGTTTCCACTCATTGATTTTTGCGTGATGCCCCGAGAGCAGTACATCGGGAATACGCACGCCCATAAATTCCTCGGGTCTTGTGTACTGCGGATATTCCAGAAGCCCGGAAAAATGGCTCTCGTTCTTGTATGAACCCTCATTTGCAAGCACACCCGGAATCATACGGCTTACTGCGTCAACAACCGCCATCGCCGGTATTTCTCCGCCGGTAAGAACGAAGTCGCCGACAGATATTTCTCTGTCAACAATCATATCGAGAACCCTTTGGTCAACACCCTCATAGTGACCGCATAATATTACGATGTGATCATATCCCGACAGCTCGACCGCCGTTTTCTGATTGAAAACCTCGCCATGGGGCGACATATATACAGTGAGCGGTTTATAATCAAGTCCTGCGGTTACTGCTTGGTATGCGTCATATATCGGCTGTGCGGACATCAGCATGCCACCGCCGCCGCTGTAGGGATAATCGTCGACCTTTCTGTGCTTGTTTTTTGTGTAGTTGCGTATATCGGTGTAATTCAGCTCTATAATCCCTTTTTGTACCGCACGGTTTATAATGCTGTCGCCCAGCACCGCTTTGAACATATCGGGAAACAGCGTTAAAATGTCAAATTTCATCATAGCTCGTCCAATCCTGCCGGCAGGCGCACAATGATTTTTTTGTTTTCAATGTCAACGCTCAAAACCGTTTCCTTTGTTACCGGTATCAGCAAATCCTTCTTTTCGGGCGCACTTACCGCATATATATCGTTTGCACCGGTGTTGAAAACGTCGGTAAGCTTTCCGAGTGCGTTACCGTCCTCTTCAAAAACGGCACAGCCGATTAAGTCGGCAATGTAATAAACTCCCTCCGGAAGCTCCCCGAGCATTTCTCTGTCGGCTGTCAGTATGCAGTTTTTGTATTTTTCGGCTTCATCAATATTGTCAATTTCGGAGAATCTTGCTATTATATTGTTTTTCTGGTACTTTATTCCCTTTAACGTAAGCTTGACTTCTCCACCCTTTCTTTTGGCGTATACATATTCTATATCTTCAAAAACATCGGGCGAATCCGTCCATGTTACAACCTTTACCTCACCCTTTAAGCCGTGTGTGTTGACTATTTTTCCAACCTCTAATCTGTCCATTGCTTTCTTCCTTTCATATCAAAAAACATTTGCGTCTTTTATATTATAACAGACAAGCATGAGGTTTTCAAGTCTTTTTGCAAAATTGAAAATATAATTGCATGAGGAATTATATATAATAATCGGGAATAAAAGCCTCACGCATATCGATTCCGCCTATAGTCATCTTTTGCTCCCTGCCGTCAAACAGGAACTTTACGGTGTCGATACCGTCAATTGATGTGAGAGAATTTACTATAGAGTAAAGCATTAATATTTCCTGATTCTTATTTTCGGGGATATTCTCGGTAAAGCTTTCTTTGAGATTTACATATGCCGTGCTTTTTTCAACCTTTACGGACATACATTTTTTTTCGTCCGGAATAAGCCTGAGAATTCGTCTGTTGTGATCCTCGCCGTCTATCAGCTTGTCCAGCACCTTTTGTGCGGCTTTTGTTTCGGTAGTGCAGCCTATATCAAAATCCATGGGAATCAGCCGCAGCATTGAGCTGTCTACATAATAAATTTGTGCGTCAAGCTTTTTTGCGGTCTTTTTTTCGGGCGAAACGTTTCCGGATATTGCAATTACCGCAGCAAGTATTCCCGGTATCAGCACTGCTTTTTTCATATGGTATCAATCCTTTCGGAAATAATTATTATTAATATTTTATGCCGAAATGCTTCCGGTTATGCCGAATATATGATAAAATGGAATTATAATTATTTTCAAATAATAAAAAAATATTGCTAAAATTGTAAAATATAGTATAATTAGCTACGTGCAAAACTCCAAAGATATAGAGTTTATACGGTTTTACAGACGTGGCAAATCCATTTTGTAACTATAAATTTACATTTAATGTATAGAAAAAAACACTCTGATTTGATATAATATAGTTGTAAACAAAATCCCAAAGGAGAGTGGTTTTTATCTATCTCTAAGAACTTTTACAAGACATCAGTCTTTTTACCTCACAATCAAAAGCTAAATTTTACGATGAACTGTTCATCAATTTGGATTTAGGCTGTATTCCTGCTTACAATTCCAAAGCCGGTCGTACAGGTTACAGCAATCACGCTATGATTTGTGCTTTTATCGTTATGAAATGCGAGGGCTTCTCTCAAATTTCAGACTTACACGATTATCTGTAAAAAAACCGACAGTTGTTACGGGATATACATTTACAACCGGAAACGATACCGATACTTTTCCGTACCGAAATCCGAGAAGCTGGTTCCTTATGGGAAGTAATGATTACGATGAGGATACCAAGGAAGCCCGATGGTATAAGCTGCACAGTATGACTAAAGATATTACCATGGAGGGAAAGAGTTTTGCTTCGTACAGTGGAAATGTCAATAAATGTGCAGTCGAAATTTACCCAAAATTCTGAAACCGCTTTAATTCTTCAACCGACATAACT
>CAKSIJ010000006.1 GCA_934462715.1 uncultured Clostridia bacterium
CGGTATTCGGAGCTTGAAGTATATACATACGACTGCGCTCCTCATAACGGCAATCTGCACGCATTTACTTCCGCAAGGAAACATAAGAAGAAAATGCGCACATCTCACCGGTATTCGGAGCTTGAAGTATATACATACGACTGCGCTCCTCATAACGGCAATCTGCACGCATTTACTTCCGCAAGAAAAAAACAAAGAAGAAAACGCCTGCATATTTCAGACAGTACGGAAAAAATAAATCAATCAGATTGGAGATTACAATGGATAACAAAAAATTAGCGGAGCTTTTATTTCCCGATATAAAGCAAACGGTGGAATACTACGAAGAAAAATATCCGAAAAGGGACTTATGCGAGGGAGCACAGGTAACGAGATTTGCGCCGAGCCCTACGGGATTTTTGCACATCGGAGGATTATTTGCGGCATTTGTTTCGGAGCGTGCCGCACACACTACCGGCGGTGTATTCTATTTAAGAATAGAGGATACCGACAAAAAAAGAGAGGTAGACAACGGAATATCGGGAATCGTTAAGGGAATCAAGGATTTCGGAATTAAAATTGACGAAGGTATGATGAGCGAAACCGAAGCAGTCGGAGAATACGCTCCGTACATACAGAGCAAAAGAGCGGTAATTTATCAGACCTACTGCAAAAGTTTGGTCGAAAAAGGATTGGCATATCCTTGCTTCTGCACGGCTGAGGAATTGAGTGAAGTAAGGGAACGACAGGAAAAGAACAAGGAAAATCCCGGCTATTACGGAAAGTATGCAAAATGCCGTGATTTAAGCTATGAGGAAATAGAAGAAAAAATCAAAAACAGCGAGCCGTATGTTGTAAGACTGAAATCTCCCGGAGATGAGAAAAACAGAATATCCTTTATTGACGGTATCAAAGGAAAAATCGAGATGCCGGAAAACGTTCTGGACGTTGTGCTTTTAAAGACGGACGGCATACCGACATATCATTTTGCACACGCAATAGACGATCATCTGATGAGGACAACCTATGTAATAAGAGGTGACGAGTGGATTGCTTCCGCACCGATACATTTGCAGCTGTTTGAGCTTTTGGGCTTTGAAGCACCGAAATACGCACACATTTCTCCGATAATGAAAGAGGACGAGGAAACCGGCGGCAAGAGAAAGCTTTCAAAGAGGAAAGACCCGGAGGCGGCTGTAAGCTACTATCATGAGGTGGGTTATCCGAACGGAGCGGTTCTCGAATACCTTTATACAATAGCAAATTCAAACTACGAACAGTGGAGAACCGAAAACCCCGACTCATCTATGGACGACTACAAATTCGATTTTGCGCACATGAGCAAGTCGGGAGCGTTATTTGATTTGATGAAGCTTACCGACATAAGCAAAACATATATATCAAAGCTTGATGCGGACGAGGTTCTTAATGCCGTTACCGCATGGGCGGAGGAATATAACAAAGACTTTGCAGAGCGTATAAACAAGGACAGAGAGTATGCAAGGAAGATATTTGCGATCGAAAGAGGAAACGAAAAGCCGAGAAAGGATATTGCAAAATGGGAGGACACTCCGGAATATACAAGATATTTCTACGAAGTACCCGAACAGTATGATTTCCCCGAAAATCTTTCAAATGCGGATATGATCGAAATACTCGAAAGCTATAAAAAGATATACAACCATGACGGAAGTGCCGAGGACTGGTTCCCGGCGGTTCGTGAAATGAGCGAAGCACTCGGATATGCGAAAGCACCAAAATTATATAAGAAGAATCCGGAGCAGTTCAGAGGTCATGTCGGAGATGTAAGCTCGGTGATAAGAGTTGCCGAAACAGGCAGAAGAAACACCCCCGATCTTTATCAGATTATGCAGGTTCTCGGAAAAGACGAGGTTATTGAAAGATTTGACAAGGCGATAAAATACTTAAAGGAGGAAGCATAATGGCAGAGGAAGTAAAGGAATTTTCCGGTACTAATTTTATACACGAAGCAATTAACAAGGATCTTGAAAACGGAGTTTATGACAGAGTTCAGACGAGATTTCCGCCCGAACCCAACGGATATTTGCATATCGGTCACGCAAAGGCAATATGCATAGACTTCGGAACGGCAATAAAGTATAACGGAGAGTGCAATTTAAGACTTGACGATACAAATCCCACAAAAGAGGACGTTGAGTATGTTGACGCAATAAAAGAGGATATTGAATGGCTCGGATTTAAGTGGAATAAAATCCTTTATGCGTCCGATTATTTTGACGTTATATATGAAAGCGCAGTAAAGCTTATTAAAATGGGCAAGGCATTCGTTGATGATTTGTCAGCTGATGAAATAAGAGAATACAGAGGCACTCTTACCGAACCCGGCAAAGACAGTCCTTATAAGAACAGAAGCATTGAGGAAAACCTCGATTTGTTTGAAAGAATGACAAAGGGTGAATTTGAAAACGGCGAAAAGGTTTTAAGAGCAAAAATTGATATGTTAAGTCCCAATCTCAATATGAGAGATCCTGTAATCTACAGAATACTTCATGCGCATCATCACAGAACCGGCGACAAGTGGTGCGTATATCCGATGTATGACTTTGCACACCCGATTTCAGATACCGTTGAGGGAGTAACTCACTCGCTGTGTTCTCTGGAATTTGAGGATCACAGACCGCTTTATGACTGGGTATTAAAAGAGCTTGGCTTTGAGCATCCGTCAAGACAGATTGAGTTTGCAAGAATGAATTTAAATTACACGCTGACAAGCAAAAGAAAGTGCTTAAAGCTTGTAAATGACGGTATCGTTTCGGGTTGGGACGATCCGAGAATGGGAACGCTCTGCGGAATGAGAAGACGAGGCTACACAGCCGAAGCAATCAGAGATTTTTGCGAGAGAATCGGTGTTGCAAAGGCTAACAGCGTTATAGAATTCAGTCTGCTTGAAGCGTGCGTCCGCGATGATCTTAACAAAAAAGCGCCGAGAGCGATGGCTGTTTTAAGACCGATTAAATTGATTATTGACAACTATCCCGAGGGAAAGACCGAGCAGATCGAGGTTGAAATCAACCCGGAAAATCCGGAAGCCGGAACAAGAACGGTAGAATTTTCAAGAGAGCTTTATATAGAAGCTGACGATTTCATGGAGGAGGCACCGAAAAAATATTTCAGACTTACTCCGGGGAATGAGGTGCGTTTAAAGGGTGCATACTACGTTACCGCAGTTTCGTGCGAAAAGGACGAAAACGGAAACGTTATCGCAGTACACTGCACATACGACCCCGAATCAAAGGGCGGACAAACTCCCGACGGACGTAAGGTGAGAGGTACAATCCATTGGGTAAGTGCGGCTCATGCGGTTGACGCAACCGTAAGGCTTTACGACAGATTATTTAACGTTGAAAATCCATCCGATGAGAGCAAAGTCGGAAGCTTCACTGAAAACTTAAATCCGAATTCGGAGGAAATTCTGACAAACTGCAAGCTTGAAGCAAATCTTGCCGATGTTAAGCCGGGAGATAAGTTCCAGTTTATGCGTTTGGGATATTTCTGCGTTGACAAGGACAGCACAAAGGATAATATAGTTATAAACAGAACCGTTGCGCTTAAGGACTCTTGGGCAAAGGTTAATAAGTAACAATAAGGATGGCGGCATATGGCAACAAGCAAGGAATATTTTGAATTTATCGCCGACAATTTATCCCATATAGACGGCGTGGATTATCGCAAGATGATGGGTGAATATATCATATATTATAATGAAAAGATAATAGGCGGCATTTATGACGACAGATTTCTGGTTAAAATAACCCCCTCGTCAAAACGGCTTATGCCGGGGGCGAGAGAGGAATTGCCGTATGAGGGTGCAAAATCAATGTTTTTGGTTGAAGAAATTGAAAACGGTGATTTTATAAAACAGCTTTTTGAAGAAATGTACCCGGAGCTGCCGATGCCGAAAAAGAAGAAAAAATAAAGTCATTACGGCTTGATTAAAGCTTGTTTTTAGAGAATTTTGACTTTAGGAAAGGATTAAACAGGTAACAGATAATGAATTATGAAAAATTTTATTCGGACAGAGTAAAGCCGATGAAAGGCTCGGCAATTCGTGAAATGTTCAAGAGAATGGCAGATCCGCAGATTATTTCTCTTGCCGGAGGAAATCCTGCGTCTGAGCTTTTCCCGGGAGATGAGCTTGCCGAAATCGCAAAGGACATTTTAACCGAAAATCCCGTGGGAGCATTGCAGTACGGCACAACCGACGGCTTGCCGGCAATGAAGGACTGTGCAATAGCACGTGCAAAAAAGGTTAATGCATATAATGACGGCGAGAGCGTAATAATTACAACCGGAGCGAATCAGGGAATAGACTTAGCGGCAAAGGCGCTGATAAACAAGGGCGACAAAATTATAGTTGAAAGCCCGAGCTTTATAGGAAGCTTAAATGCGTTCAGAACGTATGAATGTGAGCTTGTCGGAGTAAAGGTGGATTCCGATGGAATGAATATGGATGAGCTTGAAAAAGCACTCAAGGAAAACAGCGGCGTAAAGATGATTTACACAATCCCCACATTCCAAAATCCCACAGGAACAACAATGACTGTCGAAAAGAGAAAAAGACTTATTGAGCTGGCAAACAAGTATGACGTTATAGTGCTGGAGGATAATCCGTACGGTGATTTAAGATTCAGAGGAGAAAACGTTCCGACAATAAAGTCGCTCGATACCGAGGGCAGAGTTTTGTACTGCGGTTCATTCTCGAAGATACTGTCACCGGGAATGAGATTGGGCTATGTTATCGGCGCACCGGAAATAATATCAAAAATTGAGATATTGAAGCAGGTAAACGATGTACATACTCCGGTTTTGACACAGATGATGTGTGTGGAGTTTATGAAACGGTATAACATTGATGATTATATCGAGAAAAACAGAGAGCTTTACGGCAAAAAATGTAAGGTTATGGTTGATTCAATGGAAAAATATTTCCCGAAAGGAAAGGTAAATTACACCGTTCCGGACGGAGGCATTTTCCTTTGGTGCGAATGTCCCGGAATAGAGGATATTACGCCTGTTGTTGACAAAGCTTTGGAGAAGAAGGTTGCAATAGTGCCGGGTTCAAACTTTGCCATAGACAACAAAGCGCCCTCAAATATGTTCAGATTAAATTATTCCTCCGCTTCGCCGGAAAAGATAGAAGAGGGAATAAAGCGGTTGGGAGAAGCGTTAAACGAAGTATTATAATTTGAATTACTGCATAAAAAAATGCGGAAAGGGTGAAATATAATGGACGATAAAAAGGTCATTTTTTCGGCGGTTCAGCCGTCGGGAAATATAACTCTCGGAAACTATCTGGGAGCGATTAAAAACTGGGTGGATTTGCAAAAGGATTATCACTGCTGTTATTCTATTGTTGACGAACATTCGATTACCGTAAGACAAGATCCGGTTCTTTTGAGAAAAAGAGCGTTGGATTTGTTAAAGCTTTATATTGCCTGCGGAATCAATCCGGAGGAGAATATTCTGTTTATACAGTCGCACGTTCCGGCTCATGCGCAGCTTGCGTGGGTTCTTAACTGCTACACCTACATGGGCGAGCTTTCGAGAATGACTCAATTCAAGGATAAAAGCCGCGCTCATGCCGACAACATCAATGCCGGACTGTTTACATATCCGGTGCTTATGGCGGCGGATATACTCTTATATCAGGCGGATCTTGTTCCTGTCGGAAAGGATCAGATGCAGCATATCGAAATAACAAGAGATATTGCGGAGCGTTTTAACACTCTCTACGGAAATGTGTTCAAAATCCCCGAGGGATTCATGCCAAAGGCAGGCGCAAAGATTATGAGCCTTGCAGAGCCGACAAAGAAAATGTCAAAATCGGACGAGAATCCCAAAGCGTATATCTCGATGCTTGATGATTTCAATGTCATTGCAAAGAAGATAAAAAGCGCCGTGACCGACAGCGAGGGCGTTATCGAATACCGTGACGGCGACGAAACAAAGGCGGGAGTCAACAATCTTCTGACAATCATGTCGGCGGTTACCGGCAGAACAATTGACAGCATAGCTGCCGATTACAGCGGCAAGGGCTACGGTGATTTCAAGGCTGACGTTGCCGAAGCGGTTGTTGAACACATCAAGCCCATAAGAGCGGAATATGACAGACTTTCCGAGGATAAGGCATACCTTGTTGACGTATATACAAAGGGTGCCGAAAGGGCAAACAGGATAGCTGACAGAACATTGAAGAAGGTATATAAGAAAATCGGATTTATCGTATGATTTAATTCGTTTTCGGATTAGCGGATAGATTATTATCATTATCCGCAAAATCAAGTCATGCCAGAAAGGCGGACGGAAAGGTTATTTTAATATGAATAATATTGACCTTATTAAGCTTATCGGAGCGTGTGTTGCTGCGTTTGTTTTTTCCTTTGCAAGCACACCTCTGGTAGAAAAGCTTGCATACAAATGGAACGCCATAGACGTTCCCAAAGACGGAAGAAGAATGCACAAAAGAGCAATCCCAAGGCTCGGAGGTCTTGCAATAATTTTCGGGTTTGCGGTGGCGGTGCTTTGCTTCGGAGTGAAAACCCGTGAAGTTCTTGCAATTCTTACAGGCTCGTTTATAATTGCGGTTATGGGCATAGTTGACGATATAAAAGCACTTGACGCAAAGCCTAAGTTTTTTATACAGATACTTGCGGCGCTTGTGGTGGTAATCGGCGGAGATATGAAGATTCAGGTTTTTTCAAATCCGAACATATTATCCGATTCGGCATACCTCATAATGCCGGAATGGATTTCGGTGATAGTTACCACTGTGTGGATTGTATTTATAACCAATGCCGTAAACTTCATTGACGGACTTGACGGACTTGCCGCCGGTGTTTCTGCGATAATGTCGGTAAGTCTTGTGTTTATCGCAACAAGACTCGGAGAGTATTATGTGGCGGTAATGGGGGTTGCGCTCATGGGTGCGTGCTTCGGATTTTTGCCGTACAATTTCAACCCGGCAAAAATATTTATGGGAGATACCGGTTCAACCTTTTTGGGTTTTATGCTTGCGAGCGTATCAATTTTGGGAATGTTCAAAAGCTATGCGATTATCTCTTTCGCCGTTCCCGTTTTAATAATGGGCTTGCCGCTTTTTGACGCAAGTTTTGCAATGATAAGAAGGATTGCAAAGGGACAAAGCCCCATGAAAGCGGACAGAGGACATCTTCACCACAGACTGATTGATATGGGATTTTCTCAAAAGCAGTCGGTATTTATATTGTATATTATAAGCGGACTTTTGGGGATAAGCGCAATCGTGCTTGCCGAAAGCGGTGCGCTCAAAGCGGTTATGCTGCTTGCCTGCGTGCTTGTGGTTATACTCATAAGCGGTCTGATACACAAGAAAAATTCAGAGGACAATTCAGGCGATGAATAAATTTTCGACGTATCGGCAATTATGCCGCAAATGAATAGTAGAATAATAAATAAATTATAATGCCGGCAGATTTTTATCTGTACAGCAGAAAGGAAAGCTATGGATAAGATTAAAGTTATGACTGTTTTCGGTACAAGACCGGAGGCAATAAAAATGGCACCCTTGGCGATTGAGCTTGAGAATAACCCGAACATTGACGCAACGGTATGCGTTACGGCACAGCACAGACAAATGCTCGATCAGGTGCTTGAAATATTTAAAATAAAGCCCGATTACGATTTGGATGTTATGAAGCAAAGACAAACTTTGGTTCAGATAACCTCCAGAGTGCTTGAGGGCTTGGACGAAGTGTTAAAAGAGGTTAAGCCGGATATCGTACTTGTACACGGCGATACAACCACAAGCTTTGTCGGAGCGCTTGCGGCATTTTACAATCAAATCACCGTGGGTCACGTTGAGGCAGGATTGAGAACGTATGACATATATTCTCCGTTTCCGGAGGAAATGAACAGATGTCTGACCGGAAGAATAGCAGAACTGAATTTTTCGCCTACGGTAAAGAATAAGGAAAACCTTTTGAGGGAAAATGTATCGGAGGATAAAATTTTCATTACCGGAAACACGGTAATCGACGCTATGAAAACAACCGTAAGCGAGGACTATGTTTTTACGACAGAGGAGCTTAACGGAATAGACTTTAAAAATCACAGAGTTATCGCTATGACGGCGCACAGGAGAGAAAATCTCGGAAAGCCTCTTGAAGAAATCTGTACGGCTGTAAAGCGATTGGTTGAGAAATATGATGATGTTGAGGTTGTATATCCGGTTCATCTGAACCCGGCAGTAAGAGAAACGGTTTTCTCGATACTCGGCAATACCGACAGAGTACATCTTATAGAGCCGGTTAACGTTGATGAATTACATAATCTTATGGCTCGCAGCTACATGGTTATGACCGATTCGGGCGGTATTCAGGAGGAAGCGCCGTCATTAGCTAAACCGGTGCTCGTTCTGAGAAAGGAAACAGAGCGCCCCGAAGCGGTTGAGGCAGGAACGGTCAAGATTGCCGGAGTTGACGGAGATACAATATTCTCTATGGCTTGCGAATTGCTTGACGACAAGGAGGCTTATGCAAAAATGGCTCATGCCGCAAATCCTTACGGCGACGGAAACGCTTCAAAGAGAATTGTTGACGCAATTTTATATCACTTCGGAGTAACGGACAAAAGACCGGAGGATTATATAGGCTAATATTAGAATTTGCCGCATGGCGGCAGAATGGAGGAAATAACATGGGAAAAACACTTGCTGAAAAAATACTTGATGCTCACATCGTAGACGGTGAGCCGAAAAAAGGTACGGAGATTGGTATTAGAATAGACCAGACTCTTACACAGGACGCAACCGGTACTATGGCATATCTGGAATTTGAAGCTATGGGAGTGCCGAGAGTAAAGACGGAGCGTTCGGTTGCTTATATCGATCACAACACTTTGCAGAGCGGCTTTGAAAATGCGGACGACCACCGCTTTATAGGCAGCGTCTGCAAAAAGCACGGAATTTATTTTTCAAGACCGGGTAACGGCATTTGCCACCAGGTTCATCTTGAAAGATTCGGAAAGCCGGGCAAAACGTTAATCGGCTCGGATTCACATACACCTACCGGCGGCGGTATCGGAATGATAGCTATAGGCGCCGGCGGTATGGACGTTGCCGTAGCTATGGGTGGCGGAGCGTACTATATTACTTATCCGAAAATTGTCAAGGTCGAGCTGACCGGAAAGCTTCAGCCGTGGGTTGCGGCAAAGGACGTAATTCTTGAGGTTTTGAAAAGACTGTCCGTAAAGGGCGGAGTCGGAAAGATTATAGAGTATTGCGGAGAGGGAGTTAAGACTCTGTCCGTTCCGGAGCGTGCTACCATAACAAATATGGGTGCAGAGCTGGGCGCAACAACCTCAATCTTCCCGTCTGACGAAATCACAAGAGAATTTCTTAAAGCACAGGGCAGAGAAGAGGACTATACACCGTTATCAGCAGACGCAGACGCAGAATATGACGAGGTTGTAGAGATAAACCTTTCGGAACTTATTCCGCTTGCCGCTTGTCCTCATTCTCCCGATAATGTTAAATCAATAAAAGAAATCGGAAAGATGAAGATTGACCAGGTTTGTATTGGTTCATGCACAAACTCGTCGCTTTTGGATATGCTGAAGGTTGCACACATTCTCAAAGGAAAAACGGTTCACCCCGACGTATCGCTCTCGATTGCTCCGGGTTCAAAGCAGGTTTTAAATATGCTTGCAAAGAACGGCGCTTTGTCAATCCTTATTGATGCAGGCGCGAGAATACTTGAAAGTGCGTGCGGTCCTTGTATCGGCATGGGACAATCGCCCAATTCAAAGGGTATTTCTTTGAGAACCTTTAACAGAAACTTTGAGGGACGTTCCGGAACAAAAGACGGACAAATTTACCTTGTATCTCCCGAAACGGCAGCAGTATCTGCGCTCAGCGGTTATCTGACAGATCCGAGAGAACTGGGCGATATGCCTGAATTTAAGATACCGGAATTCTTTGATGTCAACGATAACATGATAGTACCGCCGATTGAAGCGGACAAGATGGATACTGTCGAGGTGCTCAGAGGCCCGAACATCAAGCCGTTCCCCGTTTCCGAACCTTTGGCACAGACAATCGACGCCGGCTGTTCGCTCAAAGTTGGCGACAACATAACAACAGACCACATCATGCCTGCCGGTGCAAAGATACTTCCTTTGAGATCAAACATACCCGAAATTTCAAAGCACTGCTTTGCCGTATGTGATGAGAACTTCTACAAGAGAGCACTTGACATGGGCAAATCAATTATTGTCGGCGGCTCGAACTACGGTCAGGGTTCATCGAGAGAACACGCAGCTCTTGCTCCGCTTTATCTGGGAGTAAAAGCAGTTATAACAAAGTCTTTTGCAAGAATCCACATGGCAAACCTTATAAATGCCGGAATTTTGCCGCTGACCTTTAAAAACGAAGCGGATTACGATACAATATCGCAGGGCGATGAGCTTGTGATCGAAAATGTAAGAGATCAGATTAAAAACGGAAACGAAATTACCGTTTTGAATAAAACAACCGGAAAGGGCTTTACGGCACTTCTGTCCGTTTCGGACAGACAAAAGGATATGCTCTATGCCGGCGGTTTGCTGAACTACACAAAGGAAAAATCAAACTGATTTTTCGATAAGAGAAACGATTAAATCCGCTGAATAAACGATGAAACGGAGAATTATTATGGAACTTAACAAATTATTTGACGTACCGAACGAAAAGCCCTTTGACAGAATAGTTGATGACGGTGGTTTTTGCGGAATATTCAGAAGAATTGCCTGCATAGGCGACAGTCTTTCTTCGGGCGAGTTCGAGTCGATGGACGAAAACGGAAACAAGGGTTATCATGATATGTTTGAATACTCATGGGGACAATATCTCGCAAGAAACGTAGGCTGCGAAGTGCTGAACTTTTCGAGGGGCGGCATGACAGCATACGAGTATTGCGACAGCTTTGCAAATCAAAATGATTTCTGGAGCGAGAATAAGCTTTGCCAGGCGTACATTATTGCGCTGGGCGTTAATGATATAACGTGTAAAGGCACGGATCTGGGAACTTCCGATGATATTGATAAGAGCAATTACGAAAACAATGTAAAATCGTTTATGGGTTCTTATGCTTATATTATGCAGAGAATTAAGAGTATGCAGCCTAAGGCAAGATTTTTCCTTATGACAATACCGAGAAGCGATACGGACCCGAAAAGAAACGAAGCTGCCGACAGACATTCCGAGATTATGTATGAGCTTGCGGATATGTTTGATTATACTTATGTTCTCGACTTCAGACGCTATGCGACCGAATATAACGAGGACTTCAAAAAGAAATTTTTCCTTGGAGGTCACATGAATCCTGCCGGATACATTCTGACCGCAAGAATGGTATCGTCTTATATTGACTATATAATAAGACACAATATGGAGGACTTTGCACAGATTCCGTTTATCGGAACACCGTATCACAACTGCGGAGCAAAGTGGTAAAACAGTATATCAGCTGATATAACATATAAACAAAACCGGGATTAAATTCCCAAAAAAATCTTAAGAAAGGGGTATATGTTAATGAGCAGAAATGTTTATGACGTGTTGAAAGAACGCGGACTTATAGCGCAGACAACTCATGAGGAAGAAATCAGGGAGCTGTTGGGAAAGGAGAAAGTAACGTTTTATATAGGCTTTGACCCGACTGCTGACAGCTTGCACGTTGGACACTTCCTGCAAATGGTTGTTATGAAGCATATGCAGGATGCCGGTCACAGACCGATAGCGCTTGTCGGCGGCGGAACAGGTCATATAGGCGACCCATCGGGAAGAACCGATATGCGCCAAATGATGACAGAGGAAACAATCAATCATAATTGTGAATGCTTTAAGAAACAGCTTGCAAAAATTATAGATTTTTCCGACGGAAAGGCAATAATGGTCAATAATGCCGATTGGCTGCTTGACCTTAATTATATCGAATTTATAAGAGATATAGGCTCATGCTTCTCGGTTAACAAGATGCTTACCGCAGAATGTTTTAAGCAAAGACTTGAAAAAGGACTTTCGTTCCTTGAATTTAACTATATGCTTATGCAGAGCTACGATTTCCTTATGCTCAACAGAAAATACGGCTGTAAGATAGAACTGGGAGGAGATGATCAGTGGTCAAACATTCTCGGAGGTATCGACCTTTGCAGAAGAAAGGATCAGACCCAGGTTTACGGCATGACCTTTACGCTTCTGACAACCTCAGAGGGTAAAAAGATGGGCAAAACCGCAAAAGGTGCGCTTTGGCTCGATCCTGAAAAGTGCAGTCCGTTTGACTTCTACCAGTACTGGGTAAACGTACAGGACGACGATGTAATCAATTGCCTGAAGCTTATCACCTTTATTCCTATGGAGCAGATCCATGAAATGGAAAAATGGGAGGGGGCTGAGCTTAACAAGGCAAAGAAAATCCTTGCTTATGAGGTAACAAAGCTTGTTCACGGCGAGGAGGAGGCAGAAAAGGCTAAGGCTGCGGCGGAAGCTATTTTTGCCGGCGGCGGAGTAAGTGCCGATATGCCTACTTCAGAGGTTACCGCAGACGATATAGACGGCAAATCAATACTCGATTTGCTTACACAGATTAAGCTTATACCATCAAAGGGCGAGGGCAGACGTCTTGTTCAGCAGAACGGCTTGACCGTAAATGATGAAAAGGTCACAGACCCAAATATGGCAGTAAATGCAGATATGTTTGCAAATGACGGAATGATTGTCAAAAAAGGCAAAAAAGTATATCACAGAATTGTGTTGAAATAAAAAACAGTCATAATAATCGGAAATAATATGCGGAGTCGGATTTCATAATCGGAATGTGACTCCGCCATATCCCGATTAAATGCCGAAAGAAACGGCAAAATGAAAAGAGGGCAAAAACCGCCCCGTCAAATTTGTTTTATTGATTTTATATACTTGGTTTATCAGATAATTTAATATAAATATACAGATAATTGCTGTAAAAAATTGCTGCAAATACCGGAAAATTTTGCATAAAATTATACATGAGTGAGAGAATAAAAGAAAATAAAAGAAGAAAATAACGCTTTTGCGTTTTAAATATTTGATGATTGCAAATATCTTTTTGTGATTGTTGCAAATAAAAAATATAAAACAAGCCGTATGTGCGGCGGAACGGAGGAAAAATGGAGGGATTAAAGTGGGTAAAAAATCCAAACTGAAAATTATACCGTTAGGCGGTCTTGACGAGATAGGTAAAAATATGACCGCATTTGAATACGGAAACGAAATGATTATTGTTGACTGCGGTATGGCATTCCCTGACGAGGAAATGCCGGGGGTTGACATGGTAATCAATGACATTGCGTATGTCGAAAAGAACAAATCAAAGCTTAAAGGAATTTTCCTTACGCACGGGCATGAGGATCATATTGGCGGACTGCCGTATTTCTTAAAAAGCATCAATGTCCCGGTGTACGGTACAAGACTTACGATTGCTTTGGTAGAACATAAGCTAAAGGAACATAACCTTTTGTCAAAGGTAAAGGTTGTAAATGTCAGAGCCGGAAATGTGGTTGACGCCTGCAAAAGCTTTAAGGTTGAATTTATAAGAACAAACCATTCAATTGCTGATTCTGTGGCTTTGGCGATAACAACTCCGCAGGGTGTTGTTATCCATATGGGTGATTTCAAGATAGATTCAACGCCTATTGTAGGAGAAATGATAGACTTAACAAGGCTCGGAGAATTGGGAAAACAAGGTGTTCTGGCGCTTATGTCCGACAGTACGAACGTTGAGCGAAGCGGCTACGCAATGAGCGAGAGAAGCGTCGGAGAAAAGTTTGACAACATTTTCAGAGAGTGTAAAAAGAGGATAATTATCGCTACCTTTGCCTCAAACGTACACAGAGTGCAGCAGATTATCAACGCTGCGGCGGAAAACGGAAGAAAGGTTGCGGTATCGGGCAGAAGTATGGAGAATATCGTTGAAATCTCTATCATGCTCGGGTATATGAAGGTTCCTCAGGGAGTGCTTATCAATATTGATAACATAAACAAGTACAATCCCGAGCAGATAGTTATAATTACAACCGGAAGTCAGGGCGAGCCGATGAGCGCTTTAACCAGAATGGCATTTTCGGATCACAGAAAGGTTGAAATTACAAAAAATGATTTGATAATCATTTCAGCAACTCCGATACCCGGAAATGAAAAAACTGTTGCAAGTGTAATCAACGAGCTTTTCAAAATCGGCGCAGAGGTTATTTATAAGTCGCTTGCAGAGGTTCACGTTTCGGGTCACGCCTGCCAGGAGGAGCTTAAAATGATACTTGCGCTCGTAAAGCCTAAATATTTCATTCCGGTTCACGGCGAACACAGACACTTGGAGCTTCACAAACGTCTTGCCATGAAAATGGGCATGAAAGCCGACGATATATTTGTTATGGCAAACGGTATGGTTCTGGAAATTGATGATGAGGGTGCGGCAGTCGGCGATACCGTACCGTCGGGAAAAATCCTTATAGACGGTCTGGGAGTGGGTGACGTCGGAAATATTGTTCTGCGTGACCGTAAGCTGCTTGCTCAGGACGGCTTGATTATCGTTGTGGCAACGCTCAATTCCTCGGGGTATATAATTTCCGGTCCGGATATTATTTCGCGCGGATTCGTTTATGTAAGAGAATCCGAGGATATTATAGATCATATCAGAGAGGTTGCGAGAGATTGCCTTATCAAGAGCAGTAAAAACAGAATCAACGATTGGGCTGCAACAAAGCATTTGCTTAAAACAAACGTATCAAAGTATATCTATGAAACAACAAACAGATCTCCTATGATACTGCCTATTTTGATGGAAATTTAACTGACAGCATTGCAGTGCGGCGGATTTTGCGCCGCACTGTTTTACTGTATAAGAAAAACAGAGTTGGGTATAAGCTTTTGCCTATACTCAACTCTGCTCAAATTCAGATGATTTTTAAATTGTTATAACGATTTGTTATTTAATGCTGTTTTCGTAGCTTTCGATCATCTTTTTAACCATCTGTCCGCCAACAGAACCTGCCTGTCTTGAAGTCAAGTCACCGTTGTAACCTTGCTTAAGGTTAACGCCTACTTCGTTAGCAGCTTCCATCTTAAAGTTTTCCATTGCCTTCTTTGCTTCGGGTACTACAATCTTGTTCTTAGCCATTTTTTTCTTCCTCCATTTATTTTACTTTTTTCGGAGAACTTAATTCTCCGTTTGAATTTTTTAATGTAATCCTTTGCGTTGATTACGGTTTTATTTTGTGCGTATGTTTGTTTTATATACAATATAATTTTTGGTATTTTATGTGCAAAATGCCTATTTTGATTTTATTAATTAAAATGACTTGACAAAATTGAAGTTGCAGTGTATTCTTAATGTAGGAAATGTAAATAATTTTAAGGACGGCGTTTTTTAACGCAGAAAGGAAGTGCATTTATGAATAAAAAAATTATTTCATCAATCATTGCCGTTATGGCTGCCGTGCAGGTGCCGGCATTGCCCGCAATGGCGAAGGACAACGAAAAATTTGTTTTGAAATCAATTCCGTGCGAGGAGGGCGAGACGTATTTTAATGAGGATTATCAAAAGTACGATTCGATGCTTTTAAGATATGCGGATGATAAAACGCCTATCCCGTTTTCGGAATATTATGACGGATTTATGTATGCAAAGATTCCGGTTGAGAATAAGGACAGAGAATTGGAAATGTTTTTTTCCGAGCCTTTGACCTTCACCGATTATGATGAGGAAAAGGATGGCTTCTATATGATGGAGCGTCTTTCGAGAAGCGGAGTAATCAAGGGTGACGATGACGGAAAAGCAAACCCCGACAGCAATGTGACCAGAGCGGAGGCTTGCGCGATGGTTATGAGATTGATGGGTGTTGACGCTATCGGAAAGCCGGACAGCGGATTCGAGGACGTACCGGAGGATTCATGGTATGCAAACACTGTTGCAAGAGCAAAGGACTACGGTATAATCGAGGGTGATTCCGACAAATTGTTTTCTCCCGACAGAAATGTCAGCAGAGAGGAAATGGTTGTAATGACCGCAAGAGCATTGCAGACTGTCGGCTTTGCGGAATTGGACGAAAATGCAACAAGAGATGATATTCTTCCTTTTATAGCAATCGATATGGTTTGCGATAAAGATAAGGTGTCTGACTGGGCTGTCAGCGCATATAAGCTTTTGGGAGAATACGTTACAAGAGATTTTGAAGAAAGACCGGTTGAAGACGAAGAAGCTAATATCATGGGAGATATTCCGATAGATATATACATAGCTCCTCAGAAAGAATCGCTGAGAAAGGATATTGCGGATCTTTTGGAGAACGCACAAGAGTGCTTCCAGATATATCCCTCTCAGACTGCAATAAAATACGGCTTTGACAAAAAAATGCCCGTGATTGACGGCTCGACCTCAACATATCCGTTTACAGAAGCAATTTACAGAAATTTATTCTCCAATGGCTACAATCACCCCGAAAAGCCGACAAAGCACAGCAAGAGTCATAAGACTTATGAAAGATTGATTGCCGGAGAAATCGACGCTATGATAGCTTCTGTTTATCCTGCCGAGGATATTCTTGCGCTTGCAAAGGAAAACAATGTTGAACTGGAGCTTATACCGATAGCATATGACGCTATGGTATTCTTCACAAACAAGGATAACCCCGTTAAAGGTCTTACAACTCAGCAGATTACCGATATTTATGTTGATAACAAGTATTCAAACTGGAAAGATCTCGGCGGAAGCGATTCCGTGCTTTATCCGTACGCAAGAAATTACGACAGCGGAAGCCATGCTCAAATGGAACGTCATTTCCTGAAAGGCAAGGATATAAATGATAAAATAAGACAGGAAACCACCTCGGTATCTATGGCAAACGTGCTTACCGATGTGATGGGAGCCGAAACCGAAGAACCTAAGGGCTTCGGATTGGGCTACAGCATTTACTACTACTTTAAGAATATGGATATGTTCTATGAAACGGACACCTACTTAAAGCTTTTGGAAATCGACGGAGTTGCTCCTAATGACGAAACAATAGCTGACGGAAGCTATCCTCTTTCAAACAACACATATGTTGTTATAAGAAAGGACGAACCGGATGATTCGGCTGCAAGAAAGTTTGCTGAATTTATGCTTACCGATCTTGGTCAGCAGTGCGTTGAGGAAGCAGGCTTCGGACCTTTGAAAAAGCTTGACTGATAAGTAAAAAAATAACAGAGCCCGCTCTGTTATTTTTTTGTGCGAAAACCCGAAAAACCTTTATTAATAACCAATAGTGTTATAATTAATAAAATATTAATTATAATATTTACCAATTGATTTTTCTTACTTACTGTGATATACTGAATACATAACAGGGTATGATGATTAATCAACGGTTTCAAGAGGAGATGTTTATTACGTTAACGCATATTTCAAAAAAGACACTACAATTAGGAAAAGACATTCTCGACTCTGACGGAATGAAATACGAAAAAAATTTAAAGCATCACGGAACAATAAGCTGTTATGACCATTCGGTAAACGTGGCTGAAAAAAGCTTAAAAATTGTCGGCTTTT
This sequence comes from uncultured Clostridia bacterium, assembly GCA_934462715.1. Taxonomy (GTDB): domain Bacteria; phylum Bacillota; class Clostridia; order UBA1381; family UBA1381; genus RGIG1988. Next base: position 17,595 of record CAKSIJ010000006.1, read on the forward strand.
TTTCACTGAAAGTAAATGAGCGAGCTTTGATACGGGGTGCGTTGCTGCATGATTATTTTTTGTATGACTGGCGGTTAGGCGGACACAGGATGCATGGATTTTTTCACGCACGCGCCGCACTCGATAACGCAGACAAAGAATTTCATTTAAGCAGCATTGAAAAGGATATAATAATAAGGCATATGTTTCCGCTGAATATCAGACCGCCGAAATACCGTGAAAGCTGGATAGTCTGTTGTGCGGACAAAATTTGTGCGATTATGGAATTTTTTTCATTTTTTGGTATAAAATAAAAAAATTATTTTTTTAAGAGGTAATATTTATGTTTAATACGGAAAAGATAAAGAATGAATGTGTTGAATGGATCAAAAATTTTTTTGAAGAAAACGGAAAGGACTGCAATGCGGTTGTCGGAATTTCCGGGGGCAAGGACAGCTCCGTGACGGCAGCACTTTTGGTTGAAGCACTCGGAAAGGACAGAGTTATAGGTGTGCTTATGCCCTGCGGAGAGCAAAGCGATATTGATATGGCACAGCTTCTTGTAGAGCATCTGGGAATAAAGCATTATGTTATTAATGTAAAAAGTGCGGTAGATAGGCTTACAAAAGAACTGGAAAATGCTTTCCCGTTATCGGTACAGTCCAAGACAAACATACCGCCGAGAATCAGAATGGCAACGCTTTATGCAATAGCGCAAAGCCATAACGGCAGGGTGGCAAATACCTGTAATTTATCGGAGGACTGGGTAGGTTATTCCACACGCTACGGCGACGCAGCGGGAGATTTTTCTCCTTTATCGGGGCTGACAGTTACCGAGGTTAAAATGATAGGAAGAATTATGGGATTGCCTGACGTGCTTGTGGACAAAGCACCGTCGGACGGTTTATGCGGAAAAACCGATGAAGAAAATCTCGGATTTACCTATGCAGAGCTTGACCGGTATATCAGAGAGGGAATAATAGAGGATAAGGAAAAGAAAAAGCTGATAGATACAAAACATAAAAATAACATATTTAAGCTTAAGCTTATGCCGTCATATGAACCGGGTATCGGAACAATACCCTTTGAATAATATTAATGACTGCCCGTTACATAGTGAACGGGCAGATTTTTTTGTAATTTTTTCATTTTATTTTTCTAAAAAATACCGAACGGCTTGTTCGCTTGATTACAAAATTTTATTTTTGTCATGGCTTCCGATTTTTTTATAAATAGCAAATTTCCTCACAAATTTAGCTTTTTCTTTACGGTATACAAAGCTAAAGACAGGGCAAGTTAATAGTGCAAGTGAGGTGAGATAGGTTGGCAAGAAAAATTTTTTTAAAAATCGGAATCGCCGCTGTTATCTGTATGATATCCGCAGCCGGGTTTTCTTACATTTCTTTGCCGGAGGAAATGATTTTTCCAAAAGGTGCAGAGGCGACGGTTAAGGTGTTTCCAAGCTGTTCTTTAAGCTCGGAATGTATATCGTCGGACAGTGAGCCGCTGTTTCGGTTAAAGGGCAGCGAGCTTTCCGTAAATACCGATAATATCGGCAGATACAGCTATCAGCTGAAGCTGTTTAATAAAATACCGATAAAAACGATTACCGTTTCGGTTGTGCCGGAGAATTATGTAATTCCCGGCGGTGAGGCGATAGGCGTAAAAATGTTCACGGACGGACTTCTGGTTGTGCATATTTCAGAGGTTACGGGAAAAGACGGATTGGAGTATTCTCCGGCAAAGGACGCGGGTCTTGCGGAAAATGACAGAATAATCAAGGCTGACGGCATTGAGCTTAAAACTAATGAGGATTTTATGGATTATATAAACAGCAAGCAATCCTCCGTCACGCTCGAATTTGCAAGAAACGATGAAATAATGCGGACAGAAATAACGCCCGTCATATCGGGTGCTGACGGAAAATACAAGGTTGGAATATGGGTAAGGGACAGTACCGCGGGGGTCGGGACTTTAACTTATTATAATCCGAAAAATTCCGGTTTTGCGGCTCTCGGACACGCTATATGCGACAGCGACACGATGAGTATTTTAAAGCTTTCGGAGGGCAGCATAACAAAATGCAATATTCTTTCGGTGAAAAAAGGTGAAAGAGGAATCCCGGGGGAGCTTAAAGGCTGTATCACGGGCGGAAATATCGGGAGCATAACGGTTAACGACGGCTTCGGTATCTCTACGGTACTCTGAATAACAATGATCTTATAAAAGGAAAACAGCCCATTGAAACGGCAACGAGATTCCAGGTTAAGGAGGGAGCATGTACAATTCTGTGCAGCGTCGACGGTCAGGGCGTGAAAGAATACAGCGCAGAGGTTTTAAGAGTTTCAAAATTACCCGAGCCTGATAATAAGAGCATGGTTATCAGAGTGACCGATGAGGAGCTTTTGAGCAAAACCGGAGGAATTGTACAGGGCATGTCCGGTTCGCCGATTTTGCAGAACGGCAGACTTATAGGAGCGGTAACTCATGTATTTGTGAACGATCCGACAAGAGGCTATGCGGTATTTATAGAAAATATGCTAAACGATAATGCCGGTTCGGATTTGCAAACTGCACAAAAGGCGGCATAATGCCGCCTTTTGCACAGATAAAGGTAAATGATTATTTGCAGCCGCAGTCATTGTCGGTAAATTCCGAACGTTCGGGCGGGAAAAATTCATCAACCGGGAAGCAGATTCTTTCAAATAAATCGCACGGATTGTCATCGGTTGCACCGATACATTCTTTTTGAGGTATGCAATAATCGTAAGCCGGAATAAGTAGCTGAACTCTTCTTTCAAGCTTGATTATCGAGAATATACCGATTGATACATACACACGTTTTTGCTCGCCGCCGAGAATAAGACTGTCGTCAAATACTCTGCATACCGATTCCGGTACACTGGCAATATCAAAATCATCATCGCAGCAGCAGCCCTCGTTAACGTCTACTACCTTTGCACCGAGAGCTATTGGGTCAACAACCTCGATAACGGCACTCGGCATATTTGTCTTTTTCCAGAGCTGAGGATCAAATGCGTCCTGTTTATACTTTGAAGCGAAAACCTTAGCGTTGCCCTCCGAACCGAAAAGAATAACCTTTTTATCAAAGGTTGAAAGACCCTCAACCTCTGTAGGTCTGCCCAAGCCTGTGAATACCTGCAAGGTGATTCTGAAGAAATATTTAAGGTCTACCGAGAAAAATCCTCTGTTAAAGGGCACAGCTTCAATGTCCGAGAAAACCCAGATTATTTCGGCTTTCGTGCACTTAACATTAATGGCTCTGTCAACAACCGACTGACCCGAGGCTGTGAGATAAACTCTTATATTTTCAAGACAGTCCTTATCACGGCAGCTGTCAAAAATTTTGTCTGTATGTATGCATACCGCTTCTTTGACTTCTTTGTCTCTGCAACAGTTGTTTCTGTCATTGCTGTTTACTGCGGTAAAATTGTTTCTGTCATTCATTGCAAACATCCTTTCTGATATAATCGGGTAAATGCAAACCGTTTAATCGGTTAAATCCCTTAGTATAGAATATGTGACGTTTTGCAAAATGTGACTGAATAAAAAAATAATGAAAAAAATTAACTGCGGTATATGATAAAAAGAGCCGCAGGCGTATCTGCCTGCGGCGGTTATGCGATTAAAAATCCAATGAATTAAGGTATTCGGCACTTTTTTTAGCGGCTTCCATCTGGTCGATTTCAAACCACAAATCCTGCTCAACAATCAGATACTGCGTGCCGCATACTTCGGCTGATTTTAAAATGTCGGGAATGTTCTGCAAGCCGTCACCGATAGGTTTAAAATGAAAGCCTTGCTCTTCGCGGGTCAGCTTTTTCATTTCTGCTTTTTTACCGTCACTGAAAGTGAATATCGGTTTATTCTCTAAATTGGCACATTCAAAATCTTTAAGATGAAGAACCGGTAGCTCGTTTTTGTATTTCAGAATATATTCCTTGGGGTCATATCCCGAATAATGTACCCAGCAGGTGTCGATTTCGGGAAGTACCTTTCCCTCAAGATCCTCTAAATACCATTCAAGCTGGAATTTTCCGTCATAGATTTCAAATTCAAAATCGTGATTGTGATAAAGCATCTGTATGCCGTTTTCTTTTAATTTGTCTGCCAACAATTTCATATCAGCAATTGCTTTTTCGTAGTTTTCTCCGCCCTTGCGCTTATCGGGGTTGAGCCATGGCTGTGCAACGTACTTTATTCCCAAGGTTTTCAGAAAATCAATTTTTTTCTGCATATCGCCCTCAAAGAAATAAGGATAATCCTGGTGTGCGGAAATTGCGGTAAGACCGTATTTGTCGAGCAATGCCTTGATTTCTTCTGCCGAACGGTCATAATAACCGGCAAATTCGACGTAGTCATAACCCATTTCCTTTACCTTTTTTAAAGTACCCTCAAAATCTTCGTTTAATGCGTCGCGTACAGAAAATAACTGTAAGCCGAGTTTAAATTTTTTCATAATAATCCTCCGTTCTGCCGCTGTGCGGCACAATAATTTTATTATCGGACTTTATTCGCTAATGTTGAATTCACATATATTTATACCATTTTATCGTTGAAAAATCAAGCATTTTTTTGTCAGGATATATGATATTTTTGTCATAAAGCAAAATTTTGGTTAAGAAACAGGTAAGATTAATCAAATAAGGGTTAAATTCATTGACTTTAGTTTACATTCGTGATATAATTTGCACTAAATTAAGATTATGGATTAGAAGCGTGGATTTTGTTATAAAATAATATATAAAGGATGAGGGTGAAAATGAAAAATATTAACAAAGATGAATTTATTGAAAAAATGACAAATTATCTGCCTACATTCAGAGTTAAGCTCGGGTTGACTCAAGAGGAACTTGGCGAGATTGTCGGGGTCAGCAAATATACAATTCTCGGTATGGAAAGACATCAGCGCAAGATGTCATGGGGGACGTTTTTGTCACTGATTCTGGTGTTCCAGAAAAATGACGATACAAATGCAATGCTTGATCTGTTTCAGATATATACCAACGAATTAAACGAATATTTGTCGTTTCAGAAAAATGACGCTTGTCCGGCAAAGGAAGCTGTTATTCTGTAAAATGTGTATGAGAAGCGATTTAAAATCAAAAATGCGGCAAATTCAATCTGCCGCATTTTTTTATTCTTCGTTATCCACGATATCAACAACCACATGCTTATTATCTTTGCTTGCGGCTGCCTTGACAACCGTACGGATAGCTCTGGCAATTTTGCCCTGCTTTCCTATAACCTTGCCCATATCGTTTTTATTTACTCTAAGCTCCAGCGTTACGGAACGATCGCCCGGAATCTCTGTTATTGTAATATCATCGGGATTCTCAACCAAAGCTTCTGCTATTGTTCTTAAAACCTCGTTCACGATAATCCTCCATTCCGCCGCCGTGCGGCGGCACAAGCAAAAAGAAGCAAGCAGATTACCGTTATCGGAGTATTTCTCCGGATATCGGTAATGTGTGCCGGCTTATTTTCGTGTTATTCTCTTAAAGAATACCCTGTTTCTTTAAAAGAGCCTTTACTGTATCGGTAGGCTGTGCGCCGTTACCAATCCATTTTTTTGCAAGATCTGCGTCAATGTTAACTGTTGCAGGATCTGTTAACGGGTTATATGTTCCGATTTCTTCGATAAATCTTCCATCTCTGGGATATCTTGAATCTGCAACAACAACTCTGTAGAAAGGAGCCTTTTTAGCGCCCATTCTTCTTAATCTGATTTTAACTGCCATTGAAATCACCTCCGTATTAGTTTTACAGCGCAGATAATACTGCGTTTATATATATTGAAAATTGGTTGCCCAATTGCAATATCAGTTGAATTTTCCGGACATTTTCTTCATTCTCTTTAAAAGTCTTTGCTGCTTCGGATTTGAAAGCTGCTTCATCATCTGTTTCATCTGATCAAACTGCTTTAACAGCTCGTTTACGTCCTGGACCCTTGTGCCGCTTCCCTTTGCGATACGAACCTTACGGCTCGCTCCGATAATCTGCGGTTTTTGTCTTTCCTGGGTTGTCATGGATTTTATAATAGCTTCAATTCTTACAAGCTTCTTTTCAGAGCCTTGCTCATCTACGGAGCTCAGCATTTTTCTGTCAACACCCGGAATCATACCCATAATCTGAGTTATCGAGCCGAGCTTCTTTATTTGCTGCAGTTGTGCAAGAAAATCGTCAAAGTCAAAGGTTTGTTTTTTGATTTTTTCTTCAAGCTCGCGGGCTTCCTTTTCATCAATTGCCTCTTGCGCTTTATCGATAAGGGTCATCACGTCGCCCATGCCGAGAATTCTGCCTGCCATTCTGTCGGGATAAAACGGTTCAAGCTCCGAAAGCTTTTCTCCTACCGAAGCGAATTTTATCGACTTTCCCGTTACCTCTTTAACCGAAAGAGCCGCACCGCCTCTTGTATCGCCGTCAAGTTTTGACAGGATAACGCCGGTTACGTCAAGCCTTGAATTGAAATGCTCGGCAACATTTACTGCGTCCTGACCTATCATTGCGTCTATGACAAGGAGAATTTCATTCGGATTGGTGCTTCCCTTTATCCGTACAAGCTCCTCCATCAGCTCCTCATCAATATGCAGACGTCCTGCGGTATCTATGATTACCGGATCGTTGCCGTGCTTTTTTGCGTGTTCGACAGCCGCCAATGCGATTTTTACCGGATCCTTTTCACCCTCGATTGTGAACACGGGAATGTCTATCTGAGAGCCTAATACCTGCAATTGCTTGATTGCCGCCGGACGGTATACGTCGCAGGCAACCATAATCGGTCTTTTGCCGGTCGTCTTTCTTATGTTCAGGGCAAGCTTTCCGCAGGCGGTTGTTTTACCTGCACCCTGCAAACCGCAGAGCATAAATACCGACGGCGGATTTTTTGCGTATTCAAGCTTTTCGTTTTCGCTGCCCATTAAAGCGGTAAGCTCATCGCGAACAACCTTTATTAGCTGCTGCGCCGGAGTAAGCGATTCGAGAATTTCCTCGCCGACTGCTTTTTCCGAAACCCTTGCTATAAAGCTTTTTACAACCTTGAAGTTAACGTCCGCTTCCAAAAGTGCAAGCTTAACCTCACGCATTGCTTCTTTAATATCCTTTTCGGTAAGCTTTCCGCGTCCTTTCAGCTTTTTAAACACTGCCGACAGCTTATCGCCGAGATTTTCAAATGCCATACTCTCACCGCCTTAGTTAAAGTTCTTTTTTTATTTTTTCAAGATGTGCTGCCGCTTCGTCAATGAACGATCGGGCAATTACGGTTCTGTTCACCTCTACAAGATGCTCCAGAGCCTCGATTTCGGTGGTAATTTTATCATATTTTTTTACCATTCCGAGCTTTTCTTCAAATTCATAAAGCTGTTTTTCGCCTCTTTTTATGAAATCACGAACGCCCTGACGGGATATGTCAAGATCCTCTGCAATTTCGGCGAGGGAATAGTCGCGGTTATAATACAAATCGAGAGTGTCTCGCTGCTTATCGGTAAGCAGTTCACCGTAGAAATCCATTAAAACACTGACAGATAAATCCTTACTCATCGTTTCACCACCGTTCTTGTAAAGCTTGATAACTTTACAACACGGTATATTTTATCAGATTAAACCTGTTTTGTCAATACTTTTTTCTATTATTTTGCATTATTTTGATATATAAAATCACTTTTGGGGCAATGTTACAAACAAATTACATTATCTGCCTGTATTATGTGTAAAAAGCACATAAAAATATCGGTTCACAGTACAGCGTCCCGATATTTTTGCTTTTTATGAAACAGGTGCGGCAATTCTCAGAGCCGCTTCTTCGTTTTCTTCATGTTTGGATATATAGCTTATTATTTCATCGATCTGCCTTACCGGAATAACCTTGATTTTCATTTGCGCATAATGCTCGCAGTTATTTGCGGCGGGAATGAATACAGTGTCTGCTCCGGCAGCTTCGGCGGCTTCGATTTTTGCTTTTACCCCTCCCACCGGCATTACTTCACCGCGGATAGAAAGCTCTCCGGTAAAGGCGGTTTTGCCGCTTACGGGCAGATTGTTTATTGACGAATATACACAAGTGAAAATCGCAACTCCTGCCGATGGCCCCTCAACGGGTATTCCTCCGGGAATGTTGATATAAATATCATAAAGAGATGTATCGGTATTATACAGCGTTTTTAAAACGGTAGCAACATTATCGACAGAGGTTTTTGCAGTGCTTGTTCTGGTAAAGCTTTGCGCTCCCTTTTTGATTGTTTCGGTTTCGGTGATACCGCCGCAGCGGATTGTTCCGTTTCCCTTTCTGCACACCGCTTCGACCGGTACAACAATACCTCCGCCACCTCCTGCAACGGCAAGAGCATTTACCTTTCCGACTTTTTCACATTCGTCAACTCTGAAATCATAAACCGGCATATATCTGCCGCTGTCTATTATCCATTCGATGTCGCAGAGATTTGCGTCGGTACGGTTTTTTAAATGCAGTCTTGAAGCAAGCGTTTGAAGAAACGATACCGCGTCACGCCCGTTTGCGGCATATTTACATATCATTTCACGACATTCACCGTTTACCGTAATATCAAGCTTTTCAAGTGTGTTTTCGATTATTTTCATGATATCGTCACGCTTTAACGGATTGAAAAAAATTTCAGTGCATCTTGAACGTATTGCCGGCGGTATTTCCTCCGGGCTTCTTGTTGTCGCTCCTATAAGACGGAAATCCGCCGGAATACCGTTTTTGAAAACATCGTGAATGTGCGGAGGAATGTTCTTGTTTGTACTTGAATAGTAGGCGCTTTCAAACAGTACCTTTCTGTCCTCCAGTACCTTTAAAAGTCTGTTGATTTGAATCGGCTGCAATTCTCCTATTTCGTCTATAAAGAGTATACCTCCGTGCGCCTTGCTGACTGCGCCTTCCTTAGGCTGCGGTACTCCTGCCGCACCGTACGCTCCCGCACCCTGGTATATCGGGTCGTGAACCGAGCCTATTAACGGATCTGCAATACTTCTTTCATCGTACTGCATGACGGTTGCATCCGCTTCTATAAATTTTGCGTCCTTTTTAAAGGGCGTACCCTCTGATTTTTTTGCGTATTCCATCGCTACTCTTGAAGCGGCGGTTTTTCCGACCCCGGGAGGACCGTATATCAGAACGTGCTGCGGATTCTTTCCGCATAAAGCGGTTTTCAGCGCTTCCACACCCTCCTCCTGACCGATTATTTCGTCTATCGTTTTCGGCCTTGTCTGCTCGGTCAGCGGTTTTGTGAGTGAAATTCTGCGCATTGAATTCAGCCGTTCGAGAACTCTTTTTGAATCCTCGTTTATCCCGTCCTTATCGCTGCGCTGACTTTTCAGCTGTGTGAAAAAGTACACCCCGGCAATAATTGAAAAAAACAGCTGTGTTGTTATTATAAGTGAATTAAACATTGTATCAGTCCTTTTTGTTGTGGTTTTTCATTTTAATCTCTGTTCCGCCGCCGCACGGCAGTACAAATCTAAACGTGAAAAAGGTGCTTTTCAGGTTGCTTTTTTAGAGGTGACGGCGTATGTTTATATTCCGAACCTCGAAAAGAGGTAAGTGTGAAGCATATTTTTCGCGTTAAACAGCATATTTATTGTTTTACATATTTTACGATATTTATACAAATTCGTGTAAGCTATTGATTGTTTTTGTCATTTATGATAAAATATTATCAGATAATTTATCAGCATTTTTATGCTTTTTTGAGAATAAAAAAAGGGGTGTTGTAAATTGAAGGCTTTGAAAAAGTTTTTCGGATTTGTGTTTTTGATAATCATTGCTGCGGCGGTAATCGTCGGCTGGGCAGGATACAGCAAATATGCAAGCGCCCTGAAAGAAAAACCTCTTGATTCTGCAGTGTCGGAGATAAAAAGCATTAAGAACTATACCGTGCTTGACGATATACCGCAGATGTACACCGATTCGGTTATCGCTGCGGAGGACAGACGGTTTTACTATCACAACGGCTTTGACGTAATCGGAACGGCAAGAGCAATCATCACCGACATAAAAACGCAAAAGCTTGCCGAGGGCGGCAGTACAATAACACAGCAGCTGGCAAAAAATATGTATTTTCAAAAGGACAATTCGCCGACAAGGAAAATTGCGGAAATATTTATGGCATTGAGAATAGAGCGTGAATATTCAAAAAATGAAATTCTGGAGCTGTATGTGAACGGTATCTATTACGGAAGCGGATATTACTGCCTTTATGACGCGTCGGAGGGCTACTTCGGAAAAGCTCCGTGGGATATGAACGATTACGAAGCAACGCTGCTTGCCGGAATCCCGAATGCTCCGAGCGCATATTCGCTGAAGGTAAGTCCCGAGCTGGCTGAAAAAAGACAGTCTAAGATTATTTCCTCGCTGATTGAGTGCGGTTATATTACGAACGAGCAGGGAAAGGATATTTTAAACGAAAAAGACCGTTAAAACAAGATATTAGTTTTAGCAGGCTTTGAAAATAGGTTTGCCGCATATAATAAATTTATTTTTGATTTGATCAAGCTTGTAAGCAGCATCTTAATTTGTAAAAATTCAAAAAATATTAAAAAAATATCAGAAAAATGTTGACATTATCAATAAAATATGATATAAGTATATAGATAAAACTTAATATTACCCGTAGAGGTCTCCGGGATAACAACCGGTGGCGTAGGGGACTTCGGAGAAGCTCATTGGATTGAGTGCCGAAGGGGCAAGGCGAAAGCCGAAACTCTCAGGCAAAAGGACGAAGACTTAAATTGTCATATTTTTTCTTTGAAGTTGTCGCCTATGGGTCGACAATTTTTTTATTTTTTGGAGGGATTTTTTTTCATGGAAAAATTGAACGAGATTTTGAGCAAAATCGATGGTTGGGTGTGGGGCGTGCCTCTGATAGTGCTGATTTTGGCGGTGGGCTTACTGCTTACAATCAGAACAGGCTTTGTGCAGGTACGACATATGCCTAAGGCTCTGAGGTTTATGATTCAGAACGAAGAGGACGGCGAGGGTGACGTTACAAGCTTCGGTGCATTGTGTACGGCACTTTCCGCAACTATAGGTACAGGTAACATTGTCGGAGTCGCAACGGCTATAGCAGCCGGCGGACCGGGTGCGTTGTTCTGGATGGAATTTGCCGCTTTTTTGGGAATGGCAACTAAATTTTCCGAGGGCTTGCTTGCGGTAAAGTACAGAGAAATAGATAAAGACGGCAAAGTTTTGGGCGGACCTTTCTATTATATTGAAAAGGGTATGGGCTCGGGCTGGAAGTGGCTTGCTAAATTGTTTGCGATTTTCGGTATGCTTGTAGGTCTTTTAGGTATCGGTACAATGACTCAGATAAACGGTATTACGGCGGCTGTTCAGAATTTCTTCGATCCTGATAAGGCAATGGTTGCTTTTCACATCGGTGAAAATGCTTATGCATGGCCGACAGTAATTGCGGGTGTTGTTGTTACTTTCTTTGCCGCATTGGTTATCATCGGCGGAATTAAGAGAATTGCAAAGGTTTCGGAAATTGTAGTACCTTTTATGGCGGTTCTTTATGTGGTATGCGCACTGATTCTTATCTTCTGCAATATCACAAGGATTCCTGCCGCTGTTGTACTTGTTGTAAAGAGTGCGTTTTGTCCTAAGGCAGTGTTTGGCGGTGCGTTGGGTATAACAATTCTGACAGCAATGAGAAACGGTATTGCGAGAGGTATATTCTCAAACGAATCCGGTATCGGCTCTGCGCCTATCGCTGCCGCTGCGGCAAAAACAAAGGAGCCGGTAAGGCAGGGTCTTGTTTGCATGACGGGTACTTTCTTCGATACAATTATTATATGTACAATGACAGGACTTGCAATTGTTCTGACAGGCGCATATGAAAGTGCGATGAGCGGTGCTGCGGTTGGCGTTGAAATTACAACGGAAGCATTTACAAAGGGTCTCCCGTTCTCAAATAACGTTTGCGCATTCCTTTTGATGATTTGTCTTGTATTCTTTGCGTTTACAACAATTCTCGGATGGGACTACTATTCCGAAAAGTGTCTGCAATACCTTGCAGGACCTAAGAAGCCGTTTATATTTACTTACAGAATACTCTACATTCTTGCAGTATTTGTTGGTCCTTATCTTAAGGTTGATTTTGTATGGACTCTTTCGGATATTGTAAACGGTCTTATGGCATTCCCGAACCTTGTCGCATTGTTCGCTTTGAGCGGCGTTGTAAAGACCGAAACAAAAGATTTTATAAAAAGACATTTTACAGATAACGCAACAACAGGGGCAAAGGTGCATTAAATACAAAAAAATAAAAACATTCGAGAGTTGTTTTAATGATGATGAAATTATTAAATTGTCAGAGACTGACACATATCGTATGAGTTTTTCAAACAAATCGTTGACAATTAAACCAATCGGCGAATGTTTTTCTGATTGGAATGATAATGATATATATTTTCTGACAAATGATTGAACAAAAAAATAATATATAGTGCCATTTAAATTAATATTTCCGGGCAGCCTATTTTATAGGCTGCCCGGACTGTTGGTTTTGCCTTTGTCGGCGGTTTTAACAAGAACATTTGTGCTTGCCGATTTTTGGACAAGGCGAACAGTTTGCATATTTAAAATTTAATAAGGACTATCTATAACTTTTCCTCTTTATTAATACAAACTCGCCCAAGCGAGTTTGTACTTCTGCCTTTACTATTACTTATTACGTCCAAAAAAATCGACAAATTTTAGTGAATAGTGAAGAGTGAATAGGCAAGAAGTAAAAATCGACAAGCACTAATCGTGCTTGTCGATTTTTTGGAGGCGTCACCCGGATTTGAACCGGGGAATAGAGGTGTTGCAGACCTGTGCCTTACCACTTGGCCATGACGCCATATTACAAAAGACGCTAAAAAGCGTCTTTTATTGAATGGAGCGGAAGACGAGATTCGAACTCGCGACGTTCACCTTGGCAAGGTGACGCTCTACCACTGAGCCACTCCCGCAAATGGTGCCTTCGGGTGGAATCGAACCGCCGACACAGGGATTTTCAGTCCCTTGCTCTACCGACTGAGCTACAAAGGCATCTTGCTTTCATTCATAAATGAAAGCTGGCGATCCGGATGGGGTTCGAACCCACGACCTCTAGCGTGACAGGCTAGCGTTCTAACCAGCTGAACTACCGGACCGTATTGCCGCTGAATCGTATTGGTGGGAGTAACAGGGCTCGAACCTGTGACATCCTGCTTGTAAGGCAGACGCTCTCCCAGCTGAGCTATACTCCCGTATGCGATTCAGCGTGACAACGAATAAGATTATAGCATAAACAAAAGCGATTGTCAATAGTTTTTTTGAAAAAAAGTTGATTTTTTAAAATAATCGGCTTTGTTTGTGAATGGTGCTTAATTCGTGTGGGAATAATTGATGATTTTATTGGATAAAATATCCAGTAAATCAAATTTATTTGCTTAGCTTGTACAAAATGAGTGATAAAAACAGTTAAAAAAACACTGGTGCGAAATTGTGTGTTTAGTAAGAAATATAAATATTGTTTTCTCGTTCGTTTGGCCGGTGAAATATTTGTTTGATGTGATTATATTTTTTGAAAAACAGAAAACAAAGCAAGTACAAAATTGTTAAATGAAATGATTCTATAGAATATATGCCGAAAATACGACGAAAATAATGCACAATGCGCCTGCATAAATAAGTAAAAATTTTGTGAAAGATTTTGGAGATGAAAATCAAGAAAAAGCTTGCAATAATAGGTAAAATAGTGTATAATAGTAGTGTTGTGACACTTGACAAACGATGAAGCGGGAGGTTGCGAACCGTTCGGTTCGGTTTTTCCGTGGAGAATGTCCGATTCGTGAAACCGGGCGACAGGTCACGCTATATAATATATGTAGTTAAAGCCTCGGGGCAGTATGCCCTATGAGGATACAGCTATGTGCAGACGTATGGCGTTTGGTCTTCCCGGAAAGCAGAAATGCTGTTCGGGTTTTATTTATGGGTGGCAAGAAACACCCGGAGGTGTGTGAACATACCGGCTGTCGTGCGAGATACACAATGATAGGGTGTCCTAAAATTTCAACCAAATTTCGGGATAACCCGAGAAAAAACAAATAGGAGGGAAACAGTATGGCAGCAAAGCAGAAAATCAGAATCAAGCTTAAGGCTTATGACCACGCAGTTCTTGATCAGTCAGCTGAAAAGATCGTTGAGATCGCAAAAAAGAGCGGCGCTAAGGTTTCGGGACCGATTCCGCTTCCTACAGAAAAGGAAGTAATCACAATCCTGAGAGCTGTTCATAAGTATAAGGATTCTCGTGAGCAATTTGAAAGAAGAACTCACAAAAGACTTATCGACATCGTAGTTCCTGGTGCAAAGACCATGGAAGCACTCGTTAAGCTTGACTTGCCGGCAGGCGTTGAAATCAACGTTACTCAGAGCAAGAAGTAATTAAAGCTTACCGCACGGTAAGTGGCAGTAGCTTTCAAAAAAAGCTATGATGCAGGTCAATGTTCCTCATTCGCTTGGAGGAACCAATAACTGTAAGAAAGGAAGAGTTAAATGAACAAAGCGATTTTAGGTACAAAAGTCGGCATGACGCAGATTTTTGACGAAAACGGAAAAGTAATACCGGTTACAATAGTTTTAGCCGGTCCCTGTACTGTAGTTCAGAAGAAGACTGTTGAAACAGACGGATATGACGCTGTTAAGGTCGGCTTCGGCGAGGTAAAGGAAAAGAATGTAAACAAGCCTGACAAGGGACAGTTTGCAAAAGCCGATGTAGCTGTTAAGAAGTATTTGAGAGAATTAAGACTTGACGATTGCTCGGCTCTCAATGTGGGAGACGAAATCAAAGCCGATGTATTTGCGGCAGGTGACAAGATTGACGTTACCGGAATCAGCAAAGGTAAAGGCTTTGCAGGTCCTATGAAGAGATGGGGCTTACACAGAGGCCCTATGGCTCACGGTTCAGGTTATCATAGAGGTTCAGGTTCTATGGGAGCTTGCTCAAACCCGGGACGTGTTATGAAGGGTAAGAAGCTTCCGGGACACATGGGCGTTGTAAGAGTAACGGTTCAGAACTTAGAGGTTGTAAAGGTTGACGCCGAGAATAATCTTATTCTTTTAAAGGGTGCCGTACCGGGCAACAAGGGCGGACTTGTTACAATCAGAGAAAGCATTAAAGCATAAAGGGTTTTAGGAAAGGAGGAATAAACTATGTCTACAGTTGCTGTATACAACATGGAAGGCGCAAAGGTAGGATCAATGGAAGTGAACGATTCGATATTTGCAGCCGAAGTGAATAAAGCGGTATTGCATGAGGTTGTTGTTAACTATCTTGCAAACCAAAGACAGGGTACTCAGAGTACAAAGACTCGTACGGAAGTATCGGGAGGCGGAATTAAGCCTTGGAGACAAAAAGGAACAGGCCGTGCAAGACAGGGAAGCATTCGTGCTCCTCAATGGACAGGCGGCGGAGTTGCTTTGGGCCCGAAACCCCGTGATTACAGATATAGTGTAAACAAGAAGATAAAGAAGATTGCTTTGAGATCTGCTTTGTCGGCTAAATATGAAGCATATGAAATATATGTTATCGAAGATTTGAAGATGGACGAAATCAAGACTGCTAAAATTGCAAATATGTTAAAGGGTCTTGAAATCAATTCAAAGGCATTAATCGTTACTGCTGATTATGATAATACAATTTACAAATCAGCAAGAAACATCAAGAACGTTAAGCCTACTTACGTTGGCGTTCTTAACACATACGATGTTTTGAAGTATGACAAATTTGTCATTGCTAAGGAAGCAATCGAAAAGATTGAGGAGGTGCTTGCATAATGAAATTCGCACATGACATTATCAGAAGACCAATCATCTCCGAACGCAGTATGGAAGCTGAATTCGACAGAGAAGGCAACGAAATCAAAAAGTACACTTTTGAAGTTCCGGTTACTGCTAACAAGATTGAAATCAAAAAGGCTTGTGAAGAAGTTTTCGGAGTTAAGGTTGCAAGTGTAAACACAATGCACGTTACAGGAAAGATTAAGAGAATGGGCAGATCCGCAGGCAGAAGAGCTTCGTGGAAAAAGGCCATCGTAACATTGGCAAAGGGCAGCAAGACAATTGAGTTCTTTGATATGTAATCTATTTAATAATCAGATTAAGGAGTGAAAACAATGGCTATAAAAAAGTATAAGCCGACTTCTCCTGCAAGAAGATTTATGACTGTTTCGGATTTTGCTGAAATCACAAAGGATTCACCGGAGCGTTCGTTGATAACATCTTTAAAGAAAAATGCAGGTAGAAATTCATACGGCAGAATTACTGTTCGTCACAGAGGCGGCGGTAACAGAAGAAAATACAGAATTATTGATTTTAAGAGACAGAAGGATCAGATGCCGGCAACTGTTATCGGTATTGAATACGATCCTAACAGATCGGCAAACATCGCACTCATACAGTATGAGGACGGAACAAAGGCATATATCCTTGCACCGGTTGGTCTTAAGGACGGCGATGTTGTTGTATCGGGTACAGGCGCTGATATTCAGCCGGGTAACGCTCTGTTCATCAGAGATATCCCTGTTGGTACAATGATTCACAATATTGAGCTTTATCCCGGCAAGGGTGGTCAGCTTGTAAGATCCGCAGGTGTGTATGCACAGCTCATGGCTAAAGAAAACGGATATGCACAGGTTAGACTTCCGTCAGGCGAGGTTAGAATGATTCGTCTTGACTGTAAGGCAACAATCGGTATTGTCGGAAATCAGCAGCATGAGAACATCTCAATCGGTAAAGCAGGAAGAAAACGTCACATGGGTTGGAGACCTACCGTTCGAGGCGTTGTTATGAACCCGAACGATCACCCGCACGGCGGTGGTGAAGGTAAATCTCCTATCGGCCGTCCGGCACCTGTTACACCTTGGGGTAAGCCTGCTCTCGGTCTTAAGACAAGAAAGCATAAGAACAGAACTAACAAGTTCATTGTAAAGAGAAGAAACGATAAGTAATCGTTATTATCCGGAAGGAGGAAATAAATAATGGGTAGATCACTTAAAAAGGGACCTTTCGTTGAAGAGCGTCTTATGTCGAGAATCGATGCTATGAACGCTGCTAACGAAAAAAAGGTTGTTAAGACCTGGTCAAGAGCTTCTACTATTTTCCCTGAAATGGTTGGACATACTATCGCAGTGCATGACGGCAGAAAGCATGTCCCGGTATTTATCAGTGAGGATATGGTTGGTCACAGATTGGGTGAATTTGCTCCGACAAGAACCTTTAAGGGTCACGCAGGAGCTAAAACATCCAAATAATATATGAATAAATCTTAATTCGGATATACAGAATCGAAAGGAGGATTCCGTAAATGGAAGCACGTGCAACTTTAAGCTATGCTCGTATTTCTTCAAGAAAGGTCAGAATCGTTCTTGATCTTATAAGAAATAAGCCCGTAGGTGTTGCAATGGGAATCATTAAGAACACCCCGAAGGCTGCAAGCGAATACTTGGAAAAGCTTTTAAAGTCGGCTATGGCAAATGCCGAGAATAACCATAATATGGATATCAACAAATTATATGTAGCAGAGTGTTATGCTAATCAAGGTCCTACATTAAAGAGAATAAGACCGAGAGCTCAGGGAAGAGCATTCAGAATTTTGAAGAGAACAAGCCATATCACTTTGGTATTAAAAGAACAAGAATAATTGAAGAAGGAGGTAAAACCTAATGGGACAAAAGGTTAATCCGCACGGACTGAGAGTCGGCGTTATCAAAGACTGGGACTCAAAGTGGATTGCAGGTAAAAGAGATTTCGGAGACCAGTTGGTTGAAGATTACAATATCAGAAAGTTTGTCAAGAAGGCTTGCTACGACGCAGGCGTTGCAAAGATTGTAATTGAAAGAAAGCAGAACAGAATCTACGTTACAATTCATGCAGCTAAGCCGGGTATCATCATCGGCAGACAGGGAGCTGAAATTGACAAGTTGAAAAAGCAGCTTGAAAAGCTCACAAAGCAGGCTGTTAACATCAACATAATGGAGGTTAAGCAGCCCGACACAAATGCACAGCTTGTTGCAGAAAACATCGCAGCTCAGCTCGAAAAGAGAATTTCCTTCAGACGTGCTATGAAGC
Source organism: uncultured Clostridia bacterium (assembly GCA_934462715.1). Taxonomy (GTDB): domain Bacteria; phylum Bacillota; class Clostridia; order UBA1381; family UBA1381; genus RGIG1988. The sequence continues at coordinate 35,704 of CAKSIJ010000006.1, forward strand.
AGGTTATGGGAAGAGCTATGAGAATGGGTATCAAGGGTATCAAGACAAGCGTTGCAGGACGTGTAGGCGGAGCTGAAATCGCAAGAACAGAGCAGTATCACGAGGGTACAATCCCACTTCAGACCTTGAGAGCAGATATCGACTATGGTTTTGCAGAAGCTATGACCACATACGGTATTCTCGGTATAAAGGTATGGATATACAAGGGCGAGGTTCTTCACGAAAGCAAAAGAACCGAGCGCAAGCCGAGAGGAGGAAAACAATAATGCTGTTACCTAAAAGAGTTAAATACAGAAGAGTTATGCGCGGCAGAATGAAGGGAAAAGCAACACGCGGTAACGTTGTATCTAACGGCGAATACGGCTTACAGGCATTAGAGCCGGCATGGATTACTTCAAGACAGATTGAAGCAGCCCGTATTGCTATGACAAGATACACAAAAAGAGGCGGTCAGGTTTGGATTAAGATATTCCCCGACAAGCCTATAACACAAAAACCGGCTGAAACTCGAATGGGTTCAGGTAAAGGTAGTCCCGAGTACTGGGTAGCTGTTGTAAAGCCCGGCAGAGTAATGTTTGAAATTGGCGGTGTAAGCGAAGAAGTTGCCCGTGAAGCATTGCGTCTGGCTATGCATAAGCTCCCGATTAAGTGTAAATTCGTTAAGCGAGAAGCAGAGGATGGTGAATAAGAATGAAAGTAACAGAGCTGAGAGAATTATCAACTGAGGAATTGACTTTGAAGCTTGCCGACAGCAAGCAGGAGTTATTCAACTTAAGATTCCAAAACGCTATCAACCAACTGGAAAATCCCCAGAGAATTGGTGATGTAAAGAAAACTATCGCTCGTATTAAGACCATCATTCGTGAAAGAGATTTAGAAGGCTCTGCAATCTGATGAGTTTGTAAATAGGAGCAAGTGTAATAAATACAATGCTGATTGTATGAAAGGAGGCACACTGACGTGGCAGAAAGAAACAGCCGTAAGGTTAAAATCGGTAAGGTTGTAAGTGACAAAATGGATAAGACCATCGTTGTTGCTATTGAATACAGCGTAAAGCATCCGCTTTACGGAAAAGTTGTTAAAAGAACCTACAAGCTGAAAGCACACGATGAGGAAAATATTTGTGCTAAGGGCGATAAGGTTAAGGTAATGGAAACAAGACCTCTGTCTAAGGACAAGAGATGGAGATTGGTTGAAATTGTAGAAAAGGCGCAGTAATGATGTTAGCCGGAAAGGAGAAATAGACATGATACAACAACAAACACGCTTGAAAGTCGCAGATAATACCGGCGCTAAGGAAGTAATGTGTATTCGTGTAATGGGCGGCTCCAAAAAGAGATATGCAGCGGTTGGTGACGAGATCATTTGTTCTGTTAAGAAGGCAACACCGGGAGGCGTTGTTAAAAAAGGTGATGTAGTTAAAGCTGTTGTTGTCAGAACAGTAAAAGAAACAAGACGTGCGGACGGTTCTTACATCAGATTTGATGAGAATGCCGCAGTTATAGTAAAAGATGATAAAAACCCCAGAGGTACCCGTATATTCGGGCCTGTGGCAAGAGAGTTAAGAGACAAGGAATACATGAAGATTCTGTCACTGGCTCCGGAAGTTCTGTAAGGAGGTGCCACGAGAATGAAAAAAATGCATGTTAAACGTGGTGATACAGTTAAGGTTATCGCAGGTAAGGATAAGGGCAAGGAAGGAAAGGTTATCACAGCCATTCCGGAAGCCGGCAAGGTAGTTGTTGAGGGCGTTGCATTTGCTAAGAAGCATCAGAAAGCAAGAGTGCAGGGTCAGGAAAGCGGAATCATTCACAGAGAAGCCGCTATAGACGCTTCAAACGTATTGAGAGTTTGCCCGAGCTGCGGCAAGGCTGCAAGAACCGGCGTTAAGATTTTGGACGACGGTTCAAAAATGAGATACTGCAAAAAGTGTCAAGAAGTATTTAACGACTGATTATCGAGAGGAGGTTAATTGATACAATGTCAAGATTGCAAGATAAATATACAAAAGAAATTGCGCCTGCTCTTATGACAAAGTTCGGTTATAAAAGCCCGATGCAGATTCCTAAGCTTGAAAAGATAGTAATTAACATCGGTATGAGTGACGCAAAGGATAACCCGAAGGTTATTGACGCTGCCTGCAATGATTTGGCGGCTATAACAGGTCAGAAGCCGGTTGTTACAAAGGCAAGAAAATCTGTTGCTAACTTTAAGCTCAGAGAAGGCATGAATATCGGATGCAAGGTAACACTGAGATCCGACAAGATGTATGAGTTCTTGGATAAATTATTCAATGTAGCGCTTCCGAGAGTAAGAGACTTCAGAGGTATAAGCGCTAATTCCTTCGACGGAAGAGGTAACTATGCTTTGGGTATAAAAGAGCAGTTAATTTTCCCGGAAATTGACTATGATAAGATTGATAAGATCAGAGGTATGGATATTATCATTGTTACAACCGCACAGTCAGACGAAGAAGCTCGCGAATTGCTTGATTTGATGGGCGCTCCGTTCGTTCGCGGTTAAGAAGGAGGATAAATTATGGCTAAGAAATCTATGGTTATCAAACAGCAGAGAAAACCAAAGTTTTCAACACAAGCTTACACAAGATGTAAGATTTGCGGAAGACCTCACGCTTATCTGAGAAAGTTCGGCATCTGCCGTATCTGCTTCAGAGAATTGGCTTACAAGGGTCAGATTCCGGGTGTTAAAAAGGCAAGCTGGTAAAATAAAGAATAGATATTCAAATCCGTTTCTTTGGGTTTGGAAGGAGGTAAATTTTAATGCAAATAACTGATCCAATTGCAGATATGCTTACACGCATAAGAAATGCTAACACTGCAAAGCACGAAACAGTTGATGTCCCGGCTTCAAACATGAAAAAATCTATAGCAGAGATTTTGAATGAAGAGGGTTACATTGCCGGTTATCAGGTAATTGACGACGGCAAGCAAGGTGTTATCAGAATTACTTTAAAGTACGGTCCTAATAAGGAAAAGGTTATAAGCGGTTTAAAGAGAGTGTCAAAGCCGGGTCTGAGAATACACGCAGGAGCAGAAGAGCTTCCGAGAGTTTTAAAGGGCTTGGGAATTGCTATTATTTCAACATCTAAGGGTGTTATGACCGATAAGGCTGCAAGAAAGCTTAACATCGGCGGCGAAGTTCTGGCATTCGTTTGGTAAACCGTAAATATAAAACTGAAAACCTGCGGATTCGCAGAGTAAATTTAAGTTAAAGGAGGACATAATCAATATGTCAAGAATTGGTAAATTACCTATAACAATTCCTGCCGGTGTTGATGTTAAAATCGGTGCTGACAACGAGATTACTGTTAAAGGTAAAAACGGAACATTAACAAGAACGCTTCACAAGGATATGATCGTAAAGTGCGAAAACGGTGTTGTTACTGTTGAAAGACCTTCAGAGGACAAACTGCACAAATCACTTCACGGTCTTACAAGAACATTGATTCATAACATGGTAATCGGTGTTACTGAAGGCTTCTCAAAGCAGCTGGAAATCAACGGCGTCGGTTACAGAGCGCAGATGCAGGGCAAAAAGCTTGTATTGAGCTTGGGTTATTCACACCCCGTTGAATATACTCCGGTTGACGGAATTACCTTAGAGGTTCCGCAGCCTAACACAATTATTGTTAAGGGTGCAAACAAAGAGGTTGTTGGTGAAACAGCAGCCAAAATCAGAGAGTACAGAATGCCTGAACCGTATAAGGGCAAGGGTATCAAGTACGTTGATGAGGTAATCAGACGTAAAGAAGGTAAAGCAGGAGCTAAGAAGAAATAATAGAAAGGAGTGTTCTTAAATGATAAACAAAAAGGATAGCAATGCTGCAAGACTTAAGCGTCACAGAAGAGTAAGAAAGAACATCTCCGGTACTGCGGAGAGACCTCGTCTTAATGTTTTCAGAAGCTTAAATCACATATATGCACAGATAATTGACGATACCAAGGGCGTGACTTTGGTAAGCGCTTCAAGTATGGATAAGGATTTTAATCAATACGGCGGAAATTGCGAAGGTGCTAAGGCTGTAGGCAAGGCAGTTGCCGAGAAAGCTTTGGAAAAGGGAATTAAAGCTGTAGTATTCGACAGAGGCGGATATGTATATCACGGCAGAGTCGCAGCTCTTGCAGAAGGCGCAAGAGAAGGCGGCCTGGAATTCTAAAAAAGGAGGTAAAGATTGTGACTGAAAGAATAGATGCATCAACACTTGACATTCAGGAAAAGCTGGTTGAAATTAACCGTGTCGCTAAGGTTGTTAAGGGCGGAAGAACGATGAGATTCAGCGCGCTTATGGTTGTTGGCGACGGTAACGGTCATGTAGGCTGCGGAACAGGCAAGGCTGCTGAAATTCCCGACGCTATCAGAAAGGGAATCGAGGACGCTAAGAAGAATATGATCTCAGTTCCGTTGGTAGGTACAACAATACCTCATGAGGTTATTGGTGAATTCGGTGCCGGCAGAGTACTGATTAAGCCTGCTAAAGAGGGTACCGGTGTTATCGCCGGCGGTGCTGCAAGAGCAGTTCTCGAGTTGGCAGGTATCAAAGATATTCGTACAAAGTGCTTACGTTCAAACAACAAAAAGAACGTTGTAAGAGCTACTATCGCAGGACTTGCAGAGCTTAAGCAGGCTGATGAGGTTGCAAAGCTCAGAGGTAAGACCGTTGATGAAATCAAGGGTTAAGGAGGTAGCGTGTAATGGCTAAATTAAATGTAAAGCTTGTTAAAAGCACAATCGGATGCAAGCAAGATCAGATTGCAACCGTAAGAGCTTTAGGCTTAAGAAAGATCAGACAAGTTGCACAGCACAATGACACACCTCAAATCAGAGGTATGATCAAAAAGGTGTCGCACCTTGTAGAAGTTGAAGAAAACTAATTTGATAAGGAGGTGTAGCAAATGAGATTGGATGAACTCCAACCCGCTGAAGGTTCTAAGTTTGCTCCTAAGAGAGTTGGCCGCGGTATCGGTTCAGGTACAGGCAAAACTTCAGGTAAAGGTCATAAAGGACAGAATGCTCGTTCGGGCGGCGGCGTAAGACCGGGCTTTGAAGGCGGTCAGATGCCTTTATACAGAAGATTGCCGAAGAGAGGCTTTAAAAATATATTTGCTAAACAATATGTTACAATCAATGTTTCGGAGCTTGAAAGATTTGACAACGGAACAGAGGTTACAGCAGAACTGTTGAAAGAAACGGGAGTTGTTAGCAAGACACTGGACGGAATTAAAATATTGGGAAGGGGAGAGCTGACAAAGAATCTGACCGTTAAGGTTGCAAAATTCTCGGCATCCGCTACCGAAAAGATAGAAAAGGCCGGTGGAAAGGCAGAGGTGATTTAAATGTTTTCTACTATTAAAAACGCATTTAAAATCCCTGACTTACGAAAAAGAATATTTTTTACTTTATTAATGCTTGTTGTATTCAGATTCGGTGCTCACGTTCCGGTTCCGGGACTCAGCCCCGACGCAATGAAAGCATTTTTGGGTGACGGTTTGGACTTGTTCTCAATGTTCAACGTATTTACCGGCGGTGCGTTCTCGAACGCTACCGTTATGGCAATGGGTGTATCACCATACATCAATGCTTCTATTATTGTGCAGCTGTTAACGGTTGCAATCCCCGCACTTGAGCGTCTTGCAAAAGAGGGTGCCGAGGGAAGAAAGAAAATAAACAAAATCACAAGATACTTAGGACTTATACTTGCGTTTGTTCAGGGTTCGGGATTATATGTAACCCTCCACAACATGGGAGTTGAAAATCCGGGTCTTAACCCAATTCAGAATGAGGGTATTTTATCCTTCTTCCTGATAGTTCTTACCTTTACGGCAGGTACTGCATTCATTATCTGGCTGGGTGAGCTTATCACAGAAAAGGGTCTCGGAAACGGAGTATCTATGATAATCTATGCCGGTATCGTTTCGAGTATCCCGAGCGGAATTTACTCGATTTACAAGCAGTTCTTGGCACCGGGTGTTATATCCGTAAAAGGTGTTATATTAGCTGCCGCTATACTGGTTGTTGCAGTTCTTGCAATTACGCTTGTTGTATTGTTCAATACAGCAGAGAGAAAAATACCGGTTCAATACGCAAAGCGTGTTGTCGGAAGAAAGATGTACGGCGGTCAAAGCACAAACATTCCTATCAAGGTTGTTATGGGCGGCGTAATGCCGATCATCTTCGCATCAAGTATTATGGCATTCCCGGCTACCATCGTAAGACTGGTATCAGGCGGAAATCTTCCTACATCGGGAGTATGGCTCCATGTGTTGGGCTGCTTATCGGCAGGCTTGAGCACAAAGTGGTGGACATACCTTGTGTATGCCGTTTTATACTTCCTGCTCATAATATTCTTCACCTACTTCTATTCATCAATCCAGTTCAATCCTATTGAATTGGCTAACAACATGAAGAAGTCGGGCGGATATATTCCGGGTTACAGACCCGGCAAGCCTACAAGCGACTTTATTTCAAAGGTTGCTTCAAGACTTAATTTTGCAGGTGCATTGTTCTTGGGCGTTATAGCTGTATTGCCTATCGTTGTCGGAGCAATATTCGGCATAAGAGGTTTGCAGATCGGCGGTACCTCATTGTTAATCATGGAGGGTGTTGCCCTTGAAACAGTGCAGCAAATTGAATCACTGATGGTTATGCGTCATTACAAGGGCTTCCTTGAATAAGGCGCAGCGAATAATTGAAAGGTGGCATTCATATGAATTTAATTTTATTAGGCCCGCCGGGAGCGGGAAAAGGTACCCAGGCGGAAATACTGTCCAAAAGGTTGGGCATAGATACCATTTCTACAGGTGTGATGCTGCGAAGTGCCATCAGAGAAAAAACGGAGCTTGGCAAGCTTGCTGAAGGATATATAAACGAAGGCAAGCTTGTTCCGGACGAGGTTGTTGTCGGAATAGTTAAAGAGCGATTGTCACAGGAGGACTGCAAAAAAGGATTTATCCTTGACGGCTTCCCCAGAACAACAGCTCAGGCTGAAGCTCTTACCGAAACCGGAATCAGAATCGACAAGGTTTTGTCCCTGGAAGTATCGGACGAAACAATTATCGAAAGGCTTTCGGGCAGACGTGAGTGCTCAAAGTGCGGAACACCGTATCATGTAGTATATAAGCCGTCATCTGCCGGCGATAAATGCTCGGAGTGTGACGGTGAGCTGATACAGAGAGCCGATGACAATGAAGAAACTATTAAAAACCGTATAAAGGTTTATCATGAACAGACAGAGCCTATAAAGGAATACTATAAAAAGACCGGTAAGCTTGTAGTGGCTTACGGTAAGGATAAGCTTGAGGATACTACCGCTGAGGTAGCAAAAGCTCTCGGATTGGAATAAGCTTGGCTTTGGGAGTAAATTATGATTACTATTAAGTCAAGAACTGAGATTGAAAAGATGCGCATAGCCGGTAAGGTTACGGGCGACGCTTTGAAATTGGTTGAAGCTCATATTAAACCCGGTGTTTCAACTGCGTATCTGGACAAAATAGCATACGATTTTATCAAATCCAAGGGCGGAACCCCATCCTTTCTTCACTATAACGGTTTTCCGGGCAGTATTTGTGCTTCTCCCAATGATTGGGTTGTACACGGTATTCCGAGCAAAGAGGTTATACTTGCTGAGGGTGACATCATAAGTATCGACATGGGAGCGTGCGTTAACGGATACCACGGCGATGCGGCGAGAACTTTTGCGGTAGGTAAAATTTCCGATGAAGCTCAAAGGCTGATTGATGTTACAAAGCAAAGCTTTTTTGAGGGTATCAAACACGCTGTGCATGGCGCTAAATTAGGTGATGTTTCGGCGGCTATTCAGGAATATGTTGAAAATAACGGCTTTTCCGTTGTCCGGGATTTGGTCGGACACGGAATCGGAAGAAATCTGCATGAGGATCCCAATGTTCCGAACTACGGACATAAGGGAAAGGGCTTAAGACTTGCGTCGGGAATGACGATTGCGGTAGAGCCTATGGTAAATGCGGGTGATTACGATGTTTGTGTGCTTGATGACGACTGGACGGTCGTTACCGAGGACGGAAGCTTATCGGCGCATTATGAAAACACTATTCTGATAAAGCAGGGCGAATGTGAAATTTTAACGCTGTGAGGTGCGATTGTGGAAATTACAGTTGGAACAGTGGTTTTCTCAAAAGCCGGCAGAGATAAAAGGAAAATGCTTTTGGTTATCAAAACCTACGGCAATTACGCTTATGTCTGCGACGGTGATTTGAGAAAGGTTGATAAACCTAAAAAGAAAAAGCTTATTCATCTGCAGAGAACAAATTATACGGAGCTAATCGATCCGGATAATCTGACCAATTCGCAGGTGAGAGGAATATTAGACAAGTACAAACCTGTTTAAGAGATGTTGAAGGAGGTATTTCTTTGGCTAAAGACGATGTTTTGGAGCTTGAGGGTACGGTTGTTGAAACCTTGCCTAATGCAATGTTTAAGGTAGAGCTTGAAAACGGGCATCAGATACTTGCCCACATATCAGGCAAATTGAGAATGAACTTCATTAAAATTCTTCCCGGCGACAGGGTAAAGATTGAAATGTCGCCGTATGATTTGAGTCGAGGCAGAATTACATGGAGATCAAAATAAGGAGGTAATTATAATGAAAGTACGTCCATCCGTAAAGCCTATTTGCGAAAAGTGCAAAATTATAAAAAGAAAAGGAAAAGTAATGGTTATCTGTGAAAATCCTAAGCACAAACAGAAGCAAGGCTAATGAACGTGCAAAACAGCACAAATTAATTAGTTAATTACTTATCTGAGTGCGGCTGTCGCAGAGATTGCTCATCTGCGGGGCTTGGGTAGGTTTTAAAATAATTATCTATATTTTTACAACACACACATACAATGTGATATTTATTCATGGAGGTGTAAGAATGGCAAGAATCGCAGGTATTGATTTACCAAGAGAAAAAAGAGTTGAGGTCGGTCTGACATATATTTACGGTATCGGCTTATCAAGCGCTCAGAAGATTTTAGCTAAAAACGGTATCAACCCTGACACAAGAGTTAAGGATCTTACCGATGATGAAGTAAACAAGCTGAGAGAAACCATCGACGCAGAATTTACCGTTGAAGGCGACCTCAGAAGAAGAGTAGCATTAGACATCAAGAGATTGATGGAAATCGGCTGTTACAGAGGAATCCGTCACAGAAAGGGTCTTCCTGTAAGAGGTCAGAATACAAAGAACAATGCCAGAACAAGAAAAGGTCCCGCAAAGACCATGGCAAACAAGAAGAAATAATAAAGGAGGTACTGAACTCAAATGGCAAAAGTAGCTAGAAAGACTACAAGAACAAGACGTCGTGACAGAAAGAATATTGAGAAGGGTGCAGCGCACATCAGATCAACCTTCAATAACACGATAGTTACTATCACAGATACAGCGGGTAATGCTTTATCATGGGCAAGTGCCGGTGGTTTAGGCTTCCGCGGTTCAAGAAAAAGCACTCCTTTTGCTGCTCAGACAGCAGCAGAAACAGCTGCAAAGGCTGCTATGGAGCACGGTCTTAAGACTGTTGAGGTTTATGTTAAGGGTCCGGGTGCCGGCAGAGAAGCCGCTATCAGAGCTCTTCAGGTTGCAGGACTTGAAGTTAGCATGATCAAGGACGTTACACCTATTCCTCATAACGGATGCAGACCGCCGAAGAGAAGACGTGTGTGATATTTCGATTAGTTTTAGTTGAAGGAGGTTATTAAGGCATGGCTAAAAATATGCAGCCCGTTTTAAAAAGATGTAAGACTTTAGGCATCGAGCCGGGTACTATGGGTGTTGACAGAAAGTCAAACAAGAACCCAAAGAGCGGCAGAAAGAAAATGTCTGAATACGGCTTACAGTTAAATGAAAAGCAAAAGGTTAAGTTTATTTACGGTGTACTTGAAAAGCAATTCCGTAAATACTATGTAATGGCAACCAAAAAGAATGGTATCACAGGTGAAATGCTTCTGCAAATCCTTGAAACCAGACTTGACAACGTTATTTACAGACTCGGACTTGCCAACACAAGACGTGAAGCAAGACAGATTGTAAATCACGGTCACATCCTTGTTAACGGCAAGAAGGTTGACATTCCCTCATATCTTGTAAAACCCGGTGAGGTTATTACAATTAAGGAAAAGACAAAAAATTCTTCAAGAATTAAGGAAATCGTAGAGACAAACGCTTCGAGAATTGTTCCTGATTGGTTGGATATGGATAAAAATACACTTACAGGCAAGGTTGTTTCACTGCCGAACAGAGAGCACATCGATTACGACGTAGAAGAACACTTGATCGTCGAATTGTATTCTAAGTAATAAATGATGTCACCCTCGGTAAGTGGATAGGTTACATGAATATGTTAAGGAGGGTTTCAAAATGATAGAAATGGAAAAGCCCAATATTGAATGTACACAATTAACAGGTAATTACGGAAAGTTTGTTGTTACTCCGCTTGAGCGCGGTTACGGTACAACGTTAGGTAATTCATTACGCAGAATACTATTGTCCTCCTTACCGGGTTCAGCTGCAACCTCGGTAAAGATTGACGGTGTTCAGCATGAGTTCTCCACTATTCCGGGCGTTAGAGAAGATGTTACCGAAATTATTCTTAACATCAAGAAGCTTTCGCTAAAGCTTCACTCCGATTTACCAAAAACAGTATATATCGAAGCAAAGGGTGCCTGCGAAATTAAAGCAGGGGACATTAAGGCTGATGCAGATGTAGAAATTTTCAATCCGGATTTGCACATAGCAACTTTGAACGATGACGCAAATCTTTATATGGAAATCACTCTTTCCAACGGCAGAGGCTATGTTTCTGCCGAAAGAAACAAGCAGTATATGCAGCCGCCTGTAGGCGTTATTCCGATAGATTCAATCTATACGCCTATTACAAAGGTTAATTACACTGTTGAAAATACCGGCGTCGGTCAGTATTTGGACAGAGAAACGCTTACCGTTGACGTGTGGACCAACGGTAGCATTAAGCCCGAAGAGGCTATAAGCTTGTCTGCAAAGGTTATGAATGATCTTTTAAGATTATTTGTTGATTTATCCGAAGAGGCTAAAAACACCGAAGTCATTGTTGAAAAGGAAGAAAGTAAGAAAGAAAAAGTGCTTGAAATGACTATTGAAGAACTCGATTTGTCGGTTCGTTCGTATAATTGTTTGAAGCGTGCCGGTATCAATACCGTTGAGGATCTTATAAACAATTCCGAAGAGGACATGATGAAGGTAAGAAACCTCGGAAGAAAGTCGCTTGAAGAAGTTATTAATAAGCTTCACGGATTAGGACTCGCTCTTAAGAAAGAAGAAGAGTAAGAGCACAAATAGGTAATTGAGGGAACCTTGTTTTACAATTACCTATAAGAGCATGAATGAAAGGAGATAATGTTAATGCCGGGAACAAGAAAATTGAACCTGCCAACAGACCAGAGAATGGCTCTTTTGAGAAATCTCGTTACAAGTCTTTTGGAAAACGGTAAAATTGAAACAACAGAAACCAGAGCTAAAGAAACCAGAAGCTTGGCTGAAAAAATGATTACTCTGGGTAAGACCAATACATTACATTCACGTCGTCAGGCTTTAGCGTTTATTACTAAGGAGGACGTTGTAACAAAGCTTTTTGCTGAAATCGCTCCGAAGTATGCTGACAGAAACGGCGGATATACAAGAATTATAAAGATCGGACCTCGCCGCGGTGACGCTGCTCCGATGGCTATAGTTGAATTGGTTTAATTTACTGATACTATCTTCGGTACCTCGTGTATTGTTGAAAAAAATAAAAAGATGGCCTTGACCTTTCGGTCGGGTCATCTTTTTTTGTTATTAGGGCTACAGCACATTTGTTACCCATCATCTTTTTCGGTTGAATATATTGCATCGGGTATCGGCGACTGTTCAAGCATGACTTCCCTTCGTGCCTTTGCGTTATACTGCGCATAGTATTTGTGCGTAACCTCGATATTCTTGTGACCCAACAGGTCGGCAACCATTTTTATATCTACGCCGTCCTCCAGAAGCTGGCAGGCAAAGGTTCGTCTGAGTGCGTGGGGTCGCGTTTTATCCGGATTTGTTATTCCGGCGGTTAGGCAGTAATTCTTTAAAAGCTTTTCGATTCCCGAGATTGTAAAGCGTTTACCGCTTCGGTTTGTGAACAGTACACCTTTGTCACGTCCTCTGCCGATTGATTCCTCGTGCTTTAAATATTCTTCAAGCTTTTCCTTTACCTGTTCGGGCATATAAATTTCCTGCTGATCACCGCCTTTTCTGGTAACGATAAATGAATTTGTGGGAAGATCTACATCCTCAACGTTAAGGTTGATAAGCTCGCTTACACGGATACCCGTTCCGAGATATGTGGTAAATATCGCTATATCACGCTCACGGCGGTTATTGTACTCGGTAAGAAGCCTACCCTCGTAGTATTTTTCTCCGTTATATATAACGTCAAGCAATGAAAAGGTTTCCTGCGCCGTCAGCCGCTTTTTTATCTTTTGATGCAGCTTGGCAAAATCGACCTTATCGGTAATGTTCTCCTTTATTTGCTCCGTTTTGTAAAGATATATAAAAAGACCTCTGACAGCAGACATTTTCCGGTTTATTCCGTACGGAGAATTTTTGTAAACTCGTATGACGTGCTTGCCGGTAGGCGTTACCGTTTCCTGTTCATATTCTTTGAGGTAGGATTTAAAATGTATCAGGTCGCTTACTCTTAACGAATCTATATCCTTGACGGTTATTTCTGAGATGTCGGCTTTATCGGTTAAAATCCCGGCAATCAGATAGTTAAAAAAAACTCTTATATCTATAGCATAGCCTATCTGTGTGTTAATGCTTTCTCCGCTGTAGTACTCGATTATATATTCCGAAACAAATCCGGGCATACATTCGGTGTACGCTTTTAAATATCCGTGCTTTTTGTTTACAGCCATTTGATAATCACTCCGTAAATCAAGTATAAATTATACATTCATTATACATCAAATTAAAAGGAAAATCAACTTCATATTTTCAGTTTTGCGCTTTTATTTCATAAATTTTTATAAATTACTTGAACAATATAAAGGATTATGGTATAATACAATGGGTTGGATTTGGGCAATGTTTTTTGCTTCATTAACCGTAAAAAAAATATGTCGCTGCGGGCGGCGGAACGGAGGATTATTATGAATACCTTTACGAAAGCGGATATTCTGCTTCCGCAGAATGTTGAACTTGAAAAATGGAGCGTGATAGCGTGTGACCAATACACGTCCGAACCGGAGTATTGGGATAAAGTGAAAGAGATTGCAGGAAATGCTCCGTCAACGCTTAAGCTTACTTTCCCGGAGGTGTATCTGTCCGATGACGATGCTGAAAAAAGAATTGCAAAGATAAATTCCGAAATGAAGAAATATCTCGACAGCGGAATTTTCAAGGAATATAACGACTGCATGATTTATGTGGAAAGAACTCTTTCAGACGGCAGAGTAAGAAAGGGATTAGTCGGAAAACTCGATCTGGAGGATTATGATTTTTCAAAGGGCTCGGGCTCACTTGTCAGAGCAACAGAGGGTACTGTTCTTGAAAGAATCCCGCCGAGAGTGAAAATAAGGGAAAATGCACCGCTGGAGCTTCCGCACATCATGATTCTGATTGATGACTCAGATAAAAAAGTGATAGAACCGATTGCGGAGATTAAAGACAGTCTTGAAAAGGTGTACGATTTTGATTTGATGATGAACGGGGGACATATAACCGGCAGAGTACTTACAGATGAAGTCTGCACAAGAGTAACGGACGGTCTGGAAAAGCTTTCATCGGAGTTTATGAGCAAATATAATATGCTTGAAGCTCCCGAGCTGATATTTGCGGTGGGCGACGGAAATCATTCTTTAGCAACTGCAAAAACCTGCTGGGAAAACATTAAAAAGATTCTTACGCCCGAAGAAGCAGAAAACCATCCGGCACGCTTTGCATTGTGCGAGATTGTTAATCTGCATGATGACGCACTTGAATTTGAACCTATACATAGGGTGGTGTTCGGTGTTGACGAAACAAAGCTTTTTGAAGAAATGAATAAGTTCTATAAAATTTCTTTTACCAATAACGGCGGTCAGTTCTTTGAATATGTCGGCAACGGCGAAAGAAAGGAAATTTACGTTGAGAATCCATCGAGCAGTCTGACTGTCGGAACACTGCAAAATTTCCTTGATTACTACATTGAAAAATTCGGCGGTAAGGTCGATTACATTCATGGCGAAGAATCTGTTTTAAAGCTTTGCGCCAAGAAAGGCAATATAGGATTTATTTTGCCCGGCATCAGCAAGAATCAGCTGTTCCCGACGGTAATTGCCGACGGAGCGCTCCCGAGAAAGACGTTTTCTATGGGTGAGGCTGACGAAAAGAGATTTTATCTTGAAGCCAAAAGAATAAGATAAATCCGCTGCGGAGGAAATACTGATGAGAAAAGAAGATATTCTGAAGCTTTTGCGTGCAGAAAAAGGTTATGTATCGGGGGAAAAAATCAGCGAACGGTTAGGTATATCGAGAACCGCTGTGTGGAAGCATATAAATTCGCTAAAAAAAGAAGGATATAATATAAGCTCGGTAAGCAGGAGAGGGTATATTTTTAAGGAATCAGATATTTTGAACGCTGATGAAATTGCCGATCGTTTGAAAACCGAAATAATAGGAAAAGAAATAGTTTTTGTTTCGGAAACCGATTCGACAAACAATATGGCAAAAAGAAACAGTGAAAGGGGCGACGGTACCGTATTTGCCGCCGACCGACAGACGGCAGGCAGGGGAAGAAGCGGAAAGAAATGGCTTTCGGCAGACAGCGGAGGTCTGTTTATGAGCATACTCTTGAAGCCGGATTTGCCACCCGACTCGCTTTCAACGATGACGCTGGTTGTCGGTCTTGCTGTCACAAAAGCGTTGAGAAAGCTTACGGGTGAGGAAATTTGTATCAAATGGCCGAACGATATAGTTTTGAATAAAAAGAAGCTGTGCGGTATTCTTTGCGAAATGTCGGCGGAGGTCGGTATGCTGAATTATGTGGTTTGCGGAATAGGAGTTAATGTTGGAAATGAAAAATTTCCTGAAGAAATAGACAAGGTTGCCTGCTCCGTAAAGAGCGAAACGGGTAAGACACTGTTGAGAAGTGCAGTCTGTGCCGAAATACTCAACACCTTTGAAAAGGTGTATAAACAATTCCTTACTGACGGAATCGCTCCGCTTATTTCCGAATATAAAAAATACTGCATTACTCTCGGCAGAGATGTTACCGTTATAAAAAGAGGCGAAACCTACCGTGCTTACGCTATGGACGTTAATGACAGCGGTGAGCTTGTTGTAAGTACGACGGACGGTACGGAAACTCTGTATTCAGGCGAGGTATCCGTGCGCGGCTTATTGGGTTATGTATAATCTTGAATTGTGAATAATTATACTCTTTTGTGTATATAAAGTTAATGTGAAATATGAATAATCTGTAAAAATTAGCACTCTCATTGAAAGAGTGCTAATTTGCTATTGACAAAAAAATATTAAAGTATTAAAATATAGATAAACAAATTATTATAGTGTTGTGATTTCATATCATGGCAAATTTTAACGTGAAAAATATGCTGCGCATCTCACCTCTTTTCGAGGTTCGGAGTATATTTTCACATTGAGATTTATGCCGCCGTACGGCGGCGGAATGGAGGATTTTATTATGGCAAAAGGTAATATATCAGTTAATTCTGAGAACATATTTCCGATAATAAAAAAGTGGTTATATTCGGATAAGGATATATTTTTAAGAGAATTGGTGTCAAACGGCTGTGACGCTATCACGAAGCTTAAAAAGCTTGCCAATCTCGGCGAAGCAAAGATTGGTGAGAATGAAAAGCTGAAGGTTGAAGTTGTAGTTGACAAAAAGGCAAAGACAATAACAATCAGAGATAACGGTATCGGAATGACGGCCGAAGAAATAGACAAATATATAACGCAGATAGCATTTTCCGGAGCTTCCGACTTTCTTGAAAAATACAAGGAGGAGGACGGAAAGGACGGCGGAATTATAGGTCATTTCGGCTTGGGCTTCTATTCGGCATTCATGCCATCGGCAAGCGTGCAGATCGATTCTCTTTCGTATCGGGAGGGAGCAAAGCCGGCAAAATGGTTCTGCGACGGCTCTATGGAATATGAGCTTACCGAGGGTACAAAGGAAACAAGAGGTACCGACATTACTTTGTTTATTGCAGAGGACAGCGAAGAATTTCTGGAGGAATATACCGTAAGACAGGTGCTTAACAAGTATTGTTCTTTCCTGCCGGTTGAGGTGTATCTGACAATCGTTAAAGAGGAGGAAGAAAAGGCAGAGGGCGAAGCTGACGCAAAGGAAGAAAAGAAGCCCGAAGAACCGAAGCCTATCAATGATACAACTCCGCTTTGGATGAAATCACCTAAGGATTGTACTGACGAAGAATACAAGGCTTTCTACACAAAGGTATTCATGGACTTCAACGAGCCTCTGTTCTGGATTCATCTGAACGTTGATTTCCCGTTTAACCTCAAGGGTATACTTTATTTCCCGAAGCTTAATCATGAATTTGCGGTGAATGAGGGACAGATAAAGCTTTACAATAACCAGGTGTTTGTTGCCGACAACGTAAAAGAGGTCATACCGGAATTTCTGATGCTGTTAAAGGGAACAATCGATTGTCCGGATTTGCCGCTTAACGTTTCGAGAAGCTTTTTACAGAATGACGGATATGTAAAGAAAATTGCGGCGCACATAACCAAAAAGGTTGCGGACAAGCTCTGCGAGCTGTTTAAAAAGGAAAGAGAAAAATATAACACATATTGGGACGATATCAATATGTTTATCAAGTATGGCTGTATCAGGGATGAAAAATTCTATGAAAAAGTTAAGGATATAATGATTTATAAGGATATTGACGGAAATTATATTACGCTTTCCGATTATCTGGGTGACAAAGAGCCTAAAACGGTATATTACGTTTCAAACGAGGCACAGCAGGCTCAGTATATTAAAATGTTTAAGGAACAGAAGCAGAATGCGGTTATTCTGCCTACAATGATGGATACTCATTTTATGTCCTTTATCGAGTCGAAAGAAAACGGCGTTAAGTTTATGAGAATCGACTCCGCAGTATCGGACAGCCTTACCGATGAAAATTCGGTGAGCGAGGAGGATACAAAGAAATATACCGAAGCATTTAAGACAGCACTTGACAATAACGAATTAAAGGTAGAAGTAAAGCCGCTTAAAGACGAGTCTGTACCTGCGATTATGACTCTGGGCGAGGAATCGAGAAGAATGCAGGAGCTTTATAAGTCATACGGTCAGCAGTTTGCCGGTATGAGCGGTATGTTTAAGGACGATTACACGCTTGTTCTTAATTCAAACAATGAGCTTATAAAGGGCATAGACACGATGGAGGACGAAACCAAAAAGCTTGTATGCGAGCAGGTTTATGATCTTGCAATGCTGTGCAACAAGCCGTTGGGCGCTGAGGAAATGACAAAGTTTGTCACAAGAAGTGCGGAGCTTTTAAAGAAGCTGGTAAAATAACCGATTATACCCCGAAAGTGAGTTGACAGTTATATGAACGTTGCATTTTTTTTGAAACCGAAAAACGAGGTAGCATTTTTGTATGATGATTTTTCAATACGCCAGGGTCTTGAAAAAATGTGCTATCATGGTTATACCTCAATCCCGGTTCTTGACCGTGACGGAAGATATATTTCATCGATAAGCGAGGGAGATTTTCTCTGGTATATAATCAAGGGTGAGAATACCGAGGGCGAGCAGGTGGATATTAAAACCGAGGAAGCGAAAAGCATATCCGATATTATGAAGCCCGGAAAGAATCCTCCGGTTAAAATAACTGCGTCTATGGATGAAATGATTCTTAAGGCTATGGATCAGAACTACATTCCGGTGGTTGACGACAGAGGATTTTTTATCGGTATAATTACCCGAAAGGATATAATCAAGTATTTTTACATCGGTGCGCAGATACCAGATGAAACGAATAAAACGGTTGAAAATGTTTAATTAAAAACAGAAATGGCAGAGGAGTGATTGCTTCTCTGCCATTTTTTATGAAAGATGTAAAATATACTTGACATTTTAATTTGTCTGTGATATAATGCAAATGTAAAGTTAACTATACAATTTATTTATGGAGGTGTGGTGTTGGAAAACAGGATAAAGGAATATCGAAAAAAATTTGGTCTTACTCAGGAGGAGCTTGCCAACGAGGTTGATGTTACACGTCAGACTGTTATTTCGCTTGAAAACGGTAAGTATATTGCCTCTTTGCAGCTTGCGTTTAAGCTGGCACGGTTTTTTAAGGTGAGTATCGAGGAGTTATTTATTTACGAGGAGTAGTCATTATGAGTTGTGCCGCTGAATGGCGGCGGATTGGAGAGGATATTATGGATTTTATGAAAAAACTTAAACAAAGATTTTGGCTTGCAATAGCGTATATTGTTATCGGAGCGGCGTTATTTATTGTATGCACGTTTGTTAAAGAAAACGACTTTTTGTCGCCTTTCGGAGTTGCTTTTGTGGTTGCGGGAATTGCACGGCTGAGAAATTATTTTATGATTACAAAGAATGAAGAAACGATTAAAAAGCAGCGAATTGTCGAAAACGATGAAAGAAATATTGCAATTGTTCAAAAAGCGAAAAGCATAGCATTTGGTGTATATATAATAATTGCAAGCATTGCTGCGGTTGTGTTGCGGCTTTTTAATATGACCGATATGTCAAAGTTGATTGCATATACTGTCTGTGCATTTGTGTTTATTTATTGGGTTAGTTACTTTATTATAAGAAAACGTTATTAATTTTCAAGACGTATTACTGTAATGTATACAATTTATGCACATTTGAACAGAATTTTTTTACGGAATGACAAATTTCAAAAAAAGTGTTGATAGGTGAATATAACAGTGTCACAATTGTATCCGAAACATGATTATAACACTGTTATACGGGAGGATTGCTTATGGACGAAACCGCAAACACAACGCTTTGTAAAATGCTTGAAGCCGCAAAGGCGGAATATCTTCAAAAGGGTTTTAAGTCGGCATCGCTTCGCAATATAGTAAAAACAGCAGGCGTTACCACGGGTGTGTTTTACGGTTATTATCTTTCCTCTTTTCGAGGTTCGGAGTATACGCATACGCCGTCACCTCTGAAAAAGGCAACCTGCTTGCGCCTTTTCTGTGCGGAGAAAATATGTTGCGCATCTTCAGAATTGCAATATGAACTGACCCCCAATCGCATAATTAACGGTTGGGGGGGTCACATTATTTGCAGTGTTTTATAAAAATAAAAAAATTGCTTTCAGCTATTGACAAACGGCGAAAAGTGTGGTATTATTAAATAAAGTTAGTTTGAACTAACTCAAAATGTGTTATAATGTTACGTATATTTTTTTGGAACATGGTTAGTTAAAACTAACCAAAAAAAGGAGTCTATTATGCTGGAAGAATTAATTGCTTATCATTGCGCCCCAGCACTTGCCGGGATAAAACCGGCAAACATTACTGCCTGCGACAAGCTGCGTTTTGCGAATTTACATAACGAGCTTGACAGACTAAACGGGGAGCTGAACAAAAACGATATATACTTAGACATTTTATGCGAATGTGAAGATCGTGCGCTTGTGATTGTGTATCGGAAAAAAGTGCTTGAAAAGCATTTGCGGCTTTATAACAACTGTGCATTTTTATCACAATACGGATACCCGAAGAACGGGAATCTCAAGGATTATCTGAGTATACTGAAAATGCGGCTCGGCTGCGACAGCTTTCCGCACGAAATAGGCGTTTTTCTGGGTTATCCGCTTCATGATATATATTGCTTTATCAATCACCGCAGCGAGGGCTGTCTTTTGGTAGGCGAATGGAAGGCGTATCATAACAAGGAGGAAGCGGAAAAAATGTTTTCGAGATTTAAAGCGTGCAGAAAAGCTCTTGTGCGGCGCATAACACAAAATGGAAAAACACTTGCGCAGATTTTCTGCGCAGCATAAACGTTTGCAAAATTATCGCATAAAACGATAGTTTTCATATATTATTTTACAATTACCCAATTAATTATTTTTAAAGGAGGTTTTACATTATGAGTAAAACAGCAGTTATTTATTGGAGCGGTACAGGTAACACGGAGGCTATGGCGGCGGCGATTGCGGAGGGAGCAAAATCGGTTAATCCCGATACGGCATTATTTACGGTTTCAGACATTTCGGCAGAGGATGCGGCAAATTATGATACGCTCATACTCGGCTGCCCTGCGATGGGAGCGGAGGTTTTGGAAGAAAGCGAATTTGAGCCGTTTTTTGAAGAGCTTGAAACAAAGCTTGCAGGTAAAAATACTGCGCTTTTCGGCTCTTACGGCTGGGGCGACGGCGAATGGATGCGTAACTGGGAGGAGCGTATTGCTGCTGCCGGAGCAAATCTGATCGGCGGAGAGTGTTTAATCGTTAACGATATGCCCGATGATGACGCACTTGAAAAGTGCCGTGAATTAGGGAAAACCACTGCCGGTATGTGATATTGAATCAGTAATAAATGAAATGATGCGGTTTATATGACTGCATCTTTTTTTTCGGCTGTTTTACCGAGGCGTTGCATTACTCTGAAAATAAAATTCGTTTGATTGTGAAAAATGTATGAAATTCAGAATTAAAAAACACTTTAATGTAGGTTAACGCTTGACAATGACGGTTAATTATACTATAATTATATATAGACTATTATAATGCCGCCCTGTGGCGGCGGAATGGAAGATCATTATGTATAAACAAGAAAAAAAGGCAGGTGCGCCGCAATACTGCGCTTCACTTGCGGCGGCACTGATTTTATGGATTTTGTGCGACGCACTTGGAGTTATGATAAAAAACCGGTTTGCTTCCGATGTGGTATTTATTTTGATCGCTTGTGTATTTGTGTACTTTGTTTACGCTCACTACTGTGCGGTGTTCGGCTTTGAGCTTACCAAAAAGAAGCTTATCGCCGTCAGAAAAATAGGTCACAGGGAATACAGGGAGGAAGTGCCGATTTCAAAGATTGACTGCATAGACACGGTCAGAAAAAAAGAACCGCATTGCAGTTATATCGGATTTTATGTGAATATTCTGCCGGGAAAAAAGAGATATTACGTCTATTATGAAAATAAGAGCAAATGCTTGATATTTGAGCCTGACGAACAATTATTAAAACTGTTAAAGGAGAGTACAAATGGCTAATATTGTCGGAGTGAGATTTAAAGAGGTTGGAAAGGTATATTATTTTGACCCTGTGAATTTAGATGTAAAAAAGGACGATTGCGTTATAGTGGAAACCGCAAGAGGAATCGAAATGGGCAGGGTGGTATTCGGAACAAAAAGCGTTTCGGAAGAAGAGATTATTAAGCCGCTGAAAAGCATAATCCGCATTGCCGATGAGCATGATATGGAAATAAAGAAATCCAACGAGGAAAAGCAAAAAGAAGCTTATAACATATGCCTTGAAAAGATAAAGAAGCACGGTCTTGAAATGAAGCTTGTTGATGTCGAATATACGTTTGACGCATCAAAAATACTTTTTTATTTTACGGCGGACGGCAGAATTGATTTCAGAGATCTTGTAAAGGATCTTGCCAACATTTTCAGAACGAGAATAGAGTTAAGGCAAATCGGAGTCAGAGATGAAACAAAGGCTTTGGGAACATATGGGATCTGCGGTCAGCAGGTTTGCTGTTCGAGATTTCTCGGAGAATTTGAGCCTGTATCGATAAATATGGCAAAAAAACAGGGTCTGAGTCTGAATCCGTCTAAAATCTCGGGTTCGTGCGGCAGGCTTATGTGCTGTTTGAAATACGAGCAGAGTACCTATGACGAGCTTTTGAAAACAAGTCCCCGACAAGGTGCGGTGGTTGAAACCGAGGACGGAGTCGGCAGCGTGGAATATGTTAATATTCTGACTGGTGATATGAAGGTTAAAATTGAAAAAGAGAAAGAAACCGTATATATCGAGTGTAATGCAAAGGACGTTAAAATACTGAAAAACGGTCATTACGACAACGATTTGGACGATGTTGATCCGGCAGAGCTGAAAAAGCTTGAAAAGAAAGATTGACATTGAAAAATGAACCCTATGCGCAATGGCGCATAGGGTTCGATTGACTTTGCGGTTATATGATTTACA
Source organism: uncultured Clostridia bacterium (assembly GCA_934462715.1). GTDB lineage: Bacteria > Bacillota > Clostridia > UBA1381 > UBA1381 > RGIG1988. The sequence continues at coordinate 57,921 of CAKSIJ010000006.1, forward strand.
AATGCGAAAGGAGGATTTTATGACAAGCCGGGAAAGAGGTATTTGGGGTGAAGATGAAGCTTGCAGATATTTGCAGTCAAAAGGATTTTCGGTGCTTGAAAGGAATTATCATTCAAGATTTGGGGAAATAGATATTATTGCAGATGACTGCGGCTGTCTTGTTTTTGTTGAGGTAAAAACAAGAAAATCCAAAAGCTACGGCTATGCCTGTGAATATGTTACCGAAAGTAAAATGAAAAAGATTATTCTTACTGCCGAAGCTTATCTAGGGAATGTCGAATATCCTCCTGTTCGTTTCGATGTTGTTGAAATCTATTATTTTGAAGCCGATAATTGTCTGCGCTTGAAAAGCATAAACCATATTGAAAATGCTTTTTCGGCAGAGGGGTGTTGATGTTTTGCGGGCTGCGTAAAGCAATGATGTGCTTTTGCGGACTTTAAGTTTTGGATAACGGCGAGATGGGCGCATTTTATTTGATTTACAAGAGGGAAGAAAATGCGTTCAGATTGCAGTTATGAAAAGCACCGATGTGCTTTGTGTACTTCAAGTTTTGGATAACGGCGAGATGTGTGCATTTTATATGATTTACAAGAGGGAAGAAAAATGCGTTCAGGTTGCAGTTATGAAAAGCGCCGACGTACTTTGTGTACTTCAAGTTTTGGATAACGGCGAGATGTGTACATTTTATATGATTTACAAGAGGGAAGAAAAATGCGTTCAGGTTGCAGTTATGAAAAGCGCCGACGTACTTTGTGTACTTCAAGCTTTGAATAACGGCAAGATGGGCGCATTTTTCTTTCCTCATGTTTTATTTATTACTTTTATTATATATTGTATGCCCCAGTCAAAGTCGCTTTTCTCCATTTCGGCATTTATGCCGTTTTCTTTCATAAGTTCTACCGCTTGTTTTATTGTGTTGGTGTATATTCTGCTGTCATTAACACCAGATATTTTTACCGTTTGATTTACTTGAGTTTTATCTTTGAGCAGCTTTGAAACAAGCTCCTCAGTTTGACGGACGTTAAGACTGTTTTCGCATATTGTCTTTACGGCTGCGAGCTGTTTATCCTGGTCAAGGTTCAAAAGCGCACGGGCATGACGTTCCGACAGGCTGTAATCTCTGATTATTTTTCGCACAATCGGTGAAAGACGTAACAGTCTTATTTTATTTGCAACCGTTGACTGGCTTTTTCCGAGCTTTTGCGCTATATCCTCCTGGGTCATGCCCTGTTCTCGGATAAGCCGCTGGTAGCCCTCGGCTATTTCAAAAAATGAGAGGTCTTCTCTCTGGAGATTTTCAAGAAGCGCAAGAATTGCGGATTTATCGGGATCTGCGTTTATTATGATTGCCGGTACTGTCTGAAGTCCTGCAAGCTGTGACGCTTTTAAACGTCTTTCGCCTGACACAAGCTCATATCCGCAGCGGATTTTTCTTACCGTTATAGGCTGAAGTACGCCGTATTCTTTTATTGATGACGCTAATTCTTCGAGCGCCTGAGCGTCAAAAAACTTTCTGGGCTGATTCGGATTCGGGGAAACTGTTATTATAGGTATTTCATGTACCGAAATTTTTCGTTTTAGTGGATTTATTGCTTCTAACATAACTGTTATTTATTCCTTTCTTTGATGTCAGCTGATGCCGGATAAATTCCGTTATCCGACATCAGCCCGGTGTGGTGGAAGGTATAAAACAGATGAATTACCTGTCTTACAGTTATGATTATAACATAAAAATTACAAAATGGAAGAAAAAACGTACGACAAAATAAATCACAATATTTAATGTTTTTTAATTTGTTTCAAATTATAACAGCTATCGATAGGCGTTTTTGTCGCAATTCCGGCTTTTCTGGGGAATTGCATCGGTGTATGTCGCACTTTTTTTACAATAATTATCTTGTGCGAAAGATCGGTGTAAGGTATTTTTGCTTCAAAAATATCTTCAACCTTTCCGCCGAGGATATCTATTGCCCGTCCGGCGTCTTTTAGCTCCTGCTCCGCAAGAGGTCCTTTCAATGCAAGAAAGTATCCGCCCGGTTTTAAAAATGGCAGGCACAGCTCTGACAACACCGACATATTTGCAACAGCTCTGGACACAACCGTATCGAATTTTTCGCGCATACGTCTTGCTCCGTCCTCAGCTCTTGAATGTTCGAGCACAACGTCGGATATGTGCAATTCCGTTGTTACCGCTTCAAGGAAGGTCAGTCTTTTTTTTAATGAATCGAGCAGAGTAAGCTCAATTTCGGGTTTGGCGATTTTCAGAACAAGCCCCGGGAAGCCTGCTCCGCAGCCAACATCTATGACCTTACCCTGTATGTGACCGGTTGATATTGCTGTCATGCTGTCAAGAAAATGCTTGACGGCGATTCCGAAATCATCGGATATGGCTGTCAGATTCATTTTTTCATTCCATTCCTTCAGCAGCCCGGCATATGTAATCAGGCTTTCTGCCTGTGCTTCGGTAAGGGGAACATTCAGCTCTCTGCTGCCGTTTATCAGTATATCTTTCATAAAATAATCCTTTCCGTTTTTTTAGTGTGTATTTTATATATTTTTATGATTGTGAATTATCTTTAAATTCACATACCATTATACACCATTACCGTAAATTTATCAATAATACTTGAAAAATTTTTCAAATTGTATTATAATATTATCTGTGTAATTATAAAATTGCGGTATGTATTTGGATTCGGAGGTTATATGTATGTACGGATATGAGATTTTTCACGATACGCTTTTAAATGAACTGATTAATTCCGTTCACAGCGGTGAAGCGCGTCAGGCATACCTTTTTGCCGGCCCTGAGGGGGTGGGTAAGCATACGGCTGCCGAATTGTTGGCGAATGCGCTTGTATGCGAAAACAGAGAGACAGCACCGTGCGGCAGCTGTCATGCGTGTGTCGGCGCAAAGGCGCATACGAACCCGGACATAGTGTATGTCCGTCCGACCGACAAAAAAACGGTTTCGGCGGAACAGGCGAGGGAAATCGTCCGTGACGCATATGTAAAGCCCTTTGAATCTTCAAAAAAGGTTTATATAATCGAGGACGGTTCGGTATTGAACGAGTTTGCTCAAAACTGTCTTTTGAAGATTCTTGAAGAACCGCCGGAATACGTTGTTTTTATTATCGTTGCCGCAAGCGAAAGTGTTTTGCTTCAGACTGTGCTTTCGAGATGTACTATAGTACGTTTTTCGATGGTTGATGATGAAAAAATTGCTCAATACATTAAAAAGCATTATCCCGGCGAAGCGGATAAAACAGAGCTGCTCACGAAGCTTTCGGGCGGTATTCCTGGGAGAATAGATGAAATTACGGCAGATCCCGATTTTTCGGCTTTGCGAGAGCAAAGCCTGCGTACGCTTCCGCTATTGTTTTCATCGAAGCGTTTAAGCGCTTATACGATTGCGGAATTTTTGGAAAATAACAAGGAAAAAGCAGACCTGATTATAGACTTCTGGCAGAGCTTTTTACGGGATATACTGATAATCCGGAATTGCTCGAAAAAAATAATTCTGAACATTGATATGCAAGAAACACTTGAAAATCTTGCATTAAAAATGCCCGATAATTTTGCAATTGTCGCATTAGAACAGACAATAAGGGCAAAAACCATGCTGCGCAGATATGTGAATTTGCATAGTTTAAGCCTTAATCTGTCATTTTCGATAAAAAACAGACTTTACAAACGATAAATTTGAACAGTTTACAAGTTGTAATTTTTTTCATTGTATGCTATAATATTATATGCTGATATTTTTGTGTTTAATTTAAAATTCTCGAAAGGAAGATTATTATGGATAGCAGAAACTTTTCGGAAATAACTCCCGAAATATTGCAGCTGAGTGAAATCTGCAATAAAAACGGAGTGATCAATCCCGATTTATACTATAAATATGATGTTAAGCGCGGTTTGAGGGACAGACAGGGAAAAGGCGTGCTTACGGGGCTTACCGAGATCGGTGAGGTTAAGTCCTACACGATTGATGACGGAGAAATGATTCCGTGCGAGGGAAAGCTCTACTATCACGGTATTGATATTGAACAGCTTGTTGACGGCTTTTTGAAGGACGGCCGTTTCGGTTTTGAGGAAACTACATATTTGCTCCTTTTCGGAGAGCTTCCGTCAAAGGAACAGCTTGAAAGGTTCTGCGGACTTTTATCGGACTACCGCACTCTGCCGACAAGCTTTGTAAGAGATATTATCATGAAAGCACCGTCACAGGATATGATGAACACTCTTGCAAGAAGCGTGCTTACGCTTTATTCTTATGATGAAAACCCTGACGATACTTCCGTGCCGAACGTTTTAAGACAATGCTTGCAGCTAATTGCGCTTTTTCCGCTGCTGTCGGTTTACGGTTATCAGGCTTGCAACCACTACTTAAACGGCGACAGTTTGTTTATTCATACTCCGCCCAAAGAGCTTTCGACTGCCGAGACTATTTTATACACCTTAAGAGCGGACAAAAACTATACTCCGCTTGAAGCAAAAATACTCGATACCGCACTTGTTGTTCATGCGGAACACGGCGGCGGAAACAATTCGACGTTTACTACTCATGTTGTATCTTCGTCCGGGACTGATACTTATTCGACTATTGCGGCTTCGCTCGGCTCTCTGAAAGGCCCCCGTCACGGCGGTGCCAACAAAAAGGTCGTGCAGATGTTTGCGGACATGAAAGAAAAAATATCTGACTGGACAAGTGAAGAACAGGTTAAAAATTATTTGCAGGGTATTTTGAACAAAACCGAATTTGACCATTCCGGTTTGATTTACGGAATCGGTCATGCGGTTTACACGATTTCCGATCCGAGAACAACTATTCTCAAAAAAATGATAAGACCTCTTGCTGAGGAAAAGGGACGTGTTGAAGAATTGGAGCTTTACAACATGGTGGAAAGAATTGCTCCGGAGCTGTTAAAGGATAAAAGAAACAGAGCAGTCAGCGCCAACGTTGATTTTTACAGCGGTCTTATTTACAGTATGCTCGGACTTCCGATTGAACTGTTTACCCCTATTTTTGCGATAGCAAGAATTTCGGGGTGGAGCGCTCACAGGGTTGAGGATATTTTAAACGCAGGAAAAATCATCAGACCGGCATACAAGAATGTGCAAAAGCACGTGTCTTATCTGCCTATGGACAAAAGAAGCTGATTATTCAACCGGTTATATTTGTGTCCCTTTTTCAAACGGAAAAGGGACACAGTTTTTTTATCATAATACGCACAAAATGTGCAAAAATACAATTTACAAAACAGTAACATTTTTTGCTTTAAATATTCACATAAATATTGTATCATTATTACAAACATTAAAAAATGCAATGAATTGTTATTTTAAAACAGCCGCCGCATTTGCGGTGCCGATAAATTATGAAAGGGTGCAGAATTATGTTTGAAAAAGAAAACGAATTAAACAATGCAGCTGCGGAAAATGAGGTTAAAGAAGAAAACAGTTTTACACAAAACGACAGCGGAGAGAGCTATACGAACGATACCGTATATGGCGATTCGGAGAATGGCGGCTGTACGGCAGAGCCTGTTGATGAAACAATTGAAATTCCTTATCATGAGCTGAAAAACGAGACGGTTGAGAAAGAACCCAAAAAGAAAAAGGGCAAATTGCTTTTAAAGGTTGTTGCTCTCGCCGTAGTATTCGGAATTATTGCCGGATCTGTAACGGCAGTGACAAATGTAGGTATTTCTAAAATTGCAAATTCAAGAATCAAAATCGCTTCCACACAAGGAGTTTTAACAAAAAGCGATTCGGGATCGGCTGATTCGGATATAGCGGATATTGTTGAGGAATGTATGCCGTCTGTTGTTTCTATCACAAATAAAAGCGTTACCGAAGTAATGACCTTTTTCGGAAAATATGCACAGGAAAATGTCAGCAGCGGTTCGGGTATTATAGTCGGAAAAAATGATTCGGAGCTTCTTATTGTGACGAACTATCATGTTATAGCAGATTCTCAGGAACTGAGCGTAGTATTTTCAGATACGAGAACCGCTCCCTCAGAAAACGGAAGCACTTCCGCATCGGGGCAGGACGATCAGCAAAACGATTCGGGTGTTACAAAGGACTCTGCCGCTAAGGACGTATTGACGGCTCAGGTTAAGGGCTATGATTCGGACAAGGATCTTGCGGTTGTATCAATAAAGTTAAGTGATATTTCCTCAGAGCTGATGTCCAAAATCAAGGTTGCAACGATCGGGGATTCTTCATTGTTAAGACCGGGCGAAAGAGTTATAGCAATCGGCAATGCTCTCGGCTACGGAAAGTCTGTAACAACCGGTATTGTAAGCGCTACCAACAGGGACGTTACTCTTGATTCACAGACAACGGCAGGAAAGACGGTAACCAACAAATTTATTCAGACAGACGCAGCCATAAACGGCGGCAACAGCGGCGGTGCGCTTTTGAATATGAACGGCGAGGTAATCGGTATAAATTCCGTCAAGATTGTTTCGAGCGGAGTTGAGGGTATGGGATACGCTATTCCTATTTCGGATGTTCAGTCAATTATAGATAATCTCATGCTCAGAGAAACAAGAGAAGCGGTTGACGAAGACAAGCAGGGCTTCCTCGGCATTACCTTTGAAGATGTTGATTCAAGTATCGCCGAAGCCTACGGTATGCCTGCCGGAGTATTTGTAAAAACCGTTACTGCCGGTTCTGCCGCTGAAAAAGCCGGAATTAAAAAAGGCTTTATCATAACTGCTTTTGACGGATATTCGGTAAATTCGGGTGCGGAGCTTCAGAACAGGCTGACCTACTATAAGGCCGGTGAAACAAAGAAGATTACGGTTCAGGTTCACGGCGAAAATGGATATGAGGAGAGAGAGCTTACGGTAACTCTTGATTCGAGGAAAAAATCTGTAGAAAAAATGCAGCAGGATCAGCAGCAACAAAATGACGGCAACGGTCAGTAAACACGGATTTTGGTTGCTTTGACAAAGCTTTATATTAACAATTAAAATAAAAATGACTCGGTTTTTGGGACTTATTCCGTTGTACGGAAATGCCGAAACGAGTCATTTTTTTGTTTTTAATTATTGCTGCATTGTCTTTTTTAACGCTTCGAGTATCTGAGGTACGCTTTTACTGTTTATTCTGTTGCAACGCTTTAATTGGTACAGGCATTGCGGATCATGTGTTACAAGACTTACCCCCTCCGAGCATGACAGACTTCCCTCAAAGCCCATATCATTTACCACAGACAGGGACGCATCGCTTATCAGACCGAACGGATATGTAAAAAGATTCGGTGTTATTCCAAGCTCCTCCTGCATTTTTGTCTGAAGCTTGCCGATGTCATTTTCAAAAATTTTGTGATATTCGTCCTCGCTTTCGCAGGAGAGTTTTTTACAGCCTTGTCTTGCGCCTTTCAGATTATGCATGGAATAGCTATGGTTCTGAAGCTCTATTCTGCCGCTTTTTAAAAGCTCACGGCAATCCTCCCAGTCGAGATATGCATATGCCGGATTTTTATCGGGAGTTTCCGATGCAGTATCGGTATAATCCCCGACTATCGATATTATTGCTTTTGAATCGTATTTTTCCAGAAGCGGCAGCATATAAGCATAGTTGTTATAGAAGCCGTCGTCAAAGGTCAGCATTACGGGGTTGGGCGGAAGCTTGGCTTCGTTTTTTGTGTAATTTACAAGATCGGTAAAAAGCACTGTGTTATATCCGTTCTCTTTAAGGTATTTAATATCGCTTTCGAGATTATCCAGAGATACAATATATTTTTCGTTCGGATCAACGTGTTTTAAAACACTGTGATACATGAATACGGGAACGTACACTCCGTCAATGACATCGTTTGCGGCGGTCGGCACCGGGCTTCGGCAGAGCAAGACCCCGGTCAAAACCGCTGCGCAGCATATGGCAGTCAGAACTATATGTTTTAGCTTTATTACTGCAAAAATTTTAATTACCCCCTCCGGTATAGAACCTCAATTCTGCTGAGGTTTATTTATTCTATATTGTGCTCCTTAAGCTCATCGGCTAATTTGTTTAAAGCACGCTTTTCTATTCTCGACACATAAGAACGTGAAATGTTCAGTTTTGTTGCGACCTCCCGCTGTGCAAGACGTTCGTTGCCGTACAAGCCGTATCTCCAGACGATAATATCCTTTTCTACATTGTTTAAAACCTTGTCGATTGCTTTATACAAGCTTGCGGAGGTCATTTTTAATGACAGGTTTTCTATTATATCTCCGCCTTCTGACGGAAGAATATCCGCAAATGTAAGGCTGTTTCCTTCTTTATCTGTCCCTATTGTTTCATCAAGCGACACCTCGTTGCTTAGCTTTTTTGAGCTTCTCAGGTGCATTAAAATTTCGTTTTCGATACATCTTGAAATATACGCCGACAGCTTTCTGTTTTTTTGATGATTAAACGTGTTTATACCCTTTATCAAGCCTATTATTCCGATCGATATTAAATCCTCGGAGTTGGATTCGCTGCTGTATTTTCTTGTGATATGTGCCACAAGTCTCAGATTATGCTCTATCAGTATATTCTTTGCATTTATATCTCCGCCGGCGTACATTTCAAGATATTTCCTCTCCTCCTCTGCCGACAAAGCTTTCGGAAATGCCGCACTTCCGCCGACAAAGCCCGTGAGAAACATTATTTGCTCAAACAACCGCATTAACAGTTCCAGCATTTGCGTTAACCTCCAAGCTTGTTTTTTTTCAGCAGCATCGGGCAATGTACAGTCCGTGCCGGATTGATTAAGCTGTTGGTTAAATTGTATGCCCGGTGATATGCTTTTTTTCCTGTATGCTTATCCTTTTTTTATTTTTACAATTAACAATTATTTAATAAAATAATATATCATTTATAACAATTGAGAATTATAATATAATTGTAAAAAGATAGGGGAAAGAAAAATGAACATCTGCTCCTGTAAAAATCCGGACAGATGCGTATAAGTAAATCGGATTTTTGGTAAATTGCTTTATAGGCTTTTATTTTCAGAGCCGATAAAACGAGATAAAGATCGGAGGTTATTTATATGTTTGAAATGAGACCTTTTAACAGAAAGAATAGTATGAGAAGCTACAATCCGTTCCGTGAAATGGAGGATATGGAACGTCATTTCTTTGACGAGCCGTTTGGATTCTTTAATTCAAATTCGCTTGCGGAATTTAAAACCGACATCACCGACAACGGTACCGAATATGTACTGGAAGCGGACTTGCCCGGTTTCAAAAAAGAGGACATTCACCTTGATCTGAACGGTGATGTACTGACCGTAAAGGCTGAACGCCATTCGGAATATGAGGATAAGGACAAGAAAAACAACTATATCAGATGTGAACGCTCTTACGGCTCTTATTCAAGGCAGTTTGACGTTTCCGGCGTCAAAACCGATGAAATAAAGGCTAAATACCGTGACGGTATTCTGACGCTGAGTATGCCGAAAAAAGCAGCCTTAAACGAAAAATCGAGACATTTGGAAATCGAATAATACTTTTAATAACGGTCAATATGATTTTGCCGCAGTGTAGCCCGGTGTTGCACTGCGGTTCTTTTTTTATTATGCAATATGAACAAATGTTCGTATTGTCAGTTGCATAGGTATATATAATTCGCCATAAATTGCATAATGCTATTGACAAAGTGGGTTTGATATGGTATAATACAGAAAAAATCAAACAAAACAGCTGCTTTGAACACAAATACCTTTATGATAAATATTTTATATCATTTGGGTATTAAAAATTACTACATTAATAGCATTATGCAACACAGGGAGTTTTTTATGATTTTATCTACCGACGACAACATACGTTTGCTTATTCATTACATGGCAAGGGACGGTTTCGATGAAACGGAAATTTCCAAAAGGCTCAATTTGAAAGTTTCTTACATAAAAAAGCTGATTAAAAATGATAAGGATATTATCCGCGATATAGAGTATGCAAAGCTGCTTACTGATTATCGCGTTGAGGATTCCTTATTAAAAAAGGCGCTCGGAGATACCGTTACCGAAACAAAAACTACCGAAAAAGGTTCGGGAAGTGAAACAATAACAAATACAAAGGAAGTGCCTGCCGATACTTCCGCAATTCAATTCTGGCTTAAAAACCGCTGCCCCGACAAGTGGAATGAAAAGGTCCCGGGCGACGAGGGAACAATTCAAAGACTTGAGAAAATTTTCGAGGCAATAGACAAAAAAGCCGGAATCAATGACAAAAACAAAAGCAGGCGTAAAAATAACGATGTATGAAAACATCGATGCCGCCGATTGCGGCAGAACGGAGAATTTATGGATTTCAGCGAAAAACAAATGGAATACTGGCGATGTGCAACTCACCGATGGAACATTAAGCAAGGCGCAACGAGAAGCGGCAAAACCTTTCTTGACTATTATCTCATTCCAAAGCGGATTATGAACTGCAAGGGAAACGGGTTAATTGTTCTGCTCGGGAACACCAGAAACACTCTGGACAGAAACATTCTTGAACCGATGAGAAGCATTTGGGGTGATGAGCTTGTAGGGAAAATAAGCTCGGACAATACCGTTATGCTGTTTTCAAAAAAGGTTCATGCTTTGGGTGCCGACAAGGTTTCACAGGTGCAGAAGCTCCAGGGCTCGGGCATTGAATACTGCTACGGAGATGAAATAACCACTTGGTGCGAAGATGTATTTTCAATGCTGAAATCAAGACTTGACAAGCCTAATTCTTTATTTGACGGCACCTGCAATCCGGATTCTCCGAACCACTGGTTCAAAAAATTTCTTGACAGTGACGCTGATATTTTTGCGCAGCATTACACCATAGACGACAATCCCTTTAACAGTCCGGATTTTGTGGATAATCTGAAAAAGGAATACACCGGTACGGTATACTATGACAGATTTATTCTCGGGAAATGGGCTGCGGCAGAAGGATTGGTCTACCCTATGTTCTCTCCCGAAAAGCATATCAGAACCTTTGATGAGGATCCGAACGGAGAATATTACATTTCGGTAGACTATGGTACCGTTAATCCGACTTCTATGGGATTGTGGTGTAAAAAAGGTAAAGACGCAGTGAGAGTCAGAGAGTGTTACTATGACAGCAGAAAAGAGCTTAAGCAGCTTACAGATGAGGAATATTACTCTATGCTGTGCGAACTGGCAAAGGGGCATGACATTCGTTATGTAATAATTGACCCGTCGGCTGCAAGCTTTATTGCAACTATCAGAAAACATGACAGATTCATTGTCAAAAAAGCGGACAACAGAGTTCTCGACGGCATACGCTTATGCGCTACTCTTTTGTCGGCAGACAGGCTCAGCTTTTCAAGGGTATGCAAGGATACCTTCAGGGAATTTGGGTCTTACTGCTGGGACTGCGAGAGCGTTGAGGACAAGGTAATTAAGAAAAACGATCATGCTATGGACGAAATGCGCTATTTCTGTCAAAGTGTGATGAGAAAAGCAAGGTGAAAATTTGAACAGAGTATTTAACATCTTCAGAAAGAAAAAATCTTACGAAAACACATTGCTCAGTCCTATGACTTCCGCAATCACCGAATGGGGCGACCTTTATGAAAACAAAAAGTACGCTTTCGGAGAAACGAGAAGTCTTAACATTGCCGCAGCTATATGCTCCGAGCTTGCAAGACTTGCGACAATTGAGCTTGACTCGGAAATTACAGGCAGCGAAAGAGCCGCATATCTGAACGAACAATACCGGTGTATTCTGGGCAAATCGAGAATTTTTCTTGAATATGCCTGCGCTAAGGGCGGAATTGTCTTAAAACCGTTTGTTTCGGGAGATAAAATTTCAGTCAGCGTTATTCAGGCGGACAGCTTTACTCCGGTATCGTTTACACCGGAGGGGGAAATTAACGGCGCTGTGTTTTATGACGTCATTCAAAGAAACGGTTACAGATATACACGTGTTGAGGAACATTCGATGAAAAACGGCGAATACTTTATAACAAACACGGTATATGAAAGTCGATCGCCCGACGAACCCGGAAAACCGGTGCCTTTATGCACCGTTGACGAATGGGCGGGGCTTGAAGCGGAATGCAGAATTGAAAACATTAAAAGACCGCTTTTTACTTATTTGAAAATGCCTGCGGCAAACACAATAGATTCCTCATCTCCTCTCGGTGTTTCGGCGTTTGCAAAAGCAACAGAGCTTATAAAGGACGCATACGAGCAATATACAGATCTGTTATGGGAATTTGAAAGCGGAAAAAGAGCTTTATTTTTAGATGAGTGCGCAGTGCGCAGAGATGACGAGGGCAACCCGTCACTTCCGCAGAAAAGGCTTTACAGAATGCTTTCGACAGGCGATGACGCATTGTTTGAGGATTGGTCGCCGGAAATCAGGGAGGAGCATATTCTTGCCGGGCTTGACCGTATTCTCAGAAGCATAGAATTTAACTGCGGTCTTGCTTACGGTACTTTATCAAATTCTCAGACGGTTGACAAAACCGCAGAGGAGGTCAGAGCTTCAAAGCAAAGGAGCTATGCTACCGTATGCGACATTCAGAATGCGTTAAAAAAATCGCTTTGCGAGCTTATTGAGATTATGGATATTTACTGCGACATATATTCTCTCGCACCCGACGGTGATTATTCTGTGGGCTTTAACTTTGACGACAGTATTATCTGCGACCGTTCGGCAGAGTTCGGTGAAAAAATAACGCTGCTTGAAAAATCGGTTATTGCTCCGTGGGAAATGCGTTCGTGGTATTTCAATGAGGACGAGAAAACGGCAAAGAAAATGATTGGAGAAATCAATGAATTACAAAAGCGTAACAATTTGGCACAAGGAAAAGGACTGTTACAAACGAATCCTGTTTGAAAAAGCTTTGACGGCAGAGATAAAGGCTGTTTCGGGCAGTGCTGCAGGTGAAAAAAAATGCGGCAGTGCGGTTGTGAGAGTTTATTCACTTTATGACTGCGGTATCAGCCCGGGCGACTGTCTGTGCGTTGGGTATGAGGAGGCTTTATATCCGCCGCCCGACGCTTACATAATAACCGAGGTTTGCGGTTTCTTTACCGGAAGCGCCGTATTAAGGCACTACAGATTAAAATGCGCTTAACAGCTTTATATATTCATGGATTGTTAAGTGTTAAAGGCGGTTGTAAATGCTTTTTACATTGCCTTGACTATAAAAGGAAAAAGGAGGGATTGTAAATTGGATATGGATTTTTTATCCGGACTCGGAATATGCGGGGAAGCCGCCGGTGCAGTCCTGTCAAAATATTGCGAGGAGGTTAACGGCTTGCGGCTTGATTTTGCCGTTGAACGGGAGCTTTCTAAAAGAGGGGTTAAAAGCATGGATGCGGCTTTAAAGCTGCTTGACAAGTCGGGGCTGAATTATTCGGACGGAAAGGTTGAGGGGCTGACAGAGAGAATCGATGAGTTCAGCAAAAACAATGATTTTCTGTTTTCCGGCGGTGACAAGCCTTATTTTACAAGACAGCCTGTTCAGACTTCCGGTATATCAAAGGCTGACTTTGACAAAATGGGATATGAAAAAAGACTTAAGCTTTTTAATGAAAGCCCCGAATTGTACAAAAGACTAACAAAGAATTAACGGTAATTGTATAATGTAAACCTTGCAATTACCTAAAAAAATTAAATTTAAGGAGAATTGAATTATGGCAACAACAAAAATCAGTGATCTTGTAAATCCTATGGTTATGGCGGACGCTATTTCCGCCAAGCTGGAAAAGAAGCTTGCGGTAACACCGTTTATCAAGGTTGACGACTCGCTTATGGGCGTACCGGGCGACACGGTGTATGTTCCGCAATATTCTTACATCGGCGACGCTTCGGAGGTTGCCGAGGGCGCTGCGGCTGACACAACAAAGCTTGTGGCAACAACCGTAAAATCGACAATCAAAAAGGCGATGAAAGCGGTTGAGCTTACAGACGAGGCTGTTCTTTCGGGTTACGGCAATCCTGTCGGCGAAACAAACAACCAGCTGGCAATGGCAATCGCTTCAAAGGTGGACGCAGACGCTATGGACGCACTTCAAACGGCACAGCTTATTTATGACGGAACCGCAAAGCAAATTGACTATGACGGTATAGTTGACGCTATAGACTTGTTTGAAGAAGAAACGAACAGCGAAAAGGTTATGTTTATTCACCCGAAGCAGATGACTCAGTTAAGACATGACAGCAACTTTATTTCCGCTGACAAATACCCCGGTGCGGTTATAATGACGGGTGAAATCGGTATGATTGCGAATACGAGAATAGTTCCGTCAAGGAGAGTGCCGTTAAACGAAGCAACCGAGGCAAAATACGTATTCTGCACAAGCGGCGACAGCGGCGCACTGGAGGTTATTGCAAGCGGTACGGCTTCATCGGGAAAGGTATTGCTTTCGTCTGTTACTCCTACACTCCCGACTGCTCAGGCAGGCAATTATGTAAAGCTGATCCCGGCTGCTGCGGCAGGGACATATTACTGCAATCCTATCGTAAGAATAGAAAGTGAAATCGAAAGCGAGGACGATTCTCCGGCTCTTACCGTTTACATCAAGAGGGACACAAATGTTGAAACACAAAGAGAATCGTTAAGACGAGTTACCGATATTTCCGTGGACAAGCTCTATACCGTTGCCTTGTCAAATGCGGCAAAGGTAGTATTGGCTAAATTCAAAAAATAATTTTTCGGCTGTAAAGGACAAATCACATGACTGCTGATTATATAATTAAGATACTCAATAGCTGTGAAGCCCTTAACGGGTTCGAAATAAATTCGGATTATTCCGACAAAGAAAACAATTCTGTCTGCGCTGCGCCCAGCGGCAAAGAGGGCGCAAGCAGATTATACTGCGACGGAAGCGGAATTTATTTTAAAGACTTTGAGCTTGCGTTCAGAATTGCCGGCGGTAAGCTTCAAGCGGCAAAAAACAGATTGCGTTTTGAAAAGCTCTCGGATGAGCTTTGCGGATTCGGCAAAGCTCATGCATTTCCGGAGGTTCAGGGGTTTAAAGAACCTGTGCAAATATCGGTAATCCGGGACGCAGCCGTTTCTGCCGACGAGCTTCACAGCATTGTGTATAAAATGGAGATACGCATATATTATTTTAAGAAAAATCGGACTTAAGCTCTGTTAGAAAGGATTTATCATGGACAAAATTTTAAAAAGAGAGGACAAGCTTGCATTTATGGCTTTGAGCGGTGATAATTCAAGCTTTTCCAGAATGAGAGGGTTTACCGAATTTTCGGTGAGCAAGAACCCGATTGAATATTCACGCAGATATATTGATGAAAAAACCGAGAGAAATGATGTGGTGGCTTATTCTCCGTCGATAAGCTACAGCTTTGACAAATTCTCCGAAGATTCGGTACATTCCGAGCTGGTTGCAATTGCCGACAACGAAACGGTCGGCGGTGACGCAATTAAAAAAATCGTCATTGTTGACATGACGGGGACGGGAAATTCAAAAACCGCTTATTGCAGAAACTGGAGTGTTATACCGGACGGAGAGGGTGATGATCCTGACGCATACACTTATTCAGGGACACTAAAAGCGAACGGCGGAATCACAAAGGGTACTGCAGCCTCGACAGACGACTGGCAGACCTGCACATTTACAGCCGATGAATAAGTTTTGCTTCCTGCCTCCTCCCGACTATGTTACGATAGACGGTCATAGGTATGAGATCAACACCGATTTCAGAACATGGATTTCAATAATTGAAGCTGTTTCGGATAATGAGTGTTCACTGAAGCACAAATTATGCTTTTTGCTGACAAACGGTTATAAAAACGAACTTCCTCCTAACATTGATAAGGCAATTTCTGCCCTTATGTCATTCATGAACCGACACAGCGCAAAATCAGGTTCGGTAAAATCAAACAGCTCTAAGCTGTTTGATTTTACCACTGATGAAAAGCTGATTTATGCAGCATTTATGCAGCAATACGGCATAGATCTCTACCGCAGCAATATGCATTGGCATGAATTTTGCGCTCTTTTTTCAGCCCTTGATGAAAATTGCGCATTTATGAAAACTGTTTTTTACAGGAGTGTCGATGTTAGTAAAATCAAAGATACCGATAAAAAGAAGTTTTACAGAAAAATGAAAAATCTGTGCAAGCTTGAAAGTACGGTTGATGACAAAAGCATTGCCGGTGCGCTTTTATTATCATGATTGTGAGGTGATTTTGTGATATGAATATAAAACAATACCAAAAGCAGGCGGACGAATATGAAAAATATCTTGAAAGAATAGCGGAACTGGCGGAAAACAACATTAAAAAAAGCTCGGACAACACGGCAGAGCATATAAAAGACAACATTGATGATTGCGAACGTTATTCTTCAAGCGAAGCGGCAAAAAGCGTTGAGCTGCAAACCGAAACACAGAGGGTGATTGCCGATTTGCGGGCTAAAGGCTTTGATGATTACAAAAGTCTGAGGGATAAGGAATTTAACGATCTTAAAATTCAGCTTGCAAGCAAGGAAATTTCTGAAGAAGATTACTATTCAAGACTTGCAGGGTTAAGGGACGCATATTTTGACGAAGGATCGAACGAATGGGCAAAATATACCTTGCAGATTGCAAAGTATAACCAAAGGGTTGTTGAACAGCAGCAAACAATTATTGATAAAATGACCGACAGCGTGAGTGCTGCGGCTGATGAGACAGCGGAACGCTACAACGAAAGCTTTAATAAGCTGCTGAACAAACAAAACAGCTTAAAAAACAAGCTTCAAAATATTTCCCGGATATACGATACCATTGAGATAGGCAATTCCGGCAAAGACAGCTACAGGTGGTTACAGCTTTCCGATATTAATTCGGAGCTGGAGCTTCTGAAAAATTATAATGCCAATTTTATAGAGGCTAAGAAAAAGCTTGACGGAATATTTGACAGCTTTGGCTTTGATAAAAAGAAAACCGCAAAGCTTAAATCGGATTTTATTGAAGAAATTGCCGGAATGAATATCGGTGACGCAACTTATTTTACAAAATACCTTACCAATATCTCCTCTGACAGGCTGACCGATTATATATCCAAATGGGCGGAAAAGAATGAGCTTGAATCGCTTATTCCGTCTGAAATTTACAAGGAGGAATCCGAGCAGCTGGCGGAACAGTATGCAGCGGATATGTCGGAAAGCTTTACTAAAAGTCTTGAGGAGTGCTTCGGAGAAATTCCCGACAGTTTTTTTGAAAGCGGCAGCAAGTCGGCACTGCAATTCAAGGAGGGGTTTACGGAGGCTCTGGACGGCGTAATAAATGATATTTCAACCGAAATAAACCGGCGCATAGCCAAAATCAGTCCGAACATAAATGTTTCGGGGGAAAACGGGCAGGTTTCAAACTATTCAAGCTACTACAATATTTACGGCTCGGGCGACCCTTATCAAAGCGCTATCGAAATATACAAGCAGGATATTAAAAAAAGAATGTTGACGGGAGAATGATACTGTGATACTGACATACAGCAATAATTTAGGGACATTAAAATTCTATGGCAACGGGGGACATTCGCTCAATATTTGTACAATTGACGGCTTGGAACCGCCGGCAAAGCAGCGCAGAGTTCAGAGCTATATCGGTGAGGACGGGTGCTTTGAAAGTTCTTCTCAGTACAACCAAAGAATAATAACTCTGTCGGGAGATACGGCGAAAAATGACAGCGGTATTTTAAAAAATGCCGCAAGGATTCTCAGCTACGGCGGAGCTCTTGAAATTGAAGCCGGCGGAACTGCAAGAAAAATTACCGTTAATGACGCAACACTTAGCGTGGGGAAAAGATACGGAGCTTACACGGCGTTTGTTGTTCAGTTTATATGTGATTATCCTCATTTTTCCGATGTTAAAATGACGGAAACGGCAATTTTTAAAAAAGACAATAAGCTTTCCTCCGTCAGTAAATTCCCTTTGATTTTAACCGAACGTATTGCGGACGGATTTGTGAATAATACCGGTGATGTGAGGATTTATCCTACCGTGACGGTTAAGAAGCTGTCCGATAAAGCGGGTGAAAATACCGTAACGATTACCAATGCCACAACGGGAAAAGCAATTTCTTTTAACAAGGCTATGGCTTTGGGAGAGGAGATTGTTATTGATATAAAAAAGCGTACGGTTACAAGCAGCATTGATGGCAATTCCCTTGCTACTCTTGACAGGGCATATTCTCTTTCGGATATGTGGTGCGATTTGGGAATCAATAATATCAAAGTTGATATAGGCGGCTCAGAGCGCGGTATGGAGACTTATGTGACTTATTTCAGCGAATATACGGAGGCATTATGAAAGACATCAGAATTTATGATTTTGAATTTAATCTGCTTTGCATTATGACCGATGTGATTTCTTCCGA
Organism: uncultured Clostridia bacterium; assembly: GCA_934462715.1. Taxonomy (GTDB): domain Bacteria; phylum Bacillota; class Clostridia; order UBA1381; family UBA1381; genus RGIG1988. The sequence goes on from CAKSIJ010000006.1 coordinate 76,255, forward strand.
ATGGCATTTGCAGTACAATGCCGTTGGAAGCTATGAGGGACATTTCAGGCTTAGGGACAGGATTTCCGGGGTTATTCTTTCGCACAAATACATAGTGATCGTGCAGGGAGATTTACAGGCTGTCTGCACCGGTAAAATAGTTTCTGACGAGGAACTTACCGTTTGCGGCAGAACCGTCAACTGGATTCTTACCAGACGTATTATGCCGCCGTTCAAGGCAAGATTGATTTTCGGAGAGGAATATACAGACCCGGAAACGGTTTTGCTTTATTGTCTGAAAAGAGCCTTTATTGAACCGCCCCGAATAAACAGCAGCGGCTTGGAAATGACCGGAACGATAGACGATAACAAGAAAATTACAAATTTTATTCTTCCGGAGCCTATTGGCGCAGAAGCGTTTACTTATCACTTCTGGCGATTAAAGGCAAATACGCTTTCCGATTTGACCATAGCACTGTGCAAGAGAATGAACCGGGGACACAGAGTGGTTTTTGACATAGATAATAAATGCTGGCGTTTTGAATTTATCTATCCGCAGAAAAACAATATATACTTATCAAAGGAAATAAAAAGCGTTTATGATGTTTCATATACCGAAGATATATTAAAGGAAGCGGACGGAGGCTGGTATCCGGGGTCGAATGACGATAGTGAACAGGACGATAATGCATGGTACTATATAAAAAATGGCGATAAAACCGGTATATATGCATGGGACTGCGTTCTTGACTGCACCGGTCAGAGTGAAGCGCAGGACGAGCTTTCAAAACGAAGCATTTCCGAATCCACAAAAGCAAAGCTCCGTGAGCTGAAATTCGGCACCGATTATTCTTTGGGCGATATAGTTGCGGTTCATGTCAAAATGGGCGGCTTTGAAAAAGAAACAAGCTGCATGGTGAACGGAGCCGATATAAAAATGACTCATGAATACAGCTACGAAGAACCGGATTTACAAAGTACGGCAATACAGTAAAAGTCATACTCCTCCGTATTGTTTTTCCGATATAAAGACAGCAGGGACGAACGATACACAAAAAAACAATTGCTGTACATGGACGGCTTTTCGCTATGCCTGTTCAAAATTATATGGGTACTTGCAAAACCGCAGTTTTACAAGTACCTGTAAAAATTATAATTATGGAGAATAAATATGCTTAGAGATCTTATCAACTTTATTATTGACAACTGGGTACACTGGTGTTTTACCGGTCTTTTTACATTAACCGCATTCGGCTATAAAAAATTCACAAAAGCGATTACCGCCGACAGAAACAAAAATAAAATAATAGCCGACGGTGTTGAAGCCTTGCTGAGGGACAGAATTATCGGCTGCTACCACGAATATGAAACAAAAGAAAAATGCCCTATTTATGAAAAAGAAAACATAAAACGCCTGTACAGCCCATATCATGAGCTTGGGGGCAATGATGTGGCAACGGAGCTTGTCAACAAGCTTCTTGAAATGCCTACGGCATAAAATGACGATTACCGGTCGGGCACGAGAATTTTTGTGCTTTTGCGGCACTCATCTCTTATGCCCGACTGCTTCTTACCCGAAAGGAATGATATACACACATGAGTTTGAAAAAAAGTTTTATGGATAATGAAATTTACGGTGCCGACGATATAAATTTTGCACTTTCGCGGCTTACAACGCAAGGCGTATCGCTTTTTAAGTATAATGACGGAGATAATCCGCTTGTTTCACTGAATAACGCACTTGCGGAAATGGCTTCGCCGGGGGTGGATTTGTATAACGTCAACGCCTGCAAGGTTATATACGACAGCGAAACGGAGAAATTTGCAATCAATCCCGGTACCGTCTTTATGCCGGACGGTTCGTTTATAACCGTTGAGGATAATCCGGAGAATATCACCGATGTTATTGCGGAAGCAAGAGAAAATGTCACCGGGTCGCTGAATGTATATTTTTACAGAAATACACAAAAGAACACAATAGAAATAGTTGCGGACAGCTCCGAAAATGACATTGATACCGATAAATCGGTACTTCTTGCGGAAATATCACAAGATAATAAAGTGCTTGATAAACGCAGCTTTGCTCAGTCAAGGATTGCGCCGGCGAGCGGAAATATTATACAGACAATAGATGTTCCGTCATTCACCGCACGTTACATTGACAGCGGAACTAAATATCTTCGAAAAGAGTTTGCCGGTATATTTAACGGTGCAAGCTATTGTGTTTATCACGGTACCATTGTGCCGATACAAAAGGCTTTAACCGAGGACGGCTCCGGCTTGACGTACACGAAATGCGACAAAGCATCTTCCGATTCGAGATGCTTTGTGTCTCTTAATCTTGTCGGAACGACGCTTCAATTCTGGATGTATACCGAAGCATCGATAATTAACACAAATGCGTATACGGCATATATTTTTTGAATGTTTGCAGATTAATAAAAAAAGAAACGGAGGTAATTTTCATGCAATGCAGATTAAAAAGTAAGGTATTATGGGTCAGCATAGCAACACAGCTGGTTGCCCTGCTGCTTACTCTCAATGTTATCGATATAGGTACGTCGGAGCTCCTTAATAACCTTATAATCACAGTTTGCGAATTGTTTGTGACGTTTGGAATACTGAACAATCCGACAGCCTGCGATAAGCTGTGATTTTTACCGGATAGCGGTAATTGCAAAGTATGGTTTTGCAATTACCCGAAGCATAAATAGCACAAGGAGATTTTATTATAATGACAACAAATGAAAAGCGTGACTTTCTTGTAAAAAATGTTCTGACAAGAAAAGAAAAAAACATATACTCTCAAAAGGTTCCCAACAGGACGATGATTGAGAACGGTTACGGAGATTGCTCGGGCACAATGCTGTATTGGTACAAAAAGTTGTTTGGCATTGACATCGGAATAAACACGGAGGCACAGCTGAAGTCCGGCGCGGGACGGAGAATAAACGTTTCTGTAATTTGCGGTGTGCCCGATGAGTCTGCATTAAACAAAGGGGATTTACTCTATTTTAGAGGGGGCGATGATTCCCGTACTGAGGGTGTGGGTCATGTTGAAATGTATATCGGAAACGGTGAAATATTTGGTCACGGCTCGGGAGTGGGCGGAACCGTTAAAAACATGGCAGACTATTGCAGAAAAAGGCAGAATACCGCCTCAACGAAAAAACTGAAAAATAAGGGTCTGATATGCGTAAAACGCTTTCTGGAGGACCAACAAAGCATGATTGAGCTTATTGAGGTTAATGATATTGTATGGGAATTTGCCCACAGGGGGATTATAACCGATTCAAAATTATGGCTTGACAAGCTTAGTGAGGACAAAAATGCTTACTGGCTTGCAAGAAAGGCGCTGCACGCCTTACGAATGACCGAATCGGGTATTCGGTAAAATACACAAAATTCAATAAAAAAACCGCTGCAACGGGATTTACATTATACCGTGCAGCAGTTTTTTAATTATAGGAAAGTTTTTGCTGTTTAAAACTATTTGATTACTCTTACCTTTATAACCTCGTCAATCGCATTTAATTTATCTACCAGATCGTTGGTTATGATTTCATCAGTATTGATGATTGTATATGCAATATCCTTTTTGCTCTTATTTATTATATCGGCAATGTTGATTTCTGCGTCGGAGAAAAGCTTTGAGAACTGAGCGATCATATTCGGTACATTTTTATGAATTACGGTAACTCTGCCAACACCGTTAATCGGAAGTGAGCAATTGGGAAGATTTACGGAATTTAAAATGTTGCCGTTTTCAAGATAGTCCGATATTTCCTGAGCTGCCATAACGGCACAGTTATCCTCCGATTCCTCTGTTGAAGCTCCGAGGTGGGGAATGGCTATAATTCCGTCACAGTTTACGGTTTCTGCATTCGGGAAGTCGACTACATAGCAGGATACTTTCTTTGAAACAATTGCTTTCTTTATATCATCGTTATTGACAAGCTCGCCTCTTGCAAAATTCAAAAGCTTTACGCCGTCCTTCATTTTTGTGATAGCGTCGGCATTAATCATATATTTTGTATCCGGTGTAAGAGGAACATGGATTGTGATATAGTCGGCATTTGCAAATATTTCGTCCATTGATTTTGCCTTTTCTATATGGCTTGATAATCTCCATGCAGCGTCTATTGAAAGGTACGGATCATAACCGATTACTTTCATGCCGAGGTGTCTTGCTGCGTTTGCAACAAGTATACCTATAGCTCCCAGACCTATTACTCCCAAGGTTTTGCCCTGAATTTCACAGCCTGCAAAATTTGATTTACCCTTTTCTATCTGCTTTGCCACATCATTGCCCGTAAGACCGGCAGCCCATTTTATTCCGCCGACAATATTTCTTGAGGACAAGAGCAAGCCTGCAAGCACAAGCTCACACACGGCATTTGCGTTTGCGCCGGGGGTGTTAAATACCACAACGCCGTTTTGTGTGCATTTATCTATCGGAATATTGTTTGTTCCGGCTCCGGCTCTTGCAACTGCCTTAAGATTTTTCGGCAGCTCCATATCGTGCATTGCAAAGCTTCTTAAAATTATTCCGTCAACGTCATTTGCCGCAGCGTCATCGGTGATAGAATATTTTTTTTCGTCAAGCTGTTCAAGACCGCATGCGGCGATTTTATTCAAGGTTAAAATATTATACATTTTTATTACCGTCCTTTTCGCTTTATTGTTTCATAAAATTTTATATATGAAACCGTCCGCATTTCAGCGGACAATTTCGTTTATTATTGATTATTTGTTTTCGGCTTCAAATTTCTTCATAAATTCAACAAGCTTCTCAACGCCCTCCTTGGGCATAGCGTTATAAATGCTTGCTCTCATACCGCCAACGGTTCTGTGACCCTTTAAATTAACAAAGCCGGCTTCTTTTGCTTCTTTGACGAATTTAGCGTCAAGCTCTTCGTTGCCTGTTATAAAGGGAACGTTCATAAGAGATCTGTCCTCTTTTACGACAGTACCCTTAAACATTTCAGAGCTGTCGAGAAAATTGTAAAGAATCTTCGCTTTTTCTCTGTTAAGCTTTTCTATTGCAGCTATTCCGCCTTTTTCCTTTATCCATTCAAGAACAAGCTTCATGATATAGATGCCGTATGTCGGCGGTGTATTGTACATTGAACCGTTGTCTGCATGAATCTGATAATTGAACATAGTCGGTGTAATATCCATTTGATTTCCGATTAGATCGTTTCTGATTATGCAAAGCGTAACTCCGGCAGGACCAAGATTCTTCTGCGCACCGGCATAAAGCATACCGAATTTTGAAACGTCCATAACCTCAGACATAACCATAGATGAAATATCCGCAATAAGAGGAACATCTCCGGTATCGGGAATTTCATTATACTTTGTGCCGTAAATTGTATTATTCATACAGATATAGAAATAGTCCGCATCCTTTGAAAATTTCGATTTGTCAAGCTTGGGTATGTATGAAAAGGTCTTATCCTGAGATGAGGCTATCTCATTTACCGTTATATATCTTTTTGCTTCCGCAGCTGCCTTCTTTGCCCATTGACCCGTTATAACGATGTCACATTTTTTGTTCTTGTTTCCGATATTCATCGGTATCATTGTAAACTGACTGGACGCACCGCCCTGCAAAAACAATACGGTATAATTATCCGGTACATTCATGAGTTCTCTTACCAATGCTTCGCAGCCCTTGATTATAGCTTCGTAATCCTTGGAGCGGTGACTCATTTCCATAACCGACATTCCGGAGGTTCCGTACTCCACCATTTCTGCCTGTGCTTTTTTCAGGACTTCTTCGGGGAGCATAGACGGTCCTGCCGAAAAATTGTAAACTCTGCTCATAATAATCCTCCATTCCGCCGCCGGGGGCGACATAAATTAACACCCGAACAAGCGCCGCTGCGCTTGTTGCTTTTTATGTTAGCCGTAATAAACCAAACCCATTAAGGGCTTGATTGTTTATGACTACTCAACCATTGTTATATATACTGATGTTCTTTCTCAACAAACAGTTGTATTCTTATATTATATAATAATTTTACTGATTAGTCAATGGGAACTTTGTCAAATTTGTGACAAAAATTGTACAATTTTTGCGGTAATAAATTGTGGTTATTTTTCTTTTTGCGATTATAACCCATTTTATGTATAAAACAGCTCAAAAAATGATTTTTTTAATGTTTTGCTTGCGTATTGTCCTGACCGCCGAGAAGCTTTTTGAGAAAGGTTCTTCTGTGAATCGGGCAAGGACCGTATTCTAAAATTGCTTTGTTATGGAGAGCTGTGCCGTAGCCCTTGTGCTTTTCAAATCCGTATTCGGGATATTTTTCGGCTATTTTTGTTATGAAACGGTCACGGGATACCTTTGCAAGAATTGAAGCCGCCGCAATGCTTATGCTTTTCGAGTCGCCTTTTACGATGGTGCAGTGCGGCAGGGTCATATTTTTTATGCTGTTGCCGTCAATCATAACATAATCCGGCTTTATGCGCATACCGTTTACCGCATTATTCATAGCAAGGTGAGTTGCGTTTAATATGTTGATTTCGTCGATTGCTTTTTCGTCAACGCTTGCAACGTTCCAGCATATTGCCTTTTCGCAGATAATATCAAAAAGCTCATCTCTTTTTTTCTCGGAAAGCTTTTTAGAATCGTTAATGCCGTCAATTACGCAGTCGGGGGGAAGAATAACGCACGCCGCAAAAACAGGCCCCGCCAAAGGACCGCGCCCTGCTTCATCAACCCCGGCAATAAGCTCAAAGCCTTCACTGCGCTTCATATTTTCATATTCGCACATGGCCTCCTGACGTATTATTTCTTCTTCATGTGTAAGTTTTTTCATATAAATCTCCGTTCTGCCGCCGAACACGGCTGTGTAAATCCTGCGAAAAAAGTGATAAATTTGTGGTTAATTTTATTAAAGCTATGGCATTTTGCGGCAAAGTGTGGTATAATATTAAAAACTGTAATCAATAAAGGCGGTGCTGAGAATGAAATACAACAGAGAAATTTACGATCAGATAACAATACAATATATAATACTTTTCACACTTAACAAGGCAGACAGAATAATAACGCATGATCAGCTGACATCTTTGGTGCTGGATTGCTGCAATATAAAATTCACCGAGTTCAGAATTGCCGTTGACAACCTTGAAAAAATAGGTCATATCCGAATCTTTTCGCCGGACGGCAAGGAAACCTATTGCGAGCTTCTTCCTGCCGGACGTGAGGCAAGCGGTTTTTTTGAGAAAAAAATACCGATTTATATAAGAGAGCCGATAGAAGAATATATTCCTGTATTTTTCAGGGAGGAAACGGTAAAAAGGAGCGTCAGAGCCGAGCTTCTTCCGCTTAATGAAAGGGAATATATGGCGGATCTCGGGATATTTGACGGCAAAACCCCTCTTATGAAACTTGCAGTGTATGCCGGTACAAGAAAATATGCAAACAGCATGATAAGGGAATTTAAAAAGAATCCCCAAAAGCTGTATGAAACGGTGATAGAGCTTATAGGAAACAATCTTGACGAAACTGAAAATGAAGATGGCTGATATGTTTAGTCGCGTGATTTGATAATCAGTCCCGAGCCGCCGCCGATATTTACGGTGCATTTGCCCGAAGTCATTACGTTGCTTACTCCTCTGCTTTCACCGAAAATCAATGTTTCGTTTTCAAGGGGATAATCAAGCCCAGAGGCAGTTATTCCGTTTAGGTCACCGCCGAATGGGATCAGCGATAAAAGGTCGCCTTTTTTGCCGTAGATGATATTTTCCTCCAAAGCAAAGTATATTTCGTTGTGTTCATCTATTATCTTGCCTTTCTTTCCCGATTCAGCTATCTGCTTTAAAAGCATCAGATTGGTTATTGTGTGGTCGAGCCTTGTTCCGATGAAGCCGAGCATCAAAATTTCGTCAAAGTCCTTTAAAAGAACATATTTTACGCAAACCTCGGAATCGGTAAAGTCCTTTCTGACAGGCAGATTGATTATTTCTCCGTCATAGCTTTCATCGCCGATTGAATCCATATCTCCGATGAGAACATCGGGCTTGATTCTCAATTTCACGGCGTGTCTGTAGCCGCCGTCCGCACATATGATATAATCGCCCTTTCTGAGCTTCCCGGCGATGAAATCATAATCCTTTATTTCGCCGTTGCCTATTATTACAGCTCTCATTTTATCTGCACTCCTCAATCAATGCTTTTGTGGATTCCGAAATGCTGCCGTTGAATACGGCAGAGCCGGCAACAATTATATTTGCGCCCAATTCGGTAACTTTTTTTATGTTGGCGAGATTCACGCCGCCGTCAACCTCAATGTTAAAATCATTCCCGAGTCTGTTTCTGAAATATGTAATTTTTTCGTTTACATCGTCAATGTATTTCTGACCGCCGTGACCGGGGTGTACGCTCATTATCAGAATCATATCAATATTGTCAAGATACGGGAGGAGTACCTCTTTCGGCGTTTCGGGATTGATTGCTATCCCAACCTTAAGCCCAAGTTCTTTTACTTTGGAAATACAGGCGTCAATATCGTCTGTCGCTTCTGCGTGAAAGGTTATTCCGTCAGCGCCTGCCGCAGCAAAATCATCTATGTAACGGATAGGATCGCATATCATTAAATGCACATCAAAAAACAGCTTGGAGTGCTTTCTGAGCGATTTGTATACGCAAGCGCCGAAGCTGATGTTCGGGACAAACATACCATCCATAACATCTATATGAAGCCACTGCGCTCCTGCTTTTTCGGTTTCCTTTACACATTCGGCAAGCTTTGAAAAGTCAGCCGATAAAATTGATGGTGATAAAATCATTTTATAAAATCCTTTCCAAATTAAATGACAGCCGCAAAACAAACAGCTTTACGATTATCATTCCCACGGCTTGTGGTTTTTTAAAATTTCATACATTTTAGTATAGCTCAAATACCGCTCTTCCGAAATCTTTCCTGCCGCAAGAGCGTTTTTTACGGCACAGTCGGGTTCGCTTATATGCGCACAGCCCTTGAAGCGGCATTCGGAGGACAGCGAAGCCATTTCGGGAAAATAAAGATATAATTCCGAGCAGTCAATTATATCCGGCTGCAATGAACTGAAGCCGGGGGTGTCGAGAACAAAACCGCCGCCGTTAAGCTCAAAAAGCTCTACATGACGTGTGGTATGCTTTCCTCTGCCGATTTTCTCGCTTATGCTTCCGGTTTCAACGGAGCGGTCGGTAATCATGTTAAGAATACTCGATTTTCCTACGCCGGATAAACCGGCAAATGCGGTGGTTTTTCCTTGCAGAAATTCCGGCAGACCGTTCGGAAGCCTGCTTTCTGAGGCACAGGCTTCAAATATACGGTAACCGGTATTTTTGTATGCGTTTTTTATCTTATCCGCCGATTCGAGGTCGGTTTTGTTTATGCAAAGCGCGGGAGTAATACCCTTAAGCTCTGCAATAAGCAGAAGCTTGTCGGTCAGATAAAAATCGGGTGAGGGATTTTTTGCAGCGGCAACAATTATCAGTGTGTCGATATTGGCAACCGGAGGACGTATCAATTCGGTTTTCCGGGGTTCTATCCTGTCAATACTTCCGTGACCGGAATCGGTTATTGAAATTTCTACTCTGTCGCCTATCATCGGCTTGATATTTTCTTTTCGGAAAATGCCTCTTGCCTTACACTCATATACGTTGGAATCTTCTGCCTTTATATAATAAAAACCGCCGATTCCTTTGATTATAATGCCCTGCAAACAATCAAATCCTTTCTGTTAACATTCCGGAGTTGCTTCTTTGAGCATATCCGAACACATCTTCATTCCCTGTTCGTTGCCTGCGTCCTTGAATTGACTTGCAAGCAGCTTAATTACGCTTACGGCAAGCTCCTTTGCACCCCATGATATACCGTTTTCAAGAAGCTTTTTCTTAATATCGTCCAAAGACGGTTCGGGAAATTCTTCGCCCGATTCCTCTTTGATTTTGTTCATTATAAAATGGAAGCCGCGCGGATCCTTTTCAAAATATTTGCTTGCATAGCCGAGAGCGGCGGCAACGTCAAATTCTTTCATCTGAATATAGTAAAGAGCGTAGTTTCTGTATATTCTTGCAATGTCAACCTTATTAACCGCGCACAAATGAGCGGTTTTTATGATTTCATAAAAGGATTTATAATAATTCTTGCCTTTATATGCGTCTGCAAGAGCAAACATCAGCTGAACGTTGACAGGGTTTGCTTCAACCGCCTTCCATAAAATATCTATAGCCTTGTCGAATTGCTCTTTTTCAAGCATCATGGCACCGTAAATCAGATATGCCGCAGATAAGTCAACCTGCATTGCGGAGAATTGTTTTTTCTCGTTTGTTTTCGGATTGCACGGATGATATAAGTTTGCATATAAAAGAACGTCAAAAGCGGTTCTGAAGCAGTGATGCTCCACATCGGGAGTGTCGCTGTAAATAACGGCTTCGGTTCTGATAACCGCCCTTATCAGCTTCAGCGCTTCATCTCTTTTGCCCTCCTGCTTGTACTTGTTCACCTGCATAAGAGCGTTTGTAAAGGCTTGAGTATGCTTGGCAATCTGCTCCGGGTCGGTCAGTATGCCGTTAGGATTCGGAGAGGTGTCTGCCATGAGCTTTTCTATGGCATTTGAGTATTTTCCCTCTGCTATTTCTTCGTCCTCTATAACGGACTTTATCATTTCTTCTTCGTTGTTTTCAATAACCCCGTATTCCTCATGCTCACCGTCAATCCATGAACCGAGCTTCAGCTTATTGTCTGCAATCGCTTCAACCGTGATGTAAATATATTTTGTGAAGTGTGTGCTGTAAGCAATGTATATGCGCTTGCAAAGTGACGGAAACAGATTTTTTTCCGGCATTTCTATTTTAACGACATTTGCGCCCGACAGCTCATACGGAACAGACACATCAAAATCAGACGGAGCATATGCTTCGTCCAGCTTGTTTTGTCTGTAAATGTTTTTAAAAAAACTGTTAATGTATTCGCCTTTTTCGGAAATGATCGATGTAATAACATAAATCGGATCGGCTGTAAGCTTTGAGGGCAGAATTTTGTGTTCAACCGCAAAACGTATCTGAGCGTTGGGGTCTTTTGCAATTCTCTGCGCTTCTTCAATCAGCCTTTTTGCTTCCTCGGGAAGCTCTGCCTGACCGTTGGCATTTTCGGGAACGGCGGTGCTTGCTTCGGGAGCGTTGTCCGGAACAGTTTCTTCACCTGCTGTTTCCTCAGCGGCTTCGTTTTCAATATTATCGGCAGACTGTTCGGTCTGTGTATTTGCGTTTTCTTCTTCTTTCTTTCCTTTGCCGGAAAGCTTTTTAAAAAAATTCATTGTATCCTCCATTCTGCCGCCGTGCGGCGGCACAAATCTCAACGTGAAAAAGATGCACAGCATATTTTTTCACGTTATCCTCCGGTTCTTCCGAAATTCGGAGATAATATAACATAGTATATTTTATCATTACAGCTTGATTTTGTCAATCCTGAAAAAGAAAAACTTTAAAAAAATTACAATTAGCTTAATGAACGGTAAATGCAGAAAGAATTGACTTAATTCATAGTGTATGATATAATTGTTGCATAAATCAAATAAATTATGTATAAAAATTTCTGTGATAAAGGATTAAAAACGGAGCGGATTGTATGAATATAAAAAAAGAATCTGTAAATCATTTCGGAAAATTGTTTTTTGCTTTATATTTGCTTGTGCTGATATGGGTGATTTTATTCAAGCTGCAATTTTCGGTTAAAGATATTCAAAGAATAAGAGATATAAATCTTGCGCCATTTTATTATGATAACGGAACGGGGAAAACCTTTCATATTAAAGAAGTAATCGGAAATTTTTTGCTGTTTGTGCCTTTCGGAATTTACATATCCATGCCGGAGAAAAAGCTTAATTTTGCTGTACGGCTTCTTATAATGGCTGCGGCGAGCCTTTGTCTTGAAATCTGCCAGTATGCTTTGTCAATCGGAGTTACCGATATAACGGATATTATTTCAAATGCCTTTGGCGGAATAGCCGGAATGGCATTTTACAGCCGCTTTGTGAAAATGCTGAAAAGCAAAAAGCGTGCCGACACCGCAATAATTATAACGGCGGCTGTTGTGTCGGCGGAAGTTATCGGCTTTGCGCTGCTTTTAATGTCATCATATTTTGCTTAAAAAATTAACGGTAAAACTATTGAAATACCGGGAATATCGGTGTATAATATAGAAAACATAAAAAAGCAAAGGAATTAGACAGATATGTTGAAGAAATGGAGTATTATCATACAAAGGTGAGATGTGACGAGCATGGATTACGGCGAATTGTTCGACATACACCCGGTTGAAAAGGAGCAGCTTGCAAAAAGAGCGGCTAAAAAGGCATTAAAGCATACATACGGATATGACATATATGCCGATCAGCCTGTTTATAAATCGGTATGCTTTGAGGGTTCAAAAGCATACATAACGCTTGAAAGCGGAGAGGGACTTTATTGCTGTGACCCGAAATTTGTATACATATATGTGGCGGGAGCAGATAAACAGCTTAAAAAGGCTGATGTAGAAATAATCGGAGATAACCTGCTTTGCGTTCACAGCGAGGAGGTTGATGAGCCTGTGCTTGTAAGATACGCATTTGACAATTATTATGAGGGTCTGCATATCTATAACAAAGCAGGATTACCGCTTGCGCCTTTCAGAACGGATAAATAGGCATGAGAGAGTTGAACTCATGGGGTTCAACTAAACAGACGAGCGCAGTCCGAAAGCTGACTGCGCTCTTTTTACGGCGAATTTTTGAAATATTCCGACATTCATATTTTATTAATAAAAAAAAATCAGGATTTTAACTTTTTATTCACACGCATGACAAAAGAGTGTTGTATGATATAGATACAGTAAAAAAAATAGAAATAAATATTTACTGAAATGAGCCGGAAAGCGGCGGACTGAAAAATTCAAAACAGATACGGAGGAGATTTTATGAAACGGTATCCATATACAGAGTCAACAGATTTGGTAGTTTATGTAGATAAGCCAAAGAAGAAAAAGAGAAACAGCACCTGGACTGCCTGTATTTGTTCGGCGCTTATCGCAAGCGTTGTTACTGCCGGAGCGGTAGGAGGCGGAGCGGCCTTGTACATCAAAAATAAACCCTCCTCAGCGCACAGCAGCAGTACCTTTGTTACTACCGGAGGTTCGGCAAAGCTTATGTCAACCGATACGGTTGGCGGAGAGCTTACGGTATCGCAGATTGCGTCTAAGGTCGGACCGAGCTGCGTAGGAGTGATAAACAAAACAAAGGTAACTCCGAAAAAGTATTATGATCCGTTTTCGGGACGTTCATATTATACAAGCGACCCGAACAGCAATGAGCTTGTTCAGCAGGGCAGCGGCTCGGGAATCATCATAAGCGAGGACGGATATATAGTAACGAATCAGCACGTAATTGACGGAGCTGCGGAGATTTCCGTAATACTCAATACCGGAGATGAATGTACAGCCAAATTGATAGGCTCGGATTCAAAATCGGATCTTGCGGTTTTGAAAATCGAAAAAACAGGCTTGCAGGCAGCAACTCTCGGTGATTCCGATAAGCTTGAAGTTGGAGAATTGGCGGTTGCAATAGGTAATCCTCTCGGACAGGAGCTTGCAGGTACCGTTACGGCAGGAGTTATAAGCGCAGTTAACAGAACCATGACGGTTGACAACAAGGTTTATAACCTTATCCAGACGGACGCGGCAATCAACCCGGGTAATTCGGGCGGTGCGCTTGTTAACAGATACGGACAGGTAATAGGTATCAACACAATTAAGCTTTCGGATACAAATGTTGAAGGTATCGGATTTGCAATTGCAATTTCAGAAGCAAAGCCGATAATCGATAATCTGATAAATAACGGTTATGTTCCGGGAAGACCTATTGTTGGAATTACGGTTACGGAAAATAAAAACGGCTTGTCGGTATACAGTGTTGTTGCCGGAAGCGGAGCAGCGAATGCCGGTATTCAGGAGGGTGACTTAATCGTTAAGGCGGACGGACAGGTAATCAACACCTCCGATAAGCTTAATGAAATCAGAGATAAAAAGTCACCGGGCGAATATCTGACGCTTACCGTAATCAGAAACGGTGAATTAAAGGATATTGACGTTCTTCTGGGAGAAGATGTTCCCCGAAGTAACGACAATTAATTGATTGTTATAATTTTATTATGCTAACTTCCAAGGTTGATATACTTCAACCGACATCTTTTTCATACACGCCCTCGTCAAGGCGGGGGCGATCCCTCTTAAAATAATGCGCGGCTGAGTCATACGCAGCCGCCAGATTTAGATATAAAAATGCTGTAAGCGATACTTTAAAGCTTACAGCATTTTTTTGTGTTATTTCAGCAATGAAAAGCCGAGAACAACAATTCCGAGTATAACCAGAATTACACCGGTAAGTCTGTTAAGTGTTTTTGCGCTTGCCTTATTTGCGATTACGGCGGCAATTCTTGCAAAGATAAGAGTAAAGCTTACGCACAGTACAAATGTCAGCAAATCGGGCAGCTCGCCTATGATGAAGTGCGAAACCGAACCGGTAAGAGCGGTAAAGGTCATAATAAATACGCTTGTACCGACCGCCGTTTTAAGCTCAAAGCCCATTACGCTCGTAAGGAGCAATAACATCATCATGCCGCCGCCTGCGCCGACAAAGCCGCATATAAAGCCTACGATAACACCGCAGATACCGGATTTAAGCAGACGTTCTTTTTTTGAGGCATTGTTCATATCCTCCTTAGTTGTCATAACCGGTCTTGCGATAAATTTAATTCCTAAAAGCAAAGTCATAAAAACCGAAAAATTACCCATAGCGGCAGATGGCAGCAGACTTGAAACATAGCTTCCGACAACGGTAAATATAAGAACCGCAATCATCATAACCATGCCGTTTTTGATGTCGAGATTTTTGTTTTTGCCGTAGGTGTACGCAGATACGGCGCTTGCGAGTACGTCCGAAGCCAAAGCAATTCCGACTGCCGTATACGGCTCGATGCCGAGGAAGGTTACAAGCAGCGGTGTTATAACGGCTGCCGCACTCATACCGGCAAAGCCCGTGCCAAGACCTGCTCCCATACCGGCAAACAGACATACGATAACCTTTGTTAAATATTGCATTATTTACACTCCTTTTTTCTCCCCGATATTTTTTGCCATTTTTGAGTGGTAATCAAAAAATCTTTGTTTATCTTTAAGGCTGAAACCCTTAAAAAGCAAATCGGAAAATTCCTCCTGCACCGCATGACCGTAGGAAACAATAGGTTTTGCGCCGTTTGTGAGAATCAGATGTATGCTTTTTTTGTTATCCTCCTTATAGATGCCTTTAAGAAAATTCTTTTTGTACAGTGAGTTTACCGAAAGCGATACCTGTGATTTGGGAATCTTCCTTATTCTTGAAATCTGTGCCGCAGTGTCGAAATTCGGATTGTTGGCAAGAAACATGATAATATCCGTTTCGGCTGCCGTGAGAGAAAATTTTTTCATAATCTTTTTTCTGTATGCGGAATACTCGTTTTCAAACAAAAGAAGATAGTTCCAAAAATTATTGACCGTCATAAAATCACCTCCTGTTATTGTTCTAAATTGAACAATAACATTATAGTTCGATTTAGAACAATTGTCAAGATAAATGCAAAATTTATTTTATTGTTTACAGAAGTTTAATAAAATAAAAAAACACTGCCGCAAGCAATGATTTAAAATCATTTTTGCAGCAGTGTCTGTTTTGTTTAATTAAAATTACTTTCTGACAGACTTAGCTTCTGCCTCAGCATCTTTCCATGCACCCCAGAAAGGAGTTGCAACAAAGATTGAAGTGAAAGTACCGCAGGTGATACCGATAATAAGCGGAAGTGCAAATTCCTTAACGGCGGTAACACCGATTATAAAGAGAAGCAGGATTGTGATAAGCGTTGTTATTGAAGTGCAGATTGTACGTCCCATACATTCGGTGATACTTCTGTCAACAAGAGTTGAAATCGTACCGTCCTTGCGGCGGTTGTAGCCTCTCATGTTTTCTCTGATACGGTCAAATATAACAATTGTATCGTTGATTGAATAACCGATAACCGTCAGCATGGCTGCGATGAAGGTTGTGTTCAGAGAAATATTGAATATAGCGTATACGGCAAACATTACAAGTATGTTTATCGCAAGAGCGCATACAGCGGTGATAGCCGAACGCCACTCGAATCTGATTGCAATATAAGCAAGTATACAAAGGATTGCTATTAAGGTAAAGAGCAATGTCTTTGACTGTACCTGTTTACCGAAGCTTGCCGAAGCGGAGCTTACGGATAAAAGAGCATTGTCGTCAAGTGAATACTTATCTTTCATTAATGAAAAGATTTCATTTTTTGTTTCTTCATCAATAGGCTGAGTTTTGATACTTACACCCGATGAAGTTGTCTGAACTATAAGAGGATTAACTCCGGTTTCTTTTTCAAGGTATTCTTTTATTTCGCTTGTGTTGACGTTATCCATAGCGATTTCCATTTTGATACCGCCGAGAAATTCTACGTCAAAGTTAAATCCGCCGTGTACAAAGTACATAACTATACCAATGATAATTATTGCAATCGGGACAAGCAAGGTTTTTGTTTTATTTTTTGTTACGTTTAATATTTTCATTATCCTTACCTCCTCTTATTTATGGCACAATGCATTACGGTTTTTGATGTTTAAGCCGACAAGCTGCTTCAACAAGAACTTTGTAACGCTGATGGCGGTGAACATACTTACAACAACACCAAGACCGAGAGTAACGGCGAAGCCTCTTACAGTACCGATACCGGACAGATAGAGAACAACACAGGTAATGATTGTGGTGATGTTAGAGTCAAGGATTGCGGAGAATGCCTTGTGGAATCCCGATTCAACGGTAGCCTTGATTGTTTTTCCGAGTCTTAATTCTTCTGAGATTCTCTCAAATATAATAACGTTAGCGTCGACTGCCATACCTATTGAAAGAACGATACCGGCAATACCCGAAAGGCTGAGGTTAATTCTGAATATACCGAGGAACAGAGCAACTATTCCGATGTAATACAGAAGCGCCAAGTCGGCAAGAAGTCCGCAAAGCTTGTATCTTACAGCCATGAAAATCATGATCAAAAGAATACCGATCAATGCTGCGATAAGCGATGTGGGCAGTGCGTTCGAGCCTAATTCCGCACCGATTGTTTCCTGTGATATTACCTTCATATCAAACGGAAGCGAACCGGATTTGATCTGGTTTGCAAGCTGGCTTGCTGTTTCGGCATTGAAGTCACCTGTGATGATACAGGTTTCGCTGTCGATCTTTGAATTTACGGTAGGTGCGGAGATAATGTTATCGTCCATCTTGATAGCTATATAGTTTTTGCCCGAACCGGCAGAAACTGCTTTTTCCGTAGCTGCCGCAAATTTTGAAACGGCGTCGGCATTTAATGTAAGCTCAACATAATCCTCAGAGTTTACGCTGCCGGAGGTTTGTCCGTATCTGTGAGCGGCGTCCTTGATGTCGGTTGCTCCGTCAAGCACAATGTTGCCGTCTGCGTCTACGAAAGTAAGCTTTGCGGTTGAACCTAAAAGGCTTGCTGCACTGTCTGTATCGAATACAGACGGGATTTCGACGGTAATCTGACCGAGTTCGCCCTTACTGATTCTTGCTTCTGTGTAGCCTGCGGCTGTCATACGTGCAGAGAAGATAGCTTCAACTATGTCCATGTTTGCCTCTGTCAGGAGGTTAGGGTCATAGTGCTCGCTCTCCGTGTTGACTCCGAAAGAGATAACCGAACCGCCCGCAAGGTCGATACCTTTTCTGATTCTTCCTTTGTCAACGGGCTTTGCAGGCGCTGCTGTGTCTGTTGCTGTTGTGTCCGTGCTTCCCGTGGATTCTGCCTGTGCGGTTTCTTCGGGAGAAGCAGTGGGTTCTGCCGACGCATTTGCGTCAGCGTTGTCTGTTGTTTCGTCTGCGGCAGTATTTTCATCCTTTACTTCCTCAGACGTTTGGGGTGCTGCCGTAACCTCTGTATTGTCTGTCTTTACAGAGTCTGTTGCCGCAGCTTCGTTATTTCCGAACACGTTATCGCCGAACAGGCTGTCGTATCTGAAATTGCCGATGGTAAAGCCCATAAAAGCAACGTAATTCAGAACGATTGCCAGTACAACCATAAATGCCAGAATAACAATACTTTTTTTCTTCATGTTCTTTCTTCCTTTCTTTAAAAAGTTTTATAGCATACCTACATATTATATAACGTTTAACAAATTTAGTCAATAGATTTAGCGTTATTTTTTGCGGATTTTTTTGTTTTTTATGAATATTTTTCACAAAAATGTGAGCAATAAGAATGATTTTGCCGTAATAGTATAATAATTAACCCTAAAAATGTAAAAAAGATTGATTGCGGCGGGAAAATGTGATATTATTAGTTCATGTGATTTTATCGGTATTTTGAGGTGAATATATGACGGAACAAAAAATCAAACAAGACGGTATTCCGATAGGCGAAAATATAAGAAGAATAAGAAAGCAAAAAGGTTTAAAACAGGTTGAAACAGTGAGGGAGCTTCAGCTGATGGGCATAGATATGACAAGGGAATCATTCGTGAAAATAGAAAGAGGAATTCAGCATATTTATGCAAGTCAGCTAAAGGCAATTAAAGAGGTACTCGACACATCTTATGAAGAATTGTTTAAAGAACAAAATAATAGGCAGGAAAACAAATTATTTATCAACAATAATTAAGCCAACACTACAAAATCTACAAAAAAATCATGCCTAAGATTGATTAATATACACAAAAAATAAAAAAATGATAAAATATTAACATTAACTATTGTATATTTTGGAATTTTGATGTAAAATATATAATGATAAGCAATGTATATTGTATGTTTGCTTATATAATTAAATAATTATATGGAGGAATTTACTATGTCAGTAAAAGTTGCAATTAACGGTTTCGGACGTATCGGACGTCTTGCATTCAGACAGATGTTCGGTGCAGAGGGTTATGAGGTTGTTGCCATCAACGATTTAACAGATCCTAAAATGTTGGCTAACCTTCTTAAATATGATACTGCCCAGGGTGGATACTGTGGTAAGATCGGCGAAGGTCTTCACACAGTAGAAGCAGGCGAGGGTTCAATCACTGTAGACGGCAAGAAGATCACAATCTACGCTGAAAAGGACGCAAAGGATTTGCCTTGGGGCGAAATCGGCGTTGACGTTGTTCTTGAGTGTACAGGTTTCTATACATCAAAGGAAAAGTCACAGGCTCACATTGACGCAGGCGCTAAAAAGGTTGTTATTTCAGCTCCGGCAGGAAAAGACCTTAAGACAATCGTTTACAGCGTAAACGAAAAGACTCTTACAAAGGACGATACAATCATTTCTGCTGCTTCCTGCACAACAAACTGCCTCGCTCCTATGGCTAAGGCTCTTAACGACTATGCTCCTATTCAGTCGGGTATCATGTCAACAATCCACGCTTACACAGGCGACCAGATGATTCTTGACGGTCCTCACAGAAAGGGAGACTTAAGAAGAGCAAGAGCAGGTGCTGCAAACATCGTTCCTAACTCAACAGGTGCTGCTAAGGCTATCGGTCTTGTTATTCCGGAACTCAACGGCAAGCTCATCGGTTCTGCACAAAGAGTTCCCGTTCCTACCGGTTCAACAACAATTCTTACAGCTGTTGTTAAGGGTAAGGACGTAACAGCTGAGGGTATCAACGCTGCTATGAAGGCTGCTGCTTCCGAAAGCTTCGGATACAACGAAGATCAGATCGTTTCTTCAGACGTTATCGGCATGAGATACGGTTCATTGTTCGACGCTACTCAGACAATGGTATCACCTATCGGCGACGATCTCTATGAGGTTCAGGTTGTATCATGGTACGACAATGAAAACTCATACACAAGCCAGATGGTTAGAACAATTAAGTATTTTGCTGAATTGAACTAAGTATTGCTGAATTTACGGCGTACAAGTATTTAAACGGTGCTTGTACGCCGTTTTTAAATTGCCCATCTTGCCATCTTTTTCGAGGGGTAGCGAAGCCGGCTGAATGGCTCTGACAATTCGGTGAATTGTCAGAGCCATTCAGTGACCGAACCGCAGCGAGCAGTACCGTTGTACGGCACTGCTCGCTGCAAGATGGCAATCTGAACAATTTTTCGGGCTCTTTGCAACCGGGAAAGGAGTCATAATAATTATGAATATATTCGGAAATAATAAGGTAATCTGTGTATGCTGCAAGGAAAGAATGTCCGAAATGAATATGGCTGTAAAATATGAGGATATAGGCATATGCACGGATTGTATAAAAAGATTTTCTCCGATTCCGAAGGACAGTCCCGCGGACGTAGGAGAATATGTAAATTACATAGTATCGGGATTTTATTTTAACGAGGAAATAAGGAAATTACTTCATCGGTTTAAATTTGGATACGAATACAGGCTCGGTGAGCTGTTGGCGGAAATGATTTTTGAAAATATAAATTGCGTGCCGGGAATTAAAGACTTTGACATTGCAGCGGCGATACCGCTGTCCAGAAAACGTCTTTTTCAGAGAGAGTTTAACCAATCCGAAATACTTGCGGACAATATATCCAAGCGGCTCGGAATACCTTTTGTGAGATGCGTGTACCGTACAAAGCATACTGCGGCACAAAGCACGCTTTCTGCTCGAGAGAGAACAAGCAATATAAGCAACGCATTTATCGCTGATGAGAAAAAGGTTAAGGGAAAACGCATACTTTTGTTTGACGATACCGTAACAACCGGTGCGACAATAAACGAGTGTGCGCGTGAATTGAGAAATAAAGGCGCAAAGGACGTTGTCGGAATATCGGCGGCAAAGGTCAGAACAAAAGTATTTTGTTAATTGCACAGCTTTTGCGGAACGAAGCCGTGGTAGTCGCATGAGGCAAGCAGAAATTTTATTCCGTCGCGCTCGCCCTCAACAACGTTTTTGTACACAGCATTATGTATATGACCGTATACGCACATTGAAACGCTGTATTTCTTCATCAGCTCGGAAAATCCGCTTTCGGGTATATCCGGAGTCAGCGGAGGATAGTGCATAAATACAATGATTTTTTCGGGTGACTGCTTCATTGCAGCTTGCAGAGATAATTCCAGTCTGCCGAGTTCGCGCTCGTATATGCGCCTGTCATCGTCCGAAGCGTTTCCCGAGCCCAAGTAACTCCACCCTCTTGTACCGCACAGTGCCGTTGTATTATACATAAATGCATTGTTTTGCAGAAAATCTATAGTTTTAAAATCGTTATCCGCAAGAAATTTTTTTAGCTTTGACATGGTTTCCCACCAAAAGTCATGATTACCCTTTAAAAGTATTTTTTTCCCGGGAAGATCTTCAATAAATTTGAAATCGGGAATACTTTGTTCAAGATATGTCGCCCATGAAAAATCACCCGGGAGAACAACCGTATCGTTGTCGGTTATTATGTTTTTCCAGTTATCGTGAATACGTTCAACATAGTTTGTCCATCTGCTTCCGAATATATCCATCGGCTTGTCTATTCCTATCGGAAGATGAAGATCGGAAATTGTGTACAGTGCCATTAATTAACTCCTTTTGCGGTTTGGTTGTGGGGGCAGCTGCTTTTACTCAGCAATTCTGCCGCCTGCTCAAAAAGGTTGTCCCCGTACGGTATCCATGTGATACGTTCGTCACGGTTAAACCAGGTCAGCTGTCTTTTGGCATAATGTCTTGTGCCGAGCTTGATTTTTTCGGTTGCTTCATCAAGCGAGGCTTCCCCTCTTAAATATTCAAGAATTTCCTTGTAACCGATTCCCTGCATTGACAGCATTGCGTTTGCATATCCCATATCGCAAAGCCGCTTTACTTCGTCAACCAGTCCCTGCTCAATCATCATATCGACGCGCATATTGATTTTGTTGTAAAGCTCTGCTCTGTTTGTGTCGATTGCCATCATCACGGGAAAATATCTCGATTCTTTCTTTTTTGTTTCCTCCTGGTGTGCGGAAATCGGTATTCCCGTCATTTGGTAAAACTCTATTGCACGGATTATCCGCCTTACGTTGTTTTTGTGTATTCGTTCTGCAGAAGTCGGATCAAAGCTTTTCAGCTCGTCAACGAGAAAATCAATACCCTTTTCCGAAGCAGTTTTTTCAAGCTCGTTTCTGATTGACGTGTCATTGTCGTTTTCAAGAAAATCCACATCATCAACCAACGATTTGATGTAAAGCCCCGTACCGCCGACAACAATCGGCAGCTTCCCTCTTGACGATATTTCTTCTGCAAGCTTGTGCGCGGCATCAACGTATTGAGCAACCGAGAATTTTTCGTCGGGGTTTATAATGTCTATCATGTGGTGGGCAATACCGCACCGTTCTTCAATTGTCGGTTTTGCCGTACCGATATCCATGTATCGGTAAATCTGCATACTGTCGGCTGAAATTATTTCTCCGTTAAATTCCTGTGCAAGCCGAACCGAAAGTGCTGTTTTTCCGGAGGCGGTCGGACCTCCGATTACTGCAATTTTTATTTTATCTCCCGCTATGATGTCCGCCCTCCTTTTATATGCGCCTTTTATTGATTCTCTCTCAAAAGTATAAAGTCACATTCCTCCTGAGATAAACCGGCGTCGGCACCGTTCATTGAATCTTTAAGCTGCGTTAAATTCTTACAGCCGATAATCGGAATTGTCTGAAAAGCGCCGTTGTATATCAATGAAGCGATTACAGTTTCTCCAATCGTTGCATTGTGATTTTCGGCAACGGTTTTGATGTTTTCAAAGATTTTAAGATTAGTATCCGACAGATAACGGTCCTTTGCCTTTTCGCTCAGAGCTGCAATACCGCCGTTTGCAAGCTTTGAGAAAAAACCCTTTGCCTGTGAGGCAAAAGCAAAAACGCTCAAATCATGGTTTGAAAAATAATCATATTCATTATCATTCATTAAAACAAGCGTGGGATCATTGTTTTCGATTACGGCACGCGCAGGGCTGTATTGAATCTGACTTGAAATCAGCTTTGCATATCCGTTCTTTTCGGCATATTCATTAGCCTCGTTAATTCTTTCGCACGTCCAGTTCGACATACCGATGTATCTTGTTTTACCTTTTTTAACAAGAGTATTCAGGGTGTCCATGATTTCGCCGGCGGCAATGGAGGCATCATCTCTGTGCAGCCAGTAAATATCTATATAATCAACCCCGAGATTTTTTAAGCTGTTGTCAATATCGCTTTCTATTTCCTTTCGTGAAAGACGGGAAATGCTCATATCCGAAGTTTTCGGGTGTCCGCCCTTTGTTGATATAAAGAGCTTGTCCCTGTTGTGCTTGCTTTTCAGCCATTTTCCGATAAGCTTTTCGCTGATATGCTCATCTTCGCCACCGTATACCGAAGCGGTATCAATAACGTTTCCCCCAAGCTCACAGTAATTGTCAAGCAAAGAGATTGACATACCGGAATCGAGAGCGGAGCCGTATACGTCCGTTCCGAGGGCAATACGGCTGATTTTGTCCGTTGTTCCTTTTAAAATATCATATTTCATAATCAATACCCCATTTTCCCCTCAAGGGATTCGTCACTGTCAATCCAGTCCTGAACGATTATGGTTCTGTAATCATCGGGAGTGTCACGGATAATGACCTCCTTTATTCCCGAATTTATAACCATTCTTTTGCACATCGAACAGCAGCAGCTGTTCGGGACTAATTCGCCGCTTGCGGCTTCAAGTCCGACAAGGTACAGCGACGCACCGATCATATCACGTCTTGAAGCGGATATAATGGCATTGGCTTCTGCGTGTACGCTTCTGCACATTTCGTATCGCTCTCCCCTGGGGATTTTAAGCTCACAGCGTATGCACACGCCGAGATCGTTGCAGTTTTTTCTTCCTCTCGGCGCACCGACATAACCGGTTGAAATTATTTCATCGTTATGTACGATTATCGCACCGTAGTTCCGTCTGAGGCAGGTACCTCTTTCGGCTACGGTCTGTGCAATGTCGAGGTAATAGTTTTTTTTGTCGCGCCTTGTCATTTTTGTACACCGTCCTTTTAAATAATTGTGCACCGTAAAATACGGCTGTCAGCAGGATATTTTCTTATAATAATCAAGTGAGGAAAGTCTTTTTTCCGTGTGGTATTGCGCATATTTTTCGGCTATTTCGCTGATTGCTTTCATAACGTCTTGAGAAGCGTTAAAGGAGAACATTTTTTTTGTATCTGCTTCAAATATATATTTCAGCGCATGATAAATTCCCGAATCAACGGGAAAATCCGACGCTGTCCTGCATTCGGAGCAGACAATGCAGCCCTTTGAGCAGGAGAAAGCGCATATACCGTTTGCCGAACCGCAGGAGCAGCAGCCAAGATTGGGCATATATCCTGCATAGGCTGTTGCTTTAAGCTCAAATACAGCCTTTACGGTATCGGGAGAAACATTTTTTTGAGAAAGCGCATATATGCAGTTAAGCAGAAGTGACAGCAGCGGCGGCTCGGGCATATCGGTATTGATAAGCGAATATGTCAGATCGCACATATACACGCAAAGCGAGAGCTTCACAATATCCTCCTGGACCGAAAAAAAGCTTTCTATAATTTCGGAGCTTTGTATATTCATAATATCATGATTGCTTTTATACAGAATATAATCTCCGTATGAGAGAAATTGTGCAGACGCACTGTTTTTGCTTCGTATGCTTTTTGCGCCGTAAGCGCACGCCTTGATTATACCGTACTCATGCGTGAAAATGGTGAGTATTCTGTTTGCTTCTCCGAAAGAGGTCTGTTTAATTACAATACCTCTTGCTTTAACGGTTTTCATAATATCCGCCCTTATTCCTCAAATCCGAAGTTTTTAATTAAGCTGTTGTTGTTTCTCCAGTCTGTTTTCACCTTAACCCAGAGCTGTAAAAAAACCTGCTTGCCAAGCATTTCCTCAATATCTGTTCTTGACAGCGAGCCTATTTTTTTGAGCATTTCGCCGTTTTTGCCGATAATAATACCCTTGTGAGAAGCCTTTTCGCAGTATATGCTTGCGGAGATTTCAACGATTTTTTCAAGCTCCTTCATTTTTTCTATTTCAATAGCGATTCCGTGCGGAATTTCCTTGTCAAGAAGCCAAAGCATTTTTTCGCGGATAATTTCCGCCGCAATCTGCTTTTCGGGCTGATCCGTTACGGCGTCGTCATAATAATACTGAGGGCCGGGCTTGATGTATTGTCTTATATTGTTCATCAGCACCTCCATGCCGTCGCCCGATTTAGCGCTTATGGGAATTATTGCTTCAAAATTGCAGAGGTTTGAATAGTCTGCGATAATGGGAAGAAGCATATCCTTTCTTACGGAGTCTATTTTGTTCAGTACAAGAATACACGGAACACCGCTGCCTTCGATTGATTTTGCAATGGATTCTTCAAGCGGCTGAATACCCTTTGTAACGTCCGCCATAAAAACTATAAGATCGGTTTCGTTCATTGAATCCTTTGCGGTTTTAACCATAAATTCGCCCAGCTTGTTGTGAGGCTTGTGGATCCCGGGGGTATCGGTGAAGATAATCTGTTCGTCCTCGGTTGTGTAGATTGCGAGAATTTTGTTTCGTGTTGTCTGCGGCTTGTCTGATATTATGGCAATTTTCTGACCGGCAATTCTGTTTAAAAGAGTAGATTTCCCTACGTTTGCCATGCCGACTATCGAAACAAAGCCGGATTTAAAGTCTTTTTTGTTGTTCATGTTGTTGTCCTTTCGTTAATGTGCGGCTTGCGGATAACTGTAAAACCGCAGCCGCCCAAAATGTATCGTATGCAAGTAATAATATAAATATTTTTGATTGTATCTGAAATATACAATCATTATTCCGTCCCGGATTTTATCTTTCCGCCCAATATTATAAAGAGTATATCGGCTGTGCCTAACGCTATGCACGGCAAATAAACGGTCGGCGAGGAAAAAACACAGCTCAGAGCCGACTGTATTTTTTGTATATCCAAAAACAGGAAACAGCCTGTTATCACAGATATTACAGCGGCAAACAAAACCGCACCTGCCGCCGTATCCTTTGCGGTTTTTGCGGTCTGCAATCTTTCGGAGGTGGCAGTGTCAACTGCATTTTCAACGGCGGTATTAATAAGCTCCGCAGTTATTACCAAGCCGATTGCAAGAAAAAGTATCGCCCATTCGCTCCTGTTAAGACCGTAAAAGTACGCAAACAGAATTATGAGGTTTGCAATTGAGAAATGTATTCTCATGTTTCTTTCGGTGACGAACGGTTTTAAAAGCCCCGAAACGGCGCATTTCAGACTTTTCGCAAAGCTTCTGTTCTTTTTCATAACTTATCTCTTGTAATACCCATCGATTTGAGTATTTCCTCCTGACGGCGGAACATTTCCTGTTCTGTGTTTTCGCAGCCCTCGTGGTCATAACCCAAAAGGTGAAGCATTGAATGTACTGTCAGAAAAGCAATTTCCCTTTTAAAGGAATGACCGTATTCCTTTGCCTGCTCCTCGGCACGCTTTGCGCATAAAACGATGTCGCCGAGAAGGATAAGATCCCCGTCACAGTCAAAATCGGAATCGGTGATGTTTCCGTCCCGGTCAAATTCAAGAATAGGGAAAGAAAGCACGTCTGTTACCGAATCCTTGCCCCTGTGCAGTGCATTTAGCGAGCGTATTTCCTCCGAATCCACTATTGTTACGCTTACCTCTGCGTCAAAATTACATTCCTCGTATTTGAGAACCGCATTTACGCAGTCCTTTATCAAGTCAACTGTTTCGTCAGTTATTTCTATTTCGTTTTGCTCGTTCTCTGTCAGAATTTCTGTCATGCTTTCTTTTCTCCTGTAATTCATCGTATTTGGCATATGCCTTGATAATCTTTTGTACAAGCGGATGACGTACAACGTCCTTTTCGGTCAGATAGCAAAAAGCAATGTCATCTATGCCTTTAAGAATCTTTTCCGCCTCTTTAAGCCCCGATTTTTTGCCGTCCGGAAGGTCTATCTGAGTAATATCGCCCGTTACTACGGCACGTGAACCGAAGCCGATACGCGTTAAAAACATTTTCATTTGCTCGGGGGTTGTGTTTTGCGCCTCATCAAGAATGATAAAGGCATTGTCAAGGGTTCTGCCTCTCATATATGCAAGCGGCGCAACCTCGATTACCCCTCGCTCTTGATTGCGTGAAAAGCCCTCTGCTCCGAGCATTTCGTACATACCGTCATAAAGCGGCCGCAGATACGGGTCAACCTTGTTTTGCAAATCTCCGGGGAGAAAACCGAGCTTTTCTCCGGCTTCAACGGCAGGACGGGTCAGAATGATTCTGCTGACCTCCTTGTTTCTCAGAGCCGTTACGGCACGGGCTACGGCAAGATATGTTTTTCCTGTACCGGCAGGGCCTATTCCGAATACGATTGTGTTATCCCTTATGCAGTCGGTGTATTGCTGCTGACCGACGGTTTTTGCCTTTATGGGGCAGCCGCGCGAATTTATCGCAACGCAGTCCTCGCCCAGTGCCTTTACGTCAAAGGCTTGGTTTTCCTGTACCATTGTGATTGCATAAAGAATTTTTTGCTCGTCAAGCTCCTCGCCCTTTTCCAGAAGCTCGCAGAGAATACCGATAATGTCGGAGCATTTATCAAGGCTTTCATTATCTTCTCCGCTGATTTTTATTGTGTTGTCACGCCCGATGATTTTGACAGACAATGCTTTTTCGAGAAGCTTTATATTGGAATCAAAATCACCGAAAAACGATGACATTTCAATGCTGTCGGGTAAATGAATTTCTCTTTGGTTCATAAGCAGTCCTCTCATAGTGTATAACTTTTATATGGTAATATTATTGTTCGACCGGTGTTTCTTCGCCTATATTTTCTGTAAACTCCATGGATACCGTAACCATTACGGTTCCGCTGTCGGTTTTTTCGTGGGTACACTGTCTGCTGTTCAGTACCGAGCCGGGTAAAAGCTCCTTGCCTATTTCAGCTTCAAGCTCGTTTGCGGCATAACGTACCGTTTCGTTGTAGTCGGACGGCGCAAGAGTCTCGTTTGTTTCAAAATATGTCTTTTTGTAAATTCCGATGCCGGAATAATTATCCTTGCCAAATGAAAGCTCTTTCATATATTCTTTTATTTCATAATGCTCAAAATCTATATTTTCTTTCGTATACAGATTTATGCATTTTGAAAAAAGCTTCAGCGTGTAAAAGCTTTTCTTTTTGCCGGTAGGTACGGACACTGTCTGAACCAACGGATATTCGCGGCTTTTTTCATGCCAGGTATATGCTCTTATATCGCCGATTGCGTGTACCGGAAGCCCCGGGTTTTCGGAATTTGACGATACTCCGGAAATCAAAACGTCACCCTTTAAAACCGTATCGCCTTTTTTTACGGCGGCACTTCCGTTTTTTTCGGTAATGCTCATGATAAGACCGTCGCGGCGCGCCGTAATGCTGCACGGAACGGAAAGCTTTACGGGCGCCGGAGCGGGAATGCCGCTTCTGTATTCGACTATTGCTTTTGTACCCTTGATGTAAGTCCACACCCACATTATATCGTCTGTACTGTCAAGTATTATGTTTTTAATATCGTCACCTTTCGGAAGTGCCGGCTTGAATGCGCCGATATACACTCCGGAATTTTTTATCGCCTCGGGCAAGCCGTCGGGGATTGCTCCGCCGGGAACTTGTATTTCCACGGACCATATAAAAAACGATGAAATAAACATGGCGCAGACCATGATAACAAATCCGAAAAGCAATATGTACCGTCTGCGAAATTGTTTTGCTAAAAAAGGTAATCCGCATTTTTTCACAATGCGTATGTATGCGCCGGACTTTCTCACTGCCGGCTTGATTCTTCTGAAATCAGAAATGCTCATACACAGCGCAATTCCGTTGTCCGACGGAGTACCCATATTGAACAGGGCGATTTTCCTTTTTGCGCATATGTATAAAAAACGTTCAATACCTAAACCAGATACATTAATTATAACATATCCTTTCATAAAATGAAAGACATTATTTAAAAACATAGTAAAAACCTCTTATTTTTATACTTTTTACATATTACATCAGCTGACTTTTGTTGATTTTTTCTATGAACGTAAAATTATTTGTCAAAAATATTATTTTTTACGGTTTATATTTTTTGGAATAAACGTAACAGAGGATATGCAGCCCTCGATAAAAATAGAATCGGCTTCTATCCTTGTAATACAAAGCTCACTGCCGTTAATTTGTATACAGCCGCCCTTTGCGGCAAGTCTGATAAGCTCACAGCCGTATTCGGATAATCCTTTGTAGTTGTCAACCTGCAAATTTCTGCTGCCTATGAGCGTGAGCTTTGGCAAGCCTGTAATCAGATCCTTCGGAAGCTCGGTGAAATCTGATATTTTTTCCGTAAAGCTTGTTTTCATTTTATGTACGGCTCCTTTCGCGGTTTGTTTGCACAAATGCTGAATTTACAATATTTTATGCAAATTTCCGCTTGATAATTCATATATATTATGTAATCGAGCAGATATATCGACCGACTGTGCTGATTTGATGTTGTACAAAAAAATAATCTGCGTCCGACCGGAATTACCGAATGAAAGGAATGTAAGGTATGAAAGCTTTAAAAAAAGATATGGGTTATGCCCTGACGGTGTTTTTGTGTGTGCTTTTGATTTTCAATCCGCAAAAATCGATGATGTATGCAAGGGAGGGTTTGCTTCTTTGCTCGGACATAATAATACCGTCGCTGTTTCCGTTTTTTGTGTGCTCGGGGCTTCTGGTTTATTCGGGGTTCTGCGAGGTTATGGCAAAGGCTGCCGCTCCTGTTATGAAGCCACTTTTTAATATAAACCCTACGGGAGCGGCGGCGTTCGTTCTGGGAATAGTGAGCGGTTATCCGCAGGGGGCGGTAACGGCAGGACAGCTCTACGGCGGAGGATACCTGTCAAAATCCGAAGCGGAGCGTCTGCTTGCGTTCTGCAATAATTCGGGACCGCTGTTTATATTGGGAACTGTGGGAGCAGCCATGTATAAGAATCCGAAAATCGGTATTTTGCTGTATGCTTCTCATATACTCGGAGCAATAACAGTGGGAGTGATTTTCCGTTTTTATAAAAAAGAAAGCTATAACGCCCCCGTCAGCGGAATAAATACGGAAAGAAAAAACATATCTCAGGTCTTTTCGTCGGCAATTAACGATTCCGTAAGAAGTATTCTTATGGTATGTGCGTCTGTTATTTTTTGCAGCGTGATTTCAAAGCTTGTATTGGATATGTTTCACCTTGACGGAACACTCGGAGCTGCGGCGGCTTCTCTTTTGGAATTTGTTTCGGGTCTCGGGAAAATATCATCGCTTGATATAGGCGAGTGTGAAAAGCTGATAATGTCTGCGGCGGTATGCGCTTTTGCCGGACTGAGCGTTCATTTGCAGGTTATGGGAGTAGTGTCGGATAAAAACCTTAGTCTGAAACCGTATTTTGCCGGTAAAGTTCTCCATGCGGTTTTTGCGTGTGCATATACATTTATTGCAATAAGGCTTTTCCCGATAACCGAAACGGTATTCGGAGCGGCAACGGGGGATAAGAAAATGTACATGGGCTTCTTCATGGGATCATCATGCGTTATGACTGCGGTTTTTGCCGGAATTGCCGTTTTTGCGGTCTACTGTGTATTCAGACCGCACAATAATCGCTTTGCGCCAAAAACAGGGAATAAAATATAAAGGTTTTTCCTATAATAAAACTGTTGTTTTCAGGCAATTGCGGATTGCCGCCGCAAATTGCCTGTTATTATTTCTTGGGAGTTGTATTGTATGGAAGAGCTTCTTGTGTTTTTTATCGGTGCGTCGGGGTACGGACTTTTGGAAATTATCTGGAGAGGGTATACTCACTGGTCTATGCTGATTGTAGGGGGGATATGCTATCTGGCGCTTTATAAAATGTTCGATTATCTGAAGGATACGCCGGCGATGGTAAAGGGCCTGATAGGAGGACTGGTGATAACAACTGCGGAGCTGGTTGCCGGTATGATACTCAATGTCAGACTGGGAATGAACGTGTGGGATTATTCCAATCTGCCATTTAACCTTTACGGTCAGATATGCCTGATTTACAGCTTTTTATGGGTGGTTTTGAGTATGCCGCTTATTTATGTCAGCAAAAAAGTCAAAAAATTTATAGACAGATTCGGATAACCGATTGCGATAACCTTCAAAATGTGCCTGTAATGCGTAATGTTTGAGCTATATTGACGGATTTTCAATGCGGCGGACGTTAAAATTTAATTA
This sequence comes from uncultured Clostridia bacterium, assembly GCA_934462715.1. Taxonomy (GTDB): domain Bacteria; phylum Bacillota; class Clostridia; order UBA1381; family UBA1381; genus RGIG1988. Next base: position 107,514 of record CAKSIJ010000006.1, read on the forward strand.
TTTTTAACTTTTTTTTATTTTTTTTACAAAAACTATTGCAAATTACTTTTTTTTATGGTAAAATAGTTATGTTTTGACGATTGTAAAATGATTTGGAGGTGTTTAGTATGGCTAAATGTGATATCTGCGGCAAGGGTGTTTCTTTCGGTATAAAGGTCAGCCACTCGCACAGAAGATCAAACAGAACATGGAAACCCAATGTCAGAAAGGTAAGAGCTGTTGTTAACGGTACACCAAAGTCTGTTAATGTCTGCACACGTTGTCTGCGTTCGGGAAAGGTTACACGTGCTGTCTGAGAAAAGAATATTAGCAGAGCAAAGGCTCTGCTTCTTTTTTTGTGTAAATTTGCAAGCACTTATTTGTTATTTATTCACTGTTTATACCGATATATTATGTGTAATTTTTTGCAAATAGATACTTGTAAAATGTTGAAAAAAGGTATATAATGTAATGTTGTAGATGCTTGCACTTAAATGTGATGTCAAAAGCATTATTTCGACAATGACGCAGATTACCTGCCTGCGGTAAGCTGTGTGTGAGTAAATATTTTGCGGGCAGAAAGGCTATGAAAACTATTATGAGTAAGTTTATCGAAAGAATTAAGGAAAGAGCCAAGATGGATAAGAAAAAAATCATTCTTCCCGAATCAATGGACAAAAGAACCTTTGAGGCTGCCGAAAAAATTCTCAAAGAGAATATTGCCGATCTGGTTATAATCGGAACTCCTGAGGAAATAGAGGAAAACGGCAAGGGCTTTGATATTTCCGGGGCTGAAATTATTAATCCTTTCACATATGAGAAAACGGAAGAATACATTAACCTTTTTGTTGAGCTGAGAAAAGCCAAGGGTCTTACATATGAGGACGCTAAGAAAACAGCTTTGGGAGATTATATGTACTACGCTTGTCTTATGGTTAAAGCCGGTGACGCGGACGGAGTTGTTTCTGGAGCGTGCCATTCAACTGCAAATACCTTAAGACCGAGCTTGCAAATTATAAAAACAAAGCCGGGAGTAAAGCTTGTATCCGCATTTTTCGCTGAGGTTGTGCCGAACTGCGAATACGGCGCAGACGGAACGTTTATTTTTGCCGACAGCGGACTTGAACAGAATCCGGATCCCGAAAAGCTTGCCGCAATTGCTGCCTGTTCTGCCGAATCGTTTGAGCTGCTCACGGAAAAAGAAGCGTATGTTGCAATGCTTTCACATTCAACAAAGGGCAGTGCAAAGCACGCAGATGTTGACAAGGTTGTTGAAGCGACTAAAATCTGCAAGGCTGAAAATCCGAATCTTAAGGTTGACGGAGAATTGCAGCTTGACGCAGCTATTGTTCCCGAGGTTGCGGCTTCAAAAGCACCCGGTTCACCGGTTGCGGGAAAAGCAAACGTACTTGTATTCCCGGATCTTGACGCAGGAAATATAGGCTATAAGCTTGTTCAAAGACTTGCAAAGGCGGAAGCATACGGTCCTGTCACACAAGGTATCGCAAAGCCGATCAACGATTTATCAAGAGGCTGTTCTGCCGATGACATAGTGGGTGTTGTTGCAATCACCTGCGTACAGGCACAGAAAAACTAAATTGTATTAAAACAGGCATTTGCAAAAGATTGTTTTGAAAATGCCCGTAAATATAAAGACAGGAGATTTGTTATGAAAGTTTTAGTTATTAATGCCGGAAGCTCATCTTTGAAGTATCAGTTAATCGATATGGAATCGATGAATGTTTTGGCAAAGGGTTTGTGTGAGAGAATCGGTATAGACGGTTCAAAGCTCACACATAAGAATCTGGTAAAGGGTATCGAAAAGGAATTTGAAAAGCCGATGAAGGATCATTCGGACGCTATTTCAATGGTAATTAATGCTCTTACCTGTCCGGAATGCGGGGTTATTGCGTCGATGGACGAAATAGGCGCAGTAGGTCACAGAGTAGTGCACGGAAGCGAAATATTTGCCGATTCATGCGTTATCGATGAAAAGGTTAAGGACGCACTGAGAGAATGTTCGCCGCTTGCACCGCTTCATAATCCGGCAAATATAATCGGTATTGAAGCTTGTGAAAAGCTTATGCCGGGCGTTAAGCAGGTTGCCGTGTTCGATACCGCATTCCATCAGACAATGCCCAAAAAGGCATTTATGTATGCGCTTCCTTATGAATACTATACAAAGCATAAGATAAGAAAATACGGGTTCCACGGAACAAGCCACCGTTTTGTATCGCGGGAGGCTGCAAAGATGCTCGGAAAGCCGATTGAGGATTTAAAGATTATTACCTGCCACTTGGGTAACGGTTCGTCCGTTTCGGCTGTTGACGGCGGAAAGTGCGTTGATACGTCAATGGGCTTTACACCGCTTGACGGAGTTGTTATGGGAACAAGAACCGGTTCTATGGATCCTGCCGTTGTTACGTTCATAATGGAGCAGGAGGGCATGAGTGCAAAAGAGGTTGATACACTGATGAATAAAAAGTCGGGTGTGTTCGGAGTGTCGGGTGTTTCAAGCGATTTCCGTGACCTTACAAAGGCAGCTGAAGAGGGAAACGAAAGAGCTGCTCTTGCAATTGATATGTTTACCTACAGCGTTAAAAAGCTTATAGGCGCATATGCAGCCGCTATGGGCGGAGTTGACGCAATTGTGTTTACTGCCGGTGTGGGCGAAAACGACGCCGCTTCAAGAGCCGCTATCGTGGACGGACTCGGATTCCTCGGCATAAAGATTAACGCTGAAGCAAATAAGATAAGAGGCAAGGCAGTTGATGTCAGCGCTTCCGACGCAACAGTTAAAACTCTTGTTATTCCTACAAATGAGGAATTGATGATTGCGCTTGATACTCAAAAATTGGTTGAGTGCTGATAGGTTGATTTGAATAATTAAAATATCCGCTGCGGATTTAATATCGGCAGCGGAATTTTTTTTGTAAATAAATACGGGTTGACGGGCTGTTTGAACAGCTGTTGACTGTTCAGCGATAAAGTTTATAATTAACGGATAAATTGCAGATTAGTTTTTTATTCAAGACAAAAATTACCTCTGCCTATGGCGGTAATACCCGTTCTGCACAGTTCAAGTATTCCGTAAGGCTCAAGATACCTGACAAAATCATTGAGCTTTGCCTGCTCGGCAGTTATTTCTATCGTGATTGAATCGGGAGTTAAATCCACAATTTTACCCATGTACAGATTGATTGCGTTCATGATTTCAGTTCTGGTATCGTTTGTGATTTTTATTTTAATCAGCATAAGCTCCTTTTCAATTGTGTTTTCCTTTTCCATGACCTCTATTTTTTTAACGTCAAATATTTTGGCAAGCTGATTTACTATCTGCTCTTTTGTGTTGTCGTCAACAGTGGTTGTGATCGTCATTCTCGATAGCTCGGGATTGCTTGTTTCGCCGACCGTCAGCGAATCGATGTTGTAGCCTCTGCGTGTGAACAGAGAGGATATGCGCATTAAAACACCGAAATGGTTTGCAACAAGCACGCTTATTATAATATGGTGAGTATTATTATCCATGATTAGCTCCTCAATACCTATTGTTACATAATAATATCCGAAAGACTGCCGCCGGGCGGAATCATCGGAAGAACGTTTTCCTCAAAATTGATTTTGCAGTCAACAACGCACACGCTGTTATCGGAAAAAGCGCTGTTTGCGGCTTTAAAAAATTCTTCGGGAGTTGACACACTGTATCCCTTTGCCCCAAAAGCCTCCGCAACCTTTGCAAAATCGGTTTTTCTTTTTGACACAGTTTCGGAATAACGTCCGTCATAAAACATTGTCTGCCATTGCCTTACCATACCCAAAGCGTGATTGTTTAAAACAAATATTTTAATCGGCAGATTTTCCGTGACAGCCGTTGCAAGCTCGCAAAGATTCATGTGAAAGCTGCCGTCACCGGTGATAAGCACCGTTGTTTTTTTGCCGAGAGCAACGCTTGCACCGATTGCCGCACCCATTCCGTAGCCCATTGCGCCCAATCCGCCGGAGGTGAGAAAGGTTCCCGGCTTTTTGAAGTCATAGAACTGAGCAGTCCACATCTGGTGCTGCCCGACATCTGTTGCTATAGGGGTTAAATCGTCTGTTTTCGCACCGATGGCTTCGATTATTGTTTTCGGTGTTAAAATGCCGTTTGCGGACGGAATACGGGAATTTTCGTAAACCTTATATTGCTTTATTTCCTCTCTCCATTGAGGTCTTGTTTTATCCGAAACGTGCTCTGCAAGATACGGAAGTATCTCCCTTAAATCCCCGACAACCTTGTGAGTTACCGAAACGTTTTTATTTATTTCCGCATTGTCAATGTCGATATGTAAAACCGGTACGTTTGAAGCAAATTTTTGCTTGTTTCCGGTTGCTCTGTCCGAAAAACGAGTCCCTATTGCGATAATCAAATCCGAATTGAACATTGCGGTGGTTGCCGCATATCTTCCATGCATACCTGTCATTCCGACAAAGCTTTCGTGGTTTCTCGGAACAGCCGAAAGCCCCATCATGCTTGTGCCGACAGGGGCGTCTGTTTTTTCAGCGAGTCTGATAAGGTGTTCGCTTGTTTGAGATATTATCACACCGCCGCCTGCGTATATAAACGGTCTTTTTGAAAAATTTATCATATCAACCGCTTTTTCAAGAGCGGATTTATCAGCGTGAGGAACGTCAAAGGGTAAAGCCTGCGGTTTTTCTTCATACTCAAACTCTGCAAACTGAACGTCCTGAGGAATATCGACAAGCACAGGGCCGGGACGGTTTGATTTTGCTATTGCAAACGCTTCTCTTAAAGTGCCGGCAAGCATGGAAATATCCTTAACAATGTAGTTGTGCTTTGTAACGGGCATGGTTACGCCCATTATATCAACCTCCTGAAAGCTGTCCTTTCCGAGAGCTTTGGTCGATACGTTGCCGGTTATCGCCACAAGCGGAACGGAATCCAGAGCAGCGGCGGCAATTCCCGTTACAAGATTGGTCGCCCCGGGGCCCGAAGTCGCAATCACAACCCCGACTTTCCCCGAAGTTCTTGCATAACCGTCTGCGGCGTGCGCCGCTCCTTGCTCGTGTGCGGTTGTAATATGTGTTAAACCGTCGGTTTTATAGATTTCATCATATATTTTCAAAACGTTGCCGCCGGGGTATCCGAATATTGTATCAACGTTTTGTTCTTTCAGTACGGCAGTTACAATCTGTGCGCCGGTCAGCTTCATTTTTGTTCAGTCCTTTCAGATTTGTTGCGGCAGATATTTAAAAATTCATATCTGTGTAATCAATTGCCGTTCTCGGGCGAATCGTCTGTGCCGGAATCGGCTTGCAAGGGTGATTCCTCCGGGCTTTGCGCCGATTGATTTGCGGAAATGCCGGTCAGTGCAGTGAAATTATCTATCGAAACAGCGGCGAGATTAATCAAAAGTGCCTTTTGAAGATCGTCCGAACCGCCGCCGGCTGTGATTTCCACATGGTAGCCGTCAATGTAGTAGTGAATTGCCGGATAAGCGATAAAGGAATCATCGGCATTAAGCTCTGCGTCAAATGCGTCCGAGCGCATTTTTTTGCACTCGTCATAATATTCCTTAACCTTTTCAGCACTTTGCAGACCGTTTTTCTGATAAACCTTTACAACGACCGGGTAGCCTTGCCCGACCGGGTTGCTTTTATACTCGGCAACAGAAACACGTCTTGATCGTTCCTCGGTCATTTCCGGGGCATAGTCAAGGTAAGGAGCAATATTTTCCTGTGTTAAAAGTTCTGACGGGTATACGTCAGAAGTGTATTGGGGCTTCTTTTTTCCGCACGATGAAATCAGTAGGATTAATGATAAAACGGCAATAAGTATCTTTTTCATAATGACAATCACTCCTTATCAATTTTTCAAAATTAAAACGGTGCTAAACGAGCGCAAGAAGCTTGTTCCTGCGCCCTGATAATTATTTCTTTAAGCTGACAGCTTCTTTGGCTGTTTTTGCAATGTTTTCGGCTGTCAGTCCATATTCCTTGAAAAGCTCAGCCGGTTTACCGGATTTGCCAAAACGGTCGGTACCGATAATTTTTACCGGAACAGGTATGCTTTCACATACCGCTTCGCATACTGCGCTTCCCAGGCCGCCCATGATGTAATGCTCCTCACAGGTTACTATTGCGCCTGTTTCATTTGCGGCTTTTGCGATAATCTCTTTATCGAGCGGTTTAATTGTATGAATATTTATAACTCTTGCCGAGATTCCGTCTGCAGCAAGTATTTCTCTTGCTTTCAGTGCCTCGCCGACCATAAGACCGGTTGCGATTATTGACACGTCGGTGCCGTCCGCAAGCTGAACGCCCTTCCCAAGCTCAAATTTGTAGTCGGCAGAATTAATGTCCTCAACGGCAAGTCTGCCGAATCTCATATATACCGGACCGTTATGCTCGATTGCGGCTTTAACCGCAAGTCTTGCTTCTATATCATCGGCAGGGTTTATTATAACCATTCCGGGGAGCGAACGCATAAGTGCAATATCTTCAAGACACTGGTGAGTTGCGCCGTCCTCGCCTACCGATATGCCGGCATGGGTTGCGCCGATTTTTACGTTAAGTTTCGGATATGCGATTGAGTTTCTTATCTGCTCAAAGGCTCTGCCTGCGGCAAACATCGCAAAGGACGATGCAAATACAATCTTTCCTGTTGAAGCAAGACCCGCCGCAACGCTCATCATGTTGCCCTCAGCGATACCCACGTTTATAAATCTTTCGGGATAAACCTTTTTAAAGCAGTCTGTTTTTGTTGATTTTGAAAGGTCTGCGTCCAAAACCACTATGTTTTTATCGGCACCGAATTCTGCAAGCGCCGCACCATATGATTCTCTTGTTGCTTTCTTAGCCATTTAATTCACCCTCCAGATTTTTGATTATTTCGTCAAGCTCAGCTTCTGCCTGATTGTATTGTTCTTCGTTCGGAGCAGAACCGTGCCAGCCGGCATTGTTTTCCATAAAGGATACGTTCTTGCCTTTGATTGAGTGCATGATAATTGCGGTTGGTTTTCCCTTTGTGGATTTTGCTTCGTTTATTGCGGCTTCAAGCTCCTCAAAGCTGTGAGCGGAGCAGTTGATAACGTGCCAGCCGAAAGCCTCGAATTTCTTATCTATCGGAGTGGGGTTCATTACATTTGTAATGTCGCCGTCAATCTGCAAGCCGTTAAAATCTATCAAGGCTGTAAGGTTGTCCAGCTTATAGTGAGCTGCAAACATAGCCTGTTCCCAAATCTGACCCTCTTCAAGCTCTCCGTCACCGAGAATCGAATAAACTCTGAATGACTTATTGTCAAGCTTAGCGGATAATGCCATTCCGCCGGCTGCCGAGAAGCCTTGTCCGAGAGAACCGGTTGACATATCAACGCCGGGTACGCCTTTCATGTCGGGGTGCCCTTGCAGATAGCTGTCAATCCTTCTGAAAGTTTTAATATCCTCAACCGGGAAATAACCTCTTAAGGCAAGTGCAGAATAAAGTGCGGGAGCGGTATGACCTTTAGAGAGAACAAAACGATCTCTGTCGGGATTTTTCGGATTCTTCGGATCAATATTCATAACCTCGAAATAGAGGTATGTAAGAGCCTCCGCAATAGAGAGCGAACCGCCCGGATGACCTGACTGAGCAGAATAAACTGCCGTTAATGCGTTTTTACGAACCTTGTTTGCAATAATCGAAAGCTCGCAGATTCTTTTTTTATCCATTATATATTATCCTTTCCGTGCAAAGCACAATAGTATACTTAGTTTATTACAGACGATCGGGTTCTTCCGATTTTGTGTGTTCATATGACAGCTTCATGATTTCATCAAGACGGCCGGTATCGCCTTTAAGATACAAATATCCGATCAGCGCTTCAAAGCCGGTCGCACGTCTGTATTCCGTTACATCTGCATTTTTCGGGACGGTTGCCGATTTTGCGTTTCTTCCCCTTTTGTATATTGCAAGTTCTTCCTCAGTGAGAATTGTTTCCACAATTACCATAGCGCGGCTTTGTGCTTTTGCTTTCACATGAGCCGAGGACAAAACATGAAGCTTGTGCGGAGGCATATCGGAATGTTCTTCGATCAGCCTGCTTCTTACATAAAGCTCATACACTCCGTCACCGATGTATGCAAGAACCAATGGGGAATATAGAGCGGGTTTCAGTTTTTCCATAATTATCTCCGTTCTGCCGGTGCAATCGGGCGGTTATTCCTCATAAGACCATTTTACACCCATCGGTGTGTCTTTGAGAACTATATGCATTTCTTTCAGCTTATCTCTGATTTCGTCCGCTTTTGCCCAGTTTTTCTCAGCTCTTGCCTTGTTTCTTTCTTCAATCATGGCTTCGATTTCTTCATCGAGCGGTTTTTCTTCGGTTTTTGCAAAAAGTCCCAGAACTCCGCCAAGCTCAGCAATTGTATCGAGCGCCTTTTTTGCGGCTTCCTTTGATACCTGTTTATCGTTGGATAAATCAGTGTTTGCCGCATAGACAATATCGAATATTACGGAAATTGCGTCTGCGGTGTTAAGGTCATCGTCCATTGCGTCAATGAATTTTTGCCTGAAGCCGTCAAGCTTATTGCAAAATTTCTTTTCGGAATCGTTCATTTCACCATCGGAACCGTTTTCGTAAAGGAATTTAAGGTTGTTTATGCAGGTGTAAACTCTTTCAACGGCAGATTTTGACTGTTCCATGAGCGTATCTGAAAAATTAACAGGGTTTCTGTAATGAGCCGAAAGCATAAAGAATCTTACAATTTCCGGATCGTACTGCTTTATTATATCCCTTACGGTAAAGAAGTTTCCGAGAGATTTACTCATTTTCTGATTGTTTATATTGATATAGCCGTTATGCATCCAATAGCGAGCAAACGGAGCGTTGTTGGCACATTCGCTTTGTGCAATTTCGTTTTCGTGGTGAGGAAATATCAAATCCTGACCGCCCGAATGAATATCTATTGTTTTTCCGAGATATTTGTTAGCCATTGCGGAACATTCGATATGCCAGCCCGGCCTGCCGAGTCCCCATGGACTCTCCCATGCCGGCTCGCCCTCTTTTTTCGCTTTCCATAGGGCAAAATCCATAGCGTCACGCTTGTGCTCGCTTACATCAATTCTTGCGCCGGCCTCCAGATCCTCGAGCGGCTGCTTTGAAAGCTTACCGTATTCCTTGAATTTTTTTGTTGAGAAATAAACGTTTCCGTCAACCTCGTATGCATAACCGTTGTCAACAAGCTTCTTTACCGTGTCGATAATAGCGTCTATATTTTCGGTTGCCTTGGGGTGAACGGTTGCCTTGTGTATTCCGAGTGCGGCTGCGTCCTTGTAGTATTCGTCAATAAATCTTTCGCCAAGCTCCTTAACCGTTATGCCCTCTTTGTTCGCGCGCTTAATCATTTTGTCGTCAACGTCGGTAAAGTTCTGGACAAACTTTACTTTGTAGCCCCTGTATTCAAGATAACGGCGCATCGTATCGAATATGATAAACGGACGTGCGTTTCCGATATGGAAATAATCATACACGGTAGGACCGCAAGAGTACATTTTGACCTCATTTTTATCGATAGGTACAAACTCTTCTTTTTTTCTTGTCATTGTGTTGTAGATTTTCATTTATGTTCAAATCCTTTCCTGCCGGAAAATCCGGTTCGGTAGTTTTATTTGTTTTCAAGCCTTGCTTCAAGCTCTGCAATGTGTTTTTCCAAATTTGAAACGTGAACTGTCAGAGTACACAGCTGCGATGAAATCGGATCGGGCATTTTAACCTGATCGAGATCGTTGCAATTGACCTTGACGCCCTCACGGCGCACAATCCTTGCCGGAACGCCCACACAAGTCGAGTTCGGAGGAACCTCGGATAAAACAACCGCACCGGCTGCTATTTTTGAATTATCTCCGACAGTGAAAGGCCCGAGAACCTTTGCGCCGCTTCCGACCATTACGTTGTTGCCCAAGGTTGGGTGTCTTTTACCGGTATCCTTTCCGGTACCGCCGAGCGTAACTCCCTGATATATTGTGCAATCGTTGCCTATTTCTGCAGTTTCTCCGATTACGACTCCCATGCCGTGGTCTATAAAGAAACGTCTGCCGATTTTTGCAGCAGGGTGGATTTCAATACCTGTGAAAAATCTGACGGTCTGCGAAATCCATCTTGCCAAGAATTTTATGTGATGCTTATACAGAAAATGCGCCGCTCTGTGCCACATTACTGCATTTATTCCGGGATAAAGCAAAAAAACCTCAAGCCCTGTTCTGGCTGCCGGATCACGATCCAATACAGCTTTTATATCCTCGCGCAAATGGCTAAATATCATTAATAGCTTCACCGCCTTATAATATTATTTGTTCCGATATATCTTCCGCAAAACCGTAATAACGCAGTTTTGCGATTACTTTTTAAATATTCATTATTGTTCGCTACTTATATTATATGCAGATACATAAAATACTGCAATCAGCATATAATACCAAAATAAATTATACAACAAACCGAGAAAAAAAACAACTTATAATTCCAAAATTATAAAAAATAATCAATTTGCATAAAAACACGAAAATCAGAGGTTTGTTTTTATGCAAACTTGCAATTGATCCATGCTCATGCATGAGAAATGGGGTGCGTATGAAAATTACGGCTGAAAAAATCAAATCGGGAGCGGTTATCCTTGTCGGTGTAATTCTGCTGTCGGTGTCCATAAGCAGCTTTTGTGTGCCGAATAAAATTGTCAGCGGAGGAGTTTCGGGAATAGCGACGGTTATTTTCTATCTGTTTAAAATTCCCGTCGGAATAAGCTATTATGCCGTGAATGTTATATTTCTTGTTTTAGGATATAAATCGCTCGGAAAAAGCTTTGTTGTAAAAACACTTGTGTGCGCCGGTCTGACCGCTGTATTTTCCGATATTTTTTCAAGTCTGCCGCCGATAACCGCCGATCCTCTGCTTGCGGCTGTGTTCGGCGGAGTTCTGGGCGGCAGCGGAATAGGTCTTACGCTTATTGAGAATGCGTCAACCGGAGGAACGGATATTGCGGCAAGACTGGTACAGTCAAAAATCCCTCATCTTCCCATAGGCAAGCTGCTGCTTGCCGTTGACGCTGTTGTGATAGCAGTATCGTTTTTTGTGTTCGGCAATGTCGAGCTTACCTTGTACGGAATATTGTCGCTTGCGGTATCCTCCGCTTCGGTCGATATGCTGATAAACAAGATGAACGAATCAAAGCTTGTTTTTGTGATAAGCGAAAAGGGTTCGGAAATAGTGGAAAAATACGTCAAAAAATCAAACAGGGGAGCGACCGTTATAGACGCTTTCGGAGCATTTACGGGAAATAAGAAATCTATGCTTGTCTGCGCAATTAAAGAATATGAATTGCCGGACTTTAAAAAGAATATAACACAAATAGACAAGGATGCTTTTGTAGTTTTCAGCGAATCGCAGCAGATTATCGGAAACGGTTTTTATGTTTATCATTAAGCATGAAAAAAAATCGGTTTTCTTCGCAGAACTGCCGATTATTGATTATGATTATTGACTTCTGATGAATTTGTGGTATAATATAGTGGAGATGTAATCAGGAACAGAAATTAATTGTCTGAGAAATTAAGTACAGAAAGAGAAAGACCAATGATAAAGGATTTTTTACCGGTATGCAGAGAGGATATGGAAAAAAGAGGGTGGGAACAGCTTGATTTTCTTTATGTATGCGGTGACGCATATGTAGACCACCCGAGCTTCGGCCATGCAATAATTTCAAGAGTGCTTGAAAAGCACGGATATAAAGTCGGGATTGTTGCGCTTCCCGATTGGAGAAGCACTGACGATTTTAAAAAGCTCGGCAAACCGCGGCTCGGGGTGCTGGTTTCCGCAGGAAATATTGACAGTATGGTAAATCACTATACAGCCGGTAAAAAACGCCGCAGCGATGATGTTTATGCTCCGGGAAACAAATCCGGTCAGCGTCCCGACAGGGCAACCATTGTTTACTGCAACAGAATCAGAGAGGCTTTCGGAGGACTTCCGCTGATTATCGGTGGAATAGAGGCAAGCCTGAGAAGGTTTGCCCACTACGATTACTGGGATGACAAAATAAGGAGATCAATACTTCTGGATTCAAAAGCGGATCTGCTTATTTACGGCATGGGAGAAAAGCAGATTGTCGAAATGGCGGACTGCCTTGACAGCGGAATGAACGTTAAGGATATTACATATATACCGGGTACTTGTTATCTGTCAAACAGCGATGACATCGACAACAGCGTAATTATTCCGGCATTTGAGGAATGTCGGGATTCAAAAAGAGCGTATGCCGATTCCTGCCGCATACAGTATTACGAGCAGAATCCGTATAACGGAAAGACGATAGTACAAAAGCACGGCGACAAATTTCTGGTTCAGAATCCGCCCGAGCCGCCGCTTTCGACAACCGAACTCGATTCGGTCTATTCGCTTCCGTATATGAAAAATTATCACCCTATGTACGAAAAGGACGGCGGAATTGAAGCAATTAAAGAGGTAAAATTCAGCCTTGTGAGCTCGAGAGGGTGCTTCGGCGGCTGTAATTTCTGCGCACTTGCTTTTCATCAGGGAAGAATAGTGACGGCAAGAAGTCAGCAGTCTATAATAAACGAAGCAAAGCAGATGGTATGGGATCCCGATTTTAAGGGTTATATCCATGATGTCGGAGGACCAACCGCAAACTTTCGTGCACCTGCCTGCCGGAAACAGGCAACCCACGGTGCATGCAAGGACAGACAGTGCCTGTTCCCCGAACCGTGCAAAAATCTGAAAGCCGACCATTCGGAGTATCTGTCGCTTCTTAAAAAGCTCAGGGAAATCGAGGGTGTAAAAAAGGTATTTATCCGTTCGGGTATTCGTTTTGATTATCTTTTATGCGATAAAAATGATGAGTTTTTTTATGAATTATGCGAGCATCATGTGAGCGGTCAGCTGAAGGTTGCGCCGGAGCATATTTCCGATAATGTTTTAAAGTATATGGGAAAACCGAAAAATTCGGTATTCAACAGGTTTTCCGATAAGTTCTACAGGATAAATGAGAAAATCGGCAAGAAACAGTATTTGGTGCCTTATCTGATGTCGAGTCACCCGGGAAGTACGCTAAAGGAAGCGGTGGAGCTTGCGCTTTATCTTAAAGAGCATAATATAAACCCGCAGCAGGTGCAGGATTTTTATCCCACACCGGGTACGATTTCAACGTGTATGTTTTATACCGGCTTGAATCCGTTTACCATGGAAAAGGTGTATGTGCCGAAAACACCGAAAGAAAAAGCAATGCAAAGAGCACTTTTGCAATATAGAAATCCGGATAATTATAAATTGGTATCGGAGGCTTTAAGGCTTGCCGGAAGAAGCGATCTGATAGGCTTTTCGCCGAAGTGTCTTATCAGACCGAAAAAAGAAGAATGGAGGAAAAAGGATAATGGCAAAGATTTTAAGCGGAAAGACGGTTTCGCAAAGAATAAAGGACGAGTTGAAAAAAGAGGTGGCAGAGCTAAAGGAAAAAAAAATTAACCCGGGCTTGGCGGTGATTATTGTAGGAGATGATCCTGCAAGCAGAGTTTATGTAAACAACAAGAAAAAGGCTTGCGATGAGATAGGAATCTATTCGGAGGAATATGCACTGCCCGAGGAAACGAGCGAGGAGGAGCTGCTGGCGCTTATCCGCAAGCTTAACGGAAAAAAGGAGATTAACGGAATACTGGTTCAGCTGCCCGTACCGAAAAAAATAAACGAAGAAACGATTATAAATGCGATAGATCCGAAAAAGGATGTTGATGCATTTCACCCGGTTAATGTGGGAAAAATAATGGTCGGAAATTTTGATTTTGTGCCATGCACACCGGCAGGAGTTATGGAACTGATAGATGAAAGCGGCATAGATGTTGCCGGTAAAGAGTGCGTTGTTGTCGGCAGAAGCAATATAGTCGGAAAGCCACAGGCAATGCTTTTGCTCCATAAAAACGGCACCGTGACAATCTGCCATTCAAAAACTAAGAATCTGAAAGAAAAAACTAAACAGGCGGATATTTTGATTGCAGCAGTCGGAAAACCGAATTTTATCACAGGTGATATGATTAAAGAAGGCGCTGTTGTTATAGATGTCGGAATTAACAGAATTGCCGAAAAGAAGCTTGTGGGAGATGTTGATTTTGAAAGTGCCGAAAAGGTTGCCGGAGCAATCACTCCCGTGCCGGGCGGAGTGGGACCCATGACGATTGCAATGCTTATGAAGAATACAGTAAAAGCCGCAATCATACAGAACGTCTGATAAGCCCTGAGGTAGTGCGTATGCATGATTTTTATAAAAGAAGCGGAGAATTGATAAAGAAAATAATGGGGGATAAAATAACCCTTTATTCGGCACAGGCGTCATTTTATATAATAATCTCGGTGTTTCCGTTTATAATGCTGCTTATGTCTGTTATGGGTTATTTCGTGAATATACCGGAGCAGGCGATTCTGCGGAATGTTGAGGCTTTTCTTCCGGACGCAGTTATTCCTGCGGTTTCCGAAATGGCAAACGAGCTTTTCGGCAAGTCGATAAAGGTAGCGTCGGTTACGGCGATAGTGGCACTGTGGTCTGCGTCAAGAGGAATTGCGGCGGTGGAACGCGGGATTCGTGAGGTTTACAGTACACCGTCAAGAAGAATATTTATTGCGGATTATGCTGCGTCGATTGTGTACACACTGATTTTTATGGCGACTGTGTTTCTTACCCTTGCAATACAGGTTTTCGGAAATGTGATAATCAGCTTTGCTGAAAAATATATAGTATTCACCTCAACAGAAATAATTCTGATAAAGGGTGTGCTGTTTTTTACGCTTATGTGCCTTATTTTTCAGCTGATGTATTATCTGTTTGACAGCAGAAGAAAACACTTTGGATTTCATCTGCCCGGGGCGGCGTTTTCTGCGGTGGGGTGGATGGTATTTTCAAATATATATTCATTGTACATCGATAATTTTGCAAATTATTCGTTTATTTACGGAAGTCTGACAGCGGTTGTTCTGTTAATGCTCTGGCTTTATTTCTGCGTGATGATTTTATTGCTTGGGGCAGAGGTTAACGAAGCGGTTAACCGCCGGTAGGGTAAATGCCGGGTATTTGATTATGTTAATTTGTGCCGCCAAGGGGCGGCGGAACGGAGGAAAAAAGTATGAAAAAAACAATAGGCTTTATAGGTGCCGGAAATATGGGCGGCGCTATCATTAAAGGAATTATTAAAAACGGAGCGGCAGACGCAAAGGACGTGTTTGTATATGATAAAAATACGTCGGCTGTGAACGCACTTGCGGAGGAATACGGCATTGTTAATGCCGAAACGGCAAAACAAGCGGCAAAGGCGGATATACTTTTTCTTGCCGTAAAGCCGAATATTATCTGCGGCGTTATTGATGAAATAAGAGAATATATTGAAGCCGGAACGATAATTGTTTCGATTGCGGCGGGACAGACAATAAATAGGTTGACAAACGCTTTTAAATGTGATACAATAAAGCTTGTTCGTGTAATGCCGAATACTCCGGCTCTTGTCGGCGAGGGCATGGCTGCTGTATCGTTTAACGATGTTATGCAGAAGCCGGAGAATAAAGCCGAAGCGGATTATATCGTTTCTCTTTTTGAAGCGCTCGGCAGAGCGGAAACGGTTCCTGAAAAGCTTATGGATACAGTAACCGGAGTAAGCGGTTCGTCACCGGCATATATTTTTATGCTGATCGAAGCAATGGCGGACGCTGCGGTTCTCGGAGGTATGCCGAGAAATCAGGCATATGTTTTTGCAGCTCAGTCGGTTCTGGGCTCCGCAAAAATGCTTTTGGATTCCGGTAAACACCCGGGTGAGCTTAAAGATATGGTTTGCTCTCCTGCCGGTACTACTATCGAAGCGGTTAAGGTTTTGGAAAACGAGGGCTTCAGAAGTGCGGTTATTAATGCGATTGAAGCTTGTATAAAAAAATCGGAATCTATGTAAATTTTAATACCGTGCCGCTGTAACGGCGGCACAAATATGCACCTGTAGCTCAGTTGGATAGAGCAATAGCCTCCGACGCTATGTGCCGTGCGTTCGAATCGCATCAGGTGTACCAAAAATCGGCAAGCACGAAAGCACTTGCCGATTTTGTTTGTTTTGATTGGGCATGGATTTATTACCCCCAAAATGTAATATTGCCTAATCCGACTCCAAAACCTTTGCTCATAATTTTCAACGATAATCCATAATTTAAGTCTACCTGTATTTTTTCAGCAGACGCATTCGGTAATATTTTATAGACTTCAACAATTTCGCCGTCAACGATGAATGTCAATGTTTTTTCTGCATCATAATTCTCTGTCGAACGACAGTTAAAGAGATATTTTTCTTTTCATTTTGTTCTTCCTAATCGAATCTCATTTGAATTTAATGCATTTTTTATTGCCGCTGTTTCAACGATTTCAAAATGATAAATAAAAGATAATATTTTAAGAACTATTAACCATTGATTAACACCTACCCTCTTTTTGTACTGAAAATAGCAGTTTAAAAATATGCGAGAATATTACGATATGACATTCTAAATTCTGCGGCACTTTTTAATCTGTCGACTGTTATATTATATCACAGCATACTTAAAATTGCGACTATTTTAATTATAATTTTGAGTATATTATAATGTTATAAAAAAATGTAAAATATAGTTATGGAAAGGTGGTGCCGTAAAGTGGACTTTATAATAAAAAAACCTACAAGTTCAAACAGAACGATAAGAATGCCGGATGCGTTAATTGAGAAAATAACACAAATTGCAGGTGAAAAAAACATATCATTTAATCAAGTAGTAGTTCAATGTTGTGAATATGCTATAGAGAACTTACCAAAAAGTGAAAGCAATGAGTAGTTTGTGTATACGCAAAAAATACGCTCCGATTTAAATTTCGGAGCGTATTCAGAGAAAAAAATCTTTAGATTTTAGGTTAATACCATTTATCGGAGGTTTGAAATTTTGATTTTGTTGTGTTTACAGTTAAATTCTGTATAACTCTCGACATTCGGAATGAATGTACAGAGTTCCTGCATTCTACTTAAATTTCCTCCTTGCCGTATGGAACGACACGCTCATGACGATTCCGACCGCTATACAGTTGGTTATAAGCGACGAACCGCCGTAGCTGAAAAACGGCAGAGGAATACCGGTAACGGGCATAAGTCCGATACACATACCGATATTTTCGATAGTATGGAAAATAAGCATTGCGGAAACTCCGGTGCAAAGATATTTTCCGAACAGCGTATTTGATTCCGAGGCTGTTTTAAGGCAGCGTATTATTATAGTAAAAAGCAAAATAACAACAAATGCCGCTCCGATGAAGCCAAGCTCCTCGGCGATAACGCTGAATATAAAGTCGGTGTGCTTTGTAGGTAAAAATTCAAGCTGGTTCTGCGTGCCGTTAAGGTAGCCTTTTCCGAAGAAGCCGCCCGAACCGACTGCAATTTTGGATTGTATTACATTATATCCGCTTCCGAGCTTATCCATTTCCGGGTGAAAAAACACCTGTATTCTGTGCTTTTGATATTTATCGAGAACGAAATTATATATCAGCGGCAGAGAAACGATACCCAAAACGGCAGCCGGTATAATATACTTAAATGAAATCCCGGCGGTAAACATCATAACGATAAATATAAAGATAAATACCATTGCGCTTCCTGCGTCTGGCTGCAAAAGTATCAGCCCCACGGGGACAGCGAGGTGAATAAGTAAAAGCAGGACGTTTTTTGGCTTGTTCAGCTCACCGGATACCTTGTCCAGGTGATATGAAAATGTAATTATAAATCCTATTTTTGCAATTTCAGACGGCTGAATACCGACAGGGCCGATTCTGATCCAGCTTTGCGCGCCCCAATCTCCCGATTTTCCTATGATAAGCACCAGAACCAGAAGAAACAGGCATACTCCGGCGATCGGCTTTAAAAACAGATCAAGCTGTTCATAATCAAAAAGCGTCATTGCCAGCATGGCGATTAATCCGAGGAATAAGCTTGCCGATTGAATTATGACATTTGAATTTGTACCGAAGGATCTTGTTGCGCTGAAAATTGCAAATATACCGTACAAAGCAGAAAGCAAAACAACAACAAACATAAATTTATCGAATGTTGCAGGTCTTTTTTTTAACATAATCTGCTCCTTGTTATTAGTTATTTTAAATACCTACATATTATACTATATATTCTTCCGCTTTTCAATTGTTTTATAAAAATTTATCGTCAATATTAAAAAAAGACGGTAATAATCGGATTTTTTTGTTGGATTTTAAGAACGGATTCAGTATATTGCGGAGTGAAACCAAAGACCGGACTTTGCCGTCCGGTCTCAGAATCCCTATTCATTATTAACATATCTCGGAATATACTATATATAAAACATAATATGTACGCCGTATTTACGCCAAAACCTATAAGGCTATGAACCGGGGAGGTTTAATTAAGCTCTGTGCTTTTCAAAACATTCGCTGCAATAAACCGGCTTGTCATTTCTGGGCATGAACGGAACCTTATCTACCTTGCCGCAGTCTGCGCAAACAATTTCATACATTTCTTTTGGCTGTCTTACGTTGTTTTTTCTTGCTGTTCTGCAATCCTTGCAGCGGATAGGCTCATTTTGAAAGCCCTTTTCGGCATAAAATTCCTGTTCTCCGGCAGAAAAAATAAATTCCTTGCCGCAATCCTTACAGATTAAAGTTTTGTCTTCGTACATTGTTTTGTTCCTCTCTTGATTTAAAAAATATTTTTCCTGTCCGGACCGGAGTTGCACCGATATGATACTGTAGTATTGCTTTACTTTTAAGCTACTTAGACAGATGTGTTTTACGCAGTGACAAATCAAATTTCCGAATAAAGCTCGGATTTTTTTCTTATACGCTGAATTGCATTGTCAATAGATTTTGCGTCCTTGTGCATACATTCCGAGATTTCTTTGTAGGATAATCCCTCCATAAGATAATGAAGCACTCTTTTTTCAAATCCGCTCAGAGCGGATTTTATAAGCTTCAGCCGTCTAATATATGCGTCGTTGCTTATAACTATTTTTTCCGGATTGGTATTTTCCGGCGCTTCGAGGCAATCTATATAAGCGGCGCAGCCGTTATCGCCTATACGGCTGTCAAGCGAAAAAGCGGCGTTCAGCGGAATGTGCTTTTGTCTTGACGAGGTTTTTAAAAGAGTCAGAATCCGCCTTGTGATGCAAAGGCAGGCAAAGGTTTTAAAGCTGTTCTTTTCGGGATTATAGCTTAAAACCGCATTATAAAGTCCTATCATTCCCTCCTGGACAATATCGTCTTTTTCAAAGCCCTGTGCATAATATTTGGACGCTTCTGCGGTAATTGTTTTGTTGTAGCGCAAAATCAGACATTCCATAGCTCGGGAATCTCCCCTTGAGGCATTTTGAACAAGCTGTTCATCGGTCAGGTTTTCCGGATTGTTATATACAAGCATACCTGCTGCCTCCTCTTTTTCTGCGCCGCACAACAATTCATTACGATACCGCAAAATGATTATTATTTCAATGTAAAAGTATTTTATCACACAAAACATGGTTTGTCAAGAAAAAATTAGATAATTTTAACAATTATTTTTTGTTGGATTTTTATGTAATTATAAATTTTTGACAAATGGTGTCGATTGATGATATTTTCTGAAGCTTCAGGTCAAATTTTGATATATAAAATACAGCCGAAGTTCATGAGCCGAAAGAGAAAATATACCGTTTCAAAATTGTAAAAATGAGTGTAATTTGTTTTTTCGAGAGAACAACCGCACATATGTATAAACAATATGCCCAAAAACAATATCTGTTTTTTGGGCAGAAAGTAGTAAATTATTTTTTTAACAAATTTTTATGGATTTTTACATAATTTTTTGCTATAATCAAAGGGTATAACTGTTATAAATGAAAGTTTATATATTAATACAAAATGTGAACAGGAGGTTTACTGATGGAGACAAAAAACACACTGCCGTTTTACGGCACGAAAGAACAGGAGGAAAAGCTCAAAGCGGTAATCGAGAGCCATAAGGGAATGGAGGGTGCCGCAATTCCGGTACTGCATAAGGCTCAGGACATTTACGGTTATCTGCCGATTGAGGTGCAGACGATGATTTCGGACGGGCTCGGCGTACCGCTGGCTGAAATCTACGGTATTGTAACGTTCTACGCTCAGTTCTCGCTTTATCCGAAGGGCAAATACCAGATAGCAGTCTGTCTTGGCACGGCTTGTTATGTAAAGGGTTCAGGAGATATTCTTGATAAGATAAAGAAAAAGCTTGGAATTGAAGTGGGACAGTGTTCACCCGACGGAAGATTTTCAATCGATGCGACGCGCTGCATAGGCGCCTGCGGACTTGCTCCGGTCATGACCGTTAACGATGATGTATACGGACGTCTTGTACCCGACGATGTCGATGAAATTCTCGCAAAGTACGAATAAGAGCTTTTAAGCTGCGGTATCCCGATAAAAAAGTACAGTAAAATCGGAGGGTACATACAAAACGGCGCAGTCTTGCGCAGAAACGGAGAGTAAAGCTTGAGAGAAATTTCGCTTCATATTCTCGATACAGTACAAAATTCAATAACGGCGGGCGCATCATTTATTCAAATCGATGTTACCGAAAATGAACGGACTGACCTGCTTTCCTTTACCGTGTCGGATAACGGAAAGGGAATGTCAGGGGAAATGGTAAAAAAGGCTCATGATCCATTTGTGACTGAGAGAAAAACGAGAAAGGTCGGTTTGGGAATACCGCTGACGAAACAGGCGTGCGAGATGAGCGGAGGCAGCTTTTTGATAAGCTCACGACAGGGAGAGGGTACGGTTGTTAAAGCGGTGTTCGGCTATTCAAGCATAGACCGGCGGCCGCTCGGCGATATGGCGAATACCGTGTATCAGCTGATAATATCAAACGATAAAATTGACTTTTTGTACAGACACGCAGTTAACGCGAAAGAATTTATTGCGGATACACGAGAGATCAGAAAAATACTTAACGGTATATCGGTAAAAGAACGTGAAATTTCTGCGTGGCTTTTGGAATTTCTGAAAGACGGAGAAAATCTATTAAGGTAATATCAGTGCGGATAGGAATGGTTATAAGTCTGAATAAAATCGCCCATAGCACTGCTTTCTGCTCGGAGCGGTACAAACGTACAGCACCACTCACTGCAAAGCAGCTACTTGCGAACAATTTTTTCAGGCTTTGGTTTTGTGCCTTACAGCACGGAAAGGAATGGTTATAAATATGAAGAGTTTAGCTGATTTGGAAGCTATAAGACAGGAAATAGCTCCAAATGTTAATATGAGAAAGGACAGCCATGCAATCAGAATCACTGTAGGCATGGGAACCTGCGGAATCGCAGCGGGGGCAAGAAACGTAATGACTGCGTTTACGGAGGAAATAACAAAAAGAAATCTGGAACACGTTGCGGTTACACTTATGGACTGTATCGGCAAATGTGACCTTGAACCGATCGTTGAGGTTCAGCTTCCGGACGAAGAAAAGGTTACATATGTTAACATGGATCCGCAAAAGGCTTGCCGTGTTATAGAAGAACACATAATAAACAAGCGGCCCGTAAAAGAATACATGATAAACGAATAAAAACGAACGTTACGAAAGGTAGGATTATAAGCATGGATATGATAAGAGGTTATGTTTTATGCTGCGGCGGTACCGGATGTACTTCTTCGGGAAGTGAGTCTATTATTGCCGAAATGGAAAAGCAGCTTGCCGCAAACGGTCTTGACAAGGAAATCAAGGTTATAAAGACAGGCTGTTTCGGTCTTTGCGCTTTGGGACCGATTATGGTTGTTTACCCCGAGGGCGCATTTTACAGCAGAGTTAAGGTTGAGGACGTAAAGGAAATAGTTGAGGAGCATTTGTTAAAGGGACGTATAGTTAAGCGTTTGCTTTATCAGGAAACGGTTCTTGAGGACGGAAGCATAAAGAGTCTTAACGAAACTAATTTTTATGCAAAGCAGATGCGTGTGGCTTTAAGAAACTGCGGCGTTATCGACCCTGAAAACATTGACGAATACATTGCGCTGGACGGTTACAAAGCGCTTGCAAAGGTTCTGAACGAGATGACCCAAGAGGAAGTCATTCAGACAATACTCGATTCCGGCTTGAGAGGAAGAGGGGGCGGCGGTTTCCCGACCGGCTTGAAATGGAAATTTACCCATGCGGCAAAAGGGGAACAGAAATACGTTGCCTGTAATGCCGATGAGGGCGACCCGGGAGCGTTCATGGACAGATCGGTTCTGGAGGGAGATCCTCACTCCGTAATCGAAGCTATGGCAATTGCCGCTTATGCTATCGGCGCAACACAGGGTTACATATATATCAGAGCAGAGTATCCCATAGCCGTTAAGAGATTGCAGATTGCAATAGATCAGGCAAGGGATTATGGTCTGTTGGGTAAGAATATTTTTGATAAGGGCTTTGATTTTGATCTGGAAATCAGACTCGGCGCAGGAGCATTCGTATGCGGAGAGGAAACCGCTCTTATGACTTCAATCGAGGGTAAGAGAGGAGAACCCAGACCTCGTCCGCCGTTCCCGGCAAACAAGGGTCTTTGGGCAAAGCCTACAATGCTCAACAATGTTGAAACCTATGCAAACATACCGGTAATTATTAATAAGGGCGCTGAATGGTTTGCTTCGATAGGTACGGAAAAGAGTAAGGGAACAAAGGTATTCGCACTCGGCGGCAAGATACACAACACAGGTCTTGTTGAAGTACCGATGGGTACAACGCTCCGTGAAATAATCGAGGACATCGGCGGAGGTATTCCGAACGGCAAGAAGTTTAAGGCAGCTCAAACGGGCGGACCGTCCGGCGGCTGTATTCCGGCTTCATTGATAGACACACCGATAGATTATGATTCTCTTATGGCTATCGGTTCAATGATGGGCTCGGGTGGACTTATCGTAATGGACGAGGATAACTGTATGGTTGACATAGCTAAGTTCTTCCTTGAATTCACCGTTGACGAATCCTGCGGAAAATGCGCACCGTGCCGAATCGGAACAAAAAGACTTCTTGAATTGCTTACAAAAATCACAGAGGGCAAAGCAACAATGGAGGATCTCGACAAGCTTGAAGAACTTTGCTACAGCATAAAAAATGCTGCGCTCTGCGGTTTGGGACAAACAGCTCCGAACCCTGTGCTTTCAACTCTTAAATATTTCAGAGATGAATATGAAGCTCATGTACGCGATAAGGTTTGTCCGGCAGGAGTATGTAAGGCTTTGGCAAGATACGTTATTGATCCTGTTAAGTGTAAGGGCTGCTCGCTTTGTTCAAGACAGTGTCCGGCAGGCGCGATTTCGGGCAAAATCAAAGAGCCGTTTGTTATCAATCAGGATAAGTGTATTAAGTGCGGTGCGTGTCAGTCTGCTTGTAAGTTCGGCGCAATAGATAAGAAGTAATTCAAGGAAAGGAATGAAAAAACAGATGGTAAACTTAAAAATAAACGGTCATGATGTAAGTGTGCCTGAGGGTTACACCATACTTGACGCTGCTCGGGAGGTTGGTATTAACATTCCTACCTTATGTTATTTAAAGGATATAAACCAAATCGGTGCGTGCAGAATGTGCTTGGTTGAGGTTAAGGGAGCAAGAGCCTTGCAGGCAGCCTGTGTATATCCGGTTGCGGAGGGAATTGAAGTATTTACAAATTCCGAAAAGGCAAGAAACGCAAGACGTCTTACTCTTGAACTCATTCTTTCAAACCACGAAAGAAAGTGCTTAACCTGTATAAGAAACAGAAACTGCGAGCTTCAGAGCCTTGCGGAGGAGCTTGGCGTGGACAATATACGCTTTGAGGGCGAAAATATCAAGCACGATATTGACGATAATTCAACTTCTCTTATAAGAGATAATAATAAATGCATACTTTGCAGAAGATGTATCGGTGCTTGCGATAACCAGGCAATATCGGTTATCTCGTGCGTAAACAGAGGTTTTTCGACAGAGGTTGGAACAGCTTTCGGTCAGTCGATGGCTGACGTCGGCTGTATCTACTGCGGACAGTGTATAGTATCATGTCCGGTAGGCGCTCTTTATGAGAAAAACGATATTCCTAAGGTTCAGGCAGCTATCGACAATGCCGAAAAGCACGTTGTTGTTCAGACGGCTCCGGCAGTAAGAGCGGCATTGGGAGAAGAATTCGGACTTCCGATCGGAACACCTGTTACCGGCAAGATGGTTGCGGCGCTCCGACGTCTGGGCTTTGACAAGGTATTCGATACCGACACCGCAGCCGATGTTACAATCATGGAGGAGGGAACGGAGTTTATACAAAGATTCACAAGCGGAGAAAAGCTTCCTCTTATTACTTCATGTTCACCGGGCTGGGTTAAGTTCTGCGAGCATTATTATCCCGAATTTACGGAGAATCTTTCAACGGCAAAATCGCCTATGGAAATATTCGGAGCAATTATAAAATCGTACTATGCGGAAAAATCAAACATTGCAAAGGAAAATATATATTCCGTAGCTATCATGCCCTGTACCTCCAAGAAGTTTGAGGCTGCACGTCCCGAACATTCAACAAGCGGAGCACAGGATATAGACGCGTCGCTTACAACCAGAGAGCTTGCAAGAATGATCAAGCAGGCCGGAATAAACTTTGCGGAGCTCCCCGATGAAGAATTTGACCAGCCGTTCGGTATGGCTACCGGTGCCGGAGTTATATTCGGTACAACGGGCGGAGTTATGGAGGCTGCAATCAGAACCGTATATGAAATTCTTGAAAAGAAGCCGCTTGACGATTTGAATGTTACAGCCGTAAGAGGTCTTGAAGGCGTTAAGGAAGCAATATTAAAGATTGCCGGAAAGGACGTTAAGGTTGCGGTTGTTCACGGTACAAAGAACGCAAGAGAAATACTCGAAAGAGTAAAGAGCGGCGAGCATTATGACTTTATCGAAATAATGGCTTGCCCGGGCGGTTGTATCAACGGCGGCGGTCAGCCTATCACAGACTCAAGAACAAAGGCAACCGTAAATGTCAAGGAGCTTCGCGCAAAGGCACTCTATGCTGAAGATGAAGCCTCCGAGCTGAGAAAGTCGCATGAAAATCCGTATGTTAAAAAGCTTTATGAGGAATACTTCGGAGAGCCTTGCTCACACAAGTCGCACGAGCTTTTGCATACTCATTACACAAAGAGAAACAATCACTGATATAATATTTAATAATTCGCCGACAGCCCGCCTTAAAAAGACGGGCTGTTTCATTATATAAAATAGTAATATATCTGTTTGCTTCAAAACAGGTTTTTAAGAAAAATGTAGAATATGCAAACTTTTTTTGAAAAAGAATTGAAAGAAAAAATAAACTATGCTATAATCAAAGATGTTTCGGAGTATATAATTTTGTTTTATCTAATCTGTATTGACAGTGGAATGGAGAATTGCAATGCTGCAAAATAAAAAATTTTGGTTTTTAAGAGGAATAAAGGACGCAATACCTATTGCTTTGGGATATTTTGCCGTATCGCTTACTCTCGGTATAGCGGCGGTCAAGGCGGGAATGACGCCCGGACAGGCGTCGCTTACAAGTCTTTTGATAAATGCGTCGGCAGGCGAATTTATAGGCTTCACTCTTATAGCGCAAAACGCAGGATATTTGGAGGTATTCATAATGGAGGCGGTCGCAAATGCACGTTATCTGCTGATGTCGTGTGCGCTGAGTCAAAAAATAGACCCTGACGCTTCGATATGGCACAGATTGCTTGTAGGCTTTAACGTTACCGATGAGATTTTCGGAATTTCAATTTCCGTTCCTAACAAATTGAATCCTTATTATGCGTTCGGCGCAGATGTTGTGGCAATGCCCGGCTGGGCGCTCGGAACGCTTACCGGAGGAGTCCTCGGAGCAGTGCTGCCGGCAAGGATAGTCAGTGCGCTGAGCGTTGCGCTCTACGGAATGTTTATAGCGATTTTTATTCCGCCGGCGAAGCAGAACAAGGTGGTTTTCGGCACTGTTGCGGCCGGTGTGCTGCTCAGCTGGATAATGACGGAGGTAAGCTTCTTTTCTTTTATACCCGAGGGGATAAGAATAATACTTTTAACGGTTGTTATATCCCTTGCAGCGGCGGTATTATTTCCTGTAAAGGAGGAAAACGGAAATGAATCATAATGTTTATATATACATATTCGCAATGGCTGCTGTGACTTATCTGATAAGAGTGCTTCCGCTTACGCTTATCAGAAAGGAAATAACAAACAAAACGGTTCGTTCGTTTTTGTTTTATGTTCCGTATGTAACGCTTGCGGTTATGACTTTCCCCTCAATACTTCACTCGACTCAAAGCGTTTGGTCGGCTGCTGCGGCTCTGGTTGTTGCCGTGTTTCTTGCATGGAAAGGAAAAAGCCTGTTTACCGTTGCGGTAGTAAGCTGTGTTGTGGTTTTTGCGGCGGAGTTTTTTATATAAAATGAACGGACGGTTTGCACCGCCCCGTTTTTTATGAGTTGAACAATGCCGCAATCACATTTCCGAAAAGCTTTGCTGAATAGACCGATTCATTAAGAGTGTTTCCGTTAGAGCCGACCTCGATAATAAGCGCACCCTTTGAAAGCTGTTGGTTGAATCTTTGTTCTCTTAGATTAATCGGGCGCATAAGACCGGGGTACATTTCATTTGCTTTGCTTTGGAGCTTGCACGCAAGCTTCATATTTTCTCTCCAATAATCGTGCGTCAGCAGAATATCCGAACCGACAACTATCATGCACTGCGATGCCTTTGAACCGTTTATGTCGCAGGCAACCTTGACCTTTGTGCCGTCCGAGCGGATAATCCCGTCACGGTGGACGTCAAGCACAATTTTTATTGACGGATATTTTTTTAAATTTGCAAGGACCGTTGCTTTCGAGCGGTTGTATGAGCCGTTGTATGCGGGATAATCATGCACCGTTGTGTCATGCACAGTTTGTATTCCTTTTTCGTTAAGTACCTCTGCAAGCGCATTTCCTACCGCAATCATGTTTTTTGATTCATCTGTGCTTCTGTCACTTTCGCTGATAGTATATTTGGTTTTTCCGCTGTCGGTATAGCTTTCTGTGGTGTGGGTATGAACTATCAGTATCTGCGGACCGTTGCTGTCAAGCGTATACGGCAGCTGCTCAGCGGCAAATGCTGATGCATTTACATTATATGAGGTTGCGTTTGATACCGACATTCCCTTTGACACCGAGGTTTCGCTGATTGGCTTTTCCTCAACCGGTGCAGGGGAGGCAGGTGTCTGTTCCTTTTCCTTTGCAGCCTCCTGCGGCATTGGCGACGGATATACCGTGCCTGTCTGATCCGCATAATCCTCTATACTGTGAAATTGAGCGGAATAATCGTAAAAAATGGTTTCCGGATTGCCGGGATCAAAGCCGAGAAGAACCGAAGCAAGTTTTTTCAGACTGCCCTTTTGCCGTTTGTCTGTCGGAAGCACATCGGATATCATCATGCTGTGAAAATCGTCCGAAGAGCTGTACTGGTTTTCGTCAGCAACCGGATTCGGTTTAATATTATGTACCGCAGCTGCGCAAATGCCTGCAAGCAATATAATGCATACGGCTGTTATAATTTTTTGCTTTGTAAGTATTATTGTTTTAAAGTGTTTTGTTTTGAAATTCAGCATAGTATTATATCGTCCTTAAAGTAATAACGTGAAAATGTGACTGTTCGTTTTGAAATTACGTTTTCTGCTGTTGTTTTCGGCAGCAGAGAATCGGTGCAAAATTAAAGGTACATACCGATTAATGCTATTATTATTTTATTTTTAAAAATCCGATTTTATTACATAATTAAAATAATACTTTTCCCAAATCGGACATATAAATGTATTATCATATGATATATGCCGCTGTGCGGCGGCAGATTTGGAGGATTGCTATGAAATATTTGACTTTTGATAATAACGATAAAATAATGTACTATTATAAGCCTTATGTCGGAATATGTGCCGTAAGGCTTAACGGCGGAGCGAAAAGAGAGGATATACTCAGCACAAAGGGAACCGATAAATTATTCGTGAACATGGATAATTCGGGCGTTACCCATATTATAACATCGGTAAAGGAAAACACCGGTTTTACCTATATGCAAATTAACAGCGGGGTGCGCCGCAGCTGTGAGCTGGGAGGAATAAACGGCGAGATTTCAATAAAAAGGGTTATGCTCGGGGCAAACAAAATAGGACAGAGTATATTTTATTCTGCCGCCTATAAGGGCGAGTATATTCTGGTGCATTGTTTGCTGGGAGATAACGCAATGCCCGAAACGGTTGATAAGCTGAAAAACGAACATTTCTTTTTGCATGGCATGAAGGTTTATTATACGAATGAAAACGGCATTCTGGGCAGCAGAGATTTCTCGGACGGTAAACCCGGGCAGCTTGTTTACAATTCGGAGGGTGAAATGCCATATGTCAGAACCGCCGGAGACGAAAGGCTTATAACGTATATTCATGACGGAGGAGTTTATGCCAACGGGTGCAGAATAGCAGATGACAGAGAAGCGGAACAGCCTGTGGTCTGCTCTGAAAAAAACAAAAGTATTGTTGTATGGAAAAGCGGTATGCATATCAGAGCGGCATATCCGGATAACGGAAATAAGGTGCTCACGGCAGCGTCGGGAGGAAATCCCGAAATGCTCGTGATGTCAAACGGAGTTGACTGCCGGTATTACTACGGCTCTGTTTTAAACGGTGAAATAAGAACGTTCTACTCGGATAATCCTTTTTCGGAAAGAAATGAGGAGGATAAGGAGGATAAAATTAAAAGACTCGAAAAGGAGGTGGGGGAGCTTAAGGATATTATACGTCAAATGAAAAACAGCGGCAACTGACAGTCTGTTTAATGTGAAAATCAAATTAAATAATATAATAAGCGCCTGCTGAACAGGCGCTTTTTTAATCAGCAAAAGGTATCACGATACTTTTTTATACAGCTTTTTATTCTTTTTTTGGCTTCATCGCAGCCCAGAACCTCGCTTACGACGGTTTCCTTTTCTTCAAGTGATTTATAAACCTTAAAGAAGTGCGATATTTCTTCAAAGGTATGAGCCGGAAGCTGTGAAATATCGGTATAGCAGGTCAGGGACGGATCGTTAAACGGAATGGCAATGATTTTTTCGTCCTCCATATCGTTATCTATCATATTGATTACGCCGATAGGATAGCAGCGCACAAGAGTCATCGGGACTATACTTTCCTGACAAAGCACAAGCACGTCCAAAGGATCGTTATCCGAAGCATAGGTACGGGGAATGAATCCGTAGTTTGCCGGATAGTGGGTTGAGGTATAAAGAACTCTGTCAAGACACAAAAGACCTGTTTCTTTATCCATTTCATATTTGTTTTTTCCGCCCTTGGGAATTTCGATGCAGGCAACAAAGTCCTCGGCTGAAATTCTTCTCGGGTTTATATCGTGCCAGATATTGCTCATTACTGTTCATCCTTTCAAGTTTTTAAGGCAATCCATTAGCAAAATTACCTGTTTTTTTCAATTATAATATTAGTATAACACAGTTTTATTTGTTTGTAAATCAAAAAATAAAAAAATCCAAAAAAATAATGAACCGTTATTTTTATCGTGACTATATAAATAGTGAAAGGGCAATGAAAGCTCTGAATATTAAATTTATACTGTCGGAAAGACAGAAAGAAACGGAGGACTGAACTATGAGAAACAAGGTTAAAAGAATTATCGCAACAGCAACGGCGGCTGCGTCGGTTATAGCGGTTGCAAGCATGGCGGCAGCACAGGAAAATGATAAGCTGTACATAAACGGAACGCTGTCGGAAAACGGAAGCATAGAGGTTGTGGGTGAAAAGAAATATTTACCCTTAAGAGCAATATGCGAGGGTTTGGGCTTTGACGTTGAATGGGACGACGCTTCAAGAAAAATCATTATAAGCTCAATCCCGGTATACATTACCTGTTCGCCCGACCGTGACGGTTACACATTTGCAAAAACCGCTCCGATGCTTTTGGGTGAAGCACCAAAGCTTATTAACGATAAAACCTATGTTCCGATGAATTTTGTTGAAGAAATCCTTGACGGAAAGCTTGAAGAAAAGACAGACGGCATCAACGTCGTTTATGCTGATGTTGAAGAGAAAAACGAGATTTCCGGAACGATTTGCGAGATTATATATGACGGTGAAAATCCGGAACAGGAAAAGCCGGTACAGCTTGTACTCGGAGATAAGGACGATATTAATTCGCAGACAGTTTTAAATCTTTCCGATGAGCTTTCGGCAAAAGTTAAGGAGCTTGGACTGGAGGTTGGAACAAAGATTGTTGCCGAGGTCGGCGATCTGGCAACGGCAAGTATTCCGCCGCAGATGGTTCCGGTAAGCATTTCCGTTGCGGAAGCTGCCGAGGAAGCTAAAGATACCGTTGAAATATCGGGTACGGTATGCGAACTGGTTTATGACAGCGACAATAATCTTGTGCAGATAATTACGGGAGAAAAGGAGGATCCGCATACTCAGAATGCATATAACCTTTCGGAAGAACTTGCCGAAACGGTTAAAAAGCTTGGAATAAAAGAGGGTTCTCAGATTGCCGGCACAGCGGATGCGGCTCAGACGAGAAGTATACCGCCTCAGCAAACCTTGTATACCGTTGAACTTTTACGCTCTGTGGAAGTGAGCGGAACCGTTTGCGAAGTGGTTTATGAAAATGATAAGCCTGTACAGCTTGTAACGGGCGAAAAGGACAATCCGACAAATCAATGGGTATTCAACCTTAGCGATGAGCTTTCAAAAAAGGTTGTCGAACTCGGAATCAAGGAAGGCACAAAAATCAAGGGAACGGCAAAGGACTTGGTTACCATGAGCATACCGCCTCAGCAGCCGTTGCTTACAATTGAAATAGACAAATGATAATAATTTTGCATGGTATAATGCAATCGCAGGATTACGGTTCTGCGATTGCGTATAACATAATATTTTTCTGATTCCTCTTAAAATGTTTCCGGAATAACCGGAAAATGAACCGAAAAAAACGGTTCCTCCCAAATAAAGAAACAGCTTTGTATGTTTATATGTCAAAGCTGTTTCTTTTTATGGCTTTTTTCGGAACTTTGATAAAAAGGGTTGACTTTTTTTGCTTATCTGTTATAATAAAGTGGATAAAATTAAAGGATATCGGATAAGTGTAGAATACACGGTCAAAATTAAAGAAAAGGCAGGTTAAATTTATGGAAATAAAAAGCGATTTTCTCGGCGGAAACATACGGATAGAAAAACAAGACGGAAATACATATTATTTGAATAATGAACTCAGAGACACCCAAGAGGATTGGTTTTACTGGGCATTCTGTGCAGAGGGCTTCGGCGGCAAAACCGTAACCTTTAAATTCCCGGAAAACAGAATCGGATATTACGGTCCGGCGGTAAGCCATGACCTTAAAAAATGGGAATGGCTCGGCAAGGGAGAAGAAGCAAATGCCTTTGCATATACCTTTGGCAAGGACGAAAACAAGGTGTATTTTGCTCACAGTATGCTCTATCACCCCGACAGATTTTATGAGTTCTGCAAGGAAAAGAACGTTGAGGTTAAGGAACTCTGCAAGTCGAGAAAGGGAAGAAGCGTTCCGTATATCACATTCGGAACCGGTGACAGACTGATACTTCTGACTTCAAGACATCATGCCTGCGAGTCGAGCGGAGATTATGTGATTGAGGGTGTGCTTGACGGATTGCTTGCAAATCCTGTTGAAAACGCAAAGATTGTGTGTGTGCCGTTCGTTGACTTTGACGGTGTTATTGACGGCGACCAGGGAAAATCAAGAGCGCCTTATGACCATAACCGTGACTATGACCTTGAAAATCCCGCAATATATCCCGAAACCGCCGCAATCAGAAAGATTGCCGAAAACGGTGTTTTATACGGCTTTGATTTTCACTCGCCGTGGCACTGCTACAACGAAAATGACCGTGTTTTCATTGTAAGAAACAGAAAGAGCAAGCTTGATGAGTTTTCACGCTTCAGCGCCTTTCTTGAAAATAACATGAATGAAAACGCTTTACAATACAGAAGCAAAAACGATTATCCGCCCGAAACAAATTGGAACTCGTCAAAAACGCCCTGTTTTGCAAACTATATGTTAACAAAAGCAAACGCCGATGTTGCATTTACTCTTGAAACCGCATATTTCGGAACGGAGGACAATATTTTTTCACAGGATAACGCTGTGGAGCTCGGACGTTGCTTTGCAAAATCAATTAAGGACTATGACGAAAATTATAAGAGAATATCCTTTACCGGAGATATTATGTGTTCGCAGAAAATGGTTGCGCTTAATGCCGATGATTACAGCTGTCTGTTTGAGGAAATCGGGGACGAGTTAAGAGCGGCGGATTATCTTGTCGGAAATCTTGAAACCCCGGTTGCCGGCAAGGAGCTTTTGTATACACATGAAAGATATTGCTTCAATACACCGGAGATATATCTTGACGCTTTGAAAAAATGTGAGGTTGACTTGCTGACCCTTGCGAACAATCATGCTCTTGACAGAGATGAGGAGGGTATAATCAACACTTTGGATAACTGCCGCAGCCGTGGATTTGACACAATAGGTATTTACAAAACCCCGGAGGAACGCAACAGCATTTTCGTTAAGGAAATAGGCGGTGTTAAGGTTGCGTTTTTAAACTATACATACGGAGTTAATTCCTTTGCAAACCATATGTTTTTAAAGCATAAGTATATGGTAAATCTTTATCAGCCGGAGGAAACCCTGGAGGGTTCGATTCATTTGCTCAATTCAAACGAGCAGATAAAAGAGGACGTTGACAGGCTCTATCACACAAAGAACGATACCTTTGACAATATTTTAAAGCCGTATCTTGATCAGTTGAAAAGAGATATAGAAAAGGCAAAGAAAGAAGCCGATTATGTTGTGATGTGTTCGCACTGCGGAGGACAGTATAACAGCGAGGTTGACGCTTACACACTTTATGTGTGCGATCGGGTTAAAGAATACGGAGCTGATATAATTATCAACAACCACCCTCACATTATTCAAAAGAGCAGTGTTGAGGACGGATATTTCATTTCCTATTCTATAGGCAATTTCCTGAGCGACAGCGGAAACGGACCGGAAAATCAGGAGCGCATAATAGACGCAAACTATTCCGCACTGGTGAACCTGTATATAAAGGAAGAATCGGGAAAGATAAAGACAAAAGTCGGATTTAAGATATTGAAAAATATCGCAGAGGACGGAAAGCTTCCAAAAACGGTTAACACTTACAACGAGTATGTAAAGAACAGGGATGAAGAATATAAGAAAGAAATTCTGTTCTATGCAAACCGTTTTGCCGATACCGATTGTTATAATAAGGTTCAGAGAGAATATTTTATTGAATTATAATATTTAACATCAAAAGTCCCGCAAAAATATCGGGACTTTTGACTTAAACGGAGTTTTACCGATATGAATGTATATGATTTTGACAACACAATATATGACGGAGAGAGCAGCTTTGATTTTTTTATCTATTGCCTTAAAAGAAAGCCGTCGATTACGAGGTTTTTACTGCCGACGATAGTAACGCTTATTGAATATAAGCTATGTATCATTTCAACAGACGGATTGACGTCAAAGTGTGAGAAATACATGGGAGGATTTTTGTCAAGGCTTGATTCGCCCGAAAAAACAGTTAAGGAATTTTGGGACTGTCACGAACATAAAATAAAGGCATTTTATAAAAAAATGCAGAAGCCGGACGATGTTATAATATCTGCTTCAAATGACTTTTTTCTGGAAGAGATATGCAAAAGGCTCGGGATAAAAAACCTTATTGCATCAAGGGTTGACTTAAATAAGCGAAAGGTTGTTTATTTGTGTCATAACGAAGCAAAGGTAAGGCTTTTTAAGGAAAGATTCCCGAATGATACTGTGGATAATTTCTATACCGATTCCATGAACGATTTGCCGATGATTAAGCTTTCCGAAAAAGCGTTTATTGTGCATGGCGATAAAATAAAGGAATATAAATAAGAAGCCGCTGCGTTTTGGGCGCAGCGGACTTTTTTGCTTAAACTATTCTCGGATTATATTCTTCAAGCCAATAGTTAACCTGTATCAGATAACCCATGTATTGAGGAATCGCCATAAGCTGACCGAAGAAAGGCTTGCCGTAATCAGAACCGGGAGCGCAGATTTCCTCAACGCTATTTTTATCAATAAAGGTAAGAATCGGCGATGACGGGTCATTCAAGACCTCGTTTAAAAGATTTCTTACACTCTTTTCGTATACAGGGTTAAAGGTTTTGGGGTACGGACTTTTTTTGCGCATTAAGACGTCCTCGGGAAGAATGGTTCTTGCGGCTTCTCTTAAAATGCTCTTTGAAACGTTATCCTTGTTTTTCATTTCCCAGGGGATATTCCATACATATTCAACGAGCCTGTGGTCACAGAACGGAACTCTTACTTCAAGCCCGGAAGCCATTGACATTCTGTCCTTTCTGTCAAGCAGATTTGTCATGAACCAGTTGATGTTGAGCCACGATATTTCACGTCTGCGCCGTTCCTCTGCACTGTCACCGTCAAAACGGGGGGTTTCCGCTATCGACTCCTCATATCTTCTTCTTGAATATTCCTCGGGCTTTAAGGTTTCGGCGACTATCGGCTTCAAAGCGTGAACACGCATCGAAAGGTCGTAGCTCCACGGGAAAGCCGGAGTGTTGAATGCTTTTTCACTTCTGAACCACGGATAACCGCCGAAAATCTCATCTGAACATTCGCCCGAAAGACATACGGTGTGTCGCTGCTTGATTCGGCGGCAAAAGTACAGAAGCGAGGAATCGCAGTCCGCCATGCCGGGCATATCCTTATAGTACATTGCGTCATACAGATATTTTAAGAGAATATCGTTTTTGCATACAAGCTTTGTATGCTCCGTGCCGAAAGCGTCCGACATACGCTTTACCCACGGATTATCGGAATCGGGCTGAAATGCCGTTGCTTTAAAGTATTTTTCGTTATCCTCATAATCGAACGAATAGGTTGAAAGCTGTTGATTGTGCTTTTTAAATTCGGTTGCCGCTATTGCGGTTATTATGCTTGAATCAAGACCGCCCGACAACAGGGTTGCAATCGGAACATCGCTGACAAGCTGACGTTTTACCGCGTCATAAACCAAGTCATGCACCCTTTCGACAGTGTCGGAATAGCTGTCAGTATGCTCCTTGCTTTCCGGCTTCCAATAGCTTTTTACCCTTATTCCTCCGCGCGTTACCGACATAAAGTGTGCCGGTCTTAACTCTCTTATACCTTTGAAAACCCCGACCCCCTGCGTCCTTGCCGGCGAAAGTGCAAATATTTCGCATAACCCCTGCGAATCAATTTCGGCTTTCATTGCCGGGTATCTGAAAAGCGCCTTGATTTCCGAGCCGAATATAAGAGTATCTCCGCACTCGGCATAGAAAAATGGCTTTACTCCGAAACGGTCGCGGCAGATGAAAACTCTTTGCCGCATGGGATCCCATATGCAAAAGGCATAAATGCCGTTAAGCATTTTTGCGCAATCCTCGCCGTAGTGAATGTAAGCGTACAAAAGAACCTCCGTATCCGATAGGGAGGTAAGCTCGTAGCCTTTGTTTATTAAGTCCTTGCGAAGCTCGGCGGTGTTGTATAATTCTCCGTTATATGTAATAACAAATTCATATTCCCCGACCTTTCGCTTCATAGGCTGTGCGCCGCCCATCGGGTCAATTACGCTCAGACGGCTGTGTGAAAATGCGGCGTGCTCGCCGACCCATTCGCCCGAAGCGTCAGGCCCTCTGTGCCGAAGCGCCTTTGCCATGTCCCTTACCAGCAGTGTGTTGTAGGCTTTATAAGTATACAGATTTTTTTTATAATTGATTATTCCTGCTATTCCGCACATATATTGTCCTCCATTCATTGAATGTTATTATAGTATATTATATTCAAAAATTTTATTTGCGTGAAAATGGCAAAAAACGGATTAAAGTTAAAATTGATATTGAAATTTTAAAAATTATGTTATATAATATAAACAGTAGATCATTTCTATGTTTGAAAAAGGTGGAACAGCATTAATGATAATGACTTTTATAGAGGCCGGGATCAGGCGAATACATATTGAAATTGTGTATTTCACGCACAGGAAGCTGATGTACAGTGAAGCGTTCAAGATTCTGGGCGACAAGCACCTTGCGGAGGACGCGGTGCATATGAGTATAGAAAAAATAATAGCAGGAAACTACACGTTTAATGATGTAAATTCGGCGTCGACAAAAAACTTTGTTGTGATAGTAAGCAGAAACACTGCGATTTCTATGCAAAAAAAACTTAAAACAGAGAACACGCATATGTTTTTTGCTGATGATATGGACAATATTGCAGAGCATACCGGAAGTGTTAAAACACCGGAGGAAATTGCCGTATCGGAGGAAAACATTGAGAGAATCAAAAAGCTCATTGAGGAAATGAACCCGATTTACAGAGATGTTTTGATTTTGAAGCTTTCTCATGAAAAGAGCAACGAACAGGTTGCGCAGCTTTTGGGTATAACTGTCGATACAGTGAAGAAACGTTTTACGCGCGGCAGAGAAATGCTGAAAAAGAGAATAATTGAAGAAAAAATTTGCGAGAGATAAAGCGGAATGGAGGGTTACTTATGAATGACAGTATTTTTGATAAAGCACTTGATTCAATGATTGCCGAAGCGGCAAAAAGAGCTGATAAAGAGCTTGGCGAACAGGCAGACTGTACGGACGAAAGCATAGAATTTTCGGAAAAGCACGAAAAGAAGATGAACAGACTTTTTGCCAAAGTGCGCAGACGGCAGAAGCTTGTTAAATTCAGTAAGTATTCGCGCCGTGCCGCTTGCGTGCTGATAGCTGTCTGCGTTGCGGGAGGGGTGAGCCTGTTCAGCGTTAAGGCTTGGCGGAACAGAGTGCTGAACTTTGTGTTCGATTCTAAGGCTACCCATACCGATTTTGAAATCGTTGATTCGACGCAGACCTTTAAAAATGATTATATTACCGTGGGGTATTTACCTAAGGGGTTTGAGTTGAGCAGAGATGTTTCCGGTGAAATATCTGTATTAATAATGTTTGAAAATGATACTGATAGTATAAAAATTGGAAAATATCCGCTTAATACATCAGTAACGCTTGATACTGAAAATTCAAAGGTAGAAGAAATAACAGTACATTCTCACCCCGGTAAATATATTGATAATCCGAGGTTTAATTGCGTTATTTGGAGTACAGATGAATGGATATATCAGGTTATTACAACATTAGACAGGGCAGAAGTTGTAAGGATTGCAGAAAGTACATATTGACATGATGTAAAAATGCACAATTTACACATTAATAATTATACAAAATCGACAAATGTTTAAAATCGTTATAAAAATTTTGAATATTTTTGTCCACTTTCCTCTTAAAAATTAGTTTTAATAAGTGAAAGGCAACAAGCCAATCAATAAAATTAATTTTTAGGAGGTTTTTTCTATGAAAAAAACAAAAGTAAAAAGAATTATGGCAGTATTAATGGCGGCGACAATTAGTTGCGGAATGGCAACTAATCCTGTTTTGGCAAAAACTGAGTTTGGTTATGAAACAATATCGCCATATTTTATTGTAATCGAAAGTGCAACAAATAGTTTGTCATTAACAAATAGCACGCTTATTGCAGAGGGTTACACAGTGGTTACTAATGGCAACATGGCAAGTATAACAATTGAATTGCAAAAAAGTACGAATAACAAAGATTGGGCTAAAGCGGTGCAATGGTCAGATACTCAAAAAGACATGGCTTCAATATCAAAAACATATACGGCAATCAGCGGATATTATTACCGTATAAAATCAACCCATAAAGCATATGACAGCAACGGCAAGCTTCTTGAATCACAAGTTAAATACAGCAATGTAGTAAAGTGATATTTAATTTTATTATGTTAAGGGGGTGATTCCGTTGGGCTATTTAGTTTGATCGTATAATAACAAAACAAAAGATTAAAAATACTTAAAAATGAAAGGAAGTAAAACATGAATAACTTAAAGAAGATAATAAGCGCAGGTTTAGTGCTTGCAAATTTAACACCTTGCGTATTCGCAGAAACCAACAACGAAGAAGTATCGGCAAATGTGTGGAATTACAACATAGTTGAAGAGGGGACAGAAAATCTTTACAGTGATTTCCCGATGATTATAGATAAATATTCAAAACCCGAAATGGGAATGGATCTTGTGTTCACATATCTTAAAAATCTCACAGACAATGATTCGGTAACATTGGAAATTAAAGATGTATCGGATAATTCTGTTGTGGCTGAAAAAACATTTACAAACAAAGATTGTGATTTGGTTTTGAATCTGTTGACAATAACAAACAGTACCGTGTCGAACTGAATGAAAACATAGCAAGCAAATCCAACCAATATAGCGGATATATTGAAACGAGCTTTATGCCGGCTGATTTCCCGGTTAATATGACTTTGGGAAATTATGTTATTGATGAATATAAGGAAAATTCAACATCGATTATGTATAAAAAAATCGGAGATATGCCAAATTGTACGCATGAAGATAATTCGGATTGTGGTTCTGAATGTAGTTTGCTCGCGTATGTGCATACGGTATCTCCCGATGAGCTAAATACATTTTATGATACTTTGGACAGAAATGCTTATTATGAGATACAAACAAATACAACTTTAGGTGCTAAAGATAGCTATAAAGCATATATATCCACATACGATAACGGCGATATGGAAGGTATATTTACCAGAGGTTTTACATTTAAAAAGGATTTGACACCGTCATATGTGCCGGCAAGAGTCAGTGTTATGGCTTCGGCAGAATCCGGCGATGATTATTTTTCAAATATAATAGATTATGCGCTTTTTAAAAATGAAGATCTGGATTTTTCGCAAAAAGCAGAATATGTTTTCAGATTCGTTGCTTCACAAACGGGAATGTATGCGTTTGAAACTGTAGGAAATGCAAATACAATGTTTGAAATTTATGAGGAAACTGACGGTGTATTAAATAAAAGACCTCATACTGTTCGCGGCGGCGGAGAGGGAGAAAATGCGTATGAAGATGGATACGGTTGGTATATAGATGAAGAATACAGACCGGTTGTTATGTACATAGTTGTTTCACTTGAAGATTACAGCGGTGAGAAAAAGTCGGCTTTCAGAGTTATCAAAAATGACACTCAGCAAAGTGATGATCATACGAATTATATAGATGTAATCAGAAAACAGTGCGATAATGGAAATTATTCTTCATACTACAATAAAAATTCTGCTATTAATTATAACCGAGATGTAGATTTGTTTGGATATGAAGTAAGAAGCGGAAAAGGATATATGGGTATTAAAAGCACATATAAAAATATTTATGCATTAATATATTTTGAGGGCACAAATGCCGACGGTTCACTTGCTATGTGGGAAGGCGATGAAGTAATAGCAGATGTAAGTACAGGCAATATTGACGAAGTCAATCCTAAGGCTATTGACGGTTTTTCAGAGGGAAGATGTTATGTAGAGGTTAAGCAAATAAAGAACAGATTACCAAAGTATAATGTGGATCCGGACAACTACTATCAACCATTTTATTGTGAATATACACTTGATTTTTATCCGCCTAACAGACCTGATGAATATGATGCTGTAAGATTTAATAATTCGCCGTATGCAGCAACAGAGATAAGCCCTAATGATTATACGATAAGAGAAACCTTACATAAAGGTGATTCGGATATGTATACCTTTACAACAAGAAAAGATACTGTGGTACAAATAGAATTGTTTAAAGGCGAATGTGATTATTTGCATAAGCTTGAGTTTTATGATGATGATGACTTAGTAAGATTAAGTGAAACAAGCTGGCGTTGGAATAATAAGATTGATGGTGTTGCTGATTCTTCAAATGAAAAAAGAACAATCTCTGCAATGGAGCTTAAGGCAAATCATAAGTATTATGTATATGTTGGAAGAGCGAACAGTCAAGCATATGATTCAATGAAAAAATATAGGTTAGAACTAACATTTTCAGATATAATATACAGACCGAAACTTACGGAAAATATTCAGTTAAATCACATGCTCGGTACAACAATTACATCGACGGATAGCTATAAGGAAGCGATTCTTGCGAAAATGACCTGCACCAAAAACGATACAGCTATTCCGGCTTCAGATATATCGGTGTCTGATTTGGAATTATATTATGATGATTCGGTGTTGACTCCGGAAGTGGTGAACGGACTGGTTGCAGGCACTTATACAATTGTACCAAAATATAAAGGTAAAAGATTTGTAACAGGTACTGTTACGCTTACTGTTGCCACAGCGGCACCCGAACCTACAAACATATTTGAAATAGATGATATTGACAATGAGCCGGTAGTAATAGAGCAAATGGATTGGCTTGCAGCTGCAAAAGTTATGGTAAACATAAGATTAAGACGTGAGGGTTATGAGCTGAATACAACTGATTTGTTTGATATGCTTGACGCACTTGAATGGGAAGATCCGGAATCAAGAGGAACAGCGGCTGATACGGTAAGAGCGGCAATTTATTTCTATACAAACGGAGAATCAACTACAGGCAGAAACTTTATTTCGGCAAGCGTATCGGCTTCGACTGCTGAAAC
This sequence comes from uncultured Clostridia bacterium, assembly GCA_934462715.1. Classification (GTDB taxonomy): domain Bacteria; phylum Bacillota; class Clostridia; order UBA1381; family UBA1381; genus RGIG1988. Next base: position 148,182 of record CAKSIJ010000006.1, read on the forward strand.
AACCTTGTACAATTCAATTAAAAACGGAAAATCTGTTATAATGCTTTTGACTTCAACAACCGACACAACAGATATGTCGCTTGCAAGATACCTTGTACTTTTCGGAGTTGATAAGGATAATCACAGATTTAAGGTGTGGGATCCGATTAACGGCGGTAATGCTGAATGGATAGACGCAGACGTTTTATTAAACGGCGGTTACGGCGGAGATTCAACTCTGAAATTTACCGGAAGAATTATCGAGGGTACATCAAAATAAGTGTATAATATAGAGAAAACATGGTATATTGTTTTGTCTGCAATATTAAATTATGATGTACGCAACATTACGTATAAATTACAAAAATTACCATTCAAGCTCTAATATTACATTTTAGAACAAACCCTTGACAATAAACGTCAAACAGTATATCATATAAACATACTTTAACCACCAAACAGAAAGAAGGTTTTTGCATGAAAAGATCAATTACAAGGCTGACAGCACTATTGCTTGCGGCAGGAATCACATTGAGTGTGCAGGCTGAAACCTTCGCTGAGGCAACCGAAACAACGGTTGCCTCAGCGGAAACAGCCGAACAGCAAACAACATCAGAAACAAAAGAAGAAGAAAAGACTGAAGAAGAACAAACAACGGAGAAAACGGAAACCAAAGAAGAAAAAGTTCCTGATTTTTATGTTGATTACTATGACAAAGAAGAAGATAGCGATCCGGAACGCAGGAAATATTATTATTATTCTAAAGGCGGTTTTAACAGAGATTATAGAGATTATATAAAGTTAAGCACGGAGCAATTAAGCAGCATGACAGACGAATATTTAAAATATATTACGAATGTTTATGAAATGAGTACGTTTAAAACTTACAACAAAGAAATTAAATACGGCGTTACGGGGGAGAGTGACAGAGATACATATAAAGACGAAGTATATAAAACTTTGTCTGATTTGTATGACTATATTTACACCTCGTGCGAATTTCATGATGAAGTAGTTCCGGGAGCTCACTTTAATTTTTCCGATGTAGACAACGAAGATCTCGAATATTATGCAAGAGTGGATGTAAAGGTATATTATAGAGATTACACCAAAGAAGCGTTGGGACCGGATCTTAGAATTATACTGCGTGACAATTTTTTGTATTTGGACGATTGTTTTGGCACTTATTACGATATTACAGTTCCCGAGCCTAAAAAAATGTTCGATATGATCGATAAACTGGTAGACATATTGAATCCGCCGAGGACAGAAGCAATCGAGATACTCAAAAAAGATGTTAACCTTGATAATATGACATACGGCGGCAAGGAAATGAAATGTCTTGAAAAACTTACATTTACCGTGCCGGTAACAAAAGAAATTTGCCGCAGCTTTTTAGGAGTTTTGACAAATGAGGGAGAAACATTAAAATTCACCGTTAATCAGGTATACACAAATGAGTGGCTGTTTTTCATGACTATTGAGGGAAGCAACGGTAAAAAAGTTTTATGGAGAGATAATGAAAACAACATCGGAAGCTACAGAGCGTATGAAAAATTCTATGAATCCGATACAATAGATGAAAATCACAATTTAGTTTATGACGGCAACTGTTGGCCGAACAATGCTGTTACAATTAAAGGATCTGCGGACGATGACGAAATTACGGGTGTAAATATAAATGTGGACTCCAGAGGTATTGGCGATGCTTCATATAATGTGAAAGCTGACGGAGAGAATATCAAATACGAATTTTACGGAAAAGATTATACTGTAGAGGGCGGAAGAAATCTGTATACAATTCTTTCCCTTACATATGAAAGAGTCCAAAAAGAGCTTGAAGAAAAGAAACAGGAAGAAAAAAATAATCAATATGCGGATCAGACAAAGACGATACTGTTCAAAGGCTACACCGATGACAAATCCATGTATCTGGACTACAAGGTTCTTTTTGCGGCACAGGCCGATTTGGACGTTGAAGAAGCCGTTGCGCCGAAATGGTATAAGGAGCTTGGAAGCGATGTAAAGGTAACAATTCTTTCACTTATGCGCAGAATTGACGGAAAGGAAAAAAGACCGCCTTATCTTTTAATGAGATTAAAGGGCAGTGAAAAGAGCAGATGGTTCAAGATTGATTCGGAAACTCCGAGCAAAAATCTTTCAAACGAGGATACGGAGTATCTCGGCGATCTGCACTATGACATGGAGTTCAGATCCGTAAAATCCTTTGACGGAAAGAATCTCGTGGGTCAGGATTACAGCGACAGCGATATTATCCATGCGTCAATAAGATTCGACTATGCCGAACAGCAGTCTGTTCTGAGCGGTATAGACTTCACAATAGAGTCGCAGAAAACAGAGGTTGACGCAGAAAATTTAAAATACATCGGAGGAGGAAGAACGCTTTATGAAAATATTTTCTACAGTACTGATGGCGATACTTACTACGGTAATAATTAACACAACCACATTTGCGGCAGATAACACATCGCTTGCCGATGAGCTTGAAAGTAATATTGTTTTTGCGGATAAAGAAAAAAATGAAGCTTCAAATATGAAACTGGCAGCGACAATGACAATTCGAGGTACAGAATACTATAAAGGAATGTCGATAATAGAAAAGAAAGAACAGCTTGATTATACGCTTAAAATAGATGAATTTGCGGTAGATAATCAAAGAGTAAAATTATCGGGAAGTATTTTTAATCAAAGCGGTAGTATTGCAGAAATTTCAGACGAGGGGCTGTTGTATAAATCACAAAGAACAATTTTACAAAAATTCAACGGTTTAACAATATTGTTTCCGAGAAAAGAAAGTCTGCAAATAATAAGCTGTACCTTAGAGAAAAATGCTTTTGATGGTGAACTGATGATAGCAAATGCGGAAATGGCAGGAAAACCTGTTATAAAGATTGCAGTACAGAATAAAAACAAAATCTATTATTTTGAGGGAGAGCTTCCTGTCGGGTTTGATTATGACGGCTTATATGCGGCGGCTAAAAACCCGAGTGAAGAAACGAAGATTGCGGAAATAGACAAAAGATTTACAATAGGCGACGGAAGTGTTTCTGAATATGAAATCATACAGTATGAAGAAGGCTGGAAAACGGAGAAATTTCCTTTGCCGAATAAAACTACCGAAATCGCAGCAAAAAACACACCGCTTGCCGATGAGCTTAATCAGCTCGGCTTGTTTATGGGAACGGGTAACGGTTACGAGCTTGAAAGTACACTGACAAGAGAACAGGCGGCAACAATGCTTGTCCGTTTGAAAGGCGAGGAAAAGAACGTTAAGGACTATGCGGCAAAGGAGATTTTCGACGATGTAAAAAGCGATCGCTGGTCATTCCCTTATGTTATGTACTGCTATGATAACGGTATCACAAAGGGTACGTCCAAAAGCACCTTTTCGCCGTCAAAGAATATAAGCGCAGCGGAATTTATAACTCTTGTTCTGCGCCTGATAGGCTTTGACGCAGAACCCGAAAACGCATATTCCAAAGCCGTTACGGTAGGTTTGATAAATTCCGAAGCGGCAAGGGATTTGTCCGAAAAAGATGAGTTCACCAGAGGTGATATGGTATACATTGCGCACAGAAGTCTGAAAACACAAACTCCGGACGGCGAATACTTTGCTAAAAAACTGAGCGAAAGCGGAGCAATAACCGAAAAACAGGCTTTGAAATTTGATGTATACAGCACAGAGGACGATATTGACGGACTGCTTGACGCACTTTTTAATTGATAATCGGTTATTATTATTTTTTTTAAGATTTTCATATACTAAATCCTTTCTCCTTATAAAAGAACCGCAGGCGGCATTTGCCGTCTGCGGTTCATACTATTATTGAAGCTTTTCGCAGGCATTTATAACATACTGTTCAAGTGCCGACCATTCGTCAATTTCACCGTTTTTTATAGCCAAATCCAAATCGGCAACCTCGATGATTCTGTGAACAAGATAGTTTTCGCCGAAGCCCCTTGCGGCGTTTGAATACTTGTTGACAAGAAAAGGCGCAATCCCGACCTTTGCGGCAATTGAAACGTTATTTTCGCCGTTTGACAGAAGAAGTGAACATTTAAGCATTTTGTCAAACGAACCGGAAAGAAGATACAAAAGTTTAAAAGCGGATTCTTTCACGGTTTTTAAATCGTAGAGAATTTTAAGCGCACCGTCCGCATTTTTTGCCATTATGCAGTCGGTAAGCTCAAAAACTCTGATACCGATTGCCTTTGAAACGATTTTGTCAATGTCAGTTTTGGTTATCTGCTCGCTGCAATAGCTTATCAGCTTATCAAGTTCATTTCTGAGATTCGATAAGCCCTCATCACATACGCTGACAAAATAAGCCGCAACGTCCTTTGAGATTTTCAAGCCGGCATTCCTTGCTTCGCGCTCAACCCATGTTATCGAATCGGCGGCAGTCATGTAGCCGAACTCAACCGCAAATCCGACCTTTGACGCTTTTTTATAGAGTGCGCTCCTTTTGTCAACGCTTTGCTCATCGAAAATAACAACGGCATAGTCCGGGAGTTTGTCAAGCCTTTTTGACCAGTATTCCTTTTGCTCCTCGCTTGCTTTTGAAAAAATACCGCTGTCCTTTATCAGTATCAGCTTTTGCTCGCTCATCATCGGAAAACTTTCTATGGCGTCCTCAGCAATCTCGGGGGTAAGGTTTTTTCCGTCAATTATTATCTTGTTGAAGTCGGGAAAACCGCAGTCATCAATGATTGATGATATTTTTTTTACATAGCTTTCCCTCATATAGCTTTCGTCGCCGTACATGAGGTATAGACCTTTTATTTCATTTGCTTTTATCTGTTTTTTTAACTCTGTAAGAGCGTCTGTTTTTGCCATGATATATCTCCTTTTAAATCGCTATTCCGTCAGATAGCTTGTGTAGCTGTATGTGCCGTTCGGCCTGACGGTGAATTTTATATCTCCGAGCTTGTCGGTGCGAAGAATGTGTGAATTTGCATTTTTCAAACGGTCAAGCACCGTATCTGTCGGCAAGCCGTAGGTGTTGTTTTCTCCGATGCTGATTACCGAAAAATCAGGCGAAACCCTGTCTATAAATTCCTGAGATGATGAGGTGTCTGAGCCGTGATGAGGTACTTTCAGAAGATTTACATGGCTGTATTCGTTTATATGCTCCGCTTCCGAGGTCTTTGTCGAGTCGCCGGTGAAAAGAGCCTTGAAATTATTAGCCGTCAGCTCAAAAACTATTGAGGTATCGTTAACATCGTCACAGTCTGCCGCATTTGACGGAGAAATCACGTTTATTTCCGAACCCGATTCAAAGGTGATTTTATCGCCGGCTTCGAGATAAATTATTTCAATTCCATTTTCGTTTGCAAGCTTTTCGATTTCAATTCGGTATTTGTCATCGGGTGAAGCGTCGGGCATTGCTACGGAGTGTACGTTTAATTCTTTCATAGCGGCAATTGTTCCGAGACAGTGATCCTTGTGAAAATGAGTAACTATAGCCAAATCGACACGGAACAGCCCCTCGTCAAGCATATACGGCACAAAAATCTTTGCGCCGGCGTCATAGTCGGAAAATTCTTCGGCACCTCCGCCGTCAACAATTATCCTTTCGCCTTTCGGCAGTTCGATAATCGAGCCGTCACCCTGACCTACGTTCACAAAGGTAATCGAAGCGTTTCCTATAGCAAAAATATGAGCAAGTACAATGGAAAGCGTACCTCCGGCAATTATTATGCCGAGCAGCTGAGGTCTTAGCTTTTTAGCCTTTCCGAGATATAAATCCCTGATGAGAATAACGGCAAGGCAGAACAGTATAAGAAAAAGAATACCCGGACTTGCCATGCGTATACTCGAAAGAGGAATCGAGTCTATAATATAAGGAAGCTTTTCAATTATTTTTACACTGCATAAAATTCCCTTTGCAAATATGAATGACCGACCAAACAAAAGTATTTCAAGATAAAGCGGCGGAAAAAGCACAAGTATAACGGCAATCACGGGAAGGTATATTATAGTGAAAAGCGAGGTAAACGGAGCAATTCCGTCAAAAAAGTATGCAATTACCGGGGCTGTTCCGACAGTACCCAGAAACCACATAGAAATATATCTTGTCACCCATTTGCCGCCCAAGAAATCAAACAGCTTGTATGCCGGCTCGCGGAGCATGAAAAACAGCCAGCTTATATATACCGAAAGTATAAATCCGGAGCTGTAGAGCATGAGCGGATTGCCGAGTAATATGGCGATAACCGCCGCTGAAAGAACATCGGGGAAATGCAGATAACCCTTACGGCGCAAAAATATAATTGCAAATACGCTGACAAATGCGGTTTTTAAAAGAGAAGCCGTTCCCGAATTGAAAAGGGCGTATACAAGTATTACCGCAACCGATACGTCCTCTTTGAATTTTCTGCGTGCGAGCGGAAACAGAAGCTCAATCAGTGTAAAGATCAGAAGTATGTGAAGATAACCAGAATAAAGAAATCTTATCGTTCCTGTCCGTTCCTGAATTGCCGTAAATTCATCGGAAAAGGTTTTTTTGTTTCCTGTAAGCACTGCTTTAAGGACGGCGGCGTCATCATCGGCGGTATAGAGGTCAATGAACCGTTGTATCTTATCCTTTAAAAGGTTGGAAAGATATGCCGGAGTATACAGCTTTCTGAAGCTGTTATCCGTTGCCGTTTCAAAGTCGGTTATCGAGTAGAATACTTTTTTTGATTTTGAATATCTTGCGTAGTCAAAGCTGTTGTGATTCATCTTGCCGCTGAATCGGTTCACGAAGCCTTTTGCGCCTATATTCTGCCCGAACTCAAATTTTTTGTCGGTTCTGAGCATTATGTTTGCTTTTGACGGATATATAACGTCTTTATATTTCGAACCGTCGCAGGTTATTATATATGTATATTTTCCGTTGCTTTCGGTCGGTAGCTCGCTGATGTAGCCGGAAATTTCGGCGAACTTTCCGTCAACCGGGAACAGACCGTTCATTTCACAGCTCTGAGCGTACGAGGAAATAACGACTCCGAGAAAGCAAACGCTCAAAATAACGATTTTTTTGCTTATGTTCTTTCTCAAAGCAAGTCCCGTAATTATGAAAGAAATAATAAAAGAAATATATATTATAAAAGCGGAAAAAATATCGGTTTTGTCGGCTATGGCAATTCCTGCCGCAAGCGCCGCCGCAATAAGTACCAAAATAATGCTCAACTCCATATCAGAAATGCACAAGCTTCTTTATTATTGCCGAAGCTGTGCACAGGATAAAATAATTTTATCACATTTAATCCTGTATGTCAAACCAAAAATGTATAATATTGCATAAATATTGACCGAAACAGAAAGAATAATTTGTGTTCGATTTGTGATATATGTGCATAAAAAACTATTGACAACACTTGATTTTTTTGATATACTAATATATGCTGGTAACATGTGTGTGAGGAGGAGTGTCATGATTTCCGAAGCTGAAAAGAGCAGAACCGTTGTCGGCTGCAAGCAGACCATGAAAGCGCTTGCCTCAGGCAGAGCAGAAAGAATAATAATTGCCGGTGACTGCGAAGAAAATCTGAAAGATAAAATTGAAGCGGCTGCAAAGCAAGCCGGAACGGAGATTATGTATATTGACTCCATGCGGTCTTTGGGAGCTATGTACGGCATAGACCTCGGAGCTTCATGCGCCGGCGTTTTAAAAAACTGATTATACCGTGCCGCAAGGTACGTTATAATATATAACACACGGACAAGCGGTGCATATTGCATTGACAGTTCCGTAAAAATTCCAAAAAAAGAAAGAGGGGTGTAACACGATATGCCAACATTTAATCAATTGGTAAGAAGAGGAAGACAGACATCTGTTAAAAAGTCTACCGCTCCTGCTCTTCAGAAGAGCTTAAACTCTCTGAAGAAGAAAACCGATGATCACAGCTCTCCGCAAAAGAGAGGCGTGTGTACCGCAGTAAGAACGGCAACACCTAAGAAGCCTAACTCGGCTTTGAGAAAGATTGCCAGAGTAAGACTGACAAACGGTATCGAAGTAACTGCATATATTCCGGGTATCGGACACAATTTGCAGGAACACAGCGTTGTTCTGATCAGAGGCGGAAGAGTTAAGGATCTTCCGGGTACAAGATACCACATCATCAGAGGTACTCTTGATACTCAGGGAGTTGCCAACAGAATGCAGAGCCGTTCAAAGTACGGCGCTAAGAAGCCTAAGGCTGACAAGAAGTAATAATTATTCTTCTTGAACATATCACAAATTGGTGCATATCGGGTTATATCTAATAAATGTATAAATCGTATACGCACATACGGAGGTTTGAAATATTGACCTCAGAGTACCGGTGATATCATTATTAACGAATTTATTCGCAAATTTTATGAAGGAGGGAAGTAACGTGCCAAGAAAAGGTTTTATTGCAAAGAGAGAAGTTCTTGCAGACCCTATTTATAACAGTGTGGTAGTTACTAAGCTTATCAATAACATTATGTTAGACGGTAAGAAGGGCGTAGCTCAGAAAATTGTTTATGATGCGTTCGACATTATCAGGGAAAAGACCGGAAAGGAACCGCTTGAAGTGTTCACAGACGCTATGAACAACATCATGCCTGTTCTTGAGGTTAAAGCAAGAAGAGTCGGCGGTGCAACTTATCAGGTTCCTATGGAGGTTCGTCCGGAAAGAAGACAGACTCTGGGACTCAGATGGCTGACCCGTTATTCAAGAGAACGTAATGAAAAGACCATGAAGGAAAGACTTGCAAACGAGCTTATGGATGCATTGAACGGAACAGGCGGAGCTTGCAAGAAACGTGAGGATACACACAAAATGGCAGAGGCTAACAGAGCGTTTGCACATTATCGTTGGTAGTCCTTGCAGACAATTAAATAAATTGGTTCTTCGTTTTAAAAAACGTGGGAAAGGAGGAACATAATATGGGTAGAGCGTATTCACTTCAGAATACAAGAAACATCGGTATCATGGCTCATATAGATGCCGGTAAAACAACTACTACAGAAAGAATCTTGTATTATACAGGTATTAATCATAAAATCGGTGAAACTCATGAAGGTGCCGCAACTATGGACTGGATGGCACAGGAGCAGGAAAGAGGTATAACGATCACTTCCGCTGCTACAACGTGCTTCTGGGCAAAGAAAACAGGACCTAATGCCGGAGTTAAGCACAGAATCAACATTATCGATACACCGGGACACGTTGACTTTACAGTTGAGGTTCAGCGTTCGCTGAGAGTTCTGGACGGTTCGGTTACGGTTATGTGTGCTAAGGGCGGCGTTGAGCCTCAGTCTGAAACCGTTTGGCGTCAGGCTAATGAATATAACGTACCTCGTATGATTTATGTAAACAAGATGGATATCATGGGTGCAGACTTTTACAATGTTGAAAACATGGTAAAGGAAAGACTTCACGCAAACGGTATCCCCATTCAGCTTCCTATCGGTTCGGAGGATTCATTCAAGGGAATCATCGACCTTATGACAATGAAGGCTGAAATATATTATGATGAAATGGGTAAGGAATACGGTGAGGAAGAAATTCCTGCCGATATGGTGGACAAGGCTAACGAGTACAGAGCTAAAATGGTTGAAGCAATCTGCGAAACAGATGAGGACCTCATGATGGCTTATCTCGAGGGCGAGGAAATAGCGGTTGACGATCTTAAGAAAGCATTGAGAAAGGCTACAATTTCAAATGAAATCGTTCCTATGCTCTGCGGTACTTCTTACAGAAACAAGGGTGTTCAGATGCTCTTGGACGCTATTATCGACTATATGCCGGCTCCTACAGATGTCCCCAACATCAAGGGTGTAAATCCCGATACTGACGAAGAAGATGAAAGACCGTCATCAGATGACGCACCTTTCGCTGCTTTGGCATTCAAAATCGCAACAGACCCGTTCGTTGGTAAAATCTGCTATTTCAGAGTTTACTCAGGTACTGTTTCGGCAGGTTCATATGTTCTCAATGCCTGCAAGGGCAACAAGGAGCGTATGGGAAGAATACTGCAAATGCACGCTAACCACAGAGAGGATCTTGATATAGTTTACTCCGGTGATATTGCCGCTGCCGTTGGTTTAAAGAACACAACGACAGGTGATACACTTTGTGACGAAAAGCATCCTATCATACTGGAGTCAATGGACTTCCCGGAACCGGTTATCCGTGTTGCTATCGAGCCGAAAACAAAGGCAGGTCAGGAAAAGATGGGTATCGCTTTGGCAAAGCTTGCTGAAGAAGATCCTACTTTCAAGACATATACAGATGAGGAAACAGGTCAGACAATCATCGCCGGAATGGGCGAGCTTCACCTCGAAATTATCGTTGACAGACTGTTGAGAGAATTTAAGGTTGAAGCAAATGTCGGCGAGCCTCAGGTTTCTTACAGAGAAGCAATCAGAAAGACTGTTAATATCGAACACAAGTATGCTCGTCAGTCCGGTGGTAAGGGTCAGTACGGTCACGTATTGTTAAAGCTCGAACCGTTGGAAGAGGGCGGCGGCTACGAATTTGTTAACGCTATTGTCGGCGGTGCTATTCCTAAGGAATATATTCCTGCGGTTGACGCCGGTGTACAGGGCGCTATGCAGTCGGGTGTTCTTGCAGGCTACAATGTTGTTGACGTAAGAGTTACACTTTATGACGGATCTTATCATGAAGTCGATTCATCTGAAATGGCATTTAAGATTGCCGCTTCTATGGCATTCAAGGAAGGTATGAAGAAGGCAGACCCTGTTATCAAGGAGCCTATCATGCTTGTAAATGTTATCATGCCTGATGAATACATGGGCGATGTTATGGGTGACCTTAACTCAAGACGTGGTATGATTAAGGAAATGGAAGCTGTTACGGGTGCTCAGAGAATTACAGCATACGTTCCGCTTTCGGAAATGTTCGGTTACGCAACCGAGCTGCGTTCAAGAACGCAGGGAAGAGGTCAGTATTCTATGGAGCCTTCACACTATTCAGAGGTTCCGAAGTCTATTCAGGAAAAGATTATTAATGAAAGAACTAAGAATAATGGCTAAAATTTGAAAAAAACACTTGATTTTTTTCGCAATATATAGTACAATAGTATTATCTTGTAAAATAACCATATAACAAGGAGGAAAATTATAATGGCAAAAGCAAAATTTGAAAGAAATAAGCCGCACGTTAACATTGGTACAATCGGCCACGTTGACCACGGTAAGACAACTCTTACAGCTGCTATCACAAAGGTATTGGCTCTTAAGGGACAGGCTCAGTTCGAAGCTTACGATCAGATCGATAAAGCTCCGGAAGAAAGAGAAAGAGGTATCACAATTTCTACAGCTCACGTTGAGTACGAAACTGACAAGCGTCACTATGCTCACGTTGACTGCCCGGGACACGCTGACTATGTTAAAAACATGATCACAGGTGCTGCTCAGATGGACGGTGCTATACTTGTTGTATCTGCTGCTGACGGTCCTATGCCTCAGACAAGAGAACACATTCTTCTTTCAAGACAGGTTGGTGTTCCTTACATCGTTGTATTCATGAACAAGGCTGACCAGGTTGACGATCCCGAGCTTCTCGAGTTGGTTGAAATGGAAATCAGAGACCTTTTGAACGAGTATGACTTCCCGGGTGACGATATTCCTATCGTTACAGGTTCGGCTCTCCAGGTTCTTGAATCTACTTCTACAGATCCTAACGCTCCGGAATACAAGTGCATCAACGACCTTATGGATGCTGTTGACAGCTACATTCCTACTCCGGACAGAAAAGCAGACCTTCCGTTCCTTATGCCTATCGAGGATATCTTCTCAATCACAGGCCGTGGTACAGTTGCTACAGGTAGAGTTGAGAGAGGTCAGTTAAAGCTTTCAGAAGAAGTTGAAATCGTTGGTTTGACAGACGAAGCAAGAAAAGTTGTTGTAACAGGTATCGAAATGTTCAGAAAGCTTCTTGACTATGCTGAAGCAGGTGATAACATCGGTGCTCTTCTCCGTGGTGTTCAGAGAAATGAAATCGAAAGAGGACAGGTTCTTGCTAAGCCGGGTACAATTCATCCGCACACAAAGTTCAAGGGTGAAGTTTATGTCCTGACTAAGGAAGAAGGCGGCCGTCATACACCGTTCTTCAACAACTACAGACCTCAGTTCTATTTCAGAACAACAGACGTTACAGGCGTTATCAAATTGCCTGAAGGCACAGAAATGTGTATGCCCGGCGATAACGTAAAGATGGAAGTTGAACTTATCACTCCTATCGCTATCGAAAAGGGTCTCCGTTTCGCTATTCGTGAAGGCGGAAGAACTGTTGGTTCGGGTGTCGTATCTGAAATCGAAGGCTAATTAGTTTTTAATTATAGCTTATTTGCGCAGTTTTCTCAAGCTTTGAGAAAACTGCGCTTTTGTATTTACATTTAATGAAAGGTGTTGAAGTGCTGTCAGACCTGTTTGGCTTTTTGTCAATACTACCGCCGCAGGCGACACGTTTACGGGGTATTTTATATCGACTGCATTGAAGCTTACGGTAAAAGAGGCAATGCAGTATGCAAGCACAGCCGCAGGAATCGCCGCAAGCAGAAACGGTGCGGCTCCGTCTATACCGGAATATGCCGAGGTCTATGAAGTGATAAAGAAAACCTCTGCTTGACTAACTTATAATATCAATTAATGCTTCAAATCACCCTTGCAATACAGATAAATGCTTACGGAGCGATCTGTTGGATTATCCTTATACTTGCATTTCTCTGTATGCCTTGGGTGATATACCGAAGCGCTTTTTAAAGCAATGACTGAATGAATAAACGTCGGCAAAGCCGCACAAAATTGCAATATCGGAAATTTGCTTTGAAGTGTTCGAGATTAAAAGCTCGGCTTTATTCAAACGAAAATTTCTTAAAAATTCATGGGGATTTTTGTTATATACATCAAAAAATAAACGTCTTAAGTGCTTTTCGCTCACACTTATTTTTTTGGCAAGCTCACTGATTTTCAGATCTGAACGCTGATAATTTTGATTCAGATAATCAAGTACAGCTTCAATTCTGTTCATTGTTTTACGGTTAATGTTATCAAACGCAAGGTCATTATAAAGCAAACCTATTATCTGACATAAAATCCCGTTGCATATTATTTTTGAACCTTGCAGATTAAGGCTGTATTCATTAACTGCTTCTTTGAATAACTTTTCGTATTTATAGGTATTTATGCCGGAACAAACAATTTTAAAAGGAAATGTGACATTCGATAATGAATTGTTTTTGTCAAAATTAAAATTTACGGCAATATATGAAACGGCATTGCAGTCATACGCACCGCTTTTATCTTTTGAACCTTTTGCTATATATGCAACCTGTCCTTCTTTTATCAGATAAGTTTTTCCATCTTTCTCATATCCGAGCGTTCCGTTTGTAACAAAAGCAAAGCTGTCGTGATTTCTGGGCTTTAACGATATGTAAGGATTGTTTTCTGTTAATACGTCACAAAAAAATACTGCGTCGTCAATATAAAAGGATTCCGGCATATCAGTTTGCATTTTCATTATCCTCCTGCTTTTTTATTTTATTATATCACATACGTTCTAAAATTTCAATAAAAATGTCCTTTTCAAACAAATAAATTTTATTATAAACATTTACTTTTACCTGAATTATTATATAATAATAGTAATAAATTCATGAAACAAAAATAATGTGAAAAATATGCTGCGCATCTTACCTTTTTTCGAGGTTAGGAGTATAAACATACGCCGTCACCTCTCAAAAAGGCAACCTGCTTGCATATTTTCCACATTTGATTTGTGTGCCGCCGCATGGCGGCGAAATGAAGGATTAATGTGAAAAATATGCTGCGCATCTTACCTTTTTTTACGGTTAGGAGTATAAACATACGCCTACACCTCTCAAAAAGGCAACCTGCTTGCATATTTTCCACATTTAGATTTGTGCCGCCGCATGGCGGCAGAATGGAGGAATGAAATGAAAAGTGCATTGATTACCGGAGCAAGCAGAGGAATAGGATATGCCATTGCAAAAAAAATATCCCAAAATGACTGCAAAGTTGTTATAACCGGAAGAAACATTACAACGCTTGAACGTGTTGCAAATGAACTTGGGAATAATGTATTTCCAATGGTTTGGGACGCTGCGGAATTTGAAAAAGCCGATGAAAAGATAAACGAAGCGGCAAACATACTCGGCGGTCTGGATATTGTTGTAAATAATGCAGGAATTTTTGCACAAAGAAGTGAATGGGATAAGAATGGGCTTTTAAAAACATCGGTAAAAGAATGGACAGATGTTATAAATGTTAACGCAAGTGCAGTTTTTTTCACAATGCAGGCGGCTGTCAAATATATGCTTGCGAATAGTATAAAAGGGAACATTTTAAACATTACATCTGTATCGGGTGAGGAACCGATTTACGGTGCATACGGCGGTTCTAAAATTCTTGCGACAGGTTTGACCCGCGGCTGGGGTAAGATGTTTGCAAATGAAGGAATAACAATAAACGGAATTGCACCCGGACCGGTTGCGACCGAAATGAACAACTGGCACAAAGGAGATTCGATGAAGCATGACAGAATACCTTACGGTCGATTTGCGTCAACAGACGAAATTGCAGAGCTTGCCATGTATCTGCTGGGCGAAAAAGCAAAAATGATATGCGGAGAAACAGTTATTATTGACGGTGCATATTCAATCAGGTGACATAGGAGTGAAAAATAAAGTGAAAAATATGTAGCACATCTTACCTTTTTTCGAGGTTTGGAGTATAAACATATACGCCGTTAACTCTCAAAAAGGTAACCTGAAAAGCACCTTTTTCACGTTTAGATGTGTGCCGCTCTACGGCGGCGGAAGGGAAATTAAAATGAATGAAAGAATAGAAAAATTACTGAAAAAAACCGTTGCGGGCGAAATGTATGTATATCCTGCAAAAACCGAATATGACAGGTGCGATTTGTTTTTACCGCCTGTAAAAATGTCAGCTAAAAGAGTGTGCGAATACATAAGAAATCAAGAGCCTTTGATTGTCGAGGAATCGTGCTTTACGGGCTTGCTTAAATTTGACGGCAGCGTGGAGGGTGATATATTCAACAGGGACGGACACAAAAATTTCGGCATTGCCTATAATAATTTTTACAACAAGCCGGTTGACAATTTGCTTACGTTTGAATGGCAGCATTCGGCAGGAGATTTCGGAAAAATCATTAACGGCGGTATAATCGGCATAAAGGAAGAAATTAAAAAATCAATTGAGAATCATGAGGGTAATGAGGAAGCGATTCGGTTTTTGGAAACTCAATCCGATATTTGCAGTGCTGTTATTGACTGGGCAGAAAAATGCTCCGAAAAAGCGTTAAGTGTTTCTAAAACAGTAACAAACGTAAGCTATAAAAGAAATCTTGAAAAATTATCACGGTCACTTAAAAAAGTACCCCAAAACCCTGCAAGCAGCTTTTATGAAGCAATTTTGTCGCTTTATGTCTGCTATGGCTTACTTCCTGACAGTATCGGTTTGATAGACAGATATTTATATCCTTTTTACAGTGCGGACATTAAGAGCGGTGCTTTGACAAAAGAGGAAGCGTCCGAGTATTTGCAGGAATTGTTTTTAATGCTGCAAGCGAGAATACATATTTCCTCCGACAGATTCTACCGCGGCGGCGAATCACATTTTTGCGTCGGCGGTTATCTTGAAAACGGAGAGGACGGGTTTAACGAATTATCAAGGCTGATTGTTGATTCTCTTATGGAGCTGCCAACATGGATTCCGCAGATTTCTCTGCGCTGGACGTCCAAAACACCGCATGAGGTGCTGCGCTATATGATGGACTGCGAACGAAAAGATCCAAACAAGCGCATAGCTTTTGTTAATGATGAACCCCGAATAAACGGCTTAACTAAATATACCGGCTTTCCCTATAAAAAAGCCGTGAGTTATACCATGATAGGCTGTAACGAAATAGCGCTTCCGGGCGGAATCGTGTTCGGGTTTGACCCGATGAATATAGTACGCTGTGTTCAGAATACATTCTTTAACAGAAGCGATGACATTCAAAATGCAAATACGTTTGATGAGTTTTATAATATATTTCAGGAAGAAATGTATAAGGATTTGCAAGAAGCCGACAAAATCGGAAAAGGTCTGCAAGCTATACGCAGCCGTGACTGTAATCTGGTCAGCAATATGTTAATTGACGGCTGTATAGAAAATGCAAAAAGCGTTACACAGGGAGGTACCGATACATATATTGCGGTAGGTCTGCTTATAGGTATTTCAAACGTGATAGATTCTCTTTCTGTGACGAAGCAGCTGGTTTTTGATGAAAAACGAGTAACGATGAAAAGTCTGATTGAAGCGTTGCGTAATAACTGGAACGGCTTTGAGGATTTGAGAGAATATATATTGAAAAAAGGAATGTTTTTCGGAAATGATGACGATTGTTCAAATGCCGTTGCCAACAGATTTTTCAAGAGTCTTGACGTTTGGAATACGGGCGATAATTATCTGAACAAAAAGCTTGTGTTCGGAAATCTTGTCGGTTATAATGAACATCACAAGTTTTTCGGCAACAATACAAAGGCTACGCCTGACGGAAGATTTGACGGCGATATGATAAATTTCGGAATCGGTCAGTCGGAGGGAAAGGATAGAAACGGACTTACCGCTCTGCTTTCTTCTGTTGCAAAATGCGATCCGTATTCAATTTTGACAGGGCCGAGCGTAACGAATGTTCTGCTTGATGAGCAATTGGTGAAGAAAGACAAAAACTTTGAAAAGCTTGTTTATCTGTTTGAAGCATACTTCAAAATGGGCGGAACACATTTTCAGCTTACTTACGTTTCTAAGGAGGATTTGATTAATGCAAAGAAAACGCCCGATAAATACAAGAATCTGCGTGTAAGAGTTTCGGGGTTTTCCGACTATTTTGTATTTTTAAGCGACGGATTGCAGGACGAAATAATACAAAGAACGACTCATAACTAAGTGCTCATGCAATCCCACCTTCGTGTTTGGCATGATTCCTGAAGCCGGCTTTGAGATGGGAATATAATTTAAGTGATTTTGCGGACTGATAACCGAATTTTGGTTTTCAGTCCTTGCTTGATGTCTTTAGACTTGAAAATAAAATCGACAAGCACTTTCGTACTTGTCGATTTTGGTGCTCGAGGTCGGGGTCGAACCGACACGGGAATCTCTTCCCACAGGATTTTAAGTCCTGGGCGTCTGCCAGTTCCGCCACTCGAGCATACATCGGAACAAATAATATTTTAACACATTTTAACTGTATTGTCAAGTGGTTTTTTTACTTTTTTGACTTTTTTTGAAATAGCGTAACACATCATTGGAAAACCTATAGTCAATATAAATATAATTTATAATAAGCTGTTGACTTTGGGTGCCGAAAGAAGTATAATAATTAAGAATCAGTATTGCTGAATTTATAATTTTAACTATCGGGAGAGCAAAAACATGAACGTATTCTACGATAAATGCACTCTTGCGCTTGACGCTGCGGCAAGCAGCAAGTCCTTTGCTGTTTTTCATTCAACAGACAATAACGCCAATCTCAATATTCATACGCACGAATGTTGTGAGGTGCTTTATTGTTTAAAGGGCGGAAAAAATTTTTTGATAGATGATAAAATTTACCGTGTTCATGACGGCGATTTATTTATAATGAATCAATTTGAAGCTCATAAAATTACATTCGAACCCGGGCAGGAGGTTGAAAGATACGTTTTTGAAATCCATCCCGAATTTATTTTTTCGGCTTCAACTCAGCAAACTGATCTTTCACGCTGTTTTTACACCAGAAGAGATGACACCTCAAACCGCATTGAATTGTCGGAAAAGGATCATCTTAAAATGAAAGAATTCACTCGGCGTATGTACCAAAAACACGGATATGGTGACGATATTATAAAGTCAGCCGTTATGTCGGAGTTGCTTGTTTTTATAAACAAGCTGTTTGCGGATAATCATCCGTACGATGAGATCCCTCAGAATACACAGCTTGCAAAAGCAATTATTTATATTAATGAACATCTCACAGATGAGCTTTCACTTGAAATAGTTGCAAAAAATTCTTATATATCGGTAAATCATTTAAGCAGACTGTTCAAACTTACTCTTGGTACAACCGTGAATAAATATATTATAGGAAAGAGGATTTCAAGCGCAAAAAAGCTTTTAAATAACGGATTAAGCGTTTCAGAAACCGCATATGAAAGCGGATTTAGGGACTATTCCAATTTTATCCGTACTTTTAATGCATATGTAGGTATGTCTCCGGGGAAATATAAAAAAAGCGTCTGACAGCACGATATGTTTATTCGTTATTTGTTTGTGTTTTGTTGATTTATTTTTCGGGTTATTTGTATATTTTTTACATTAAAAACTTCAATTCAAAAAAAATGCAATTTTTTTTGAAAAAAGTATTGACAAAACAGTATTATTCTGCTATAATTGATAAGTCAGCTGATGAGTTGACAGCGTAGAAATGCGGGTGTAGTTCAATGGTAGAATCCCAGCCTTCCAAGCTGGTCGTGTGGGTTCGATTCCCATCACCCGCTCCAATACGCGCCTGTAGCTCAGTTGGATAGAGCAACTGCCTTCTAAGCAGTGGGCCAGGAGTTCGAATCTCTTCAGGCGCGCCATTTTTTTGTCATCATTTTGGCAGATATGGTGGGTATAGTTCAGCTGGTTAGAGCGTCAGATTGTGGTCCTGAATGTCGTGGGTTCAAATCCCACTACCCACCCCATTTTTTTAATCGGTAGCTCAGGCTTCGCCGCAAGAAATGTTACTCTTTACATAGGGATATAGCCAAGTCGGTAAGGCACCAGATTTTGATTCTGGCATTTCGTAGGTTCGAGTCCTGCTATCCCTGCCAATTCGGGTCATTAGCTCAGGTGGCAGAGCACTTGACTTTTAATCAAGTTGTCCGGGGTTCGAATCCCCGATGACTCACCATTTGAAAACCGCTTAAACACTACGTTTGAGCGGTTTTTAATTTTAGTGTGGTAACAAGTCAAGTTGTCATAAGTGGGGTAACGGTGGGGTAACTATTCCGGCTCTTTGTCAATTGTTGGGGTGTAAATTCTCCCATATGTTGAAATTGAGCGATCTTATTTGTGAATATTGTTATATAGGTACGCACGAAGCGACATATAGTAGCAGTAGAGATGTGGAAATGTGGGTAAGTCGAAGACTTATCCATATTTCCATATCTTTTTAGCACTGAGCTGCAATGATGTTTTTGTGGAAGCAACATCAGTATATGGCTGCCACATATCGCTGACA
>CAKSIJ010000007.1 GCA_934462715.1 uncultured Clostridia bacterium
AGCTTATTAAGTATATCACATCTTTTCCGGTTTGTCAAGGCTTTTTTTGAATTTTTTTAAATTCTTTTTCAATTCCCCGCCGCACCCTCTTGAGTGACAACCTCTATATATTAACACATCTTTCTCCCTTTGTCAACACTTTTTTACATTTTTCTTTCTGTTTGTTGTAGATTTACAATAAAAATTACAATTATTATAAGAATACTATTGATTTTTCTTCAAAATTAAGGTATAATATCTATTATGATATTTTATATGTAATTGTATATTATTATTCAATTGCCTTAAGGAGGTTTGACAATAATGAAAAAGACTGTTATAATACCTGCCGTACTTTTGGCTGTGTCATTAATCGGGTCATGCGGTAATAATAAAAAAACAAAAACCGCTTCATCACAGAAATCTGAAAACGGTTCTTCACAAACGGTTAAAGTTCAAGAGCAGCAGCCGGATTATGTAGTGGGTATAGATAATGGTTTCGACAGCGGTATTGATTTTAAAGATTCGCATGAAACGTTATCTCCGGAAGAGTCGGATTTCAGAAATATGAAATGGGGCATGACAAAAGAAGAAGTAATTAAAGCTCAGGGTACGGGCTACAGAGAAACGGATAAAGGTACTTTATATTATACTCGTGTAAGAGAAGAAGATTATCCTGCCGACGCAGAATATACCTTTAAAGATGACAAGCTGGTTATGGGAGTCTT
The DNA here is from genome assembly GCA_934462715.1 of uncultured Clostridia bacterium. GTDB lineage: Bacteria > Bacillota > Clostridia > UBA1381 > UBA1381 > RGIG1988. The sequence goes on from CAKSIJ010000007.1 coordinate 708, forward strand.
CTACATAACGCAGAATAAAGAAGAAAAACCCGTTACCATTACAGATTATAACGAGCTTGCGGATACACTCTCCTCTCGTTACGGCACCCCGCTTTTAAAAGATTACGTCTACGCTTCGGATGAGGACAAAACAGATGACGCCGATAAACAGACAGATCTGATTCTTAAAAACAAGCTGCAGTTCAGAACCGCATGGGGCTTGAACGGTACCGAGCTCAGAGTTGTACTCTTCCCCAAAGACGGCGCACTTTGCATAGGGCTTCAATACAAAAATGCCGATGAGGCAAATTAATCATTAATATGTTATCAAATTCAGGAAGGAAAGATTATACAAAATGGAAAACAACGAAAATCGTTTATCAGAGCTTCTTAAAATAAGAAGAGATAAGCTCACAGAACTTCAGGAAATAGGAAGAAATCCCTTTGAAATTACTAAGTATGACGTAACAAATAATGCGCAGGAACTCAAGGTTAATTATGCTGATTTTGAAGGCAAAAGAGTTTCTGTCGCAGGTCGTCTTATGTCAAAAAGAGGCATGGGCAAGGTAGGTTTTTGTCATCTTGCCGATTTAACGGGGCAAATTCAGCTTTTTGTAAAAAAGGATTTACTAGGTGAAGATGAATATGCAATATTCAAAAAGTATGACATCGGCGATATTGTCGGTGCCGAGGGCGAAGTATTCACCACCCAAACAGGTGAAATATCAATAAGAGTTGATAAAATGACTCTTTTGTCAAAATCACTTTTCCCCCTGCCCGAAAAATTTCACGGTCTCAGTGATACCGACATCAGATACCGTCAGCGTTATGTTGACCTGATTATGAATGACGATGTTAAAAAGACATTTATTAACCGTTCAAAAATCATTGCCGCTATCCGCAGTTACCTTAACTCCCAAGGATTCCTTGAAGTTGAAACACCTATGCTCGTTTCAAATGCCGGCGGTGCTGCCGCAAGACCGTTTGAAACTCACTTCAACGCACTCGATGAGGATTTCAAACTCCGCATATCACTTGAACTTTACTTAAAGCGTCTTATCGTTGGCGGACTTGAACGTGTTTACGAAATCGGCAGGGTTTTCAGAAACGAGGGGCTTGATACAAGACACAACCCCGAATTTACACTCATGGAGCTTTATCAGGCTTATACGGATTATCACGGTATGATGGATCTGACCGAAAATCTTTACAGACACGTTGCACAGGAGGTTCTCGGCACAACAAAAATAACCTTTAACGGTATTGAAATGGATTTGGGCAAGCCGTTTGAGAGAATAACTATGCTTGATGCTGTTAAAAAATACTCGGGCGTTGACTTTAACGAAATCAAAACTCTTGAAGAAGCAAGGGCAGTTGCTCAAGAACACAAAATTGAATATGAAGAAAGACATAAAAAGGGCGATATTCTTAACCTGTTTTTTGAGGAATATGCAGAAGAACACCTCATTCAGCCTACTTTCGTAATGGATCACCCTGTTGAGATTTCGCCGCTGACAAAGAAAAAGCCCGAAAATCCCGACTACGTTGAACGTTTTGAATTTTTCATGAACGGCTGGGAAATGGCAAATGCTTACTCCGAGCTTAACGATCCGATTGACCAGAGAGAACGCTTTAAGGCTCAGGAGGAACAGCTTGCACAAGGTGATGAAGAAGCAAATACTACCGATGAGGATTTCCTCCGCGCACTTGAAATCGGTATGCCCCCGACGGGCGGAATCGGATTCGGCATTGACCGTATGTGTATGCTGCTTACTGATTCTCCGGCTATCCGTGACGTGCTTTTGTTCCCGACAATGAAGCCGTTGGAGAAGTAAAAAACGAAAAAAGCCAGTATTTATGCGGGTTTGAGAAAACGGAAGTGCTTAAAAAGCTTAAGCCTTAAGCCAAATTTAAGCCAAAAGGTGAAAACGGATACATTTAGCACAAATAATCAGGTAAAAAGTCTTGTAAAACTTAGGTTTTGCAAGGCTTTTTTTGTGTCTTGAAATAAATTTAATTTGTGTTATTTGTGCCAAAACTACAGCGCTTCATTGTTGGAGCAGAAAGGAGGATTTTATGAAAAAACTAAAGGGAAATTTCACAACTATTTTAAACAAGATTATCACCGATAAGAATATCAGCGGTAACGAATTTAAGATACTGTGTTATCTCTGTATGAGGTCAGGGAATGACAACTCCTGCTTCCCTTCTCTTGATACGATACATCAGGAAACAGGTATTGGTTTAACAACTGTCAAAAACACAATACCTAAATTGGTTAAGTCGGGTTACATAATCAAAGTCAATCGCAAAAAGAAAAACGGATGCTCCACATCCAATCTATATCGATTGGCTGATAAAGTGCTTGAATAAATGGTGGTTGATTTTTGTATCAGGTGGTGTGAAAAACGGCTGCAAATAATACTAAGTTAATAATAACAAAAGGGTTATTGGATAAGAATATTATAGGCAATAAAATAGAGTGATGATTTAATTGATTAGCTCCTCTTTGAGAGGTTCGCAAATCAATTATTTTTTTATTCCAATAACCTTAATAACGATTTGAACAGTACAAGATAACACTTGACAGAGCACGCCGAAGAACAGTTTGTAGCAAAAAATGAAAGAGACAGGATAAAGCTTGGTGCGCTATTCGCCCCAAGCGTGCTTACATCGTCGTGCGAAGCCCTGCGGAGAACTTGAGAAATGCATCTTAAGGTGCTGATTTGGTGCTGAAAGTAAAGAAAGTCCGCATTGTTGGGCGGTTCAACAGGTGCTTTGACAGGTGCTATTGGCATTTTAATAATTTTTAAGAAATGGAGAGTGATACAATGAGTAAAGTTGTTGTAAGAACTGCATATGCTGCCTCCGGCAAAAGTGTCGGTGGAAATTTTACAAATTACATCGCAAATAGAAAGGGAGTTGATAAAACAATTAACGCAAGGAGAATGGATATTCATACGAAATATATTTCAGAAAGACCCGGAGTTGTTAAGATGGGTGAACATGGTTTATTCGGTCAGGAGGACTATGTTAATTTGGAAAAAGCAACAAAGGAAATCAATAGTCATACCGGAATTGTGTGGACTCAGATTGTGTCTCTAAGACAAGAGGATGCCGAAAGACTTGGGTATGATACACCGGAGGCATGGAGAAATTTGGTTCGGTCAAAGCAGTTTGAGATTGCGTCATACCATAGAATTCCTGCGGAGAATATGAAATGGTACGGAGCGTTTCACAAAGCGGAAGGTCATTATCATATGCACTTAATCATCTTCAATAAAGAACCCGGCGGCGAATTTCTTTCAAAGAAGGACTATAATCTGTACAAAGATATGTATGTCAAAACTATGTTCAAGGATGAACTGAAACAGGTTTATGATGAAAGACAGACGCTCCGAGACAAAATCATTGAAGAGGTAAAAGAAAATCTTAACGATTTCAAAATTGATATTGACGAGGCTCCTGATGAGTTTGCTGATGCGTTTGATGAATTGAAGTTCTCTCTTGATGGGTACACAGGCAAGAGAAATTATCAGTTCATATCCCGTGAGCAAAAAGAAAAAGTTGATGCGGTTGTAAAAGTTGTCTGCAAGGATGACAACATACAAAACCTGTATCAACAGTGGTGTCAGATGCAACTTGCTCTGCTGAAATATTATTACAAGAACCCAAAGGAGTGCTTCGATCCACTTGAGAAGAACTTAAACTTCCAAAGACGATTGGAAAATGTTGTTCTTAAAGCAGCACTCAAGGACAATAGGCAGAATAATTTATATGCAAACAGAGAACAAGCATCTGCTGCTTATGGCGGAATTGTATTCGCAATCTGTAAAATGTTTGAGCAATCAATTGAGCAAGACATCAAGGAAGGCTTCACAAAATCTATTGTAGATTCAAAGGACAGAGCAAAAGAATACAGACGAGACACATCGCATGGAATGCAGATGAGTATGTGATTGGAGGTGAAATTTTTATGAAGCACAACAAAAAGATTAAGATGACTTTCAATGTCACTCCTGAGGTCAGAAGGCTGATTAAGAATTTCGTTGAGGAGTTAGGTTACAAAAGCGAGAGTGCATTTTGTAATGAAGCCATCGAGGAATACTTATCCAAGCTTCAGTACGATAGCATAGGTACATATATGAATAAGCTGTTGGTTCAGGCGGTGGACTGTACTATCGAAAGACATAGTGACAGATTAGTTGATATGCTTTTCAAACTGGCTGTCAGTATTGAGAAACAAAATCTCATTGCAAGTGGAGAGTATGATGACTACTATGAAAGTTATATTGAAGAGGTTGCAACGGAGAATGTGCAGAAGCGACACGGAAGATTGTAATTTTATAATCCGCTTGAATTAAAATGATAAAAATAATGCATAATATTTTTATCGAAATATTGACTTTTTGATAAAAAAGATGTATAATATTTTTATCAAACTATTGAGGTGGATTATGAGTGTATCAAGTAGTGCAAATATCATAAAAACACGCATTATGAATTCTCCTGACGGTTCAGTATTTACTACAGTTGATTTTGCAGATGTTATTGAGAATTCAAGAGTAGGCGTTATACTTTCAAGACTTGAAGAAGACGGAGTAATCAGAAGAGTTATGCGAGGCATATATGATAAGCCCGTATATAATGATTTTCTAAAAGAATATATTGCTCCGTCTCCTTCGCTTGTGGCAGAAGCCCTTGCAAGAAACTTTGGTTGGACAATTGTCCCCTGCGGAGATACTGCCTTAAATATTCTTGGACTTTCAACTCAGGTTCCTGCCGCATGGTCTTATGTAAGTGACGGAACATATAAAGAATACACCTACGATAATACTACTATCAAATTCAAGAGAACCACAAATAAAGAAATCTCGAAATTATCATACAAGACAGCACTGATTGTTCAGGCACTTAAAGCCCTCGGTAAAGATAATATTGACGATACCATCATAAACAAACTTAAAAACGATTTAACCGATGAGGAAAAAACTACTGCCCTACTTGAAGCAAAGGCGGCAACCTCATGGATATATGAGTATATAAAGCAAATTTGCAAAGGTGATGAAAAATGATTAACATAGCAAACATAAACGAAAATGACAGAAAAGCATTGTTTCAGAATACTGCCGCTAAAATGGGTATGACAGATGCTATCATCGAAAAAGATTTTTGGGTATGCTTTATGCTTGATTATCTTTTTCACACAAGCAAATGGAAAGACAACATTGCATTCAAAGGTGGTACAAGCCTTTCAAAATCTTACGGACTTATAGAAAGATTTTCTGAAGATATTGACTTAATCCTCGATTGGCGTGTACTTGGTTTTGAAAAGGACGAGCCTTGGGAAGAGCGAAGCAACACAAAGCAGGATATTTTCAACAAAGAGGCAAACCGCAGAACGGAAGAATTTTTGAAAGATGTGTTTATGCCTGAAACAATAAAGGATTTGCAAAACATACTTTCTTATCCAATTGAATGTTACATAGAAGAAACCAATCCGCAGACTGTTGTATTTGCATATAGCAGAAGTTTTGAAGACCATTCGATACTTCCGGTTATAAGACTTGAAATCGGTGTACTTGCCGCCTGGACTCCTGCGGCGGTTAAACCGATAACACCTTATGCTGCAACCCAATATCCGAAACTCTTCAAACAACCTACAACGGATATTTTAACAGTTCTTCCCGAAAGAACATTTTGGGAAAAAGTAACCATACTTCATCGAGAGGCAAACAGACCGGAAGATAAAAACTTCCCGGCTCGTTATTCAAGACATTATTACGATTTATATTGTATGGCAAATTCACCCGTTAAGGAGGCCGCATTTAGAAATTTGGAATTGCTTGAAAAGGTCGTGCTTTTCAAAGAAAAGTTCTATCGTTGCCCTTGGGCACAGTACGAAAATGCAAAAATCGGCACAATGAAATTGATGCCGCCTGAAAGAAATCTGCAAGTCTTAAAAGATGACTATGACCATATGCAGAATATGATATTCGGCGAAAAGATACCATTTGATACTATATTGGATGGTATTGAAAAGTTGGAAAAAGCAATGAATCACATTGAATGAAAATAAAGAAATCAAAGGAGAGTGTAATAATGAGTGTATCTGATAAAAAAGCTTTATCTGAAATGGATATAAGAACTAAATACATTACACCTGCCATTGTTAAAGCTGGATGGGACCCTATTATACAACTACGAGAGGAATACAATGTTACTAAAGGTCGTATTATTGCCCGTGGCAAATCATGTAAAAGAGACAAGCCACTTAAGGCAGACTATGTCCTTTTCTACAAACCCAATAAACCTATTGCCGTTATTGAAGCTAAAGATAATAATCATACACTGTCAGACGGAATGCAACAAGCTTTGCAGTATGCAGATATGCTTGATGTTCCTTTTGTATTCTCTTCTAATGGCGATGGTTTTACATTTCACAATAAATATATAACCGAAGGCGACATAGAAATTACATTAAGGAACGATGAATTTCCCTCACCTGAAACATTGTGGAAAATGTATTGCGAACAATCTCATATAAACGAGAAACAAGAAAAAGTTATTAATGAGCCATATTATTCCGACAATCCTAATAAACAACCTCGTTATTATCAGATGAATGCTGTAAATAAAACCGTTGAGGCAATAGCCTCAGGACAAAACAGAATTCTTCTTGTTATGGCAACAGGAACTGGTAAAACATACACAGCATTTCAAATCATTTGGAGATTGTGGAAATCAGGTCTAAAAAAGAGAGTTTTGTTCCTTGCTGACAGAACTGCACTTATTTCACAGACCTTTACCAATGATTTTGCACCATTTAAAGACAAAATGACATGGGTAACAAAACGAAACTTTGATACTGCTCATGAAATCTATTTAGGCTTATATCAAGGATTAACCAGCGAGGACGAAGATGCAAATAGCTTATTCAAACAATTTAGCCCGGAATTTTTTGACTTGATTGTAGTTGATGAGTGTCATAGAGGTAGTGCAAAAGCAGATAGCCAATGGCGCGAAGTATTGGAATATTTTACTTCAGCAACACAAATCGGTTTAACTGCTACGCCTAAAGAAACCAATGAAGTTTCTAACATTGATTATTTCGGTGAACCTATTTATACATACTCACTCAAGCAAGGTATTGACGATGGATTCCTTGCACCGTATCGTGTTATCCGAGTATTCTTCGATAAAGACGTTGAAGGTTTCTTGCCTTATGATGGACAGTTAGACGATAACGGCGAAGTAATAGACAACAGACTATATAACACAACAGATTTTGATAAAAATATCGTTCTTGAAAAGCGTACAAAATTAGTAGCAAAAACTGTTTCAGATTATCTTAAGAAACATAACTGCAGAATGGATAAAACTATTTTCTTCTGCGTAGATCAGGAGCACGCTGATCGTATGAGACAAGCCCTTGTAAACGAGAATGCTGATTTATGTGCTGAAGATAGTCGTTATGTAATGAGAATTACTTCAAATGATGAAGTTGGAGTTAAGCAACTTGACAATTTCAGAAATGTTGAAAGTAAGTATCCCGTGCTTGTTACAACATCAAAACTCTTATCAACAGGTGTAGATGTTCAGACGGTTAAGTATATCGTTTTAGATTCTAACATTCGTTCCATGACAGAGTTCAAGCAAATTATTGGTCGAGGAACTCGTGTAAGAGAAGATTTGCAGAAGCTTTACTTTACCATTTTTGACTTCAGAGATGTAACAAGGCTTTTTCATGATCCTGATTTTGACGGTCCGATTGAAAAGCAAGATGATTTCCAACCGCACAAACCCGGTCCCGGACCTGAGGAACCACCAGAGGTAACTCCGTCTGGAGAAAAGAAACCTAAATATTATCTTGGTGATACTGCAGTCACAGTATCACAGAAGCAAGTTCAATACCTTGATAAAAACGGAAAACTTATAACAGAAAGTCTTGTGGATTACACAAAACGAAATGTTAAAGATCAATATGCTTCTATTGATGAGTTTTTAACAGCGTGGAAAGATGCAGACAGAAAACAAGTCATCGTAGATGAATTGGAAAAGAGAGGCGTGTTCTTTGACGATTTATCTGATGAAATCGGCAAAGACCTTGATCCGTTTGATATGATACTTCACATTGTTTTCGACCAACCTCCGCTTACAAGAAAAGAACGTGCTGAAAATGTCAGAAAGCGTAACTACTTTACTAAATATGGTGAAAAAGCAGCAGAAATACTTGATGTTCTTTTAACCAAGTATGCAGATAGCGGACTTGATGACCTCGAAAATATTGATGTATTAAAGGTTGATCCGATTAAGCAATACGGAACGCAGGTATATATCGTTAACACTATTTTTGGTGGCATCAACAAGTTCAAAGAAGCAATTAAAGAATTAGAAGCGGCAATTTATGCCGCATAAGGAGAGAAGATATGGCAAGCTCAGCTTTAATAAAATCACTCGAAAACATAATGCGTATTGATGATGGCGTTGACGGTGATTCTCAATATATTGGTCAGGTAACATGGATGCTTTTCTTAAAAGCCTTTGATGCTAAGGAAATGGAATGGGAATTCAAACCTGCCTATAAAGGAATTATTCCGGAAGGCTACCGTTGGAGAGATTGGGCAGATGATAAGGAAGGAATCACAGGTGATGCCTTAATTAAGTTTATCAATGAATTATTCGATAAGCTTAAAAATCTTGACACTTCTGACGGAGATATGCGAAAATTTGTAGTAAAAAATGTATTTGCTGACATAAACAACTACATGAAATCAGGAATACAACTTCGAAAACTTATAAATGCAGTCAACGAAAAAGTTGATTTTAATGATGCAAGAGAAAAACACACTTTCAATGATCTGTATGAAGGTATGCTTAAAGATTTGCAGAGTTCGGGCAATGCAGGTGAATATTACACTCCTCGCCCTGTGACAAACTTTATCGTAGAAAAAGTAGATCCTAAACTTGGCGAAATCGTGCTTGATCCAGCTTGTGGTACGGGTGGCTTTTTGACAAGCACTATAGCACACTTTGGCAGTATTGAAAGCACAGAAGATTTGCAGAAACTACAGACATCTATAAACGGATGGGAGAAAAAACCTTTGCCGTTTCTTTTAGCGATGACAAATTTAATTTTGCACGATATCGAAATACCGAATTTAAAACATATAAATTCTCTCAATCGTCCTTATACTGATTATTCAGAGGCAGACCGTGTGGATGTTGTTGTTGCCAACCCTCCCTTTGGTGGTTCCGAAGATGCGGCAGTTAAAAACAACTTCCCAACAGAATTTCAAACAAGCGAAACAGCAGATTTATTTATGGCTTTAATTATGAACTTACTCAAAGATAAAGGTCGCTGTGGCATTGTTTTGCCTGACGGTTTTATGTTTGGTGACGGTGTAAAGGCAAATATCAAAGAAAAACTTTTAAAAGAATATGGGTTACATACAATCATTCGTTTGCCTCAGGTATTTAAGCCTTATGCCAGTGTTAATACTAATCTTTTATTCTTCCAAAAAGGTGTCGAAAGTAAAGGTGTATGGTTCTATCGCTTGGATTATCCCGAAGGTGTCAAGAGTTTTACCAAAACAAAACCTATGATGGATAAGCACTTCGATCCTGTTCGTGAATGGTGGGATAACAAAGTTAATATTGAAATTGATGGTTTTTATAAAGCGAGATTCTTCTCGATAGATGAAATTATTGAATTAAACTATAATTTTGATAAATGTTGTCCTTTCCCACATGTTGAAGAAGAAATTCTTGAACCCGCTGAACTTATTTCACGTTATCAAGCAGAACGCAAGGAGCTTAATGAGAATATTGATTGTATCTTGGCAGAAATTTCTGCATTATTGGAGGTGCAGGAATGACGTCCCAAGAATTGAAGAATTCAATACTACACCTTGCAGTTCAGGGTAAACTCGTGCCGCAAGAAACAAGAGATGAATCTGCGACTGAACTCTTAAGAAGAATAAACAAATGTCGTGCAAACGCTATTGCTGAGAGGAAACTATTTATAGATAAAAAACATACGGCTGATGTTATCACAGAAGAGGATATACCTTATGATTTGCCTTCTTCATGGATATGGGTTCGTTTTGCTGATATTGTTGCATTTAATTCGGGGAAAACCCCTGCACGGCAGGATACCACTTGCTGGAGCAACGGAATCATACCTTGGTTATCGATAGCAGATATGGTTGCTGACGGAATTACATATACTACTAAATATAAAGTAAGCAAACAAGCGATTACATCTTGCTTTGCTGAAAAGATTTCACCTGCAGGTACGGTGATTATGAGTTTTAAATTGACCATAGGCAAAATGTCTATTCTTGGTGTAGATGCTGTGCATAATGAGGCTATTATTAGTATTTTTCCAACAGCAGAAAATCAGGATGCAGAGGTGTTAAAAAAATACTTGTTTAAGATTCTTCCAATAATTGCAGTTAAGGGAGATTCTAAAAACGCGGTTAAGGGAAAAACTCTCAATGCAACATCAATTAGTAATTTGATGATTCCATTGCCACCTCTTGCAGAACAGGAACGCATTGTTGCCAAAATTGAAGAACTATTGCCTTATGTTGAAGAGTATGACAAAACCGAAAAACGACTTCAGAAATTAAACGATGAATTTCCAGACAAACTTCGTAAATCTATTCTGCAACAAGCAGTTCAAGGTAAACTGACAGAACGCCATCCTGATGATGAACCCGCTTGTGAACTTTTAAGGCATATTCGTGAGGAAAAAGTACAACTTGTTGCTGAGAAAAAGGGAAAGGCTGATAAATCATATAATCCTATTACAGAAGATGAACTCCCATTTGAATTGCCCAAAGGATGGGCCGCAACTCGCATAGGTGAACTTGGTTTTTATAGAAAAGGACCTTTTGGAAGTAGCCTAACAAAACAAATGTTTGTCCCTAAAAGCTCGAATTCAGTAAAGGTTTATGAACAAAAAAATGCAATTCAAAAAGATTGTAACTTGGGAGAATATTATATCACGCGAGAATATTTTGAATCTAAAATGAAGGGATTCGAAGTATTTCCGGGAGATATTATTGTTAGTTGTGCTGGAACGATTGGTGAGACATACGTAATGCCTACAAAATGTGAACAGGGCATAATTAACCAGGCTTTGATGCGAATAAAAATAGTCGAAGCTATGGATTTAGAGTATTTTTTACTATATTTTGATTATGTATTAAAAGCATCAGCTCAAAAAAATAGTAAAGGTTCAGCTATTAAAAATATTCCGCCATTTGAAATATTAAAAAATATGGTTATGCCGTTACCGCCACTTGCTGAACAAAAACGAATTGTTGCCCGTGTTGAGGAATTACTTACAATATGCGATAAATTGAAATGAGGGATTAGAATGTTTGATGTTTTATGGAATATACTTTTAGGCATAGTCGGAGGAATCATTTCAAGTGTTATTGTTTCTAGAGTATTTATGATACAGGGCGAGTACCAACAACAGCTGAAATTTGTTGAAAATATCATAAGAAAACTCGGAATGATTGCAGGATATCTATCTGCATGCAGAGCTGTTTTTGAAGTTTCATATGATCAAGATATTAGCACAGAAAATGAGATGAAAGAAAAAGGCTATAAATGCGAAATGGAATATTATGTCGCCAACAAAGATAAAAAATGGATATCAACAAGTGGTATATTAGAAACTTTCAAGTCGCATTTAATAAAGACAGCAGAAACAGCAAACGAAGAAATACTAAATTCTAATGTCATCGATAATGAATTAAACAGATTGCTTGGAAATATCAGAGAATATTTGCATGACATAGAATCAGTGAAAGAATTAAATTTTTCAGTAATAAACAACTTTAGAAAAAGAGAACAGAATATACTTGATGAGTTTGAAAACTGCAAACGACTTTCCGGAAAGCAGTTTATAACACTTGTGTTAAAAGATAAGGTTATGATTGTATTGTATATTATTGTCGGATTGCTTATTATATCTACTGGTTTAGCTTTTATTTTTGGATTATGAAAACCTTTATCATAAATTGAGCAAAGAGAAGTCCTGTTATTTATGGAAAAGTTGAAATGAGGTGAATAAATTCTTGTATAGAATGAGACAAAAAACAAAAGAGAAGATAGCAAGGAATATTGTTGCATTCATGGTTGATGATACACCTTTGTTACAAGAATCTATTTCATTTATATGCAACTGGGTAATGACTGACGGTTCTGAAAAAACCAAGGCTTTCTATGACGTATGGGATATTATCCTGAAAACATATTTGCCGAAAGAAAGACCTATTTTGTTCCGTTCCTGCAAAAGAATATCTAAACGAGATATACAAAGTTTTACTGGAAGAATATATGCTGCAGAAAAATTTTCGGATCATCGCACAGGGCATTTACTGATTTGCGATACAAAAGAATATCTTCAATTTGAAGACGAAAACGCCATAGAGCACGATCGCTGCTTCTTCCCTTTGTGTGACTGCATAAAAAAAGGCACATATTGTTCTACACCTCATTTTAGTCAGTCATTTTATGAGAAGTACAAAAAAGAAGATGAGTACATAGTTCGCGTAAATCAAAATTGGCTTTATGACTTGAAATGGAATAAAGAGAAAGAGGTCAATGAATAAACTATGTTACGCAAGCAAAAAGTTGAAATAATTCAGAGAGGTGTAAGTAATGGCAGATAAAACAATTTTTCGTTTAAACGACGATATTTCATTTAGAAAATGTTCTCTCTTTGATGGTGATGATTTGACCTTTGGCAATTGTACTAATTTCAGTACAGCAGAAAGAAATTGGAGAACATACTATAGCTGTAATCAGGATGGCATACATTTTCATTGCACTTCGCACCCGGAAATCGAATTGGAAGTAGAAAGTTCTGATTATGGTTCTATTACATATCGTTGTCCAAAATGCAACAAAAGTATCGTCGTTGACAATAATAGAGAATTAAAAAGCAGATGCTTAAGAATGTTGAATATTCCCGAATTCAAAGATGCCAAATTAGTTCGCTTGGATGATTGGTATGTACATGAAATTAAGGAAAAAGTTAAGGATGAATCTGGCTACTGGATTACCACTAATGTCAAAACAGATAAAGATGGTGACACAATCATTGTAGTTTATGTAGGTCATAAGGATTCTAATGAAAAAGCGCAATTCTTCATTAAACCTGAAAAAGGACAGCTTACAAGTGATCATAAAGATATGGACCCAGCAAAGATTCTTTCAAAGATAGAAATTCATTTTAAGGGTAGAACATTAACTCAAGAATTTGAAGATTGATAGAATAGAAAAAACAACATTCTATGAATAATACTATCTTTATATAAGAGGTGGTAAACATGAAGATTGAGAATATGCACTATGATTTAACTATAACACCCATTGATGAAAACAACTGGAATTGGAATCAATGGCACAAAAACTGTCCAATGGATTATTTAATGGCAATCTATATTTTAAATATGACAGACAACCCAATAGTTCAACGCGAAGTTTTCAAAACTATTTGGCGCGTTGCCCAAATGCATATACCTAATGTCCTATATAAGTATTACTCTCTGTCAGATGATGCAGAACTAAATGAGAAAAAGTTTCAAACTTTACTTGATGGTAAGATTTTCATGTCAGAAATCAAAGATTTTAACGATCCCTATGATAGTAAATGTTTCTTCTATGATTCGGCAAAATTAGCGGATATTGAACGTTTGAAGCCGCATGGTGGAAAAATTATAGACGATTTTACCACATACATAAGAGGTACTGCGTTAACTGAAAATGGTGTTCAATCTATGCCTATGTGGGCTCATTATAGCAATAATCATTCAGGTTTTTGTGTTTCTTACGACATGAATGCCAATACACAGTTAAAGGGATGTACGTTCCCTGTACAATATATAGCCGAGCGATTGGATATTACTAATTTAGTTCGTAAACAATCAGAAGAAATATGTAATGAAATCGATAATACCATTGCTAATGGAGAGAAGCATACTGTAATTGATGATTTAACAATGATCTTAGTTCCGCAATTGTTATATAATTTAAAACTCAATCAATGGAGTTACGAAAAAGAATTTAGATGTTCTATAGCTTCAAATGCTAAAGGCTCACCATACATCGAAGCAATACCAAAAGAAATATATATTGGGAAAAATTGCTCTGAGGGCAACAAAAACCAACTAATTTGCATTAGCCAAAATTTTAAAATACCTGCATATCAAATGATTTTTGATGAGAATGGAGAAAAATGCAAATTAACATCAAAAAAGATATTATAAGGAATGTATTGTAATGAAAATAGATATACCTAAATTATCAACATCAAACGCAGTAATATTTTGCAAGTCTTTGCATGATTGTGATTCAGATAGTACATACTTTTTCGATGTATCATCTGTAAATAATTATGAGCCATTACCTATGCTTTTAACATCTGCGGCAATAAGACAGTTTTGCAATGAGCGAAATCTTGAGCCGTGGAACATTCAGTTAAGATATGAAGAAAATTCACATTTTAATTATGCTTGCCATATGGGCTTTTTTCAGGCAGCAGGTTTTGTTCAAGGTAAGGCTCCAGGTGAAGCTACTGGAAGTACTTCGTATATTCCTATAACAAAACTAAATATTGGTGAAATTCATCGTGCTTGTTATGAGAATGGTGAAATTATTGACCGTGGTGATTTGATTGAACGAAAAAGTGCCGAATTGGCAAAAATTCTTGCTCAAGGAAATGTAGAATTCGAAAAACTTCTTCAATATCTTATTCGTGAGGCAATCAGAAATGTTCCTGAACATTCCGGGACGGAAGATGTATGGATATGTGGTCAATATTGGCACAATCGTGACCTTGCCGAAGTTGCTATTTTAGATGAAGGAAAGGGTATATTTGAAAGTTTAAAATCAAATCGTTCACATAATGCTTATATAACAAGTAACGATGAGGCTTTACGTTGGGCAATTAAACCCGGAGTTTCTGTTGCCTTTGACCCAGGAAGAGGTCAACGAAGAGATGATGTATGGGCTAATTCCGGATACGGACTTTATATGATAAGCGAAATATGCAAAACAACAAACGGATGGTTTACATTTGTAAGCGGTGAGGATTGTATGAGAATATATCCCAATAATACAACTATGTATCCAACACAATTAAAAGGAACTGCTGTAGGTATAAGAATCAAACCTTCTGCTGTGGTTAAATACCAATCAATTATTGACTCAGCACGAAGAAGTGGTGAAGCAACTGCAAAAACTATTAAAAACGCATTTAAGGAAGCATCCGTTCCTTCAAAGGGGTTAATGTTTTAAATATAAAAAAGCAAAAATTCCTTCGTTGACTTCCGCCTCTTCTTGTGGTACTGTTTGTGTCGCAAGGAGGTGAAATCAAATGAAAGTGCTTGAAGAATTCTGGTATGGGAATATTAATCCGATGGAAAGACCTTTCCAAAGTCAACGGAAGTTTGACAAGGTATTCAGGTTATTGACTAAAAACGAAGAAGAATTGCTTAAGAATTTAAATGAGCAAGAAAAAGAGCTGTTTGACAAAGTCAAAGCCTGTTATGACGAAATGATACAAAGAACAGAATGTCAAACCTTTATAAAAGGATTCAAATTAGGAGCAAGGTTCTTTATGGAATGCTTCGAAAATGATGCCGACATATTCGATGAATGAAATTCGAGTATGTCGGTATTTTTATGCCCAAAATGAAAGGATAATATTATGAAGAAGAAAATAATATGTACGGCACTTGCCACAACGATGCTATTATCTACAACTGTATCGGCGGCACCTTGGTGGCTCAGTAAATACCGAGTGACCTTTGACAACGAACTTGGAATCGTAGGAAATGTAACCTTAACCTTCGCATCGGATGGTGGAAGCTTTATCAGACCAATAACAAAAAGATATGGTGAGAGCATCAGCCTTGATAGTTACATTCCAACTAAATACGGATACACATTCAAAGGATGGTACACAGACCCCCGAACAAAACAAAATCAGGTAACAACATTCAAATTCACAAAGCCTGATGTCTTGTATGCGAAATGGAAAAAGAATCCGGAAGAACCTATAAATCCGAATGACGAAATCATGAGCAAGGACACCTGTTACCTAACCGATGAGGAAACAAAAATAAGAAATGAAATCATAGAAGAAAAGAATAAGGCGTACATAGAAGGCTTTGGCTATGTAGCACCAAGTAAAACCAAAGCCATCAGCGTAGGTTCAGATGGTGACATAAATAAAATGGTCGGTACAATGGATTAAAATCAAATTTAAAGGCAAATGTAACGGCTGTAAAAGCCCGTTGTAGCACCAAACTATTGCAGGTAGGGTAATTACCCCACCTGCTCTTTTTTAGCAAAAAAGTGCGACATGTACAGCGGTTACAATAAGCATAATATCAACCATAAAAATTTTAATTATTGCGCGTTCGCTGCACTTTTGTTAAAAGTTTGTGACGCGGACAAAAAGGCCTTGACAGGCCCCTAGGTTCACGCGCTATAATGATAGCCCAAGAGGAAAATCCTAGCTGAAATATATAAGTTGAACCTTGAAAATTGAATAGCTTGCACGGTTAGTTATACCGTTAACCGAGCGCCATGACACTGAATATTCAGCCGAGCGAGGTAGGTTAAAGGACATACGAGGTTATGGTCGAACAGGACCGAGGCTCAGGAAATGTAACCGGAGGCAAGCGCAAGACTTTTTACACATTTTAAGAAAGGTAGGTAGTCGATATGAAGGATGTTCCTATTTCGGAAAAAATCAATTTAACTTTGGAAGAAGCGGCTGCCTACTCAAATATTGGAATTCACAAAATTAGAATGTTATCAGAAAAAGCGGAGTGTGACTTCGTCCTTTGGGTAGGCAACAAGCGGTTAATCAAGAGACAAAAGTTCGCGGAATTTATCGAACGACAATACTCTATTTAATGAACGGAATTAAACTAAACGGATTGCATTGTTTTGATTGACTTTCAGGCATAAATGTAATATAATCTTATTGCCTGATTGTGCTTCTGTACGGTGTAATCCGTTGGAAAGGAGCCAATTATGACTAAAACAAGAAATACAAAAAGAAAGGACAGCAACAGAACTGTTCTGAAAAAGGGAGAATCCCAAAGACCGAACGGAACTTATTCGTACCGTTGGACATCGGATGACGGCGAAAGGCATGTCTTCTACGCCCCTACTCTTGACGAGTTGCGTATAAAGGAAGCCGAGCTGGCTTACGATATCCATGATGGTATCAGGACTGAGTGCAGAAACACAACGGTCAATCAGTTGTTTGACTTATGGTGTGATTTAAAGCGTGGCATCAAGGATAATACGCTTCAAAATTACAAATATATGTATAACACTTTTATAAGACCAAAGTTCGGTTTGCAAAAGGTAGTTTGTGTTAAGAAATCGGATGTCAAAAGGTTTTATAATCTTCTGGCAGATGACAGAGTGATGAAAATTGCTACCATCGACACCATACATAATATTTTACATCAAGTATTTGATATGGCGGTGGATGACAATTACATTAGAACCAACCCTACCGAGAAAATGCTGAAGGAGCTGAAGCAATCTCATAACTTTGAGGTCGAGAAAAGAAAGGCTCTCACAGTAGCAGAACAGAATTTGTTTATGGACTTTCTAAAGAGAACGCCTAAATACAATCACTGGTATCCGGTGTTTGCAGCGATGCTCGGTACCGGAATGAGAGTCGGTGAAACTGTTGGACTCAGGTGGTACGACATTTATCTTGAAGAAGGTTATATTGATGTCAATCACACACTTGTTTATTACAGCAAAGGTACAGGATTAGGTTGCAAGTTTGCAATCAATACTCCCAAGACCAAAGCTGGCGTAAGACAAATTCCTATGATGGATTTTGTGAAAGAAGCATTCCTTCTTGAGAAAAAGTATCAAGAAGAGAATGGGCTGACTTGCAAAGCATCTGTCGATTGCTACACCGACTTTATATTTATAAATCGGTTTGGCGATGTGCAGAACCAGGGAACACTCAACAAAGCCATACGCAGAATTATCAGAGATTGTAATGACGAGGTGCTTCTTAAGGGAGAGGAAAACCCGGTTTTACTCCCACCGTTTAGCTGCCATTCGCTCAGGCATACATTTGCTACGAGAATGTGTGAGCAAGGCGTAAACATCAAGGTCATTCAGGATGTGTTAGGACACAAGGACATAGAAACCACTATGGATGTCTATACCGATGCAACCATGGACCTTAAAACAAAAGAAATCGGGCACTTGCAGGATTGTTTCGTACTTGCAATGTGATACGGGTTAAGCCAAACTTAAGCCAAAGCTTAAGCCATTTGGAACAAAACTTATGAAGATTTACGAAGACCTTTGTAAAAACGAAACAGCGGAAACCCGCACGGCGTAAGGGTTTTGAGTATTTATGAAGAAATATGTAATTCTTCGAGTTGAAATCCCGACAATGAAGCCGTTGGAGAAATAGATGGCTTAAAATAAGGCTTTTTGAAGATTTGAATTGTTGATTTACCAAAAAACTTACCAATTTTAAAATCAGAAAGCATGAATACAGCAAAAATAAATACGCTCTTACCGCAAAAAGTAGGAGCGTATTTTTGTAATTATTTATGTTTATTACGCAGAACGGATATTGTATGCTGCAATAAGCGTATATCTTCCTCATCCAAGCCGGATATATCCAACGTTTGCTGTTTTTCGATGCCTAATAAAAAATCCGTTGAAACATGAAAAATATTCGCAAGTTTTATAAGTATTTCGGGTGATGGATAACGTTCTTGCAATTCATAATACGATATAACCGATTTAGTTACTTTAACCCGCTCTGCCAACTGCTTTTGACTTAAGCCCGCCTGAATACGTAATTCTTTTAGTTTTCTTCCGAAGTCAACCATTTTAACCCATCCTTACAATATTAGTCTAGCCACGTGCAAAACTCCAAAGACATAGAGTTTATGCGGTTTTACGGACGTGGCTATTTACTATTATATCATAGGAGGTTTTATTTTCATATACTAAAGTTTTTATCTTCCCCCAGTAGAACTGGGGGTTTATTTCCTCGTCTAAAGACACAAAAAAAATGACCTCAAAGGGTGTTTGCCCTTCAAGGTCACTTAATATTTTATTTTGCCTTTTTATTGTTATGTGGTTTTACCCAAAAACACAAGTAAGAAATTATTTGCTTTCCTTAATCTTAGCCTGAGCAGCTGCCAGTCTTGCGATAGGCACTCTGAACGGTGAGCATGATACATAGTCCAAACCAATCTTGTGGCAGAACTCTACAGATGTAGGATCACCGCCGTGCTCGCCGCAGATGCCAACGTGGAGTTCAGGTCTTACTGACTTACCAAGCTTGATAGCTATTTCCATAAGCTTGCCTACGCCAACCTGGTCAAGCTTTGCAAACGGATCGTTCTCAAAGATTTTAGCGTCATAGTAAGCGTCTAAGAACTTACCTGCGTCATCTCTTGAGAAGCCGTATGTCATCTGAGTAAGGTCGTTAGTACCGAAGCAGAAGAACTCAGCTTCTTTAGCGATTTCGTCAGCTGTAAGAGCAGCACGAGGAATTTCGATCATTGTACCAACTTCGTACTTAAGATCGATGCCTGCGGCAGCGATTTCAGCGTCAGCTGTTTCAACAACGATACTCTTAACGTACTTCAATTCCTTAACATCGCCGATCAACGGAATCATAATTTCCGGAGCAACGTTCCAGTCGGGGTGAGCTTTCTTAACATTTATAGCAGCTCTGATAACGGCCTTTGTCTGCATTCTTGCAATTTCAGGATAAGTAACAGCAAGACGGCAGCCTCTGTGACCCATCATCGGGTTGAATTCGTGAAGTGAATCGATTATAGCTTTAATCTGTTCAACTGTTTTGCCCTGAGCGTCAGCCAAAAGCTTGATGTCCTCATCGGTTGTAGGAACGAACTCGTGGAGAGGAGGATCCAGGAATCTGATGGTAACAGGGTTACCCTCAAGCGCTTCATAAAGAGCCTCAAAGTCGCTCTGCTGCATAGGAAGAATCTTTTCCAATGCTGCTTCTCTTTCTTCAACTGTATCCGAACAAATCATTTCTCTGAATGCGTCGATTCTGTTGCCCTCAAAGAACATATGCTCTGTACGGCAAAGACCGATACCCTCAGCGCCCAATTCTCTTGCTTTCTTAGCGTCGGCAGGAGTATCGGCGTTTGTTCTAACCTTTAATGTTCTGTACTTGTCAGCCCAACCCATGATTCTTCCGAAGTAGCCGCTGATTGAAGCGTCAACTGTAGGAATAATACCGTCATAGATGTTACCTGTTGAACCGTCAAGAGAAATTTCGTCGCCCTCGCGGTAAACCTTACCCTTAAGCTCGAACTTCTTGTTTTCTTCGTCCATCTTGATTTCGCCGCAGCCCGATACGCAGCAAGTACCCATACCACGAGCAACAACGGCAGCGTGAGATGTCATACCGCCTCTTACTGTCAGGATACCCTGTGAAGCTTTCATACCCTCAATATCTTCAGGTGATGTTTCCAGACGAACCAATACAACCTTTTCGCCCTTTGCAGCCCATTCCTTAGCGTCATCGGCTGTGAATACGATTTTACCGCAGGCAGCTCCGGGAGATGCGCCCAATGCTTTTGCCAAAGGCTCTGCTGATTTAAGAGCTTTAGCGTCAAACTGCGGGTGAAGAAGTGTATCGAGGTTTCTCGGATCGATCATTGAAACTGCTTCTTCTTCCGAAATCATGCCCTCGTCAACCAAGTCGCAGGCAATCTTCAAAGCAGCCTGAGCTGTTCTCTTACCGTTTCTTGTCTGGAGCATGAAGAGGTTACCGTGTTCTACGGTAAATTCCATATCCTGCATATCTCTGTAGTGGTTTTCAAGAGTTGAGCAAACCTTTTCAAACTGTGCAAATGCCTGCGGGAACTTTTCTGCCATCTGAGCGATAGGCATCGGTGTACGAACACCTGCAACAACGTCCTCACCCTGTGCGTTTGTCAAAAATTCACCCATAAGGTGCTTTTCGCCTGTAGCAGGATCTCTTGTGAAAGCAACACCTGTACCGCAGTCGTCACCCATGTTACCGAAAGCCATCATCTGTACGTTAACGGCTGTACCCCATGAATAAGGAATATCGTTATCACGGCGGTAAACGTTAGCTCTCGGGTTATCCCATGAACGGAAAACTGCCTTGATAGCGCCCATTAACTGTTCCTTAGGATCTGTCGGGAAGTCCTCGCCGATCTTTGATTTATATTCTGCTTTGAACTGAGAAGCAAGCTCTTTCAGGTCCTGGGCTGTAAGCTCAACGTCCTGAGTAACTCCTCTTTTTTCTTTCATTTGGTCGATAAGCTGTTCAAAGTACTTCTTACCAACCTCCATAACAACGTCAGAATACATCTGAATGAATCTTCTGTAGCAGTCCCAAGCCCAACGCTCGTTGCCTGACTGTTCTGCCATTGTGTGTACAACGTCTTCGTTAAGACCGAGGTTAAGGATTGTATCCATCATACCCGGCATTGAAGCTCTTGCACCCGAACGAACCGAAACCAACAGCGGATTTTTCTTATCTCCGAATTTCTTGCCTGTGATTTCCTCCATTTTAACGATATATTCCATAATTTCTGCCTGAATATCATCGTTAATCTTTTTTCCGTCCTCATAGTACTGCGTGCAAGCCTCTGTTGAAATTGTGAATCCCTGCGGAACCGGAAGACCCAAACCGGTCATTTCTGCCAAGTTAGCGCCTTTACCGCCGAGTAATTCTCTCATCTTGGCATTGCCCTCAGAGAACAAATAAACATACTTCTTACTCATTATTTTTCCTCCTGTGATTTTAATTGGGGTGCAAAACACCCGTACCTAACTATTATACCACAATTTTTCAAAATGTCTATATTTTTTTTAAAAATTGTTTCAATTTCTTTACAAATTGGTATTTTTTAATAAAATGCCTGCATTTTTGATTGAATTTATGAAAGTTTTGCGGCATTTGATAAGGTAGGATTTTATTTGCACCCCAATATACTGTTTAATTATTTAATTTTCGGCTTTGTCCGGAAGCGTGATAATAACGTTTCTTTCGTTTTCGTCCCAGTTAACATCAGCTCCGAGCTGTTCGGCGATGAAACGAACCGGAGTGTATGTACGGTCATTTCTGATAAATGCCGGTGAATCGAGATTTATCTCACCGCCGTTAACCGTCGCTGTTGCCTTGTCAATGGTTATAATGATTGTTACGTCCTCACCGGTTTTAAGGTTTTTGCCTTTGATTGTGACGATTCTGTCTGCTTCGTCCCACGAAACAACCGCACCGAGATTTTCGGCAACAAACCTTGCCGGCAGCATTGTACGGTCATTTGTTATTATCGGAGCAACATCGTTTGCAACCGTTTTTCCGAACACCTTTGCTTCAAGCTTATCTATTGTGAGAATAAGCTTATCAGCAAAATCGTCTTTTTTATCCCACTTTGCGTAAAGATTGAGATTTTTCGTGATTTTTGCGGAAAAATCGAACTTTTCCTTAAATTCGTTATCGGTGTACCAGCCTGCAAAATCATAGCCGTCCTTTGTCGGTTTTTCCGGTTCTTTTATTGCAATGTTTCCGCTTACCTTTTTATCGGTTATTTCACTTCCGCCGTTTGTATCAAATTTAACTGTGTAAACGGGTGCGCCGAGTGAGCCGCCGCTGCCGCCTGTCGATATTTTTCTCCAGTTAGCCGTAACGGTTACGTCTTTATCGGGCATTTCAAAGGTTGTTTCTTCGGCTTTGTCGTCTTTAAATGTTATGCCGCTTTCGCTGCTCCAGCCTGTGAATACATAACCGTCCCTCGTTCCGGCATTGACTGTTACCGTTTCTTTTTCGGCATATTCACCGCTTCCGTTGACTTGCGCATAGCTGTCATTAACTGTTACAGTGTATGCCGCTTTCTGCCTTGATATAAAGGCAAATACATATTCGGAGGTGTTTTGAACCATATCCTCCGCTTGAAGTAAAACCGAATCGCTTGACTCGTCATCGTTGAGAATACCGCTTATTTCAAATACACCGTTCGCTCCGGCATATACGGAATCTGCGTCATTGTATATGATTTTACTTCCTGCGTCCGCCACTCCGGTGATTTTGTATTCTCCGGTATCCTTGTCTGCGTAGAATATATCGGAGGAAAGCGTGAGTACGGGCGGTTCTTTGTCTGTGCTTATGAGAAGATATTCGCTCGTTACGTCTTTTCCGACAATTCCGTCAATTTGGAACATCAGAGTTCCCTCAAAGGACGGAATCGTGTATTCGCCGTTTTCGGGAAGAATTTCCGAATTGTTATCCATTCTTGTTGCCTTAAAGGCTGTGCCGCTCTTTGAGCTTTCCAATGTCAAAATGCTTGTGCCGTTGCCTATGTATGCGTTGTGAACGCCGTTTTTATCCGCCTCGCAGATATTTTCGTTTACTTTAATTGTGATGTCGATAGATTCGTATTTCGGAAGATATTTGCTCAGAGATTCCGATTCTGTACTGTAGTATTTTCCGCCGTCTATACTTCTGTACGCTCTTACTCCGACCCTGTAATTCGTATCGGGCAAAAGCTTTTCAGCAGGAACGGATTCAGCGGTAACGTTATTGCCGTTTTCGCTTATTTCAACACCGTTTCCGCCGGAGGTAACAGCCATATTGATTGAGGTCTTATCCTTATCCAGATCGTAGCCAAAGCCGGTATCGGTCAGAGTGCCGTTTTCGTCCTTATAAATGCGTACCGAGTAGCCGTCTGCGTCAT
This sequence comes from uncultured Clostridia bacterium, assembly GCA_934462715.1. GTDB lineage: Bacteria > Bacillota > Clostridia > UBA1381 > UBA1381 > RGIG1988. The sequence continues at coordinate 24,470 of CAKSIJ010000007.1, forward strand.
CGCATTTATCCCATTCTGCTCTCATTGCTTCGTTTCCGATTGCTTCTAAGGAAACGTTTTGGGGAGCGCTCGGCTCGTTTGTGTTTTTATAGCTTACTTTATCGGTGAATGACTTGCTGTCTATCGCCATAAGAGCGGTTTCGATTTTTCCCTCAACCTCGGTGTCCTTTTCGGTCATGAGGAAGCTTGTAACGAAATAATCGCCTGTCGGAACAAGACCGCCCGAGGTCGGAATTTCAACGTTAATGCTGTCCGCACCTGTCAATTCCTGCTCGTCAATCAGATAATCCGCTTCGCCCTCTGCATTTGCAAGGTAGGTTCTGAGAACATATTTTGTTCCGTTTTCGGCATAATCTATTTTTCCGCTCAGATTATTATTGTTTTGAGTTAAGTTCAGCCTTTCAAACGGAGTTACCGTTGCTTCTTCATGTTTGAATGTAAGTTCACCGGCATTGATTTGATATGTGCCGCCGTTTTTGAGTCTGAGAATTACGTTTCTGTATTCCTTGCCGTCCTTGTTGTTTGTCATCAGATCAGTTGCCGCGCTGATGTCATCATCGGGGTTGATAATGCCGTCATCATCTGCCCAGTTTATTGTGTAGCCGTCAATTTGAAGTGCGGATTTAACCTGTTCTTCGGTAACGGAATTATCAAACGATAAAAGTATGTAAGGTGTTTCGTCCGCTCCTGCCGTTACTGTTATTTCCGCTGAATTTTCGGCTGCGTTTGCAAGCGACAGCAATGCCGGAGATACCTGAGCGGACTGTACAACCGGAGTTACGCCCTTTTCAGTCCAATCCCAGTGGGGGAGCTTGTTGTGTAATTTCACCTCAAAGCCCCAGCCCTTTCCGATTTTGAATTTTGTGCGTATAATGTGCGGAATAAGAGCCCATGCTCTTGCGTCAAATATCCTGCCCTTTGTTTCCCCCATTGCGCCGAGGTATGGGTCTATGTTGCGAAACGCTTCCTTTATGCCGTTGCTGACAGTGGTGTTCCTTATCGGGAATGTTGTCTGACCGCCTGCGATTAAGTTTATTTTAGCGTCTCTTAATTTCTTGCCGCCCCATATCTTAGAGCTGTCGGGTATTTTTATTGTTCCGGTAGCCGTTGCGTTAGCTCCGATTCCGAGATAAACTTTGTCTTTTCTGTCATTGGCACCGCCGAATGCGCCGAGTTCAAGCTCCGATTCGACTTCGATAACGTTAATCGTTTGGCTCGGAAGCTTTAAAGAGAGATTTTGCGCACCGGCAAAATATATTCCCGTGTAGGTTTCGCCTTTGTAGTTTCTCTCCTGTCCGTCCAGCTTTAATGCATAACCGAATTTATCGATTATCTGCGTGTTTGCACCTGCACCGACAATGTTTATATCGGTTGCCGTAAGGGATATTTCACTCGGACCTATAACAACGTTTCCCGTACCCTCTATAATGTGCATATATGTACCTGTCAGCGCACCTCTAAGCTTTAAAGGCGGTATTGCAAAGTAATTTCCGTTAACGGTTGCGGCAAGATCCTTAAAGCCTGCGCCGCCGCCGTTCAGCTGACCTATCGGAACGGGAGGAACGAGAACAATGCCGGGACTTGCTTTTACATAGAACCAGAGTTCATCCGGAAGAAGTGTACCCTTGTTGCTGCGTTCCAAAGCAAGAGAAGCTTCGGTTTCAAATAAGTCAAACGCGTTCAGCTCAAGACTGAAAGCATAGCGTTCCTCACCCTCAAAGGTGTTTACTTCACCCTCAACTGCGGCAAGTTCCAAGGTCAAAAGGTCTGCGGTATCAAAGCTGCCCTTGCAGTCTACACCGTTAACCTTGAAATCATACGCTTTCTTTCCGTCGGGTAAAGTCTTTTCTTTTAAGCCGTATCCCAATTTGTTGAGCGTAAATTCCGCACCGTCAAATATTGTTTTAAATCCGATTTCACCGCTTAAAATCAAATTTCCTTTTGTATCGGCTGTGGCTTTATCGATTTTTGAGGTTGAATACGGAATATCAACATAAATCAAAGCTTCATTGTTTTGAGGTTCAAATTCAAATACAAGACCGTTGTCGTCAAAGCCGAGATTTAAAGAGTTTTCGGTTCCCGATTTCGGCTGATAGAATTTAAAGGACGGTGCATTCAAATTAATGCCGTTTTGCTCTATCGTGCCGTCACGCTTGATTATAAGTTTTCCGCCGCTGTTCTTGTTCCATGTTGCGGTAACGGTCGGAGAAAGCATTGCGGAACCGTTTGTGAAAACAAATTCCGAACCGTTTGTACTTTCGTAATCACCGCTGATTTGCGCTATCGGCGAGGTGTTGTATTTCTTTTTCAAAGCGTCGAGAGCCGCATTGTCCGTATAATGCTCAACGGTAACTCCCGATGAGGTTTTGAAAACAGCAAGCTTGTTTGAAGAAATTGAAGCGCTTACCTCGTCCGGCTTTGTGGGAAGCTCTTCATCAAAGGCGGCAAGATCGTCAAAGCCCCACAAAAAATTGGTATAATCATCATGGAAGGCAAATAAGCGATTTGTGATTACCATACGGGTTAAGTACGGATAATCCCTCGGGCTTATGCTCACCGTCCTCGGCAGCTCTGCGCTGACCTTGTTGTTTTGGGCGGTGTAAATAAGGTCTTTTTCGGTATAGTACTGCGATAAGGCGGCAAACGGGTTTGCCCACGGATAACCGTCTGTATATGCCTTTGTAATATACGCTTCTTTTCTGTCATCCGGAGTGCTGTAGCCTTTCGGAAGATGCCATGTTGAAAGATCCTCCGTTCTGCTTGTTATTACTTTGTTTGAGGAGGTTTCATTGTAAACTCTGTTTCCGTTTTTATCTTCGTAATCCTCAATTGTAACCGTGGTTGTCTTTATGGCAGGTCCGTTCGGCTGGTATACTGCATCATAATGACCCATGCCGGTAAAGCAGTACATAACGTAGTTCCATTCAAGTTCAAAATCTCCGAATTGCATAAGGGCTTCGGTATCGTCAAAATTCACCTTGCCGATACTTGTCAAAACACCCCATGAGGACGCTTTTTCGGTGGGGTTGTCGGTTACTTTTGCAAGCTCATAATAAGCGGTTGCCGTACCGTGAAGCGTTACAAACTCCGATCCGGTAAACGAGAGGTAAACGATTATGTCATAATCCGCTTTGATTGCCTTGTTCGTACCGTAGGGAGTAGTATCAACAAACTCGGCATTTTTCAGACTGAGCGCTGTAAACCTGGATTCTTTTTTGCCTTGATTGTATACATAAAATCCGCAGTAAGGTATCTGGTAATCATCGGGAAAATTATTTTCAAATTTATCCGCAAGCGCCGACGGTACGGTTGCGATTGCGCCTTGAGCGCCATCATTGTAGAGCGAAACCCGCAAAAAATCATTTTGCAGCGCAAGGACCTTTCCGCCATGTAAGGTAAGCGTCTGTACCGTGCCGCCCGAATTGTCATTGTCTGCAAGCACCTGCATTGGGAGCAGGGCAACAAGCATACACAGTGAAAGAATGATAGCTAAGATTCTTTTTTTCATTTTTATACCTATTCCTTTCCGTGCCGTAAGGCACAAAACCGAAGTCTGAAAGAAAATCGCTCAGAGCGCAGCTTTGCAGCAAGCGGTGCTATATTCTTATACCGCCCTGAGCAAAAAGTGTGCTATGGGCGATTATATTCAGACTTCTCCTTCTGTTATTGTTTTTTATGGTTTTTTAATCTTTGACATACAAGCGTCAGAATTACTGCCGTTATAAATGCCGCAACGGCTGTCAGAACATATCCTCCCATTCCGTCGATGAGTAAAATTGAACCGCATGAATCGAATACTGTGGCTGTTTTGTAAATAACGGGAAATTTACTTATGCAGCAAACCAGCAAAACCGCAAGCGTTGCGCTTGTCAGCTTATATGTCGTAATTTTTCTTTTTTCTTTTTGCCGGCTTAATTGACCGGCTCTTTTTAAAACCTTGTTTATTCTGGTTTTGCTGTCGGTCATCAAATCACCTCCTGTCGGTTATGTTTTAAATCCGCATGAATCCGTGCGGATTATTCTTATCTGTATATTAAGGTGCATGAAATTTAAAAATTCCACCGTAAAAAACAAAAAAATTTAAAAAACAAAAAAAATCCGGACTCATCGTCAGAGTCCGGCTTGCGGTTCTTCAAAAAACTTTTTGAAACGATTTCTGATTGCCAGCTGAAAAACGATAGCGGTAATCGGTATGGCATAGCCGATATGCCTTGTTATGCCGTCGGTTTTCATCAGCATATTGAAAATTGCGTGAAAGGTGATTGTTATGCACAAAAGACCGAAAAGACCGGCAGTTTTCAAAAGGTACGATCTTCGCACAAGTATCAGTCCGCAGACAATTATGTAGGCGCACGCAATATGCATTGCGCCGGTAGAAAATCCTCTCACAAGCAAATGAAACAGGTTGTCTGTGCCGTTTTCGAGCAGATAGCATATATTTTCAAAGGTTGCAAAGCCGACAGCAATATCAAAAACCGCCTTGCCGCTTTCGTATGCATCCGCTTCAAAAACGAAAAGATAGAAAAGCAGCGGCAGAAGCTTTACGGCTTCTTCAATTACCGGGGTTATTTCCAAAACCGCCGCATGATTATCTGTTCCGTACAAAATCGTAAAAAAAGTGTTCAAATATGCCGAGATAACACAGCAAAGAAATCCGATAACTATAAATATACAGTTTTTACGATTCTCACCTTTTGCACTTACCGCCGCAATTAAAAACGGTGCGGCAAGACAAATGAATATGTTTTCTATATTGTATGACATGATTTATCCTCCAGACGCTGTGCGGCGGCAATGAATATTATTGCTGAATTAAGTATAAAAGTATCGGTTAAAAGGTACGGATCAAAGATAGTATTGTCCGACAGAAAATAAGATGAAATCCATAATGCATATTCCGCAAAGTAAAACAGCAATACGGCAATGGCGATATATTCTTTGCGGCTGCTTTTGCGGGCCTTTGCCGAAAAAAGGGTTTTTGCCGAAAAATATCCGCATACCGACAAAACCGACCCCATCATTATATTTTCAAGATAGCTTCCTCTGAAGCAAAAGAAAATGCACATTGCAAGCGAAAAAAGAGGTAACAGCCACGCCGCGCGGTGCTTATATTTTTTTTCTTCTTCGGTCATATTATATGTAAGACGGATTGCAAGAAAAACATACGAAGCCGTCCAACTAAGCTCCGAAATGCAGAATACACGCGGAGTTGAACCGAAAAGCACAATATATAAAACCCAATATAAAAGTCCTATTCCGAAACTTACATTAAATAAAGTTACCGGAATCCAATTTTTGCTTTTTAGTTTTAATGCCCGGTAACAGGAATAAATTCCGCACAGCATTACAATAAAAAGCTGAATTATATTATCAGTCAGCTCTGCCGTCATCATACTTCTCCTTATTCCTTTTATGAATTGCGGTGCAAAGAACCGTAACGGAAATGCCGAGCAGAAAAGCGAGAATCCCGACTACCGCATATCCGAAAAAATATCCGTCGGTAAAAATGCTTGCCATTCCGGAGGGCGGTATTTGCGCCGGACGTTTGAAGTCCATTTCAGAACCGACAAAATATGATATGCCGACTATAAAAATTAAACACAGTGCATATCCGAGTGCAATTGAAAATTTTTCTCTTTTTCGTGTTCGCTCCGATTGAATTTCCTTTGTGCGTTTTTTTAAATGCTCCATTCTCTCATTGGTTGAAAGCACTGCTGATTCCCTCCTTTTCAAGCAAAGACCTTATATTTTTCTTGCCGGACTGCAAAAGTCTGTCGATTTGCTTCGGCGTTTTATGTAAAACGGAAGCCGCCTCGCTGTAGCTCATTTCCTCAATGTAAACAAGATATAAGGCTTCCTTTTGAGATGAGCGGAGCTTGTCCATACAGCCGTAAAGCTTTGCGTTTCTTTCCTTGGTATGAACAGAATCCTCAAAGGTGTTTTTTATGCGGAAGTCTATTGCTTCATCAGCCAAAAAAACAACCCGTTTTCTTTGGCGTAAAAACATAAGCGCATAATTTCTTGCGGATTTGTATAGATAGCTGTTGAAGCTTGCCTTGATATGCGGTTTTTTCGCCACAAGATAAGCAAAGGCTTCAATCATAAGATCCTCCGCCTCATGAAGATCCTTGACAAATCCGTTGATATAAAGAGTCAGCTTGTCGCCGTATATTTCCATAAGGCTTTCCAATGCGGCGGAATCGCCCGAAAGATATTCTTTATAAAGTGTATCTGCGTCCATCACCCAAACTCCTTATGAAAAAAATCGAAAAATACAGCCGTTTAAAATACTGCCGTTTTCAAAAGCATTGTTCGCTCTATAATCATATGTTAACATAAAAATTAAATTTTGTCAATAAAGAGCTGTATAAATGACGCAGTTTGTCAAATCGGACAAAACCAAAGTATATTTTTTTAACACAATGAAATAATAAGAGTACAGTCAAAAAAAAATTCAGCAAGCTAACGAAAGGAACTATAATGGATAAACAGGAATACAGCAAATTAACCGACAGAAAAGTCCCGAAATCAAAATGCATTACCAATTGCATAAAGGCATTTTTGATAGGCGGTGCGATATGCACGGTCGGGCAATGCTTTTTATCGTTTTTTAAATCGATGCAGCTGCCCGAGGATATTGCCGGCGGCGCAACATCGATATGCATGGTTTTTATCGGAGTGCTTCTTACGGGACTTGACATTTACCCAAAAATAGCAAAGCACGGCGGAGCAGGAACATTAGTTCCGATAACCGGGTTTGCAAATGCGGTATCCGCTCCGGCTATCGAGGCAAAGACCGAGGGCTTCGTGCTTGGAGTCGGCACAAAAATCTTCACTATTGCGGGGCCTGTTATTTTATACGGCACTGCGGCATCCTTTGCTGCCGGAATCATTTTCTTTTTTATGAAATGAGGGCGCAGAGATGTTAAACCGGCAAACCCGGATTGACGGGCTTGCCGGTTTTTTTGCTTTTAAATATTTGCATATTCTCTTATACGGAGCAAAATATTCAAACAAAAGCATGATAAAACAGCATTTTTTTAAATTAACTGCCGGAAATAATAAAAAAAACAGCGCAAAACCTTGATTTTTTTCTGAAAAAGAGGTATAATATAAAGTAAGGTGTTATTTGTATTTTATAATTGCCCGAATTGCATTTTTGAGAGGAGATACGAAAAATGTTTATACATATCGGCAACGACGCTGTTGTGCGCAGAGAAGACATTATCGGAGTGTTCGACATGGATAACACGACAGTATCCCGCTTCAGCCGCGAATTTTTGGCAAATGCTCAAAAGACCGGCAGAATATGCGATATATGTGACGATTTGCCGAAATCGTACATAGTTACAAACTACAGAGGAACCAGTAAGGTCTATATATCGTCGGTATCATCGCAGACAATATTAAAGAGAACCGCATCGGAAAATATGAGTTTAAAATGATATTGCAATTCCGGTTTTTATTTGTGAAAGGAGCTAATGATTTAGAATATGTTTGATGATAAAATTGAAACAAAATATGACGAAAATCAAATACAGGTATTGGAGGGGCTTGACGCCGTAAGAAAACGTCCGGGTATGTACATAGGTTCAACCTCCGCACCGGGACTTCATCATCTTGTTTATGAGATTGTCGATAACTCCATAGATGAAGCGCTTGCAGGCTACTGCGATAAAATTATAGTTGATATAAACCCCGACAATTCCGTAACCGTAACCGATAACGGCAGAGGTATTCCTGTCGGAATCCACCCTCAGCAGGGAATCCCGACCGTACAGGTGGTACTTACAATACTTCATGCCGGTGGAAAATTCGGCGGCGGCGGATACAAGGTTTCGGGCGGTCTGCACGGAGTGGGCTCGTCTGTTGTTAACGCACTTTCGGAACGGCTCGAGGTTGAGGTTTCAAACGGCGAGCATATTTATTATCAGAGCTATGAGAGAGGAAAGCCTACCTGTGAGCTTAAAATAATAGGCGATACCGATAAAACCGGTACAAAAATAACCTTTCTTCCAGACCCCGAAATATTTGAGGTTCTTGAGTTTGATTATGATGTTCTTTTAAAGAGATTAAGAGAACAGGCATTCTTAAACAAGGGAGTAAGAATAATATTTACAGATAAAAGAGTTGATCCGCCCGTCACAAAGGAATTGTACGCAGAGGGCGGAATAAAGGAGTTTGTCCGTTATCTTAACAAAAACAAAGATCCGCTTCATGATGAAATAATATATCTTGAAACGGCAAAGGATAACATGACGCTGGAGCTTGCAATGCAGTATACAGATTCGTACAGCGAGGTTATAATGAGCTTTGCAAACGATATTCATACCGTTGACGGAGGTACTCATGAAACAGGCTTTAAATCTGGTCTTACACGCGTTATTAACGATTATGCAAGAAAGAATAATCTTTTGAAAGAAAAGGATCAGAATCTTTCGGGTGAAGATACAAGAGAGGGACTCACCGCAATTATCAGCGTAAAGCTTTCGGAGGCTCAGTTTGAGGGGCAGACAAAAACAAAGCTGGGTAATTCAGAAGCGAGAACACTTGTTGAAAATGCAATAAACGACAAGTTTGCTGCATTTCTCGAAGAAAATCCGAGAGTTGCAAGGGCAATTATAGATAAAACTCTTACTGCGTCAAGAGCAAGAGAAGCCGCAAGAAAGGCAAGAGAAGCAACAAGAAAAAATTCCGCTTCGTCAAATGCGGCATTGCTCGGAAAGCTTGCAAAATGCACAGACGAGGGTGCGGATTACGCAGAGCTTTATATAGTCGAGGGAGATTCTGCGGGCGGCTCGGCAAAGCAGGGAAGAAACAGACGTTTCCAGGCGATTCTTCCGCTTTGGGGTAAAATGCTGAACGTTGAAAAATCGAGAATAGATAAGGTTTATTCAAATGAAAAGCTGCTTCCTATAATTCACGCACTGGGCGCAGGTATAGGCGACGAAATAGATCTGAGCAAGCTGAAATACGGAAAGGTTATAATAATGGCGGATGCCGATGTTGACGGATCTCACATCAGAACGCTGCTGCTTACCTTCTTCTTCAGATATATGCGCCCGTTAATAGATAACGGAAATATATATATCGCACAGCCGCCGCTGTTCAAGGTATTTAAGGGTAAAAATGCAAATTTGGTAGAAAAGTTTGCTTTTTCCGATGATGAAAGAGATGCGCTTATTGCCGAAATGGGGCCGAGCTGTAAGGTTCAGAGATACAAAGGCTTGGGAGAAATGGACGCCTCCGAGCTTTGGGAAACAACAATGGATCCTAAAACAAGAACGATGCTGAAGGTGGAGCTTGAGGACGCAATTGCGGCTGACGAAACCTTTAACGTGCTTATGGGTGATAAGGTTGAACCCAGACGTGAGTTTATCGAACAGCACGCAAAATATGTATCAAATCTGGATATTTAAAATCCGAGTACACTCAAACGGTTAAGTTCTATGATTTAAATTCTGATATTAAAACAAGCGGTCAGGCATGAGGGAATTGAACCCCATGAGTTCAACTCTCTCATGCCTAAACAAAAATTGCGTGGGAAACAAAACTGCCGCCGCTGTCAACAATAGAAAATACACAATTATTTACTCCTTTTTAACCATTTCTGTTTAACAGCTTCATAAACACCGTCATCAATTTCCGGTGTACCGCCGTACTTAGTCGGCAGGAGCATATCTCCGGCAGCTTCGGAATCTGTATAAGCCGTATCTTTTCTCCATTTTTCACGTTCCTCCCTGTTTCTCAGGTTGAGAATATCTATAGACTGTCCCCCCGGCAAGAATTGAACGGTAGGCGAGTATTCAAATATGCCCATGGATAAAATCAATATCAACAAGGAACGTTTTCTTTTCAAAAATAACAAGAAGCTAAAAAATGTCCGGGCGGAATCAATTACAGATGATGAGTCAATCATGAGTTTAAGATGCGAGGGAATACTGATTTACAGCTTTTCCATAGTCGGAGAACAGATTATGAATGAAAAAAAAGCAACGAAAGCGACACGCTCCCGTCAATAAAAAAATGTAGATGAAAGCTTCACCGACTTAGCTCTTTCATTGCTTCAAATCAGCAGAAAGTACTTGTATAACGCAAAGTATATTTCGTCCGCTTTTAAAAAGAAATACAAGGTAGGTTTAAATCAATATATAACAACACTCCGTATTCAGTATGCCTGTACGCTGATTGAACAAGGCTTTACAGCGGTAGAAAGCATTGCCTCCCTCTGCGGTTATTCCGAGCCGCTTTATTTTTCAAAGGTTTTTAAAAACAGGCTCGGAGTACCACCGACAGAGCATATTAAGCTACATTCTGCCAACGCACGGCGGAACGTATCACAGCTTGAAAAAAGATTTGATACACAGTACATTTTCACGTTAAGAGTATAAAAACGCAACAATCCTTATCCGATTATATCACACCAAAAGGTTCTTGACGATGATGAAAGTCTTAAAGCGATATAGATAAGCACGGTCGAAAATATAAGCAACACGTTCTTTTCTCCCCACAAATCGGAAAAAGGAAACACATTCTGAAAAATTGCGTTATAGGCAATCGGCGTTATTACCGCAAAAAGCGAAACAGCAAGGTATCTGCCGCACACCTTTCTCATATGTCCGCCAAGACGTTTTGCGAATCTGAAATAAAGGTATGACATCACAAAGCTGAAAATTACACCGAACAGATTATACGAATCCCATATTATATAGTTGAATACAAACGCATTCGTATACTGAAAATCATAAAGAGCCTGTTTTGCGGCTTCAACAGTATCGTTTGATAACCATGCAGGATAAGAGCCGTACCAAAGATTCGCAAAGCTTTCACCCGAAAATCCGTTGTGTGCCAGATAATAAATAACCCATGTATTTCCAAGCAAATAGCATACGCCTATTGCAATAAACATACCCTTAATAATTACACACTTCGGAAATTTTGTTTTTGTCGCAATCATTATCATCGGTATAAAAACAAAAACAGCCCTTTGAATTATGTATGCAATTGAGGAAAGATTAACTTTATCCCCGAAATGGAACAACGAAATCAAAAAATCGAGAAAATCCTCACGGCAATAAAACAATCCGAGCATAAATGCAACGAATAAGGATAAATCAATTAAAATTTTTTTCAAAAATGGTGAAAACATAACAAGCCTCCGGTAAATCAGTAGTTTTATCTAATATTTTCGGATAATCGTAACCCGGTATTTTATCTGTTAAATGTATTTTGCAAAAATTTCGGCAAGCTCATAGGCAGAAAGCTGCGACCCAAACACGGCAATATTTTCCTCGTCTGCTCTGACGGCTGTCCCCTCCTCCGGGTCAAACCCCTCACAGACAATCACACCGGCAGCACCGGTCAGCACCGCCACCGCAATTGTGTTCATACTGCACTGCGCAGTAATCCAGATATTGTTCTTTTTAACCCTGCACATCGCAAGGCTCATAATATCTCCGATGTAACAGCCCGAAATATCTTTGTCCGATACCTTCGTAAAAGCCTTAAGTCCTGCCTTATCCGTTATTTCTTTAAGCGTCACAGTTAACCTCCGTTTTTCTGTCGGTTCACCAAACAGTAATGTCGGATTTTTCTTTCATATAGCTTTCAATCAAATAATAATCTCCGTATGATGTATATTTATGCCAGCCGTTTTGCTCTTTGAGTATTCCCATGACATTTTCATCATAATCAATATATTCTTCAAGAAGCTTTTTAAGCAATGCTTTGTATTTTTTAAGACGTTCGTTTGTTTTATGCCTTTCGATTTCAATTATTCCGCATAAAACAACCGCTGCTGCCGACGTATCAAGCGCCTGCTCCTCAAAAGACGGAAGTCTGAAATCCCAGACAGGCATTTTACCGTTACATTCCGTCATAAACTTATCAAGAAGCGCCATAGCCGTATCCATATACTCGCTCTTGCCGGTGTAATTGTATGCAATCGCAAAGCCGTAAATCGCCCAGCCTGTTCCTCTTGCCCAGTGTGAGCCGCAGGTATATCCGCAGTAATTTGCTTCGCATATTGCTTCGCCGGTTTCCTCGGAAAATCTGTATGCATGGCAGACGGAATAATCGTTTCTTATAAAATACTTTAAGGTGGTATCTGCGTGCATTTCGGCTATTCTTCTGTAAAACACATGACCCGTAACCTTGCTCGCCCAGAACAGCAGAGGAATATTCATCATGCAATCGACTATAGCCAAACCGGCGCTTTCCGTAAAGAAATGATCCTTCGCAAGCTCGGAATCCACATACTCGGGAATTTTGTAGTCCATTCTTCCCCATGCTCTTATGTATCTGCCTTTCGGCTCATAGCGCATTGCAAGTGCGTCCGCCGCCTTTAGAGCAATTTCCTTGTATTCCTCGTCTTTTGTTATGCTGTAAAGCATAACTGCATACGGTGAATACAAAAATCCGACGTCATGCATGGTTTCCATCGGGGTTTTAAACACCTTGTCCCTGTAATTCTCCTTAAACTGCTCTGCCCACTTCAGGAACTTTTCGTTTTTCGTATCGGCATACGCCCAAAGTGACATTCCCGTAAAGAAGCTTTGAGTCCAGTTGAATATATGTCCTATTTTCAGTGCATTTTCACGGTTATTTAAATAATTTCCGTTGGTATTTGCAGGAAATTCTCTTAAATCACCGCCGATTTTATCAATATTATTTTCAATTTTTTTTAGCAGCTTTTCCGGTATTAAGCTCATCAATTCATTCTCCTTGTTTTCTTTTTCAGCATTTTATTCTATAAATGTATAACCTTATCTCCAGCCGATTTATACAATCTGTTTTTAACGGCAAGCCCGTAGTCAACGTCATAAACAAATTCCGCAAAAACTATATCCACTCCATTTTCGTCAAATTCTCTCAAATCTCTGAACAGATTATGCGCATACGATCTGTTATCCTTTCCGGAATAAATAATATAATCGGCATCATATTCTCCGCCGTCATATGCAAGCACACCGATTCTTCTGTTTTGGTTTTTCCTCTCGTCCTCAATCAATTGTCTGATTTTTTCTCTGATTTCGGAAAGTTTTCCCTCAACCACCGTAACGTCTGCGTCCGGTGCATAGTGCTTGTACTTCATACCCGGGCATTTCGGCTTATCCTTTACCGTCACCGCTTCCGTTATATGGCGGTCGATTTCTATATCGGGTAAAAGCTTTTTTATCTCGCTGTAGGTTATTCCTCCCGGTCTTAACATAACCGGCTTATCCCCCGTCATATCTATTATCGTCGATTCAACTCCGACGTCGCAGTCCGCACCGTCAATTACCGCGTCAATTTTACCGTCCATATCCGCTATAACGTGCTTTGCCGTTGTGGGGCTGGGCTTTCCGGAGATATTTGCACTCGGTGCGGCAATCGGAACACCTGACGCTTTTATCAGCGCTCTCGCAACCGGGTTTGACGGTATTCTGACCGCAACGGTATCAAGCCCGGCAGTTACTGTTTTTGCAAGCGTATCCGCTTTTTTCATTATAACCGTCAACGGTCCCGGCGAAAAATGCGAAAAAAGCAATTCCGCACCCTTTGGGATTTCTCGAACGACAGTATCAAGCTCCGAATAATCGGAAATATGAACTATTAAGGGGTTGTCCGACGGTCTGCCCTTAGCGGCATAAATCTTTGAAGCGGCATTTTCGTCAAATGCACTTGCACCAAGACCGTAAACCGTTTCTGTCGGAAACGCAACCAGTCCGCCTGCGGCGATAATTTCGCCGAGCTTTTTCATATCCTTTTCTTCTACTCTGTCATTCTCTGCTTTAACTATCCATGTTTTCAAAATTGTCACCTTAATATTTATTATTAACGTTTATCAACCGACTTTTACTGCATTTTTGTCAGCATATCATTTTTCAGCTGCCACAGCTTCTTTGACATATCAACATAATATGTGTGCGGATTTTCAAAACGCTTAACCTCGTCCCAAAGACCCTCGATTTCCAATCTGCAATACTCTCTCGACGCTTCGAGCGACGGCACGTGATACACCTTTACCCCCTTATCAAATATACGCTTTAAAAGCGGACGTGCATAAAATCCCGTTACGGTTTTGCGTTTCCATGTATGCTCCGGATCGAAAAGCTCATAGCTGTCGCCGTTAATCTCTTCATCATGCAGTGTGATTACATCGGCAATAGCCTTTGAGGTTGTTGATTCATATAATCTGTAGACCTGCTTGAAGCCGGGGGTAGTTATTTTTGTCACGTTTTCGCTGATTTTGATTTTCGGAACAATTTCTCCCTTATCGTTTTCAACCGCAACAAGCTTATAAACTCCGCCGAACACAGGGGAGGATTTTGAAGTTATAAGTCTTTCTCCCACGCCGAACGAATCGATCTGCGCACCCTGAAGAATGGTATCTCTTATGATATATTCGTCAAGCGAATTTGAAGCGACTATTCCGCAATCCGGGAAGCCTGCATCATCGAGTATTTTTCTGCATTTTTTTGAAAGATACGTTATATCTCCGCTGTCGATTCTTACACCTTTAGGTCTGTAGCCGTTAGGCACAAGGTACTCGTTAAATACCTTAATGGCATTTGGCAATCCCGATTTTAACACATTATAGGTATCGATAAGCAAGGTACAGCTGTCCGGGTAATTCTTTGCGTACGCAAGAAACGCTTCATATTCACTGTCAAACATCTGCACCCAGCTGTGTGCCATCGTTCCGAGTGCCGGAACTCCGTACAGCTCGTCCGTAACGGTGCAGGCGGTACCTACGCATCCTGCAAGATATGCCGCTCTTGCACCCAAAATAGCGGCCTCTGAACCTTGTGCTCTTCTCGAACCGAACTCCATAACCGGTCTGTGACCTGCCGCTCTTACTATTCTGTTTGATTTAGTCGCTATAAGGCTCTGATGATTTATTAAAAGCAATATCATCGTTTCAACAAGCTGTGCCTGTACGGCAGGACCTCTTACGGTCAGAATAGGCTCGCCCGGGAATATCGGCGTTCCCTCCGGTATTGCCCACACGTCACATTCAAATTTAAACTCAGAAAGATATTTTAAATATTCCTCAGAAAATATCTTTTTACCTCTTAAAAATTCAATATCTTCTTTGGAAAAATGCAGGTCGGATAAATAACTTATAACCTGCTCTACTCCCGCCATAATCGAAAAACCGCCGTTATCGGGATTTTCTCTGAAGAACATATCAAAATATGCAATTTTGTTCTTCATTCCCTCCTCAAAAAAACCGTTTGACATGGTTAATTCGTAGAAATCCATCAGCATTGTCAGATTAATTTTCATTTGTGCGTCCTTTCTTTAAAAAACAAGGTGCAAAAACACTCCGCCCGGCGGAACTTATTTTCTGCACCTTAAAAACATTTTCTTTATTTTACATCAGTTATGCGGCGGCAGAATCTTTGTTCCGCACACCACAGCTCATATATTTACGAGTACAGCCGCAAATTAAAAGGAGCCCCCGCCTCTGCGGTATCCGCCGGAACGTTTTGAATCATTGCTTCTCTTAAGCGCAAGCATTTTTTCATCACTGTCCTGCTTGAATTTGTTCAGCTTATCCTCAAATGAAAGACCCTCGTCATTCTTGCTGCTCCAGTCAATGTCGGCAGGTCGTACAACAGTGTTGCTTTTCGGCGGACGTTTATCTTTCTTCTGCGGCTTGTTTTCAGCTGCTTTTTTTATTGAAAGGCTTATTTTGCCTTTTTCATCAACCTTAATAACCTTAACCTTTACGGTATCTCCCACCGTAAGATATTGGCTCACATCGGTGACATATGACGAAGCAACCTCCGATATATGTACAAGCCCCACCTTGTTCTCGGGCAAAGCGACAAACGCTCCGAAAGGCATGATTCCCGATACTTTTCCCTCGATTATACTTCCTACCTCAATAGCCATATGTAAATGTTATCCTCCTGTGTAATCGCCTCATGGCAGAGCCGATATTGATAATATATTTCACCGCACACTGCGGCAAAAGACATGAATACAACGTGCACCGATAAAGCTTATTTGCTTTCTTCGCCGTTAATGTCTATGAACAGAATTTCGTCCTTGCGTATCATTCCAAGCTTTTCTCTGGCGATTTTTTCTATGTATTCATCGGAATCGGAATTTTGCTTTAGTCTGTCAATTTCCTCTCCGCGCTTCTGCTCATAAGCTTTTTGTTCTTTAAGCTCTGCAATCTTATCCTGGTTTTTTATGATCTGCGGCTGCATTAACGCTCCCTTTATCAGCATAAAGCCTGCGGCGATAATGACGATTACGCTTGACATTTTCATTTTGCTTTGTTTTTTTTCTTTGTTTGCTTCTTCTTTTTTCATGAGTAATCTTCCCTCTTACCCTTTTAATTTTATTATAAAATACTAAGTAGATTCTTTTTATCAGTTTTCCCAACGGTTTAAAAACATATGCCAATAGAATTTTATACAAAAATACTATCGGTGTCAAGAGTATTTTGAAAAAAAACTTAATTATTTCAATAATTTTTTTCAAAACGGCAATAATCAGTCTGCTGAGCATCATAAAATACAGCACAGACCCGATTATCACTCCGACTATCATATACAATCTCAGACTACACTCATTGCAAATATAGAACACGGCCGTAACGACAAATGCCGATATTGTCAAAAAAACAAAATCGAACAGCGATACAAGTCTTTTCCCTGCCGGAAGCCATCTGAGAACACGGAACACATCATAGACAATTCCGCAGATAATACCCGAAAGCACGGACATAAAGAATGAAATCATGTCCGCAGTCATATTCATTCTCATATCGGCTTATCTGAACAGCTTTTCAAAAAAGCTGCCGCCGTTTTGCGACGCTTTTGAATACGTCATCGAAACAACGTGACCGTTTACGCTGAAATCGCCCGTGTCAACATTGAGCTTATTAATTTTCAGTCCCTCGCCTTTAACCGACAGCTTACCGAGATTGGTATTGAGTACAACCTCCCTGTCGGAAAATGCTTCAACCTCTTTCACTCCGCTCAGACACAGCAGTCTGCGGTCTTCAAGCACAAGCTTTTGTCTTTTGTTTTCCGTTTCGTTAACCTTTTCAACCATTTTTCAACACTCCTTAAATTATGAAATATATCGGCAAATTAAAGCTTATGCTTTAATTTGTCTTGCATATATAACATAATATGAGGAATGAAGTACCGATTATTACAAAACCTTGTACATCAGAGCGGCTTCATCTTTCAAAACGTGTTCCTTTATTTCGGAAACCTGTACCTTTATAAGCTTTTCACCCACTTTTATTTCAATTATATCGCCTGTTTTGACATCATACGAAGCCTTTGCCGGTTTGGAATTAACCGATATTCTGCCTGCGTCGCAGGCTTCGTTTGCAATAGTTCTTCTTTTGATAAGTCTGGATACTTTCAGGTATTTGTCAAGCCGCACTTTTTTGAATCCTCCGATAAATTTTTGCTTTAATTCATTCAATATCAAAAGCAATATTTTATAATATCTTATTATATCATATTTCACTCTGATTTTCAATATCAAAAACAATACTTTTTCACTAAATTTTCAAAGTTTTTTTGTACATATGCCCAATTAAAATTACAGTAAAACCTCTGTTACGGTATTTTTCTCGTAGTTTGCAAGAATTTCCTCGCAAAGCCTTTGCGTCGAATCGGGTTTGCCTATATGCGCAACGCACTTTTCGAGCAGTTCAAGTCTCCACGGGTTATTCATAAGCTCATACAAGGCTTCATCGAGCGGAAAGACATTGTTTGCCATAACCGCCGCACCGCTGTTAACCAAAAAGGACATATTCCTGTCCTCCTGACCCGGTATCGGATTCATGATTACGGCAGGAAGCCCCTTTGCCAGAAGCTCCGACGTTGTAAGTCCTCCGGGCTTGGTTATGATCAGGTCGCCGGCGTCCATCAGCACGTCCACGTTATTTACAAAGCCGTAAGCATACACCGGCTTTTTCCAATTTCTTTCCCTTATTTCCTTTAAGCTTTTCGCATTGTTTCCGCACACGCACAAAAGCTGAAAATCCGAATTTAATTCGTCTATTTTTTCAATATATTTAGTCATGTTTCCGAAGCCCATCGAACCCATCATCATGAGAATTGTAAACCTATCCTCGATTCCGAGCTGCTCTCTCGCTTCCTGTTTTGATATTTTTTTTGAAAAAGCCTCTTTAATCGGTATGCCGTACGGAAGTATTTTTTTCGTCGGAATCCCTTTTTTATTCATCTGATTATTCAAAAGCCTGTCGGGCGTTATATAATAATCCAGATCGGTGCTTTCCCAGAATGGGTGAACTGTAAAATCCGTTACTATTCCGTAGGTCGGGCAGCTTATGTGGCCGCTCTCCTTTAAATACGTCATCAGCATAGCGGCATAGCTGTGCGTTCCTATCACAACATCGGGTTTGAAATTATCAACATAATCTTTAAGCTTTCTCGTTACCAGCTTTGACAGAACCGCAATCGGCGAATGTTTGTCATAGCTTTCGTCGTGCTTATCGAATATATTGTATGCCTTTCCGTAAACCTCGGGAAGATACTTCGTCGAAAACAAATATCCGTCCGATATCGTTTCGCTCAGCTTTGGATTTATATATTCAAAGGTGTCTAACATTCTGCATTCCGCACCCTTTTCCTCCAGATACCCCATAATCGCCTGTCCCGTGGAATGATGTCCGAACCCGGCTTTCACTGACATCACCAAGCATTTCATCTTAAACATAACCACCTTCCGTTAACAAAAATTTATGTTTTTACAAAAAAATAGGCTGTAACCTATTGAAATATTCCGCAATTTGTAATATAATAATAGTCGGTTAAACACTAAAAGACATTTAACCGTATTTATTATATCAAATAAAACCGATAATTGCAAGTGTTTTGAAAATTTATTTCATTTACACCTTGTACGGGCAAAAGCATCGTACCCGGTATATCGGAACACAGAAAGGAAATTTATAATGCAGCAACTTCACCCTGATATTGAAAAGGTATTGATACCGACTGACGAGCTAAAGGATATTGTAAAAACTGTAGCCGGCAAAATCAACAAGGATTTCGGCGGCGAGGAGCTTACGGTAATAGTTATCCTGAGGGGCAGTCTTGTTTTTGCCGCCGATCTTATCCGCGAGCTTACAATGCCGGTAAGAATAGAGTTTATGAGAGCGTCCAGCTACGGCTCGGGTACGGCAAGCACGGGCTTCATCAACATAAAGCAGGATCTTGACGCTGATATTACCGGCAAGAACGTACTTATCATTGAGGATATTATAGACAGCGGCAACACACTTTACAGACTCAGAGAGGTGCTTTTGTCAAGAAGTCCGAAAACCTGTAAAATCTGCACACTGCTCGACAAGCCCGACAGACGTACAACAGAGGTTGAGGTCGCATATGTCGGAAAAATCATACCAAACGAATTTGTTGTCGGCTACGGTCTTGATTATGATGAGCATTACCGCAATCTTCCCTATGTCGGCGTTTTAAAAAGATGTATTTATGAGCATAACTGATATACACAAAAAAGCTTCACTCTTTTCGGAATGAAGCTTTTTCTTTTAATTTTACAAATTTACTTGTTTTTTTATACTCTGAAAATTATTTTGAAGTCAATATTACCTCCTGCATAACCCCATCCCAGTCAACGTCAACGCCGAAGCAATCAGCAACGAATCTGACCGGTACAAGCGTTCTGCCGTTTACAATTTTTGCAGGTACGTCAAGCTCTATCTTTTCACCGTTTTTAACGGCTGTTGTATTGTCAATTGTGAGCGAAATCTGCGTATCGTCTTTTTGAGCCGTTACGGTCTTATCTGCTTCGTTCCAATCCACCTCTGCACCGATTTTTTCAAAAATGGCACGCAGCGGCACAAGCGTTCTTCCGTTTTCGATTACCGGAATCTGATCAAATTCGATTTTTTCATCGTCATAGAATACCGTAGGAATAAATCCTCTCTTAAGCTTTACGATATATTGCTTTCCCTTGTAGGTCATCAAGGCATATCCGTTATCGTCAAACGGTCTTACGTCCGCTCTTTCCATGCAGCAGTTTACATCGTCCGAAAATACCGTATAGATATATGTATCCGCTTCATCGCCGACATCGTAGGTAGGACCGCCCTCTGCGCCGATATAGCTGAAATCATACTGTATCTCGTGCATAAGACCGAGATTATATCCGCTGCTCCAGCCCGGGTTCATATTGTCATAAAATGCGTAGTTGTTACCGTTTATATCTCTGTAATCGTAGCTTGAATTAACATCGTTTTCCACAAGTCCGTCATTGAATACGGTAAGCGCTCTTTCTCTGTCCTCCCAATAGGTATCAAACTCATCATATTTATCCTGCGCTTCATTCTCATCTAAGTAGTCGGAAAGTTCCTCGACTGTTACAACACCATCATATCCGATAGTGTATCTCATTATCTTTGCCTTTCTTGTAGCCTCGTCAAATTCCAGGTTGACCTGTGAGAAGCTGTAAAAATCTTTATCAGACTGTACCTCCGCAACAACTTCAAAAATATCGTTGTTCATCGGATCCTTTGTTACAAGACTTTGATAGTCAAAGTCTGCAAACGCATTTGTTGTTCCCATCAGCATAACTGCTGCTGACATAGCAATGATTTTTTTCTTCATTTTAAAAATTCCTTCCTTTTTTTGCAATAAGCAGCTGAAATCAAGGTCTTTTCGTGAGATAAAAAGCCTTGATTTTCTGATATTGCTGTTTTTATTTTTTTATATAAATAATCACAAAACGGTATTTTGCAATTACCTATTTAAATTTAATATGCCATTGCAAACCAATATTTTACAATCGGCTGTTTTAATAATTATGCCGTAACAATTTTGCTTGCGTTTTGCAGATTCAGCTTTTCAACAGCTGCTTCACGCATTTTATATTTCAGAATTTTTCCCGCAGCATTCATCGGGAATTCCGAAACGAAATCAATGTATCTCGGGACCTTGTGCTTTGCCATATGATCCAGAACGTACTTTTTGATTTCCTCCTCGCTTGACGATTCCCCGTCCTTTAAGATTACGCAAGCCATAATTTCCTCGCCGTAATCTTTATCGGGAACGCCGATAACCTGAACGTCCTTGATTTTTGGGTGAGAATACAGGAAATCCTCAATTTCTTTCGGATAAATGTTTTCACCGCCGCGGATAATCATATCCTTGATACGACCGGTAATCTTGAAGTTGCCCTCGGGAGTACGTCTTGCCAAATCGCCGGAATGTAACCAGCCCTCAGAATCTATTGCGGCAGCTGTAGCTTCGGGCATTTTATAGTAGCCTTTCATTATATTGTAGCCTCTTGCAACAAATTCACCGTCAACATTATCGGGTAATTCTTCGTTTGTTTCGGGGTCTACAATTTTACATTCAACTCCGAAAATAGGTGCGCCTACAGTGTTTACTCTCGTTTCGATAGAATCGGTTGTTTTGCTCATTGTGGTTGCCGGTGACGCTTCTGTCTGACCGTAAGTTATGCATATTTCCGGCATATGCATTTTCTCGATAACCTCCTGCATTGTCTTGATCGGGCAGGGACTTCCTGCCATGATACCGGTTCTCATATGTGAAAAGTCTGTCTTTTCAAAATCGGGATGACCTAACATTGCGATAAACATTGTCGGAACACCGTGGAAGCAGGTTATTTTCTCCTGATTGATGCACGCAAGTCCTTTCCTCGGCGAAAATGCGGTAATCGGCGACATCGTTACACCATGAGTAACGGAAGCGGTCATCGCAAGCACCATGCCGAAGCAATGGAACATCGGAACCTGAATCATCATTTTATCTGCTGTTGACAAATCCATGCAGTCGCCTATTGCCTTGCCGTTATTAACAACGTTATAGTGAGTCAGCATAACTCCTTTCGGGAATCCTGTCGTACCCGATGTATACTGCATATTTGCAACATCGTTTTTATCTATTGTCTTTCTTATTCTCTCAACCTCTGTGTACGGCACTTCATCAGCCTTTGCCATTGCTTCCTCCCACGAGAAGCAGCCCTTTTGCTTGCTGTCGGTTGTGATAATATTCTTTAAGAACGGGAATTTTTCACTTTCTAGCTTACCCGGCTCGCAGGTTTCCAGCTCCGGACACAGCTCTTTAATAATGCCGATATAATCCGAATCCTTGTAGCCGTCAATCATGACAAGGGTATGTGTATCGGACTGTCTGAGCAGATATTCCGCTTCATGAATTTTATATGCGGTATTTACCGTAACAAGCACACAGCCGATTTTTGTGGTTGCCCAGAAAGTGATGTACCATGCCGGTACGTTAGTTGCCCAGATTGCAATATGGTCGCCCTTTTTAACTCCCATAGCCAAAAGTGCACGTGCAAAACGGTCAACGTCCTCACGGAACTCGGGATATGTTCTTGTATAATCAAGCTCGGTGTATCTGAAAGCATACTGATTCGGAAATTCTTCGCATACTCTGTCGAGTATATCGGGGAAAGTATAGTCAATCAGTCTTTCCTTAGGCCAAATATATTTTCCTGTTTTTGTTCTGTTATCCTGTAATTCATGCTTATGCACTCTCTTGTATTTTGACATATAGTTTGCATAATGAGGGAATACAATTCCGGCGTCGCTAAGCTCGGGCGCCCATCTTTTTACCCATTCAAGAGTTACATAGCCGTTATAATTTACCGATTTTAAGGCTTCGACAACCTCCGGGAAAGGTATATCGCCCTCGCCCATCATTTTATATACAACACTGCCGTCAACAACCTTTGAATCCTTTATGTGAGTGTATTTTATGTATTCTCCGATATTTTTTACGGTTTCCTCTGGTGACTCGTTAAAGAATCTGTAGGGGTGGTGAATATCCCACAATGCGGCAACAGTATCGTCATTTATCTCGTCAAGCAGCTTTTTGAGCCTTTTCGTGTCTGCATATGCGCCGTTGGTTTCTATAAGCAGTACAACATTGTTCTGTCTTGCAATCGGAATCAGCTTTCTGATTTCCGATATAACTCTTTCATCGTCAACCTCTGCCGACGGCTCGGGGGTTCTGTCGGCAAGAACTCTGATGTAGCTTGCGCCAAGCTTTGACGCAACCTTTATATATTCTACGATTTCCGCAATGTTTTCCTCCGACTTTTCAATCTCATTCAAAACGCAGCCTGTGGAAAGACACGGAACCTCCAGTCTTATTCTTCTGAGCTTTTCGGCAGTAGCCTCGCACTTTGATACAGAAAACGGAGAACGCAAAAATTCTCCTCTAATCTCTCTGATCTCTATTCCGTCAAATCCCAAGTCCTTTGCCATTGAATAGATATCCTTCCAATCATAATTCGGACATCCTAACGTTGAAAATGCTATTTTCATAATAATCCTCCATTCCGCCGCTATATGGCGGCACTGTATTTGTCCGTTATCTGTACATCGGTGCAATGTGAAAACTGCCCAAGCGGCATATACAAAAAAACGTCCCTTGCATAAAACTTGCAAGAGACGAAAGTTTTTCTTCCGCGGTACCACTCTTATTGGCGTTACACACCCACTTAATGACATCCAACAATGTCTTCTCTTTTAACGTTGAGAAAACGATCTCGCTTACTTGCTGCAAAGCTTTCTGCTCGACTGCTCAGGGGCGAGCTCGTGACCGTTCCGACCGTTGTTTCACAGCAACCAACAACTCTCTTTAGGCTCGGATTCCGGGACTTATTCCCCTTCAAAGCATTTAACTATTAAATCATTTAAATTATAGCACATATCGGTTTCGTCTGTCAATCACTTTAATTAATAATTTAAAATATTATTTTTTGACTTTTTTTGTATAAATACAACAAAACTTGTAAGAGTGCGCAAAGTAACCACGCCGAAGAACGGCATACAAAAAGCAGAATACCGCAAATACGGTATTCTGCCATATCCGTACAGATTTATTTTTCTGCCGCACTGCCGCAAATATCGGTCAGCGTTTTGGACACCGAATGTTTAATCGGCTCCCATTTAACCTTTTTAAACAGGGCAATAATCGAGATAGGAACATACGTCAGCATAAACAGCGGAAACGTAAAGAGAAAAAGCACCTTTTTTACGTTACTGCAATATATCTTTTTCCATTCCGTTATCGCCGTTATCACGCCCAGTCCGAAGAACATCACATAAAATCCTGCTAATGTCTGGAACAGAGCTTTGAGCATAATTCCCATTTCGGGCGAATCGTTAACCGCACCTATTACCAATGCCGCCGCATTACAGACAACGCACAGAAGCGTCAAAAGCATTGCCGGCATAAGAGTCATTAGCATATCGTAACACGCAAAGCTGCCCTTAAAAATACCCTTGGCAAGCTTTCCGCCGTAGTTGCAGAATACCTGATAAAAGCCCTTTGCCCAACGCAGACGCTGAAAATATGACTGCTTCATAGTTGTCGGCTGTTCATCATATAAAACAGCGTCTTCGCAGTAGCCTATTTTCTCGCCCTTGATAATGCTGTCGGTTGTAAACTCAATATCCTCGGTCAGCAAATGGTGAATCCAGCCGCCGTTTTCTTCTATTATTTCACTGCTTATCAAAAATCCCGTTCCCGAAATAGCACAGCTTGTTCCGCGCATCATTCTTACGTTGTTAAGATACCTTGCTTCTCTTAAAAACCACAGCGAATACCCGGCGGAAATCCAGTTTTCGCCGTAATTCTTTGAATTTCTGTAGCTGGTAACGATTCTGTATCCGTTATCGAATACGTTATTCATACCTGTTATGAAGTTCGGTTCTACTATATTGTCTGCGTCAAAAACAATGAACGCGTCATAAACGAATTTTTCGTCCTTTTTCAGCCGTTTAAAAAACCAGTCAAGCGCATATCCCTTTCCGACCAGTTCTCTGTTGAAGCGTTCATATACATATGCGCCGGCATTTCTTGCCGCTTCTGCCGTATCATCGGTACAATTATCGGCAATTACATATATATCCACCAATTCACCGGGATAGTTCTGTCCCTTTATGCTTGCAATAAGATTTCCTATCACTGCACTTTCGTTTCTTGCGGAAACAACAGCAGCATAGCGATGATTTTTCTTTGCGGTATATCTGACAGGTTTTTTTACAAGTCCTACAACAATATAGAAAAACTGATACGCGTAGCAAATCGTAAACAGTACCGATATTATCCAATTTAACATCACAATTTCATTCATTTGTTAATCCTCAAATTACTCCTTATAAAAGGATTTTTCTTATCGGCTTTATGTCTTGCCGATATTGTCGATTGCACTAAATTACAGCAATTTACCCCTCGCAAATTGCCGCAACTACTACTTTAACAGATTACAGAACATTTGTCAACCATATTTTTGTATAAAATGAAGTGTTTTTTACGCTAAATTTTATCACTATTTTCATATTTTGAGCCATTTTCGGGATTATCAACAATTTTTTTACTGAATATTTTACCTTTTCCGTTAATATCATCACATATCATCCGATAAATTCCTGCTGCTGCCGGGACGGCAAAAACCATACCAACAACACCCATCAGACCTCCTCCGACCGTTACCGCCGCAAGCACCCACATTGCCGGAAGTCCCACTGACGAGCCAACAACCTTAGGGTATATGACGTTGCCCTCAATCTGCTGCAATATAACAAGGAATATCAAAAATACCAAAGCCTTTATCGGCGAATCGGTCAAAATCATAAATGCTCCGGCGGCTGCTCCGATGTACGCTCCGGCAACCGGAATAAGCGCAGTAAATGCCACAAGCGCCCCTATCATTGATGCATACGGCAATCTCAAAAGCAGCATTCCGACCGTACAAAGCGCTCCCAGAATGACCGCCTCGGTACATTGCCCAACAATGTAATTATGAAAGCAATCGTCAAAAATCCTTACAACATAGTCTATCTTTTTGACAATCTTCTCTTTCAGATAATGATCCATAATTCTGTTTATCTGGTTTTTAAGCTTATCCTTTGAAAGAAGCAGATAACAGGCAAATATGAACCCGATAAGACCGGAAACTATCCCTGAGAAAATAGACGTCAGCATTTTCACAAGATTATCCATAACACTGCCCAAGCCGTTGCCTACGGCGGTTATCATTTCCCCGATTCTCGCTTTCCAGTCTATCCCGGCAAGCGAATCCAATATATTCTCCGGTACTATATTATACTTTTCTGCGGTTTTCAGCAGAAAATCCATTGCATACGGCGCACCGGATATTAAAACCCTGACGCAGGAAACAAGCTGCGGAACAACCAATCCTATAACCAAAGCAATAATCGCCGCCAGAGTAAGAAACGCAGCCACCATGCAGACCGGTCTGCGGCTTTTTTGAACTATGCTTTTACTGCTTTTTCTGAAATAATGATTTTCATAAAACTTCATCAGAATATTTACCACATAAGCTATTGTTGCACCAAGAATCAGCGGCATTGACGAGGAAGCCAAAACCGACAGTCCCGCTGCCGCACTTTTCCAGTAATAGATGCAAAGATAAAGTATAAATATGCTTATTCCGATTTTTAAGCAATTTTTCCATTCAATTTTCATCGGATTTTCTCCTTGTGCGTTTGTATATACAGGTAATTGTAAAATGCAAAGCTTACAATTACCTGTCATATCTTTTTATAATTATTCGGACAGTGCCGCATATACAAGATTTCTGATTCTCGGATGTACATACGGCTCAAGATTATTTTTCATATGCTGTCCGTAGAATACACCGATTTGTCTGTCCGGGTCAATCATTGCATATGTACCGGCAGCGCCGCCCCAGCCGAACTCGCCGACACTTCCCAAGGAACCCATTTCCGGACGAATCATCGTACGCACTCCGTAGCCGTAGCCGTAACCCGACATCTGCTGCCAATTGAAATCTTTAAGTCTTTTTTCATCAAGACAGTTCATTCTCATCATATCGACCGTGCATTTTTCAATTATTCTGTTCCCATTCGCACCGATTCCGCCATTTGCCATAGCGTTTACAAAAAGTCCGTAATCGTCTACGCTTGATATAATTCCCGCACCGCCGCTTTCGTATTCCGTTCCAAAACAAAATTCACAGGTCTTTTCGATTCTGTTCGCATACTTTTTATCGTAATCATACAGATACTGAGCGGTCATTCTTGAATAAATATCATCATTTCTTTCAAACCCGGTATTCTTCATTCCGAGCGGTTCGGTTATGCTTTCTTTGAGATATTCGCCAAAGGTTTTTCCCGAAACAACCTCAATAAGTCCGCCGATTACATCATGCGCAAGGCTGTAGCCCCAATGCTCGCCGGGGTGATAGCCGAGCGGTTCTTTTGCTATCGCTTTCATGATTTCTCTTGTCGGTGCTTTGCCGTCTGTATTCTTTTGAACCTCTTTTATGTACTCCGTTCCGAGATTATATGAAAGTCCTGCCGACATCGTGAAAAGGTCTTGTATAAGAATCGGTCTTTTCGGCTTTACAAGCACTTCTTCTCCCTTTTCATTCTTTTCCTTTACTATAACATCAGCAAATTCCGGAAGATATTCATACAGCGGATCGTTCATGAGGAACTTGCCCTTTTCAAAAAGAGTAAGCGCACAGGTGCAGGTTATAACCTTTGAGGTCGAATAAAGGTTATAAAGCTCTCCGCCTTTCATTTTTATGTTGTTTTCTCTGTCTGCATATCCCGTCGCATGACGGAATACCGGTCTGTTCTTGTAATATACTATACAGTCAACTCCCGGTATGCCTGTTTCTGTTACCAATGAATCGAGAAATTTTTCAAGATTTATAAAATTCATAATTTTTTCCTGTCTTTCTTTATAAAAATTTATTAGTTCAACACAATTGTTTCGCCCGGTTTTACGCTGTACGTCTTTTCGGTTATCCATGTTCCGACTGCAAAGAACACCTCAATCGCACTCGGATTGTGTATCATTCTTGCGTCTGCGGAAACCTCAAGTCTGTTGTAAGCGTTTGTATAGTCAAATATTTCAATATTTGTCGCATACCAAACGTCTTCACGTCCGCTGACCTTGCTGATCACGTTTTCGATATGATCCCAGCTGTTAAAGCCGTCATTGTTATCAAATTCATACGAATGACCCCACAGATAGAACATTTTCGGATTGAATTTTGTATCCTCAAAAAAACTGTCGCAAAGCTCGAACACTTTCGGATCCGAATGATGACAGGTCGGATTCAGTCTTAACCAATCCGCCGGCATAGCAAAACAGTGCGATGATTCAACCGTTCTCGAATAAACTATACCGCACGCTTTCAGACAGTCAGCCAGTCTGTCATTGTACGAACCGAACGGATATGCCATACCTCTCACTATTCTTCCAGTCAGCTGTTCAAGGTTCTTTTTATCCTCTAAAATGTTGTATGCCATATGACTGTTGTGCTGCTGCTCCTCAAACCCATGCTCCAAGCCGTGAATTGCAGGCTCATGCGGTGAATTTTCAAACAGCTTTTTGATTTCTTCAAGGCTCATTCTTCCGCTTGCTGCATTAAAATCGGTATTTTTGTCGCATAAGCTTCCTGTGTTGATATTAAAAGTTCCTTTAACCTTGTACTTATTCATCATCTCAATAAGCCGTCTGTCCTGTCTTACGCCGTCATCGTAGCTCATCGTGAACGCTTTTTGAAGTCCCCCCGGGAATCGCATAAATAAATTCATTTTTTCTGTCCCTTCTGTTTTTTAGGTAATTGCAAGGCATAATCCTGCAATTACCTAAAATCGTATTATCATGATTATATTTCCACGCTGTATTCTTTTCTGCCCTCAATGTGCGGTATAAAGGTTTCCTTTCCGCCGTTCTTTATCGTGATGTGATATACGCATCCTCTGAACTCTCTTGTAACCTTAACCTCTTTCCAGTCTTTCGGCAGACACGGGTCAATCAAAAGACCGTCCCATTTTGCCCTTACGCCGAGAATGTACTGAGTTGCGGCAATGTACATCCAAGCAGCAGTGCCCGACAGCCACGATACGTTTGCCAGACCGAACTTATCGCTTTCCGGTCCGAAAATATTTGAAGAATACACGTAAGGCTCTGCCTTATATCTCCACTCCCCTGCCTTTGCCTGTGCAACCATAGGCAGCAGCTGATGATAATACTTGTATGCGTTTTCCGGTCTTTTTAAGATACATTCCGCAATGATTGCCCATGTATTTGCATGGCAGAATACCGAACCGTTTTCTCCGCAGCCTGTGTTATAATATGTAAGCGGATCTTCTTTTGATGGATAATCCTTCATTGACGGGTGGATTTTCTTTATTCCAAGCTCCGTATCAAGATATTTCTTTACGCTGTCCATTGCCTGCTCGCCTTTATCTCCCATACCGGAAATAACAGACCAGCTTTGTGTGTTAAGCCATATTTTAGCCTGCGGTTCTGCTTTTGAGCCGATAAATGTGCCGTTGTCGGTGATACATCTTCTGTACCATTCGCCGTCCCATGCCTTTTCGTTTACAAGCTTTTTCTGTGCTTCGTATATGTCAAGATACTTTTGCTTGTCCTCGCCTTTAAGCTCTGCCAATTCCGCAATCTGTCTTAATACAGTACCGAACTGCATTGACGTCCATATGCTCTCGCCCTTGCCCTCACGGCAAACCTTATAAAGCATATCGTTCCAGTCGGAGGAAAGCATAAGCGGAAAACCGCAGATTTTTCCGAGGTTAGCCATACAGAAATCTATAGATTTTTTAATATGCTCCCAAACCGTTCCCTCTCCGCCGTCAAAATATTCGACAACCTCGTCAAGGTAATCAAGCTTACCCTCCTCGATAACTATGTTGTAAGCGGTCATGACAAGCCATAAATGGTTGTCGGAATGTATTCTCTTTAAAGGCTCCCAGCCTTCTGTCGGGAAACAGTAATGGTTTGTATGTCCGTCCTTGTACTGCTGATTAAGCAGCAGATTAAGCTTATCCTTTGCACGTCTTAAGTCAAACGGAACCATTGATAAAATATCCTGTGCGGTATCTCTTACGCCCACACCTCTGAATGTTCCGGTTGCATAATACGAAATATTTCTCGAGAACAGAAAATTTCTCTCAGCCTGGTACGGATTCCAGATATTTATCATAGTCTGTGCGTCCTCATCGGGAATTTCACAGCTGAATTTATTTAAGTGGTTTTCCCAATGCTCATGCAGTGCGTTAAAGGATTTTTCCACGAAATCGCTCTTTCGGCAATTTGCAACGCTTGTCTTAATATCCTCCTCTGTCATAGCCGCACCCAGGAAAATATTTACGGTTTTCTCCTCGCCTGCCTTTAAATCAAGATCGATTTGCAGTGCAAAAACGGGGTCGCCGCCGTAGAGCGAGGTATTTGTACATGCTCCGCTTTCTATATTCTTTGGATTTTCTTCGCTTCTGTACGAGCCGACAAATTCATCTCTGTCGCAGTCATATCCCGAAATTTTTGCGTCTGAGGCAAAATATATAAGCGGTGTTTCGTCCGGCTTCGGCTGCATTTCAACTCCGTATTTGTAAACAAGTATATCGTCCATCGGATATGCCGAGAGCTGATGCTTGTTGTAGCACTGCCACTGAAGCTCACGCATAAACTCCATCATACCAAGCTCAACATACGGGAAAAGCGTTATTTTTTTGTCTGTATCGGAGGTTATCTTTAAGTTCCAGATTAAAGCGTTTTCGTAAGGACCTACAAAATATGTTTCGCAAGCCTTAATTCCGTTTCTCTCCGCTTCAAATCTTGAATAACCCATACCGTGCGCCGACTGCCATTTTTCCGGCTTTGTTCTGCACGGCTCGTTTGTCGGAGTCCAGTATTCGTTTCCGTCCTTTATATATGTATAAAATCCGCTTCTGTCGGTCGGAATGTGGAAAAATCTATAGTGATTTATTCTCCATATCTGCGGTGACTTGTAAAATGCCACACCGCCTCCCGCCTGCGACATCATTGTGTGAAACACTCCGTTTGAAAAATAGTTCATCCATGGAGTCGGTGTGTTGTATCTGTCAAAAATTATTTCCTTTTTTGTGTTATCGAATCTGTACATTGTTTCTTTCCTTTCGAGTATCATTAATCCATGTAATTATAGAACTGTCATATTATTTGCAAGCCTTAAAAGCCTTTTTTACAAAATCCACAATCGGTTTCGGGTCTTCCAGGCTGTGCGGATGATGTTCACATTCGGGTTTTATTATATGCGGAATTTCAATTCCGTGTTCCCTGTACTTTTCAACAAGTCTTGCGCCGTTTTCCTCATAAGGTACGACAGTATCACTGCCGCCGGCAACAAGAATCAGCGGCAATCCCGATTCAATCAGCTTGTCTGCCTTGTCTATCGGATTTTGACTGAAGCTTTTTGCGCTTTCATCGTCAAGTCCGTATATCGCCTTACATTCCTCCCATTCGTGCTTTGCTCCCTCATGTCCTCCCGGCCAGCTTCTGATGTCAAGCACGGGTGCGTCAAGATATACGCTCGACAAATCATTCGGATATTTTACGGCATAATTAACCGAATAAAGTCCCCCTCTCGAAAAGCCGAAAATTGACGGCTTCGGATTCAAGCCGTATTTTTCAACAACATAATCATGGAATTGCTTCATCAGTTCAACCGCCTTGTCACAGCCGTACATATCCGAAATTCTGTAGGTTGCAACGTGCCAGCCCTGCTCTAAAAGAGCTCTGTCGGCATAGTCAAACGCGCCCAAAAATTCCGCACGCCAAACCCATGGCTTTTTGCAGGCGGCTCTGTCCGGCTTTTGTATGATTATTTCATACCCCTTGTATTCCTCTCTGATTTCTGTCATTGTTAAACTTCCTTTCGTTGTGTTGATTTTTTATTTATTATCCTCTGCGCCGTACGTCGGCTCAAATCTTAAACGTGAAAAAGATGCGCAGCATATTTTCCATGTTAATTATACCACAATTGATTTTCATCTTACTATAACAATTACGGTACATTGTATTACAATTTTCATTTTTCGCCATTCATAGCTGCATATGCCGTATCGCAGGCGCTCGGATTCATGTTGCAGTTCAGTCTGTAAACCGGGATTTCCGAGATCAGACTATTCATAATTTTCAAAAATCTTTCACCGTAAGCCATGCCGTTCGGGTGAATTGTCTGAGTAACCAAGAACAAAAATGCGTCTCTGCCATCAAGCTTTTGTGCGTTGTTTTCCGCCGAACGGCTGATTATTCCGATCCCTTTAAGCGGAACGCATACATTTTTGTTGAGCATTTCCTTTCCGCACCACGGAGTTCCGCAGGCATAAAACACTCCGTCTTTTTTTCTGATAATAGGCTTATCTCCGTTTATAACAAACGCTCTTTCCCCGAACCTTTCAAGCCACAAATTCATATGAGTTGTTTTTCCCGTTCCGCTGTCCGCAGTAAACAAATAGGCTTCATTGTCAACGCTGATTGCCGCCGAATGGAGAAACAATCCGTCATACATCAGAATTTCTTTGCAGATGTTCCGGTATATGCTTGTGTTTTCAAGCATATCATTGGGAAAACCGGGAGTTTTTTTTCTTTCCTCTTCAATTTGCGCATTAGTTGCAAATACCGTAAAAACCGGCTTTTCTTCACCGCTGTACAAATAGTCATGACACATATCAAACGTATACTTATATCTTGATTTCACTTCGATTATAAGCCCCGCAAGCTTGATTATCATTTTTGATATGCACCCTCTTTCTCCTCTGAATTTGTACATCTTACAGATATTACCTATTATATAACATTTTTATAATATTTGCAATCCTTTTTTTATAAATAAAACGAAATTTTTGGAACAAAAGCAAAGCGCCGCCGAAATTCGGCGGCGCTCAGACCGCTGACAAAGGCAAAGTCAGCGGTCAAATTTTTTGTAAAAAATTCTTTCCAAATCATGCGAAATATGATATAATAGAAGTATAGAAAACAGCGTAATAATGTGGTGTTGAAATGCTTTTGAAAGGAACAAACCGACAAAGGAAAATGGAGTTTGTATACATAGAGGATTTGGTGCCGAAAGACCACATTTTAAGGAAAATAGATAAATATATTAATTTTTCATTCATAAATGACTTGTGCAGACCATATTACTGTGAAAATAACGGCAGACCGGCAATAGAGCCCGAGATAATGTTTAAAATGCTTTTCATAGGATATTTGTTTGGTATCAGAAGCGAAACAAGACTTGTGGAAGATGTAAAACCATATAGAGAAAGACTTGAATATCAGATAGGAAAATCGGATTTAAAGTAGAAACTGTAGGGCTTGATGCAGGTTACAACACTTCTGCAATATGTAAGATGTTGCTTGAAGATTTTAAAATACAGGCAGCAATGGGAAAAAGACGAGGATGTCAGCAAAAAGGCAAATACGGAAAATACAAATTTAAATATATCCCCGATTGGGATGTGCAGGAAAGACAATTTAAGCAAAAAGAATTACATACATTAAATGCAAGAAATGACGAGCTCGACAATTTGTTTGAGCATATCTATGAGGACAATGTTTCCGGCAAGATAAGCGATGACAGATTTGCAAAACTGTCCGTCAAATACGAATCGGAGCAAAAGGAAATTACGGCACGCATTAAGGAATTGGAAACGGAACTTAACACCGAAAAAAGCAAAGCTGTAACGGCTGATATGTTTACGGCTTCTGTCCGTAAATATACCAGAGCAAGAAAACTTACTCCGAGAATGTTAAACGAACTGATTGAAAAAATTGAAGTACACCAGTCCGAAAAGATTGACGGCAAAACCGTTCAGCAGCTCACAATTCATTATAATTGCATAGGCAATATTGAAATACCCAACCTTGAAAAGCTACCCGAAAACAATGTTTCGGTACATACAAGACAGGGCGTAGATGTTCATTTTGCCGCTTGTGCAAGTTAAAAAGTCAACAAAAAACCGAGTGTCATACAAAACCTTTCAAGTTCTGTAAGAACACTCGATATGGTGCAGATGACAGGACTTGAACCTGCATGAAATTGCTCTCACATGGACCTGAACCATGCGCGTCTGCCAATTCCGCCACATCTGCAAATAAACATTCATCTTTAATATTCTACCACAGACGCAAACCAATGTCAAGCATAAAATAAAAAATGTGTATTATTATCAAATAATACAGGCATAAAACGGCAAAAGACAGGAAAAACTAACAATCATAACAAGTGCAGAGAAAAAAACGCAAAAAAGTATTGACAAAAAGATACAGATAGTGTATAATAATCCCGTTGTTGATTCGGCGGTATAGCTCAGTTGGCTAGAGCATACGGTTCATACCCGTAGTGTCATTGGTTCAAATCCAATTACCGCTACCATAGATCCTGTTGATAGATTATCAGCAGGATTTTTGTTTACACAAAAAACAAAAGGGTGTGAATACGCATGAAATTAATTTTTTGCACCGATGACAGCCTTGGTCTGTGTTTTAACGGCAGACGGCAAAGCACGGACAGAGTCGTCAGGGAAAAAATTCTGGAAACGGCAAAAGGTCAGCGGCTGTGGATGAACAGCTATTCCTACAGTCAGTTTGATAAGAAAAGCGAAAATATTTTATGTGACGAAAGCTTTATCGTCAAGGCAGAAAATAATGATTTTTGTTTTGTTGAAAATGTAACCGTCGATTTAAAAAAAGCGGACAAGCTTTATCTTTTCTGCTGGAACCGCAGTTACCCATCGGATTTTAAGCTTGACTTCTCCCCCGAAAGGGACGGGTTTATTCTTGAAAGCAGCAACGATTTCAAAGGATATTCTCACGAAAAAATAACGCTGAAGATTTACTCAAAAACAAAACTGCAATCACAGGAGGTAACAGTCAAATGAAAAAAAACGAAAAGATAGCGGCATATTTATTGCTTATTTTAACGGTAATACTATCCGGCTGCAATGCATTCAGCGAAGCCGCTCAGCCGATCACCGCCGTGACACTGCAAATTAACAATCCTCAAATGTCGGTAAACGGCGAGACTTGCGAAATAGATCCCGGAATCGGAACAGCCCCGATTATTAAGGACGGGCGCACGCTTGTTCCCATAAGAGCAATCATTGAATCATTAGGCGGAACTGCAGACTGGGACGAAAATCTGAAGCAGGTTACTCTTAAAATACGCAGTGACAGAGTAAAATTAACCATCGGAAGCACCAATGCATATGCAAACGATGTAAAATCAACTCTTGACACGGCACCGGATATAATCAACGGCAGAACCATGCTCCCCATACGTTACATCGCCGACAGCTTCGGATTCGGCGTCAAGTGGGATCCGTCACTGCAAACGGTAACGATTTTAAACGGCAAATACTTCACTTCGGTAACCACGGACATCATACCGCAATATTCCGGTGAGCCGTATACCGTAATAAACAACAATGTGCCGACTTTCGATCCCGACATTATTACCGCCAAATCCTTTGAATATTACAGTGATACGGATATTCTCGGAAGATGCGGAGTGTGCATATCGTCAATAGGAACCGATATTATGCCGTCCGGCGAGCGTGAAAGTATCGGCTCGGTTAAGCCGTCGGGCTGGCACAGCACAAAATATGATATTGTTGACGGCAAATATCTCTACAACAGATGCCACCTTATAGGTTACCAGCTTACTGCGGAAAACGCAAACGAAAACAACCTTATTACGGGGACCCGATACATGAACATTAAGGGTATGCTGCCGTTTGAAAATATGACTGCTGACTATATAAAAGAAACCGGCAATCATGTCATGTACAGAGCAACTCCGATATTTACAGATAACAATCTTGTTGCGGACGGCATAATGCTTGAAGCTTATTCGGTTGAAGATAAGGGAAGCGGTATTTCTTTTAACGTATTCTGCTACAACGTTCAGCCCGGCGTAGATATAGATTATCACACAGGCGACAGCAGTCTTGCCGAAACGTCTGTTCCCGACAGCAATACTTTACCGCAGGGAAAAGATATTATCACCTCTCCGAAAGATAGCAAAGCAACAACAAATGATAGCACAAGCTCCGCAAAATACATACTGAACACAAAAACAATGAAATATCACCTGCCGGATTGTACGAGCGTAAAAAAAATCAAGGAGGAAAACAAGCAAAGCTCCTCTGAAAATGCCGACCGTCTGAAAGAACTTGGATATTCTCCGTGCGGCAACTGTATAGGCAATCGCTGAATATAAATTTTAACAGCATATTTTTACATTTTCCATTGACAAATTGCCTTGCATTATATATAATATATATTAACAAGATATTTAAAAAAAGGAGATGTTTTTATGGTAAAAGAAAGATCTGTGGCTGTTGCGATTATTTTATCGATTATAACCTGCGGTATCTATGGTTTGTACTGGCTTGCGTGCATGAGTGATGATTTAAATGCACTCACGGGGCGTAATGAAACAAGCGGAGGAACAGTTGTTCTGCTGTCTATTGTAACCTGCGGAATTTACAATTGGTATTGGCTGTACAAGGCAGGAGAAAAGGTTGATATGCTGAAAAGCAGAAACGGTGTACAATCATCAAATTCATCAATTATATATCTGCTTCTGGGAATATTCGGTTTATCTATAGTTTCCTATGCGCTGATACAAGATGAAATAAACAACCATGCTCAGCCGTCAATATAAAAAGCGGCTTATAAAATTGCGCAGAATTTACGCTGTGACAGTACTAATCGGATTTTTTCTTGCATTTTTATCAACACGGTTCGGCTTTGGAATCCCATGTGTATTTCACAAGCTTACCGGCTTAAACTGTCCGTCATGCGGAGTAACAAGAATGATAACAGCGTTGCTTTACGGAGATTTTTACACAGCGTATTCTTTAAACAGACTGCTTTTCATATCAGTTCCGGGGTTCGTTTTTTACATAATCAAAAGCTCGGTTCAATATGTTAAATACGGAAAATGCAGATTTTCAAAAACAGATAACAAAATTTTTATTGCGTTTATAATATGCGCAGTTATATTCGGTATAGTCCGCAATGCGGATATTATAACCGAATATATCAAATCAAAATAGGTAATTGTAAAACTCAGGTTTTACAACAGGGCTGCCGCAGATGAGCATTTCATATGTCAATCTGTGGCATCCCTTTATTTTATTGAATAAATACCCAATGCACAAATATTCCGATCGCTAAATTTTTGTGCATTTTTCATCATCATGTTAACCACATCAATATTTATGGTTGACAATTTGTGTTTTTATTTGTATAATATTTGTAATCAAATAAAACAAATAATTGCAAATTGCAAACTTAAAACTGCACAAAGGATGATTTACATGAAGCTGTCAACAAAAACCTTAACACAATGCGCCGTATTTTCGGCTATAATTTCAATACTGTCGGTAATAACAATACCGATAGGTATAATTCCCGTTACACTGGGGCTTTTCGGCATTATGCTTGCGGCAATAATCCTCGGCTGTCGCCGCAGTGTTTTGTCTGTACTGATATTCATACTTATCGGAGCTGTCGGTATTCCCGTTTTCAGCGGATTCAAGGGAGGTCCTCAGGTACTCACAGGGCCTACCGGCGGATACATAACCTCATATATTTTTGTTTCAATGTTTATAGGCTTTATTTCGGACAAAGTAAAATCAAACGGAATACTTTCAGCCGTCATACTGTTTCTTGCGTGCTGCTTCGGAACGGTCATATGCTACACTCTCGGAACGCTGCAATTTATGGCGATTTCGGGAAATGATATAAAAACGGCTCTTGCAAAATGTGTGACAATATTCATTCCGTTTGATATTTTAAAATCGGTTATGGCAGCCTTTATCGGTACTGCCGTAAAAAAACGTTTACGCTTTTTCAATTAATCAACAGTGTGTTTTTTTGCAAGAAAATTTGTGATATTTGCAAAGACTTTGCAAATAATTTATGATAAACTTTAAATATCATTATATACGGATTGTTTTTTGATCCGCTATGGGAGGTGTTTTTTATCATAAAATTAAAAATCACAGATTTAAACGGTGCGGAAAAATTCAGTACCTCCGGTGATTCGATAGATGCTGTCTGCAAGCTCGAATTTGCACCCGGCGACAAAATATCGGTCAATACCGGCGGAGCGGAATTTGTATCGGTTCAATTTGACGAAACCTTAGCCGAAAGCATAATCTACACACCGTCCGGCAGTTTTGATTATCCTATTCCGTACGGAGAACTTACGGCAGGATACGACAAAGCGGCATTTACCGGCACAGAACACAGATTAAAGGTATGCGAAGCACCCGAAAACAAAGCTTACGGCGACAGAATTATTTCTCTAAACGCTTATGATCTTCGGGGACAGAAAGGATATTTCCCCCATGCATACGCAAACCTTGTAACAAGAGAAGATCCGTGCTTTTTTGAAAGAAATGCAATAGACGGCGTATGTGACAACTCATCTCACGGTGACTATCCGTATCATTCATGGGCGGGCGGCGCAAGAGAGGATCTTGAATACTACATTGATTTCGGCACTGAGGTTGAAGTATCAAGTCTTGTATTTTATCTGCGCGCGGATTTTCCGCATGACACCTACTGGAAAAGTCTTGACGTTGTTTTTGACGGCGGAGAGCGTGCTGCGGCGAATTTTCAAAAAACATCGGACGGACAGGCTTTGGAGCTTACGGAAAAAATCAAGACAAGAACCGTCCATCTAACAAATTTCAAACAAGCGGAGATTCCGTTTTCATGGGCGGCTTTATCTCAGATTGAAGTGTACGGAAATTATATTAAGGAGGATTTAAGTAAAATGGAAATAAGATGTGCGTCAAACCCTAAGGACGTTAAACACTACACAACAGAAAGATTAAGAGAAGAATTTCATATTTCAAAGCTTTTCACAAAGGACAATATAAGAATGGTATACAGCCATATTGACAGGATAATAACGGCAGGGCTTATGCCCGTATATCAGGAATTAAAGCTTGAGGGCGGCAAGGAGCTTGCAAGCGATTATTTCCTCGAAAGACGTGAAATGGGCTGTATCAACATAGGAGGAAAAGGAATTATTACAGTTGACGGTACGGAATACGAAATGAATCCGAGAGACGGAATCTACATCGGAATGGGCAACAAGGAAATATCCTTTAAATGCGTTGACACGGAAAATCCCCCAAAATTTTATGTAAGCTCATGTCCTGCGCATAAATCATATCCTATTGTAAAAATTGATATTACCAAAGCAAAGAAAGTTCCCTGCGGCAGCGTAGAGGACTGCAACAAGAGAGTTATCAATCAATACATACACCCGGAGGTAATCAAAAGCTGTCAGCTTGCAATGGGACTCACACAGCTTGAACCGGGTTCAAACTGGAACACTATGCCCTGTCACACTCATGACAGAAGAATGGAGGTTTATCTCTATCTCGATATGGGCGAAAACGACGCAGTATTCCACATGATGGGCGAGCCGAGCGAAACAAGGCATATCATCATGCACAACGAAGAAGCCGTAATCAGTCCGAGCTGGTCAATACACAGCGGAGTCGGCACAAAGGCATATTCCTTTATATGGGCAATGTGCGGCGAAAATCAGGAATTTGACGATATG
Organism: uncultured Clostridia bacterium; assembly: GCA_934462715.1. Classification (GTDB taxonomy): domain Bacteria; phylum Bacillota; class Clostridia; order UBA1381; family UBA1381; genus RGIG1988. The sequence goes on from CAKSIJ010000007.1 coordinate 63,911, forward strand.
GACTTTATCGAAACAAAGGATTTGAAATAAGGAGGAATTACTATGTTCAGCTTGAACGGTAAAATTGCGCTTGTAACAGGCGCTTCTTACGGAATCGGCTATGCAATAGCAAAAGGCTTTGCCAATGCCGGTGCGACAATTGTATTTAACGATATAAATCAAGAGCTTGTGGATAAAGGTCTTGCAGCATACAAAGCTGACGGAATCGACGCCAAGGGTTATGTTTGCGACGTAACCGACGAAAAGGCTGTGAATGATTTCTTAGCAAAAATAGAAAGTGAAGTCGGAGTTATCGACATTCTGGTAAACAACGCCGGAATTATCAAGCGTATACCGATGTGCGACATGAGTGCGGAGGATTTCAGAAAGGTTATCGACGTTGACCTCAACGCACCGTTTATTGTATCAAAGGCTGTTATTCCGTCAATGATTAAAAAGGGTCACGGAAAAATTATTAATATTTGTTCAATGATGAGTGAACTGGGACGTGAAACGGTATCTGCATATGCAGCAGCAAAGGGCGGATTGAAAATGCTTACAAGAAACATCTGCTCGGAATACGGCGGCGCAAACATTCAGTGCAACGGCATAGGTCCGGGATATATAGCAACTCCTCAAACCGCACCATTGAGAAAAATTCAGCCTGACGGATCGCGCCACCCATTTGATCAGTTTATAATTTCAAAAACTCCTGCCGCACGCTGGGGTACTCCCGAAGATCTTGTCGGTCCGGCAGTGTTCCTTGCTTCGGACGCTTCAAACTTTGTAAACGGTCACATTCTCTATGTTGATGGCGGTATACTTGCATATATCGGCAAGCAGCCGTAATGAAAAAACAATTCATATAACGCACAAAGCCCGCCGAAACCGGCGGGCTTTGACGCTTTTCATTTTCTTCAATTGCTGTAAGTCATCTCAGATAAAAGCACAGTACCAAATATGTCACACAAAAATTAAATGTAAAAATCATGATTGCCTATGCTTTTAAAAAATTGTCTGTTGTTTACTATCCACAAGCTTGTTGACGTTTTCGGATTGCAGAAATACAGGCTCTGCCCTGCGGTGTTTGCGCCGAAAAGAGCTTGTTTTGCCGCATGATAGCTTTCCACCGACGGATCGTTATAAATAGTACCGTTAGAAACCGGCGTGAACTGCACACCGTATTTCTTGTCAAAAACAACATCATAGACCGAATCGGGAAATTCGCTGCTTTCGATTCTGTTCATTATCACGTTTGCCACGGCGATCTTTCCGTCATGTATCTCTCCGCCTGCTTCGGAATTTACTATCTTCGCAAGCCACTCGAGATCCTCTCCTGTATATGCCGTTTCAATGTCCTGCCGATTTACGGTTATACCGTCCTTGGTAATTTCCACGGTATGAGTTTTTTCATTCCATTTTACCTCTGCGCCCATAGCTTCGCCCAGAAATTTTGCGCTTATAAAGGTTTTGCCGTCACAAAGCTGTGCCGCACAGGGCATGGTCTGAGTTTTGCCGTTAACCGAGGCACTGTCCGAACCGATTTGCGCCTTAACCGTATTTCCTCCCGATTTAAGCGTAACCGAACGGCTGTTTTCGTTCCATTCCACCGAATCCGCACCGAGAATCTCGGCTGTTTTTCTGACAGGCACCATAGCCCTGTCATTGTAAATCAAAACATTTGCACCGGTATTAACCAGCTGTCCGTTAATCTTCATATCTGCCGGCGTCTTTGCCTCGGCTTTTCCGAATCCGAAAGCCGCAGCCGACAGGCATATTGCCATCAGTATTTTTTTCATGTCTATCCTCCCGTTTTCTGCCGTTATATATATCTTCTCCGACTGTAAAATCATATCCGACAGCTGTAAAACAACCGTTTCACAGCTGCACAAATAAAGCTTTTTACAACCTTTTTCAATACAGCTTCAAGGATAAACCTCTTATATTTTACCACAAGTCATTCGCAAATTCAAGCCGCAAATAATGTAATAACCTCCGAAAAATCCCTCTATTGCTTGCTTTTTGCAATATCGCCTTTTTATCGGTGAGAATTAACACAAAAAATACCTTTTCACAATTAAAAAATTTGTCAAATTTTACGATGATTTTTTTAGCGAAAACTATTGACTTTTCAAGCGTTTTGGTCTAAAGTTTATTATATGATATTATGGTGAATTTTGCATTGCAGCCATTCGGTTATTGCATAATATAATTTTATATTTACCCCGTTAATATCATAGCTATCGGATACATTCCGTATTTATTAAAACCAGATTGGAGGTAGACAGTTGGAAAAAATCATCAGTCTTGAAAACGTGGCATTATCCTTTGACGGTGAGCAGATACTGAATCATATAAATCTTGACATATATGATAAAGAATTTGTCACTCTGCTCGGTCCCTCAGGATGCGGCAAAACTACCACGCTCAGAATTATCGGCGGTTTTTTGCAGCCTGACAGCGGCAATGTTATTTTCGACGGAAAGAATATCAATAATCTTCCGCCGTATAAAAGAAATATTAACACTGTCTTTCAGCGTTATGCGCTCTTTCCTCACCTTAATGTTTATGACAATATTGCATTCGGTCTGAGGGTAAAAAAATTACAGGAAAATGAAATACGAACGCGCGTTGAAGAAATGCTCAGGCTGGTAAACCTTTCGGGTTTTGAAAAGAGATCGGTTCAGCGGTTATCGGGAGGTCAGCAGCAGCGTGTAGCAATTGCGCGTGCGCTTATAAACAGACCTAAGGTTCTGCTGCTTGACGAGCCCCTGGGTGCATTGGATTTAAAGCTTCGTAAGGAAATGCAGATTGAGTTGAAAAAAATCCAGCAAAGTCTTGAAATTACCTTTATATATGTCACTCACGATCAAGAGGAGGCTCTCACAATGAGTGATACGGTTGTGGTTATGAATAACGGCGTAATTCAGCAGATAGGCACACCTCAGGACATTTATAACGAACCAAAAAACGCTTTTGTAGCCGACTTTATCGGCGAAAGCAACATTATAGACGGAGTTATGCCAAAGGATTGCCTTGTTGAAATATACGGGCATGAGTTTGAATGTGTCGATACCGGCTTCGGTGAGTGCGAGCCTGTGGACGTTGTTATCCGTCCGGAGGATATTAAAGTAACCTCTCCGGAAAATGCCAAGCTAAAGGGCAGGGTTGAAACGGTAACGTTTAAGGGCGTTCATTATGAAATGCTTGTAAAATCCGACCATTTCGACTGGCTCATACATTCCACCCGTGCGGAGGCACCCGGAACGGAAATCGGTATGACATTTGATCCGTTTGATATACATATCATGAAGAAAACAACAGAATAGAGGTGCTGTAAATGGAAAGCAAAGAAAATTCAAAGCAGTCCATGCTGCATTCGCTTCTTTCGGCACCGTACATACTTTGGATGATAATATTCATTATCGTGCCGCTTTGTATGGTTGTCTATTTTGCCTTTACCACGTCACAGGGGAGCTTTACGCTTGACAATATCAAAACTGTCGGACAGTATTCAAACATTTTTATACGCTCGATACGTCTTGCGGCAATCGCAACGGTTATATGCCTTGTGATTTCATATCCGGCGGCATTTATTCTCACGCGAATGAACAAAAGCGTCCAAAGCACCATGCTTATGATTATAATGCTTCCGATGTGGATGAACTTTCTTCTGCGCACCTACGCGTGGATGACCCTTTTAGGCAACAACGGAATTATAAATTCGCTTTTAAAGCTTATCGGCTTAGGCTCGGTCAAGCTTTTAAACACACAGGGCGCAGTCGTACTCGGAATGATATACAATTACATTCCGTATATGATTCTTCCGCTGTATTCCATAATGATAAAAATTGATAAAAGCGTTATGGAGGCGGCGCAGGATCTGGGGTGCAATCCTCCTCAGGTTCTCTGGAGAGTAGTTCTTCCGCTCAGTCTGCCCGGAATTATATCGGGCATAACAATGGTTTTTGTGCCCGCCATAAGCACATTTATCATTTCCAGAATGCTCGGCGGAGGTTCTGAGCTTTTAATAGGCGATTTAATTGAAATGCAGTTTCTAGGAAACGCATACAATCCCAACCTCGGGGCAGCCATTTCACTTGTGCTGATGGTCATTGTTCTTATTATCATGACAATAATGAACCGTTTCGGCGACAACGATGAATCGGCTTTGATATAAGGAGGTGCATATTTTATGAAAAAATTATCAAAGATCTATTTGGGACTTGTTTTTCTGTTTTTGTATGCGCCTATCTTCGTGCTTATTGTGTTTTCATTCAACACAACCAAAAGCAAAACCGTATTTGAGGGATTTACATTTGACTGGTATGTTAAGCTGTTTAATAACGGGCTTATACTTTCGTCCCTCAGAAATACTATAATAATAGCAATCACGGCATCAGTAATTTCAACGATTCTCGGCACTGCTGCGTCTATCGGATTTTCAAAGATGAAAAAAGTACCGCGCTCGGTTGCAATGAATGTGAATAATATTCCCATCATCAACCCCGAAATCGTAACCGGTGTATCGCTTATGCTGTTATTTGTGTTTTTTTCGGCAAGAATGAATTTTGAGTTCGGCTTTTTAACGCTCATACTGGCACATATTTCCTTTGACGTGCCTTATGTGGTTTTAAACGTCATGCCGAAGCTTAGACAGCTTGATCCGCATCTGTACGAAGCTGCGCTCGATTTAGGGTGCAGTCCGGTAAAAGCGTTTTTCAAGGTTGTCATGCCGGAAATACTTCCCGGAGTTATGTCGGGCTTTTTAATGAGCTTTGCCTTTTCTCTGGACGATTTTGTAATCAGCTATTTTACAAGCGGCTCCACGTCGCAGACCCTGCCGATTACAATATACTCGATGACAAGAAGAAAAGTGAGTCCCGAAATAAATGCGCTTTCCACAATTATATTTATCGTTGTGGTAACAATTCTTGTGGTTAAGAACATAATAGAAAGACAGGCAATCAAAAAATCAAATGTACTTCAGCAAAATTCAGAAGTTGAAGTACACTAAAATACTTAAAGAAACGGAGCAGATAAATGAAAAAAATTATTTCACTTGCACTTTGTACAATCCTTGCGGCAGGCTTGCTTGCAGGCTGCGGCTCGGATAAAACAGCCTCCTCGGTTAAGGTTGCCGATGAGGAATACTATCAGAAATTCAAGGATCAAGGTTTATCGATAAACGTTTATAACTGGGGCGAATATATTTCGGACGGAAGCGAACCCGATACCGCAGACGTTAACAAAGAGTTTGAAAAGCTTACAGGCATAACGGTAAACTACACAACCTATGCGACAAATGAGGAGCTTTACGCCAAAATGAAGGGCGGCGGAGCGGACTATGATATAATCATTCCGTCGGATTACATGATTTCAAGAATGATTAAAGAGGATATGCTCGCAAAGCTTGATTACAGTCAAATCCCGAACACAAAGTACATTATGGATAACTTCAAGGGTCTTGAATATGACAAGAATGATGAATACTCCGTACCGTACACATGGGGTACTGTCGGCATAATCTATGATAAGAATATCGTAGACGAAACCGACATTGGCTGGGACATACTGTGGAATGAAAAGTATGCCGGAAACATTTTGATGTTCGATAACCCCCGTGACGCTTTCGCAATTGCGGAAAATATGCTCGGTTATTCAATGAACACCGAAAATGAAACCGACTTAAGAGCCTCCGCAGACAAGCTTAAGGAGCAGAAAAAGCTTGTTCAGGCATATGTAATGGATCAGGTATTTGACAAAATGGGCGCAGGCGAAGCTGCCGTTGCTCCCTATTATGCAGGTGACGCTGTAACTCTCATGCAGGATTATGACAACCTCGGTTTTGCAATCCCGAAAACAGGTACAAACATATTTGTTGACGCTATATGTATTCCGAAAACTTCAACAAAGCTTGAAGCAGCACAAATGTATATAAACTTTCTGTGCGAACCGGAAATCGGTCTTTATAACTGCAACGCTATCGGATATTCAACCCCGAACAGCGAAACCTATAATATGCTTGACGATGAAGTCAAAAACGACGGTATCTCATACCCAGACGAAGACTTCCAAAAAAACAAATGTACAACATTTATAAATCTTTCCGACAGCGCAAATCAGCTCATGCAGGATTTGTGGACGGAAATGAAATCGGCTCAATAAGCTATAAAAACAGGCGAGAGATTTTAAAAAATTTTTCACCTGTTTTTCCTTTTATAACATAAAAATCAATATACATTGTCAAAGTATAACCTCAAAAACAACCGCTTTTTGTTCATATTCAATTCACAAAAGGCGGTTTTATGTTACATTTCGTTTACGAGAGTTTTAAAAAGCTGTTGCTTTTGTGACAAGTTTGTAATTATTTGATATAATGGTTCTTGTGTTTGATTTTTAATCACGCAATCGGAAAAATTACAAAACTGCGGTTTGATAATTTCCCGGCTGCAATATATATTATACATAAGAGGTACACAAATGAATTTTAAACTAAAGAAAATAACTGCTGCGGTAATGCTTGCTCTTTCACTGATGTCATCAGCTTCCGCACTTGCATATACACCGAGAACAACACTCACAGAAGCGGATTGCAATTCCTTTTACTGGGCGGGCGGAAATGTTTTTGAAAGAAATTATGCACTCGCCGGCGGAAACTGCACATGGTACGCATACGGCAGAGCATGGGAGCTTTTGGGCAGCAAGCCTGATCTTTGTTTGAGAGGTGCTCACAAATGGTTTGAATACACACAGGACGGTTACGAAAGAGGTTCCGAGCCAAGACTCGGTGCTGTAGCCTGCTGGTCGGACTCAAATTCCACTGTAGGTCATGTAGCAATCGTTGAAGCGATTGACGGCGACAATGTCACCTGCTCCGAATCCGGCTGGAGCTATACAACCGCATATTTTAAAACGGTTACAAGAAACAAACATAATATGAATTATTCTCTCGGAGGCGTTGAGAGAAAATTTCAGGGGTACATATACCTCCCGATTTCAGCAGGTGAAAATACCGACGCGGCAAATACTACGGAAACCGAAACTCCGTTCGTTATGCCGTCCGTTAACATCGCAACTCTGACGGGCATTAAGCCGGGCGAAACGGTACCTACAAAAAAATCTGATATAAGCATATTCATAAATGGCAAATATATGCCGTTTTCCGCAGACGCAGTGAATGACAGAGGAACAATCCTTGTACCGGCAAGAGATTTGCTTGAAGCCTTCTGCGGTGAAGTTTATTGGGATAATGATACAAAAACGCTTACTTCTTTTGTAAATGACGGCGTATTCAGTGCAAAGCTCAATTCTAAACAGTTATATACAAACGGATTTACAGTTGAAGCCGACAGAGCGCTCACAATGTCCCCCGATGGCAAGACAATGCTTCCTTTGAGAGTTACGCTTAACATACTCGGCGCAAGAATTACCACCATTGACGATTACATGAACGTTCAGATAGAATACTGATATAACGATACAAAAGACCGAAAATGCACATTTTGCATTTTCGGTCTTTAGCTTTATATAATTATACAACAATCTCTGATAAATTGTTTTTAATACACCTTGCAACCTCCGGTTTATTCATTGAATAAACGTGAACGTTATTAACTCCGTTTGCAAATAAATCAATTATCTGTTCTGTTGCATAGGCAATTCCGGCTTGCTGCATTGCCGACGGGTTATCCGAAAACCTGTCAACAATTGCCCGAAAGCGTGACGGAAGATTTGTACCCGAGAGCGAACAGATTCTTTTTATCTGTTTTGCGTTTGTAACAGGCATAATTCCGGCTATAACCGGTATATCTACCCCTGCATCTCTTATTTTATACATAAAGTTATAGAAAATATTATTATCAAAAAACATCTGGCTTGTAAAAAACTCGCAGCCTGCTTCAGCTTTGATTTTAAGTGCCGCAATATCCGCTTTCTGATTTACAGATTCGGTATGCCCCTCCGGATAGCACGCACCCCCTATACAAAAGCCGCCGAAGCTGCGTATTTGCTCAATCAGTTCGCACGCATACTTAAAATCCAGTCCCTCACGCGACATACCATTCGGAATATCTCCCCTCAGTGCAAGTATATTCTCTATCCCTGCGTTTTTGAGTGCGGTTAGCTGATTATTAATCATTTCCTTTGTTGACGATACACAGGTCAAATGTGACAGCGGTGTTATTCCCGAGTTTTTCATCAGCTCCTCTGAGAGTGACAGTGTATATTTTCCCGTTCCGCCGCCCGCTCCGTAGGTAACGCTCATAAATGCCGGCTTCAGCTTTGCAATTTTTTCTGCGGCAGATTTAACGCTTTCATAATTTTCCTCCGTTTTCGGTGGAAAAACTTCAAAAGAAAGCATTGGTTTTTTCTTTGATAAAAGCTCCGATATTTTCATATTTGTAACCTTTCCTGTCTGTACGGGTTAAAAGTATAGATAATTTTGAATATCAATACTTTTAAGCGTTCTTTTGTTTTTTCCGATTTGCTGAAAAGGCAGGAGAAAACTCCTGCCTTAAATCCATGATTTACAGCATTGCCGCACCAAGTGCGCCTGCGTCGCTTTGCAGCTCCGATATTTCAAGAACCACATCATTAAAGCCAACTTTGTCTTTAAGCGGCTTAATCAGCTTATCGCCCTGCTGTGTAATACCTCCCGCGAGGATAACAGCGTCCGGTCCGAAAATATTTATAAGGCTCTTAATTCCGACTGCTACCCAATCAAGATATTTGTCAAAAACGTCCTTTGCAATCGGGCAATTCTCGTTAATCGCCTTAAATATCAGCTTGCCGGTGAGCTTGTTGTCATTTTCGGAATATATTCTGTAAAGTGCACTGTCTTTATTTTCAAGCGCCGCTTTTTCAGCCTGCTTAATCAGTGCGGTAACAGAAGCATACTGCTCCCAGCAGCCGTTAAGTCCGCACGGGCAAGGCAGACCGTTTTCGGTCTGAACTATTATATGTCCGATTTCGCCCATACTGTTTTTTCCGTGGCATATCTCGCCGTCAATGATTATTCCGCCGCCGATACCGGTTCCGAGAGTAATCATTATAATGTTATCATACTTCTTGCCCACGCCAAGCTCCGCTTCTCCGAGTGCCGCGCAGTTTGCGTCATTGTCAACCGAAATAGGAATATCAATGTATTCTCCGAGCTTTTTGGCAAGCGGAGTGTTGTTAAACGGAATATTAACTGCTGAAACATAGCCGTTTTTAATTCGTCCGGGCGTACCGATACCTATGGTTTTAAAGCTGTAATCCTTGCGGATTCTGATACATTCGTCCGCAATTTCCCTAATGAATTTATCTCCCGATTCCTTTTCGGTCGGAATCGTTGACTGATACTTAACCGTACCGCCCTCGACAACTGCGAATTTAACGCTCATGCCGCCGATGTCTATACCCAGTCTTACTCCCGAATATGCGTCACGGTCGCAGATAAGTACAACGTCCGGGTGAACCTTAAGCATTGTTGCCGGAATCGATGTGTTGATTTCCGGGTTTAAAAGCTCTCCCACAACCCTGCTCTTGTTTGCTCCGCTCGCAAGCAGTATTATCTTTCTTGATTTCAGAATCGTAGATATACCCATTGTCAGAGCTTGCTTCGGCACTTCGTCGGCATTATCGAAAAATCTTGAATTTGCTTCGATCGTGCTTTCGGTAAGATCGGTAAGATGTGTGAGCGAATTAAGGTTATTGTCCGGCTCGTTAAAGCCGATATGTCCATTCGTACCGATTCCGAGAATCTGCAAGTCGATACCGCCGTTTTGTCTTATCAGCTTTTCATAGTTTTTACATTCCTCTGCCGGATTTTCCGTTTCACCGTTAGGGATATGAGTGTTTTCCTTATCAATGTTAACCTTCGAGAACAAATGCTCGTTCATGAAATAATCGTAGCTTTGATCATTGCTCTTTTTTATGGGATAGTATTCGTCCAGATTAAAGGTTGTAACACCCGAAAAATCTATTTCTCCCTTTTTATTCATTTCAATCAGATTATCATATAAGCCGATGGGAGTTGAGCCTGTGGCAAGACCCAATACGCTGTCGGGTTTTAATATAAGCTGACTCGCAACAAGCTTTGACGCCTGCTTTGACATTTCTTCATAATTTTCACATAAAATTACACGCATTTTATACAACTGCCTTTCTGTTTAGTGTTATATAGTGTTATAATAAATGCGTTATGCGGCAAACCGCACATCTTTTGAATCATGCAGAATTTCTTATTCCGCAATAAGTCTTTCGACAATTTTGCCGAGTTCATCTTCTTTTGATTCAATATCTCTGACAAGCTTAAACTGGTTTCTTGCTCTGTCAAGATTGTGCTTTTCGCGGTGAATTTTAAAATATGTATCACCGTTTAAATAGTCTGTCAAAAATCTGATCCCGCACTCATATGTGAGCAGCTTTGCAGAGAACGGCAAAAGCTCAATTTCGGTTTTTGTAAGGCTGTCCTTCATTTCCGAAAGATATCCCCTGGCAAATCCCTCAAATGCTTTTTCGTCAAAATTTACCGTATCGAGATTTACCTCGTCCTCAGCCGCTGTAGACGCTCCCATTCTCAATGCGTCGCCGAAATCGTACAATGCGCTTCCGGGCATAACGGTATCAAGATCTATAACGCATATCGCTTTTCTTGTATCCTTATCGAAAAGGATATTGTTTATTTTTGTATCATTGTGAGTAACCCTTAAAGGAATACTGCCGTCCTCAAGTCCTTTTACAACTCTATCTGCAAAGGAAGCGCAGGAAAGTGCAAAATCTATTTCCTCTTTTACCTCTGCAGCTCTGCCGGCTTTATCCTCCTCAACCGCTTTCTTCAAATCCTCAACTCTTGACGGTGTGTTGTGGAAATTCTTTATTGTTTCAAACAATTCGTCAGCCGGGAAATCGCTCAGAAGCTTCTGGAAATGTCCGAAACCCTCGCCGGCGGAATATAAATCCTCCGGGTCCTTGCTGTCCTCAATTGTTATTGTGTCGTTTACATAGTTGTATACTCTGAAGCAGTGTTCATCGTCTGCCTTATAGTAGTTCTTTCCGTCAAGCGTTTTGATAACGGTAAGCGTTCCTCTTTCGGGATCTCCTCCCTCTTGTTCTATCTTTTTTCTTAAAAATGCCGTGACTCTGTCGATATTATCCATAAGCTTTTCGGGATCTTTAAATATTCCGGTATTGATTCTCTGCAAAATGTGATTTCCCGAGCTTGTGAGGTAAGTATCATTAATGTGACCGTTGCCGTATTCTTCTATGCGGGAACAGATGTTGAATTTCTGTAAAATATTATTCATATCAATATTCACAGCCGATAACCTCCTGATTAACATAGTTAACAGGCAATCTAAAACAAGTGTTTTACAATTGCCTATTCATATTTAAGCATATAGTACGATTATATCATAAAATTCTAAAATATGCAAGGAAATTATACAAATATTATATTTTTTGGTAATTATTTATATAAGCCTTTGTCAATCAGCGAAGCTATCGCCTTTTTTACTCCTTCCGTGTCGTCTGCATAAGTAACTCCGTACCACTGTTCTGAGGTCGGGAGAACCTTAACCTTCATATTCTGCTCTTTTCTTCTGTCATTGATTACCGACGGGAGGAAAAACTCAGTTTTGGGTTCATTGATATTCTTCTTTAAAAATTCCGTAAATTTGTTCTCCATAAATGGGAAAATATCGGTATCAAGTCCCCACATATTCATCGAAACGATTGTATCGAGCGGAAGTCCGCTGTCTTTTGATACATCGGTTTTCTCGTTTATATCAACCAGATAACCGTCCTCAACAGTGCAGATTCCTCTTGAAACCGTTCCGTTTTCGGACAGTGTGTTTCCGAGCTTATATCCTGCCATACACATACCGCTGTTTTCAGCAAGATAATCATACATAACCTTGTAAACGCTCTGTCCGTAATAATCGTCGGCATTTATAACGATAAACGGCTTTTTCACAGCGTCCTTTGCACACAAAACCGCATGACCCGTTCCCCATGGCTTCAATCTTGTTTCGGGCAGCTCAAATCCTTTAGGGAGTGTGTTTTTTTCCTGAAAAACATATTCAACATCAATCATTTTTTCGATTCTTTTGCCGCAAGCCGCTCTGAAATCCGATTCTATATCCTTGCGGATAATTATAACCGCCCTGTCAAAGCCTGCCTTTTTTGCGTCATAAACTGAAAAGTCTATTATCATTTCTCCGTTCGGACCTATCGGAGCAGCCTGTTTAAGACCTCCGAAACGGCTTCCCATACCTGCCGCCATAACTACCAGCTCAGCACCCATTAATATCACCTGTTTCCTTTCCGCAGCTGTAAAAACATCTGCAATTACGGTTTTACTTTTTTAAATACTTTGATTCGTATGCCCACTTACCTCTTGTGAAATCGGGTATGCTTACCGGTGCTCCGCCCTGTGCTATCGACATTTCGGAAAGAGCGGTTATAACCATCCAGCTTGCTGCGTCATATACGTCTATAGGCATAGGCTCGTCCTTTTCGATAGCGTCAAAGAATGCCTTAAATTCAAGCCAGTCCATGCCGTCATGTGAGCCTTGAATACCTGCCTCGATAAACTCTTTCCAAACGGGATGCTCATATTCTTTGGCATATTCATCGGCATTTCCGCCACATTCCTTGCGCCAGTCAAAATCATGTTTTCTGCACTCTTCAGTATCCATAAATACCGAATCTGTCGCTTCCTCATACATTCCCTTTGTACCTCTTACGGTAAAGTTTCTTGAATAGAATCTCGGCAGTGTGGTGTCAAGCTTCATTGCTATTGTTTCGCCGTTAGCGCAGGTGATTACCGTTGTTACAATATCCCCCTGATTAAAATGCGCATTTTTCAGCAGCTCATCATCTGCTTTGTTTTTCAATATGTATTCATGAAGTCCGCATGATTTTGAAGCGAAGGACGAAAGCGACAACATTCTGTTTCCGTGATTTATACCCAATATTCTTGCAATAGGTCCAAGCTCGTGAGTCGGGTAGTTTTCGCAGTTTCTTGTAAGATAATTTCTGAGTCTGTAGTGTCTTTTTTCGATACCGAAAGAAATTTCTTCTCTCAAATCATGCTGATAACCGCCGTCACAATGAACTATTTCTCCAAAAACTCCCTTATTGACCATGTTCAAAACCATCATTTCACGTCTGCCATAGCAGCAGTTTTCAAGAAACATAAACGGCGTTTTTGTTTCTTCATAAGTGTTGACCAACGTCCAGCAATCCTCAACGCAATATGCGCCGCCGACTTCAAGCGCAACGGTCTTTCCGGCTCTCATCGCATAAACCGCAATTTCAACATGAGCCTCCCATGCCGCCGAAATCACTACAGCATTTACACTTTCGTCATCTATTGCCTTTTTGTAGTCGGTGTAAATTGCCGGTGTGTTTCCGTCGGCTTCTTTGACGTCGTTTGCGGATTTTTCCGCTCTGTCACGGTATACATCGCACACAGCCGTTACCGTGCAGCGCTTCTGCGGAAGTATTGCGTCGGTCAGCAACATATCTCCCCTTGCGCCCACTCCGATAATGGCAAGCTTAATTTGTTTCATTGATATTCTTCCTTTCACCAATCGTTTTTTACATAAATTATTTTCTGCTCAGCTGTTTACAAATTCAGCTGTTTATGCTATAATTATAACATAATCTGATAAATATGCAATGTAGTTTCAGTCCAAATAATATGTAATTTCAGGTCAGATTTTATAACGATGTAAAAGTAATAAACCCAAAAGGAGCTATCACATATGCAGCCATTTACCGTCACAGACCAAATTAGAATACACTCATTTTATTCCATGTTCTGCTGTCACCGTGAAAAAAACTATTTTTTCCCCGGTGAAACGCATGATTTTTGGGAATGTGTGTATGTCCGAAAGGGCAACGTGTGCGTATCGGGAGATGAACGGGTTTATCATATGCACAACGGCGATATGATCTTTCACAAACCTTTGGAGCTTCATAAATACTATGTTGAAACACTGTCAGGCGCTGATTTATTCATTTTCAGTTTTACCATGTCCGGAGAGCTTTCAAATTACTTTGAAAAAAAAGTATTCAGCCTGTCCGCTCCTCAATCAATGCAAATAGATGAACTTATCCGTTTTGCCGCAGCCGCACACAGCCCGATTGATTCTGATGAGCTGTCCTCAATGTTCTCGCCGTGTCTTTATTCAAACACATATCTTCAGCAATTATCAGCAATGATAGAAAGACTGTTTTTATGCATATATGATGACGCCAATATATCCTATGCGGCAGAATTGCCCGACGAAACAGCTTTTAAAAATGCGGTAAGATATATGACCTCTCACATAGACGGTCAGCTGACAATCGGTGAACTTGCAAAATACTGCAATATAAGTCCCAGCGGTTTAAAGCGCTTATTTAACCGTTATGCCGGACTCGGCATACACAAATACTTCTTAAAGCTGAAGATAAACAAAGCAGCCCGGTATTTAAAATCCGGTGTAAAAGTTACCGAAATATCCGAGCTGCTCGGTTTTTCCTCGCAAGGCTATTTTTCAAATGTATTCAAGCGCGAAACAGGTTTTAACCCGTCCGAATACGCTTCCGTTACAGTACCGATCGAATGAATTTCAAGCCCTTTTCAAGCTCTGTTATGCAATCCTCGGGGCCTTCAAATTCTATATCCACATATCCGTCATATCCGGCTTGCTTCAAAATATCAAGACACTGTGCCGATTTTGCGTCACCGTAACCGGTAGCTGTACCTCTTAAATAATTGCACGCTCTTGTCTTAAAGCAGTTTTCCTTTGACTCGTCACTGTAGAAGTCGATTTTCTTGAAATCCTTCATGTGTACGTGAGCCGCAAGGTTTGCAACTCTCGATACGGCAAGCACATTATCGGTATCTGCGCACATAAAGTTGCCGATGTCAACAAGCAATGCAAAATTCTTGTGATTTACCGCACTTACAACCTTTTCAACTCTGTCGGGATCCTGGAAAGCAAGTCCGTGATTTTCGATCATGGTTTTAATTCCCAGTGTGCGTGCGTATTCGGCTGCTTCCCTTACCAAAGGCGCTGCAATCATCAGTGCTTCATCAAAGCACATATTCTGCGGCAGTCTGTAGCAAATATCGTGTCTGAAAAGCTTTACTCCGAGAACAGCGGCAATATCGATTTCTTCTTTCAGCTTAGCAAGCTCGTTTTCTCTGTCCTCTTTTGTTCCCTCAAGCAAATTTGCTCCCACAACATATGCGGATATTTCTATTCCTACCTTTTCGGCAAGCGCTTTTAATTCTGCTGCCGTTTCTTTTCTCGTTTTTCCCTCGATTTCCGGAACGCCGGCAAATTCAATTGCGTCAAATCCCATTTCCTTTGCTTTTGTTACGGTATCAAATATACTCATTTTTCCCTGACTTAAATACTGCCAGTATGAATATGAGCTTACTCCTATTTTCATTGTTATTTCTCCAATCTTTTTTATACTTCGGATAATTCTTTCATGTGTTTTAATTACTTAATGCAAACCTCATGACCCGTCTTTGCGGATTCGTAAATTGCGTCAAGAATCTTCATAACCTCAAGTCCGTCCTTTGCAGGTGCGATACACTCTGTGCCGTTTAAAGCGCAGTCAACAAAATGTCCCATTTCGGCAGCGAACATATCCTTTGATTCGATGTAGTTATTTGTGTCGGGAGTGATGTCCGCAAGGAAATCGTTAACCTCTGTATAAATCTTCAGATCAGCGCCGTTGAGGTTCATACCGCCCTTTGTACCGTAGAGCTCTTTCTTGGTAACCTCCTCGCCGTTAATGCTGTAGCTTGTTTCAAGCAATGTTGTCTGTCCGCCGTCATATTTAATAAGAGCAACCGCAAAATCCTCTACATCGTAAGGATCTGACGGAGAAGCGCCCTTTGGCGACCAGCCGACAGTTGTTTTAAGATTAGGTCTGTTTTTAAGCTTGTTTTCGGTTGAAGCAAATACAGATACAGCCTTAGGCTTACCCATGAGGTATCTTGTAAGGTCAATAACGTGTACGCCGAGGTCGATAACAGGGCCGCCTGCCGAACGCTTTTTATCTGTGAACCAGCCGCCCGGTGCGCCGTGTCTTCTTAAATATGTAGCCTTTGAATAGTAAATATCTCCGAGGTAATCATGGTCGATAAAGTCCTTTGCAATCCTTGCTTCGTCACCGAAACGAAGTACAAATCCTATCATAAGAAGCTTGTTGTTCTTTTCGGCAGCGTCTATCATTTCCTGTGCCTCTTTTGCGTTTGTTGCCATAGGCTTTTCACAAAGAACGTGCTTTCCGGCATTCAAAGCCATTATTGAGCACTCAGCGTGTGAGCAGTTCCATACTGCAACATCGCAGGCGTCAAGTTCTTCATTTGCAAGCATTTCGGCTTCTGTTGCGTATGTCTTTTCAATACCGTAAATCTTTGCTGTTTCGGCAAGTGTTTCAGGATTGATGTCACAGATAGCGACTATTTCCGCATTCTCAACTTTTTTGTATGCGTCGAGATGTGTTTTTGCAATGTTTCCGGCGCCTACCATACCGATTCTTAATTTTTTCATAGTAATCCTCCGTTTCTCCGCCCAAGCGGTGCGGCTCAGCATAATTTTTTGCTGAAGCTTTTTCGACAAAAATCAAATTTATTTCATTTTTATCTTGACTTTTTTATGATTTTATTTTATACTTTGATTAGATCAAAGTCAATAAAAAATATTGCCTACAAATAAAACTATCTTGCGGAGGGATTGCAATGGACAATTATATTTTTGAATCTCACAATCTTGAAAATAAAAATATCCCCCTGATTTTTCACTATGACAGGATAATCGGTAAGGTACAGAATTCCTGTACCTTTAACTGGCACAGCAACATTGAGCTTCTCTGCTTTATGAAAGGAAGCGGATATGTAGATTACGGCAATGAAAAAATCGATGTTTGTCAAGGCGATATTGCCGTGATAAACATAAACACGATACACTCTGTTTTCAGCAGCGGAACACTGGAATACTACTGTCTTATAATCGATAATGATTTTTTGAAATTCAACGGAATAAGCTGCGATAAGTTTGACTACGAAAACCGCATTTGTTCAAAAGCTCTCAACTCTCTTTATGCCGAAGCGGTTAACGCAATCATCACCCCGGACGAGCTTAAAGAGCCTATTGTAAAATCCGCACTTTTAAGGCTCATGGTATATATGACAAAGAACCATGCAAAGCCATCAGAGCATAATCAAGGTCAATCCTCAAACACAAGCGAATGTATACGTCTTGCAATCGGCTATATCCGCTCTCATATTTTTAACAAGCTCACGCTTGACGAGGTTGCCGACGAGGTGGGCTTGAGCAAATACCACTTCTCCAGAGAATTTAAAAAAGCCACCGGCATGACCGTTGTTTCTTATGTTAATACCGTAAGATGTGCAAATGCAAAAAAATTGCTGTTGAAAAATGAATATTCAATTCATGATATAGCAATAAAATGTGGTTTTGAAAACGATTCCTATTTTTCCAAAACCTTTAAAAAACATATCGGTATGCTGCCGTCGGATTTTCTGAAAGAACAAAATAATACCAAGCATTAAAAAATCTTCTCTGCCGCATTTGCGGCGGAGAAGATTTTCTTTATTATTTATCCGCAGGAAATTTCATCTATTTTTTTCAATTCTTCCTCCGAAAAATCGGTATTGTTTATCGCTTTAATGTTATCGAGTATCTGTGATTTCTTTGACGCTCCTATCAGAACCGACGTAACGTCGCCGTCTTTCAGCACCCATGCAAGCGCCATTTCCGCAAGCGTCTGACCTCTGTTTTTCGCAATTTTTGAAAGTTCCCTGATTTGCGACAGTTTTTCCTCTGTCACGGCAGAAGCGCTTAAAAATCTTCCGTCTGTTTTGATTCTGCTGTCCTCCGGGATTCCGTTCAAATACCTGTCGGTAAGCATACCCTGCGCCAGCGGACTAAACGATATTATTCCCTTATTTAAGTTTTTTGAGGCTTCTTTGAGTCCGTTGTTTTCAATCGTTCTGTCAAAAATAGAATAACGGTTCTGGTTTATTATAAACGGGCATTTTAAACCGTCAAGTATTTCGCAGGCTTCTTCAAGACGTTCTCCGTCATAGTTTGAAAGACCGACATACAGCGCCTTTCCGCTTTTTACAATTTGACTGAGCGCTCCCATTGTTTCCTCGAGCGGTGTATCGGGGTCGGGGCGGTGATGATAGAAAATATCCACATATTCAAGCCCCATGCGCTTAAGGCTTTGGTCAAGGCTTGCAATCAGATATTTTCTGCTTCCCCAATCTCCGTAAGGTCCGTCCCACATCAAATAACCGGCTTTTGTGCTTATTATCATTTCATCTCTGTATGCACTCATTTCCTCGCGCAGAATTTTTCCGAAATTCTTTTCCGCGCTGCCCGGCTCGGGGCCGTAATTGTTCGCCAAATCAAAATGTGTAATCCCGTTATCAAACGCAGTAAAACATAATTCTTTCATGTTCTCATACTGTGCGGTATCTCCGAAATTGTGCCACAATCCGAGAGATACCATGGGCAGTTTAAGTCCGCTATTTCCGCAGCGGTTGTATTTCATGTTGTTATATCTGTTATCACTTGCTTTGTACATAATTCAAAACCTCTCAATCATATTTATAATGTGTCGCCGCAAACATGACTTTTACGGTTAAAAATCTTATTAATTGAATCTGAATACCAATTTTTGAATATCCTCGTCAAAAAGATTTTCCTTGTTTACCGCAACCGCATCTGTATATAAGGCTTGTTCGGTTGTGTTTTTTCCTTTGTCCGTTTCTGCGGCGTACTTAACTCCAAGATAACCTATCGCAAACGGATTCTGAACTATCAGCGTATCGATTTCACCCGTTTCGAGCATACCGACCGACACTGAATTTGTATCAAATCCGACAGCATATATTTCATCAGACAAGTCCAAGCGCTTTATCGCTTTACCGATTCCGAGAGTCATCCATTCGTTAAAGCCGACAATCACATTGATGTCGGAATTATCTTCAAGCAGCGCCGTCACCGCCGAAGCAACGCTTTCGGTATTGCTGTTAACGTTTACCGAGGTTATTATGCTTGCATTCGGCGTATTGTTTATATATTCTCTGAAACCGTCCTCACGCTGTATCCCGTTTTTTGTACTTTTGTAATAGTTTATCAGAGCTATATTTATTTCATCGCTTTCACTGAAATTACTTACGCACACCTCGCCTGCCTTTTGTCCTGCAGCAACATTATCCGTTCCTATGAACATACTCACCTGCTTTGAATCAACTCCGCTGTCGATTGTAATGACGCGGGCTCCGGATTTTACCGCTTCGTTTACCGTTTCAGCAGACTTTTCGTAATCTATCGCTGACAGCACGATTGCGTCTGCGCCGTTGTTTACGGCAGCTTCGATCATTTTGTTCTGATTCTCGTAATCCTCCTCATTTTCGGGGCCTTCAAACGTAACAGAAACATTATATTCGGTAGCCGCTGCATCCACTCCGCTTTTTACTCCGTGCCAGAAATCCGAGTCCATGGCTTTTACAATAACGGCTATTTTCTTTTCGCCCGTGTTACCGTCCGAGCATGATACCAAAGGAACGCACAAAAGAGGTATACACAGCAAGAAAGCTGATAATTTAGTTATATTCACGTTAATCCTCCTTTGTTATTTTCGGGAGCCTCACAGTAATCTCCGTACCGCAGTCAAGCTCACTTTTTATGGTAAGACCGTATTTTTCGCCGAAATAGATTCTCAGTCTGTCATTTACGTTTTTAACACCGATTCCACTCGAATCGCTTCGTTCCTTACTTAATATTTTCCTGCACTGCTCCTCCGTCATTCCGACTCCGTTATCGGCAACAGTCATCAAAATATCGTTTTCATCGTCCTCCGCCTGCTTAACCGTAATTTTTATTTCGCCCTCGTCAACAAGACGGTCTATGCCGTGATAGATTGCGTTTTCAACAAGCGGCTGCAATGTGATTTTGTTGCACAGATAGTCCTCTAAGCTTTCGTCAATATCAAAACTGTAGGTAAACTGCGATTTATATCGGAAGCTTTGTATTATCAGATAGTTGCTTACATGGTTTATTTCGTCCTTTATCGTTATCAGCTCATGCCCTCTGCTTATGCTGATTCTGAAAAGCCTTGCCAATGCTCCGACCATTTTTGACGCTTCCTCGGTTTTCCCTCTCTCGCACATCCATTGTATCGAATCGAGAGTATTGTAAAGAAAGTGCGGATTTATCTGCGATTGCAGTGCTTTAAGCTCCGTTTTTCTTAATGCAATTTCTTCGTTTCGCACCTTATCCATGAGATTTTTTATTCTCACCGACATATGCTCAAACGAACCGGAAAGAGTTTTCAGCTCAGTAACGCTTTCCTCTCCGCCCGAAAAGCTGAAATTATCTGCGTCATTTTCAAAGCATTTCATTGCCTTTATAAGAGATTTTACCGGTGTGTTCACAATTTTTGAATACACCGCAAGCGACAAAAGAGTAATAAGCACACAGCAAACAAAGGAAATCAAAATACTTATTACTATCTGCTTTCCTGCTTCTCCCGAAAGATCATCGGTAAGACTTACGCCCACAATACGCCATGCGCCGTCATCGGTTGTTTTTACCGTATAAATTACGTTTTTAAGAATATTTATACCGTCCGGCAAACGTCCCACAAGCTCGCTGTCCTCGCTTCTGAGTCCCGAAAAAAGCATTTGCTGCTGCGGATGATAAATAATTTCACCGTTTCTGTCGGTAATAAAGCAATACCCCCGTCTGCCTACTCCAACCTGCTCTATATATTTTGCAATTTCCGAAAAGCCGAAATCTATAGCGATGTACGCTCCGTTTTTCAGCACCGGCTTGTCCGCCTTTGCGGCAACAGTTATAACCCACGGATATTTGCCCTCAAACAGCGTCTGTACATGAGGATTTGATACGGAAAACAGCGGCGATTCATCGAACAGCTTTCTGTCAAACGACAGATCCTTATATATATGCTCCTTTAAATTTTCTCCGCTTCCGGTACAGCTGACAATTTCGCCGTTTTCTCCGTAAACCGTAACGGCATAAATATCGTCCTGAATAAATGTCAGCGCAGACATTTTGCTTTCAAGCTCCGCCGTATCGCCTGTTTCTTCAACAATACCCTTGATAAGAGTAAGCTTATTTTTCATCGATTCAAAATAGCTGTTTACCGAAACCTCCGCCTGACCTATTGTTTGCTCCGAATTTATCCGTGCGTCACGCATCAGCGAATTTCTGTACACCGTAGAAAAAACGGCAATGCATACCGAAACGGCGGCTATTGCGGCAACGGTTATCGATATAACCGTAATCGCCGACAGGCTAACGGACAAACGGCATTTTTTATTTGTCATTTGCTTCAACCCCTTGTAATCTACTCGTTTCTTGTTTTGTTTCTTACTTTATTAGGTGATTCGCCGTAAAATTTCTTGAAGCAATAGCTGAAATAATGCTGATCGCTGTAGCCGCATTTTTCGGATATTTCAAGCACCTTCATATTTGAACACACGAGCATATCATACGCCGCACTCATACGGCGCTCGGTAAGCAGCATTATGAAGTTTTTCTTTTTTGTTTTTTTGATGAGTGCGCTTAAGTAATTCGGACTTACCGCCAATTCGTTGCTTACCATCGTCAGAGAAAGTTCTTCATCGGAGAATCTGTCGTTTATTATCTGAACCACTCTGTCACAGAGTATCTCGCTGTCGCGCTTCTGCATACCGGATATGAGTGTTTTTGCGTTGCAGCAAAAATCAGTCAGCTCGTTTTTCATAACAGCCTCGCTGCTGTAGGTTGTAACTCTCGCAAAAATAGGATTGTCCGAAAGCAGCTTCAATATTTCCGACTTATCATCGGTTGCGTTGCTGACAACACGGTACACGGTCGCTATAATCTGGAAAACAAGCAAATCGGCATTTTCAGGCGTACTGTTTGCAAAAAGCTTTTGTATAAAATTCTCCAGTTCCTCTACGTTTCCGACCTTTAACAGCTGTTCAAGCTTTAATATTGTCTTTTCAAGCTGATCTATTTCTATTTCGCCGTCATGCTCCTGGTCGTTTATAAAACGTACCTCGCCGGCTCCGTCGGCGGTATATCTTCTTGCCGTCACCGCCTGAAAATATGCTCCGGCGCAACCCGACAAAGCCAAAAATTCACGGCTTATTCCTATCGTACAGCTTTGATTCAACATTCTTTTCGCCGTCTGTACAATTTCTCTTACCGGCAGCTCCATTATATTTGAAAAATTTCCGCCGCCCTCCGCCACCGCAAGAGTTACCACACGTCCGTAAACTATAAAGCTTACCGAGTACATATAATGCGACAGTACCGAATCTATAAAATCGGTATGCTCCGCTCCGGTGCATGAAGTATTTTCATTATTTTTGAATTTAGAAACAAGCACACAAAAGCGGGGGCAAGCTCCTTTTTTTATAATTCCAAGCTCCTCCGCTTTTTGCTTCAATTCGTTCTCATCGGGCTGTTCCTCGTTGCTGCCGAGCATAAGCGGAAGCAAAAACCGGTCAACCGACAGCTTGTGCAGCTGTTTCTGCAAATCCTGTCCGGGCGCAGATATAACGCTTGCAAGCTTTTCGTCCATGCGGCGGTGTATTTCAAACAGCTCCTCCGACATCTCCGAGGAGGATATTGGCTTTAACAGATAGCGTATAATATTGTAATTAATCGCCGTCTGCGCATATTCAAAGCTGTCATATCCGCTCAGAATGACAATCTGAGTCGCCGGGCGCAGCTGTCTTACCATTGCTGCAAGCTCCAGTCCCGAAATCATCGGCATTTTTATATCGGTTATTATTAAGTCGGGCTCTAAGCTTTCGATTACGTCAAGCGCTTCAACTCCGTTCTCTGCTTCGCCGATAACCTCAAAGCCTGCCGCCTCCCAGTTAACCCTCTCTATAATTGCCCGTCTTTGCTCGTATTCGTCCTCAACTACCAAAACAGTATATTTCACTTTTTATTCCTCCGGTATTTAAAGATTTACCCTTACAAAACATATTATACTTAAAGTATATCATTAAATACCGAAAAAATCAACTGCTTATTTGTAAATACTCATTCTGATTTTTCCCAGCCGGCATAAAGCGTCATGCTTCCCGTTACCGGCTCTGTTTTAATATCCCACTTCTGCGTGCGGTCACGGTCGGTATACCAGCCCGTAAATTCGTAACCCTCTTTTACCGGGTTTTCACAGTCTACCACATCGGAATACATTGCCGTTACCGGTTCAATGTACGATCCGCCGTCGGTGTCGAATTTCACGGTAAATCCGTTGTGGTTGATTACAAATATCATGGCAGCAATCAATAAAGCCGTAAGCGAAGCTACCATTATGTCCGCACTCTTTAATGACATGTTGATTTTTGCATAAAGCCCTCCGGTGCGGCGGTTGGGTTGTAATTTCTCATCATTCATGGTATAACCTCCGTTTCATAATTTTGTTTTATCAAACAAATTAACTGTTCCTCATTCTGCAATTTGCAAAATGACCCACATTTTAATTGACATTTGACAATTATTATTTCCCAAATTGCCGGAAGCCCCGGTAACGTCCCAATAACAAAAACCTAAAAGTAGTCATCACTAAACTATCGTCAACTGTAAGGTCTGAGCGAGTTCTTGCAAGTTTGCGCAGCGAACTTGGCAAGGTGTCTGAGCTACCACACCGGGGGTAAATCCGTTTAGGGGTTCGCCCCTATCGGCGGCTTTTGGAGCTTTTCGCCGCCGAAAAGCGGAAGGAGTAGCAAAAGTAATAATAACTGTAGACTATAGCTCCAAATACGCAAAAGCAGTAATTACCGCATTTAATATAAAAGTAACTATCTTTATATAGACTATAACCGCAACCTCACGTTTGTGGCGTTATACTTTTCGGTAACTTTTACTTTTTCTACGCTTTCCGCTTTTCGGCGGCGAAAAGCTCCAAAAGCCGCCGATAGGCGGGAGAACCCGCCTAAACGGATTTACCACCCCGGTGTGGATAGCTTCGGACACCTTGCAAATGAACTCTTTTTATTTGCCAAAAGTCGCAAATAAAAAAGTTCAATTGCAAGAACTCGCTTCGGGACTCCGTACTACACAGCCGTGCGGACCACTATATTTAGGTTTCGGTAATTTAACTGTATTAGGATCTTCCGACAATTCGGAAAGATGATATAATTGTCAATTTTCAATCGTCAATTGAAACGTGCGTTATTTTTACAATGCGGTAAATTTATTAGTTACTTTCTTGCAAGATATTTTCTCATATCTATTGCGCAGGCAACGAGGATAATAAGGCCCTTGATAACGTAGAGCATATTTGCGTCAACCGAGAGGAAATTAAGACCCACGAAAATAATTTGCAGCAGGAAAACTCCGATTACTATACCGCTGATTTTACCTGTACCGCCGACAAAGGACACACCGCCTATAACGCAGGCTGCTATTGCGTCGGATTCGTAGTTAAGACCCGTATTTGCCGAGCAGGAAGCTATACGTGCGCCCTCGATGAATCCGGTGATACCGTACATTGCGCCGGCAAGCACGAAAACTCCTATAATAGTCCAGAAAACATTAACTCCGGAAACGTTAGCGGCTTCTTCGTTTGAGCCTACCGCAAACATATTCTTTCCGAACTTTGTTTTATTCCAAATAATCCACATAATTCCGGTAAGAATTAACGAATAGAGTACATATTTCGGAATTGCAACATCTCCGATCTTAAAGAGTGTGCCGCGGACAAAATCGGTGTAGGACGAATCGAGTCCCGAGAGAGTTTGTCCGTTGTTTCCGCCAAGCATAAGATACATAAGCACAAGACCGAAAACAATAAGCTGAGTTGAAAGGGTAACAATAAACGGATGAAGCTTGAATTTAGCTACAAAGAATCCGTTCACAAAACCGATAACAGCGCCAACGGCAATTACAAGAAGCAAAACTGCCCAAAGAGGAATAACTCCGATATTGGGGAATATTTTATTTGCATAACCTACCATTTGAAGCAGTGACGCCGCAATACAGGCTGTAAGCCCAACGCATCGTCCTGCCGAAATATCGGTACCAGTAAGTACGATTGCACCTGCAATACCGAGAGCTATAGGCAGTTTTGCCGCTGTAAGCGAAATAATATTCACAATCGACGAGGTCGAAAGGAATGCCGGTACTCTTATTGCTATATAAATTACGGCAATAAGAATGATTATATACATTGCATTGTTAAAAAGCAAATCCGTTATTGTTCTGCGTTTATCGGCTCCTGACATTTTTTTGAAATTTTCAAGCCATACCGACAAACCGCTTTTTCTTGTTTGTGTTGCGTTTGACATTTGTTTTTCCTCCATTCTGTAATTTTTATGCAAACTTTGCCGCAAGGGTCATGATTTCCTCTTGGGTTGCGGTTGCCGCATTTACTTCTCCGGCAAGCTTTCCGCCCGACATTACAAGTATTCTGTCGCAGACTCCCAAAAGCTCCGGCATTTCAGAAGATACCATAATTACCGTTTTACCCTTTTCCGCAAGATCTATAATAAGTTGATAAATTTCATATTTGGCACCTACATCTATACCTCTTGTAGGCTCGTCAAGCAAAAGAACCGTAGGCTCTGTTAAAAGCCATCGGCCGAGAATAACCTTTTGCTGATTACCTCCCGACAATGTTCGTATCTTTGTTTCCTGATTCGGCGTCTTTATCCTCATGGACTTTATACACCAATCGGTGCTTTTCTTCAATTTTGCCTTGCTCAAAAACGGTCCCGTTTTGCATTTGTCAAGGCTTGATATTGTTGCGTTTTCCCGTATATTTAATATTCCGAATATTCCCGTTGCACGGCGTTCCTCGGTAAGGAGTGCAAAACCATTCTTAATTGAATCTCCTGCATTTTTGTTTTTGATTATTTTTCCGTCAAGCTTGATAGTACCCGATTTTCTTGTTGCGACACCGAAAATATTTTCGAGCAGCTCTGTTCTTCCCGAGCTGTCAAGACCGGCAACTCCGAGGATTTCCCCCTTTCGTGCTTTAAATGACACGTTGCGGAGCTTTGAGTACATTGCGGTAAGATTATCAACCTCCAAAAGCACATCTCCGATTTTGTTAACCTTTGGCGGATATACGTTTGTAAGCTCACGTCCAACCATAAGTCTTATTATTTCGTCCATCGTAAGATCTTTGGCTTCCTTTGTTGCAATCCATTTTCCGTCACGCATTATAGTAACTTCGTCAGAAATTCTTAATATTTCAGTCATTTTATGTGATATATAGATTATTGCACAGCCCTTGCTGCGAAGCATATCTATAATTTTAAACAAACGCTCAACCTCTTCCTCGGTTAGCGATGAAGTAGGCTCGTCAAATACTATTACCTTTGAATTGTAGGAAACAGCCTTTGCTATTTCAACCATCTGTCTTTGCGATACCGGCATGGTACTCATTACGGTTTTAGGATCTATGTTAAGTCCGAGTGTTTCAAAAATTTCCTTTGTTGCCCTGTACATTTTCTTTTCACTGGTGATCGGGATTCCCTTTGCCACTGTCGGGAAACGTCCGAGCCACATATTATCCATGACATTGCGCTTCAATGCCTGATTAAGCTCCTGATGCACCATAGCAACACCGTTTTCAAGCGCCTCTTTGGAATTTTTGAAGTCTACCTCCCTGCCGTCAAGATATATGCTTCCGGAATCCTTGCTGTACACTCCGAAAAGACATTTCATAAGAGTTGATTTGCCTGCTCCGTTCTCTCCCATAAGCGCATGAACCGTACCTGCTTTAACGCTGAGGTTTACCTTATCCAGCGCCTTTACGCCGGGGAAAGCCTTTTCAATGTCCACCATTTTCAGAAGAACGTTCTTTTCTTTATTATTTATATCATAACTCATAAGCGATACCCCGTTTCTTTTATTGCGGCTTTCGGGAGCGTTTTCAC
Organism: uncultured Clostridia bacterium; assembly: GCA_934462715.1. Taxonomy (GTDB): domain Bacteria; phylum Bacillota; class Clostridia; order UBA1381; family UBA1381; genus RGIG1988. Next base: position 90,834 of record CAKSIJ010000007.1, read on the forward strand.
GCTCCCTGCCGATTTATCGTTTTAATGATTGCAGTGCGGCAATCACCTTGAACTGTTTAGTTGTTTTCCGCAGTGTAGGTTGAATACGGAATATTTACTCTCCATGTTCCCACTACATCACTGCTGTCAAGACCGTCAAGAGCGTTTTTATCATTAAGATAATTTTGTGCAATGTTTGTGATTGCGCTTGCCATACCGTCAGCGTCCTGCTTGATTGTTCCCATCATGGTGCCCTTTGAAATTGCCGATTTTGCGGCGTCTGTCGCGTCAACTCCGAATACCGGGATTGTTTTGCCTGTTCCGTTGTTGTAGCCGGCGGTCTGAAGTGCCGACAATGCACCGAGTGCCATTTCGTCATTGTTTGCTATAACAAGCTCTACCATGTTGTTGTTTGCAACGCTGTACTGAGCAAGAATTGTGCTCATATAGTCTGTAGCGGCTGCCGATGACCACTGACCGTTCTGGTCAACAAGGTATTTATTGCTGTTTGATGAATCATAAAATTCAAGATCGGGCTTTCCTGCCGCTTTCAAAACCTTGTTTGCGTCCTCAACACCGTACTGTGTACGCGCTATAGCCTCCATGTTTCCTTCCTGACCCTTGAACATAACGTAGCTGATTTTTCCGTCGCCGTTAAGGTCAACTGCGTCAAAGTTTTCTGTCAGGTACTTTCCTATCATATCGCCCTGCATATGACCTGCCATTTCGTAGTCCGTTCCTACGAATACGCATTTATCATAGCTGCTTACGACAGATTCCTCAACAGAACGGTTAAAGAATATTACAGGAACATTCTTTTCCTTTGCCTGATTGATGATGTTCTGTGCCGCATCGTTTGAGCCAGTGTCAACAACGTTGATAACAAGAAGCTTTGAACCCTTTGCAAGAGCTGTTGTTACCTGCTCTGTCTGTGTTGTCTGGTTTCCGTTTGCGTCATAGTTCTGGAATTTTACTCCCTTTTCTGTTAAGAGCTTGTCCATTGATGAACGAACGCTTGAAATGTATGTGTCACTGTAGGTGTAGTAGAATACGGAAATTTCTCCGTCCGACGAACCTTTTGCGTTGTCTCCGCCTCCGCATGACGCAAGTCCTGCGGTCATCATGATTGCCATTGCGGCTGCCAACAATTTTTTCATCTTCATAGTAAGATCTCCTTTCGTTTCGGAATCGCTTCGTGCCTTTGCTCCGATTCCGTATGTCTTTGTTTTTTCCTCGACTTCTCTTGTCGTTGGCTTTATTATATAATATAAAAACAAAAAAATAAATGAGTTTTATTATTCAAAATGTACAAAAAATTATCATGTTTTGAAAAAAAGCATAAGTTTTTTTATCATAGGGATATTAAACGAGAATTCTTTATCGGGTTATTTCATTCGCTTTTTGGGATTAAAATAACCTTTATCTCATCAGAAATTATCATTATGCTATTGAAAAGGATTATGTCTTATGATATAATAAAGCGTGAAAATACAGCAAGAAAAAATTTAACTATACAAAAAAAGTCAAGCTGATACATAATGAATTTATCGGATAATGCGGCGGAAATGCGGATATAGAAGGAATGAAAATGAAAAAAGCTATCTTATTAAGGATTTTCAAAAGACGGTATCGCGGCAATTTTCTGCAAAATCAACAGAGCTGAACACCGCTTTTTTGAACGTCTCGCAGTGCTCCGCAGCGAAAACCGTAACGCTTCAAAGGAAAAACAGCGGCATCCGGAAAAGCAGATTCTTCCCGGAATCGCAATTTATGAAACGCTTCAAGCTGTCATGTCAAAGGACAAGACACCGCAAGCCGTACACGGCTATACGGAGCAGCACGTTCACAAAATGAAGAAAGTATTTCTTACGTTAATACACATTCCCGGTCTGTACCGAAAAGTGCCGAGAATTTTCGGCAAACAGACTCCTAAGCTTTTCGTTGTAACGGCAGGCTTCGCCGCACACGAGATACAGATTACTGACAAGGTTTGGAGAATCGACATGATACAATGTCCTTATCACTATACCTGCGTTAAGTACAGCTGTCCCGAGCTATGCCGATGCTTCTGTGACAGCGATGATATTTCCTATTACGGACTGCACCCAAAGCTTTTATGGCACAGAACAAAGACTCCCGGCAGGGGCGATGAAGTATGTGATTTTTGTATAAAAATAACAAAATAAATTTAAAAACAGCCTTGTGGTTTATCTCCGCAAAGCTGTTTTAATTTTTAACATTATGCTAATCTTATTGATTCAATTATCTGCGGTTCAAGCGGACAATCCTGAAAATCAGTTCTGACCCCGGCAATTTTATCAACCACATCAAGTCCCTCGGTTATCTTTCCGAAAGCGGCATACTGACCGTCAAGGTGCGGTGCGTCCTCATGCATAATAAAGAACTGACTTGAAGCACTGTTTGGGAAAGACGTTCTTGCCATTGAAAGAACACCTCTTGTATGCTTAAGGTTGTTTGTGAATCCGTTTTTGGTAAATTCACCTTTAATCGAAGCAGCCTCCTTATGATTTCCTTTTTCATCATATCCGCCGCCTTGAATCATAAAACCCTTGATCACTCTGTGGAAAATCAAACCATCAAAAAATTTCCTGTTTATAAGGTTTACAAAATTTCCTACCGTTTCGGGTGCAATTTCCGGATAAAGCTCCGCTTTCATCACATCGCCGTTTTTCATTGTAATAATAATATCGCTCATTTAAAAAATCCTTTCTTATCCAAATCTTACTTTCCGACTGATATTGTCTTTATGATAATCGGGTCAACGGGGCAATCCGACATTCCGTACTTCGGATCTGTTCCGGTTTTTGCGGTTGCGATTTCATCAATGTACTCCAGTCCCTCGGTTATACGTCCGAAAGCGGCATACTGACCGTCAAGATGCGGTGCGTCCTCCTGCATGATAAAGAACTGACTTGACGCAGAATCCGGATCATTCGTTCTTGCCATCGACAAAACGCCCTTGGTATGCTTCAGCGGATTATTGAATCCGTTTTGTGTAAACTCGCCTTTTATGGCAGTGCTTTCTTTAGGGTTCATATCCTTATCGTAACCGCCGCCCTGAATCATAAAGCCGTCAATAACTCTGTGGAAAATCAAGCCGTCATAAAACTTATCCTTTGCAAGCTTTACAAAGTTTTTAACCGTTTCGGGAGCGAGATTCGGATAAAGCTCGCCTTTCATAACTCCGCCGTTTTCAAGCTCGATTGTTACACTTATCGGGTCGGCATAGAGCTTGGCTTCGTCAACTTGTTCCTCAGCTGTGGGGGACGGGCTTGCCGCTTCTTGAGTCTGCTCCGGTGCGGAGCTGCCTTGCGGGTCGGCTTTTTTTGTACCGCATGAGCTGAGTGCCGTCATCATTACAACCGATAATACCAATGCAATTAATTTTTTCATCATAGAAAACCTCTTTCTTTTTTATGCACAAAGGAATTAAATTTTGTGCCTTTATCCGATATTCTTTACTTTAGCTTATATTTTATTCCGAATCGGTATCGGTTGATGCGTCCTGAGAAGTATTTGCGTCTTCAGAAGCGTCGGCATTTTCCTCCTCGTCCTCGTGAGGGGTTTTTGCCATAGATACAAGCTTAATGCCGTCGTCAAGGCGCATAATCTTAACTCCTTGCGTCTGACGTCCGTATGTGCTGATTTCGGAGGATTCCGTTCTGATAAGAACGCCGTCCGATGTTATCAGCATAATATCGTCCGTAGGCTCGACCTCCGTGAGTCCCGCAAGCTTTCCGGTTTTATCGGTAATTCTATAGGTGAATATTCCCTTACCGCCTCTTGTTTGAATCTTATATTCCGAGAACGGAGTCTTTTTGCCGTAACCGTTTTCGGTAACAACCAGGAGCTCGCCGTCATGAGGTGCGATACAAGCGCCGATTACATAATCTCCGCTGTTGAGTCTGATACCTCTTACACCGCGTGCGGTTCTGCCCATTCCTCTTACGTCACGTTCGTTGAACTGTATAGCCATACCGTTTCTTGTGCCGATTAAGACATTCTGTTCTCCGTTTGTAAGAAGAACATTAATAAGGCTGTCGCCCTCAACAAGCTCAATCGCTCTCAGACCGCCGTTTCTGATTCTCGAATAATCCATAAGATCCGTCTTTTTAACGATACCCTGCTTTGTAAAAAACGTAAGGTACAATCCCTCGCTGAATTCTCTTATCGGCATCATTGCGGTAATCTTTTCTCCCGATTCAAGCGGAAGCAGGTTCACAATTGCAGTTCCCCGCGCCTGTCTGCCGGCTTCCGGAATCTCATAGCCTTTAAGACGGTATACGATTCCTCTCGTTGTGAAGAACAGTATGGTATCGTGCGTAGAGGTTGTAAACAGCTGTTCAACAAAATCCTCCTCACGGGTCGTCATACCCGAAATACCTCTGCCGCCTCTGTGCTGCGACTTGTAAGTCGTAACCGGAACACGCTTTGTGTAGCCGTTATGAGTCAGCGTGATAACCACGTCCTCCTCATCTATCAGATCCTCAATATCTATATCGTTTGCAACCATAGCGATTTCTGTCTTTCTGTCATCGCCGTATTTTGCCTTGATGTTTGTCAGGTCGGTTTTTACGATTTCAAGGACACGGTATTCGTTCGCAAGTATATCGTTGAAATCAGCAATTTTAGCCGAAAGCTGTTCAAATTCGTTCTCAACCTTTTCTCTCTCGAGTCCGGATAAACGTCCCAGCTGCATTTGCACGATTGCCGTCGACTGCGGATCGGACAAGCCGAAACGCTCTTGCAGAGCAAGCTTTGAATCGGGGATTGATTTTGAAGCTCTGATTATTTTTATAACCTCGTCAATATTGTCAATCGCAATTTTGTAGCCCTCTAAAATATGAAGTCTTTCCTCTGCTTTTGCAAGGTCAAATTTTGTTCTTCTTACGATTACGTCCTTTTGATGAGCAATGTAGTAATCAATCATTTCTCTCAGGTTCAGAATCTTCGGCTCGTTGTCAACCAAAGCAAGGAAAATCACCCCGAAGGTATCCTGCATTTGAGTGAATTTATACAGGTTGTTAAGTACAATGTTCGGGTTTGCATCTCGTTTCAATTCGATAATGAAATGCATATTTTCATCGGATTCGTCACGGGTTGAAGAAATACCGTCAATTTTTCCGTCCCTTACAAGGTCATTTATATATTTTTCAAGCTTTGCCTTGTTTACCTGGTACGGAAGCTCGGAAACGACAATTCTTGTTTTTCCTCCGTCAAGCTCTTCGATTTCGGCTTTTGCACGCATAATCACCTTACCTCTGCCTGTGTGATATGCGCTTCTTATGCCGCTTTTACCCATGATGACGCCGCCTGTCGGGAAGTCCGGGCCTTTGATGTACTCCATGAGCTCGTCTATCGTAATATCGGGATCGTCTATTGCGGCTATTATTCCGTCTATTACCTCGCTTAAATTGTGAGGAGGAATATTGGTTGCCATTCCTACCGCAATACCCGATGAGCCGTTAACGAGAAGATTAGGGAATCTTGCCGGGAGAACGCTCGGTTCAAGGCGCTTATCGTCATAGTTGGAAACAAGATCTACCGTTTCCTTTTCAATATCCGACAGCATTTCCGCCGCTATTTTTGACATTTTTGCTTCTGTGTATCGGTAAGCAGCCGGGGGATCTCCGTCCACCGAACCAAAGTTACCTTTACCCTGTACAAGAGGGTATCTCAATGAGAAATCCTGCGCCAAACGTACCATTGCGTCATATACCGAACTGTCGCCGTGGGGGTGATATTTACCCAAAACGTCGCCGACGGTTGCCGACGATTTTCTGAAATCGTTTTCATACAACAGATTGGCTTCGTACATATCGTAAAGGATACGTCTGTGAACAGGCTTTAAACCGTCACGAACATCGGGGAGCGCACGGCTTACAATAACGCTCATTGCATAGTCTATATATGATTTTTTCATTTCGCTGTTAAGCTCAACGTTAACAATCTTTTGGTTGGCAAGAACCTCCATATCAAGCTCTTTTTCTTTAGTCTTTTTTGCCATAATTAATTCCGCAGCCTTTCCGCCCGCAAATTGCTGTAACGGCTAACAACGGAATTATCCTGCGGGCAAGATGATCCGTTTTTTGTATTTACCGAAATTTTGACTGTATCAGAATTGAAATTTGCATAAAAATACGTTAAACATAAACAATTACAGCTTTTCATATGTATATTATTATATCATATTTTCAAGAAAAAATCAAGTGTTATAACGCATTTTTCATAGGAATTTCACAGATTATTACTGCCTTATTACATCAAAATTTTTTTATTATTGACCAACGAATAAAATATACTCCGGTGCGTGACAAAATTAAAAACCGACACCTTGGAAAAGATGAGATTTGTGTCTTAAATCCCATTAATTAACCTAACAAAAAAAGAACAGGTTTGTCATAGTGTGTTTACCCTTGACTTGCCTATTCTTTTTTTGCCGCTTCCGAAATTCTATTATTCCAATATCCGCTAAAAATTCCGTAAAAATGCAACTTTACTATTTTGCGCACTTCTGTTCTAAGTTAATTATTATGTAATCGGGTTTATATATTTTGAAAAAATTTTACCCTATTTGCTCTTTATGTTCAGTTTGTTAGCCAATTCGGCAATGCTGACTTTTTTCTCGCTTAATAAATTACGCAAATAATCTCCAAAATTCATAATTCATCACCTTTCCTCACATTATACGTTGAATATTTTATCATAATTTGAGATTTTTTTCCATAATTAATTAAAAATGTCACGCAATGCTTTTGTGTGAACCGATTTTTTTGATATATCGCAAAAAATTATGAAACAAAAAATCCCTGTTCTGCAAATACGCAAAACAAGGATTTTCACACTTTTGAAAGAACCGTGAAGTACTTGTAATATTAAATTTTAATACTGCTTTATCAGCCGCCGAGATATGCCTTTTTAATCTCGTCGCTTTTTGCCAGTTCTTCACCCGTGCCGCTCAGCTTAATAACTCCGGATTCAAGTACATAGGCTCTGTCGGCAATCTGCAAAGCCATTTCGGCGTTCTGCTCAACCAACAGGATTGTTGTTCCCGCCTTGTGCATTTCTTTGATGATGTCAAAAATCTGCTGTACAAGGATCGGAGCAAGTCCCATAGACGGCTCATCAAGCATCAGCAGCTTTGGCTTACTCATAAGCGCTCTGCCCATTGCAAGCATTTGCTGTTCGCCGCCCGATAAAGTACCCGCAATCTGATTTGCACGGTGTTTAAGTCTTGGGAAATAAGCGTACACCTTTTCAATATCGGCTTTTATATCCGAGCTGTTTATATATGCACCCATGTCAAGATTCTCACGGACTGTCATCTGCAAAAATATTCTTCTGCCCTCCGGCACGTGCGCAAGACCCTTCGCAACAAGCTTGTGTGCCTCGGTCTTTGAAATATCTTCTCCGTTGAGAGTGATACTGCCCGTCTTGGAACGCAAAAGTCCCGATATAGTTCTCAGAGTTGTGGATTTTCCGGCACCGTTCGCACCGATAAGCGCAACTATTTCACCCTCGTTAACCTCCAAAGAAACATCACGCAGAGAATGAATCTGTCCGTAGTAAACATTTATATTATCAACCTTTAACATTCTCTTATGCCTCCTTTTTCTTTCCGAGGTAAGCCTCTATAACTGCCGGGTTGCTCTTGATTTCGGCAGGCGAACCCTTTGCGATAATCTTACCGTGGTCAAGAACGCATATTCCCTCGCAGATGTTCATAACAAGCTGCATATCATGTTCTATAAGCATTACGGCAATGTGGAAATTATCTCTTATTCTTCTGATGTTCTCCATAAGCTCCGCAGTTTCGGACGGATTCATTCCGGCTGCCGGCTCGTCAAGGAGAATTATTCCCGGACGTGTTGCCAACGCTCTTGCAATTTCAAGACGTCTTTGCGCACCGTAAGGAAGCGAGCCTGCCTGCATATTTGCATAGTCCTGCATACCGAAAAATTCCAAAAGCTCCATAGCTTCCTCTCTCGATTCCTTTTCGGTCTTTCTGTATCCGAACAGATGAGTTACCGAAGCCAACAGGCTCTGATTTATCGAATTGTGAAGTCCGACCTTTACGTTATCTATAACCGACATATTAGTAAACAGACGAATGTTCTGGAATGTTCTTGCAATTCCCATACGGTTAACCTGTGACGCGGTTTTGTGTGCGGTTGATTTACCGTCAAGTATTATATCTCCTCTTGTCGGCTGATATACGTTTGTCAGAAGATTGAACACGGTGGTTTTTCCTGCACCGTTAGGTCCTATCAAGCCGGCTATTTCGGTTCTTCCGACAGTCAGTGAAAATTCATCAACGGCAGTAAGTCCGCCGAAGTCTATCCCCAGATGATGTGTTTCCAATATCGGGGTTTTATCCTTATCTCGTTCCGGAATGATTGCATTGCTCGGAACAGGTATCATCTTTGACATCAGCTTTCCCTCCGTTCATCGTTTGCTTTATTTTTCCTTACCGCAAGCTTAACCTTGATTTTTTCTCCGAATTGCTTAACAGACGCACTATTGGTCAATATCATTACAAAAATAAGGACTATTGCGTATATTAACATTCTGTAATCGTCCAGACCTCTCAAAAGCTCCGGAAGCATATACAAAAGCGTGGTTGCTATAATAGAACCGACAATATTTCCCATTCCGCCGAGTACGACGAACACAAGAATCAGAATAGATGTGTTAAAATCAAACTTTCTTGCAATAATTGTTGAGAAGTTCATCGCATACAACGCGCCTGCCATACCTGCCAATGCTGCGGATATGATAAATGCCGTAAGCTTGTATCTTGTTATTCCTATACCGACCGATTCGGCTGCGATTCTGTTATCTCTGATAGCGGTAACGGCACGTCCTGTTTTACTGTTAACGAGGTTCAGAACAACGAACAACGCAAAAATTATAAGCAGAACTCCTGCCGTAAATGATGAGATTTCAGCTATACCGACAGCGCCCTGCGGTCCGTTTATTATCGTTATGCCGTCCTCAGCCATTCCCATAGCCTGAACGCTCTTCATGCTGATGTGCAAGCCTTTTGCGTCAACTCCCACATACAGGCAGTTTATTATATTCTTTATGATTTCGCCGAATGCCAGTGTTACTATCGCAAGGTAGTCGCCTCTCAGTCTTAAAACCGGAATACCGATTATCAGACCCGCAAGCCCGGCAAACAGTCCGCCGACTATAATTGCCGCCAAAAGTCTTAATCCGGGAGAGGGTATCGCGCTTTGCAGACAAACTGTTGTGATAACGCCCGTAAACGCTCCCACACTCATGAATCCGGCATGGCCCAGGCTCAGTTCTCCCAAAAAACCAACCGTAAGATTAAGAGAAATTGCCATTACGATGTAGGTACAGATAGGAACAAGCTGACCGCTTATCGAATGATTTATCATTCCTGCCGACTGCATCGTGAAAAGAATTGCAAAGGCAATAAGGACTATTCCGTATGCCTTGATATTTGTAAGTGTAAATTTATTAATTTTTTTCAGTTTTTTCATATTTACACCTCACACTTTCTCTGCAATTTTCTTGCCCAGTAAGCCTGTAGGCTTAACAAGCAATACTATAATAAGAACTCCGAATACTATAGCGTCGGATAACTCCGTTGAAATATAGGACTTTGCAAATATTTCTATAAGTCCGAGAAGTATTCCGCCTATCATCGCACCGGGGATCGATCCTATTCCGCCGAAAACCGCTGCGGTAAACGCTTTGATACCTGGCATTGAGCCTGTTGTAGGAATCAGAACCGGGTATGCCGAGCATAACAGTACGCCGGCAATTGCGGCAAGAGCTGAACCGATTGCAAACGTTACCGATATTGTAACGTTTACGTTGATACCCATAAGCTCAGCTGCGTCCTTATCCTCCGACACGGCTCTCATAGCCTTACCCATTTTGCTCTTTTGGGTAAACAATGTCAAGCCTATCATAATAATGATACATACAATTACCGTAACTATAGATTCCGGTGTGATTATAAGCTTTCCGTCAAACAGAGAAATCGAATCAAAAGGAACAACGGAGCTGAAGTTCTTCGGTGCGCTTCCCCATATCAGCAGTGCTATGTTTTGCAGAAAATAGCTTACGCCGATAGCGGTAATCAAAACCGCAAGCGAGGTTGCCTTTCTCAAGGGCTTGTATGCCAGTCCCTCAATCAGAATACCCAAAACCGTACATACTATCATAGCCAGAATAACCGACACAACAGGCGGCAATCCCAGATATGTAGTTGTAACAAAAGATGTATATGCGCCGATCATGATAACGTCGCCGTGAGCAAAGTTCAGCATCTTTGCAATACCGTACACCATAGTGTAACCCAATGCAATTATAGCGTATACGCTGCCAAGACTTACACCATTGATAAAGTTAGATATAAATGTCATTTATCAATTCTCTCCTTTCGCTGACGCTGTCTTAAATGCTCCCGGTTCCGCCGGCACTCATCAAAACGTATTCAGCGTTGATTTACTGATTTATGCTACCGCCCGTGCGGCTTGCACAGACAATAAACCTTATTGAATACGGAAAAACGGAAAAAGAGGGAACCGTTAACGGTCTCCTCATTTCTCCGTAATCCGATAATTTTATAATCCGTCCGATTCTTGCATCGAACCAAAATTTGTTTTTTTAATTAACGGTGTTATTCTTTCCGTCATCAAACGATAAGAATATATAATTTACGGAATCGAATTTATTGAAAATTACATTCCGACATATACTCCGTCTTTAATTACCATACCCTTAGGAGCCTTTGAAACTTCACCGGTTGCAGACCATGTCATGCCTATACCCGTAAGACCGTCAAACTTAAATTCGGGATTTGTGAACTCAGCAACTAATTTAGCGCAGATATCCTCATGACTCATGTCGACAGTAACGCCTGCCGTTTTGCTTGCTTCATAGATAGCATATACGCAGTCATATGCGTCAGCAGCGAACTGGTTAGGTGTTTCGCCGAACTTTTCGTTATAGGTTGCAACAAAGCTCTTTGTCTTTTCGTCTTCAGCATCTGCCGAGAACGGCGTCAGCAGCATTACTCCCTCTGCAAGGCTCTTGTCAAAGTTCTTGATTGTCAGGATACCGTCCATGCCGTCAACTCCGAAGAATTTCGGTGTATACTGCATTTTCTTTGCCTGTGAAAGAATCATTGAAGCAGGTGTGTAATAGATAGGCAGAAATACCAAATCAGCACCCGAATCCTTGATTTCGTTCAGCTGTGCTGTGAAATCGTTTGCGGAATCGTCCGTAAATGTCTTTTCACATACAACCTCAAGACCGAGTGTTGCTGCTTCGGATACAAACTTCTGATAGATTCCTGTTGAATAAGCGTCTGAGTTATTATAGATTATTGCAATCTTTGTTCCGAGATTCTGCTCCTTGATATACTGCGCCGAAGCAACACCCTGGTTCGGGTCTGTAAAGCACATCTGGAACATACTTGTTTTTCCTTTAATAACGTCTGTTGAAGAAGCTGACGGAGTTAATGCAAAGTATTTGTCTGCGTCTGCCTTTGCACCTACTGCGATACAAGGCTGTGTCGTTACAGAACCGAGTGAAACCTGCATACCCCAGTCCTTAAGATTATTATATGCGTTTACCGATTTTTCCGGATCGTTTTCATCATCTTCATACTTAAGCTCAAACTGAAGATCTCCGAGTTTGTTGATTTCCTCAACAGCAATTTCCGCACCGTGCTTTGCAGCCTGTCCGTAAATAGCGGCAGCACCCGTAAGCGGTCCGATACCTCCGATTTTGATTGCGGCAGCGTTTGATGTTGTTCCGCTGTCTGCAGCATCGTTGTTTTCGGTTTTTGTGTTACCGCAGCCCGATACAGCTGATAAAGCCAATGCAGCAGCAATAACAATGCTTAATTTTTTGAATGTGTTTTTCATAAAAAGATCTCCTTTTTTAAAAATTTTTCCTCCATCGGATATTGAATCCAAAGGCGGTTTACATTAATTAAGCTATCGGACACACAGCATGACTTTCGCCGCACCGTTTCAGTGTTCCGGTTTCTTATTATCTGATATTATACATCAATTTGTTTTAAATGTCAACAAATCAAATAAAATATATTTAATACTTTGTTCATATTTCATTATTATAGCACGTTTTGAGATATAATATGTGTCATTTTGTCAAAAAATGCGAGATGGGTTTGTATATTATGACCATTTTGAAATATTGATAAAACCGCAAATCCTATCAATGTGCGCAGATTTCTGCGATCTGAACGCAACTAAAATCGGCAAATGCTTATATGCGTTTGCCGATTCTTAGATTTAATATTTTTTATTTATAATACTTTATTTCAGGTCCCGCCAAAATTCCCACCGGTTTCAGAGTATATTCATACTTCCAGCGTCTTTGGTTATCCGACATAAATTCCCATGCGTCGGGTCCTATCCAACCGAGTTTATCATCGGTATTGTGCAGCGGTCCGAAGCAGTTGTTTCTGTTGCCGTAAAGAGTAATTGTCAGCTTATGCGTCCCCTTTGAAAGTTTTCCCGTATCTATTTCATATGGAGAATATGCAATTACTCCGAGATCCTTTCCGTCAAGCTTAACTCTCATTACAGCACCCTTATAGTTTCTTACCGCAATAACGGCACTGCAATCGCAAGGTGCTTCGATGTTCATGGAATAATCTATATCGGCACCGTAGAACGGCAATCCCTGCATAACAATATTTCCGAATCCGATTTTGTCCGCCGGAGCTGCTATTGTCTTTCTTATTCCCTCAACGCGAACATTGAAATCACCGAGAATAAAGCAGTTCTCAACAGTCGAACGATTTGTTATCGGAAGCGTGATAACAAGAAGGTTTTCTCCCTTTTTAATCTGCGGAAGCTTAACGGTTTCAATCGATTTATCCGTAAAGTACCCGTCGGTTTCATTGCTTATCTTCTCTCCGTTAAAGGTGATCTCCGAAAGTGCTGCGTCCTCCAGAGCAAGATGCGCATTTTCAACCTCAATCTCGCTGAAGAAGGTATATCTTAAAGTAACCCAATGCTCGGGAATCTCCGGTTCAATCGTCCATGGCTGCGTCTGGTTATTGACAAGACCGTACTGTGCCTTTACATTATTTTGTATCTTTCTGAGTTCTTCTCTCGGTCTGAAATCCTCATCGTCCGGGTGATATTCCGCAATGTCAAGAATCAGCACATTATCCTCCGAACGCTTATAGTCAACCATATCGGTTACATATTCGGTTGATATAAGAGTCTTATCCTCTTTTTCCGATGAATATGAACGAGCGGATACATCTTCCAGCTTTAAGAGCAAGCTGTCATTTCTGTAGAAATCGTAGTAAATAACAGTTTTGCCGTTGATGATTTCAAAATCTATATTTTTTATCTCCCCGTTCAGTGTATCATAAAGTACCGGTGTATATTCGCCCTTTACTGTTATCTTTGCTTTTCTCGACCAAACAAGATTTTCACATTCACTTTCATAATTTTTATGGGCAATGAACAGCCACAGGCAATCATTGTCTTTTCTCATCTGATAGCAGAAATTACGCATAGGGCTTCCGCTGTTATCTTTAATATCTATCATTCTGCCCGACTCAAGACTGCCCAAAATATCCGTTCTGTTATGCTGAGTATGCCCGCATAATTCAAAAAGCTTTTTCGGCTCATCTGACGGCTTTGCGTCCATATATTTCGGAGCAGAACCCACAAATACAACCTTTCCGCCCGCTTTTACAAACCTGTTTAATATTTCAACGGTTGTTGATCTCAAGGTTTCACAGCCCGAAACAAGAATAACCGAGTAATCCATTTCGCCGACAGAAAGAGTGTCCCCGATTTTAACCGACTGCTCCGGCAAAAGTGATTCGCATATGTAATCAAAGTCGATTGTTCCGGCAATAAGCCAGTCGCATATTTCAGCAAACTGCTCGTCAAGCGCATTTCTTTTTGCAGCCGTGTTTTCACTCGGACCGTAATTCAGCCAGTAGGTTTCAACAGGATGAATAACTCCAACCTTAACAACAGGCTTTCCGCGCGTCAAAGCGGTGTTGACTCTCGCAAAATGATCCTCTACATATGAATACTCCTTGTACCAGCTTGACTGATAGTTTATGGAAGCCGGATAGTCGCGTTTTGCGTCACCTTTCATTGACACCCATGAAAGGTGAGGTACTCTTAATGTGATGCCGAGAGCCGCCTGCCAATCACCCTGCTGCTTGTGTCCTCTAAAATCAAAATCCCAGCCGGTAACTCCGTAAAGCTCAGACATAACTCCCTCACGACCGTACTGATGCGCCGCAGACTGTGCCTGCTTTGCAGTAGTGTATTCGTGACCGTCGCAAAGCATATCGATTCCCGGTATGGTAAAGCTTCTGTACGCTCTCATCGCTTCGCCCAATGAACCTGTTTGAGTGAACAAGGTCGGTTCATTCAGCATATGACCGGTAAATGCAATTCCGTTATCCTTGCACCACTTACCGCAATTATCGGCAAAGCTTTGCGTAAACAGCTCTGTAACAAAATCGTGATAGCAATAGCGGGCATATGAAATCTTTCCCTCCGGCAGATCCCAGAAAAGCTCCGGTAATTTATCGCATATATCATAGCCGTAATGCTCTGCAAATTTCTTTTCAAGCTCCATTGTCCACGGGAGCGTAACATCGTCCTTGCTCTGCGCAAACGCAAGTGTTTGCTTATGCCAAAACTGCGGTTCATCGGTAAATATTGACGGAACTGTTTTTCCGAACCTGTCCCCTACCGCTTTTTTGTAGGCTTCATGCGTAACCTCGATAAATCTGTCAATTGCTTTCTTTGACAGAGTATCGACATAGGTCTGATTGTTATACCAGCCGCTCTCATTTTCTATAACTATATATGCATACCACTTTGTTTCATCTTCTTTCGGTTCGTCCTTTGTGACGGAATATGACGAAAGCTCACCGTTTTTGTTAAGCAAAACGTTAAATTCAGTCAAATAATACGGTTTGCCGTTGTTGTATGCATCATTGAAATCTTCGACTGCTTCTTTTATCGGATTTACCGTAATCTGCAAATGTCTGTGTCTGAAACGCTTATCCTTTGTCACAATACCCCCAGCAGATCCCGACGGCCAGCGATCCTCATCATAAAGATATGCAAGCATATCCTCATCTTCAGCCTTATCGCAGCAAGCTGTAACCAAGTCCATAAATTCCTCGCTCAGGTAATTTGTAGCCATTCCCGAACGCGAGTGCATATGGAATCCGCCGAAGCCCATTTCTTTCAGTACCTCAATCTGACGTAAAAGCTCCGCCTTGTCAAGCTCGCAGTTCCATGCCCAGAACGGTGCGGCTCTGTATTCGGACGTTGGATTTTTAAAAAGCTCGTCGGACAGCTTTTGTTCCTTGCTTTTCTTATAAAGCATTCTCTTTTCCTCCCGTTAAAAATTATAAATCATTCTAAAACCATACTATTTTTCTCATTTCTCTTGATTTATTATATAATACATGATATAATAAATCAACAGACTATATTTGTATTTACGGGGTTGATTTTAACATGAATATTTCGCACGGACGTTCCTCTAAAACAAACGATATGCTGACAAGAATCGGCGAACTTGAAAAAAACAGAATACACGTTATGCACATTGAGCAGGAATCGCTTGAAAAGCATTGGCACAGTTATTATGAAATGGTATACATTTCGGAGGGAAGAATACTTCACCATATCAACAGCAATACGATAGAGGTTAAAAAGGGCGATTTTTATATAATCGATATAAAGGACGCACACAGCTATGAAGCCATTGCCGGTGAACCCTGCTATTTATACAACGTTCTTTTTTACCCGGAATTTATCGATACAACGTTAAAATACTGCTATCATTTTTCCCAGCTTATCGAAAGCTACCTGATAAAATTTGATGAGAGTATTTTAAAATACAACCCGACAAAATATCTTTATCACGATGAGGACGGCACAATACTGGAACTTATAAAAAAAATAGAGCATGAATATTACGGTCAAAGACACGGCTGCACTGAGCTTATGCGATGCAATCTGATAGAAATTCTGATACTTACCATGCGCAAAATAATAGATGATGAAAAGTATATAAAAAAGAACAGTATCACAGAATATATCATAAAGTACATAGAAAAAAACTATACCGAAAAAATTTCTCTTTCCGATATAGCGGTACAGCTTAACTACAGCCTTCCCTATCTAAGTCTGAGATTTAAAGAGGATACCGGCTTTTTGTTCAGCGAATATCTTCAAAAAAAACGAATAGAAGAAAGCGCAAGACTGATTGCAAACACAACAAAAAAAATAAGCGATATAGCCTCATCAGTCGGATATGAGGACGTAAAGTTTTTCAATAAGGTATTTAAAAAATATATGAGCTCAACTCCTGCGGCGTACAGAAAAATTAACGGGCAATAATATAAATCTCTGCATTACGGCAAGCTTTTCCGAATAAAATTATAATATAGAAATTTAGCCGTAATCCGGCGGAACGGAGCTTGCTATGATTAAGCTTTCAAACAAAATATATCTCCATTGGCTGACGGTACTGCTTGCGGTTTTTTGCTGGATAAACCGTTATCTCGGTTTGTTTTGCATAAGCTTTCTGATTATGACGATACATGAAACGGCACATTTTTTTGCCGCAAAAAGGTTAGGTCTGACCATTAAATATATTGCTCTTTATCCGTTCGGTCTGAATCTCCGCCTTGAAAACACCGTTCTTTTTTCCGTTTCCGATGAAATGATACTGTATCTGTCGGGGCCTTTGGCAAATGCCGTAATGGCGCTTGCGGCACTTCCGTTTTCCTTTAAAAATCCTCTTTTTTACGATTTCTACATAAAAAACACCGTACTTTTGCTGATTAATCTTCTGCCGATCGTACCCCTTGACGGCGGCATGGTCTTTAAAAAAATCATGCACTACAAGCTTGGTTTCCATAAGGGTGAAAATGCCGTACGAATTGTATCTTTTCTTTTCTCATTAATTCTTACCGCTTTTTCGGTATATATCGTTATAAACGGCGGTTTCAATCCGTCTGTGTGCTTTTTTGCCGCTTTTGCATTGGGCGGTGCGGTCTGTTCAAGGGAAAAATATAACACCACCCTCGTCAAGGAACTTATATATTCCAGAAAAAAACGCACTCCCGGAAAGGCATATTCCGCAAAAATCATAGGCGCAGACTCGCATACCGACAATGCGGAAATTGCAAAGCAGTTTAATCTGTCGTCAAACTATTTTGTACTGTTCACCGACAGCAAAAATAATGTTACCGATATAAAAACCGAGGACGAAATAATAAAAACCCTATTGGAAAGCTGATAGCTTTCCGACAGGGTTTATCGTTTTATCCGTATTTTATAAAATCAGCTCATATGCGATTCTTGCAGTGCCGTCATCAACATATATTGTACCGCACCGCTTAAAACCGTTTTTAAGTATCTGCCGCTGCATAATCAGATTATCTGCATGAGTATCTATTCTCAGATGCGGAATTTTTTCAAGGCAAAACTCAACAGTCTGCTTCAGTATACCGTGAGCTTTTCCGTCAGAAGCAATTCTGTGAATTGTGCCGTATGCCGAATCGGAAAGCCACGAGCCGTTTTCTATAACCTCATAGCTTTTATCCTCGCCGATAATAAAAGCAAAAACAGCGCAAATTCCATTATCATTTTCGATAACATATAAGTTCTGATTTTCTATATCGTTTTTCAGCATACTTTCCTTCGGATAACCTCCGCTCCATTGAGTCGGATTGGCGTTATCCGCCATAAAGCTTCTTGCATATTCATATATTTTGTTAATCTGCGGCAGATCGTCTGCCGTTGCTGCTCTGATCATCAATTATCACCCTGCCTAAAATACTAATCTTCAATTGACAGATAAGGCACTGCGTTTAAATCCTGTTCTGCCGTTATTCCTTTAAGATACGAATAATACCCTGCGCAGGCAATCATTGCGGCATTATCGGTACAAAGCACCGGCGGCGGAAACAGTACCGAAATATTCTTCTTTCCGGCTTCCCTTGTCATTTTTTCTCTAAGCTCGGAATTTGCCGCAACGCCCCCGGCAATTGCGATTGTATTGATATTGTATTTTTCTGCCGCTTCAATGGTATGTTCAACAAGCACATCGGTAACTGCCGCCTGGAAGCTTGCCGCTATATCGGCTTTGTTAACTTCAATACCCAGCTGTTCCTGTTTATGAAGATAGTTGATAACGGCAGTTTTAACACCCGAAAAAGAAAAATCAAGCGAATCCTTATCAATTCTCACCCTCGGGAATTTAATCGCTTCCGGATTTCCCTCTTTTGCAAGTTTATCAACCTTAGGTCCTCCGGGATAACCCAAGCCTATTACTCTTGCGATTTTGTCAAAAGCTTCACCTGCCGCGTCATCACGCGTCCGTCCGAGAATTTTAAATTCCGTATAATCCTCAACCAGAACTATATGGCTGTGACCTCCGGAAGCCACAAGGCATACAAACGGCGGTTCAAGTTCCTTATGCGCTATAAAATTCGCCATGATATGCCCCTTGATATGATGAACCGGAACAAGCGGTTTATGCGCCGCATAGGAATACCCCTTTGCAAACGATACTCCCACAAGCAATGCTCCGACCAGTCCCGGTCCGTATGTAACGGCAACAGCGTCTATATTGTCTATTGTTACCCCTGCTTTAACCAACGCTTCCTCGACAACCGCGTCTATATTTTCTATATGCTTTCTCGAAGCAATTTCGGGGACTACCCCTCCGTATTTTTTATGTAAATCAATCTGCGTATTGATAACGTTTGAAAGTACCTCACGTCCGTTTTTTACAACGGCGGCGGCTGTTTCATCACAGGAGCTTTCTATTCCGAGAATAAGCTTGTCCATTTTTAACCATTCCTTTCGCCGTTTAACCATATGTTAAAACCAAATCCATTAAAACCGCTCCTTCGGCGGGATCTTTATAATAATTTTTCCGATAGCCGACCCTCTTGAATCCGAAGCTTTCATAAAGGCTCACGGCAGGAGCGTTATTTTCCCTGACCTCAAGCGACATAACCGTCAATCCGAGATTTTTTGCTTTTTCAATCATCATACCGAGCATTTTTGCCGCTATGCCGTTTCTTCTGTATTTTCCGGCAACTGCAACATTCGTAATCTGACCCTCGCCGGCAATGCAGTACATACCGCAGTAGCCGACGGCTTCGCCGCCGATATGCGCAACAACATAATGCGCAAGCGGATTTTGTGTATCATTTAAAAATAACTGCTCCGACCACGGCTCTGAAAAGCACTCTTTATCCAATTCGGCAAGCCTTTTGCAGTCCTTTTCTTCAATATCCGAAAATACCAATTCCGATAATTCCATATCATGCAAGCCCTTTGTTATTGTTTATCATTGCCGTTTTTTTGAATCTGTTCTATCTTGTCGGCAATCTGGCTTAAAGCAATGTACAGCTTATCGGCTGTTTTTATGTAGTCCTCCAAATCGCCGCCGAACGGATCCTCGATTTCGCCGTCAATTCCGGCAAGCTCGCATACCGTGACCGTTTTTTCCTTTGCGCTTTCCTGCAAAACAAGCTTATGTGCTTCGGTCATTGTTATAATCAAGTCGCTTTTATCAATTAATTCCTGAGTAAGCTGCTTTGCTCTGTGACCGCTCAAATCAACATCGTACTTTTTAACCGCTTCAACAGCCTCCGGCGTTGCCGGATCTCCCTCATGCGCAAAAAGTCCTGCCGATTCGATTCTTACATCAAGCTCGTTTTCTACCGCAAGCTTATCAAAAATTCCTGCTGCCATCGGGCTTCTGCAAGTATTCCCCGTACAAACAAATAAGATATTCATTTTTATAACCATTCCTTTCTGCGCTGTAAGGCACAAATCCCAATACGATTAAAAAAGCTATTGTATGTTATTTTATACCCAATGCCGATTTTGCAAGCTTATCGGCAAGCTCATTATATTTCACACCCGAATGTCCTTTTACCTTTACAAACCTTACTGTCAGTTTCTTTGACGCTTCCTTATAAAATGCGGCATACTTTATGGTTCCGCTTTTATTCGTCTGCCATTCACCGGTACACCATTTTTCTATTCCGGCATAATCGTAGTATATGTCAACGCTTGAAATACCGTTGTCAAGGCAATAGCGCATAACAAATTCAGCGCCCTTTATCTCTCCGGCAACATTTCGCATGGATGCAAGCTCGGGATCGTCAAAGGCTTTTGAAAAATGCTTTTCCTCGCCGTTGTGAAATATAACGGCACCAAAAGAAAACATTGATTTTTCCTTTAAAAAGCTTCCGTCAACATATGCATAAACCTCGCTTACCGCACCCTCATCAACGGTATCGTATAAAGTGCCGAGTACGAACGCTTTAGCTTCTTCCTCTGTCGGAAAGCTTTTAAATGCGGCTCCGGAATAACCGGAGGTTTGTTTTTTACATTCGTCCCACGTTTTATATACTCCAGGCACTCTGCCGTTTTTTACCGCATAAAATTTTCCCATTATCCGCAAACCTTTTCTATAAGCTCCGCAAGAGCCTTTGCCTTTTTGTCGATATTATCTCTGTCCTTGCCCTCAATCATAACTCTTACAAGCGGCTCTGTACCGGACGGTCTTATCAGCACTCTGCCCTCTCCTGCGAATTCACTTTCGATTTCGGCAATCTTTTCGGAAATTTCCTTTATTTCCATATATGTGTTTTTATATTCCTGTTTAACCTTTGCATTGTAAAGTACCTGAGGCATTACGGTAACAATTTCGGCAAGCTCCGAAGCCTTTTTGCCTGTTTTCTTCAATACAGTCAAAAACTGCAACGCACTCACAAGTCCGTCACCGGTTGTATTGTGTTCAAGAAAAATGATATGGCCCGACTGTTCTCCGCCCAGAACATATCCCTTGTCAAGCATTTCTTCAAGCACATATCTGTCGCCGACCTTTGTTCTCGGAATATTGATTCCGAGCTTTTCACCTGCGATAAAAAGTCCCAGATTGCTCATTACGGTAGCAACAAGAGTATTCTTTGTAAGCTTGCCTTGATCCATCAGGTATTTTGCGCAGATTGCCATAATCTGGTCGCCGTCTATAAGGTTTCCCTTTTCGTCAACCGCCAACATTCTGTCGGCGTCACCGTCAAAAGCAAGACCCACGTCGGCGCCGATTGAAACAACATATTGCTTTAAGCTCTCCATATGCGTCGAACCGCACATATCGTTGATGTTTTTACCGTCGGGCGTGTTGTGGATAGCTTCAACGCTTGCACCCAATTTGTTCAAAGCCTTAAATGCCGTCTGATAGCTTGCACCGTTAGCGCAGTCAATCGCAATTTTCAGTCCCTCAAGAGTTGTATCGGTTGTTGAAACGGCAAATTTAACATAATCCTCCACTGCGTTGTGGTTTGCACTCACATAACCCACATCACCGTGAGTAGGCAATGCGCCGAAGGTTTTTCTGCCCTCGATATAGTCCTCGATTTCGTCCTCGATTTCGTCCTTCAGCTTATATCCCTCGCTGTTGAAAAATTTAATTCCGTTATACTCGCAAGGATTATGCGACGCGGAAATAACAACGCCTGCGTCGGCATGATAGAGCCTTGTAAGGTAAGCAACTGCCGGGGTAGGTATGATTCCGAGAGGTATAACCTTTGCGCCCATTGAGCATAAGCCTGCCGTAAGCGCCGCTTCAAGCATATCGCCCGATTGTCTGGTATCCTTTCCTATAAGGATTCTCGGTCTTTTGTGTTTTGTTTCCTTTGTAAGCACATAAGCACCGCTCTGCCCTGTTTTAAAAGCAAGCTCTGCCGTCAGATCCTTGTTTGCCACACCCCTGATACCGTCAGTTCCGAATAGTTTTCCCATTTCGATTACTCCTTTTTAATTATTCATCGCAGGCAATCGTAAAACAGTTGTTTTACAACCGCCCGGAATACTCTTATTCATACAATTCCGATTTTTTATTGCAAATTCTCATTTCCGCCGTATATTGCTTCAAATTCGCTCTCGTTAAGCGTTTCCTTTTCAAGCAGTGCGCCGGCAACCCTTTCGAGAATATCCTTATTGTCTGTGAGGAGGGTTTTTGTTTTTTCGTAAAGACGTCCGATAATGTTTTTAACCTCATCATCGATATCAGCCGCCGTTTTTTCCGAATACAGTCTTGAATGTCCGTAATCTCTGCCGAGGAACACTTCTTCATTGCTGTCATAGCTTACAAGTCCGAGCTTGCTGCTCATACCGTACTTTGTAATCATAGCTCTTGCAACGTTTGTCGCCTGTTTAATATCGCCCGAAGCGCCGGTGCTTATATCGTCAAGCATAATTTCCTCTGCCGCTCTGCCGCCGAGTGATTTTATAATTTCATTAAGCATTTCACCCTTTGAGGAATAAAACACATCGTCCTTAGGCGTGTACATGGTATATCCGCCGGCTCTGCCCCTCGGGATAATCGAAACCTGATGTACCTTTTCATCTTTGTCGATAAGCTTTGATACTATCGCATGACCGGCTTCATGATATGCGGTAAGCTTCTTTTCCTTTTCGGTTACGCGCTTGGATTTTTTCTCCGTTCCCATCATAACCTTGATATTTGCGTCCTCAATATCCTTTGAATCGATTTTCTCCTTATTTCTTCTTGCGGCAAAAATCGCCGCTTCATTCATGAGGTTTTCCAAATCAGCACCGGTATACCCCGATGTAACCTTTGCGATTCTTCCCAAATCAACATCGCCCGCAAGCGGCTTTTTCTTTGAGTGTACCTTTAAAATTTCCTCTCTGCCGGTAACGTCCGGTGCGTCTACGACAACCTGACGGTCAAATCTTCCCGGTCTTAAAAGCGCCGGGTCGAGAATATCGGGTCTGTTGGTTGCGGCAATGATGATTATTCCCTCGTTTACTCCGAAGCCGTCCATCTCAACGAGCAGCTGATTTAAGGTCTGTTCTCTTTCGTCATGTCCGCCGCCCATGCCTGCGCCTCTTTTTCTGCCGACTGCGTCAATTTCATCTATAAAAATAATACACGGTCTTTGTTTTTTTGCCTGTTCAAACAAATCTCTCACTCTCGACGCTCCGACTCCGACATATAGCTCCACAAAATCAGAACCGCTGATAGAGAAAAACGGAACTCCGGCTTCTCCGGCAACAGCTCTGGCAAGCAGCGTTTTACCCGTTCCCGGCGAGCCTACCAAAAGCACGCCTTTTGGTATTCTTGCTCCCAGAGAAATGAACTTTTTCGGATTCTTTAAAAAGTCCACAAGCTCCATGAGCTCTTCCTTTTCCTCAACCGCACCGGCAACGTCTTCAAATTTTGTTTTCTTTGCATTGTCGCTCATAAGCTTTGCCCTGCTTCTGGTAAAGCCGTTTGTTCTGTTTCCCATACCGGTAACAAAGAATATTATCAAAAACACCATGAGCACAATGCTTACTATCGGCAATGCAAAATTCATCCACGAAACCTTAGGCTCGCATACCGTCAGCTTCAGTTCGTCCGCATCGATCTGCGTCTGCATAACCGAACCGACATCATTGTAAAAAATATCGGTTGACGGTATTCTTACCTTAAGCTCACGGTATTTATACTTATCCGAAATCTGAACTCCATCCTTTAACTGCGCCGTGATTTCATCTCCGCACAGGTCTATTTCCTTAATCTGCGTAGATTTAACAAGCTTGACAAAGTCGGAATACGCAACCTGCACCGTAGGTCTTGATATATTCACAAACAATGAAAATACCAAAAAAATCATAACCGCCGCAAGCAGCCACATTCCCAAGCCTTTGTTTCGTTTTTGCATAGCATACTACTCCTTATAATAAAAAAATCAAACAATTAAATGTTATTATCCTCGCATTTTCGTATTTCGCAGGACATGAGCGTACCGACTTGTGAAAATCTTCTGTCGCTTCTTATTCCCGCAACCCAAACTATATCGCCGCCGCACGTCAGAATCGGAACCTTGTTTCTTTTGCTGCGTTCAAGCTTAATATCGGTGAACAAATCGGAAAGTTTTTTTCTTCCTTTCATTCCGTAAGGATAAAAATAATCTCCGTTTATTTTGCTTCTTAGGGAAAAGCTTTTCGCATCATCGGCATAAAAATATATTTTCTCCGCCGTGTTTTTTTTCTTTTGTTTCTCTCTTTTTATTTGCACAACAGCATTTATCTCGGGTATGAATTTTTCTTCGCCTATTGTCAAGGTATAAGAAAATGACTCGTTTTTATTGTCTGTTCCGATAAATTTAAGCTTTCCGTATTCAGCTGCCGCACTGATACCGCCCGGCAGATTGATAACCTTGTTTGCTCCTCCCCCGATTAAATTCAAAACATCGTTAATATGCTTAACCGACAGCTTTTCGGGGCTTTTTCTGAAATTCCGGTACATAAGCTGAATAACACCCTTTATTATTGTGTTATGCTCTTTGAGCAAGCCCTCAATATCCGCTTTTCCCGAAGCGACGTATTTTCCGTACGCTTCGTCTGTGCATTTTCCGATAAAATCGGCGGCTTCCTTAAACACCTCTGTATTTTCAGTCACCGTATCGACAAAACCGGGGTTAAGCTCTTTTTCAATCAGCGGCAGCAGATGAAGTCTTATTTTATTTCGTGTGTAATCCGCTTCAAAATTTGTCTTATCCACAGCGAACTCATAATTATTTGATTTGCAGTAGTCCTCGATTTCGCTTTTGGTCAGTCCTATAACCGGTCTGATAATGTATGCGTCCCTTTTTGGGCTTATTCCGCACATTCCGTCAATGCCGCACCCTCTTGTCATGTGCAGAAGCACAGACTCGGCAGAATCGTTTTTATTATGCGCCGTAGCTATTTTATTTATGTTTTGGCTTTTTCGTATTTCCTCAAAAAAACCGTATCTGATTTTTCTTCCGGCAAGCTCCGAGGACATTTTGTGCTTTGCGGCATACGCCGGAACATCGGCTTTTTTGACAAAGCACTTTATGTCGTTATCCTCGCAAAGCTTTTTAACAAAGTCCTCGTCCTTATCCGCTTCGGCTCTGATACCGTGATTTACGTGTGCGGCAAGCACTTCAAAGCCCATTTCATAGGAAAGCTTTATCAAAATATGCAGCATGGCGACAGAGTCGCTTCCGCCCGATAAAGCGCAAAGCACCCTGTCCCCCTGCCGGATCAAATCATATTCCGTTATTGTTCTTTTAACCTTATCAACAGTATTCATACATTAAAATATTAGCTCAAAATTGTTTTTATTTATCAACTATCCTATACTTTTCTTAAAATAACTATTGATTAATAATTACTGTTTTCGTTTTATCTTCCCATTCAACGTTTGCTCCGAGCGCCTCCGACACTGCTCTTATCGGAACCATTGTTCTGTCATTCATCAGCCTTGCCGGAACATCGAGGTTTTTTTCTTCATTATTAACATAATATGTCTTATTTCCTATCGAAAACAGTACATAATCTTTATTTTTGCGTGCAATCACCGTACTTGTTGACGAATCCCAATCCACCGACGCTCCGAGCGCTTCAAAAATTGCTCTCAAAGGAACGAGTGTTCGAGAGTCTATTATAACAGGCTTCTGATCAAAAGCAACCTCTTTGCCGTTAACCAGCACCTTTATTTCAACGTCCGCAGTCTGCGCATTTCCGCTTTGGGTATTTTCGTTTTCCTGCTTGTTGTTTACCTGCTGCTCTTGCTTCCTGTTATTTTCGGGAGTTTTTTCAGTTACATTTTCGCCCGGATTTTCCGCTTTATTTATTACCAAATTATAGGTCTTTGAATAAACCTCGCTGCCGTCTGCCTCCGCCGTAACCTTTAAAGTATGGTTTCCCGATGAATACGGCGACAAATCAAGAGTTTTTGTGTACGGAATTGTATTTGACGATGCCGCCCATTTTCCGTCTATGTAATAATTCACGTTAAACTTATCCTTGCCGAACACCTGAACATAAGTATTCAGTTCAATTCCCGTGCTGTATGCATTTATTGTATCGGTCAATTTTTTATAGGATACGTTAACCTTATTTTCTGCACTTCCCTGAATAAATACGGGAAGCTTTGTCAGCTTTTCGTAGAGCGTCTTTATTTCAGCGTTGTTTTTAAGAGAATAATCGTTGACCTCGCCGTCAATGCTCTGGTCAAAATGAGCAATAAGCTTCACCTGAGGGTAAACCATCGGTATGTAGTTATAAAGCTCCTCCAGTCTTGTCTTTGCCCACTGAGTATCTTGTTCGTTCAGCGTGTATATGTAGTGTGAAGCTCCCGATTCCGAAAGCATTACCGGCTTATTCTTTGCAAATTTTTCAATATTATCCTTTGCAAGCAGAACAGGCTGTGAGCTTGGTCCCGTGCCGAATACAACTTCAAGGTATTTCTTATCGTCACTGTAGTCCTTTACTCCTCTGAAATATTTCATCATGTAAAAAGACATTCCGATCCAGTCGACATACTCGTCCCCGGGATAATAATCTGATGCGTCAATATCCCAGCTCGATACCATGTTCGGCGAAAATACCATCGCTGCATTTTTTACATTATAGTGTATAATATCGGCTGTTTTTCTGAATGCGGCTTTAAACTGCTCCGGATCCGCTTTATTTTCCCATATATCAAACTCTGCTCCGAATCTGACATAATATTTTATATCCGGGTAATCGTTCAATAAATCCGCAACCAGATTCAGATATTCGTCACCGTTTACAACGTACGGAATATCATATCCCTGGTTCGGCATATTCAAAGCAAATTCAACAGCCATTTTTCTTCTGTTTGCTTCTCTCAATTCCGCTCTTATCCAGTCAAAATTTCTGTCGCCGTATTCAAGGTATATAAGCTCCATCGAGCATTGTGACTGATCATATGTACTGTCGCCCGGAACGCCGTACAATACTCCCTGCTCCTGCTCGTTTTTTGCGCTGAAATAGCTTTGAGGCTCGTTTGTTTTCTCAAACAGCATTATATCGCTTTTAAAATTCTTTGCTTTCGCCCTTGCGATTTTGGCACTGTCGTCCCAGCCGAGCTTTTCGGCATACGGAATCTGCTTTTCGTACATTTCGGCACTGCTCTCGTAATCTCCCAGATGCTCATATGAATTTGCTATATGCTGATACCTTGCGCAGATCCATTCGTCAACCGTCCGGTTTGACGGCTCGTTTTCAAGTATCGACAAATCTATCAATCCGTACTTGATTATATTTTCATAGTCATTGCTTTCCAATGCGGCGGCATACTTGTTGAATGACGCCCATATTTCCTTAGGCGGCTCATACTTTGCAAATGCGGTAAAGCCGCAGCAGTTAACCATTGACGCACCGCAGAGCAGTGCTGCCGTTAAATTCTTTACTTTCATCTATCCTCTCCCTTTCCGTGCATAAGCACAAAACATATTACTACCATTATATATTTTCACATAAAATTATCGTTTTGTCAATATTAATGTCAAATTTATTTCATAAAAACAGCATTTTTGTATTATTTTATATTACTTATTGCTTTTATTTTTGTGTTGTGGTATAATAGTTACAAAATTGTCCGTCAAATAATTTTTCAGTATTTTTTAAGTCATAAAATACGTTTTATGCGGCGGCATTATTTTTATAAAACCCCCGAAAGGTGCTTGACTATGAAAGAAAAAATATATACAATACCGGTTAATGACGCATTTTCCGAAAACTGTGAGTGTCCTCTGTGCTTTCTTGAAAAAAAGCTTGAAGAAGAAGCGGTGGCCTACACTCTCGGCGCGGCAATGATGGAACCCGATTACCGCATAAAATCAAACGAACGCGGATTTTGCCGCAGACATTATCCTATGCTGATAAGCAAGCAAAACAAATTGAGCCTTTCTCTGATTCTCGATACGCACCTCAACGAAATGAGGGAAAAGCTCAAGACCTTTGAAAAAGATGTTTTATCAGAATCGGCGGAGAAAAAATCATTATTCAAAAAGAAAGCTTTTCTGCCGGATAACGGCATGACCGCTATGCTGAGTGATTCCGAACATTCGTGCATTATATGTGAGAAAATATCCAATACCGTTGAACGCTATACAGAGGTAATATTTTATCTGTGGAAAAACGAGCCCTCTTTTCGAAAAAAAATAGCAAATGGCAAGGGATTCTGCCTTCCGCATTTCAATATGCTCTGTAAAAGTGCTTACGGCAGCTTAGACAGCAAACGTGCAGCTGAATTTGTAAAGGAAATATATAAAAAGGAACTGAGTGAGCTTGACCGTATTCAGGAGGAAATCCACCGCTTTACCTTAAAATTCGATTACCGAAATAAGAACATTGAGCTTGGCACGGCGGTGGATTCGCCCCTGCGGACCATTGAAAAGCTTTCCGGCTATATCGGCAGCGATGAAAAAAAACAGAGTGATTAACCACTCTGTCCAGACCGCTGACAAAGGCAAAGTCAGCGGTCTGGGGGCTGTCGCCTATGCGGCAGCCCCGAAAAAATTGATTTTTAGTTGTTTTCGGCAAGCTGTGACTCAATGCTTGTGCAGAACGACATTAATACTCTGTCTTTCCATAAAAATCCTTTGAGCTTACTTGCATTGCTGCCCGAAATCGATACGCTCTCTGCTGCGAAGTTCGTTATCGGATTCATTCTAACATCTATGAGCTTACCGTTTGAATCATAAGACGCGCGATAACTGACATTGTATCGCCGTAATTGGTAACAAATACGGTATTATTTGAAAAGCTTTCATCAGCATTTGCATTTTTAAGTCTGTATTTTACAACAAGCTTGCCCTCCATGCCCTGGAACTGCGGTGTAAGCATGAGTGAAAACCTCTGTGACTTCGGAATGTTTACAGCTCCGTCCTTTACAGTTCTGCCTGCGTCGCTTGCCTTGAAATCAAGATATGAGTTGTTGATTGTATCAACAGAAATGCCGTCATACTCAAACTCTGTTTTAAATTTCTTAAATTCCGAAACGGCGGCAGAATCGGCAGGATAAACCTTTAACGATATTGATGTGCCGGCAGGAGTCTCTCTTGCGCCGAATTGCGGAAGCCTGTCCTGTAATATCCGTTATCGTCTGATGCATTGTCCTGTATTGTAAAACGTACGACTTCGTTGTTTGACGAGTCTTTCATTACTATCAGAAGATTTATCGCCGTTATGTTAGTTATGTCGGTTGAAGAATTAAAGCGGTTTCAGAATTTTGGGTAAATTTCGACTGCACATTTATTGACATTCCCACGATCAAATAAGCATGAAAGAATATATAGACCCGTTTATGGGTGGCAAGAATAAGTAAGCAAAAATAAACAGCCGCACGTGAGCGGCTGCTTGTGATAGTAATGCGGCGACAAACTTTCAGTGCCTCTTAGAGAGGCTAAGCCTGTAATAGCCCCCTATAGGGGCAGTGCAAACCATCGGTTTACTGGTGGTTTTGATTAAATATTCACTCTTAACTTGAATTTTGGGTGCAGATTTTTTGGAAAGTAAAAAAGGCGATTTGTCAATTGTTGAAATTTTCATTCCGGACAGTCCCAACGCTGATATTATGCCTTTTCGTCATAGTCTTTCCAAAAGCTTTTAACCTCACGTTCGTAATTTACCTTATCAACCAAATAGCTTTGCGAATGACCTGCGCCCGGAACAACCAAAAGTCTTTTAGGCGCATTGCAGGCTTTGTAATTTTCGTAGGTCATCTCAATCGGGACAAACTCATCATCGGAGCCGTGAACAAACAGCACCGGAACGGTATTTTCTCTGAGTGCTTCCGTTGTGGAATAAGCGTCTGCCGTAAGCTGAATTTTCTTTTCACACAAACGGTTGATATATTTCAGGTGAAGCGGACCGTACGGCAAATGCATATTATTTTTTGCTACGTGCTTCCAGATTGCCTGTGCGGAAGTAAATCCGCAGTCAGCCATTATTCCGTGAACATTATCGGGAAGCTTGAAGCCTGAGGTCATAAGCACTGTTGCGGCGCCCATTGATACGCCGGCAAGATATATCGGAAGTCGGTCCGGATTGCTTTCGTTAATGCGGTAAATCCAGTCAAGACAGTCATATCTTTCAATCATGCCGAAGCCCATATATTCGCCGCCGCTGTTATTTTGACCTCTCTGTTCAACATAAAGCACGCTACATCCGTTTTTATGCCAGAATTCAGAGATAGGTCCGAAATCCTTTGACCATGACGAACGCCAGCCGTGCATAGCGATTATTATTCTTCTGTCATCATCACGGTGATGGTAATGAGCAATCAGCTTTTCGCCGTCATGACCGTTGATTTCAAGTGTTTCAAGCTCACTGTTAACCAATCTGCCCTCCATTGCTTCAAGCTTGGAATCAAATTCCGTAACCTTTTTTTCGCCGGATATGTTTCTTTTTTTCATGCTTGACGGTGCTTCTCTGTCAAGTGCGGTGTTTACCAATGATTTGGTTATACGGTGTGACACAAGTCCTGCCGTTACCGCTCCTGCAATTACAGCACCCGTTCCGAGCAGAAGAGCTTTTGTTCCGTTTGTGATTTTGCCGATTTTCTTTATTTGATTTATTTTTTTCATAATGATCCTCCATTCCGCAATTATGCAGTATAAAGCCTTAACATATTTATATTATATAGCTTTTTTTTAAAATATTCAAGTATATTCCTGTTTTTTTAAATTATGTTAATAATATATCTGATTTTGTGTTGATTTAGGGACATTTAATGAGCAAAATGACTTTTAAGCTTCAGATACCTAACTTGTATGTATTTTACGAATAATCAAAGCTGCCGGTTTACCGATGGTTTTTATTGAGAATTTCCGCGTCGGTTCGGCTCGGACTTCGGGCGCAAGAAATCGGCAAGTGCGAAAATACTTGCCGATTCTCTTTATTATCCGTTCAACAAATAAATTACTCCCTCAAGCCTTAATACTTTTCCCCATATTATAAGCGTCTTTCATTGCCTGTGTGTTTTTCACTTCGCCGGGAGTGTAAGCTCCGCTGGCAATGATAACTCCTTTTTCAACCGCACCGTCAACGCAGTCGGCATATCCTCTGAAACAGGCAAGAGTTGTATCGGCGGACGAATCGGATGTATCTGCCATAGTTACAATGTAGTATAATTCCTTGTTCTTCACTTCAAGCCAGCGTGCAACGGTTCGGTCTATAACCGCTTTAAGCTGTGCGTCAATTGAATAGAAGTAGACAGGGCTTGCAAGCACCAATACATCTGCATCTATCATTTTCTGCAAAACCTCTGCCATATCGTCTTTTTGAACGCATTTTCCGCCGTGGGAGCTGCAATAATAGCATCCCAGGCAGGGCGCAATTTTTTTGGTTGCAACTCTTATTTTCTCAACAACATTTCCCGATTCTTTTGCTCCTTTCATAAATTCGTCGCATAATATATCGGAGTTGCCGTTTTTTCTCGGACTTCCCGATAAAATCAAAACTTTTTTGCTCATAGAATTTACCTCTCTTTCTTTATTCATGAAGTTTAAGATTATGAAGCATTGTCACAAATTCGAGGTCATAGTAGTTTACGATCTCACTCTTGCCCGTATCGAGCTTTGAGATTTTTTTCCTTATCTTCTCCGGAAAGCGTGAAATCCAAATGACAAAATTTTGCTCCATTCTTTCCTTGTGCGTGGTTTTCGGAATTACAGTCATGCTGCGCTGAACATTCCGCCAGAGCACAACCTGGGCGGCGCTTTTTTGTCCTTCATAGCTTGCGCCCTGTACCCGGAGCTTTGTTGTGATAAAAAGCTCATCTCGCGGAACACCGCATTTTTTGATTGCCGCTCCGACTGCTTCTTCGTTTCTGTATGCCGCCGATGTGTCAATCAAACGATAACCTGTTTCGATCGCTTCAAGCACTGCTTTTTCACATTCCGCACTGTCAGACACCTGAAATACTCATATTATTGTAATTTATTTAATATTTCAAATTTGATCCTGTCTACTTGATTTTATAACTTCTTTAGTTGCATTAATTTTCCTGTGTGCGCTGCTTTATGGATAGCAGATGTAATAAAAACGGCTGCTTTCATCGGTACAATTTCAGTATGTACTACTGCAATATGATCATCGGCACCATATTTATAATTGCGATACTTTGCTGAGCCGAACATATCTATTGTAGTTGTATTTTCGGAGAAAATTTGAACATCGTTTGATATATAAGCTGAAATTCCTTCATTCGCTTCTCCGGCAGTAACAAAAGGTATTTTTCCGGCAATTCTATCAGAACTTTTTAATCGCTTACCGTCTTTTTAAAATCTTCTAAGGTCGGTTTTGTATCAACGGGTACAGATTGATTCCAATCAGCACCGTTTGCCGGGTCAACAGTTCCTTCAAAATACTCATTTTCCGTAAAAATATTGAGCTTGGATTTACCGAAACGCACCAAATCTATAATTTCCTGATAGCGCTCTCCGGCTCTGTCGGTATCAAACAAATTACAGTTCGCCTTTCTGCGGTTTGTTCTTGTATAGCCGTCGTTTGAAAAATCTATAAATTTAACAATATCATCTTTTTGATGCGCTTCTCCCGCCCTGAAAACATATACATGGGTTTGCACGCTTGATTTACCTATAAATAAATCTATAGGCATTTTTATGCTTGCAAGAAGTGTGCTGTGTTTTAAAATATTTCTATTATAGGTGACGGCTTTTCCCGACCCTGCTGAGCTTTGAATAATAATTGCAGCATAGCCTTTTTCCATCATCGAAAGAGCTTTTTCAACAAATACCATGCCGTTTCCGACAGCAGAATACGGAGGATTAAGCACAAAGGCGGTAGCGGGAAATTTTTCTTCATCTTTCGTAAAGCCGTAATTACCGTTAAATTTCAAAGAGTCATCATTTAAAATATTTGAGCTTCCGTCGCCCATTAAAATCATATTTAATATAGCAAGCATATATACACCGGGAAGAATTTCAAGACCGAGCAATTGTTTTGCTTTAATTTCCACGGTTTTCTTTTTAAGCTCATCGGGAGATTTTATTGTGTTCTTTGCGTCTATCAGCATTTCATTCATCGCCGCAACAAGATATACACGGTCGTTTTCGCCGAGCCCCTTTTCGTTTTGATAAATGTCATTATTAAGCTTCACAAGACTTGCTTCAATTTCACGCTCTCTGTGTTCTTTTAATTTTTCAAGCTCTTCCTGCGATAATTGCAGTTTTTTTACTTTATCAATAAAGGCATTAAAGTTTTCACTTTTAAGAAATGACAAATCGGTATAATCATCAACCTTTTGACCGTAACCAAGGTTTTTCTTTGAAACATAATATACTCCGATCTGATGCTCGATTTTACCGAACTGATTTTTATAACCGGTTACACCGATAGCTATAATATCGGTGTAATCGGATAGCTTTTCAAGTTCTTATCCGTCAAAAGCAATTTTGCGTCGGGTCGGTTTCCGCCTTTACCGCCGCTTTTGGAGTGATAATCACTTAATGCCTGGTCAATATCACTGCTTAATGATTTCTGTTCGAGTTTATAGTCCAATTTATAAGATTTAAGCCAACCGTTTACCAAATCTGTTATATTCGGTTCTATTGATTATACAGCTTTTTTTGTTGTCATTTAATTTGCCTCCATAGTCTTTTAATAACGTTCATATTAATTGACATTATTATCAATACAACTGCAATAATAATTTACAATATATCATTGTGTATTATATCATAACAGATTATGAAAATCAATATTTTGTTGTGAGTTTCGGCATTTTTATACTGTCTTTGATTGCCGCATTATATTATTTGAAAGAACGTAATTATTTAAATATTTCCTTAAAGTCAGCAGCGGCAAGCAATGCGCACAGAACAACCGCCGCCGAGCAAATGATGGTTCTCGGATTAAAAGCACCGTAATTATGCAATATAATCACCGAAAAAATCATTGCCCATGCGGTATATGTAATATTAAGCCCCATTGCCTTTGCCACTCCGAGCTTTGCAATTGCCTTATAGTAAAGCAAATACGATACGGTTGCAAAAAATGCCGCTGCCGCAATAATCAACAGTACTGTCACATTTTCGGGTTTGAACAAGCCTAAAGTAAGCTTTACTCCTCCGAGCAGCGGAATTATTATAATTCCATATATCGCAGCCGACACTATCTGGCGAATTTGCAGAGCAAACTCGCTTTTAATGCAGTGCTTTTTAAAGCATTTCGACAAAATAACGCCCTCGCTTCCCCAGCCGAATGCACACATAAGCACGCCTGTTAAGCCAAGCCGAAAATCCTGTATATCAATTTGGGGAGAGTAGCTGAGGGCAAAAACTCCAAACAGAGTGCATAAAAGGAATATCCATTGATACCACCGGATTTTTTCTTTTAAAAATATGTATGCCAAAAGACTGCCTATTGCAGGATAAACAGCGCTTGCAACGGCTCCGACCGACGCACCCATATATTTGACCGCAATCACATAGCCGGTCATTCCTATCGGACCGCCTATTGCGGAAGAAATCAGTAAATACCCGTACCCTCCTCCGGGTTTGAATATGCCGGCGATTTTTTTCAGATTACCGCACGCTGTGTTCATTATAAGCAAATATATCCCGGATAACATATCGTGAATAAATGTGCTTATAAACGGTGCCAAAAATATTCCGTTGCTTCCGGAGATAAACGGTGACAAGGACAGAGCTATTCCAAGAATTACAGTTTCCAACGCCCATGTAATTCCGGCAAAAATACCGCAAAGCATCAAAAATCCCCCTTTATCACTCCAAAAATATGCGAAACATCAGGTATGGCTGCGTCCGCATACTGCCTTGCAAGCTCATTTTTGCCGACGCATACCGAAAAAATGCCGGCATTTTTTGCAAAGCATATATCTGTAATTGTATCTCCTGCCATTATTATATTTTCACACGGAATACCAAAATCCGCAGAAAAGTCCAAAACACACTGCGGATTTGGTTTAACCGGAGTTTTTCCGTCATCTGTATAAACTCTTGTGAATAAATCACCGATTCCGAGCTTTTCAAGACATTTATGCGTGATTTTATAATTATCCGTCGTAACGACCGCAAGCTTTATTCCGTTGGATTTCAGCTTTCGCAAAACATCTGCAAGGTTGTCGCAGACAGGCTTTACCTCTCCGCAATCCGCATTTTTTTCATATGCCTCAATCGTCATTTCAACCGCACATTCCGGTTTTATATCAACACCGTATGCTTTCAGAATTTTATATACCGCCATTCCTATCTGCTCATACGTTCCTTTGCATAAAAGCCCGTCAGTATCGGCAGTTCCCTCCGACACTCCGAAAGCTTCGAGAAACTCATCTGTCGCTATATCTTCTCTTCCCGTATTTGACAGTATCGTTTTCAAAGCCCTTACCGAAACCTCAATCCAAAAATCATCAAACTTCATCAATGTTCCGTCTTTATCAAAAAAAATTGCATGTACGTTCATAGTAACTCCTATTCCGCCGCCGTAAGGCGGCTGTGCCTTGCGTAGTGCAGATATTATATCACAAATCTACAAATATTTCAATATTTGTGACAATATGTTAACATACGAACGGCGGTTTATTTAATAAAAAAATAAATCCGGAAAAAATTCCGGATTTATTAAAGATAAGATATTATGCTAATTATGCCTGCTGAGGAGCACCTACAGGACAAGTTTCCGCACAAGCTCCGCATTCGATACAGGTAGCTTCGTCAATAACGTATGTGCTGTCGCCTTCCGATATAGCGCTTACGGGACATTCTGCCGCACAAGCTCCGCAGCTGATGCAATCCTCGCTGATTTTGTATGCCATCAAAAACACCTCCTTATTTTTTCGGACCGGAAAAAATACCGATCTCCAATCCTATGATTATTATAACATAACAAAACAAAATATTCAAGTTTTTTTTTACAATTAGAAAAAATTTTAAAAAATTAAAAAAACGGTCATAAGTTCCCGTACCGATAATATCAAACCGCAACTGTGTTTAATGCATTTCGGCGAAAAATTTTTAAAAGCTATTGACATTTGCCTCTTAAAGCATTATAATATAACTAACGAACATTAGTTAGCATAAAAGGTGTTATATATATGAATATTACAGTAATACGCGCCACAAGCCGTAAAAACAGCAGTACATACAACGCTGCACAATATTTTATTTCAAAGCTGAACAGCGTAGGCGAGGTTTTTGAATTTACCCTGCCGCGTGATATGCCCCACATTTGCTGCGGCTGTTACGGCTGTCTGAACGGCAAGGAGGAAAAATGCGGAGGATTTGAATATCTTAAACCGATAAACGAAGCATTTGCAAAATCACAGCTGATTATTTTCTGTTGCCCCGTTTGGTGTTTTCATGCGCCGGGGCAGATTAAGTCTTTTTTGGATCATTACGGCTGGAGATGGCTTGTTCACCGCCCGAATTTTGAGATGAAAAACAAACAAGCGGTCATAATCACAAGCGCCGGAGGAGGCGGTCTGAAATCTGCCGCAAGTGATATAAAGGACAGCATGGACTACTGGGGCATTGCAAGAACTCATGTTATTACCCAATCGGTATGGGGATTTTTCTGGAACGATATGCCCGAAAAATTCAAGAAGCAATTTATAAAAAAACTGGATAAAACTGCTGCGAAAGTTGAAAAGCACGCAAAGAAGCTCAAGCCGTCTTTAAAGGTTAAAGCCCTTTACAATATGTTTTCCAAGCTTCACCTAAAAGATAAAATGTGGAAGCTCGATAATGAATACTGGAAAGAAAACTATATAAAATAAAACAGACAGTTTTAAAATAACGCACTGAAAGGATTTACTATGTACGATTTAATACTTTTTGACCTCGACGGTACTCTGACTTTGCCCGAAACAGGTATAACAAGGTCGGTGCAATACGCTCTCGGTTTTTTCGGAATCAACGAAAAAAATCCCGATAACCTCAGACGGTTTATAGGCCCTCCGCTCGTTGATGGGTTTATGGAATTTTACAATATGTCACAAAATGACGCTCTTACGGCTGTAGAAAAATACAGAGAGCGTTTTTCAAAAACCGGCATTTTTGAAAACGAGCTTATAGAGGGTGTACCCTCAATGCTCAAAGAATTAAAAAAGCACGGAAAAAAGCTTGCGCTTGCAACGTCAAAGCCTGCTCCTTACTCTGCTAAAATAGTCAAACATTTCGGAATTGATAAATATTTTGATTTTCTATCCTGCTCAGAGCTTGACGGAACGCATAATGACAAATCGGAAATTATTGCAGAAGCTTTGAAGGTTGCCGAAAACTGTAAATTCCCGATCATGGTCGGCGACAGAAAGCATGACGCAATCGGAGCAGAAAAAAACAGTATACCGTTTATCGGTGTATCCTACGGCTATGCCGCAGACGGTGAACTTGAAGCCTTTAATCCGGCAGCGATAGCTTCGGACATTCATGAGCTTCAAGGTATTTTGTTAAAATAATATATTCGTATTAATCGGCACACCTGTCTTTTTTCGGGTGTGTCTTTTCGTTCTGAGATTTTTTGCATCAATAAAATCCGAAAATTTTTCGTAGCTTCGGGTCTTTAAATTTACCGATATATGTGATATAATATTGAAAAATGCATTTTTGTGCGCCGGGTAAAACCGGCGCGGAGGTACCTGTAATGAATTACAAAAAAATAGCGCAGATAGCAAACGTTTCGGTGTCTACCGTTTCAAAGGCTCTTTCCGGAAGCAAGGAAGTCAGCGATGAGCTTGCAAAAAGAATAATCGACATAGCGATGAGCGGAGGTTATTTTGAGGAGAAGGGCAAAAGAAAGATTGAATACACAAATGAAAAGGAACTTTCAATAGCTGTCGTATGCCCCGAGATAGTCAGCATTGAATATGCAAGGGAAATCACCGCAATTAAAAGAGCGGTTGAAGCAAGGAGTGCTGTTGCTGCGGTCTATGTGTATGATTTTGATTGCGAAAAGCTCGACAAGATAATAAAAACGCTTACCGTAAGAAACTGTGCGGACGGAATAGTTCTTTTTCCGATGAACAATTCAATTTTTGAAACGCCAATACCGATAGTTACCATTTCGTCACAGTTATGTAAATATGACAGTGTTTCGTGCAGCAACCAAACATATTTTGATGAAATTGTGTCATATCTCAAGAACTTGGGGCATAAAAGGATTGCCTTTGTCGGCGAAAGTCTTACAATCTCAAAGCAGAACTGCTTTTGCAGAAGTATGGAGAAATTCGGCTTGACCTGTAATGAGGACGATATGTATACTATTTCCGAAAGATTTGAGAGGATAGGGTATGCCGCAGCGGAGAAAATGCTAAAAAAGGAGCTTCCCACAGCGGTTGTCTGTGCATATGATGAAATTGCCCTTGCAATGATACACAGCTTTAAAGATCACGGTGTTTCAGTTCCGGCAGATATAAGCGTTATCGGAATAAATGATATTCCGTCGGCGGCTTATTCTCAGCTGCCGCTTACTACGGTACGCACATTTCAGGAGGATCAGGGAGAAATACTCGTCAAGCTTTTGTATGATAAGATTTTCGGAAAATCGCAGCTTGTTCAGCACATAACGGTTGACCCCGAATTGGTGGTAAGAAAATCGACCGGTAGGGCAAGGACGGCAGAATAATTATAATTAATATTGATTTTCGATATAAAAAAACAATTAAAAACAAGGAGTTATTATATCATGGGAACATTATACATATCAATTATATTGGTGTGCAGAGTATTTCAGCACCTGTTCAGTAAGCGCGCAAGCAACGCAGTGAGAACGAAGCCGTGCTTTTTCAAGTATATGGCATTTACAAAGGTTATCGCCGCTGCTATGGGACTTATACTGATTTTGATTGCCGGTAACGGCTTCAAATGCGATTTGCTGACGGTTTTGATTTCAACATTTTCGGGTATTATGCTTGTTCTGTCCTCAGCGTGCAGTATGCTTGCTCTGAGGAGCGGAACGGTGGCGCTTTCGTCGCTGTTCGGAACGGCGGGACTTATTGTGCCCTGCATTGCCGGAATATTTCTTTTTAACGCGCCGATGTCATGGGGACAGTGGCTCGGAGTTGCAATTTTCTTTGTTGCGGCATACCTTATGATAACAAGCTCATCAAAAATTGCCTGCAAATTTACCTTTAAGACCTTTTTGCTGCTTTTGGGAGTTATGTTCACAAACGGCTTTACAATGCTTGCTCAGCAGATGTTTACGTTCTATGTCCCGGAGGGTGACGTTTCGGTATTTTCGTTTTTGTCATTCGGAATTGTCGGCATATTTATGATTATTATGGCGATAATTACATCGGCAAGGAGTGAACACACCGAAGGAGATAAGCTGACACCGAGCATCATGGGAATGGCTTTGGTGCTTGCGATAGCCGTATTCATCATAAATCAGCTTGCGACGCTTTCAACGGCATTCGTTTCACCGGTTGTGCTTTTCACTTTCATAAACGGAGGAAGTACCATAATCGCTGCTATTGTTGCCGCAGTATGCTTCCGTGAAAGACTTACGGTAAGAAGCGTTTTGGGTATTATCATCGGCGTTGCGTCCATGGTAATAATAAAAGCGATGTAAAAACATATTATGTTTTACATATATTATTAAATTCAGAAAATGAAGGTGATTAAGCTATGGAACATCTAAAATTTGATTTATCCAAAAATGACGGTAAATTCAAAGTCATGAATGCCACAAACGGCGGACCGTGGCACAAAAGACACGCAAACGATCAGTTCAGAAGTAATTTCAATGACTACAAAGCGGCAAGAATACCGTATTCAAGAAATCATGACAGTGCGGTATGCGGTATATACGGAGGACCTTTCAGTCACGATATAACCAACATTTTCCCGAATTTTGACGCAGACGTCAACGATCCCGAATCCTATGATTTTGCCTGCACCGACGAGGCTATACTTGTATGTCTTGACGCAGGTACGGAAACATATTTCAGGCTCGGACAGACTATAGAACATCAGGTAAAAAAGCACGGAACAATTCCGCCGAAGGATTTTCATAAGTGGGCGCAGATATGCGAGCATATCATAAGACACTATAATGAGGGCTGGGCTGACGGATATAAGCTGAATATCCAATACTGGGAAATCTGGAACGAGCCGGATTTAGACCCCGATGACAGCACAAACAAGCGTACATGGGGAGGTACAAAGGCACAGTTTTTCGACCTTTTTGAGATCACATCAAAGCATTTGAAAAAGTGTTTTCCGAATTTAAAAATCGGCGGACCTGCATTGGCTTGGAACGAGGACTGGGCTGATGATTTTCTTAAAGAAATGCAAAAACGTCAAGTGGAACTGGATTTCTTCTCATGGCATATATACTGCAACGAACCGCAGTGGCTTGTGCAAAAAGCCGAACGTCTTAAAAAAAGGCTTGTAAAATACGGATATGAAAACTCGGAGAGTATTCTTAACGAATGGAATTACATCAAGGGCTGGACAGATGAATTTTTGTATTCGATTAAAACAATGCACGGTATAAAAGGCGCAGTATTTACAATGGCGTGCATAACAGCCTCGCAACATTCGTCAATAGATATGCTTATGTATTACGATACAAGACCGTCCGCATTTAACGGTGTGTTCGACTTCTATACATACGAACCGTTAAAGGGCTACTATCCTCTTATGTGGTACGGAAAATTCTATGATACGGAATATGAGGTTATCTGCGATGACAGTCCGGAAAACATCTATACTCTGTGCGGAGTGAAAAAGGACGGCAAAACTCTGAGCGTTGTCACATACTACACAGACAGCGAACAGGAAGCCGAAAGCAAGGAAATCAGCATTGATTTCGGACGTGAGGGAAAATACAAGATATATCTTCTTGACGGGGAGCATGACGGTGAAGAAATATCCCAAACCTCGGATCTTGCATTAAATCTTAAACCTAACACCTGCGTATTGATTGAAGAAATCTAAAAAAATCGGCTCTTTGCCGTAATTGTGAAAGATCCTACAGGGGATTTTCCAATGCAATTATCGGCAAAGAGCCTTTGCTGTCAACTATGAAAATTATTAAACGGCTTGACGTTTAATTTATTCTGCGGTTTTTGCACCGCATACCGGAATCATACTTTCAAGACTTTCCCAAACCATGGCTTTGGCGTGCGTATAGGTTTTATCCGTTTCAAACGTTATTTTCGTGCCGTTATATATACCAAATTGCATATCGACAAATTTATCGCCGTTGTAAAGAACAAGGATAACGGTTTTGCCTTTTTCCGTGTTTATCGGCTCGACAGCTATATTTCCGCTGTTTAGCTGCACTGCTTTAATGCCTTTACAGTAGGTAATAATGCTATCGGATATCGAATGATTTTCTCCTTTATCTATATCACCCCAATCCTCTTTGCTTCCAATGTAATTAACATTTTTCAATTTATTGCACTTGTTAAATGCATACTCGCCGATACTCGTTACGCTGTTCGGGATTGTAACGCTTGTTAAGCTTGAACAGTTGAAAAAGGTATAATTGCCAATACTTGTTACACCGTCCGGGATTATGATGCTTGTTAAGGCTCTGCAATAATTAAACGCGTCATCTCCAATGGTTTTTACACCGTTTGGAATTGTTACGTTTGTTAAATTCCAACATCTTTCAAATGCTCCGTCGGAAATAGTTGTTATGCCGTCGGGGATTTCAAAACTGTTGTCCGATTTGTTTTTCGGAAAACATATAATTTCCGTTTTTTCTTTATTGTATAAAATACCGTTTTCGGAGCAATATGCACTGTTGCCGTCGGCAACGCTTATATTCGTTAAGCCGATACAAGTTTGAAATGCACAATTACCGATACGTATCACATTTTTCGGGATTGCCATGCCTGTTAAACCGCTGCAGCTTTCAAATGCATAATTGCCGATACTTACTACGCTGTCGGGGATTGTTATGCTTTTTAATTCATCGCAACCGATAAACGCATAATCGGCAATGGTTTTTGTTCCGGGTTTTATGGCATAATCACTTATATTACCTTTATTCAGTGCCCCATCGTCTGCCTTGATAAGATGATTTCCGATATACAGTACTTCCCATTCTGAATCATCATTATAGAATCCGGTGTATTGAAAAGCATTATCGCCAATGCTTACCACGCTGTCCGGAAGCGTTATGTTATTTAAGTTGCGGCAACCGCTAAACGCAAATGTGCCAATACTTTTTGTGCCGTTTTGAATTGTAACGCTTGTAAGATTATCGCAGGAAGAAAACGCAGACTCACCAATGCTTATTACGTTGCCGGGAATTGTTACATTCGTTAAGCCGGTACAATTTTGAAATGAACCCTTGCTAATGGTTGTTACACTATTCGAAATTGTAACACTTGCCAAACTTACACACTCTAAAAATGCATATTCACCAATGGTTGTAACGCTGTCCGGAATTTTTACATTTATTAAACCTTTACAATAGTAAAACGCATAAGAACCGATACTTTCTACACCGCTTTCTATATTTAAATTCACAATATCCTCACAAAAGCTATCCCAAGGTGCAGGAGATGTAAGCGAATACTGTTTCATATCGCCGGTACCGGTTATGGTAAGTGCATTTGTAGAAAAATCATATGAATAGCTCACGGTTTCACCGCATTTGCCGGATGTGACCTGTGCAAAAACCGGCATGGACACGAGCGTCATAACCATACAAAAAGCAATGACCGCCGCCTGCACTCGTTTCCTTTTAAACATAATAACAGCCGCCTTTCTTATCAGTTATTATTCATCACATAAGAAAATTTCCAAAACATTGTTGCCGTATCGGCTCTTGACGGGGCGACTTTCGGATAAATTGCATATTCATATCCGGTAAGCGAGTGTATAAACATAACGTTCTCGTCAAAGCACCACGCAACGGGGATTTTTGCATAGTCCGATATATCCGCAAAGTCATTGTAGCCCGCAAGCGCAGAGGAAATTTCCGAATCGTCAAGCGATACATCAAGTCCCTTTGACTGTGCATAGCGGTAGAATATAGCCGCAATCTGTTCTCTTGTTATAACCTCGTTCGGTGAAAATGTTGTATCTCCCGTGCCGTTCAGTATACCGTTTGCGGCAGCCCAGCAGACCGCCTTTTTATACCAGTCCTGTGTTAAATCCGTAAACTTTGAATTTCCGTCTGCTTGCGGCTGCCCGGCAAAGCGGTAAAACATAGTTGCAAACTGCGCTCTTGTAATTGTATCGTCGGGTGAGAACATATCTGCGCCTGTTCCGTTCATAATGCCGTTGTCAAGACAAAATTCAATTCCGGAGTGATCGGGATCGCCATCTGCGCTTTTTATATCCTTAAATTGCTTGACCGCACAATTATCGCCCTTTTCTTCGCAAACAAATCTGCCGTCTGCGGCTGCCGTCGGCTCGCCCTTTTCTATAGTTTCTCCCGTGTCAAGCAATACGCACTTGAATCCGTTGTCCTTTGCGTACTGCTCCGCAGCCGTTCCGCTGTAGCATTTTATTACAAGATTTTCGTTTCTTACATCGTAGTCGTTAACATAGTCCCAGCCGAAAGCGTGCAAATCTATCTGCGTAACGCTTTGCGGGATTGTTACCTCGTTCAGATTATTGCAGCGGAAAAATGCCGCTTCGCCGATATGCTCAACACCCTCGGAAATTGTAAGATTTGAAAGGCTCTCGCACCACGAAAAAGCACTCACTCCGATTTCTTTTATATTTCCGGGAATTACAACATTGTTAAGATTTTTACACCGGTAAAAGCCGAGATAAGGGATAGCCTTTAAGGTAGACGGCAATTGTACCGACGTAATGTCGGACATACCGAAAGCGTCCTCGCCCATCATTGTTGTGCCCTCGCGGATTGCAATATCCCCGACAGCCTCCCATTCGTGAATCTGTCTGTTTTCGGTAGGTGCGGACGGGTCGGGATTGTCGATTGCCGCATAGCCGATTCTGATTCCGGCTATCAGATACTGACCGTGATACTGTATTCCGTCAACACGGTTAGCGGCGTCCTTATCGTATGCCGAACCAAAAAATATTCTTTTGCCGATAAATTCAAGATTATCGGGCATTGTTATATTCTTTAAAGCTTCTCCGCTTATTGCTTCGCTTCCTATGTATTTTACGCTGTTCGGGATAACAAGTGTTTCAAGCTCATCTCCGCAGTCTATGGCAAAATCCTTTATAACCTCAAGACCATCGTTTAATTTAAGATATTTTAAGTATCTTCCGTAAATTGCGCGGTTTCCGATTTCCTTTATCGTAGGCGGAAGTGTGATACCGGAAATTTTTGTTGCGCTTTCGCGAAGCGCTCCGTCACCTATCGCCGTAACTGTATGACCGTTGATTTCGGACGGAATATTAAGTTCAACCGAAAAATTCGGATCGGGGTCATACCAGAACTTTGCCGCATAGCTTGTAATCATTGCCGAGCCGTCCTTGCGAACGGTGTAAATCAGTGATGTAACATCGTTTGGGTCGGCTTTTTCACGCATTTGTTCCATATCGTCGGTTATGGCGGTTTTGCTCTGCTCATACCACTCCATTCCGTAATCGGTATCGTAAACGCTCCATGCATTCGCTGTCGGAACAAATATTGACGGCAGTAACATTGCCGTACCGAGTGCGGTACAAATTATTTTTTTAAAGTGC
Source organism: uncultured Clostridia bacterium (assembly GCA_934462715.1). Lineage (GTDB taxonomy): Bacteria > Bacillota > Clostridia > UBA1381 > UBA1381 > RGIG1988. Next base: position 135,340 of record CAKSIJ010000007.1, read on the forward strand.
ATAATCATCAGCCTTTCTTTGATTTTTATTTTTAGATTTATTTTTTTGTTTTACTACAGCTATTATAGCATACATTCTGATGCAAGTAAATCCTGTTTCCTGAATTGGCATTGCCAAATACGGAAATATTTTTCATTTGCTGTTTATTTTTTCTGCAAACTGTGTTATAATTAAAAAAAACGAACAGGGAAGTGGGATTATGTTTCAGAATAAGTTAAACGATTATATGAATATGCTGAATTGCTCCGGAAAAGAATTTGCACAATATTCCGGAATATCGGAGGCAACCGTAAGCAGATACAAGTCGGGAACAAGAACTCCGAGGGCAAATTCGGAGGATATGAAAAAGCTGTGCAGGGGAATCTGCACAGCCGCAAACCGAAAGGGAATTGACGGTATATCCTACAAGGCTCTTTTGACGGAATTTAACGTATATGCGGAAGAAATCCGCTTTGATTTTGACAGTATGCAGAAAAAATTCAATCTGCTGTGTTCGGTTCTGTCGGTTAATGCTGCGGATATGTCGAAAAGCTTAAAATACGACTCGTCATATATTTCAAGAATACGAAACGGAAAACGAAAGCCTGCGAACCCTCAGAAATTTGCGTTTGATGCTGCGCAATACTTTTCTCAGTACAGCGACTCCGAAAATGACCTTAAAATAATAGCCGAGATATTAAACGTCAAACCGGCACAGCTTAAAACAAAGAGCTTTTATGCGTCAGAGCTTGCAACATGGCTCACAGACAGCATACCGTCGGACGATGCCGTAAACCCGACAAAAAAATTTCTGGATACGCTAAACTCGTTCGATTTGAACGAATACATAAAGTCAATCCGTTTCGATGAGCTTAAGGTGCCTACTTTGCCTTTTCAGCTTCCTCTGTCAAAAGCTTATTACGGAATTGAAGAAATGAAAAACGGAGAGCTTGATTTTCTTAAAGCGACAGCCCTTTCAAGATCACGTCACAGCGTTTTTATGTACAGCGATATGCAGATGGACGATATGGCGGAGGATATGGACTTTTCCCGAAAATATATGTTCGGACTTGCCGCAATGCTGAAAAAAGGACTTCATTTGAATGTGGTGCATAACCTCAACCGACCTTTTAACGAGCTTATGCTGGGTCTTGAATGTTGGATTCCTCTGTACATGACCGGGCAGATTTCTCCGTATTACTTAAAAGAGGTGCATAACCGTGTTTTCTGCCGTTTTCTGAACGTGTCGGGCGCAGCTGCATTGTCGGGGGAGTGTATCTCGGGTTTTCACTCTAAAGGCAGATATTACCTTACAAAAAATAAAGAAGAGCTTGCATATTACAGGGAAAGAAGCGCCTGCATTTTAAAAAAGACTCACCCTCTTATGGAGATTTACCGTGAGGATAAATCAGCCGAATTGTCGGCGTTTATCCTTGCCGATTCCCATACGGACGGCAGCAGGAGGAGCATACTTTCCTCGCTTCCGATATATACCGCAGAAAAAGAATTTTTAACAGATTTTCTGAACAGGAGAAATATGAGCGATAACGAAAAGCAAAAAATTCTTCTTTATGCAGAGGAAAGAAAAAAGCAAATGCTTGAAATTCTTAAAAATAATTCTGTTTCCGATGAAATCCCTTGCCTTAGCGAGGAAAAATTTAAAAAACAGCCCTTGTCACTTTCACTGTCGCTTATGTTTTGCGATAAAAGTTTTGAGTACACCTATGAAGAATATTCCGAGCATTTGAAGCTGACAAAGGAATTTGCGGAAAAAACAAAAAATTACGCAGCTGTTCCGACAAGAGAAAACGCCTTTGCAAACATTCAGATTACCATACATGAAAACGAGTATGTCTTGATTTCAAAGAACAAAGCGCCTACGATTCATTTCGTTATCCGTCACCCGATACTGAGAGAAGCAATAGAGCATTTGGACTTTCCTGTGGTATAATGTTAAAATATACCGCAAATATTTTTTCTTTGAAATTTCTGACGCTTTATAAAAAACGGGCATATTAAATCCGTCCCGCAGGTTCGTTTACGGGATTTGGAGCAATATGCCCGTTTTTTTGTATGCTTTTTACCGCAGCAGTTTGGAAATGTCAATAAATGTGCAGTCGAAATTTACCCAAAATTCTGACTGCACATTTATTGACATTTCCACTTCAAATTCATCGCCGTAAAAATATTTAATCATCTTCACAAACAAGTCTTGCGTAATTTGTATTTTCTTCATATCACATCATATCCTTTCAAGGTGGCAAGATGCCCTATTGTATAGAAAGGGGCATCTTGCCATCTTACTTTTAATCAAGACTCCAATACCATTGATTATTTACTTTCTTTGATTTAATTCCTAATTCATCTTTGGCATTTCGCACTGTTTTCTCAGATATACCTTTCTGATTGGCAAGTTCCATCAGTGCCGTTTGAGGCATTTGACCGCTTGCAAGCAAATTTTCAAGAAAATCCATTGCCGTTTGCTTTTTAGTGCCTTTTACAGTTCCCGAAAGCAAATCATCAGCGGAAACATCATACTCGCCAACCCATTCAAAGCCGTTTTCTTCACTCAATCGAAATGCAACTGCTTTTGCTTCGGGTGCAAGCGAGCTTTTTGTCTGACATACAACTCTGATTTCCGGCTCATCTTTAATTCTGCCAACAACCAGCACACTTCTTGCCGCTGCCTGAAAATCGATAGAGCCTAACCCTCTGTATGCAGATTTTCCGACGCTACAATTGTTCATATGCCCGATTAAAATAATCGCACATTTATATTTTTCGGCAAGCTCGGATATATGCTTCATAATCGGTCTTATCTCATTTGCTCTGTGCATATCTACATCAGCACCCAAAAATCCTTGAATCGGATCCAACACAACAAGTTTTACATTAGTTTCAATTATAGCCTGTTCAAGTCTTGCATCTCGCATTGTAAGCGGCGTATCACTGTCATCAATCACAAGCACTTTTGAGCAATCCACATTTGCTGCCAATAATCGAGGTTTTATCGTATCAGCCAGTCCGTCCTCTGCCGTTTGATAGATTACATTTATCGGCAGGCTTTCATCTTCATCAATTATACTTTCGCCTTTGGTGAGCCGTGCAATAATTTGAAGCACAAGCGTTGTTTTTCCCTCACCGGGATCGCCTTGTATAATTGTCACTTTTCCGTATGGAATAAACGGATACCAAAGCCAGCATATAGGCTCAACTTCAACATCACGCATATTTATCAGTTTTAAATTGCTCATTTTTTGTCACCTCCTATTGCAAATTTGCCGGAGGTGTGGTAAAATATCCTTATCGAGAGGGGGTTTTACCACACTTTCCGAGTCCTTTTGTATTTGCCGATACATCAGGACTTTTCTTTTTCTGCCAACCCGTTGTAGGTTTGTGCCGTAATTTGAATTATATCGAGCAAGTCGCTGTCAATGTCTGCTCCGTTTTCTATTCGCTTTAATTCCGACAGAATTTCCGCCATTTGATTTCGCAAAGCCTTGTAAACTCTTGTGTTCGGCTGAACTACTATGTCTCGCTCTGACAGGCATTTTATTATGTAGTCCTGCTTTGTAAGTCCTGATAGTTTTACTCTGACATTCAAGTCATCCCGTTCCTGCGGTGACATCCGAAATGATATTATCACATTCCGCCATCTGCCTTTATTATCAAGCGTTTTATCCAATATTTTCACACCTTTCAATGTTTAATTTATCTGCCATTTCTGCCTGTTCACTTGGGAACATATGAGCATATCTGTAGGTAATATCAATGCTTTCATGTCCCACACGCTTTGCTATTGCAACAGCAGTAAAACCCATATTAATAAGCAAGCTGACGTGCGAATGACGAATTGAATGTATTGGTATACGCTTCACTCCGGCGGCTTTTGCACCCCTATCCATTTCGTGATGCAAATAGCTTTTGCTTATTGGAAATATTCTGTCATTTTCCGAAACGCCATAAAGGCTGTCGATATACTCTTTCATTTCCTCGCACAAGAAATCAGGCATATTAATTACTCTGTTGCTTTTTTCAGTTTTAGGACTTGTTATAATATCCTTTTTCCTAATTCGCTGATATGATTTGCTGATTGATACCGTTTTCTTTTCAAAATCAAAGTCCGATGGTGTCAATGCAAGCAATTCGCCCAATCGTATTCCGGTCCAATACAACATTTCAAACGCACAGAACGAAGTCGGCTTATCAAGCATTTCATCAATAAACTTCATATACTCATCTTTTGTCTAAAATTCTTTTTCTTTGTTTTTCGCCTTACCCATATTTCCTGCTTTTGCAGCCGGATTTTCAGATAGTCCGTAAAACTTTGCTGCATGATTAAATATTGTACTTAATTGATTATGCAAGGTTTTAAGGTATACCGGTGAATACGGCTTGCCATTCTCATCACGGTAATTCATCATCTCATTTTGCCACTTAATCACATCTTTCGGCTTAATGTCAGATATACGCTTTTTGCCGAAGTACGGAATCAGCTTATTATCAATGATAGAATCCTTTGTTTCCCATGTTGTTTCCTTGATTCTCGCTCCGATGTCTTCCCGATATAGTCCCACAAAGTTCTCAAAAGTCATATCTATATCGGATCTCGCCTTACGCAGTTGCTCTCGCTCCCAACATTGAGCTTCTCGCTTTGTGTTGAAACCACGCTTTTGTGTTTGTTTTCGTTCGCCTGTCCAATCAGTAAAACGATAAACAGCTCTCCATTTATCACCATCTTTATAAACTGCCATTTTCACTACTCCTTTCTACCTGTGGCTTATAATTTACTTTCTCGAAAAAGTACTGCTTACTTACTCTGCCGGCAATGGTGCGAAATCCTTGCCGCTGCAGCTCGGAATTCATTTCCTTGATAACTTTGTAAGCATATGACTTTGATACTCCGAGTATCTGCTGTACTTCATCAGCTCTCAAAAACAAATTCCCCATGTTTTCACTCCTAACTATTGTTTTTTTATCATTTTGCGTGAATATAATACAAATAAATGCTTTTATGCTCGCGTTACTCAACGCAATTTGATAATGCATAACCATTATATCCTACTTTTAAGATAATGTCAAGTGTTTTTCGAAAATTTATTATCTTTTTTATTTCTTATAGTTGACTAACTCAAACTAATATGTTATAATAGGTGTATAATCTATACACCTATTTCAAGGTTCTGTCAAGTAATAAAGGTGGAGATCTTTGAAAAAATGCTACCTGATACTTGACAGGTTCTTATAATAGGTAGTAGAACAATACGATTGGAGATATATTATGGCTATCGGAGAGCGAATAAGATTTTTAAGAAATCTGCACGGTGCTACGCAAAAATGGCTTGGCATAAAACTCGGTTTTAGCGAGAAGACAGCCGAAACCCGTGTAGGTCAATACGAAATAGGCGTCAGAACACCAAAAGATGATATGATAAAGGATATTGCAAAAATATTCGGTGTGTCACCGCAGGCAATTAAACTGCCCGACATCGACAACTATGATGCTTTGCTGCACACCTTGTTTGCGATAGAAGATATATATGGATTGACAATAAATATGCTCGATGATGAGTTTTGCCTTACCCTCAATAGAGATAATCCGTCTTATTTTCCTATGTACGATATGCTTCGTGCATGGAATAAGGTTGCTCGCAAATACAGAAACGGCGAGATAACGAAAGAGGAATACGATAATTGGAGATATAATTATCCGGAAAGTATTACAAAATAAAATCAACTACAATATTGTAGTATGTGGAAACAACATTTTCAAATCATTTCACTATTCAAATAGAGAGGAGGGAACAATATGAACATAAAATACATTGGCAACGACACCAGCAAATCCGAAAAAGGCAAAATTCATGTAAAAAATGGAAATTATACAGGTTGTGGTGCTAGAATAGATGATAACCCGGAAGATTGGGTTGAAACATCACAAGCGGTTACATGTGAAAAGAATGGCTGTAAGAAATAATAAAATATAGGTTTCCACATCACACAAAGAGCTAACTGAAAATCAAATCAGTTAGCTCTTACCTTTATAAATAATTTAATGTTGCCAAATCGTTGCCAATTTGCACCCACAAGTGCCACAAACGGCGTGGTTAAGCCATTTGTGAGGTGTGATACCTCATTCCCACTCGGTGCGTTATAGCGTGATTTTAGTTGCTTCACCCGATTTTAAGCCGTTTTCTTCGCCGATTCCGCTTAAAATCTTTTAATTATTTTGTCTTTAGTGTTATCTGTTATCAATTTGTTATCATCTTTGTTGTAGTGGGGGTATAATGGAATGCATTACGCCCCCACTTATTTGTTTTACTTACTATAAGTGTCTCCACTACATTTAGGACATGGTGGCAATGTGTCTGTATTGTCATCAAGCACGACTACCTGTCCGCAATTAGTACAAGTATACTCACCCTTACCGGGCTTTTCTCCTGTTTTATACATATATTTCATCCTTTCTTCACCCTCTTGGTGGAAACGAATCATTTCCGTAAGAGTCTTTTCCCCTAATCCTACCATCTCGACCATGAATAACAAGTTCAGATTTTTGATTTCTTGCTATTTCTCTTGCAGCGGCAATAGCCTCCGCTTGTGTATTGGTTTTCAATGTGGCTTTTTGATTTCCTGCACCAATAACCTGCCAACCTCCGTCAGTATGAGGAGTAACATGTTGATTTTTACCCATACAAGGCCTCCTTACTCTCTTGGTAAACAAAGGAGATTATCCTTGTTTGAACTGTTAGGAGAAGATTTCACATACTTCTCGTTGTTGACACTCGTTGCAGAAACAACATTAGGATATGGCCATATATCCACTTGTATGGTTCCAGGATTTTTCTTAAGGTGATCGTGTAATACTTCTTTTTTATAATATCCTGGGTTTGTACATCCTGTAACATATACAGAATCAATTTCTAATAGATTGTCTGACTTTCCACAACTTGACTTCATTTTTATTTTAGTAGCTCTCATAACTGCTACCTCCTTTGGATTGTTTAATATCTATGTAGAAACAATACAAAAGAACGTATGCAACAAAAATCACAACCTTTTAGCATATAATTTAGCTCAGAAACGTTGACAAATGTCAAAATACGTGATAGAATATTTACATCTGTACCGAAATAATGATATCAAGTATTGTTATTTCTGGAAAGCTTTATTGAGGGTCCAAGCTCAATAAGGCTTTTTCTTTTGTAATTGTTGAATTATTAAATTGTTAATCGTCTTCAGAGAAAGAGTCTAACAAATCGTACAACGTATCTTCATTTTTTTCCTTTTTAGCTTTCTCTTCATCTTTTCTAATGCTGATTATTGCTTCCAACCTTTTAGCCATCTTTTGGTTAATTTCGTATGCAAGCTCTAATTCATCAAGTTTTCCGTCATCCGCTGTAGAAAGCAAAAGTTTCATCGCAAGCATGAATCTTGCTCTGGCTTCGTTAAAAGATAATGATTGAAGCATTTGTGCAAATTCGTCAACTTTGTTTCTTTTATTTTCCGAGGACTCTCTGACCTCTTTCTCTTTTTTTGCGGATTCTATCAACATATTTTTTCTAATATCATCAATATCTGGAAGTTCATAAAAGCACTCAGGTCCTATACCATAAAAAATAGATAATTTTTCGAGCTTAGAACTCGACGCTTTCATGGAACCCGTTTCCCACTGGGAGACTGTCGATCGATTTACGCCAGCAACCTTCGCTATTTCCTCTTGTGTAGCACCATATATTTCGCGAATTTTCTTCATATTATTATAATTAGTCATAAGCTTCCCTCTTTCCACTAATCATTATACAACAAAACACAACGTTTGTCAATATTATTTTATGTTATTTTTAATGTTTTTATTATGCTGCTGCATTCATATTTATCGTCTCAATAACCTTGCGGATTCCTGCCCATACAGAAAGATCTGTAAAGATTTCAACAACACTGCCTCTATCCGTAAACGGCGCATCCTGAAGTACGGATAAATCTTTCATCATTCCATTATGGACAATGTATTCTACTATTTGATTCACAAAATAAATTTGTTTTGAATCAAGATTTGCATTATTAAGGAATTCAGAAAACGCTTCTTTTGCGGC